>NZ_FRBS01000005.1:0-883 GCF_900142675.1 Shouchella rhizosphaerae | reverse complement strand
TAGCGTCAGTTTCAGGCTCTTGTTCGTCTGTGCTAGGATCGGTTTCAGGCTCTTGAGGCTCTTCTAGGCTGCTTTCATCAGTAGAGTCATTCTCTTCAGAAGGAGCTTCTTCCGATGCTGGTAAGTTGCTTTCTTCGTTTTCAGCGTCGTTTTCCGTGTCAGTCGTTTCGCTAGCTTGCTCATTTTCATCAGCTACATGGTCGTCTTCTTCAACTGTTTGGTCATTTGCCTCGTCTGAGTGAGGAACAGTGTCGTTCTCATCGATTGATGGCTCTTCTGCATGTTCGTCTGTGTCTCGTTCTTTGTCAGGTGAAACGTCTTGTTTGTCTTCTTCTTTTTCAACTTCATCAATAGGCTGTTGTTTCTCTGATGGACTGTTTTCTAAGTCGGCAACATCGTTTTCTTCGTTCACGCTTTCGTTCGCTTCCTCGTTTGTTTCCACTTCTGGAGCAATTGGTGCGAAAGAGAACGTACGTGCCATGACTTGGACAGTCGGTTTGGCTTCTGTTAGCTTGACGTACTGGGAAGAGACCCAGCCAGTTTGTGAGCCGACTTTAACATAATACCAGCTCCCTTGTTTCTTTAAGATGTCTAGCTGTTGGCCGTTGTTCAAGGTTGTGATAATTTTGCTCGATGTATTCGGATCAACGCGAAGGTTTAGACGTGCTGTCGTTGTCCCTCTGTCGATAACCGTCTCAACTGATTCTGTTTTGGCTTGGTTGTTGCTCACGTTCAAATAGTCTGCAGAAACCCATCCAGTACGGTTTCCTGCTTTAACTTGATACCAACCACCTTGCTTTTTAAGCAACTCGACTTTTTGTCCTTTAGCAAGGGTAGTGATGATGCTGTGGTTAGTGCCTGCTCCAGAACGCAAGTTAAGGCG
>NZ_FRBS01000008.1 GCF_900142675.1 Shouchella rhizosphaerae | reverse complement strand
GATAAGCTCATATAAAAAACTACGTGAATAGGCTTCACTGGAAAAGCCTCATGCCCTCCTGCGAGACGTAGGGATCATTTTCGTAAAACAACATGGAAAACATCCTAGGAAAAGCTCCGAGTCCAACATCCCCGTAGGAAAAGATCCCGGAGCCAGGACGTTGCCGGGCTAAGCAAAGACACCTGAATAGGTGTCTTTTTTTGTGATGGGCAGGAAGCAAAAGAGTGCTGCTTTAGAAAAGTAGTCGACCAGCATTAGCATTGTATTTACTCGATCTCAAATTTAAATAAGTATCTTTAATAACTTCTTGCAACTTGATAACGCCATCCATTAATATTTTTAATGTTATGTTAATTGGAGTATAGTCCCTTTAGGGGAACATAATTAAACAGGCATTTGAAAAATAACAAGCAGGAATTTAAGAACAGCATCTATAAATTTATAAGAATCAACTTCCATAAGAACTTCCATAAGGAGATTGGGATGAATATCAATAAATTCGTAACACCAGAGATTATTTTTGGGAGTGACGCGATAAGGCAAGCGGGGGATGCTTGCGTGCGGCTTGGGGCGAGAAAAGTATTAATTGTTAGTGATAATGGTGTAGCTAATGCCGGCTGGCTAGAAAAAGTAATGGATCTTTGCAAAGAGTCTCATTTGCCCTTTGCCACGTTTATCGACGTGACGATAGACCCGAAAGATCGCGAAGTTGAGCAAGGGTGCCGAGTGTTTGTTCAACATGAGTGTGACGCGATTATTGGGATTGGTGGAGGAAGTGTGTTAGATGTAGCGAAAGCGATTGCCATACTCGCAACGAACGGAGGGGCGATTAGTGATTATGAAGGGATTGATAAAATTAAAAAACCCCTTCCCCCGATGATTATGATTATGACAACGGCAGGATCTGGCTCTGAGGTGTCGCAGTTTTCCATCATTGTGGATTCGACTCGAAAAAAGAAAATGACGATCATATCGAAAACATTGGTGCCTGATATCGCCATTATTGACCCTTTTACACTCGTCACGAAAGACAGCAGCCTCACTGCTACAACGGGGATGGATGTATTGACGCATGCGGTTGAAGCCTATGTCAGTGTGGCGGCTACTCCGCTTACAGATGTCCAAGCGAAAAATGCCCTCACCTTGTGTGCTCAATATTTGCGCCCCTCTGTTGCCTCGAAAACAAATAAAGAAGCGAAGGAAGCGATGGCAATGGCTAGTTTACAGGCAGGGCTTGCTTTCTCAAATGCAATCCTAGGGGCAGCACATGCGATCTCACATGCAATAGGGGGGAAGTTTCCTTTGCCGCATGGAGAGATCAATGCGATTCTTTTGCCCTATGTGATGGATTTTAATTTTATCGCAGCACCTAAACGATTTTCAGACATAGCGACATGCTTAGGGATCGATACAAGAGGATTGACCGATCGTGAAGCAGGCAATGCTGCGATCCAATCCGTTAAAGAACTATCCTCTGATATTGGGATTCCAACCAAGTTTAAACAAGTCGGGTTAACAGAAATGATTGATCATATAAGCCAAGTGGCGTTAGAAGATGCGTGTATGATTACGAATCCCCGTGACATGGATATTGAGCAAGTGAAACAAGTATTAAATCATGTTTTATAGGTGGTGACTTCTAATGTTGGATAATAAACAAGCGATGATTGCTCGTTTAACAGGTGTTGATTCATCCAAAAAAACATACTACACAGAATTAAAGAAAACAGTTGAACAGCTGAAAAAAAAAACATTCAATTAGAGATCATAAATGAAGTAATGAAAAGCATTAAGGTCGATATGTCACTAGATGATATTTTAATTAATATGATTGATAAACTAAAATTGCTTGTTCACTTTGATCGACTGAGCTTTTTGATGTTAACAAATGAAACGTTAAGATTAAGTCATGTTTATCCTGAAGATCACTATTCGTTAGAAATTGGCTCAACCATTCCAAAGGCCCAGTCCCTCTATTGGTCAGCATTAGACAAAAGGCAAACGGTTCTCCAAAGTTTAACGGATACGAATCACGCTTTTTACGAGAAACCATATTTAGCTGTACTTGAGCTTAAATCCATTTTAGTCATACCCATTTACAGTAAAAACAAACGGATTGGCGTATTGAGTATCGGTCGGAAACAAGAAATAGACTGGAGCTCTGACGACCTAGCGTTTTTAGAGCAATTAACAGATCATTTAGCCGTTAGTATCGAAAATGTCGAATTATATGGTCAAGTTTTACGATCGAAACAAGAGTGGGAAGATACGTTTAAAGCAGTAGATGATATGATCGTTGTTTTCGGTCAAGAAGGAAACGTGGTTCAATTTAATGATGCGGTTCATGAGTTTCTTCAGAACCACGAATTAACCCATATTTCTGCTTTGGTTGCCCACTGTGAGCCACTTGTTAAGGAAACGTTCTACTCCGAAAAAGCAGGCCATAAGGAAATCCATCTCCGCAATCAAACCATTTGTGAGCTTTCTACGTACCCCCTTCTCAATAACGAGCAGGTGATGTATGGGGTGATTGCTTATATCAAAGATGTGACGGAAAAGCGAAAAATGGAAGTACAGCTCATCCATTCTGGCAAGCTAGCGGCTATCGGTGAAATGGCAGCAGGAGTGGCACATGAATTGAACAGCCCGTTAACGGCCATTTTAGGGAATTCACAGCTTATCCTTAGAAATATGAACAATCATGATTCGTTGTTTCCACTTTTAACCGACATAAAAAATTGTGGCGATCGTTGCAAACGAATTATTAATAGCTTGCTTACTTTTTCGAGGCAGGACGATTTTGTGTTTGAGTCTTGTTCCATCAACGATGCTGTGAATGAAACATTAAACCTGTTAAAGTATCAGTTGGAAAAAGAAAAAGTAATAATCAAAACAGAATTACAAAAAGACATCCCTTTCATTGAAGGGAACCAAGCGCAGATTGAACAAATCATTATCAACTTATTATTAAATGCTAAGGCTGCATTAGAAGAAACATTGAGGGAAAAGAAGGAAATACTCATCAAGACGTCGTTTCAATTCCATGAAGTCCATTTATCGGTTACTGACAACGGAATCGGAATTGAAGAAGAACGGCTCTCAGAAATTTTTCACCCTTTTCATACAACTAAATCGTCAAAAGAAGGAACGGGGCTAGGGCTGTCTGTAAGTTTTGGTATTGCCAAATCGCATGGGGGAACGATTGAAGTTCACAGCAAATGGAATAAAGGAAGTACGTTTATATTAAAGTTGCCAACAGCTAGCGATAAGGTTGGAGGAACGATATGACAAGCATATTAATTATTGACGACGAAGTGGAGGTAGGCAACTTTCTTTCCCACTTGTTCACATCAAAAGGGTACAAGGTACGTGTTGTAAACAGTAAGAAGGAATTCGATGCGATTGATTTTGACCACCATCAGTTCCAAGGGGCAATGATTGATCTAAAGTTACCTGATGCGAATGGACTTGCATTACTTAAGCATGTTAAAAGGAGACAACCACACTGTAAAGTCATCATTATGACAGGGTACAGTACAATCAAAACAGCTGTCGAGGCAATGAAGCTAGGAGCGAGTGATTACATAGAAAAGCCTTTTGATGATATTGATTTGTTAGAAAAACAAGTGGACGACTTGCTCGTTGCCAACGGGACGTCTAATGAGCAGCGGATTCTCGATCTGGCGACAAATGTTGGCCTGATTGTGGGACATAATGAGGCCATGAGACAGGTGATTCAAACGGCTTATAAAGTAGCTGGGAAACATGTGAATGTGTTAATCGGGGGAGAAACAGGGACGGGAAAGGAAGTGTTCGCACGGTTTATACACCAAGCGAGTCAACGATGCTATGAATCATTTATTGGAGTGAACTGTGGCGCACTGTCTGAGTCTTTATTGGAGAGTGAACTTTTTGGACATGAAAAAGGTGCTTTTACGGGAGCTACACAAAAACGAAAAGGTCTTTTTGAAATTGCCAGCAAAGGAACGTTGTTTCTGGATGAAATAGCGGAAGCATCCACTTCGATTCAAGTGAAACTTTTGCGTGTCCTCGAAACACGCGAGTTTATGCGTGTAGGTGGAGAGCAACCGCTACACACAAACGCCCGCTTGCTTGCTGCAACGAACGAAGACCTTCAAGAAGCCGTTCAACAGAAAAAATTTAGAGAAGATTTATTTTATCGATTAAACGTGGTTCATTTAGAAATTCCGCCGCTTAGGGACAGAAAAGAGGATATTCCCTTATTAATTGAACACTTTTTAAAACGATATCCTAGTATGGAAGTTTCTTTTTCAGATGGGGCTTTAGAAATGTTGCAAAGCTACGAGTGGCCAGGCAACATTCGAGAATTATCAAACTACATTACAAGGATCGTCACGTTTGCCGATTCAGGTCATGTGAACATCACTGCGGATCATCTACCTTTTGCAAAGCAACGTTCTGTCACTTTAAAGAAGCGAACAGCTAATGATCATACCGAAACGCCGGGGACGGGGATGGACAACTTTATCGAAAAATGGCGGGATGACGCTTTAAGCTTTTACTCGAAAAAAGAAGTGATAAATTTGGAAGAAGTTCTTGCCCAGCTTAAACAGTTGGAGTCACAACTCGGCAAAGCTCTTGTTCTACAAACGTTAGAAACCACCCATGGAAACCGAAAAGAGGCGGCGAAACGGCTACAAATTTCGATGAGAAAACTTCGATATCTTTTAAATGAAAAACGAAATACGGAATAGCAGCCAAAGAACTCTTTTTTTAAGGGGTTCTTTTTTTGGCTAGTCCCGTTTGAGTCGGTTTAACGGAAAATTGTCATGTTTTGTCCGTCAAGTTGGCTAAAAATAGCCGATTTTTTGGCCCAAAGAGAAGAGACTTGCTGAAAAAGAAAGCGCTTTTATATTGGCATGGTTCTTGCTTTTATAAAGGTAACCAAAATGAGGGGAGTGTTTTTACATGAGTAAAACAAGCGAACGAAGAATGATGAAAGCGGCGGTCGTTAATCAGTTCAATCAACAATTAGAGATTAAGGAAGTTCCGGTACCTACCGTGGAGTATGGAGAGGTGCTTGTCAAAATTAAGGCTTGCGGTGTTTGTCATACAGACTTGCATGCCGCTCATGGAGATTGGCCAGTAAAGCCAAAGCTTCCTCTTATTCCTGGTCATGAGGGAGTAGGTATTGTAGAGGAAATAGGAGAAGGGGTCACTTCGATAAAGGTAGGAGATCGGGTCGGCATTCCGTGGCTTTACTCTGCATGTGGAGAGTGTGAGTATTGTTTAACAGGCCGTGAGACGTTATGCCCTGACCAATTAAATGCAGGTTATTCAGTGGATGGGGGATATGCAGAGTATTGTAAGGCGCCTGCCAATTATATAGTGAAAATACCTGAGAATCTTGATTTTGCTGAAGTGTCCCCTATTTTTTGCGCAGGGGTGACGACTTACAAAGCATTAAAAGTAGCCGATGCCAAAGCCGGTGACTGGGTTGCCATTTATGGAATCGGTGGATTGGGTCACGTTGCTTTGCAGTACGCAAAAGCAATGGGCTATAACGTCGTCGCTGTCGATATTATGGAGGACAAACTTGAATTAGCAAAACGTCTTGGAGCTGATTTAACAGTCAATGGACTTCAGGTAGACCCTGTTCAAGAAATAAAAGAAAAAGTGGGCGGAGTTCAAGCAGCTATTAGCGTGGCAGTCACAAAAAAAGCATTTGAGCAAGCTTACGGATCTGTTAAAAGAGGAGGGACATTAGTCGTTGTGGGCCTTCCAAACGATGAATTGCCCATTCCGATTTTCGATACGGTGCTAAACGGTGTAACCGTGAAAGGCTCAATCGTAGGGACGCGCAAAGACTTGCAAGAATCGATTGAATTTGCAGCACAAGGGAAAGTGCGAACCAACATCGAAACACAGCCGCTCGATAAAATTAACGAAGTGTTTGAAAGAATGGAGAATGGAAAAATTAACGGTCGTGTTGTGTTAACAATTGATGAAACCGCTTAACTGGGAGGGAAAACAATGTCACAAGTGCCAACAGGCGAAAACAGCTTAAAGACTAGGTTAGTGTCGTTTTTAAACGGCGGATCAAAGAAACTATTGATCAATGGAGAATGGGTTGATGCCGTATCTGGCCAAACGTTTGAGACGATGAATCCAGCAACTGGTGACACATTGGCCATTGTGGCAGAAGCAGGACAAGAGGATATCGATTCTGCGGTCAAAGCTGCACGGAAGGCGTTTGATGAAGGGCCTTGGTCAAAAATGAGCGCGGCAGAAAGAAGTCGTCTTATCTACAAACTAGCTGATTTAATAGAGGAGCATAAAGAAGAGCTCGCTCAGCTAGAGACTTTAGATAATGGCAAGCCGATTCGCGAGACGGCCAATGCGGATGTTCCATTAGCGATTGAACATTTTCGTTATTTTGCCGGATGGGCAACAAAAATAGTAGGACAAACGATTCCAGTGCAAGGGAATTATTTCAATTATACGCGCCATGAAGCAATTGGTGTCGTTGGTCAAATCATTCCTTGGAATTTCCCATTATTGATGGCCGCGTGGAAACTTGGTGCCGCCCTTGCTACAGGTTGTACGGTTGTATTAAAACCAGCCGAGCAGACCCCGCTGTCTGCCTTGTATTTAGGGGAATTGATCAATGAAGCGGGATTTCCAAAAGGGGTTGTCAACATTGTTCCTGGATTTGGACATTCGGCAGGAACAGCAATTGTCAATCACCCAGCTGTCGATAAAGTCGCTTTTACAGGCTCTACAAATGTTGGAAAATTAATTATGAAACAAGCGAGTGAATCTTTGAAGAGGGTGACACTTGAACTCGGTGGCAAGTCTCCAAATATCATTTTACCTGATGCTGATCTTTCGAAGGCCGTTCCTGGATCACTTATGGGAATTATGTTCAACCAAGGCCAGGTGTGCTGCGCAGGGAGTCGATTGTATGTCCAAAAGAAACAATACGATCATGTCGTTGCTGACCTAGTGTCGTTAACAAAGAAAATTAATCAAGGGGATGGGCTGTTAGAACACACAACAATGGGGCCTTTGATTTCGACTCAGCAACAAAAGCGCGTGAAAAATTATATCGATCGTGGCGTTGAGGAGGGGGCAGAGCTATTAGCCGGCGGGACCATTCCATATGACCAAGGGTATTTTGTCTCCCCAACTATTTTTGCTGACGTAGATCATTCCATGACGATTGCAAAGGAGGAAATTTTTGGACCGGTTGTGGCCGCGATGCCGTTTGAAAGCGTCGATGACCTAATTGGTAAAGCCAACGATTCGGATTATGGGCTAGCTGCTGGTGTTTGGACACAAGACATTAAAAAAGCCCACTACATTGCCCACCGAATCAAAGCGGGGACCATTTGGGTGAATTGCTATAATGTATTTGATGCAGCCAGCCCGTTTGGCGGTTACAAACAATCGGGGATTGGCCGAGAAATGGGAAGCTATGCATTAGACAATTATACGGAAGTAAAAAGTGTCTGGGTCAATATGGATTAAACCGTAAATTCGGGAGAGAAGCGATCATCTACGCTTTTCTCCTTCTTTTTATTTTTGCGACCATCATACATGCCACGGGACTCGGCTATTACGCCGGTTTTTTGCTGTTTATTTGCGTTCGTATGTTTATAACCATTTTTTATTCACCAAACGGTAAAGAAGAGGCATAGTCTAATGGAAAGCAGCGGGCTTCTCGATTTTTTGCCCGATCGACAGACGGTTCGTACTGCCAGAGTTAAAATAACAAGGTCCACCATGGTACTAGAAGTCGCTATTCCCATATAGGCAAACAATGAATGGTATAATAAAAATACGTAGAAAAAGGGAGGCGCAAAATGAAGGAATTTGCCGAACCGCTTTACCCAGAAATAGCCCGATTGCCTCATGAAGAACAATTATTCCAATTAAAAGCTGTAAGACGGTTAAAGTTGTTGTCCCATTACGGAGCAGGTTCATTGGTTTCTCCTGTTGTGCATTCACGTTTTGAACATACGGTCGGCGTTTGGAAATTAGCAGCCCATTTTCAACCAGATAATAACGAATTGCGAGTTGCATCGATACTGCATGATATTGGGCATTTGCCCTTTTCCCATAGTGTCGAGAAAGCCCTTGGTTTTGATCATCATGAGTTGACGGCGAAGCGCATTCACTCGCCCCTTATTACCGCTGTGTTATTAGAAGCAAATATCGATTTGGATAAAGTTATGGCCTATCTCGATCATCCTGGGCCACTAACAGGCACACATACGGTAATGGGGTTGGACCACTTGGACAGCTTTTTAAGGGATACGTACATGGCTGGCACGAATCGTGTCCACCCGTGGGAACTGGTTAAACAGATGGAGTGTACGGAATCAGGAGTGGCATGTGGCGAAGAAACCGCATTACAGTTGATGGAATTAGTTGTCCGTGCCCATGAATGGATGTGCGCGCCAACGTTGCTTGCAGCTGATGCAGTCCTTGCCGAAGCGATTCTTTGTGACTGGGCGGAAGTTGGCGATGACCGCGATGTGTTTGCTGAACTAACGGATTGGGACGTCCTGTCCGTCTTAAAAACATCGCCATCGGTACGGGCAAGAATGTGGATACGTACGTTGCTTGAAGAACCCCATAAACTTCTTGTGCGTGAAGGGGCGAGCGGATCAGGCATCCCGATCAGCGTAAGAAAATTATATGCCAAAGCGCCTTTGGTTAACGGCAAGCCTTATTTCGATACGATTCAGGAGGATCTTTCCACAAAATTGCAGGCGTTCGTCAAAACTTATGAAGTCATCGATTTTTCGGTTGTCGCAGATCATGTTTAACATTGGCCAAACACCAATTCGAGTTGTTTTTCATAAGATGGATAAACGTCTATATGTATAAAGGCACTCTTTATGGCGACACTTATAGTGGAGGTGGCATAAAGGTGGCAACAACAACGAAAACCGTTTATATTAAAGGAAAGCGTAGCTGTGGCGTCTGCCAATCTATGAAAGAAGCGGGTTTGTCATTAGGATCGTTATTTTTGTGCCAAGACTGTGAGCAAGAGATCATGCGATTGGAACCTGGCGAAGACGCTTATCAAACATGCGTAGATGCGTTAAAACGATTGTGGAATTGAAAAATGCGCCATTCGCTATAATAGAATGGTGAGAAGGCCAGTTGATGTTAGCCGTAACTGGCTTTTTTTATTCCTTTATGTTAGCGAACAGGTTTGAAAAATAGTGATATGCAGCAAATATAAAAGAAATATCGAGGCATAGAAGGGGAATTTAAATGAAAGCACGAACACCAATTATAGCTGCACTGCAACGACATAGCGACAAACAGCCTTTGTCTTTTCATGTGCCAGGGCATAAAAATGGCGCTGTCTGGCCTGAAAGCTTGGCGCCTTTTCAGCATGTGCTTGCCTATGATGTTACGGAGCTAGAAGGGTTGGATGACCTTCATGACCCCACAGGCCCAATTGCGGAATCGCAAGCGCTTTGTGCAGCCTTTTACGGTGCAGGCGAAACAAGTTACTTGGTTGGCGGTTCTACTAGTGGAAATTTGGCAATGATTTACGGATTATGCAAAGAAGGCGACGTTGTTTTTGTGCAACGGAATTGCCACAAGTCGGTTTTGCATGCGCTTGAGTTGGCAAGAGCAAAAGCCGTTTTTCTTGCCCCTGAATATGATAAAAAGACAGGGCGGCCGCTAGGGTTGACTGCTAATGTTTTTGAAGAAGCGCTCAGGCGACACCCTGGTGCAAAAGCACTTGTTGCTACTTATCCCGATTATTGGGGCACGGTTCGCAATCAAGCAGCTATTTTTGCTCAGGCAAAGGAGGCAGGTTTGCTCGTGCTTGTCGACGAAGCACATGGAGCGCATTTTAAACTAGGAGAAGGTGAAGGGCGCTGTCCTAAACAAGCACTTGACATGGGAGCGGATGTTGTCGTGCAATCAGCCCATAAAATGCTGCCTGCTTTAACAATGGGGGCTTGGCTGCATTTTGCAAAAGAGACGACTGCGGCTATTAGGGAGCCAGTCAAACGAGCGTTAACGATGGTGCAGTCAAGCAGTCCGTCGTACTTGCTTCTTGCTTCATTAGATGGGGCACGTGCCTATATCGAAAGCGAAGGGGAAGCAGCATTTGCTAAAGCATGCCGCGCCAGCCAACGTTTGCAAGAGGCGATAGGCAGCCATCCTATGCTGGAAGTTGTCGAAAATGCAGGCGAGTGCTACCAAAATGACCCGTTAAAGGTTACAATAAAAGCAAATGATTCACGTTCTGGTACATGGCTGCTTCAAGAGTTGGCAAAGGCAGGGATTTGGGCGGAGATGGCTGATCCAAACGCTATCCTTCTCGTACTAGGGGTTGGACAGGAGTTCGATGCTAGCCTGTTCCATTCGCGGCTTTCGACACGTTGTTGGCAGCCCGAAAAGCAGAGGAAAAAAGGCCTGTTCCAGGCAGGAGCAGGGCCGCTCATTTCCGAATTGATAGACATGAAACGGCCCGACTTCAGCTCAGAAACGGTTCCGCTGAGTGAAGCAGTTGGCAGAGTTGCAGCTGAGCCACTTGTCCCGTACCCCCCTGGAGTTCCTCTATTGTATCGAGGAGAACAGGTGGCCCCTGCCCATGTTAAGCAGATTGAGCAACTGCTTGAAGCAAGCGTCCGCTTTCAAGGGCTGGACCCAAAACATGGATTACGTGTACAAATGCCGGAGGATTAGACATGAAAAAAGGGCTGTTTATTACAGTTGAAGGCGGAGAAGGCGCCGGTAAAACGACGATCATCAATCTTGTGCAAGAGCAACTTGCCACTCAAGGCTACGAGGTGATCCGCACAAGAGAACCAGGCGGCGTGGAGCTGGCTGAACAAATTCGCGATCTATTGTTGCATACGCAAGGCGTTGAAATGGATAACCGCACGGAAGCATTGCTTTACGCTGCCGCAAGAAGAGAGCATTTGATCAAAAAAATTGTTCCCGCTCTTGCGGAGGGAGCCCTTGTCTTATGTGATCGTTATATAGATTCAAGCCTTGTGTACCAAGGCCATGCAAGAGGAATAGGAATGGAAGAAGTTAGAGCTATTAATGGCTTTGCGATCGAGACGTATATGCCAGACTTAACGTTGTATTTTGATGTCGAGCCGGAAATTGGGCTGGAAAGGGTGCAAAAGGACGCTGTACGCAGTTGGAATCGCTTGGACCAAGAGACGCTAACCTTTCATAAGCGTGTCCAGGAAGGTTACAAAAAACTGCTAAAGGCTGAACCGGAGCGAATAAAGGCCATTGATGCCAACCGTTCTTTTGCAGAAGTGTTTCATGATACAATGGAAGAAATCAACCGAATGCTTTTGTCTACTAAAGACTAAACAAAAAGTGGGGTGCGATAGATGAAACTTATTATTGCGGTAGTTCAAGATAAAGACAGCACGCGTTTGTCTGACGGGCTTGTAAAAGCCGATTTTCGCGCAACGAAACTTTCTAGCACAGGTGGATTCCTTAAGGCAGGAAACACCACGTTTCTGATCGGCGTTGATGACGATAAAGTAGAAGATGTTATGGAGATTATCCAAAAAAATTGCCGTAGCCGCGAACAGGTGGTAGCGCCGATTTCGCCAATGGGCGGAAATGCCGATTCCTATGTTCCTTACCCTGTTGAAGTACAAGTCGGGGGCGCTACCGTCTTTGTTCTTCCTGTAGACCAATTTGAACAATTTTAAGAGCAGGTGAGACACGTGGATACATGGAAAGACTGGCAAGAGGCACAGCCGCAGGTTGTGCCTATGCTTGTTGCGAGCATTCAAAAAAACCGCTTGGCCCACGCCTACTTGTTCGAAGGGGAAGCCGGAAGCGGCAAACATGAAGTGGCTTTGTTGATGGCGAAACGTTTTTTCTGCAAGGAACACAACGGGGCAGAGCCGTGCCATGCATGCAGTGACTGTTTGCGGATTGAACATGGCAACCACCCTGATGTCCACCAAGTCGCACCGGACGGACAATCGATTAAAAAAGAACAGATCGAATACTTACAAAAAGAATTTACGTACAGGGGCATGGAGTCTGCTGCAAAAGTGTATATCGTCTCCCACGTGGATAAAATGACCGCAAGCGCTGCAAATAGTTTATTGAAGTTTCTGGAAGAGCCACAAGGCCAAACATTGGCGATCCTTTTGACGGAAAACGGCGCAAGCATTTTGCCGACAATTCGCTCCCGCGCCCAACAAATGCGGTTTTTGCCGCCTTCGCAAACGCAAATAGCAAGCAAACTTGTTGCCGAGGGAATCGAAGAAAATCAGGCATTGTTTTTGGCTGCTTTAACAGGAAACAAAGCTTACGCGAAGGCACTAGCCGAGGGAGACTGGTCTTTTCAAGCAAGAACCGTAGTGTTACAATTGATGCATGAGCTTTTTACAAGGCCAGACCTTGCTGCAATCACACTTGCTGATAAGTGGATTCCGCTTATGAAGGAGCGGTTGCAACAAGAAATGGGGCTTGAAATGATGTTACTTTGGTTAAGAGACCTTTTATATATACAGGCTGGAAAGCAGGATAAGCTTGTCTATGCTGACAACAAAAGCAAATTTGATGAGCTGGCGCTTTCTACATCACAGCACACCATTCGCGCAGCGATGAGCCATGTGCTTGAAGCGAAAAGGCATCTTAGCGCCAACGTTTCCATCCAACTAGTGATGGAACGGCTGCTTTTCACCATACAGGAGGGCTAAGTTTTGCACGAGGTCATAGGTGTCCGTTTTAAAAAAGCGGGCAAAATTTACTACTTCTCTCCAGGCCCGTTTCAGCTTACAGGCGCAGAAGCTGTTATTGTTGAAACGTCCCGGGGCGTTGAGTACGGGAAAATTGTCGTTCCTCCAAAGTTTGTTAATGAAGAGGACATCGTCTTGCCATTAAAGCCAGTGATGCGTGTGGCGACTAGCAAAGACGAAGAAACTGTGAGAGAAAACAAACGGGCCGCTGAAGACGCATTTGCAACATGTCACGAGAAAATTGTAGAACATCAACTAGACATGAAGCTTGTTGATGTGGAATACACGTTTGACCGCAACAAAGTGCTCTTTTATTTTACTGCTGATGGGCGAATTGATTTTCGCGAGCTCGTTAAAGACTTAGCAGCAATTTTTCGGACAAGGATTGAGCTTCGGCAAATCGGTGTCCGTGACGAAGCAAAAATGCTTGGCGGCATTGGCCCTTGTGGTCGGATGCTTTGCTGTTCAACGTTTTTAGGCGACTTTGAGCCAGTCTCGATTAAAATGGCAAAAGACCAAAATTTATCGTTAAACCCAGCGAAAATTTCAGGTCTTTGCGGCCGGTTAATGTGTTGTTTAAAGTATGAAAATGACACATATGAGGAAGCTAAGAAAGAAATGCCTGACATTGGCAAGCCGATTGTTACGCCTGATGGCAAAGGCAAAGTGGTTGGCCTAAATTTGCTTGACCGAATCGTTCAAGTCCAACTGGCAGAAGAACAGCAAACGCTGGAGTATGCTTTTGAAGAACTGATGAGAAAGGAGACAGTCGCTTCGGAAGCAACTGAATAACGAGGTGAACCATGTGGACAAAAAAGCCATATTCACTCAAGTCTCGAGCCTTGAAGAGCGGATAGGGGATCTTCATGACGAACTAAGAGGGCTAAAAGAGCAACTGGCATACTTAATTGAAGAAAACCATTACTTGCATGTCGAAAATGAAAATCTCCGTAAACGGCTTGAACCAGAAGCTGGGACGAAAAACACGGTTACGCCCTCAGGAGAAAGCTCACGCAAAAAAATGGTGGGGGAAGGCCATGAAAATTTGGCCCGTTTGTACCAAGAAGGATTCCATATTTGCAACACCCATTACGGCAGTATAAGGCCTGAAGGGGATGACTGCTTGTTTTGCCTGTCCTTTCTGCACCAAAAGTAAGCACGTGCAACCATCAAGATGTTAAATAAAGAAGTCGGCTCCGTTTGGACGATCTATTCGGGTAGCCGACTTTTTCGTTGATAAAGGAGGGGCCATGCTTTTACAAGGAGAACGGCTCGACAAAGTGGCTGGCAGCAACCTATCGATTATCCAAAGTGACCAGACATTCGCTTATTCGATTGATGCGGTGTTGCTTGGCCGATTTGCTTATGTGCCCATCCAAAAGGGGCGTATTCTTGATTTGTGCAGCGGAAATGGCATTGTCGGTCTCGTTCTGTCGGCTCGCACGAAAGCATTGATCGATTTGGTTGAAGTTCAAGCGCGATTGCATGATATGGCAGAACGGACGATACGCGTGAATCAACTAGAAAAACAAGTAACTTCACTATGTTTTGATGTAAAAGACACAAAAAACAACCTTGCCCATAGCTCGTATGATACAGTTACATGCAATCCTCCTTATTTTCAACTTGGAGGAAACAAGCAAGTAAAAGAACAGCGTGCTCTCTCCGTCGCTCGCCATGAGCTTGCCTGCACGTTGGCGGACGTTGTCCAAGCAGGCAGTTATGCATTGAAATATGGCGGCAAGCTAGCGCTCGTCCATCGCCCAGAACGGCTTGCAGACATGATGGAGGAGATGCGTAAATGCAACATCGAGCCAAAACGACTGCGTTTTTGCCACCCTCGGGGGGAAGCAAACGCCAACATCGTCCTTTTGGAAGGGACAAAAGGTGGCAAGCCAGGGCTTGTTTGTGAACCGCCGTTAATTGTTTATAATGAAGACGAGTATACGCCAGCCTTTCAAAGGGAGTATTTTGGAAGATGACACATGTGATGTATGTGCTTGAGTGCAAGGATGGCAGTTGGTACACCGGGTATACCAACCATTTGCAAAAACGACTAGCGATGCATGAAGCAGGCAAAGGGGCAAAGTATACCCGGGGAAGAGGGCCGTTTACGCTCGTATTCTTTGAAGAATTTCCCACAAAAGAAGAGGCGATGCGCTGCGAATATGCCTTTAAACAACTATCCAAAAAGGAAAAGCAGCTTTACATAGCCATGCGAAGAAAAGAGGAAGGACGATGAAAGAGCAAAAAAGTTTCCAGCACACGGATGGGTGCCTTTATTTGGTGCCGACGCCAATTGGCAATTTGGAGGACATGACATTCCGCGGAATTCGGATATTGAAAGAAGCCGATTTAATTGCCGCTGAAGATACAAGGCAAACTCGGAAACTTACGGCTCACTTTGACATTCATACGCCGCTAGTCAGCTACCATGAGCATAATCAAAAGCAAGCCGGCGCTGACCTTTTAGCGGAAATGGAAAAGGGAAAAACAATTGCTCTTGTCAGTGATGCAGGCATGCCTGGAATTTCTGACCCTGGTGAAGCGCTTGCCAAGCTCTGCATTGATGCAGGCATTCCCGTTGTCGCTTTGCCTGGGGCAAATGCAGCCCTGACTGCTTTGGTCGCTTCAGGCTTGCCGGCTAAGCAATTTGCCTTCCACGGTTTCTTGCCGCGAGTGAAAAAAGATCGGAAGGAAGCGTTAGCCCGTTTGGCCACAGCAAATGAAACGATGTTGTTTTACGAAGCGCCACACCGCCTTAGCCAGACGTTAGCAGCGATGTACGAAGCGTTTGGCGACAGGGAAATCGCCATTGGCCGGGAACTGACTAAGAAATTTGAAGAGTATCAGCGTGGTCTCCTAAGTGAAGCGGTCGCTTGGACCGAAACAGGGACGATCAAAGGGGAGTTTTGTTTAGTTGTCGAAGGGGCAAGCCAACAGGCAAATGAAGAGCAAGAACAATGGTGGGCACCGTTGAGTGAAACAGCGCATGTGGATCATTATATCGCCATTGGTCTGAACCAAAAAGACGCGATTAAGCAAGTAGCTGTTGATCGTGGTGTTCCGAAACGGCAAATTTACCAAACGTACCATCAGCACTAAAAACAAAAAACCTGCCACATAAAGAGGCAGGTTTTAAAAGCATCATGCTTATGATTTTTTAGCGACATATTCTTGCAGTTGGCCAATGATTGCTTCGGCACCTTGAGGACTAAGAATGATCTTGCCGTTTGCGAGTGATAGGTTGTCATCAGACACTTCGCCAGTTACTTGGCAAGTCATGTTAGCTTTATACTTCTTGAGAATGATGCGGTCATTGTCGACATAAATTTCCAACGCGTCTTTTTCGGCGATTTCTAATGTACGTCTCAGTTCGATGGGAATGACAACACGACCTAATTCATCCACTTTGCGTACAATTCCTGTAGATTTCATTCTTAGATTTCCTCCTCAAATATGGTGGTGTGCGCTTATTTACGAAAAATAAACGGACTCTGTATGTGTCATAATTCGACATAATTCTATAGTAATCTAAGAATAACAATATTTCCAAAACAAGTCAAACAAATTTATATAAAAAATCGCATATTTTGTGAAAACTTGTGCGCCCCGCGAGTGCATTGGAAAGAATAATCCTGTAATAGCAATGGTTTAACAGTGGTAGTATCTCAGAAAGGGGGAAAGAAATGATGGATTTAAGCGAAGAAATAATTTCCAAATTAAAGCAATCTAACAACCTTTTAAGAAAGCAGTATTCAAATAGTCATAGTCAAAAAGATTTGATTCGACAAAATTTGAGGAAGTCGGCAACGATTATTCGACAAATGGAGACAATTTCGGCAGGCTACCTCGTTAATCTTTTAGAAGGGCGGAAAATTGGCGGCGCTGACGGCTCGGTCAACCAAACAAATGGCGAGCCGCCACATGTCCTTTATTTTTTTCAAGCGTTAGCGAAAACAACAGATGGCAAGGAACAATGGGCTTCTGATTTGTATGTGCCCTTGTTGGAGGAACAAGATGAGTCTTCAGGCAATCGCCGCTCGTATTTACTTGCTAAGTTAGAGCTTGAAGCGGCTACCCGCTTGCTTGAAGCAGAAGATATCCGCGTCATGCTCATGGACGGGGCCCTCTACCATTATCGGATTGACGCGCCAGAGGAATGGGAAGCGTTGCGGGCGCTTGCATTAAAAAACGATACGTTGCTTGTTGGCGTTTCGGAAGAAATCACAACGGAAAACTTAGTTCAATTGCCAGCTTTTGCCCCGTTTGCGAAGAACCCGTATTCTTATGACAGAGACTTGCTGTTTGGCGTGTTAAACCAAAATGAAATGGTTTACCTGGAAGATATCCAACATAAAGCAGGCTTAACGTCCGTTTGGATGAGGCTTGGAGCGACGCCTGCGATCACCGGATTTGATATGCTTGAAGAACAAGCGTCACATATGGCGTTTGTCGGCGATTTGCTTTGTACGCTCACCCCAAAAGAAGGCCGGGGCATTCCTCTTTGGCTTGATTACATTGACAAAGAAATCCGCATAACGGACCAGCTTGTCGAAGGGTTGGTTGAACAATATTTAGATCCCGATGTTCGGAAGCAGTTTTTTACAAAAATGCGGCAAAGCAGGCCTTATTAAAAGGAGGAAACAACGATGCAAGTGGTTGGTGTCACGACGCAGCATGAAGTCCATGTTGCTTCAAAAACCCATAAGTTCCGCATGAATGAAATGTTAGTCATTGAAGACGACGAACTGTTTAAGCCAAAAGGGGAAGTCGTCGAAACATTTTCCTACAATCGCTATATTCCAATGGGAATGGATAAAGGGTTAGTCGATCGCGATGTACTGGAAACACTCGAAGCGATTGGATACGATATTGGCCAAGACGATATCCATCTAGCCAAAGTGCGCTTATTTGAAGAGGCCCAAAAGCCAATCCAAACAGGTGCAGCAGTGCGCCATCCTGAGTTTAGTGAAATCGAGCATTTGCTGTTGACGACAGGGCCAGAGAAAGGGATGGTTCTCGGCGAAGTGAAGTCAACTGACTTTATCGCCGAAACGATTCCTGAGCGTTTACAAGGGCTTATGCTTATGCACGAACAAGGAAAGACAACGGCGCAACAGGGTGTCCCGTTCATTTTTGACATTCGCGCGATGCAGCAATATCCCCATATTGGCGTATTCGGTGGCTCGGGATCAGGGAAGTCATTCGGTTTGCGGGTGATGCTTGAGGAATTAATGAAGTTAAAAATTCCAGCGCTTGTGTTTGATCCCCATTTTGAAATGAATTTTTCAGGCAAAACCGAAGCTCATAAAGGTCAGGTTGATTACGACTCACGCTATGAAGTCGTCCAAATCGGCCGCGATGTCGGCGTTGATTTCTCCGCCTTGTCGACACGGGACATCGAAAGGCTCCTTGGCGCTGCCGGATCGTTAACGGAATCAATGGTCAATGTCGTGCAAACACTCCATAAAAAGAAAGACAGTTATCAATCGTTTTCCGACCGCGTTGCCAATTTAATAGAAGCACTTGACATGGGCAAACAGAAAATAGACGGTATGCTCCATGACGGCGGCATGTCACGAGATGAAATAGCTCGATACGGCACCTTTAAAAAGTTGTTAGATCAGTTTGGCAGTTTGCCGCCGTCCTCTGTAAAAGGAATTCAATGGCGCTTGCACCGGCTCAATCAAGCAGGGCTTTTCCAACAAAATATCCGTGCCATTGAGCACGGCATCCATAGTGGCAAGCTTGTTGTCGTCCAAGGAGCTGTTTGGTTGCTGCAAGTGTTCTCCAGCTATGTCATTGGCACGCTTTATTCAAAAAGACGCTCTTACAAAGATGCGAAGCTCCAGCAGCAACAAGCCCAATTTTTTCCGCCGTTTGTCATTGTGACCGATGAAGCGCACAATTTTGCCCCGAAAGGCTTTGATGCGCCAGCCAAGTCAGTGTTAAAGGAAATTGCCCAGGAAGGACGGAAGTATGGGACGTTTCTAATCTTCGCAACGCAACGACCAACGTTGCTCGATGAAACGATTACGGCACAGCTCAATTCAAAATTTGTTTTTCGTACAGTGCGGGGAACGGACATCCAAACGATTAAGGAAGAAACCGACTTAACAGCGGAAGAAGGCAAGCGTCTTCCTTATTTGCGGTCAGGGGATGTCTTTGTTTCATCGGCGATTATCGGCCGGACAATGGCGGTTCGGATTCGGCTAGCCCATTCAACGAGTCCCCATACGATGAATCCATTTGATGAGCTTGAGCAAATGAATGCAACAGACGATGAAGAAATCATTGCTGCTTTAGCGGACTTTTTGCCAATGGCGGAAATGCACGTGATGCAAAAGCTGGATGCATTAAACAAGCAAGCGTCCAAAGCATGGGATGTCTCTGAGTGGAAAGAAGAACTTGAACGTTTATGCAGGGAAGGAAAGCTTAAAAAAGAGAAAACGCCATTTGCGACGTTGTATGACCAGGCTTGACAAAGTGATGTATGATTGGCTATATTTTGGATAAGAATGAAGATAAATCGAATGTCTATGAACGGATGAGTACAAAGAGAGCGCTTGTGATAGAGAGCCGGGTTAGGTGAAAGCCGGACTGGCGCGCTTTGGAAGATGGTCCTGGAGATACATGCCTTCGAGCCGAGTGTAAGGGGGCAGCGTGTGCCAACGTTACTGGCTTTGAGCCTTGTCCCATGATGAGGAAAATTTGGGTGGTACCACGTGAGCAAACCTTTCGTCCCGATGCGGCGAGAGGTTTTTTGTTTTATTCAAAAAGAGAGAGGATGAATAGCGTGAGCGAAAAAACGTTTTATATTACGACACCAATTTATTACCCAAGCGGCAAGCTCCATATTGGGCACACCTATACGACCGTTGCTGGTGATGCAATGGCACGCTACAAACGGCTACGCGGCTATGATGTCCGTTATTTGACAGGGACAGATGAACATGGGCAAAAAATTGAGCAGAAGGCGAAGGAAAAAGGAATTTCTCCACTGGAATACACGAATGAAATGGTAAAACCGATTAAAGAGTTATGGAAGAAACTTGACATTTCACACGATGATTTTATCCGTACAACGGAAAAGCGCCATACAAACATGGTCGAGAAAATTTTTGAACAACTTGTTCAACAAGGCGATATTTACTTAGGCGAGTATGAAGGTTGGTATTGTGTGTCCGATGAAACGTTTTATGGTGAACGGGAGCTTGTTGACCCTATTAAAGACGAATCAGGCAACATTATCGGCGGAAAAAGCCCAGACTCCGGCCATCCAGTCGAAAAAGTCCGTGAAAAATCTTACTTCTTTCGGATGAGCAAATACGCAGATCGCCTCCTAGCTTTCTATGAAGAAAACCCTGACTTTATCCAGCCAGCATCACGAAAAAATGAAATGATCAACAATTTCATTAAACCAGGTCTGCAAGATTTGGCTGTTTCGCGAACGTCCTTTACATGGGGCGTGAAAGTGCCAAGCGATCCAAAGCATGTCGTCTATGTGTGGATTGATGCGCTCACAAATTACATTACGGCACTTGGTTATGGAACAACAGATGATACCCTTTACCAAAAGTACTGGCCTGCGGATGTCCATTTGGTCGGAAAAGATATTTTGCGTTTCCATACAATTTACTGGCCGATCATGTTAATGGCGCTTGATTTGCCGTTGCCGAAAAAAGTATTTGGCCATGGCTGGTTTTTGACGAAGGACGGCAAAATGTCAAAGTCTAAAGGAAACGTGGTTGACCCTGCGCCATTAATTGACCATTTTGGTCTCGATGCGATCCGCTATTACTTACTGCGGGAAGTGCCGTTTGGTGCTGACGGGGTCTTTACGCCGGAAGCATTTGTAGAACGAGTCAATTATGATTTAGCCAATGACCTTGGCAACTTGCTCAACCGTACTGTAGCGATGATCAATAAATACTTTAATGGCGAAATCCCTGCTTACGTCAAAAGTGCATCGCCATTTGACGAGGACTTGCTTGACCTTGTCCAAGCAACGATTACAAAAGTGGAAGACGCGATGGAGGAAATGGAGTTCTCGATTGCTTTGGCTGCGATTTGGCAACTCGTTAGCCGTACAAACAAATACATTGACGAAACGCAGCCGTGGATGCTAGCAAAAGAAGAAGATAATCGCGAACTTCTTGGTTCGGTTATGTACCACTTAGCCGAGTCACTTCGGATCATTTCTGTGCTGATCCGCCCATTTATGACACGAACGCCAGCAAAAATATGGGCACAGCTAGGCATTGACGAAAGCCTTGCTGGCTGGGAATCGATCCGCGTTTTTGGGCAACTCCCGGCTGGTACAAAGGTTAGCAAAGGAGAGCCTGTTTTCCCACGCCTTGATGTCGAAAAAGAAGTCGATTATATTGTCGAGCTTATGGGTGGCAAGGCCGACCCAGAACCTGAGGAAATAGAAGATGAAAATGAAATTACAATCGACGATTTTTCAAAGGTCGAGCTTAAGGTTGCAGAAGTGACTGCTGCTGAGCCAGTGGAAGGTGCGGACCGACTGTTAAAAATCCAGTTGGACCTGGGCACGGAAACGCGCCAAGTCGTTTCAGGGATTGCCAAGTATTATGCACCAAGTGATTTAGTTGGAAAAAAAGTCATTTGCGTGACGAATTTAAAGCCTGTTAAACTACGCGG
The DNA here is from genome assembly GCF_900142675.1 of Shouchella rhizosphaerae. Lineage (GTDB taxonomy): Bacteria > Bacillota > Bacilli > Bacillales > Bacillaceae_D > Shouchella > Shouchella rhizosphaerae. Next base: position 57,587 of record NZ_FRBS01000008.1, on the reverse strand, counting down.
TGAATTATCCCAAGGGATGATCCTCGCCGGCTCAAAAGGAAAGAAACTGCAGCTCGCAACCGTTGATGGTGATCTGCCAAACGGGGCGCAAGTAAAATAACGAATCATAAAGAAAAGAACCAGTTGACCGGAGTTGCCGGCGACTGGTTCTTTTGTGAGTGCTGTCACGCTCACTCATTTTTGTCTTCTTGTATTTCCGTGATAGAAAATTCAACGATGCAAGGGATTTTCGCAGTTTTATCGGCCCGTGCTTTTTTGCCGTATTTTTTAAAAAGCTCGTACATCTCTTCCTGCATGTCATCCATTAACGTATCGGACAAGTATAAAGGCACCCTATTTTTCACACGGTGCGCTTCCCCTATTCCCCCAGGTCCCCTGAACAAAGTCGTTTTCGCTTTATAATACTTTTCGACAATTCCTTTTACTGTTTCCACATGGTCGAGTTCCAGAATGCCATGTTCATACAATTGCTTAATATGGTAATAAATTGTTCCAGGGTTCTTTCCTAGCTCAACGGCTGTTTGCTTTGAAGTCATCGGCTTTTCTGCGAGCAAACTGATAATTTGCCCACGCAAAGGATCGGATATGATTTTTTGTTGTTTTAACGTAATATCCATAACTTCATAATTTTGCATAACGATCCCTCATTTTTGTCAATATGCACGTTGATTTATTTTTTTAAATTAACAGTAGCATTTATTCTACCTATTGAGAAACAAAATTGCAACTAGAAAAGAAGGCAGCGCTTGTACAAAAATCTTAAAACAGCCGATAACGACTCGATTGTCCGAGAAAGAAAGTAACGAAAAAAGCCAGTGGACAATTAGCTTTAAATGGGTTCTGAGAGAATGATTATCATCGTTATAGCAAGCTGTGTAATAAACTGAGCATGATTTACAAATGAAAGGAGGCAAGGATGGAAGTCGGTTGTTGAGTAGAAAAAATAAAGGAAAGCAGGGGATGAGATTTGAGAAAGTTGTGGTCGTTCATGGTTGTGTTTTTGCTGGCGTTTGGTGCTTTTTCCATGCCAGCGTATGGGCAAGAAGGGGCGGAAGCAGCCAATGTGAATTTCTCAATGCAAGGGTTTGCCACTCTTAATGGAGGGACTACAGGAGGCGCTGGAGGAGATGTTGTCACGGTTTCCACCGGTGACCAATTGATAGCCGCACTAAAAAATAAAAAGGCGAACACGCCTTTAACCATTTATATAAACGGAACAATCACGCCTGCAAACACATCTGCAAGCAAGATTGACATTAAAGATGTCAATGATGTGTCTTTGTTAGGGGTAGGAACAAATGGGGAACTTAACGGAATTGGCATTAAAGTGTGGCGGGCCAATAACGTGATCATCCGCAATTTGAAAATTCATCATGTGAATACAGGCGATAAAGATGCCATTAGCATTGAAGGCCCATCCAAAAACATTTGGGTCGACCATAACGAACTCTATAATAGCCTTGATGTGCATAAGGATTATTACGATGGATTGTTTGATGTGAAACGGGATGCTGATTACATCACTTTCTCATGGAACTATGTACACGACAGCTGGAAGTCGATGCTGATGGGTTCGTCTGACAGCGATTCATATGGACGAAAAATTACATTCCACAATAATTACTTTGAAAACTTGAATTCCCGTGTGCCTTCTGTTCGCTTTGGCGAAGCCCATATTTTCAGCAATTACTACGCAGATATTAGAGAGACAGGGATCAATTCTCGCATGGGCGCTCAAGTACGAATCGAGGAGAACGATTTTGAAAGAGCAAACAATCCAATTGTGAGCCGAGACAGCAAGGAAATCGGGTATTGGGATCTAGTCAATAACCGCTATGTTTCTTCGACTGGCGAGCAGCCAACTGTCTCGACAACGACTTATAATCCACCATACAGCTATCAAGCAACGCCTGTAAACCAAGTGAAGGATGTGGTGCGGGCGAACGCCGGAGTTGGGGTTATTTCTCCTTAAAGTTGTTTGAAAGCGCCACCTAAAGAGGTAGAAAGGCAACTACCTCCCGTTTTAGGAATAGAATGCTTTACATTTTTGCCTTCTTCCATTACGCTAACAGTAATGATGAAGGAGGTGAGTAGAACATGGATCTTTTTAATGGCAGCCAGGCAAAGTTTCGCGCCTATTTGTGGATTTGTCAGGCTATTTTTTCCGCTGTTGTTGCAAAATTGGACCAGTCTGTCCTTTTTTACGCAACTGCATAGGAAAAACCATTAGGAAGAGACATTTCTACTCGCATACGGATTGAGGCGGCGGAGAATTTTCTCTGCCGTCTTTTTGGTGTACACAAGTCTCTTCCTACTATCAATAGGAGGAATGAAACGTGATTCTTTGTTATGCCAATCAAGTTAGCCAGTCATATGGCGCTACACAAGTGTTTGCAAACCTGTCCATGGAAATCAAAAGCGGTGCCCGCATTGGTCTCGTCGGACGGAATGGCGAAGGGAAGACAACACTGGCCCGTATTCTTGCCGGAGTAGAACCCCCTGCAACTGGTGAGGTCGGCTGGCGTAAAGGACTGGCGAAAGGCATGTTAGCCCAAGCACCTACCTATTCGCCTGATAGACGTGTCTACACGATACTAGAAACGGTATTTAGCGATATAAAAAAAGTAAAAGAGCATATGACGCGATTGGAAGAAGTGCTTGCAACTGAGCAGCAACCAGCCAAGCTAGAGCGTGTCTTAGAGGAATACGGCAGTTTACAGCAGCAGTTTGCTGATGTTGGTGGCTTTGAATATGAGGCCAATATTCGCCGCATTGCCGCAGGGCTTGGCATTACAGGTTTGCTTGAGAAACGTTGGGGGGCTCTTAGCGGTGGCGAACGGACAAAAGTCGGCCTAGCCTGTTTATTGTTGCAAAAGCCTGAACTACTCATTCTAGATGAACCAACTAACCATCTAGATCTGTACGCGTTTGATTGGCTTGCTGACTGGGTGCGCCATTATGCAGGGGCTGTGCTCATTATTTCTCATGACCGTGCTTTCCTTGATGCGGCTGTAACGGAAATATGGGAAATGGAGAACGGGGTGCTGCATCAATATGCAGCCAATTACAGTGGCTATTTAAAAGAGCGTGAAGAACGCCTCATGAGAGAATTCCAGCAATACGCGGATCAACAGAAAAAGATGAAGAAAATGCGGGAAGCGATTAAGCGCCTGAAAGAATGGGCGAACCGTGCGAATCCGCCTAATGCAGGGATGCACCGCCAGGCTAAGAGCATGGAAAAAGCATTAGCGCGGATGGAAGAGCTAAAAAAGCCGCCGCAAACGAAGAAAGTAGAATTGTCTTTTGAGCAGCAAGGGCGCAGTGGCGAAGATGTAGTTGAACTAAAATCCGTTTCGAAGACATTTGGCGAACGGCAAGTGCTTGGTCAAGTTGACTTAGCTGTGCGCCATCAAGAACGAGTGGCCCTTGTTGGCGCTAATGGAGAGGGGAAATCGACGCTATTAAAGCTCATATTAGGGGAGATCGAGCCTGATACAGGACAATGCAAAATAGGGGCTAGTGTTTCACTAGGCTATTTGTCCCAGCATGGTACAGAACTTGATCCAAAGCAGACGGTGCTCGAAGCATTCCGCGCCAGTGCGCTTTTAGCAGATGGCGAAGCCCGAGGCCAGTTAGCGCGGTTTTTGTTTTATGGCCAGGACGTTTTTAAGCGTGTCGCCGATTTAAGTGGAGGCGAAAAAATGCGGCTGCGGCTAGCGCAGTTGATTTTCGAAAAGCATAATGTGCTCGTGTTGGATGAACCGACAAACCATCTTGATATAGACTCAAAAGAAGTGCTTGAAGAGGCATTGGCTGAGTTTACAGGCACGATCATCGCAGTATCCCATGACCGTTATTTTTTGAACAAACTTTTTCCTGTCACCTATTGGCTTGAAAATGGGGCTGCCACTCGTTATGAAGGCTCGTTTTCATATGCCTGGGCAAAACGAAAAAAACACGAGCAATAAGCAGCCAAAGCAAAAGCGCCAGACAAAGGGGAAATGCCCGTCGTTTGGCGCTTTTTTAGTTTTAGATGGAGAGGACGATTGGCAAGTAACTGGTTTCATACGATTATGTTTCATCGATATCGACCAGTTGGCGGACTGTGCCATCGTCAACACGAACTTCAAATATATGGCCGTCCTTAGTGAAAGAGAAAATGCCGCTATTAAAATCCGTTTGCCGCTCTTTAAAGAAGACGCCTTCATAGGTGAAGCCTTTGCTGTCGTCAAATCGCAGTTCATAAGTGCCATCTGTTTGTTCCACCAAATAGGCAGATACGCCTCTTTCAAAATTCCAATTATCCGTTTCATCGGCCCGTTCTTTAGGGACAACATGAAGATCAGCGAACGGTGCTTTTTCAAGCAACGTGTCAATAATCGAACCGCCGAGTAGGGCAGTCCATAAATTTTCAGCAATTTGGCCGATGACAATTTGTGTTGCTTGTTTTTCTTTTGCAAAGTTCGAAATAACGTTTGTAATATTGTAGGCATGAGATTTCTCTACACTCAAATCAGCACCGTATTCATCAGCAAGTTCTTTAAAAATGGACATATCAATTTTTTTATCGTGTTTATACTCCTCTTCTGGCAAAGAATCAAACACGAGGATCGATAAAGGCGCGTTTAGTTGGGCTGCAAGACTGGCCCCTCTTTTAATGAGTTTGCTGCCGTGATGACCGTAATTGACACAAACAAGGATCCGTTCATTAGACGAAGTAGACATACATTTCCCTCCATTCCTTTTCTGGTGCTTACCACCCAGTATACACAGGGCAATGGCCAAATGAAAATCGGCCATTTTTATACATGGCTTAGGAAAAGCAGTCATATACTGGACCAACCAGGCGAAGCAGGAGGTTGGTAGCGTGGAACGATTGACTGAGAACCTTTATCCCGTGTCGACGAAGACGGTAAATGGCACGAAATGGGGGTATATCAACGACAGAGGGCGCATCCGCATTTCACTCGTTTATGAAGGAGCAGAGCCTTTTCAAAGGAATGGTTTTGCGATTGTTACATTAAATGAAAAGCAAGGGCTTATTAATCAATTCGGCCGTTTTGCCGTAAAGCCCGTCTATAAAAGCATTCAACCTTTTTCAGAAGAACGGGCAATTATCCAAACAAAAGACGGGTTTAAAATGATTGATGAGAAAGGCCAGGTGCGTACGAAAAAAACGTATGCCTACATGGCTCCAATGAAAAATAGCCGTGCGCTGTTTCAAACAAATGGCCGTTACGGGTTTCTTAATTCTAATGGCGAGGAAGTGATAGCAGCCCGTTATCTTTTTGCTTATGATTTTGACGAAGGAAAAGCGGTCGTGCAAACAAAAACGGCAGAGTTTCAGTTAATTGATGAGAACGGGCTTGTGCTGCATACATATCCATATGCCGATGTGGGATCGCTAAGCGAAGGACGAATAGCTTTTAAGGAAGGGGATCGTTATGGCTATTTGGATGAAGCAGGAAATGTCGTTATTCCGCCCAAATATGGCATGGCTTTTGCCTATGAGGATGGCTTTGCGATTATCGCAACGAGTGACGACAACTATTCTTATGGGTTGATGAATAAAGCAGGCGACACCATCTTTGAACCTATATACAATGAAATACGCTTGCTTCAAGAAGGACGTATTGCGCTTGGGAAAGCGAAGGACGCCAATAGGCCGTTTTTAAGCCGTTATGCGATCGCTAATACAAGCGGGGCGGTATTGACGGACTTTGTTTATGATGAGATTGGCTCTTTTAACAAAGGCACTGCTAGCGCAGTGAAGGACGACAGAACGTTTTTTATTGATAGAGAAGGCCACAAAGTCAAGACATTCCCCGCGTTTTCTGGTACAGGTGTACTTCGGAAGGAAAACGGCATTGTTTCGGCATTCATTGACCAGCGTCTTTTTTATACAGATGAGCATGGAAAAATCATTTGGCACCCAGACACGGAAATCCTACTGCGCCGTCCTTATCGCATCCAAGAACGCCTGTATAAACGTGGGCCCAATTATTATGTTTATTATCCGCAAATTGAAGGAATGGCGAACCAACTCGAACAACAGGCCATCAATCAAAAATTGGCGAAGCAAGCTGGTGTTCGTCATGTCACAGAAGCGGAAACAAAAGAACGTACGTTTACAGGTGATTTTAATGTTCTCTTTTTTAAAAAACACCTTGTTGTGTTGGAAATCGATGGCTATACGTATCCATTTGGCGCGGCCCATGGGATGCCAACAAGGACTTTTGCCAATGTGGACGTACGCAATGGCCATGATTATGCCCTGTCGGAACTATTTAAACATGGCCGTGATTATGCGGCAGTTTTAAGCAAACTGGTAGGCGAACAAATAAAAAAACAGGCGGATGAGTACTTTCCAAATGCATACAAAGGGGTGAACAGCACCCAACCTTTCTATGTTGATGAGCATGCGCTCTATCTTGTCTTTGATGTATATGAGCTGGCGCCTTATGCGGCTGGTTTTCCTACTTTTAAAATTCCCTTTGCTGAGATCGAACCGATCATTGACCAATCGGGGCCGTTTTGGCAGTCATTCCACTATTACAATCAGCCAAACTGATCGAATACGCAGATGGCAGTCGAAGTACGTGTGCCTGAGCAAATGGTTTTCGTGTACCTGGAACAGCTGTTATTGCCTATATGCGAGCAGACGATAAAAGATAGTAAAGAAGCCCACTTTTTTGCTTTGCTTGCGTTCACATAGCCAAAAGGCATAAAATGCCTTTGAGGTGAATAGTGATGTTATTTGATACGCATGTCCACTTGAATGCCAAGCAGTTCCAAGGAGATGTACAGGAAACGATTGCAAGGGCGCAGGAAGCAGGCGTTAAAGAAATGGTGGTTATTGGTTTTGACGAGCCTACAATTGAGCGGGCGATGGAACTTGTGGAACAATACGAGGATTTATATGCAGCTGTCGGTTGGCATCCGGTCGATGCCATCGATATGAAGGATAAGCATTTGCACTGGCTGGAAGAGCTATCAGCCCATCCAAAAGTGGTTGCTCTTGGCGAAATGGGCCTTGATTACCATTGGGACAAATCGCCAAAAGATGTCCAAAAAGAAGTGTTCCGCAAACAAATTGCTTTAGCAAAAAAAGTGAAGTTGCCGATTATTATTCACAATCGCGAAGCCGACCAAGATGTCGTTCATCTCCTTGAGGAAGAAGGAGCAGCTGAAGTTGGCGGCATTATGCACTGTTTTGGCGGCAGCGTGGAAATAGCGGACCGTTGCTTAAACATGAATTTCCATATTGGCCTAGGTGGCCCTGTCACATTTAAGAACGCTAGACGGCCAAAAGAAGTAGCTGCGCATGTGCCGATCGAACGGTTGCTAATTGAAACCGATTGTCCTTATTTGGCTCCTCACCCTTATCGGGGAAAACGAAATGAGCCAGCCTATGTAAAGCGGGTGGCAGAAGATATCGCAGAATTACGGGGTATCCGTTATGAGGAGCTAAGCCAGAAAACGAGGGAAAACGCTCTAAAATTATTTGGAATTAAAGACAATAATTAGTTTTTATCCCTAGCATCTGGGCAAATTGCAAAGGTTACTGCTTTGTTACGTTTGTGTAACTGTTGTTGACACGCTATTCGTTCGTCTCTATAATTCGGTGCTTGAGGAGGGACGAACGATGAGCGATAAGCACAACCTGTTGAATAGGCCTGAAGCCGACCCTGCCATTAGGCGGAGGATCTTGATTGCAGTCGCACTTTTCCTAGGACTAATTCTTATTTTATCTGGGTTATTTGAGTTGACCAAAAAAGCGGTTGCTGTTGAACAAAACGGCGAGAAGGTTACTGTGCGCACGCACGAATCGACAGTCGCGGATTTGCTTGAAAGCTTGGAGATCCATGTAGGTGAACATGATTTGATTGAACCGTCGTTGCAAACGGAGATTGAATCTGGGATGGACATTGTTTACAAGCCTGCAGCTGAAGTGACATTGTCTGTTGCCGGTGAGGAGACCACAGTCTACACAGTTGCTGACAATGTAAACGATTTGTTTACTGAGTTAGGCATCGAACCAAAAGCAGAAGACGAGATTGAACCAAGTGGGGATACCCCGATTGAGGATGGATTACATATTGCCTATTCGCCAGCAGTGCTTTTGACATTTGCCTATGACGGCAATGAAGGCGAGTACTGGAGCACCTCAGCGACTGTCGCTGACTTTTTGAAAGAAGCCAATGTCGAGCTTGGCGAGCTTGACCGAGTTGAGCCAGCTTTAGACGAAGAATTGCGGGACGGGCTTGATATCCGCCTCGTACGTGTTGAAAAAGTCACCGATGTCATTGAGGAACCAACTGCATTTGAAACGCTTCGCGAAGAAGATAGCGATTTAAACCATGGCGTGGAGCGTGTAGTAGAAAAAGGGAAAAAAGGCAAGCAAGCTCTTCACTATGAAGTGACGCTTGAAGACGGCGTCGAGGTCGACAGGCAACTTGTGAAGACGGAAACGGTTGAAGAGAGTGAAAACCGTGTTATTGCGGTTGGAACAAAACAAGAAGAGGCAAAAGAGTATGTCTCTGAGACGCAAACGGCCCATGAAACAGTCAGCCAAGAACCAGTGGATCAGCCAGTAAGCGAACCGGAAAAACCGAAACAGGAAAGCGCCAAACCGCAAGAAAAGCAAGAAGTGGAACAAGAGAAACAACAAAAGACATTGCAAATGCAATCGACTGCTTATACAGCGGCTTGTGACGGCTGTAGCGGAATTACGGCGACTGGCATTGATTTAAACAGCAATGCCAACATGAAAGTCATTGCTGTAGATCCAAGTGTCATCCCCCTCGGCACCCGTGTACACGTGGAAGGGTACGGCGAAGCCATTGCTGGCGATACAGGCGGTGCTATCAAAGGAAACAAAATTGACGTACACGTCCCAACAAAAGAAGACGCTACGAACTATGGAAGCAAAAGCGTGAAAGTAACAATACTTGATTAATAAGGAAAAAAGCAAGTTGCTGGCAAAGCACTTGCTTTTTTTTTGTGTGAAAACAGGCTACAATAACGTCATGGTCTTTTTAGAGAACGGAGTGAACGACATTTTCGTGATTAATGAAATGATTGTTGTGGAAGGAAGAAAGGACACAGTTTCCATCAAACGGGCAGTTGAAGCGGATACGATTGAAACCAATGGATCGGCGGTCGGCGAGTCTGTGTTAAAACAAATCGAGCTGGCAGCAAAACGCCGCGGCGTAATCGTATTTACAGATCCGGACTACGCTGGGAACCGTATTCGCCAAATTGTCAGCAAGCGAGTGCCAGGCTGCAAGCACGCATTTATCAAAAAAGCGGACGCAAACCCGAAGCAGCGAGGGAAGAGTGTTGGTGTAGAGCATGCCTCCCCCGATGCAATTCGCGAGGCGCTTCTTGCTGTTCGTACGGAGCAGCTTGAACCATTTGCAGCACAAATGACGGTCGCTGATTTAATGGAAGCAGGATTATTATCAGGAAAAGGGGCGAGAAGCCGCCGCGAACGTTTAGGCGAACACTTGTCGATCGGCTATGCTAATGGGAAACAGCTTTTGAAACGGCTGCACATCTTTCGAATCACCCCTGAAGAATTTAACGAAGCGGTGAGGTGGATAAACAAACAGGAGGAAAGTGAACTTGAATAAAGACATTGCGACACCAGCGCGGACAAATGCCATTTTAAAAAAGCACGGATTTACATTAAAGAAAAGTTTAGGGCAAAATTTTCTCATTGATTTGAACATCCTTGCCAAGATTGTGGAAGCAAGTGGTTTCGATGAACAAGACGGCATTGTCGAAATTGGTCCAGGCATAGGTGCCTTAACGGAACAACTGGCAAAAAAAGCAGACAAAGTGGTCGCTTTTGAAATTGACGGCCGTTTAATCCCGGTGTTGGAAGACACCCTTTCGGCTTACCCGAATGTTAAGATCATCCACTCTGACGTGCTTAAAGCCGACTTGCCCGGTGTGCTGGACGCTGAGTTTTCGAAAGGGCAAGCTATCCATGTTGTTGCCAATTTGCCCTATTATGTCACTACCCCTATTTTAATGAAATTGCTGGAAGACAGGCTCCCTTTTAAAAGCATCACCGTCATGATCCAAGCAGAAGTAGCAGAGCGAATTGCGGCAAAGCCAGGGTCGAAAGAATACGGTGCCTTATCGATCGCTGCTCAATATTACGCAGAAGCAAAGCCAATGGTGGTTGTGCCGGCCTCTGTTTTCGTGCCCCAGCCACGGGTTGATTCAAGTGTATTAAAATTAACGATTCGCGAAAAGCCGTTAGTGGAAGTCATTGATGAACGTTGGTTTTTTGACGTATTCCACGCTAGTTTTGCCAATCGCAGAAAAACGATTTTAAACAACCTTGTCCATAACCTTGCCGGGAAGGACGCCAAGGCTGCTATTGAACAAGCGCTGTCGGAGGCGGGGATTGATCCAAAACGCCGGGGCGAGACGCTGTCACCGCAGGAATTTGCTCGTTTGAGCGATGCCCTTTATTCCACGTTGCGGAAAGCCGACCGATAAAGGAACCATCGCCGTTGCCTCTTCATAGGCTATCGCAGAGGGGGCAACGCGATGACAATACAAGTTGGTGATGTGGTAGGCCGACTCTCTTATGATTGCGATGTCTTGTTTCGTGTGCTTGCAATCGAGCGCGGCGTGGCAACATTAGTCGGTGAAGAAATGCGTTTGCTGGCGGATGCGCCAGTGACCGATCTAAAAAAAATGTCCGCAAAAGAACGGGAAACAGATAAAAAACGGCAAAAAGAGCGAGAGGATGTCTCCTACCGGTTGTTTCGCCAAGATGCGAAATTAATGAAACGAAGGCAAGAATATCAAGCGGCATCAGGCTATGAAGAGACGCCGCATTTTTTTGAGATGAGAGGCCGTGTGCTTCACTTAGATGGAGACTTAAATTATTTAAATCGTTGCACGGCGTTATATGAAAAATTCGGCGTCCCCGTTTACGGCGTCCACATGGAAGAAAAAGAAATGCCAACGCAAATGGCCTCGCTTATGGAAATGGTCCAACCGGATATTGTCGTGATTACAGGACATGATGCCTATTCAAAAGCTAAAGGAAACCGAGATGAATTAAAGGCTTATCGCCACACAAAGTATTTTGCTGACTGTGTCCGTATTGCAAGAACAACGGTACAAAGCCGTGATGACTTGCTTATTTTTGCTGGGGCCTGTCAGTCCCATTTTGAGACGTTAATCAAAGCTGGCGCTAATTTTGCCAGTTCCCCAGAACGAGTGAATATCCACGCGCTTGATCCAGTCTATATTGCATCGAGGCTTAGTCGTACTTCTTTTTTAGAGACGGTTAATTTATGGGAAATACTGCGCAATACCATTACAGGGCAAAAAGGAATAGGTGGCATTGAAACACGTGGCTCTATGCGCCTCGGTTTGCCGTTAAAGGAGCAAGATGAAACGCCTCAAACCGATTGAGGCGTTTCAGACTGTAGACAAACGCTCGCATACTTCGTCGTTTGTCTCACTCATATGCTCATGAACCTCCGTTCTATTCGCATCTTCCCTCGCCTGACAAACGTTTTCTATCAGTCTGATTAGGGCTGACATTGACATTTATTAGCAGACATAAAGGAAGCGTTTTTAGTATATCCTACAAACAACAAAAGTTGACAAAGATAGTTGTTGACAAACAGGTTTTCTGGTTGTTATAATTTAAAATTTGACTTTTTTGTAATTGTGTTATATACTATGAAGAGCGAGGTGGTTGTGAGTATGGCAAACACAATAATTGACATTAAACGGGCACTAGACAAAAATGTTGGCAAGCGTATTACCATTAAGGCAAATGGCGGACGCAGACGCTCTTCAGAGCAGTCAGGCATGATTGAGGAGACCTATCCTGCCGTGTTTATTGTCAAGTTGGATGAAGACCAAAACTCGGTGGAACGCGTCTCTTACAGCTATGCAGATGTGCTTACGGAAACAGTTGAACTGTTTTTGTCAGGAGAAAATGGCCAAAAAGCAACAATTATATAAGAATCGGCGTTTGCCTCAGTGACTTTCTTTCCAGCAAAAAGAAAGTCTTTTTTTTGTCCATTTGCTCATACTAAGGGTGCTGGGCTATAACCAGCAACAAGCAAAGGAGCGGGTTTAAAATGGGGAGAAGACGAGGCATTATGTCAGATCGCTTAAAAGAAGAACTTGCAAAAGAGCTTGGTTTTTATGATACTGTCCAAAGAGAAGGCTGGGGTGGCATTACGACAAGAGACGCAGGGAATATGGTAAAACGCGCCATTGAAATTGCCGAACGAAACTTGCAAAATGGACAGTAATGGTTTGAAGCCTGTTGCGCAGCTGCGCAACAGGCTGTTTATATTCAATAAAGCACACTTGAACAGGTTTACGTATAGAGATTATTTGCCGCTGAAGCTGGCAGGATAGAAAAGGTGGTATGTTGCACGGACAAGTGATAAAATAACGAAAGCATATGCGAGTATAGAAGGTGACGATGTGAAGTATTCAATTAAAGCGCCTGCAAAGATCAATTTGTCCCTTGATGTGATAAGGAAACGGGAAGATGGTTATCATGAAGTTGAAATGATCATGACAATGGTTGACTTAGCTGACCGAGTAGACTTATCACTGCGGGCCGATGGAGGCATATCGATAGACGTTTCTGAAGGGTTTGTCCCGAGTGATGAGCGGAACTTTGCTTACCAAGCGGCATCGTTATTAAAAAAACGATACAACGTTAGAGAGGGCGTACACATTTACATTACGAAACGGATACCAGTAGCAGCCGGGCTGGCTGGCGGAAGCAGTGATGCAGCTGCAACGTTAAAGGGCTTAAATGAGCTTTGGCAGCTTGGTCTTTCAGTGGATGAACTGGCGACACTAGGCGCTGAGATTGGTTCTGACGTTTCTTTTTGTGTGTACGGCGGCACGGCGCTAGCGACAGGCAGAGGAGAGCTAATTAAGCCGATTGCTTCCCCACCGCCATTATGGGTGATTTTGGCAAAGCCGCCCATTGGCCTATCAACGGCAGACGTTTATAATGGCCTAAAATTAAGCGAGGCAAGGCATGCAAAAACAGCAGAGATGATCGCGGCACTTGAGCGCCAAGACGCAGCATCAATTTGTGCGTTGCTCCATAATACGCTCGAAGATGTGACGCTACGCCTTTATCCAGAGGTCGCCCATATTAAAGAGCAAATGAAGCGTTTTGGCGCTAACGGTGTATTAATGAGTGGAAGCGGTCCGACGGTTTTCGGCATTGTCGAAAAGGAATCGCGGGTTAACCGGATTTATAACGGCCTTCGTGGCTTTTGTGATGAAGTGTACGCAGTGCGGCTGATTCGTACAAGCGGCACTTGTCCAAATACGGATGAAAATGGTATGTTATAAATAAACATTCGGTTATGAGTGCGGAGGGATTATGAAAAAGTTGAAGCGCAGTGGGCGCCTTGTAGATATGACTCATTTTTTGCTGCAACATCCCCATGAAATCGTATCACTAACCCATTTTTCTGAACGTTATCAAGCGGCTAAATCCTCTATTAGTGAAGACTTGGTCATTATTAAAGACATGTTTGAAGAAGAAGGCTATGGTGCGTTAGTGACGATACCAGGGGCAAGCGGCGGCGTAAAGTTCATGCCAAAGATGAACAAACAAGAAGCAGAGCAATTAATTGGCGAATTGGTGCAGGCGTTAAACAAACAAGAACGGATTTTGCCAGGCGGTTATCTGTATATGATGGACTTGTTAGGCAATCCAAAGTTAATGCACAAAGTGGGCCGCTTGTTTGCAGCGGTGCTTGCTGATAAGGAAATTGATGCGGTGATGACAGTAGCAACGAAAGGCATCCCCCTTGCCTATGCGGTCGGCCATTACTTAGGGGTCCCCGTTAGCATTGTAAGAAGGGATCACCGCATTACAGAAGGTTCAATGGTCAGCATCAATTATGCGTCTGGATCTTCTGACCGAATCCAGACGATGACACTCGCACGGAGAAGCTTGGCACCAGGGTCAAAGGTGTTCATCGTTGATGACTTTATGAAAGCAGGCGGCACACTTCGAGGAATGGTCGACTTGCTCGAAGAGTTTGAAGCTGATTTAGTCGGCATTGGCGTATTAGTCGAGTCGGCGGAAGTATCAGAAAGGCTTGTTGATGATTATTTGTCTTTGACAAAATTAACGAACGTCAATGTTCGTGAAAAAGTGATCGATGTGACAGAAGGAAACATTCTAACGAAATTAGAAACGTCTTAAAGGAGGCTGCTTTATGAAAGTCGTGCATACCAATGAAGCGCCGGCAGCAATCGGCCCATATTCACAAGGAATGATTGTAGGAAATCTATTTTTTTCATCTGGGCAAATTCCACTTACGCCTGCTGGGGAACTAGTTACAGGCGGAGTAGAAGAGCAAACCCATCAAGTGTTTGCAAACGTAAAAGCGGTATTGGAAGAAGCCGGTTCATCACTTGAAAAAGTGGTAAAGGCGACCGTTTTCATCAAAGATATGAATGATTTCCCCCGTATTAATGAAGTATACGGCAGCTATTTCCGTGAACATAAGCCGGCGAGGTCGTGTGTGGAAGTAGCGCGGCTGCCTAAAGATGTACTAATTGAAGTCGAAGTCATTGCAACCATTTAAAACTGGATGATTGTTTAAAGCACCTTTCTCATAGTGGGAAAGGTGCTTATTCGTTCGTAAAAAAGTTTAGCAAAAAAGATTTGAAATAGGTGAAGGTAATTTTCTTTTTACCGCGAATTGTTTAAACAGATCAACAATAAGAGAGGTGGCTAACATGGAAATTACTGACGTGAGACTTCGCCGTGTCCATACGGAAGGCCGCATGCGTGCAATCGCATCGATTACAATGGACCATGAGTTTGTTGTTCATGATATCCGCGTAATAGATGGCAACAACGGGCTTTTTGTCGCAATGCCAAGCAAGCGGACGCCTGACGGCGAATTTAGAGATATTGCCCATCCTATTTCCTCAAAAACGAGAGAAAAGATCCAAATTGCCGTTATAAACGAGTATGAGCGTGTCGGCGAATATGAAGACGCGCCTAACTATGAGGAAGCAGGAGCTTCTTGAGGTTGTCGGAAAAGTCGGCAAAACCACTCAAGTTGAAGGTGCAAATAGCTTGTTTTCATGCTTCCAAAACATAGAAGCGAAGCGTTTGTCTACAGTTTGAGAACGTCGAACTTCCTGAACATGGTAAGTGTTTTCGTTTTTAGCCATTTGCTAAATGAGGGTGGCAAAAAATGAATGTTCCAGTTGTAAAAAGCCAGCCGGCAAATGTAGGCTGGCTTTTTACAACTGGAACTGCCTAAACTGTGTAAAGGCGGTGGAATGCCTTGAAATACCGCATTTTTTAAAGTATAGTTTTAATGACAAAGGATTGGCTGGAGGGACATAATGAGCGGACGATTTGCGGTTATTTTAGCAGCAGGGCAAGGGACGCGTATGAAGTCAAAGCTTTATAAAGTACTGCACCCTGTCTGTGGCAAACCGATGGTTGAACATGTAGTCGATCAAGTTTTCAAATTGGAATTTGATAAAACAGCGGTTATTGTTGGGCATGGAGCAGAGGAAGTAAAAAAAACACTAACTGAAAAAATTGAATTTGTGATGCAACCAGAACAGCTTGGTACAGGCCATGCTGTTAAATGTGCTGAGCATCTATTGGCAAGCCAAAAAGGCACAACAGTTGTGCTGTGCGGTGACACCCCTTTGATTACAGCTGCCACAATTAAAAAATTAATGGATACCCATGAAGCAAACGGAGCTAAAGCAACAGTGTTGACAGCCCATGCTCCAGATCCTACGGGCTATGGCCGTGTAATTCGCGGAAACCAGGGGCAAGTAGAGAAAATTGTTGAACATAAAGATGCTTCTGTGGATGAGCTAGCGATTGCGGAAGTGAATACAGGTACGTACTGTTTTGACAATGAAGCATTGTTTGAAGCGCTTGCAGAAGTGAAAAATGAAAATGCCCAAGGGGAATATTATTTGCCTGACGTGATTGGCATTTTACGGCAAAAAGGCGAAACCATTTCAGCTTACCAAACCGACTCCCTTTCGGAAACGATGGGCGTGAATGATCGTGTGGCTCTGTCACAAGCAGAGGCAGCGATGCGCAATCGCATTAACGAAGAGTGGATGCGCCAAGGCGTTACGATTATTGATCCGCAAACAACGTATATTTCTGCAGACGCATCGATTGGCCAAGATACGGTCCTTTACCCAAATACGTCCATAAAAGGGCCATCCGTTATTGGAGAAGACTGTGTGATTGAATCAGGTACAGAAATCGCTTCTGCAACGCTTGGCAGAGGCGTTCACGTGTGCAGTTCGGTAATAAGCAACAGCGTGGTGGCCGATGGCTCATCGATTGGCCCATTTGCCCATATCCGCCCTGGCTCCGATGTTGGAGAAAATGTGCGTGTAGGCAATTTTGTCGAGCTAAAAAAGGCAAGCATTGGCACTGGAAGCAAAGTTTCGCATCTTACTTATGTAGGCGATGCGGAAGTGGGCAGTGATGTTAACGTTGGCTGCGGCGTCGTGACTGTCAATTATGATGGCAAAAACAAACATAAGACGATTATTAAAGACGGCGCTTTTGTCGGTTCAGGCTCAAATTTGATTGCGCCTGTAGAGATTGGCGAGCGTGCATTTGTGGCAGCCGGTTCAACAATCACCGATGATGTTCCGAGCCAAGCGCTATCAATTGCAAGATCGAGGCAAGTAAATAAGGACAATTACGTGAAAAAAGATGTTTAAGAACAACTGGAGGTCAAGCAACGAAATGGCAAATTACAGCGATCCAAGCTTAAAGGTGTTTACGCTCAATTCTAATAAAGGGTTGGCTGAAGAGATTGCCCGTCACATCGGCGTCTCACTTGGAAAGAACTCAGTGATGCGTTTTAGCGACGGAGAAGTGCAAATTAACATTGAAGAAAGCATCCGCGGCTGTGATGTCTATTTGATTCAATCAACGTCGGCTCCAGCTAATGAACATTTAATGGAGCTCCTCATTATGATTGACGCAGTAAAACGGGCTTCAGCACGGACGATAAATGTCGTGATCCCTTATTACGGCTATGCGCGCCAAGACAGGAAAGCGCGGGCGCGAGAGCCAATTACAGCCAAACTCGTTGCCAATTTACTTGAAACAGCAGGGGCAACCCGCGTGTTGACCATTGATTTACATGCTACGCAAATCCAAGGGTTTTTTGACATTCCAGTTGACCAGCTAATGGGCGTTCCGCTCTTGTCTGATTACTTTGAGAGCAAAAAGCTTGATGATATTGTTGTTGTATCGCCTGACCACGGCGGTGTTGTACGCGCACGAAAAATGGCAGACCGCTTAAAAGCGCCAATTGCCATTATTGACAAGCGCCGTCCGAAACCAAATGTTTCAGAAGTAATGAATATTGTCGGCAATATTGAAGGAAAAACAGCTATTATTATTGATGATATTATTGATACAGCAGGAACGATCACACTTGCGGCGAATGCATTAGTAGAGCAAGGGGCTACAGAAGTGTACGCGTGCTGTACACATCCTGTTTTGTCGGGGCCTGCTATCGAACGTATTAGCAATTCTAAAATAAAAGAGCTAGTCGTAACCAATACGATTGCCCTAACTGAAAAGCAAAGAGGGGAAAACATTACGCAACTTTCTGTTGCCGGCTTGATGGCTGAAGCGATTATCCGCGTCCATGAAGACGCGTCGGTGTCAACGCTTTTTGATTAAGGTTAGCTGGTGATGTCGGAAGGTCACGGGAAAAAACGATCCATGTCTGTTTGAAAACCAAGCTATGAGGGAACACATGTAAGTAGTTGTGTTAAATCTTACAGTAGAGGTGAAAGATCATGACCGTATTGAATGCTCGTGAACGCAAAGACCAAAAAGCACACCAAACAAAAGAACTCCGTAATCAAGGGCATGTCCCAGGCGTATTATATGGCAAAAAGGTTAAAAGTACACCTGTATCGGTAGAAGCTGTCGCCTTTTTAAAGACATTCCGCGATGTTGGCCAAAATGGCTTGTTTGACCTTCAATTAGAGAACGGCGGCAAACATCATGTCATGGTTCAAGAAGTACAAATCGATCCTCTTAACAATCAGTATATGCACGTTGATTTTTTTGAAGTGGATATGAATGAAGAACGGGATGTGAATGTCCCTGTCCATTTAGAAGGGGATGCGCCGGGAGCGAAGGAAGGCGGCATCGTCAACCACTTGCTTTATGAAATAACGGTCCATTGCCTTCCTGCTGACATTCCGGAATCAATAACGGTTGATATTTCAAACTTGAACATTGGCGACAGCCTTTCTGTTTCTGACATTCGTGCCAATGTGCCCGTTACGATTGTCAATGAAGATGATGAGACGGTTGTAACAGTAACACCGCCGACGGTTACTGAAGACCCAGATGCAACAGAGGAAGACAATACGACGGCAGAATCAGTGGAAGCGACAGGAGAACGTAATGACGATAACCTTGATCGGCCAGGTCGTGTAGAATAAGCGTAAAGGAAAGGTATGGCTCGTCTGAGTTATGCCTTTTTCGTAAAGGAGTAGCAAATGAAGTTAGTAGTGGGTCTAGGGAATCCTGGGAAAAAGTATGAACACACACGGCATAATATTGGGTTTGACATTATTGACCGTTGCGCACAAGAACTTGACTTGCCCCTGGACAAGCAAAAGTTTAAAGCCATTTATGGAGAAAAGCGGATCGGTAGTGAAAAAGTTGTTCTTTTAAAGCCGTTAACGTATATGAATTTATCAGGCGAAGCTGTACGTCCGTTTATGGATTATTTTAATATCAGCAACGACGAGCTTGTTGTGATTTATGATGATCTCGACTTGCCTGTAGGAAAAATACGCTTGCGAAAGAAAGGCAGCGCTGGTGGCCACAATGGCATTAAATCATTGATAGCTCATTTAGGAACAGAGGATTTTAACCGTATTCGTGTTGGAATAGGCAGGCCGGCCCATGGTGAACCTGTCGTCCATTATGTCCTCGATACGTATCGCAAAGAGGAATTGGCCTTTATGAATGAAGCGGCTGAAAAATCGGCAAAGGCGATTGAGGCGTGGCTAGAAAAGCCTTTTCTAGAAGTGATGAATACGTTTAATTGATCTGATAACGGTAACCGGTCGTTCTGACGGGAAGAACGAGCTATCCTATGGCTTGGGCCATGTTGGAAGCTCAATGGAAAAGGCAGCTACTAGAATTCGGATATTTTCCATCTTTTTTGCTCATACTATGGAAACCAAGTGTGAAAAAGAGGTGGGAAAATGGCTGTATACTATGGCTGCCGCCATTGCGGACAGACGATCGGTGTTGTATTTGAAAACGCAACCGAAGCTGACTTAGGTTTTCATGAATTGAATGAAATGGAAAAGGACGAACTATTGACTTACTACGAGAATGGTGATATACATGTGAAGGCCATATGTGAAGATTGCTATACAGCGTTGAGTGATAATCCTCAGCTGTATAGTTACCCGTATTTCATCCATTGAAAAGAGGCGGCTTCGTTTATAGAAAGAACAAAAATACCAACGCTTTGGTCAGCTTTTTAACCAAAGCATTTTTCCGTTCATAAGATGCATTGGCATATTCAGCATTGTCAATGAGTAGCAATAAGCAAGTTCCTTTAAGGAGTTATCGTTAAAAAGTCGAGTATGTATCTGTGAAAATACGTACGGCGCTCGGGGTTTCTTTAACGCGTCTCGACTTGTTTGTCCGCTTATATGAATACGCGAAGAGAAGAAATTCAGGGGGAAAGAAAAGATGTTAGGATTGCAGCAATTGGTGGGCAGCGTAAAAGAAGTGCGCGCTGTTGCAAAGGGTATTGAAAATGACATGAATGAGCAACTTCTTACTGGCCTGACCGGTTCCGCTCGCACGGTTGTAAGCGCTGCGTTATTCAGGGAAACAGGAAGAAGCCAACTCGTGGTTACCCATAATTTATACCAAGCCCAAAAAATATATGAAGATCTTGTTGAATTATTAGATGAGGACACAGTTTATCTTTATCCTGTGAACGAGCTCATCTCAGCCGAAATTGCAGTCGCTAGCCCGGAAATGAAAGCGCAGCGCTTGGATTTGCTTAATGCGCTTGTACAAGATTTTAAGGGCATTGTCGTCGCTCCGCTAGCTGGCATTCGCCGCTTGTTGCCGCCAAAGGCTTTATGGCAAAGCAGCCAGCTCCATTTGAAAACAGGCGAGGACATCGGTGATTTGGAAGAATTTATAAAAAATTTCGTCACAATGGGTTACCGCAGGTCTGATATGGTGTCAGCACCTGGGGAATTTAGTGTGCGCGGAGGCATTGTCGATCTGTATCCGCTTACGAAGGAACATCCTTTGCGAATTGAGCTGTTTGATACAGAAGTCGATTCAATGCGCTACTTTTCATTGGAGACGCAGCGTTCTGAAGGAATGATTGATGAAGTCACAATTGGTCCTGCTCAAGAAGTGCTGCTCCATCATCAACACTATAGCCACGGGGCGAAGTTGTTGGAAGAAAAATATGAGGCAACGCTAAAAAAAGTAGCAAGCAAACAAACACGGGATAAATTGCAAGAACATATTCCTTTTGAAATTGCCCAACTGAAGCAATCGGCTACGTTTGAAGGCATGTACAAATACATGTCGCTTTATTATGAAACGCCGCAATCGTTATTGTCTTATATGCCAGAAGATGCATTTGTCTGGGTGGACGAAATGAATCGCGTCAAAGAAATGGCGGAACACTTGCAAAAAGAAGAGGCGGAATGGCATACGGCAATGCTTGAACAAGGGAGCATCGTCCACGGTACGCACTTGTCCCTTGATGCACTTGCGAGGCTGCAACAGGCGCCGCAGCCGGTTCTTTATACGTCGCTTTTCCAAAAACAAGTACCTTCAACGAAGCCAGAGCAAATCATTAACTTATCCTGTAAATCGATGCAAAATTTCCATGGGCAGATGGATTTGCTTACTTCTGAAGTCAATCGCTGGCTTTCTAACGATTACACCGTTTTGTTCATTGCCGGAACAGAGGACCGTGCCAATCGGCTTGCTTTAAACTTAGAAGACGAAAAAATCGATGCCCATTTGATTGAGGCGATAACGGATTTGACTCCAAGTAAAGTGCAAATTTATACAGGGCACTTGCACACCGGATTTGAGCTATCCGAACAGAAACTTGTCGTCGTTACTGAAGAGGAAGTATTTTCAAAGCGGGCGAAACGTCCTAAGCGTCGGCAAAAGCTATCAAACGCTGAGCGGATTAAAAGCTATTCCGAATTAGCTGTCGGCGACTTGGTCGTTCATACGAATCATGGTGTCGGTAAATATTTAGGCGTTGAGACGCTTGAAATCAATGGCGTCCACAAAGATTATTTAAATTTGCGCTATGCGGGCAATGACAAGCTCTATGTGCCCGTCGAGCAAATTGACCAAGTGCAGAAATATGTCGGAACAGAAGAAAAAGATCCGAAGATTTATGCCCTCGGAGGAAGCGATTGGAAAAAAGTAAAAAAGAAAGTCCAATCTTCGGTTGAAGACATTGCTGATGATTTAATTAAGCTGTATGCAGAACGTGAAGCAAGCGTTGGCCACCGCTTTTCTTCTGACGGCCCGGAACAAGCTGAATTTGAAAGCTCATTCCCGTACCAGGAAACGGAAGACCAGCTACGGGCCATTAAGGAAATTAAAGAAGACATGGAAAAGCAACGGCCAATGGATCGCCTATTGTGCGGCGATGTTGGATACGGAAAAACGGAAGTCGCAATTCGTGCTGCCTTTAAGGCGATCATGGACGGCAAGCAAGTCGCCATTTTAGTACCGACAACTATTTTAGCGCAACAGCATTTTGAAACGATTTCAGACCGGTTTTCTGACTTTCCGATTACAGTTGGCGTTTTAAGCCGTTTCCGTTCGCGAAAAGAGCAAACGGAAGTGCTGAAAGGCTTAAAAGCAGGATCTGTAGATTTAGTCGTCGGTACGCACCGTCTGCTTTCAAAAGACGTACAGTTTAGAGACTTGGGGTTATTGATCGTCGATGAAGAACAGCGTTTTGGCGTTACCCATAAAGAGAAAATCAAACGCATGAAGGCCAATATCGATGTGCTAACGTTGACGGCGACGCCGATTCCGCGAACTCTCCATATGTCGATGCTCGGTGTTCGTGATTTATCGGTGATTGAGACGCCGCCAGAAAACCGCTTTCCTGTCCAAACGTATGTCGTTGAGTTTAATCCAGCCATTGTACGGGAGGCGATCGAGCGTGAACTAAGTCGTGGTGGCCAAGTGTATGTCCTCTATAACCGTGTAGAAGACATTGAGCGGATGACGGAGCAAATTTCTACGCTCGTCCCTGATGCAAGAGTAAGCTATGCACATGGGCAAATGAATGAGCGTGAACTGGAATCGATCATTTTGGATTTCCTTGAAGGGGAAAGCGATGTGCTCGTAACGACAACCATTATCGAAACAGGCGTTGACATTCCAAACGTGAATACGCTCATTGTTTGCAACGCCGACAAGATGGGCTTGTCCCAACTTTATCAAATTCGCGGGCGTGTTGGTCGCTCGAACCGAGTGGCGTACTCGTATTTTACGTACCAGCCTGACAAAGTGTTAACCGAAGTGGCTGAAAAGCGCCTGCAGGCCATCAAAGAATTTACTGAGCTTGGCTCAGGCTTTAAAATTGCGATGCGTGATTTAACGATCCGCGGTGCTGGAAACTTGTTAGGGTCTCAACAGCATGGCTTTATCGACTCTGTTGGATTTGACTTGTATTCGCAAATGTTGAAAGAAGCCATTGAAGAACGGAAAGGGGAAAAACCGAAAGAACCGCCATTTAAGGCGGAGCTGAATGTAAATATTGACGCCTACATTCCAGAGCGGTATATCCCTGACGCGAAACAAAAAATCGAGATGTACAAGCGCTTTAAAGGCGTGGAAACGTTAGAAGAAATCGCTGACCTGCAAGATGAACTCGTTGATCGTTTCGGCGAATATCCAAAACAAGTCGCTTATCTTTTTGAAATGACAAAAATTAAGCTGATTGCCGATCAAGAAAAAGTCGAAAAAATTACAGAAGGCAAAGACGCCGTTACGATTTTATTGACAGAGGAAACAACCAATCGCATCCATGTTGCAACGCTTGTCGATGCTGCCCAAAAAATCGGTCGTGACGTTAGCATCGGCTCGCAAGGAAACCAAATTAAACTAGTTATTAAGACAAAGCAACTTTCTGATGAAACATTGCTTGCGTACATCATTGAATTACTGGAAGCATTGATCCGTGCTGACAAGTCAAAGAAAGCGATGTCTGCGTCGTAAGGCTAGTCCTATTTTCTGCTTTATGGGCCTCCTTTCAAAAAAGATTACAAAATAATTCATTCGCTGGTGAATAGTTCATGGAAACGGAAGAATACTACATTTACACCCCATTGAATGTATTCTTCTGATTTGCATCATTCTGTGTAAACACCTTCAGAAAGAGAGGCTCTTCTTATGAAAGCAACAGGAATTGTACGACGCATTGACGATCTCGGGAGAGTGGTCATCCCGAAAGAAATACGCCGCACATTGCGGATTCGTGAAGGCGATCCTTTGGAAATATTTGTTGATCGTGACGGCGAAGTGATTTTGAAAAAATACTCGCCGATTTCCGAGCTTGGCGATTTTGCAAAAGAATATGCGGAAGCCCTTTATGATAGCTTAAATCAAAATGTACTCATCTCGGATCGTGATACGTATATTGCTGTAGCAGGGGCGCCAAAGAAAGAATTCGCCAATAAGGCAATTGGCGATGCGGTTGAGTCTGCTATGGTAGAACGTAAATCTTACTTGGAAGCCAATGCTGGAGAATACAACCTTGTTGGCGATCACAAAGACGATTTTCAAGGATATGTGGTCGCGCCAATTATTGCGGGCGGCGATCCCATTGGTACAGTGGTAATCTTCTCTAAAAACGAACCATTGAACGGCAATCTTGAACAAAAAATGGCTGAAACCGCTGCTGGCTTTTTGGCTAGGCAAATGGAGCAGTAGCACGACAAAAACACCATGGGCAGAACATGGTGTTTTTTGTGTGCTTTCTTTGCATCAATTGAAAAGAGACTATGATACGATAAGAGTTCAAGTAAAAAAAGGAGGTATATCAAAAAACATGCAAAATTGGTTTAAAGTATGGATTCGTCCCCGTCAAGTTGTCGCTGACGAATTAAAAACAGCCAGAGAAAAGAAGCAGACATGGAATTATTTGCTGATTGCTTATGTGTCTGCTGTACTGAGCACTTTTACGAATTTTTCAAGCGGAGTTGTTCCAACATTTGTTTACGTTATTGTGTTTGCTTTACTTACTAGCATTGTGGTAGCTCCGATTAGCCTGTATGTCCTCTCTTGGCTATACAAGTGGGTCGGCAGTTGGCTTGGGGGAAAAGGGACAGCGCTTGACCTTCGCGTCGCTACTGTACATACAAGCATGATCCCATTGATTATTCATGGCCTTATTAGCATTCCTTTTATTCTTGTTATTGGCGAAACCTATTATTGGTTCGACCTAGAAAGCATTCTGTTAGGGATAGAGATCGCGCTTTCGCCACTACAACTGTGGGCACAAAACATCCTCGGCCTTATCAGTCTGACAGCGGGTATTTGGACATTCGTGCTTTTGATGCATGGAATTGGCGAAGCCCATCAATTTTCCGCATGGAAATCAGTTTTGGTTGTCCTCATTTTAGGAGCAATGCTCGTCGTGATTGCGGTTGTTGTTAGCTTTTTACTCGCAATCGTTGGTGCTCTATAAGTCCAATAAAAAAACGCCCATGGGCGTTTTTTATTGGACCTCTTGCTCAAGCTTCTCTGTAATGTAGGCAACAGCGTTTGTTGCTTGGCTCGCATTCATTGCCTCAATGTATGTTTGCCTTCCATTATAAAGCTCTTGGACTTCCTGTTGCAATGTTTCCTTTGTCAAGTTTTCTTCCTCTAACATGCGGGCGTAACCATTTTTGACAAAAGTTTGGGCGTTCAAGATTTGGTCGCCACGGCTTTGTGCTCGTGAAAGAGGGATGATAAGCATGGGGATGTGCAAAGCCAAAAACTCAAAAATGGCATTCGAACCGCCGCGTGTGACAACAAGGTCAGCCGCTTGAAGAAAGTGAGGCAGTTCGTCATGAACATATTCATATTGTTTATAGTTGCGGCGCCCTTCCAACGCTGGATCGAGGTGGCCTTTTCCGCAAATATGAATGATTTGATACGTGTTTGTAAGCGTATCGAGGGATTCGCGAATGGCTTCGTTGATCCGCTTTGCCCCTAAGCTCCCGCCCATAACGAGCAATGTCGGCCGCTCTCGGCTAAAATCAGTGATGGTCAGCCCTTGAATGCGGGAGCCTTCGAGAAGCTCGCGGCGAATTGGAGAGCCGACCGTTGTGGTTGCTTCTTTTGGAAAATGGGCGGCTGTTTCAGCGAATGATGTATAAAATGTGTTAGCAAATCGTTTAGCGAGGCGGTTTGCAAGCCCGGGCGTCAAGTCGCTTTCATGCAAATGGACGGGGATTCGGAGCGTATAAGCTGCCGCCACAACTGGTACCGTCACAAAGCCACCCTTGGAAAATACAACATCAGGCTTTTCCGCTTTTAAAATTTTCCGGGCTTGGCGAAAACCATTTGCAATTCGAGCAATATCGGTCACATTTTTCCAATCCATATAGCGGCGTAGCTTGCCACTTGAGATGCCAAAGTAGCGAATTCCGGCCTTTTCAACTAGTTGCCGTTCAATTCCTTCATAAGAGCCGATATAAGCAATTGACCAGTCTTTGTCATTAAGCTCGTTGATAATAGCAAGATTCGGGGTGACATGGCCAGCCGACCCTCCCCCAGTAAAAATAATTTTTTTCATAAAAGTCCCTTCTGTTCAAACGGATTTCAATTCCTATATAAAAAGCCGTGTGATTTGGTCAATGACGATAAAAAGAATCGCCATACAGCCAAGAAAAGCGATCAAAATCAGCATCGACCGCCACAGTTTAATTTTTTGCGCTTCTGCAAAAGCAACGAGAAAAATGCCGATTAACCAAATCGAAGCCACGTTATGGACAAACACGCCGATTTGGTAAATGATATATACGACGTTGCTGTGTAAAAAATAAGCCTGCACATAGGCTATACCAAAAAGGAGTATGCTGACAAGTCCTAGCAGGATTCCTGGCATAAAAAAGCCATAAACCAGTGCTTTTCTTGTTGCTTCCACATTGCCATTGCCACCATACCAACTGCCGACCTTTCCCAGAAGAAGGCCAAACACGTAGTATAGCAAAGGACCCATCAAAGAACCAATCACTAAAATAACCAATATGGAGGCGGCTGACAACTCGCCTAGCAAAATAAAGGCTTGGATGTGAGAATAGGACAATGTCGTAAGCAAGCCAAACAATAATGAGATCAATAGGGCGGCTTTTTTATGTAAGCCATACTGAAGGACATCCTGCATCTGCCTACGCGGGTGGAGCCAGACCGAAAACCATAGGTTTCGCGCTTTCAAAACATCACCTTCGCTTATCAAATTCTACCCTCTATCATACCACGTTTCTCTAGTCGGATTGAAGCGCACTGGAAAAAGAAAATAATTATTAGTATCATACATAGAGAAAGACGCAAAAATACCGGTTGGACGGTTGGGGCCGACCATCCTACATAGGGGATCGAAGCCCGTTGCAGAGAACACCGTGTTAGTGTCAAAAAGGAGAGGAATGCTGCTTTTAATAACACCGTAAACAATGGAGCAATAGGCTCGTTTTCCTTTGTTTATGTTATGAGTAGCAAACAATGGTTGGGTGATTCAGGCAGGACGGGAGCAGTAAAAGGCGCAGTGTTTATTGCGTTTGCAGCACTGATGGCTAAGGTACTATCGGCTGTCTACCGGATCCCATTTCAAAACATTGCTGGTGACTTTGGTTTTTACGTATACCAGCAAATCTACCCTTTTTACGGGACAATTGCCATTCTAGCCCTTTATGGCTTTCCAGTTGTGATTTCCCGGCAAGTTGCTGAGAAGAAGGCGCAAGGGCTAGAAAAACAAGCAAATGAATTGGCCAGACAAGCGTTTGTGGGAATGACCGTATTCGCTGTCGTTGCTAGTATTGGATGTGCAGCAGCAGCGCCGTTAATTTCCCAATTTATGGGAGATGAACGCCTTGCCCCCCTTCTCCGCCTCGTAAGCGTTGGCTTTTTGTTTTTGCCTATATTGAGCGTAGGTAGGGGAGTTGGACAAGGATACGGCGATATGAAACCGACAGCTTTTTCCCATATAGGCGAACAGCTTATACGGGTAGCGGCGATTATTTTTGTGACATATGCTTTGGCAGCTGCTAATAGTGGGCCTTATATGATCGGCACAGGCGCTGTGTATGGCTCGCTTTTAGGGAGCTTAGCTGGTTGTATCATTGTTATAGTTGCTACAAGGCAGATTAAATGGAAAAAATGGGCGCTTTCCTTCGCCTCTATAGGCTCAGCGCTTAGGCAAAGTACATCGATTTTATCGCAAAGCGTTTACGTTTGTATCAACGCTTTAGTCTTATTGCTGTTTCAAATGATTGACGTTTTTACTGTCGTTCGTTTGCTCCAAGAAGCAGGCTTACAAGAAGAACAAGCTTATTTGGCAAAGGGTGTGTATGACCGAGGTCAGCCGCTCATACAGCTTGGCACGGTGCTCGCCACTTCCCTTGCTCTCGCCCTTGTTCCCCTGTTGGCTAAAGCGCTGGCAAGAGGAAAGGAGCAACATGCGCAGATGTACCGCGATGCAGCAGTTCGGATGACGCTTTTGCTAGGGGGAGGGGCCGCGATTGGCTTGGTTGTACTGATGGGACCGGTCAACCATATGCTGTTTACAGACCGTGCAGGAACAGACATCTTGCAAGTTGTTGCTGTCTCGATTTTCCCTGCTTCGCTCTATTTGACGGCTGCAGCGATTTTGCAAGGCTATGGCAAAATTCATATTCCCCTTTATGCCGTGGCTGTTGGTCTTGCAGTAAAGCTGGCGGGTAACCTCTTGTTTATCCCAGTGATGGCATCAGCAATGGGTGGGGCGTATGCAAGTTTATTTGCCTTTTTGGCGATGGCGGCTCTCGCTCTGTACGCGATTAGGCGCCAAGATGGTGTTCTGTTTGTGCAAAAACGTTCCTATATAAGCACTGGTGTGACGCTTTTCTTGCTGTTCCTAGTCGCTTATGGATGGAAGTGGTTGTTAGAGGCGTTTCTTTTCACAAGTGAGGAACGAGTAGGCGATACAATGATTGCCTTATCCACATCGCTTGTCGGGGTGGCCACCGTTGCTTGTTGTTTGCTTGCCAGTTCTGTTTTGACATTGCGTGAGTGGGCAAGCGTTCCAAAGCTGGCAAATTGGCGGCGAAAAGCAATGAATATTTTAAAGTAAAGGCAAGGTGACTATGGGAACCATATCAGTTGTTGGACTAGGAGCAGGCAATCTTGCGCAACTGCCGCTTGGCATTTACCGTGCCTTAAAAAAGGCGAATCGCATTTATGTACGTACAGACAACCATCCCGTCCTAGTGGAATTAGCGGAAGAGGGGCTGGCGTTTACGTCATTTGATTCTGTTTATGAACAACATAGCGAATTTGAAGATGTTTATAAAGAGATTACAACGCGCTTGCTGGAAGAGGCAAAACAAGACGACGTCCTTTATGCCGTGCCTGGACATCCATTTGTGGCGGAGCGGACGATTCAACTTTTGCAAAAGCAAGCGCAAGGAACAGGTGTAACGATCGATGTCCTTGGCGGTGCCTCGTTTTTGGACAACATGTACACAGCTTTGGCAATCGACCCCATTGAAGGCTGCCAAATTGTTGACGGCACGGCACTACGAGCGGAAGAGTTGCAAATTCGTCATCACCTCATCATCGTGCAAGTATACGATGCACTGATCGCGTCAGAAGTAAAACTGACGTTAATGGAAAAGTTGCCAGACGATTATGAAGTATCGATTGTGACCGCAGCTGGCACGCCAAAGCAGTCGATTTTGCGTGTGCCTTTGTTTGAATTGGACCATTATGTAAAAGCAAACAATTTAACCGCTGTATATGTGCCGCCTGTAAGAGAGGATCGATTATTGCATCGCGACTTCTCCTATTTGCGAGGCGTCATTGCCACGTTGCGGGGGCCGGAAGGCTGTCCTTGGGACCAGAAGCAGACACACCATACATTAAAACGGTACTTGCTTGAGGAAGCATTTGAAGTGTTTGAGGCGATTGATGAAGAAGACGACAGCCATTTGGCAGAAGAGTTGGGCGACGTCTTGCTGCAAGTGCTCCTGCATGCGCAAATTGGCGAAGAACAAGGCTATTTTAACGTGGATGATGTGATTGGGACACTTACGGAAAAAATGATTCGCCGCAACCCCCATGTGTTTGGCGGGGCAAAGGCGGAAACTGCTGGCGAAGTGTTACAGACATGGCAGCAAATAAAAGCGCAAGAACAAGCAGAACAGCCCAAGCCCAAGTCTGCATTAGACGGGCTAGCTGCAACCAATTCCATGCTTGTAGATGCAGCCGCCTTGCAAAAGCGTGCAGCCAAGACCGGTTTTGAATGGGCGAACGTCGAAGAAGTGTGGGAAAAATTGTTTGAGGAAATAGAAGAATTTAAAGTGGAAGCTGCCAAGACAAGCAAAAGCAAAATGGAAAAAGAATATGGGGATATTCTGCTTGCAGCGGTAAGCTTGGCTAGATTTTATGATCTATCCCCAGAGATCGCGCTCCACCGTTCGTTGACTACATTTAAAAAGCGGTTTTTGTATGTTGAACAAAAAGCGCAGGAAAAAGGGCAGGCGATAGCCGACATAGAGATGAGCGAACTGGATCGCTGGTGGAATGAAGCGAAAGGCAAATTTAACGAATAAGAGGAGTGATTGGATGCGGTTGGATAAATTTTTAAAAGTGTCGCGCCTAATTAAAAGGAGGACGTTAGCGAAAGAAGTTAGTGACCAAGGCAGAGTCACGGTCAATGGCCAAGTAGCAAAAGCGGGGACAACAGTAAAAGCAGGAGATGAACTGGCGATTCGGTTTGGACAAAAAATCGTCACGGTAAAAATAAACGACGTACGTGATACCACACGAAAAGAAGAAGCTGCTGAAATGTATACGATTGTTAAAGAGGAGTCTGTATAATGCGCGGTTTTATTTTTGATATGGACGGCGTCATCATTGACAGCGAGCCGCTCCATTTCCAAGTAGAGCAAGATGTGTGTAAGAAATACGGCGTCGAGCTGGCGGAAAAAGAATTAGAATCCTATGTAGGCACCCGCGCGAGGGATATGTGGCAGCAAATCAAGAAAACACACGGGGCCACGTTTGAAGTATCTGCCGTGCTGAATGAAGCCAATGAGCGAAAGCAAGCCTATGTTGTCAGCGGGAAAGTCGAACCGATCCCTGGCATTAAAGAACTGCTTGCAGCTTTAAAAAATAACGGGTACCGCATTGGTTTAGCGTCTTCGTCGCCACGGCCATTCATTGAAGCAGTGCTTAACAGTTTTGGCATCAGCGACTATTTTGATGTTGTCATGAGCGGAGAGGAAGTCGCTAACGGGAAGCCTGAACCTGACGTTTATAGGGAAACAGCCGAAAAACTTGGCGTTCAACCGGACGCTTGCACGGTATTAGAAGACGCTGCACATGGCGTGCAGGCTGCATTGGCCGCAGGAATGCGCGTCATTGGCTTTGTTAACCCAAATTCAGGTAGCCAAGACTTGAGTGCAGCACACGACCAAGTAAACGATATAGGGCAAATCCAACCGCAAGCGGCGGAAATCATGATCGAGAAAAATCAATAACTGCATTCAGCCTGATAAGGAGTGCAGGTGAGGGAAGCTGCGAATAGAACCGGTGTTCATAAGCATATGACTAAGGCAAACGACGACGTATGATGTATGCGAGCATGCATCTACAGTATGAAGCCGTAAACAAAAAAATTGTTTACGGCTAGAATGTTCGACGCTGTTTAGGAAAGCGCATCGCGGGGCTTTTGCCCGAGTGCTCCAGCCACAAGGTTTTCTGCAGCGCGCAGCGCCATCGCTTCACGGGTAGCAGCTGTGGCTGAGCCAATATGAGGTGTCAATGTAACATTATCCAACTCTAGCAATGGATGTCCTGGTGGCAATGGTTCGACTTCAAACACATCAAGAGCAGCACCAAAAATCGTTTTTTGCTTTAATGCTTCAATTAGGGCAGCTTCGTCGATAACGGCACCACGGGCCCCATTGACGAGAATGGCCGTTTCTTTCATTTTGCTTAGCTCTTCTTTTCCGATTAAATGCTTTGTTGCCTCAGTCAGTGGTACCATGATGACAACGACGTCGGCTTGTTCAAGCAGCTCGTGTAATTCTACTTTTTTGGCGCCATACTTCTTTTCGACTTCTGGCCTGCTTGAGCGGTTATGGTAAAGGATCTTCATCCCAAAACCTTCCTTGGCGCGATGGACGATTTTTTCGCCAATGCGCCCCATGCCGACAATACCGAGTGTTTGGTTGTAGACATCTTGACCATATAGAGACTGTGCCGTCGTCTGTTTTGTCCAGTTGCCTGCCTTGACTTGTTCGTGCAGTGGAGCGATGCGGCGCGCCCCTGATAGAATGAGGCCGAACAGCAAGTCTGCAACCGTTTCGTCAAGAACATACGGCGTGTTTGTGACATAAATGTTTTGCTCCGCTAAGCCTGCAACATCAAAACCATCGTAGCCCACGGTGGCGGTGCTAATCACTTTTAGCTTGCTAGCATGTTTAACGAGCTCGGTATCTGCACCAATTCCTGTCAGCATCGCGCCGTCCACATCAGCCAATTCGTGGGCCAATGCTTCTCTAGTTAGCGGTTTGCTCTCGTCCCATATCCGCAAATGGCAGAATTGTGAGATATGGTTAAGCGCAGCGTCAGGCAACGAACGTGCTAAAAAAACAGTTGGTTTGCTCATATGTACCCCTCCTCTAAGTGTAACGATAGCAATCTATGCTTGATTTGTCACCTCCCTCCTTAATGCAGGAGGGAATAAATCAATGTAGAATGATCTGAGAAAGTTAATTAGGATATGGGGGCGAGTAGTTGTGCAACTTCGAGAAATAACAATTAGCGATGCAAAGCCGTTTTTGCAATTGCAGTTGCAATTAGACAAAGAAGCGAGTTATATGCTCTATGAGCCTGGGGAAAGAACGACAACGGTGCGAGAACAGCGGAAGGCGATTGCCGATATCCAGCAGTCTCCGTCATCCACCATTTTTGTAGCGGAACACGACAAGAAGCTGATTGGCTATCTGAGTGTGTTTGGTTCCCGATTGCAGCGCATTCGCCATGTGGGCTATATTACAATCGGGATTTTAGAGGATTATTGCAACCGAGGACTTGGCAGGAAGCTGCTAGAGAAAGCGGACCATTTTGCACAGAGCGTTCAGCTTCACCGACTCGAGCTAACGGTGATTGAAGAGAATGCACGGGCGCTGCACGTGTACCAAAAATGTGGGTATGAGCAAGAAGGCGTCCGCCGCCGGGCAATCCGACATGGCCACAAGTGGCTTAATGAGATTTATATGGGGAAATTGTTGTAAACCTCATTTTGGCGCTTGAAAATGGTCCATTCCTCCTCTAAACTAAAAGAAAAGTGAGAATGATTTTCATTATCCTATAGAGTGGACGGAGGAATAACCGTGCAGGAAAAAGAGATGTTTGACCTAACGATTATCGGTGGCGGGCCAGCCGGTTTATATAGCACGTTTTATGCAGGGATGCGCGATTTAAAAGTAAAGCTCGTCGAATACAATAAAGAGCTAGGCGGCAAAATTTTGTTTTACCCAGAAAAAATTATTTGGGATGTTGGGGGAATGCCGCCTACAACAGGCAGAACATTAATTAACCAGCTTGTGGAACAGGCAACGACCTTTAACCCAACGATATGTTTAAATGAACACATTGTACGGATGGTGCGGGAGCCTGACAACACGTACACCCTTTTTAATGAGCAAGGTAAGGCCCATTATACACGGGCGGTCATGCTTGCCTCTGGGCATGGCATCCCTGTTATGCAAAAGCTTGAAATTGAGGGTGCCGACCGGTATGAAATTTCCAATCTCCATTACACGGTCACGCAAATGGACATATTTGCAAACAAGCGGGTTTTAATTTCTGGAGGGGGCAATGCAGCTGTCGACTGGGCGAATGAACTTGCCAACATTTCAAAAGAAGTGGTTGTGTGCCATCGGCGCGATGAATTTGGCGGCCATGAGAAAAATGTAGAGCAAATGAAATCTGTAACAAAAATACACACGCCCTACCAAATAAAAGAACTGCATGGCGTAGGCTCTGCGATTGAAGCGGTTACCCTTGCTCATTGTGATACAGGCGAACAACGACAAATCGAAGTCGATGCTGTCATTGTAAACCATGGGATGAAACTAGATGGCTGCTTTTTAATCGAAGCAGGCCTTGCATTGGAAGAAGACGGCTTTCTCCGCGTATCGGCCTGTATGGAGACAAGTCAGCCTGGCATTTTTGCAGCCGGAGATGTGACAAGGCATGAAGGGAAACTTCAGCTCATATCGGGGGCGTTTGTTGAAGGGGCAACAGCAGTAAATGGCGTTAAGCAGTTTTTGGACCCGAAAGCGGATAAGCAAGCATATGTATCTTCCCATAATGAAAAATTTAAGAAAAAAAATGAGCAGCTAAAGCAGGAGAAACAAGCACAGCTAATGAACTAAGTTGGCAAGGCTGTACTTAGACAGCGCCAGCGCTCATAAATATAGAGAATAAAAGAAGCTCTTGTTTCAGAGAGGGGCGCCAATCGATTGGACGGAATAATGGGGTTTTTGGAAGATTTTGGTTACTGGGGATTGTTCGTGCACGCCTTTGCAGATGCTGTGATTTTTCCAGTGCCTGCGTTTTTTCTACAAGTGTCTTTAAGCTTGCTCCACCCAAACCAAGCCATTTGGTTTGCAACAGTGGGGTATATCGCTTGTCTTCTTGGCACGCCAGTAGGATATATGCTCGGCCGTTTGCTTGGAAACTCTGTCTTGCAAAAGTGGTTAAAACCAAGCGCTTTAACAAAGGCCGAGAATCTGTTTAAGAAGAACGGTGAGGCTGCTATATTAATTGGCGCATTTACGCCGATCCCTTTTAAAGTATTTACGATTTTATCAGGGGCGCTCCACTTTTCGCTATGGAAACTGATGGTTTACGCCGCACTTGGGAGGGCTGTTAAATTTTATGCAGTTGGCATCCTCTTTTATGTATATGGGCGTGCAGCCGAGAACATGGTTCATTCATACTTAACTTACGGGATGTTAGGAGTCGCTATTCTTCTTGCCATTGGCATCAACGTAAAGCGTCGCATTCAAGAGCGCCCAAAAACAGAACCGCAAAAGGGCAAAGAACTTTCATAAGTGGAAGCAACACCCTTTAAGCGATAGGACCAGCCGTCTCTATGAGAGGATGTTTTGTGCTAGAAGCTTGTTCTAGGGGCAAAGCCCCATGCATACATTGCAATAAAGACATGCTTTCTAGGAGGGTGCAGAAAATGGACGGTTCTACTTACGAGTTTGGCACGCCAATGGGACGTGAAAGAAAAACCAACGACCACGACGTTACGTTGCGCGGGCGCAAGCAATTAGATATAACAGGCGTCAAACAAGTAGACAGTTTCGATAGCGAAGAATTTTTGCTAGAAACGGTACAAGGCTATTTGTCGGTCCGAGGCGAAAACCTTCATATGAAAAACTTAAATG
The DNA here is from genome assembly GCF_900142675.1 of Shouchella rhizosphaerae. Classification (GTDB taxonomy): domain Bacteria; phylum Bacillota; class Bacilli; order Bacillales; family Bacillaceae_D; genus Shouchella; species Shouchella rhizosphaerae. The sequence continues at coordinate 22,817 of NZ_FRBS01000008.1, read as the reverse complement.
TTGAGCAAGGGAATGTTTCGATTGAGGGAAAAATCCACGACCTGATTTATGTCGATCAAAACCAGCAAGGAAAATCCAAAGGGCTCTTTGGAAAACTGTTTAAATAATGGCTTTAACTGTTCAGTTCTATACAATGGTCGCTATGGCCGCAATGGGCATTTGTCTTGGCGCGGCTGTTGATACGTACGGCCGTTTTCTGCCAAGGCAACGTACTTTCCGCATTCACATCGCCTTGCTTGACATTGCCTTTTGGATTGTCCAAGCGCTGCTTGTCTTTTATATTTTATTTAAGACAAACCAGGGAGATATCCGAATTTACGTATTTTTGGCGCTACTCTGTGGCTATGCTGCCTACCAAGCATTGTTTAAAGGCGTGTATAATTGGTTCGTCAATTTAGTCATTACAATTGTTCAGGCTGTATTACGGTTCGTTTGGGGTTTGTTAAAAGCGCTCATTGTCATGCCGATAAAATGGTTGTTGATGTCTGTGCGTCGCTTGGTTATGATTATAGTAATCTCTGTGTGGAGCATCATTCTTTATGTCCTGCTTAAACCCCTATATTGGCTAATGAAAAAACTAGGCGTTGTTGGCCTGTTAAAAAAAGGACAGCCTATCTTGCGTAAATGGCAGGAACGATTGGAGCGTTTTAGGAAAAAAGACGAGAGGTGAGCGACTTGGCAGTGAAACACCGGGCAACGATTAAAGAACTTGACACAGACTATATGGAGCAAAGGCAGCAAGAACTAATCCGACAAGCGAAAAGGCGAAAAGGACTCTATCGCCGGCTTGGATTTATGGGCATCGTCTTTAGTGTGCTCGCTATTTGTTGCAGTGTAACGCTATTTTCGCAACGAGCTGATATTAATGATAAACGGCAAGAACAACAAGCTGCTGCTGAACAATTGGAACAGCTAAAGAATGAGGAAGAACAGCTCTTGCGCGACATTGCCAATTTTCAAGACGATGAATTCATTAAAGAGATTGCTAGACGTGACTATTACCTCACTCTTCCAGGGGAAACAAGAATTAACGTCTCCAAGCAGCAGTCAAGCGATTGACACCAAAATTTCAGGTCGGGTATAATATATTGGAGTACGTTTAGTTCACCCAAAATTTAAGGAGGATGTACGTTTTCATGTCCATTGAAGCAGGCAGCAAGCTGCAAGGCAAGGTGACTGGCATTACACATTTCGGTGCATTTGTGGAATTGCCAGGCGGATCAACGGGTCTGGTTCACATTAGTGAGGTTGCGGATCATTATGTAAAAGATATAAATGAACTTCTAAAGGTTGGCGATGAAGTGACAGTCAAAGTCGTCAATGTAGAAAAAGACGGCAAAATTGGTCTTTCGATCCGTAAAGCGGTTGACCGTCCCGAAGGAGAAAGCCGCCCTCCGCGCCCTCATCCGCGCTCCGGTAACAATCGGGGAGGCGGAAAGTCGCGCCCTGCTCCGTCTTTTGAAGACAAAATGAGCCGTTTCCTAAAAGATAGCGAAGAACGTTTGTCGACGATTAAAAGGCAAACAGAGTCTAAACGCGGCGGTCGGGGTGCAAAACGCGGATAGCGATGTTGCTTGTGTAACGTATATCTGTTTGTAAATAGGAGTGAGAGAGGAGCAGGGCAATCCTGCTCCTCTCATGTTGTCGACAACATTACTCAGACTGATAGAAATGGGAGAAGGAAATTCGGTTTGCTCTAGATTTTAATGTTGACTTTCACCCAAAAAACAAGTATATTAACTAATGTCGTGAAAAGCGAGGCGGTGTAGCTCAGCTGGCTAGAGCGTACGGTTCATACCCGTGAGGTCGGGGGTTCGATCCCCTCCGCCGCTATCTATCATTTGTCAGACGAGTAGAAAGACATTGAGCGTTTTCTACTGGATGAAACCCTCTTTTCTGTTAAGGAAAAAAGGGTTTTTTTGTGTCTCATAAACAAAATGGACAAAATAAAAAAAATGAATAGAATGCCCATTAAATTGGAAACGGTTACAAGAGGCGCCTGTTTCGTTAAGATAAGAGAAATCTCAGTATAAGGCTTGGAAGGAGACCAGTATGTTTAGTCTTAGTTTTATTGGACTGATTGCGATTGTGGCAGTCGTCGCATTGCTTATCAGCAAAAAAGTGTCGCCAATCGTTGCTTTTACGCTTATTCCCATTATAGCCGCGGCCGTTGCAGGCTTCGATTTAAATGACATTGGTAGTTTCTTCAGTGTAGGTGTCAATGATGTGATTTCTGTCGCCGTCATGTTTATTTTTGCAATACTCTTTTTTGGCATTATGCAAGATGCAGGCTTGTTTGATCCCGTTATCAATAAAGTGCTTGCCCTCTCAAAAGGAAATGTCATTGGCGTAGCAGTAGCAACAGTGATCGTTGCCTGCGTCGCACATCTCGATGGCTCAGGCGCGACAACGTTCTTGCTGACCATCCCGGCGCTGTTGCCTACTTACAAGCGTTTGCAAATGAGCCCGTATTTGCTCTTGCTTTTAGTCGGTCTAGGGGCAAGCATCATGAATATGGTGCCGTGGGCAGGACCGGTAGCGCGTGTTGGTACCGTACTTAATATGAGCGCCGGAGAACTTTGGTTGCCGCTTATTCCTTTGCAGCTTATTGGCATCGCGTTGCTGATCGGTCTAGCGGTGTTGCTTGCTATTAGAGAAAAGAAAAGAATTGCCAATCGCTCCGTATGGAATGAAGCAGCAGCTACAGCATACTCGGCAAATGACTCGAAAGAAACAGAAAGCCAAAAGAAAGCAGGCGCTCTGCAAATGACCGTCAATGCGCTCCTAATGGCTGCTGTCATTATTGTATTGGCGGTCGACGTCTTGCCGGCCCCGCTCGTATTTATGCTTGGCGTGGCACTGGCGCTGCCGTTTAATTTACGGAACGTAGACGACCAAATGGAAGCCATTAAAAAGCACGCACCAAATGCGTTAATGATGGCAACGATCATCATTGCCGCAGGCTGTTTTTTAGGAATTTTAAACGAGTCGGGAATGCTCCAGGCACTAGCAGTCGATATAGTCGGCGTGCTTCCACACGCTGTTGTCCCTTATATTCATGTTATTATCGGCTTTTTTGGCGTCCCATTTGACTTAATTTTAAGCACAGATGCCTATTATTTTGCATTGTTGCCACTCGTTGAACAGATTGTAACCGAAGTCGGAGTTTCTTCTACTTCAGCCGCATATGCGCTCGTAATCGGAAACATCATTGGTACATTTGTTAGTCCTCTTGCCCCGGCTGTATGGCTGGCATTGCAACTCGCAGGCCTTGAAATGGGCAAACATATCCGCTATTCCTTTTTTATCATGTGGGGATTTAGCATCGTCATGCTTGTGATCGCTTACATCCTCGGCATTATTACATTTGCATAAAAGCTTCACTCAGAAAAAAATGCGTTTGTCTACCATTTGAAGCCGCATCGTTAGGTGCGGCTTTTGATGTTGGCGGCAAAAGCAACAGACTGAGAAAAAAGATTGTTCCCCATGCCTAAATTCGTCCGTCATTTCTAGCCAACCATTGAGCATCTATCCAAAGATACGCTAACACCAAACCCCTATTATTCGATTTTTGTGAATCATCCACACTGATTCGCCCGAAGTACGTCGAAATAATTTTTGATATTGGTCCTTAATTCTGACAAATTGCTCCAGCTTTGCTTGCTATAGTGAACGTACGATATTAATAGGGTGGTGGCGAGAATGATCAGTAAAGTGATAAAGACGTCAGAAGAAATGGGTACAGCGAAAGTAGCCGAAAAGCTAAACGGCATATGGACCAAATGTGCAAGCAGTGGACAAGCCCTTAAAAGCGGAGCCAAAACGGTGCTTTATGATTGGGGCATATTCATTGCCATTCTTGGTTTTCTGCTAGGAAGGGCTATGATTTTATCAGAGTTGACGCCATTTATCTTGCCATTCTTGGCGGCTGTGTTTTTGTTAAGGCGCTCTCAATCACTCATTGCTGCAGCTTCGTTATTAGCAGGTGCCGTGTTTAGTTTTCATGGTCAGTTTATTTTTGCGATTGCAGGGATCGGGTTCTTTCTTATCCTGTACAAATGTATGAAAATGTTCATGAAACACCCTGCTAAATCGCTCCCTTATCTCGTGTTTTCAGCTAGCATCGCTACAAGGCTGTCACTCGTATTTCTAACAGAAGGTGGATTAAGCCAATATGCGATGATGATGGCTACAGTCGAAGCGGCGCTAAGCTTTATCCTGACAATGATCTTTATCCAAAGCATACCGCTTGTGACAGGAAAAAGAGGTGGACAAGCACTTCGGAATGAAGAAATTATTTGTTTAATTATCTTGCTTGCCTCTGTAATGACAGGAACAGTCGGTTGGACGATAAATGAGGCTGTGCTTCAGCATAGCTTTGCCAGTTATCTCGTTTTAGTGTTTGCTTTTGTTGGCGGGGCTGCAATAGGCTCGACCGTCGGAGTGGTGACAGGCTTGATTTTAAGCTTGGCGAGTTTAGCAAGTCTTTATCAGATGAGCCTGCTTGCCTTTGCAGGCTTGTTAGGAGGGTTGTTAAAGGAAGGGAAACGGATCGGCGTGTCACTTGGCTTACTTGTAGGAACGCTCTTAATTGGCATGTATGGTCAAGGGGGCGGGCTTGGGGCAAGTGTGTCAGAATCTGCCATTGCGATCACGCTATTTTTGCTGACGCCGAAGAGCTGGCTGACGAAGGTAGCACGCTATATTCCTGGGACAGTTGAGCATTCCCAGGAACAGCAGCAATATTTACGGAAAGTCCGTGACGCGACAGCTGGAAAGGTTGAACGGTTTTCGTCTTTATTCCAAACGCTATCGAACAGCTTTCATACACCTTCTAAAAATGAGGAAGAAGAGCATGACCATGAGGTCGATGTCCTCCTGAGCCGCGTGACAGAAAAAACATGCCAAACGTGCATGTTGAAAGAAAAGTGCTGGGTGCAAAATTTTAATGCTACTTATGATTCTATGAAGCAAATGGTCCAGGAAAGTGAGGTGCATGGAACGGTTGTCGATCCAAAATTACAAAGGCAATGGCGCAGCCATTGCCGTAAGCCTGACCAAGTCATGGCTGCCCTTAATGCGGAAGTGAACCATTATCGGGCAAACAAGGAATTGAAGAGGCAAGTGTTAGAGAGCCAACGGCTAGTCGCCGACCAATTGCTTGGCGTTTCCCGGGTAATGGGGGATTTCGCCAAAGAAATCCAAAAAGAAAAGCAACCTCATGTCATCCAAGAAGAAGACATGGTCGATGCTTTGAGGAACGCTGGCCTTGAGGTTGGGCATATAGACATTTACAGCATGGAGAGTGGCAGCATTGAAATTGAAATGAGTGTGTTATGCAGCCATGAAAATGGCGAGGCGGAAAAAATTATCGCGCCAATGCTTTCTGATTTAGTTAAGGAAACGATTGTGTTAATGCGGGAAGAACCAGGCTTTTATTCAAATGGATATAGCCATATTTCATTTGGGTCAGCAAAGCCTTTTGCTGTTGAAACAGGCATTGCCAAAGTCGCCAAAGGCGGCGAATGGCTGTCTGGAGACAATTATGCCATGATCAAATTAAATAGCGAAAAGTTCGCGGTTGCGATAAGCGACGGCATGGGCAACGGTGAAAAAGCCCATTTGGAAAGCAGTGAGACGTTGAAGTTGCTGCAAAAAGTGCTGCAATCAGGAATTGAAGAAACAGTGGCAATCAAATCAGTCAATTCCATCTTGTCATTGCGCAACACGGAAGAAATGTTCTCCACACTCGATTTGGCGATGATCGATATGCAAGATGCAGGAGCAAAGTTCCTGAAAATTGGATCAACGCCAAGCTTTATTAAGCGGAAAGACCACGTCATAAAAATTGAAGCAGGCAATTTGCCAATGGGCATTTTCCACGAATTTGAAGTAGACGTTGTTAGCGAGCAGCTTAAGCCAGGTGACTTGCTGATTATGTGCAGCGATGGGGTGTTTGATGCGAAAAGGCAAGTTGAGAACAAGGAGCAGTGGATGAAACGTATGATTAAGGAAATTGAAACCGATGACCCACAAGAAGTGGCCGATGTGCTATTAGAAAAAGTCATTCGGTCGGAAAAAGGAATTGTCATTGAAGACGATATGACGATCGTCGTTACTCAGTTGAAACACAATACGCCGAAATGGTCTTCGATCCCGATCCATCCGAAGACGACTAAAAACAAAAAATCCGCGCCGTTCTATAAACAGGCAACAGGCACATAAACGTATATTTTCCCTCCAATATGACCATGATGGTAACACGAAATCAGATGGAGGGGAAACGAATGAATGGGACATTAAGGCAAATTTTGCTCATGACCGACGGGCATTCGAATTACGGCGAAGATCCTGTAGCGATTGCGCGCTTGGCCCAAGAGTATGACGTTACGGTAAATGTAATCGGCATTACTGATGAAAACCGCGAAAATGAAAAAGGACTTCAAGAGGTTGAAGCGATTGCTCTAGCTGGTGGAGGGGTTAGCGAAATTGTTTTTGCCAGGCAACTGGCCAAAACAGTTCAGATGGTAACAAGAAAAGCGATGACGCAAACACTTCACGGTGTCGTTAACCAAGAACTTAAACAAATATTAGGCCAGAATGATGAAATGGAAGACTTGCCGCCGGAAAAACGCGGGCAAGTGATGGAAGTAGTGGATGATCTAGGGGAGAAAGTGCTCTTGGAGGTACTTGTGTTAATCGACACGAGTGCAAGCATGACAAATAAATTACCGATGGTGCAGGAAGCGTTATTGGATTTGTCCATTAGTTTAAATTCCCGTTCAGGGGATACAAAATTTTCTCTGTATTCATTTCCCGGGAAAAGAAAGCCGATTGAAAGGTTGCTTGATTGGACACCAAAGCTCCAATCACTCACTGCGACTTTTACGAAACTGTCAACGGCGGGAATGACACCGACTGGCCCAGCTTTGCAAGCAGCACTCCAAGTGTTTGAGGAAAGACGGGGCAAAAGGAGATTGGAAGACGATGAGAATGAACAGCGCCAAGGGCGATTTGGATTTTGAACTTTACCCAGGACTGGCATTTCGCGGCAAGTGGAACCGTAAACCTTATAAGTTGATTCGAAAACTTGGGGCAGGGGTCACTGGCTATGTTTACTTGGCAGAAGGAGAAACGGGTTCAGTGGCGTTAAAGATTGGCACAGAACCGATGTCAATTACAGCAGAAGCGAATGTACTGAAACAGTTCAGCAAGGTCCAAGGCAAGCCGCTTGGGCCTTGCTTATTTGACGTTGACGACTTCCTGTCTACCAATAGTGTCCTTCCTTTTTACGCAATGGAGTATATTGAAGGCGAAAATTTTGTTGACTTCCTCCGAGGCAAAGGGCCAGAGTGGCTGCCTGTATTGGCATTGCAATTGTTGAGTGCATTAAGCGCGCTCCATCAACAAGGCTGGGTATTTGGCGATTTAAAGCCCGAAAATGTGATTGTTACTCGTCGTTCAGCTGAAGTCAGACTGTTAGATGTAGGCGGAACCACACGAGTGGGCCGCGCGATTAAGGAATATACTGAGTATTATGACCGGGGTTACTGGGAACAAGGAACACGAAAGGCGGAGCCGACCTATGACTTATTTGCGGCCGCAATGATGGTCGTCGACTGTGCCTACCCGCGGCAAGTAAAAAAAGAGCGGGGCAATACGGCAAGCCAATTAAAAAAGCTTATTTACCAAGCGCCACTCTTAAAACCTTACCGGGAAATTGTTTATAAAGCATTAATGGGAGGGTATGGATCTGCAGAAGCAATGAAAAACGACTTTCTTGCCTCGGTGAAGCAAACCGAAGAGCGTAGCCGAGTGAAACGGAAACAGCAACATAAAGTTAGAAAACAGAAAGGGGCGCCGATCGACTTAATCCTAGTGATGTCTTTTGTTCTCATCCTTTTTGTCCTATACTTATTGATACAATCATTTTGAAGAGAGCTATAGGGGCGAATAGAATGGAAGCACGCGTGGAACAGTTTATAGAAAACAATCGATTGTTTGGAATGGAAACAAACGTACTTGTTGCCGTCTCAGGCGGCCCCGATTCAATGGCGCTGCTTGCCATTATGGCCAATTTGCGAGAAAAGTGGAAGCTCAATCTATTTGTCGTCCATGTTAACCACCGACTTCGAGGCGAAGAGTCAAATAAAGATGCCGAACTAGTTCAATCTTTCTCTGCTCGCCTCGGCGTGCCGTGCAATGTGAAAGACGTTGACGTTGCTGCCTTTAAAGCCGAGCACCATGTTGGAACGCAACAAGCGGCCCGTGCCCTCCGCTACCAAGTCTTCCAAGGGGAAATGGAGCGAGTACATGCTACTGTGCTTTTGACTGCCCACCATGGCGACGACGAAGTGGAAACGGCTTTTATGAAACTAACTCGCGGAACGACACCGTTGACGAAGCTAGGCATTGCCGCTACTAGGCCATTCGCAAATGGTGTGTTGGCGCGGCCGCTACTTGAAGAAACGAAGCGTTCCATCGTCGCCTACTGCAACGAAAAGGACATTCCTTACCGAATCGACCAGAGCAATTTTTCCGATGCGTATACGCGCAATCGGTTTCGAATGAACATGGCGCCTTATCTTGTTGAGGAAAACCCCCATATTCATAAACATATTGGCCGTTTTGACCGCTGGCAAGAGGAGGACAACCATTATTTAATGGAGCAGGCGAAAGCTCATTTGGATCAAATTTTAACGAAAAAAAGCGAGAAAAGCATTGAACTTGAAATTCAGGCGCTTTGTCTTGCCCCCTTTCCTTTACAAAGAAGAATGATTCATCTAATATTAAATTATCTTCACTTAAATGTTTACGGAGTAAATGACATGCGTGTTTTTCCTGATGCAATTGAGCAGATCCAAGCGTTTCTCCAAACAAGTGCCCCTTCCGCTCAACTAGATTTGCCAGGTAGGGTACAAGTGAAACGTTCCTACGGGACGTGCTTGTTCACAACAGCCCCTTTTATAGAAACAAAAGCTTATTGTCATCTGCTTAGTATCCCAGGTAAAGTAGACACGCCCCTTGGAGTAATCAGGGCGGATACACGAGAAGAACTATTGGAATTGGAACATACGGATGCTGTTTCATTTCAGGTGAGCCAAGTGGCTTTTCCGCTATACATACGAAATCGCAAGCCGGGAGATAAGCTGTCCCCAAGCGGAATGAGCGGAAGCAAAAAAGTGAACCGTTTGTTTATCGATCGAAAAGTAGATCGCGCCAAAAGAGATGCTTGGCCTCTGCTTGTCGATGCAAATGACTCGATTCTTTGGGTGCCTTCACTTCAAACATCCCGCATTCTCACCCGCTCCGCTAATGTACAAGGCGAGCTACTCCATGTTACTTTTTCCCAACATAAATGGCCATAACGAAAAAAAAGGCACCAACTTACAGGAGGTACATGACCGTACATGAAGAACGACATGAAAGAAATTTTATTGACTGAGGAACAAATTCAGCAAAAAATCAAGGAATTGGGGCAGGCTATCACAAAAGAGTATGAAGGCCGTTTTCCACTAGTTGTCGGTGTTTTAAAAGGCGCCCTTCCTTTCATGGCTGATTTGATTAAAGCTGTGGATACTCATTTGGAAATTGACTTTATGGACGTGTCCAGCTATGGAAAAAGCACTGTCTCCTCAGGTGAAGTGAAAATTGTAAAAGACCTTGACACGAAAGTGGAAGGGCGTGATGTCTTAATTGTCGAAGACATCATTGACAGCGGCTTAACGCTAAGCTATTTAATCGAGTTGTTTAAATACCGGAAGGCTAAGTCTGTAAAAGTGGTAACGCTTCTCGATAAGCCTGAAGGCAGAAAAGTGGATTTGGTGCCGGATATGACAGGTTTTGTTGTCCCGGACGAATTTGTAGTAGGATACGGTCTAGACTTTGCAGAACGCTACCGGAATTTGCCTTATGTCGGAATACTGAAACCTGAAGTTTATGAAGGCTAATTATTGGTATAGAACGATTTCTTATGGTAAGATAGGTGCAGTTTTGTTGGACGCGGGAGGAGGTACAGAATGAATCGTACAGTACGCACGATAGTCATCTTGACGATACTGATGCTGATTATTATTGCAGGGGTCCAAAGCTTTTCAAATGATCCTACAGAAACCCAGCAAGTTCGCTATGATGAGTTCTTAGAGAAGCTCGAGCAAGGAGAAGTGGAAAATATTACCGTTCAGCCTGAGCGTTCTGTTTTAGTTGTCACAGGACAGTTTGCCGGGCAAAAAGATGGCGAAAATTTCACCACAACGATTCTGAATTCAGATATTACAGCAGACCTTCTCTCTAATATAGAAGGCGTCGAATTGACGGTTGAACCAGAAGAAGAACAAAGCAACTGGTTGTCAACCATCATTATGATCGCGCCGTTTTTACTAATCTTTTTGATCATCATTTTTCTCATGAGTTCTGCCCAAGGCGGTGGCGGCGGTGGCGGTAACCGCGTCATGAACTTTGGCAAAAGCAAAGCAAAAATGGTTAGCGATGAGAAGAAAAAGGCGAAGTTTAAAGACGTTGCCGGCGCTGACGAAGAGAAGCAGGAGCTTGTCGAGGTCGTTGAGTTTTTAAAAGACCCGCGCAAGTTTGCCGCTATAGGGGCGCGGATTCCTAAAGGCGTGTTGCTTGTCGGTCCTCCAGGTACAGGGAAAACGCTGCTTGCCCGGGCTGTTGCCGGTGAAGCAGGCGTGCCGTTTTTCTCAATTAGTGGTTCTGATTTCGTCGAAATGTTTGTTGGGGTCGGGGCATCCCGTGTGCGTGATTTATTTGAAAACGCCAAAAAGAATTCCCCATGTATTATTTTTATCGATGAAATTGACGCAGTTGGGCGCCAGCGTGGCGCAGGACTTGGCGGCGGCCATGATGAACGTGAGCAAACGTTGAACCAATTGCTTGTCGAAATGGACGGTTTTAGTGCAAATGAAGGCATCATTATCATTGCTGCTACAAACCGTGCTGATATCCTTGATCCCGCACTCCTTCGTCCAGGTCGTTTTGACAGGCAAATTCAAGTGAACGCCCCTGACGTTAAAGGGCGTGAAGAAGTGCTCAAAGTCCATGCGAGAAACAAGCCGCTTCGCGAGGAAGTAAAGCTTGATCTCATTGCGATTCGAACGCCTGGTTTTTCCGGGGCAGACCTTGAGAATTTGCTGAATGAAGCAGCGCTTGTGGCAGCGAGAAACGACAAAAAAGAAATTGGCATGGAACATATTGAAGAGGCAATTGACCGTGTCATTGCAGGTCCTGCCAAAAAAAGCCGCGTCATTTCCGAAAAAGAAAAGAACATTGTTGCGTGGCATGAAGCTGGGCATACCGTTGTTGGCGTCAAGTTGGAAAGCGCCGACATGGTCCACAAAGTAACGATTGTCCCTCGTGGAATGGCAGGCGGTTACGCGATGATGCTGCCGAAAGAAGACCGTTATTTTATGACAAAGCCTGAGCTGCTTGATAAAATTGTCGGCTTGCTTGGCGGGCGTGTCGCTGAAGAAATTCAATTTGGTGAAGTTTCCACAGGTGCTCATAATGACTTCCAACGAGCGACAAGCATAGCGCGGAAAATGGTAACGGAATATGGCATGAGCGATAAATTGGGGCCTATGCAATTTGGGCAAAGTTCTGGCGGTCAAGTTTTCCTAGGAAGAGACATTCAAAACGACCAAAATTATTCAGATGCGATTGCTCATGAAATTGATTTGGAAGTTCAACGCATCATAAAAGACAGTTATGAGCGTTGTAAACAAATCTTGCTTGCGAATAAGGATAGTCTAGACCTTATCGCCAAGAATTTGCTTGAACTCGAAACGCTTGATGCCGAACAAATCCAATCCCTCATTAATGAAGGCAAGCTGCCTGAAAACCATCATGCGTCGAAGAAAAACGGCGACATGAAAGTGAACATCCAGTCAAAAGATTCAGCAGAAGAAGTGGAAGGCGCTTATGAAGAAACGACAAACGTAGGCGAAAACCGACCACCGTCTTCAGAGGAAACAAAGGAGAACCGCGATTAAGCGAAAATAGAGGGTGCCTAGATGGCACTCTCTTTTTGGTAAAAAGGGGGTCAAAGCCAATGATGTTGGCCATTGATATTGGCAATTCTTCGATTGTGACAGGCGTCTACGACGAGAACGACCAACTAGCATTCATATTTCGGATCGCGACCACGCACGATAAAACGAGTGATGAATATGCCATGTTGCTGCACTCTTTTTTTGAGCAAAAAGGTTGCCGTTTCAACGACGTCACCGGTGTGATCATCGCGTCTGTCGTTCCAACAATTATGCACCGCTTTCGCCGCATGTGCCAAGATTATTTACACGTAACCCCCTTAATTGTCGGTCCTGGCATTCGCACCGGCCTTTCAATCCATTATCAAGACCCGAAAGAAGTCGGTGCCGACCGGATTGCTAATGCCGTTGCAGCAATTGCTCGCTACGGCGCTCCGTGTATTGTAGTCGACATTGGTACGGCTACGACATTTTGCTGCATTGATGCAAAGCACCGTTACCGAGGGGGCGTTATTGCCCCTGGAGCGGCTATTTCGACGGCAGCTTTGTCGAATAAAGCATCTAAATTGCCGAAAATTGAACTTACAAAGCCGGCATCTGTTGTAGGAAAGACAACGGTTGCCTCCATGGAAAGTGGGACATTCTATGGGCATATAGCGATGATTGACGGCGTGGTTGAACGAATCAAGGAGGAGCAACGTCTTGACGATGCTAAAGTCATTGCAACAGGCGGATTAGCCTATCTTTATGCGGAAGAATCAAAGCAAATTCAACATTTGGAACAAGAGTTAACGTTAAGTGGGCTAAAATATATTTACGATAAAAACCAATGATTGGAGCGGGTTTTGAATGAAAGATTATGTAGTAAAAGCAACAGCCTACGACGGTGAGGTACGGGCGATTGCCCTTAGAGCGACAGAAATGGTCAAAGAAGCATGCAAAAGGCAGGGCACTTGGCCGACTGCTTCCGCTGCCCTTGGACGGACAATGATGGGCGGAGCCCTTATGGCATCGATGTTAAAAGGCAAGGATAAGCTAACTGTACGAATTCAAGGAAATGGACCGATTGGGGAAATCATCGTTGATGCCCATGCATCAGGGGCAACGCGTGGGACAGTGACCAACCCTCATGTCAGCCCAGAGTTAAACAGCAAAGGCAAGCTCGATGTGGCGAGAGTGGTCGGGACTGAAGGAACACTTTCGGTTGTAAAAGACCTCGGTATGAAAGAACCATTTACAGGAAGCGTGCCGATTGTTTCAGGCGAAATAGGCGATGACTTCACATACTACTTTGCCAACTCAGAGCAAACACCTTCCTCTGTTGGTGTCGGTGTCCTTGTCAATCCTGATGAAAGCGTCCTTGCAGCGGGAGGGTTTGTCATCCAACTACTGCCTGGAGCGAAGGAAGCAACCATTACAGAAATTGAAAAACGGATCGGGGAAACGCCGCCTATTTCGAAGCTGGTGGAACAGGGCAAAACACCTGAAGAAATAATTAATGGCCTTCTTGGAGAAGAAAATGTCAAGTTCCTTGAAACAAAACCTGTTTTCTTCGAATGCTCGTGCTCGAAGGAGAGAATCGGCAACGCGATTATTAGCCTTGGGACGAAGGAGATTGAAGCGATGATTACAGAGGATGGTGGCGCTGAAACGGTGTGCCATTTCTGCAATGAATCGTATTCATTCACAGAAGCAGAACTAAAAGCGTTGTTAGAAGAAGCCGAGAGCAAACGGTAGACAAAACCATGCTTCATTGGCGCAGGCGAAAAGCGTGAAAAGCAGAGATGTCTGATTGACTTATCTGAAAATGTTTGCTATCCTATTTTTATAAAACCAATGAAGATACTAGGGATTGAGGAGGCGTTTGATTGTGACCGTTGTAAACAACATTACGGAATTGATCGGCAATACCCCGCTTGTAAAATTAAACCGCCTGGCGACTGCTGAACATGCAGACGTGTACTTAAAGCTTGAATACCAAAATCCAGGAAGCAGCGTAAAAGATCGGATTGCACTGGCGATGGTGAATGCAGCTGAAGAATCCGGAGAACTAAAGCCAGGAGCGACCATTGTTGAACCAACAAGTGGCAACACGGGCATTGGCCTCGCTATGGTTGCAGCGGCCAAAGGCTATAAAACAAAACTGGTTATGCCTGAAACGATGAGTATGGAGCGGCGTAACTTGCTGCGCGCTTACGGAGCTGAGCTTGTGTTGACCCCAGGTCCAGAAGGCATGGGCGGGGCAATCCGAAAAGCGACAGAGTTAGCTAAACAAGACGGGCATTTTATGCCGCAGCAATTTGAAAACAGCGCCAATCCGAAAATCCACCGTGAAACGACTGGCAAAGAACTGCTTAAGCAAGTCGATGGGCAGCTTGACGGCTTTGTCTCCGGCATCGGCACAGGCGGCACGATAACTGGAGCAGGCGGCCTATTAAAAGAGCATTTTCCAGAATTGAAAATTGTCGCGATTGAGCCGAAAGACTCTCCTGTGCTGTCAGGTGGCAAGCCCGGCCCCCATAAACTGCAAGGCATTGGCCCAGGTTTTGTGCCAGGCATCTTAAATACAAATGTGTATGATTCGGTTTTACAAGTATCGACTGAACAAGCGTTTGAATATGCACGTCGTGCGGCAAGGGAAGAAGGCATTTTAGGCGGTATTTCCTCAGGGGCAGCCATTTATGGAGCGTTAGAACTTGCGAAAGAGCTAGGGCCAGGTAAAAAAGTGGTTGCGATTATTCCTTCAAACGGAGAACGGTACTTGAGCACGCCGCTGTACCAATTTGAGGAAGAAACGACCCATTCATAATTTACCAGCTTTGTTTGTCGGCCACTCGACATGAGGGTTTAAAAGATAGGAACAAGGCAAACGATGCGCCTGTCTACCGTCTGTAGCAGTCTCTTTTCGAAGAGGCTGCTTTTCTTCTTAGAAATTGTTTAGTAGAATAGGCACATATGCTTTAGAGACGGAGTGAGTCTATGGCGCAAAAAGGGTCTGCCATTCGTACATCAATAAATAAAAAAATCGCAATGCCGCAAAACGAGTGGTTTCACCGATTTTCCGCATTGGCGAAAGACGAGCCCCATCATGTACTGTTGGAAAGTGGACAGACAGGCCGGTATAGCATAATCGGCTTAACGCCTGTTGCTGTGATCGAAGGCAAGGGCCACACATTAATGGTTAGCGACCAAAACGGCAAACATCTTTTTAAAGGCCCGCTGTTATCTTCGTTAGAAACGGTACTTGCCCCCTACCAAACAGAAGACACGTTAACAGGCCCACCAATGCAAGGCGGGGCGATTGGATACTTGTCTTATGATGTTGTCCGAGAAATTGAGTCGTTAAAGGAAACCGCGGTTGATGATTTGCAACTGCCTGAAGTCTATTTTCTCGTTTTTGAGGAAGTAGCTGTGTACGACCATGAGGAAGAGCAGTTGTGGCTATGCGCCAATGGAAGCGATAGCCAATTGCTGCAGGAGAAAGTGGCGCTGCTTGAACAGCGGTGGCTGCAAGCAGAGTCTGCTCCGACACCAAGTAGAAATCCATTTACTTCCCGTTCACGCAAAGAAGCGACATTTACGAAAGAGCAGTTTGTTCGTGCTGTCGAAAGGGTGCAGGACTACATTCGAAGCGGCGATGTATTTCAAGTCAATTTGTCCGTTCGCCAGACCCGGAGCCTTCAAGTAGACCCTTTTAGTGTGTATAAAGAGCTAAGGCAGCTTAATCCATCACCGTATATGGGTTATATCCATAGTCCAAAAACACAAATTGTTAGCGCCTCGCCCGAATTGTTAATTAAAAAGCGGGGCAATGAACTGGAAACAAGGCCAATAGCTGGAACACGCTCAAGAGGTGTCAATGAGGAAGAAGATGCCTTGCTTGAAGCAGAACTTTTAAGCAATGAAAAAGAGCGGGCTGAGCACGTAATGCTCGTTGATCTGGAACGTAACGATCTTGGCAGGGTGAGCCAATACGGCACGGTAGCCGTTGACGATTTATTAGTGGTTGAACGGTACTCACATGTTATGCACCTTGTTTCCAGTGTAAAGGGACAATTGGCAGAGGGTTTGACGCTATACGATTGCATTCGGGCAACGTTCCCAGGGGGGACGATAACGGGAGCGCCAAAAGTAAGGACAATGGAGATCATTGAAGAGTTGGAGCCCGTTCGCCGCGGCCTATATACAGGGTCCATTGGTTGGATTGGTTTTAATGGCGACATGGAACTAAACATAGTCATTCGCACGATGCTGTGTCAGGATGGGAACGCCCATGTCCAGGCAGGCGCTGGAATAGTGATTGATTCCAATGCCGAAAACGAGTACAAAGAATCAATGAAAAAGGCGCAGGCGCTATGGCGTGCGCTTGAATTAGCAGAGCAGAGAGTTTTAACAAAAACGAGCAGAGCTTAGGAGGAGCAAGAGATGATTTTAATGATCGACAATTATGATTCATTTACGTACAATTTGGTTCAGTATTTAGGCGAAATGGGACAAGAGTTGGTCGTCAAACGGAATGATGCTATAACGATTACGGAAATAGCCGACTTAAATCCTGATTGTATCATGATTTCTCCAGGGCCATGTAGCCCAAACGAAGCAGGAATCAGCTTAGAGGCGATTCGTGCTTTTGCAGGGAAAGTGCCGATTTTTGGCGTATGCCTAGGACACCAGGCGATTGCCCAGGCTTTTGGCGGCCATGTTGTTCAGGCGGAGCGGCTGATGCACGGGAAAACATCGAATGTCCAGCATGATGGAAAAACAATATTTGCTGGTCTTCCGAGTCCGCTTGTCGTCACGCGTTACCATTCGCTTATTGTTAAACGAGAAACGTTGCCTGGATGTTTTGAAATTAGTGCGGAAACAACGGAAGGGGAAGTGATGGCGATTCGCCATAAGGAGTTGGCGATTGAAGGCGTCCAATTCCATCCCGAATCGATTATGACGAAAGAGGGGAAAACGTTGTTGCGTCAATTTATTGATTCTTATCAAGGTGGCACGGCATGTTCCTCAGTATAAACGGAGCTGTTGTTGCAAAAGAGCAGGCGACCATTTCTGCGTTTGACCACGGTTTTTTATACGGCATTGGTCTGTTTGAGACTTTTGCTGCCCATAAAAACGGGGTGTTTTTGCTCGAAGCGCATATTGACCGTCTTTTAAAAGGCTTAGAATCAGTCGGCATTGCCTACGCATTGACAAAAGAACGGGCGCTTGAAACCGTCTATACATTGCTTGAAGCAAATCAGCTCGAGGAAGGATATGTCCGCTGGAATGTATCAGCTGGCATGCGTGAGATTGGCTTGTTTCCAGATCGCTATGAGGCGCCAACGGAAATCGTGTATATGAAGCCATTGCCTAAAAAGCCGCTTCACAAAGAAGCTGTTGTTTTACACACTGTTCGGAACACGCCTGAAGGGGGCGTGCGGCTAAAATCACATCACTATTTAAATAATGTTCTCGCCAAGCAAGAGCTAAACCAGTCCCCTCATGCTGAAGGCATTTTTTTAACAAAAGAAGGGCATGTAGCAGAAGGCATTGTCTCCAATCTATTTTGGATAAAAGGCGATGTTGTCTTCACACCCTCGTTAGAAACGGGCATCTTAGGCGGAGTAACGAGAAGCTTTGTGATCAAACAATTACAAAGGGCAGGGCATGAAGTGCGCGTAGGCTTATTTAAAGCGGAAGCTCTTCATGAAGCGGATGCCCTTTTTCTCACGAATTCAATCCAAGGCGTCGTGCCTATTACAAGATTGGACGGCCGGGAGCTGGAAATCGGCTCGCTTGTGCCGGTCATTGCTGCCAACTACACACATGCAGCGAATGGAGGAAGCAAAACAACATGAGCAAGCGATTTTCTCTTCAAGTCAATAGGGGAGCACGAACAAAAGTGATGGGCATCTTAAACGTAACGCCTGACTCTTTTTCAGATGGGGGCCGCTACAATCGTCTTAACGCGGCGGTTGACCGTGCCCATGAGCTTGTGAAAGCTGGCGCTGACTTAATTGATATTGGCGGAGAATCAACGAGGCCAGGGTACACCCCTGTGCCAGCAGAAGAAGAAATGGAACGGGTTATTCCCGTCATTGAAGCAATATCAGCGCGGATGGACGTCCCGATTTCCATTGACACGTACAAAGCTAAAACGGCAAAAGCAGCAGTACATGCTGGCGCTGCTATTATTAACGATGTTTGGGGAGCAAAAGCTGATCCGGAAATGGCGACAGTTGCTGCCAACCTTGCTGTTCCAATCATACTGATGCACAACCGCGAGAATATGAATTATCAATCGTTCATGGAAGATGTGAAAGCTGATTTGCAAGAAAGCATTGACATCTGCCTCAGGGCAGGTGTACAAAAACAGCAAATTTGGCTTGATCCAGGGGTCGGCTTTGCGAAAACGTATGAACAAAATTTGGAGGTTATTCGTGAACTAGACCAAATTGTCGAAATGGGCTTGCCAGTGTTGCTTGGTACTTCAAGAAAATCTTTAATTGCCAAAACCTTGAATTTGCCGGTTGAGGAACGTATAGAGGGCACTGGCGCGACCATTTGTTTAGGAATCGCGAAAGGCTGTCAAATCATTCGTGTCCATGATGTGAAGGAAATGGCACGCATGGCCATTATGATGGACGCCATGCTGAAAAGGAGTGATGATGTTGGATAAAATCTTTTTAAATCAACTGTCTTTTTACGGATACCATGGCGTCTATTCAGAAGAAACAAAGTTGGGCCAACACTTTATCGTCGATTTAGTGCTTGAGCTCGATTTAAGGCATGCTGCACGCCATGATGATTTGCAGGCATCCATTGATTACGGCGACGTACATGAGCGTGTTAAAACGATTGTTGAAGGAAAACCGTACAAGCTGGTAGAAGCAGTGGCTGAACGGATTAGCGCCGAGCTTTTACAGGCGTATGACCAACTGCAAACCTGTACAGTGAAAGTGATCAAGCCTAATCCGCCCATTGCAGGGCATTACGACTCGGTTGCAGTCGAGCTAACGAGGTCACGCCATGCATAAGGCTTATATTGCGTTAGGTTCGAATGTAGGAGACCGGGAAAATTATTTGCAGGAAGCAATGAAGCTGCTTGACGCCGATGCCTCGATTCAAGTCATTCAAGCTTCTTCCATATATGAAACGGAGCCTGTTGGCTTTACGGACCAAGGGCCATTTTTAAATATGGTTGCTGAAGTCGAAACAACCCTTAGCCCGTTTTCATTGCTTGCAGCAACACAAGCAATAGAGAGGAAACTTGGTCGAAAACGCCTTATCCGCTTCGGCCCTCGTACACTAGATCTTGACATTTTGTTGTTTGATCATGAAAATATAGAGACGGGTGAGCTGCAAATCCCCCATCCACGAATGTGGGAGCGCGCGTTTGTGCTCGTTCCGCTTGCAGAAATAGCGCCTGATGTATACAGCGAAACCTGTAAGCAAACAGTGGCTGAATTAGCTTCGGCGATGCAAGCTGGTGTAACATGGTGGAGAGATTGGAGCGGCGTTGACCAATACGTCCATACAGAAAGCTAAACGCTGTTGCTGTAAGCGTATCTTGAATTTAGGTGAATATAGCAGGATCATTGGTCCTGAAGGGTTTATACATCTCCAAAGCGGAGATGATACAAAGGAGAGCAAATGGAGGTGTGACCTATGCTGAAAATAGGCGATATAGAAATGAAAAACCAAGTCGTACTCGCGCCTATGGCAGGAGTATGCAACCCGGCGTTTCGCTTAATTGCGAAAGAATTTGGCGCCGGCCTAGTTTGCGCGGAAATGGTTAGTGACAAAGCCATCTTGCATAAAAACGAAAAATCGTTACAAATGCTTTACGTAGATGAGCGGGAAAAGCCGCTTAGTTTGCAAATTTTTGGTGGAGAAAAAGATACACTAGTAGAAGCAGCGCGATTCGTAGACCAAAACACCAATGCCGATATCATCGACATTAACATGGGTTGTCCAGTGCCGAAAATTACAAAGTGTGATGCAGGAGCCCGCTGGCTTCTTGACCCTAAAAAAATTTACGAAATGGTCGCTGCCGTTGTCGATGCAGTCAAAAAGCCGGTAACTGTCAAAATGCGGATTGGCTGGGATGAAGACCATATTTATGCCATCGAGAATGCTCGTGCAGTTGAACGAGCGGGCGGAAGTGCAGTAGCCGTACATGGTCGCACGCGCGTTCAGATGTACGAGGGTGTGGCTGATTGGAATATAATTGGCGATGTGAAAAAGGCAGTGAACATTCCGGTTATAGGCAACGGTGATGTGGCTACACCGCAAGACGCCAAGCGGATGCTCGACGAATATGGCGTTGATGGTGTGATGATTGGCCGTGCAGCTCTCGGAAACCCGTGGATGTTGTACCGTACAATCCAATATCTTGAGAATGGTACTCTTCCTCCAGAACCGACTCCACGCGAGAAAATTGAAGTTTGTTTAATTCATTTGGATCGTTTGGTTGCTTTAAAAGGCGAGCGTGTGGCAGTGCGCGAGATGCGTAAACATACAGCTTGGTATATTAAAGGATTGCGCGGCAAAGCGAAAATCCGCGACAAAGTCAACCAATTTGAAACAAGGGATGATGTAGTAAAAGCCCTTTATGAATACGTTGATTTCTTAGAGGGGCGCGAACTGGCGGAGAGTTCTGCGATATAGTACACTGTTCGTAGTAATGAACGGCAAAGGGTTTGACCGGTTTACTCGGTCTACCCTTTTTCAGTGAATGAGGACAAGGGGTTGAGAGCGATGACGGAAGGATTGGAAATGCATGATTTGCTTGCCGTGCGCCGAGACAAGTTAAATCAATTGTATGATGAAGGGATTAACCCATTTGGCGGAAAGTTTGAACGGACGCATACATCAAATGAAGTGATTGAGCAATTTGCTGCGTTTACGAAAGAAGAGCTTGAAGAAAAAGACGATCATGTCGTCCTTGCAGGGCGATTAATGACAAAACGCGGCAAAGGAAAGGCCGGGTTTGCCCACATTCAAGATATAGGAGGGCAGATTCAAATATACGTTCGTCAGGATGCCGTAGGGGAAGAAGCGTATGGTTTATTCAAATCATTAGATATTGGCGACATGGTTGGTGTCGGCGGGCGTCCATTTAAGACGAAGGTAGGAGAAATGTCTGTGAAAGTGACGGAGCTGGTGATACTAGGGAAATCATTGCGTCCGTTGCCAGACAAATATCACGGTTTAAAAGACGTTGAGCAACGTTACCGCCAGCGTTATCTTGATCTAATTACGAGTCCTGAATCAAGAACCGCGTTTATAACAAGAAGTAAAATCATTCAAGTCATGCGCCGTTATTTAGATGAAAAAGGCTTTCTTGAAGTGGAAACGCCGATGATGCATAGCATCCCTGGTGGAGCTTCTGCTAGGCCATTTGTCACTCACCATAATACGCTCGATATGGAATTATACATGCGTATTGCGATTGAGCTTCATTTAAAGCGTTTGATCGTTGGCGGCTTGGAAAAAGTATACGAAATAGGCCGTGTGTTCCGAAATGAAGGGATATCAACTCGCCATAACCCAGAATTTACAATGATTGAACTTTATGAAGCGTATGCTGATTACCATGACATTATGGAACTGACAGAAGGCGTAATCGCGCACATTGCTAAGGAAGTCTTAGGCACGACCACGGTCCAGTACGGAGAACACACCGTTGAACTGGCACCTAGTTGGAAGCGAGTCCATATGGTTGATGCGATTAAAGAAAAGACTGGCGTCGATTTTTGGCAGCAGATGAGCGATGGAGAAGCGCGGGCACTTGCAAAAGAACATGGAGTGCCAGTAAAAGAAACAATGACATTTGGCCATGTTGTAAACGAGTTTTTTGAGCACTTTATAGAAGAAACGCTTATTCAGCCTACATTTGTATATGGCCATCCTTTGGCGATCTCCCCGCTTGCAAAGAAAAATGAGGAAGACCCGCGCTTTACTGATCGCTTTGAGCTGTTTATTGTTGGGCGTGAACATGCCAATGCATTCTCTGAACTTAATGATCCGATTGACCAGAGAAAACGCTTTGAAGCACAATTAATTGAACGTGAGCAAGGTGACGATGAGGCCCACCGAATGGATGAAGATTTTATTGAAGCGCTTGAATACGGCATGCCTCCAACAGGCGGTCTCGGTATTGGCATTGATAGACTTGTGATGTTGTTGACAAATTCACCTTCCATCCGGGACGTCATTCTCTTCCCGCAAATGCGTAACCGCGAGCAAGGCGAATAAGCAATGGTTGGCTGATCTGATGTTTTCTACAGGTCAGCCAACTGCCTGTTCAAACAGATAAGAAAATCTTTTAAAAAAGTATTGCGCTTTTTGTTTTATAGTGGTATATTATTTCTTGTCGCTAAGATGCGATGTTCACCAAACGAAGCAAAAACAAAAGATTTTATTGACAAACGTCGCTGTTTTTGCTACAATGAAAAAGTTGCTGAAATGGCAACCAAGTCCTTTGAAAACTGAACAAAAGCCAAGCGTAAAAGAGATACAAGGTATCTCGTCAATCATAGTGAGCCACAACTTCGGTTGTGCAATGAAGCTAAGGATCTTCGGTTAAGGTCGCGACGTCCTGTCGCAACACCGAAGCCAACACATCCGTGTGTAAGTAAACTTTTTTAACGGAGAGTTTGATCCTGGCTCAGGACGAACGCTGGCGGCGTGCCTAATACATGCAAGTCGAGCGGACAGAAGGGAGCTTGCTCCCGGACGTTAGCGGCGGACGGGTGAGTAACACGTGGGCAACCTGCCCCTTAGACTGGGATAACTCCGGGAAACCGGAGCTAATACCGGATA
>NZ_FRBS01000002.1 GCF_900142675.1 Shouchella rhizosphaerae | reverse complement strand
ATTTTCGGATGATAGGCGGGTCTGCCTCCACCTTCATACGCGCGAACAAAGAAATCGTCATCCAACCCATCCACCACGTCACTGACCACACGCGCGACATGATGTTCGGGGATAAGATCGGAAAAATCCATAGGCAGATAGAGTTGATTCATGGTATACTCTTGGAAAGTGACCTTTGGGTTACGCAAAAAAATCGCCTGCTTTCGTTTGAATTTTGGTAGTGGTACCTTCATTTTAAACGATTGGGCGGTTTTTTTGTGCTTTTTTATCTAAATGCAAAAAAGCCACCCCAAAAGGTCATTTATCTATGACCTTTTGGGACAACTCCTTCTATTCGCCTGTAATTCTTTTTATCTCTTATTAAAAAATCAAGGTAATTTAGTGGAATTCCTCTACCATTATTTAAGCCGTTCCAAGCAATCAAAACAGCTCGGCACGTACGCACCGAGCCTTTCTCCTTCTACTGTTGAACCAATTTAAGTTCGACAGGAATAAAGTCATCAATCTCCTCACCGCTCAGAACAGAGAATGCAGCCTCCAACGCTTCTTCTCCAATTAGCGTTGGTTGTTGAGCAACGGTTCCTGCCAAACCTCCGCTTTCAACAGAGTTTACAGCGTCATCTGTGGCGTCAAATCCAACAACAACAATATCGTCACGACCAATAGCGGATACAGCTTCGAGTGCACCGAGCGCCATCTCGTCATTATGGGCAAACACACCAGCAATGTCGGGATTGCTTTGCAAGATGTTTTCCATCACTGCCAAACCTTCTGCTCTATCAAAATTAGCCGTTTGTTTTGCAGCTACATGTAAATTCTCATCTGCGACGTTGTTAAATCCTTCTCCCCGTTCACGTGCAGCTGATGAGCCGGGGATGCCCTCAAGTTCAGCAACAGTCGCCCCTTCGCCAACAAGCTCAAGCAACAATTCACCAGCCATTTCACCACCCGCGATGTTATCGGATGCAATATGTGTGACAACTTCACCGCTGTCAGCTGCACGGTCAACAGTAATAACAGGGATGTCCGCTGCATTCGCTGCTTCAATAGCGGCTGCCACTGCCGAAGAATCTGTTGGGTTCACAAGAATTAAATCTACTCCTCGCTGGATTAAATCTTCCACATCATTGATTTGTTTGGCATTGTCATCTTGCGCATCGACTGAAATCATTTCCAACCCAAGTTCAGTTGCTTTCGCTTTTGCCCCTTCTTCTAAAGTGACAAAAAACGGGTTGTTCATTGTTGAAATGGAAAAGCCCACTGTGAATTCACCGTCATTTGCACCACCATTGGAACCGTCTACTGGCTCTGATTCCTCAGAAACTGGAGATTCCATTGAACAAGCCGCCATTAGTGCAGCGATTCCGATCATTGCAACCGATAATTGTCGTTTTTTCATTGTAAATCCTCCCTCTATAAAGTTAAGCTATCTCCTGACATAAACACCGACTGATATTGATAGGTTAAGAGCCATCCTAATACCAGAACTCCTTAAGCTGTTTTTCTGCGATCAAGCAAGACTGCAAGTAAAATGACACTTCCTTTAACCATTTGCTGGAAAAAAGAGCTGACACCAAGCAAATTCAACCCATTATTCAACACTCCTATGATTAAGGCACCAATAAGCGTTCCGACAATCCACCCTTTTCCACCTGTTAAACTCGTTCCCCCGAGCACAACCGCAGCAATCGCGTCAAGTTCGTACATCGTGCCAGCCGTTGGTTGAGCTGAATTTAGCCTCGACGTTAAAATCACACCAGCAACGGCTGCCAAAAATCCAGTCAGAGAGTATACGTAAATCTTAATTCGGTCGACTTTGATGCCTGATAGAATCGATGCTTCCTCATTGCCACCAACTGCATATACGCGACGGCCAAATGTGGTTTTCTTTAAAATCAAGTACAAGATAACAAAGCTAATCATCATCGTAATCGCCGGCATTGGAATTCCAAAAAAGTAGCCGCCTCCAAGCATTTGGAACAATGTAGAATCACCTAAGTTTGATACAGGCCTGCCATCTGTAAACATTAAGGTCGCGCCTCGGTAAATCGTCATCGTCGCCAGTGTCGCAATAAATGGTGCTACTTTTCCTTTTGCAATGATTATGCCATTTATTGCACCAAGTGCTGCTCCAACAAGCAATCCAATTAAGATCGCTAAGATCGGGTCCATCCCTGACGAAAGTAAGGTTGCAGTGACCGCTCCAGAAAAAGCAAGAATTGCACCAACTGATAAATCAATCCCACCTGTCAAAATGACAAACGTCATTCCAAATGCAATGAGCGCATTAATGGATACTTGCCGAAGGACATTGAGGAGATTCGGCGCTGATAAAAATCCTGGGTTTAGAATGCTAATAATTAATATGATAAGGAAAAGGCCGATAAATGGACCAAGCGTCGCTGTTAATGCCTTGACTCGTTTATTGGTGAACATGTTTGTCTCCTCCCGTCGCATAGTGCATAATCGTTTCTTCTGATAACTCATTGCGGTCAAGTACTTTCATTAATTTGCCTTCAAACATCACGGCAACGCGTGTGCTCATGCCGATAATTTCCGGCAGTTCTGAAGAAACCATTATAATTGCCACACCTTGCTTGGCCAGTTCATTCATAATTGTATAGATCTCTTTTTTCGCACCTACATCAACGCCCCGAGTTGGTTCATCCAAAATGAGCACTTTCGGCTTCATACCAAGCCATTTAGCGATAACCACTTTTTGCTGGTTTCCTCCACTCAGTGATTTCGCTTTTTGGTGTGGTCCAGAGGTACGGACACCTAACTTCTTTACAAGTTCTTGATAAAGAGCCTGTTCTTTTGTAGAAGACATCATGTTTCCCGAAGAAACAGTTGCTAAGTTCGTTATGGAGAGATTGTCCCGAACTGAAAAATTAACGATAAGTCCTTTTGTTTTTCGGTCTTCTGGCACAAAGGCAATACCATTCTCAATTGCATCAACCGGTCGTTTAAATACAACTGGTTTTTGATCAATTTCAATCGTGCCACTATGCAAATGCCGATAGCCAAAAATGCTTTCCACCACTTCTGAGCGCCCCGCCCCCATCAAACCAGCAATACCAAAGATTTCACCTTCCCGCACCTCAAAGGTAACGCTTTCAAATTCATTTTTTCTACTCACATTTTTAACGGCGAGTTTTACCGCACCTGGTTCTAAATCATGATCAGGATAGCGACCTCCAAGCTCCCGACCGACCATTAATTTGACGATCTCATCAAAACTCGTCTCGGCAATGACTTTCGTGCTCACATAGTTTCCATCACGAAGGACTGTAATACGTTGGCACAAGGAGAAGATTTCTTCCATTCGGTGCGATATATAAACGAAAGTCACGCCTTTCTCCTGCAAGCCACGAATAACAGTAAACAATGTATCAATCTCCCGGTCTGTTAGCGCTGCTGTTGGCTCGTCCATAATAATAATGTCTGCATTTGTCATAAGGGCTTTGGCAATTTCAATCAATTGCTGCTTCCCGACTGATAAAGCACCTGCCCGGTCCGAAGCTTTTACTTTAAGACCAAGCTCGGCCAGCTGTTGTTCAGCATATTCGTTCATCTTTTTGGTTTTAAGCCAACCCGTTTTTCCAACGGTGTACTCATTGCCAAGAAACAAATTCTCTGCAACTGACAGCTCTGGCAAAATATTGAGTTCTTGATGAATGACAGCAATTCCGTCTTTTTCCGCATCTTTTGGATGCGTGTAGGCAACCTCCTTCCCTTTCACACGGACAACCCCTTCATCCCTTGGATAAATGCCCGTTAAAATTTTCATAAGGGTAGACTTACCAGCACCATTTTCGCCCATTAACGCGTGAATTTCTCCTTTTTCAAGCGTGAAAGACACATTTTTCAATACTTGGTTTCCACTAAATGACTTGCTTATCTGGCTCATTTCAACAATCATAGCCACACCTCTTCTTTAGAAAATAACCCCTGCGCGTAAGATGACATTGGCGTATGGTGCACATTCGCCTGTACGGATGATTGCTTTCGCTTTACTTGTTTCCGCTTTCAATTCATCATGAGGCAAATAACGAATCGAAATTTGCCTGTTTTCCAGTTCCTGATGAATGGACGGGCTTTCTGTTCTAACTTCTGTTGCCGCCATCATTAACTCCACTTCCATATCGGCCAATACTTCTGTTAGAACATCAACAAAATTTGGTACACCTAACCTAATGGAAAGATCGATGCATTCAACGTTAGACGGTATTGGTAATCCGCAATCTGATATGACGATTTGGTCTGTATGCCCTAGCGACGCAAGCACCCGGGCAATATCACGATTTAAGATGCCTAATTTCTTCATGGTTGATCCTCCTGAATGCTTGATAGGTTGATCCTTCCTGCAAAAAGACACTACTGTCTTTCCAACAGAAAAGCAGCCACCTCTTCTTTACTCGGCATCCCGCCCTGAGCGCCAAATGACTGTACCGATAACGCTGCCGCTGCATTAGCGTACATCACCGCCTCTCGCATTGGCTTTCCGCTTGCAAGCGCAACAGCCAGTGCGCCGTTAAAGGTATCACCTGCCCCTGTTGTATCTACTGGCATAACGCGATGACCAGCAATACGCTGTTCTACCCCATTCTCTGTCCATATCACGCCAGCAGCACCTTGGGTAACAATTAGTTTCTCTTTTAAATGAACATTCGTATTTGCAAACAACTGTGCCTGCTCTGACTCATTTGGCGTAATCCATGTACTATTCTCATACGTTTGTTGCGATAACTTCTGTGCTGGCGCTGGATTAAGAATGACCGGTACTTGATGTTTCTTACAAAGGGCAATTGCATACTCAACTGCTTTTAACGGAATTTCCAATTGAATCAACACAATATCACTGTCTGCAATCACTTCTTCACATGTAGATAAAAATGCTTCGTTCACATATTCATTTGCTCCAGCTGTGACAATAATTCGGTTATCCCCATCTGAAAGCAGAATCGTAGCTACTCCGGAACTACAGTGTGTAACGGGTTCCACATGATCCACACAAACACCTTCATCTTGAAGCCCCTGCTTTAGCAGCTCGCCAAAGGCATCATCGCCAACACGCCCTATCATGCGGACGTCAGCACCAAGCCTAGCTGCAGCCACAGCTTGATTTGCCCCTTTACCACCAGGCACTGTTTTAAAGCCCTTTCCCATTACGGTTTCTCCTTGAGCTGGCACATGGTCCGTACTCGTCACCATATCCATGTTAATGCTACCAATGACAGCCACTTTTCGTTTAACCACTAGGCACCACCTCCTTTTGTTGTTCCTCGTATTGTTAAAGTCGTCGGCAGTTCATGCCAATACGACTGCAAAGACCTTTTTTCTATTAGTTGCACCAATAGTTGTATCGCCAGTTCGCCCATCTCGTATATCGGCTGTTGTACGGTTGTTAACGAAGGCACCAACATATTGCCAAATAAAATGCCATCAAAGCCTACAATTTGTAAGTCTTCTGGAATCGAGCGTTTTAATGTATGAGCTGCTTTCATCGCTCCAGCCGCTGCTACATCACTGCTTGTAAAAATACCATCAATTGTCGGGTGTTTTTCAAGCAAAGCACGAACGGCTTCTTCCGCTTGCTCTATTTGAAAGCCCGTCTCCACGATGATATGAGCAATTCCATTTGCTTCAACAACTTCCTTAAACCCTTCGTATCTCTCATCAGCAGGATTCAGGCCTTTCGGTCCACGCAAATGAGCTATAAATGCACAACCTTGTTCAATTAAGTGCTCCGTAGCAGCCTTTGCCCCATTTTTGTTTTCAGATACGACAGTCGGAATGTTGGCGCTAACAAAACGGTCCAACGCAACTACAGGCAAGTCAAGTGTCTCATAGTGTTCATATGTCCCAGTGCCAGTCGCTAAAATAAGCCCGTCTACATACTTTTGTTGAAGAGCGTGGACATAATGTTGCTCTTTTTTTAACTCGTTATCAGTATTGCACAGCACAACCGTGTACCCTTTCTTGAGTGCCACATCTTCAATCGCTCGGGCAAGTTCGGGGAAAAAAGGGTTTGCTATATCAGGGACAAGCAACCCAATCATTCCTGATGTTTTATGATAAAGTGTACGCGCTACAGCGTTTGGTTTATAATTTAACATTTCAATAGCTGTCTTCACAGCCTGTTCAGCTTCTTTGCTGACATAGCCTTTTTGGTTTAACACGCGCGAGACGGTCGCTACGGAAACCTTAGCGTATTTCGCAACATCCTTAATTGTCGTCATACTCATTCTCCTAACACATGTAACCGGTTACAGATAATATATGACGGAAGTGCTTGTTTGTCAATGACTATTTCTTTCATTTAATCGTTATCCTCAATTGACTACTGAAGGCTAAAAAACAAAAACGGTTTCCCCCTTTTCACGTAGAAGTGCTTTAGACTCTGGAATGGGCAAATCGTTTGTTCAAATGATGCGACTCATTTTCGAAAGGCTCTTGTCCACCGAAATAAAAACATGAGAGGAGATGCGGCTGCAAAGAAGGTTGAAAAAAGAGTTCAAGTCAGCTCGGATCTCCTCGACCGTGTCTCTAACTGTTTTCTACTTCAATTTACAACGCCCCTATCAATCTCAAACCTTTTAATTAATCGAACAGCATTTGCATCCCTTCCCTCTCTATCAGAAAGCATCTCTAGCTGAAAAAGGATCAGAGCTTGTGATGTAAGTGACACTTTTTCAACACAATGGACGTTGATTTGTGGAAGAGAAGAATGCGTAATGCCTAGCAACGATTTATTGGCTGGGCTGCTTTAGCTTCTTGTGAAAATATCAAGCACATTTGTCCGAAAAACAGAAAAATCTAGACGAACAGCTATGCGCGGGCAGTAAGGTCCACTGCATGCGCCCGAGGCAGGGCGAAAATCAGCGATACTTAGTCCCGATGAGTATCGACCTTGATCTTCAACCTGAACGTTGCGCCGTTTATAGCTTAACAAATTCGGGACCTCCATTGCCGCCATCAATGCTGTTAGATCATGTTGCGGCGTTCCCTGAATACCAGGTTCGAGAACTTGATAAGACTCATAATAAAAGTCAAGCATCGGCTTAATAGTACGAAGCAATGGCGTCGTTGCTTTAGAGTCAATCAAATTGACGTCGGCTGGCGTTAGCAACGCATCCCTCGTCACATTCAAAGGCACAACCGTTACATTTGGCGCATGTGTACAAACAAAATTGGCGGCAGTGGCATCTCCTAAAAAATTGGCTTCCGCTAATTCAGTCTCATTTCCCGGCACTAAAAAAGCGCCTCCCATGAGAAACGTCGCTTTCACCCGTTTCATAACGGCAGGATTAATCATCCAAGCCATTGCCAGCGTCGTGCAACGGCCGAGAACGACAATGGTTATTTCATTTGGATTCTCTTTAATCACTTGAAACAAACGGCTAAAATTGGTTCGATTCGCATAACGCTCTGCTGGAATGGGCGGCCTAATCGGCCCAAGACCTTCTTCTCCATGAATATCCAGGAAGAATTCCGGTTCTTCTCCATTTAGCGCTCGAGTCGCTCCAGCAATAACCGGAACCCCTTTCCGATCGGCCAAACTTAGCAAATACGATGCATTGCGCAATGCCTGATCGCGGCTTACATTGCCAAAATCACCTACAATGCCCGCCAGTTCCACGTCTGGATGCTGCAAGGCGTAAATAATCGCCATCGCATCATCGATCCCAGTATCTGCAAATACCAATAGTTTATTTGCCATCTCATCATCACCTCCATATACGTTATGACACAGAGGACAAGATGGCTTAGTTTAACAACCGTATCACACTAAAATTGAGTGATTCGTTCGTATAATTACAATTACGATAAAGCAATGTCCGCTCTTAGAGAACGCGATGGTATCAAGAAAACGGACAACAGGATTGGATTGAAATGTTTCAGGAAGGTAGTTGAATTAAGCAGGCAAATGGTCAACCTCGTTGGGTACCATCCCCGAATGAATGTGGTGAGGAATATAGAGGAGTTGGATGCGTCACGAGATTAATAGAAGCAGATGCTTTGTGCATCTGCTTTTAAACCGTAAGTTAAAAAACACTGGTTGCTTTCAAGGTATGTGACCTGTTTCTCTTTCAATTTCAAATTGATCTAACGTAGATCATGATTCTCTGATTGAGATCGGCAAAGTCGCGTGTAACCGTAATCGTTCTTTCCATCTCTTGGTGAGAAACAGGCAGCTTATGGTTCAAAATGACTTTTACCTACACACAAAGACTCTCCTATTTTAGTGTGACTTTTCCATTTTCACAAAATTATTTCTTTGTCGTTAGTTCTTTTAACAAGGCAATCATCTCTTTGTTCTGCTTTATTATTTCATTTCTTTGTTGTCTAGCCTTCCAAAAATCCACTAAAAAGCCCAATAGTACAATTAGGATTAATATCGTCATAACGCATTTTCTCCTACTAATTATTTAAGCAATTTCCGATGTTTCAAACCATAGACTATTAATCATAAACATTCGCATTCACTTTCATTTTCCATTAGTTTACTTCAAATCAGTAAACGTTACCAGTAGTTATACCAATTGATTAAGGTAGTTATGAGAGACTCGGCACTAGTGTTTTTCTAGCTACCTTAGATCTTTCACTATTGAGAGAAAAACGTTCATTGTCTTCTATTATTTAGTTTTTTAGAAATACGAAGACATAACAGGCCCATACTAATGAAAACGAGAAAAGGGATGATGGCCCATAAGGGAGTTACCACTGTCCAAAACAGAAGATAGGCACTAATAGCCATACAAAGCCAACCACAAATAAGAAAAGCGCTCGAAAAAAATCTTTCATATCAACACACCGTCCTTAAAAAAAGTACACCTGTCAACCGTTTCACACAATGCTTATTTTGAATAGAACATGGCTGTGCATCATAGATGCGCGTCCCTTATATAAGAACTCATAAACAAATCAACTCCTCCCCTACGCAAATTAACCCATGACGATAGTCTGATAGTTTGTTACAATTACCATATTACACCACAAAGGAGGAACTAGCTTGAATACGTTATTTTTCATTTTGGCGGCACTTTCCCTATTTGCTTTTATTCTAGGATTGATTAAACCGAGCTTGATCCGGCTACCATCAAGAAGTCGAGTATGTTTATACGTGATTCCAGTACTTATTGTTACTTCTATCTTACACGACAGTACGCAAGACCCAAATAAAGCCCAATCCGCCCAACTAGATCGTTCGCAAGCAAAAATCGAAACCTTAGAAGCATCCTTACAAGACAAAGAAACGGAAATGGAAGAATTGACTGTTGCGTTAGAGGAAGCTGAGGAATCGTTAAAAGAGTCTGAAGAGCAGTTGGAGCTCCTACAGGCGGAAGAAAGCGACGTTGACGGTTCTTTTGAAGAGCAATTAGAGGAAGCAAAACTTGAATGGGAAGAGGAATTTCGGGAACAAATCGAGGAAGAACTGGAAGAACGCATCACTGCTGAAATTAGTGAAGATTATGAGGACAAGCTTGCTGCATTAGACGATAAAATCAAAGAAAAAGAGCAAACGATTGAAGAGAAGGAAACGACTATCTCGAAGTTGGAAGAAGAAGTGGCCAGCGCCTCGACTAATAACGGAAATGAAACCGCTACCACAGAAACAGAGACTGCACAGTCTTCAGAAAGCGCAAGTACCAATAGTTGTGGGCCTGGAACGGTGAAAATCAACAGTGCTTCCGAGTCTGAGCTGCAAGCGATTTATGAAATTGGTCCAGATCGAGCCGCACAAATTATTCAACTCCGGCCCTTTTCCTCTTATAATGACATGAAACGAATTAAAGGAATTGGCGATGCCCGTGCCGAAGCGATTGAAAACCAAGGAATTGTGTGCTTTGATTAAAACCCACTGAAATTTAATGCCACTAGCGCAAAATGCTAGTGGCTGTTTTTTGGGACAGCAGGTAACTGAAAGGAAACCACTGCGCCTTTGTCATTCCATGCTTGAACGTTTCCGCCATGTTTTTCGATTATGTGTTTGACGATGTAAAGCCCAAGTCCTTTATGAGGGTCAGCACTATCGTTATTCTGGTAAAATTTTTGAAAGACGTAATGCAAGTCTGATTCAGTGAAGCCTTTTCCATTGTCGCTTACAGTCACTTTTACGTAATCGTCATGGCATTCTGCATGACAATCAATATGCCCATCATATGGTTCGGCGAAGCGTAAGCTGTTTGATATGAGGTTGTCTATCACTTGCGTTATTTTTTGCACATCTATCTGAATCGTGTTCGCTGTTTTTCTGTAGTCGAGAACGGAAGTGTGAAACGTCAGTCCTTCGTTTTGAACAAAATCTTTGTACTTTGCAAATTCAGTTTTAAAAAAATGACCTGGTTCGACGGTTTTTGTTTCAATGGCAAAAAAAGACTCTTCGTCGTTCATTTTAGTACCAAGCTCTTGTACGAGTTTTTCCGTCCTCTCAATTTCGCCGATCATATTCGCAATATACGTTTTATGCTGCTCATCTTTTATCT
Source organism: Shouchella rhizosphaerae (assembly GCF_900142675.1). Classification (GTDB taxonomy): domain Bacteria; phylum Bacillota; class Bacilli; order Bacillales; family Bacillaceae_D; genus Shouchella; species Shouchella rhizosphaerae. Next base: position 625,371 of record NZ_FRBS01000002.1, on the reverse strand, counting down.
TTCTCTCCAACATTTGCGCGTTTGCTTTCATGATCGTCAATGGCGTTTTTAAGTCATGGGAGACAGACGAAATAAACTCGGAACGGTTTTTTTCCAAGTTCCATTGCTGGTAAAGAGCGTCTTGCAACGCTTGTTTCATTATATTGAATGAAGTCGAAAGTTTTGTGATTTCATCGTTTCCGTCAGCCTCGATTTCAAAATCTAAATTTTGCTTTCGGACCAATTCTGTGGCGACAATCAATTTTTGAATCCTTGCGTAATAGTTTTTTCCTAGTTTGCTCGCATAATAATAGGTAAAGATCATAATAAAGAAAAATGGCGTGAGGAATAGACAAACAAAAAAAATATTAAATAAGGCTTCAACTTCCGATTCCAGTTTATATTGAAGTACGACACTGCCAGCAAATGTACCATTTTGGTCGACAATCGGAATAAACGATGTGGCGGTGTTCTCTTCCAAAAACGATTTGTTGACCTTGTTTAACAAATGGACGCCTTCTGGGTTGACGTTAGCGGAAAATGAACCGTACAAGAATGTTCCTTGTTCGTCCAGCACTTGGTATTCCATGCCTGGGGTGGGAATGATCTCTTCTAATTGTTTGGCCCCCGACGCTTGCGAATTGACAAGCTCACGATTCAAGCTTTGTACTTGATCGGTTATTTTGGGGACTTGGCTCTCATAGTAATTGGCATAATAGCGGTCATCGATGCTCATGACAATCGCCCAACTTGCCAAAACGACAATGATGGTAGCGAAGAAACTTAATAAAATCGTCTTGGCTATTGTTAATCGGATTTGCTGTTTAATGGACGTTCTTTTTTTATTCAAGTTTATAGCCCACTCCCCACACAGTATGGATCAGATTTGCCATTGGATCAATTTTATGAATGCGTATCCGAATATTTCGGATATGTTCTGTCACCGTGTGTGATTGTCCAGTTGCTTCTACTCCCCAAATCGTCTCGTATAGATGATCTTTCGAAAAAATTTGCCTTGGGTTGCTCATTAACATTTCCATAATTTTAAATTCTTTGTTTGTGAGCAACAATGGGGTTTCGCCATAGCGGAGCTCATTTGTCCGCCGGTCGAGTTTTATTTTTCCATAGACGAGTTCATCTGTAGGTTGTTGCTTCCGTTTTTCCCGCCTTAAATGAGTTTTGATTCTAGCAAGTAGCTGTTCATGGGTAAACGGTTTGTTTATGTAGTCATCTCCCCCTATGTTTAGCCCATTAATTTGGTCGTTCATACTTGTTCGAGCGGTAACAAATAAAATCGGAACATCGGTAAATTCCCTTACGCTACGGCAAACATCTAACCCGTTCACATAAGGCATCATGATATCGAGGATGATTAAGTCAAAATCCTGCTCCTTAATCAGCTTTATCGCGTTCATTCCGTCATTTGCGACTGTTGTTTGGTAGCCTTCTTCCTGTAACAGCTCTCCCACAATTGAAGTAATTTGAATTTCATCATCGACAATCAGAATGTGCTCCATTTTATCCCCTCACAAAACATTTATTTAAAATCTTGCTTTACCCATAATAAACTTGAAATCCCTCCGCCAAACAGAACAATTAACGGCAACGCCATGTAAAGCAATGGCATGTTCGTTTCCGAAAGCGAAATAAAAATGGATTGAGTGGGCATCAACAAAAATGTCAGCTCATTTGAAAAATAAATTGGCACCACATAGGCAATCATTAATAAGAAGTAAGCAATAATCGGGTTTGGTGCCATAATCGACATCACACTGGCAATAGCAATTCCAGCGGCAATGACAGCCCAAAACAAAAAATAGAGCTTAGCTGAATAAATGTATCCATTCAGTATGGAATAGCGTGTAAGGTCACCATAAAAAGTCACGTATTCTGGAACTTGGTAAAAGAAAAAGCCTAACATGACACCAATGAGCCAAATAAACACGGTGATGAAGACAGCAATCAGAAGCAGCGTTCCCCATTTAGACAGTAAAAACTCTAAACGGTGAAATGGACGGTACAACACTAAGTTGTACGTTTTTGCTTTTATTGGTGAGTTCAAAACAACCACGCAAAACAACGGCATGATGACTAGTGTTACAAAGAAAGAGACTTCCCTTAACAAAAACCAGGAAAAGTTAACAGCATTTAACGGCGTTTCACTATCTGCAGTATAAAGACCTAGATCGAACCAAGTCAAAAAGTAAGCGGAAAAAAAGGAGATGCCTACGAGCAGCAACAAGAGGATTTTCATCATTCTCATCTTCCAAAGCCGCTCCAATTCACTTATGATTAAATGTTTCATCATACGGCTCCTTTACACATAATAATTTCGGCGAGTAAAAACCAAATACGCGCCCCCAAGAAAGACCAACAAATAAAACGAAGTAACGGCTATTAGCCAACCGCTCAATTCCCCGCCTGAAAGCAATAACGAGATACCGGTGTATTGAATTTTTGTTATGGAGGCGTACACCACATAAGATATATTGCTCCCTTCGGCAAAAGCGGTTGATTGCTCTAACAGCTGCGGACCAACAATCGAAAAGAAAAGAATGCAAATGCCGCTTCCTAATAAAGCATTGACAGAGGGCATTAAAATCGCGATAAAGCAAAATAACGAGAGCGCCGTAAGACTAGTAAGAAAGGCAATGCCATAATAGTTCAATGCATAACGAACCATCTCCGTATTTGTAACGTCTGCTTCAGAAACAAAAAGAATCGACCTTTCAGGCATCTCAAACATGATCAGCCCAATGGAGAAGGAAGCCAAATAATAAAGAAAGAAACAAATAAATAAAGAAGTTGCCATCACAATGAATTTGGACAGAAAAATTTGGCTCATGGAATAAGCACGAAGCACTATTAATTTGATTTGTTTTTGTTGATATTCCTCGGTTATCACATAGGCACAAATAAAAATGAGCAGAATGTTGAACGTAATAAACAAATGCTCTGATATGCTGAGAATAGGAAAATTTAAAGCGGTTGCGTAATCAACAGCATCCATTGACCTGTTTTGATTGTGGTTTTGGAAATAAACACCAGTAACAATGACTAATAGCGGCAAGGCCAATACTAGCAGCCGAATGGACCATCTCGACCATAACCGTTCAAATTCACTAATGATTAGCTGTCCCATTATGACATCATCCCGATAAAAATATCTTCTAAATTATTCTCTGCCTTGTCATAAATCTCTTCTTGTTTTCCATAAAAAAGGACATTTCCCTGCTTAATAATAACGAGCGTGCTGCATATCTTTTGGAGTTCGTCGAGCAAGTGGCTTGATATCAAGAACGTAATATTTTTTTCTTTATTTAATTGCAAAATCAATTCCCTCAATTCCCTCATCCCCATCGGATCCAGGCCGTTGGCAGGCTCATCCAATATGACAATCTCTGGATTGCCTAACAGCGCCTGAGCGATCCCTAAACGTTGCTTCATTCCTAAAGAGTACGTCCGTATTTTTTCATCGCCGCGGCCATCTAGACCAACAATCGTCAATGCTTCTGCGACTTTATCCTGTCGCTCCTGTTTGTTCAACCCATGGAGTCTGGCAAGGTTTAAGAGCATTCCGCGACCCGTCATGAATTCAAAGAAAATGGGCGACTCAATAATGGCGCCAACAGAACGCATCGCTTCCTTTCGCTGCTTATGCACATTCCATTGATTCAGTTTCACTTCTCCGCTTGTAGGGATGAGCAATCCCGTCAACAGCTTCATAATCGTCGTTTTCCCTGCACCATTAGGACCGATAAGACCACAGATCTCTCCCTTGGCGATGGAAAGGTTGATTTCTTCCACTAACGGTTTTCCTTTTATTTTTTTTGTTAAATTCTTTGTTTCAATGATCTTTTCCATCGGCTATCACTCCTTTTTCTAAAAATGATTATCCCTTTTCCCTATCAGAAAAAAATCAAATTCAACATCCGCCAAAACAACAAAAAAGCTAGGACGTACCGTACGGCATCCTAGCTTTTTTCTTCTACAGCCATGGCTTTATCTATCTCTTGAGCGATGGTATACATATCTGGAATAATAAAGTTTTTTCGAATGCTTCCCGAAGCCACTTCATATGCTTCTTTTTCCACTGGGGGGATGATAATATGTCCTCCCTCTTTAATCAACGCCATATTTCTTTTTACAAAAAAATTGTTCCACATCGCCTCATTCATGTTTGGGCAAAAGAGCACAGGCTTCGTAGAAGCCAATATGGTTGATGACAGAAGATCCATGCCTAAGCCATTAGCAACTTGGCCGATTTTATTTGCCGTAGCGGGAAGGACAATAAATAGATCTGCCCACCTAGCTAACCCGACATGGCTGGCCGTATTTGGATCTATCGTTTCATTGTGATCCTGAAAAATGTCATCACAAAACAACGACAAAGAGGAAGCAGGAAACAACTTATTGGCTTGCTCTGTGATGATGACCTTGACATGACCATACGTATGTTTAAAAAAAGCTAAATAGGAGGGCATGTTTATGACAGAGATCGATCCAGAAATTCCGACTAGTATGTTTTTTTCTTCCTTTTCCGGCACATCCTCACCCCTAACTGATTAAAAACGCTTTATCCCAGAAGAGATCACTGTCGTCACCGGTCCTCGACAATAAGGCCAATCCAACGCCAGCTGCCCCTTCCAATAAGCCCGCTTTATCTAACTCGTTTGTTCGGCTTCCGATTTCAAAATCTTTAAATCCCAACGGATGCTGATCCCTATATTGTTCCTTAATCCCGTTTTCCAATTGATTGATGAGCTTGTCAAAATCATTGATGTTAAGATCGTTTTTCATCCGTACCATGATTTGCAGCAAACCACTCTTTCCGTGGCAAAACGTCGCACTTTGCAAGTCTAGTTCTTCTAATGTTTTTTCCTTAATACCGTGGAAACACTTAACCGCCATTTCCTGATAGGGAAGATCGTTCAGCGCTTTTCCTGCTAAATAGAGCGACCGGGCAACACCAGGATTGCCATAACACCAGCCTTCCCGTTCATCTATAACGGTATATTTGTTCACTATAGCTTCTTTCACACCTACGCGATGGGCCCAAACTGGGGCACCAGTTGAATTGCTTTTCGCATGACGGACGAGCCAATTGCCAATCGTGGTTATTGCTTGCCTTTGCCCTGGTATCTCGATCCCTTTTAATAGACATAAAGATAAAAAACTTAACGGCCCTGGGATGCCATGGGCAAGGCCCAAATTGAAGTTGCCAAATGGATAAATCTTTTTATCCTTCTCTAAAAATTGATTCTCTTGCGTAACATACCATCCTGGAACCTCATGCTCTTCCCATGTTATGGTGGCAGTCATTTCAACAAACCGGCGCAAAATCGCTTCAATTAAGCCGTTAAAAGCTGGCGTATCCTTTCTTCTTTCAAGCAAATACCTTCCAATTCCAGAATATCCTTGGATCACATCATAAAAAGTTGGTAGAGCGCCGAGACCATTCCTTTGTTTTTCTTCTTCGATCTCATTCTCTGCTACCCTACGAATCACTTCATCCAGTTTTGTCAATAAGTTCTGGTATCTTGTACCATTTTCAGATGCATTGAACACAGCAAAAGCAAATCCTGTAATTCCACCAAATAAAGAGATAGAATGGACCCCATTTTTTAGATAGTTGCTAGCGTAGACAATATGATTATGGGCCACATGATCCCACTTCTCTTCAGGATACATTTTATGCAATTCAGAGAAGAATAAAATCGTTCCTGCAAAACCATGAGATAAAGAAACAGGGTCCCACGGATTTACTTTGCTAATCGTCGTGACATTGTTCTTATCCATTACAATCTCTTCCACTTTTTGTGGATCGTTTAGTTTCTCGGTCAAACGGGCAATAATTCGTTTCGTTTCTTGTTTTTCTTGGTCATCAACTACCTTCTCTATCACGGTGGATCACCTCATACGTTTAATGGTCGCCCTTTCGTTTTGTTCCAATGCTTTTGACTTTCAATAATTTGGCGCACAAACGCCATTGCTTTTTTCTCCCTATCACGGTCTGTGCCGAGCAAGCGGTTGCAATGCATATGGATCAAGCTCCCGACAACTCTTTCCTCTGTATTGGTCATCGGCGTTTTCTCCATATTATGGGATAGCTCGTGTATGATTGCTTCGTTTTTAGAAAACAGCTTAAAGAGAAAGCCTTTCTGCTCCTTTAGAGCCTTCCAGTTTTCTTCTTGATCTAGCCATTTAAGCACATCATTCCGATAAGGCCTAAACTCCTTGGAGTAAGCTGGATCCTCACTCCACTTGGAAATCCACTCCAATTGCCTCTCATGGTGCCAACCGTACTCCGTTAGAAAATAAACAACATACATGGATGCGATTAATTCTAGCGGTTCTTTCAGTGCTTGCTTACTACTCAATCCAAGCAAATTTGATGTCAACAAACTGTCTTTTTCAAAGTATCGCTCCATTAGAGGCATAAGCGAAAGGCCGCCGTATCGTTCAATTTCCCGTTCATATGGCTCAATTACAACTTTTTTAACGTTCCCCGCAAGGCGCTGGGCTGCATACCATTTTTGAAATACCGGCAGTGCACCAGCCAACAAGGTTTTCGGATCTCCGTGAAACCTTAGCCGCAGATGGGGCTCGCTGTCATAATAGCGAATAAAGAACCAGCTATTTATAAGTTTGTGATTCTCTAACTCGGCTACAAGCGTTGGAATTTGTGTAGAAATCAGTTTTTGCTGTTTGTGGGTAGGCCCGTAAAGCTTAAAATAAAGCCAGTCCGTCCCCGGTTCTTTTTCCCTGCATTCAATTGGCACTTCTGCAACTGGCTTAATCATCACCGTTGGTTTTGCGGGCACATGAGGCCTTTTCTTGAAAGGAACAATAAATTCAGCATTATGTCTGCCTAAAGGGCTTTTTACCCACTGCTTCTCCCGATAACCGCCGATGATTTCTTGTAACTGTACCCGTCCTCTGCGCCGTAGTTCCGACCTTAATTCCTGCAAATGGTTGTCATTCTTTAAGTGGATGTACAATCGGTTATCCCCATAAGCCATAAAGACCCGTTCTGGTACCTGCATTTTTTTCATCCATGTTGAAAATTGCTCTATCCATTCTTCAAGTGGCATAGAAAAATCAGATAATTCTTCTATTTGATCGTTTATTTTCCAAATTGCCGGTGAAAGAATGACTTTTCCAGACGTAATTCTAGGAATAAAAGCGAACTCTCTAAGGCTTCCCAAATTCAACCCTTGAATCGCCTTTCCATCTTCTAAAGAAACCTCCCTTAAAAACCGAAAACAATTTGGTGCACTCTCGTAATTAAACATGTTATTTGACGTAAATACGAGACGTTTATTCGACTTCTTCGATTTTAAATAAAACCTCCCGAGTGTCGCCCCAACCAAAATATCTTCTAACAACAATTTTTTGTTTTGGCCGTTTGCATTGGTGGCAATAGTCGTATGTAAATTCCGTGTGGAATGCGTAATAGAAACGTTGCTTGCACGGCCACTTTGGGGCAGAAAACTCAACTCTACGTATTCGGTTTCAACGTCCGTACATGTTTCCTCTATTTTCTTTTGTTCTTCCATCAAATTTCTATTCTCTTCGCTAGCAATCATATCCGAGAAACGGCCGAATGTTTGCCCTAGCTCTTGGGAGCCCACATTGGTTCCTATTGCCAACTGATAGTTTCCTTTATCAACTTCCTCTGCTGATGAAGCAAGCACTTCAACAAATAATTCCCCGGAATTGGGAGCAAAAACGTCATCTGTGTCGTTATCCATTAGCTTTTGCAGGTCAGATTCGGTCAATGTTATTTCTTTTGCATTTTCCCTTAAACACTGGATGTATTTTTCCATTAACAAACGATGAGTGCTCTTCATTTGAGGCGGGTTGACACTTTTTGCTGAAGGCGGGTATTTATACGTTGGCGGCGCCCCTAAACCTTTCTCATCGCTTAACAAATCTAGCAGAGGAATTTCTCGATTTACCCCATATTTCTCAAGAAATTCAACATGGTACTCCCTTAAATGGGCGACTCCAGTCTCATTTTTTGAAAGCCTCCACAGCCACTCTGCCGCATTGGCCACTTGTTCGCCAATTGACCGATTTATCCTAACCTTTTCTGCGCATGTTAAGCGCAAGTCCACTTGCAACGGCTGTTTGCTAGGATGAATGTCTTGCATTTTAGCCGTTAGCGTTTGAAAGAAATCTAATCCCTGCCCTATAGGCAATTGGTTATACGTTTCGATATCGGCTTCAATTCCTTTTAACATCGCCCCTATTTCCGTCGCTTCAGGGATGGATTCAAGGATTTGTATGACATAGGATAAAGGCGCACAGTTAACGATTGGCGGCCTTAATTCACTGATAAGAAATTCTTGTTGGAATAAATTCCATACAAACGATTCAATTTCATTTATAGAGGCGCTCGTATATGTTAATTGAAGCTGATTGATTAATTCAGAGATCGAAATCGGCTTTTTCGCTACCGATTGGACAAACTCCACCACCACTGTTTTTCTGATCGAGATATTGTCTTTTCGCTCTTGGTTTTCACTGCTTCGTAACTGTCCACAGTTAGAAAAATAATGAAGGTAGACTCGATCGTCCGTCTGATACACAGCATCATTAAAAACAACGTTAAGCTTTTTAGCGATCGTTTGGTTTTTTTCTATTTTGCTGACTACTCCAAGCAACCACTCCATATCTGGACGTGCTCTCTTTTGGTGTTGCTTCGTGTCTAATAAAGATCCCACTGTCTTATTGCCAAGTTCACCAATAGCAATGCCTGAAAACAAACCAAAAGGAGTTGGCCGGCTAGACATCCTTATTAAAAACTTTAACAAGCTGGAAACAGCGTTCCTCGTTTTTTTGGAACGGGGATCGCCATGAATTTTATCTAAAGACTGAAATAAATTAGGGCTGGCAACCGCTAGTGCTTCTTTTATTTCAGGCCGTTCTATGTATTCTTTTAAAATAGGGATAATATCGTCTTTGGACGCGTTTTGATGGTCATGCGATAATGACAAAATCGGTGCTCTCAACATGATTGTGTCTACAGGCTCATATAATAATTGTTCGCTTTTTCTCATCGCTATGAACGCCCCTTTCAAATGAAAAACAAACAGGATTGCCCTTGCTCAAGTTTATAAATCTGTATTTTGGAAAAATACAAGATTTTTGAGGGGCAATCCCATGTAAATAATCAAAAGTCTTTGTTCTTAGCAGCAGAAGCTATTAAAGCTACCCGTTTCCCCGCAACCAGGAGTACAGAAACTGACGCTTGTGAAATCTGGTTGTACATCCTTCGCTTTCGTGTGTACTACTTCCAAATCCAAGTCAAAAGCTTTTTCCATTTTATAATTCCTCCCCTATTTTTTTTGCCAGGAATCCCCGGCACAAATTAACTGTAAAAAACATTTTAGCAAAATGGAAATATCGTTTTCAGTCATTAATTGGCTAAAAATGATCCATGTCGATGTTGAGCCTGTTTTTTTACAGTATCTCTTATAAATTATGACAATTAGAATAACTTTGTTTGTTTTTTGAAAAACTCACTACTATAGCCCCTATTTTTTTGGAAAATACATGTTGAAATTTGGTCGATCTGATATATTTCTGATAAACGCCTGATAATCTTTCGATAACCATCCTCACTTAAAAAAACCAACTAATACAGGTTATGATAAGGAAGATGCATATGATGGATAATCGAATTGGCATGGAGATCCGAAACTTAAGGATGAAACTAGGCATGTCGCAAGAAAATATTAGCTCTAGCGTTGTCAGCCAATCAGCAATAAGCAAAATTGAAAATGGGAAGTACATTCCAAACATAATCGTGCTTGAAGCCATTGCTTCTAAACTAGGGGTGCCTGTCGACCATTTTTTAACGCTCAGCACGTCCTACAATGGTGAATACATCGAAACCACTTATGAAATGATTGAACAACTGTCTTTACATGAAGAGTACGAGGAACTGAACAGGCTAACTGCACAATTAATTGACTGTGGCCAGGCGGTGGAATTCCCTAATTGGTTTAAAGATTATATAAGGATCCATCATCTGTTCTCCGAATATCAATGCAGGAAAAAGGATGCTCAAACCACATGGATGAAATTAAAATGCATGGCGGGCTGTTTGCCATTTGAACAGTCTATTCAAACAAAGTTTCATTTATATTTAGGCATTATCCATTCCCACATGAAAACATATTCATATAGCGAAACGTTAGACTATTTACAAAAAAGCCTTGCATCGGTTGAAGGAATTAAAGGAAAAAACACCTATTTGCACAAAAAAAACTTAAAAATCTATATTTTGTACCAAAAAACAATCATTGAACTGAACTACCACCACTATGATGCTGCTTTAAAAGATATAGGACAAGGTCTGCAATTATCTAGGAATTATGCTTGTACGGCATATGTCGGGCAATTTCTTTATTATAAAGGGCTATGTTTAGAAAAAAAAGGTGTTCCCTTCAAAAACATTTTAAAGCACTACGAGGAAGCGCATTTTTTTGCAAGCTTTACAAACAATTTGCCTTTCAAGAAACTGCTATCAGACAAACTTTCGACCAGGAAGGAAGAATCATATGGGGTCTACAACTGAACGACCGATTCAATTAAAAGAGTTCATTTCTCTAATGCGCCTTTACCGCCCTTCACTGTGGCTACTTGGGCTAGCTTTGTTTTTAGTCCTGATGGAAACAGCGCTTTCTCTTGCTGTCCCCTTATTAACAATGAATCTCGTGGACATAACTGTTGAATCAAATTTCAGTGGTACAACAGCTGCCCTAATCGCAGGCGTCTTTATCGTACAAATTATTCTGTCAGGCATCTCCATGTATATGATGATCTACATTGGTCAGATCATGGTGGCAAAATTACGCAAAGATCTATGGCACAAAGTGTTACGATTGCCAGTCTCATTTTATGACCAGAACAGCTCCGGAGAAACAATGAGCAGAATTACTCATGACACAAATGTTATTAAAAATTTTTTTACCGATCAATTGATTCCTTTTTTATCTGGAACCATTAAAATAATTGGTTCGATTATAATTCTGTTTGCATTAAATTGGAGCATCACGCTGCTCTTATTGTTAATTGTCCCTGTGTCGCTAGCTGTATTAAAACCACTAGGTAGAAAAACATACAAAGTGTCGAAGGCATTACAAGATGAGACAGCATCATTTCAAGGGGATTTAGGGCGTGTGTTGTCAGATATTAGATTAGTCAAATCTTCTATAGCAGAAGACCCGGAAACATCTCAAGGCAACAACAGAATCGATCAACTGTTAAAACATGGATTGGACACCGGAAAAATAATGGCCATCATTTCTCCATTGATGACAACCATTACCTTGTTGGTATTAGTCGTCGTTTTTGGTTACGGAGGCATACAAGTGGCCAATGGCACTTTATCGGCCGGCACATTAGTTGCGATTGTTTTTTACATGTTCCAAATCATCCCTCCAATCTCACAAATGGGCCACTTTTTTACGCAGTTGCAAAAAGCAAAAGGCGCCACAGAACGGATCACCTATATTATGGAGGAGAATTTGGAATCTCAATTAGCGGCCAGTGTATCTTATCCGCACAATCAAGAAACAGTTGCCCGCGTAAATGGCATTCGATTTTCCAATGTGTCTTTCTCTTATCCGAATGGCAGCCAAATCCTGAAAAATGTAAGCTTTTCCGCCAATGCCAGTGAAGTAACGGCGATTGTCGGCCCTAGCGGTGCAGGTAAAACCACCTTATTCTCATTAATAGAACGATTTTATCCACCAAGCGAAGGGACGATAGAGTACGACAACCAACCAATCAATGACTTTGATGTCCAGGAGTGGAGACAAAAGATCGCCTATGTCGCCCAAGATTCTCCGCTAATGGCGGGGACGATTCGCTACAACCTTACTTATGGGCATGCTGAAAAAAGCAGCGATGCCGACATTCACGCAGCTTTAGAAAAAGCAAATTTGACTTCGTTTATTACCTCTTTGCCAAACGGCTTAGAAACGGAAGTGGGCGAAAGAGGCATTTTAGTATCTGGTGGGCAAAGACAAAGACTTGCGATCGCTCGAGCCATTTTGCGAAATCCGCAAATTTTACTGTTAGACGAGGCCACCGCCCATCTAGACAGCCATTCGGAATTTTTAGTACAAGAAGCGCTCAATCAACTCATGCTCTCTAGGACAACGCTAGTAATCGCCCATCGATTGTCGACCGTGCAGCATGCAGACAAATTGGTTGTTGTCCAAAGCGGGGAAATAACAGGCGAAGGAACACACGATGAATTAATCGAGCATCACCAATTTTATCGTGAACTTGTCGATCGCCAATTATATAAGAAAGAATCCCCCGAGTTGATCAACTAAAAGAGCACGTAGACTTTTAAAGGAAAGTAGTGAAGATTGATGATAGCCATTATCCTGTTTTGTTTAAACGTTATTTTGTATTATGTGAGCACTCTTTTTCAATTTGAACCGACATATACGATTGGCTTATGGACGTTCCTCTCTATTGTTGGAGTCTTGTTCGCGTTTAAAGCTGCTAAACCATCTGTCAAAATCATTGGGCTCGTTTTAAATGGCGCCTTTCTGCTTTTCTCTCTCTTGTTGATTATTGCTTTGTTTCTTTAAGCAGTGAGAAGCTAACCTATTTAGCCTGATGGTATAGATAAGATGGCCTACTGTAATTGAGCTGACTTATTGGTCAGCTCCCTTTCTTTTTACCCGCTCCCACCCGTATTCCTCGATCGATCGTTAGCGCAAACTTTGCTAGCACGGGACCATTTCCCTTTTTCAAGCCCGCTCTTGCTCCTGTCTCCCCCTAATTGCGTACGCTACACACCAGAAACAAGAGTAACAAACAAAGACAGACACCTATCCGCGTTTCTGCCATACAGTTGACGAACAGACAGCCAAGACCACAGATAACGGAGGAATGCCCAGCCCACTATCGGGATGGGTTAACATTTGCATTCAACGATGAACAAAATACAGTGGATTTCTACCTAAAAGCAGCTGACCGAGCTTCTCAGCAAATTGTCCAAGAGGCTTTTCGCAGAGCCGCAGCGGATGAGCAGCCACACGCTGTCTGGTTTCTTTCTTTTTTGATGAGAACATGAAATGGATAGCAAAACGCAAACGTCTCAATCGCTGCGACGCTTGCGTTTATTTGGTGTTCCTATATCGTTTTAGCAGACAGCGCTTCGATAGTAAAAGCCAACAGCAGAGCGCGCTCTTCAAGCGACTCTATATCTAGGTATTCTTCTTCGCTATGTTGGTTTCCCCCGACTGGTCCCATACCATCCGGACAGCACCCATCCTACAACCGCTAAAATGAGATATGCATCTTTCATAGTCAACCCCTTTTTCACACGTGAACGACCCACTGCTTGCTCAGCCGGATTGCTTGAAGTGGGGCTTCTGTGGCAATCGCCACTTTTGCTAGCTGTTAATGGTACCGTTTTTATTAATACGCAGTCGTACCATAACGACCTTACAGAGAAAGACGTCTGCTCCTATTTATCATGTACTTGGTTATAGGCGTTTTCAAAAACACGCAACGCTTCTTCTAAATGGCTCGTATCAGCCATACAATGTTGGCGGTGCCATTGCAACGCTTCTTTTACTTCGTGATACAGCTGGTCGTCATACCTTTTCCATACACACTCCTTTGATGCTTGCACGGCATTGGCTTGCATTGTCAGAAAAGCAATGCTTTTTTGGATGCCCGTGTATAAACAGGAACAGACGCTGTAGGGGATATCCGCCACTTCTTCACCTCCTTGTCAATAAAATCAGTCTTTTCAAAATGAGGCGCCTTCAATTCGTAAGAGGATACACGGCAGTGGCCGTACCGAATGCCCTTAATAGCACGTGCAAGTCATGGAGTTATGTAGGAAGGCGCTCCCATTTATAGTCAGTTTAGCCAACGTAAATTAGGGAGTCAAGTGTTTTACCCAATTTTACAGAGTGTTCATGTTCGTTTTGTTCCTTTACCCAACTTTTAGTTGTATAATTGTGACAATAACAAATAGGAAGGATTTGTTTATGGCTGAACTGAATGACCGCTTACGAGAGCTGCGGAAAGCTCACCAGCTAACGCAACAAGAAGTCGCTTCGTTCCTTGGCATTACGGAAAGTGCATACGGTTTTTACGAACAAGGCCGCAACGAACCTTCGATTGCCAAATTAAAGCAGCTCGCCGAGAAATATAATGTTTCCATTGCGTATATTGCGGGAGAGACAGATATCAAAACTGCCCCGTCCGACAAAGTAAAAGAAAACGGCTCTGCTTATACGTTTACGAATTTAGATGAGGAAGAAAAAGAATTTTTAGGTGAACAGCTCGAATTATTTCGCAGGCTTAAAAAGAAAAAAGGCCATTAATGCTGATCCAGTACGGATAAAAGCGCTTAACAGCTCGTTCATCAGCAATGAGCAGGCTAACGCGTTTCCAGGATCAACGCCTGTCTGTTCGCTGCTTCTTAAAATAATAGGAAAGGAAGTCTACCATTGGACCAATTTTCAATCGGAACAGCCCTTTATCAGATTTTTGCAATCGTGTTTTTGTTCGGCTTCTTTGGGCTTGGTGGTTATTTTCTTATTCTCGGCATTCGCTATTTGAAACGTGAATTAAAAAAATAAGACGAGCGACGGTTGGCACTAACCGTCGCTCGTCTGTTTGATTCTTTCTCTACGCTTCAATCACATCAATCAAATCGCCTTTCACCGCTACACGCTGCTGGCCAGACAGCGTACACGTAATTAATGTAATTTCCGGCTGCTCTCCATCGTTTAACACATCTACATCAGTTGGTTCGATAATTTCCGTGCTCTTGACCACATAAATATACGTTTTGCCGTCATCGGCATGAAGGCGAATTTCATCACCTTTTTGCACATTTGGCAATTGCCGGAAATGCCTGTCGCCTCGGTAGCCACGATGGCCCGCGACCGCGAAGTTTCCTTCTCCTGGCACTTGTTCTTGCTTTATTTGCGTTAGCGTTAAGGCCAAGTTTTCATCCGTGGTTTCATCAAGTATATACTGCTTTAAGTCAATTGCAGGGATTTCCAGTTCCATTACTGCCTCTAACTGTTCTTTTGTCCAAGAGGATGGTGAATCATCCGTCTTTTCAATCGTTTCTCCCGTTTGGACAGCGGCTAGCGCTTTTTCCAGTTGAGCCACTCCATTTGCCTGCTGCCACTCTTTTGTTAGCGGGACAGCGACAAGCGCCAATCCCGCAATGATGAGCAACATTCCTATAAAAAGTGTCCTTTTTCGCAAGAAATGCCCCTTCTTTCTATCCCCTTTTTCTTGCCAAACGTCCGTTCACTAGTGTAAGAGCGCCAATCGCCATCAGCAACAATCCGGCAACCATAAACATGAACATTTCGGTTTCGCCTGTTTGCGGCAATTGTCCCCCTGAAGCAGGCTGTGCTCCTTTTGAAAGCAGCGGACTTGGATCACCGCCACCTGCTTTTGGTGTCCCTGTCTTGCCTGTTCCTGTGCCGCCGTTATTGTTTTGTGGCCCAGTTGGCGTTTGACCATCGCCTGGTTCTGTCAGTGGCTGCTTTGGCTCGCTAGGCGGTTGTGGTTCTTTTGGTTCCTCACCTGGTGGGATGAGAGTATTTTCAACTGTTAGTACAAGCCGCTCTGTTTGGCCCTTGCTAATTTCAAACGCAATCGGCGTTTCGTTTAGCTGGTAGTGAGCTGGCGCCTTTGTTTCAACAAGTTGGTACGTGCCTGGCGCTAACCCATCAAGCTGTACGCTGCCTGATTCATCGGTTGTCAGCCCTTCTGCAACCATGTCGCCATCCTCTGTTAGCACGGTAAAGACGGCTCCTTCCAAACGTGCGCCATCGCTGCTGTCAACCTTCACAATTTCGACGCTTCCTGGCGTGAGCGTGTTTTCAGCTTTGACGACAACAGCAGCCTCTTGGCTCCGTTCAATCGTAAAGGCTAGCCCTTCCTCATTTAAATCGTAGCCATTTGGCGCTTTTGTTTCTACGAATTGATAGTTGCCTGGTTTTAAGTCGGTGACAATAATCCGTCCTGTTTCATCCGTTACCAGTTTTTCTTGGATCACAGTTCCTTGTTCGTCTTCGAGGCGGAACTCTGCTCCTGCAAGCAACTTAGAATGGTCGCTGCTATCGACTTTCTCGAGTACAACAGCCCCTGAAATCAACGTATTGCTTTTCTTGACAACCGCTGCTTCCGTTTGCCCTTTTTCTACTGTAACCGCTACTGGTTCTGCGTCACGTTCGTAATGGAGCGGCGCTTTCGTTTCCACGAAATAATAGGTGCCTGGTGCTAGATCGCTAACGGCAACGAGCCCATTTTCATCTGTCACCAGTTGTTCTGCTACCACATTTCCGTCTGCATCAGTCAGCATAAATTCCGCACCAGCAAGGCGGATATCGCCATTGTCTTGGTCCACTTTAATCAATGCCGCTGCCCTAGGGATAAGCGTGTTTTCAACCGTTATGACTGGCGTAACAGTCTGGCCTTTCTCAATCGTGAACACAATCGGCGTGGCATCTAACTGATAGTGCTCAGGCGCTTTTGTTTCGACAAGTTGATAGTCGCCTGGCGGCAGGTTGTTGATTTCCAGTCTTCCATGTTGGTCAGTCATAAGGTTCTCTTCCAACACATTCCCTGCTTCATCCAAAAGGCTAAACACCGCTGCTGCTAATAGCAATTGTTGGTCAGCTGCGTCAACTTTTTCCACAATGACCGAACCAGGAATAAGCGTGTTTTCTTTTGTGACCAAAACGGCTGTTTTTTGGTCACGTTCAACTGTTACATTGATTGGTGTGGCATCAAGTTGATAGCCAAAAGGTGCTTTCGTTTCGACGAGCACATAGTCCCCTGGCAAAATGCCGTTTATTAACAGTTTGCCTTCATCATTGGTTGTAAACAAAGCAACAAACTCGCCTGCTTTCGTCCGCAGTTCAAACTCGGCCCCTTTTAAGGCGATTGTTTGATTATCGCTGTCAACCTTACTCAACTCGACTTTGCCGCGAATTAATTCGTTGAACGCAGTAACTTTTAGCGTTTCTTGCTGGCTCCGTTCAATCACAAACGGCAACGGTTCACTTGACAATTCAAAGCCTTGTGGCGCTTTCGTTTCGATAAACTGGTACGTGCCTGGGGCAAGTTGTTCAACGCGCAGCTTGCCTTCTTCGTCTGTAGTTAGCCCTTCTTCTAAAACATTCCCTTCGCCATCAAGCAACGTAAATTCAGCACCCGCTAATGTCTCGGCTGTATCATGTTGATTGACTTTCAGCAATTCAACGGCACCTGGAATTAACGTGTTGCTCTTTTCCACAACGAGTGCTTCTTTTTGGCTGCGAACAATCTCGAACGGGATTGGCTTTTCGTCTAACTGATAATCGGCAGGCGCTTTTGTTTCCACAAATGCATATTTGCCTGGTTTTAATCCTTCAACGACAATGCGGCCGTTTGCGTCTGTCGTGAGTCCCTCTTTGACCGTATTGCCATTTTCGTCAACAAGCGAGAACTCCGCCCCTTCTAACAGCGCATTGCTTTCGCTGTCATGCTTTTCAAGCACAACGCTGCCTGTTGTGAGTGTATTAACCGCTTTGACTTGAACGGCCTCTTGTTGGCCCTTTTCAATCTCAATTTTGATTGGCGTATTGTCTAACTGATAATGCTCAGGCGCTTTCGTTTCAATAAAATAGTAAACGCCAGGAGGCAAGTCAGTGACGACAATTCGCCCTTCTTCATCCGTGGTTAACCCTTCTTCAATGACCGTTCCCTCTTCATCTTCCAGGGTATAAACGGCCCCCTCTAGACGGACGTTTTCACTGTCTTCGTCGACTTTGATTAATGTGGCCGCACCTGGGATGAGTACGTTTTCGACGATGAGCTCTACTTTTTCAAGCTGGCTCCGTTCAATTGTAAAAGGACGCTTTGTATCATCAGCTTGGTAATGGGCAGGTGCTTGTGTCTCGACAAAGTAATACTTGCCTGGCTTCAAGCCTTCAACATACACTGTCCCGTTCTCACCGGTAACAAGGCCTTCTTCCACAAGTTCACCGTCTTCTGTATAGAGGGAGAACTCCGCTCCTTCTAAAGCTGAGCCGTCTTTGCTATCTTGTTTTTTCAGTTCGACTGCTCCCGTGATTAAGTGGTTTTCGACCTTTCTTTCAACTTGAATCGTTTCCTGTTGGCTTTTCTCGATTGTAAAAGGAATTGGCGTGTCATCGAGTTCATAATCAACAGGCGCTTTCGTTTCGACAAGCTGGTAGTTGCCAGGAGCGAGTTGCTCAATCGTCAACTGGCCAGATTCATCTGTTTCTAGCCCTTCCCTTAAGACATTGCCGTCTTCATCAAGAAGGGCAAACACGGCTCCTTGCAGGGCAAGGCGATTGTCATCGCCATCGACTTTTGTCAAACGTATGCCGCCTGTGACAAGAGCATTCTCTTTCTCGCCAATAGTGAGTTCTTTCTCTTGGCCCGCTTCAATTTCAAACGGAATCGGCGTTGGGTCTAGCTTGTAATTTTCTAACGCTGTCGTTTCGATCAGTTCATAGGATCCTGGACGAAGGCCGCTTACTTTTACGAAGCCATCTTTGTCACTGACAAGCCCCTCTTTTATTGTCTTTCCGTCTTGGACGAGCTTAAAGGATACGCCTTCAAGTGGTTCACCAGTGGCTGCGTCGACTTTTTTCAAAACAGCGCTGCCTTTGATGATGACATTGTCTTTTGTTAAAAGAATTCGTTCTGTCTGTTTGTCGTCAATCGTGAATTCGATTGGCTGGTTGTCAAGTTCATAACCGACAGGCGCTTTCGTTTCGACAAACCGGTAGTCACCAGGTTCCAATTCGGTTAATACAAGTTGGCCGTCTTCGTTCGTCACAAGCCCTTCCTCGATTGTCTCCCAATTGTCGCCTGCTTTTTTCTCTAATGCAAACTCCGCGCCAGCTAGCGTTTGCTTCGTTTCTTCATCAACTTTGGTTAACGCAACGTCACGGGTGATTTTCTTGTTTTCCACCGTGATTGTTGTCGTTTCGCTGTCTACTTTTACGATTTTTTCATCGATACCGACAACATACCCATCAGGGGCACTGTCTTCTTTTAACAAATAATCGTCGTAGCGCAAGTTCCGGAATATCGCTTTGCCGTCTTCGTCTGTCACGACAGTGCGTAAAGCAATTTTGCCTTCTTTGTCATACAGCGTAAAGCGTGCACCTGGCAACACTTCCTTGCTGTTGGCGTCGACTTTAATGACTTCGAGACTGCCGCGTTTCCCTGAGCCACTGCCGCCGCCATCAGTGAGCCGGACTTTGATCGTTTCACTTGAGTCCGTTCTTTCAGTTGTAATTTGTTTGCCTTCAAATTTAATCGTATTGCTAATTTCCTCGCCATCGCTTGCATTAATGTAAGACTGGTATTCGAGGATATACGGCCTGGTGATGTCCTCTAAGAAGGAGAGGACAAACGTTTGCGATCCGTCATCAGCCGTGTTGATTTCAAGCGTATAGTCTTTGTCACGTTCCAGCTCTTCTGCTTTTGCAAACTGCCCGTTCCCGCTGACCGTTGTTGCATACAGGCGGAACGAGTCTTCAAGCAAGATTTGGTTCGCTTGTTGTTGGTCGATGACTTTTGCATCGGATACTTTTGATTGGCCAGCGTTAATAGCAACGTTCCAATCAATGACATTGCCATTTTGTTTGCCTGCTTTTTTCACGTAGCTGCCACCATGTTGAACAGTCACATGGGCGTTTAAATCAACTGGCTCTCGCCCTTCACTGCTAAGGGTAGCTGTGTTGTCATAGCGGTCGACGATTAACTCGCCTTCCACACTTGTTTTGTATTCAATGATATAAGCGTCGTCGCGTTCGCCTGGAAAACGCACATGGAAACCTGGCTTCTCATCTGAAAGCAAATCTAGTTCATATTCGCTTGGACTCAGTTTCTCGCCTTTTCTAATGCCGTTGTTGCCGCCTGTCAATTCGGCTCGATACACTTCAATCGAACCTTCGACAAGCGTTTGTTTTCCTTTGATGTAATCTGTGACGTTCATCACCGTCAAGTTCTTTAAGTCGTAGTTAATGCCGACTGTCCACGTGATTTCTTTCGTCACCGCATTATAAGAACCATTTTTAAAGCCATTGTTCGTTGTATACGTGTCCGGTTTGAAACCTGAAGATGCCTCTTTTTCCCACGTTTTCCCGTCTTCCGTTGTCCACTTCATATGAACGTGGTTTCGGAATTGGTCACCTTTCAGCTCGTCGTAGTGGAACTTCGTTGTATATACGATCTGATGTGGTTCGGAAATTGGTTCATGGAAGCGGAGCGTAAAGCCTTCATCTGTTTCTGCCAACGTATATTCCGATGGGTCGACTTCTGTCCCTTTCCGCAACACTTTAAACGAATCTCTTTCTAGCTCTAACCCACCGTTCGTAAACGTATCGGTAAAGAACACGTCTTTCATTTCATAGCCATCGCGGTTAAAGTCAATGCGCCATTGGACCGTTTTGTCTTTATAGTTGATGTTGGAATAGCCTTTATGGAGCACTTGCTGGCTCGTTCCTTGGCTTCCCTTTGCTTCTCTTCCACCTGATTGAACAATGTTATCAATCTTGCCGTCTTCCAAGACCCGTTCATTTGCTTTCGTCTTGTACGTAATCTTGTAGGCATCGTTGATGTCTTCTGTAAACTTCAGCTCAAAACCGTGTTGCCCTGGCGTTACTGCATAATTGTCTGCGTTCGATGCTTCTTTTTCGTTGCCGTTCTCATCAAGGGTAATGCGCTCCACTTTTATTGAATCGGCAATCAAGTCGTGGCTTTCGCTAAACGAGTCGACCAACAGAGCGTCTGCTTGTTTAATCGATTTTTCGTTGTAATTATAATGGATTTCCCACGTAATCGTTTGTGTAGCTGGATCGTAGCTTGCATTGCGCTTTGCTAGTGCCTGGCCGCGTCTTGTTGTTACACTTGCTTCTGCCGACAGATCCTCACTATTCTTGCCTGTTAATGTCGCTTTATTGGCATAGTTCGTGCCGTCTTCGTCGGTAATCTCTGTGGAAAATACGACCCGATAAGCAGAAGAAATATCGCCAAACTGAATGTCAAACGGGTCTTCTGTGACCGTATACGCGCTCGGGTCTACCCGCTCGCCTTGCTTAACAGTGCCGTCAAGCTGGACATCCAGTTTATAGACTTCAATTGAACCTTTTTTCAATGCTTGGTGCTGTTGAATCGGATCTTTCAGCACAGCTTGATTGATTGATTTTAACTGTTTGTTAAAATCGACAGTCCACTCAATTTCTGTTGCATTGTAGGCACGGTTTACTTGCCCCCGTTTATCGATGGCCGATCCTGCCTTCGGTTGGAGCGAAATTGGAATGTTGGCCACCACTTCATCTTTGACGTCAAACACGACTTCGCGATCGACGTCGCCTACAAGGTCCTCACGAATAATTGTCCGAAAGTTGAGCAGCCCATGGACATTCGATAATTCCTCGATTTGTTCGTTGAATGTCATAACAACCGTGCCATCTTCCTTTAACGTAAAAGAACCGACTGTTGTATCTCCAAATGTGAGCTCACCATTCACGTCATTGTAAACGTGGAAAATGTCTGGCAAGGAAAACGTAAATGTCGAGCCACTTCCATAACCATGGCCATTTGGAAGCTCCCAGGTGATTTCGATTTGAACATCATCACCGAGCGCTGGCTTGTTTCCTGGATTTTCATCAGCGTTGATCAAATTGCCGTCCCCATCCCGAAGGACGATGCCTGTAATAATATTTTTCTCAATTTCCCCGACAACTGCCTGGCTCACTACATCGGCTTCCGCTGATTCTGTCGTGTCCGCCTCTTGATCATTCGCCTCTACATTTTCTTCCTTTTCTTTACTTGCTTCTTCTTGTTCTTCCTTCCTTGCATCTTCTTGCTTTTCTTCAGCAGCGACTTGTTCCTCGTCTACCACTGGCGTTTCCTCTTCTTTTTCCGTTTCTGGCGCTTGCTCTTTCGATTCAGGCGTGTCGCCTTCCTCGTTTACTTGTTCTTCTTCACTAGACGCTGGCGCCTCTTCTTGTACAGGCTCCTGCTCCAGTTCTTCTTTTACCTGAAAAGACACTGGAATGACTTGCGCTGTGTCTCCAATTAGAAAGACAAGATCGGTTTCCGCGGCTTCACCAATTGCATCTTGCGAAAAATAAGCAGAAAGTTCAACCGTGCCGCTTGCCTGTACAGCTTCCTCCTGCTCCGGGAAAGACATGGTCAGTTCTGTTCCATTTAGCGAGTATGTAACCATCTCGTCCCCATGTCCTTCGTCTTTCCATTCAATCTTGTCTGGCTGCCATTGCTCTGGCAACTTTATGTGGTATGTCTCTTGTTGTGTGTGTCCGGTTAATGACCAATCAATCTTTACATGCACTTGGTCTTCTGCTGCTAGTGTGGCCTCTTCTGTTAATGGCTCCCCGTTTTCATCAACAAGGCTAGCCAAAGCTTCAAATGTGCTGGCCTCCGGCTCTTGTGCATACACTTGCACCGCTCCTGCTAACTGGGCAATAAATGTTTGCACCAGCAAAACAAAAATTAGCACTATCGCAGTAGCTTTGTTCTTCATTCTTGTCCCCTCCTTTTTGCATTTTCACCAAAAAACGCCTTTTCAGGCATTGATCAGCCTAACGAAATGTATCAAACCCATCTCTACAAAACCTATATAGTTCGCTACACCGAATTTATTACTAGTTTTTTCAAATTTCAGTAGGTTATCTGGGAAGAAATTGCTATAATGAAGAAAAAACATTGAAAAAAGGGGGGCTCCGTATGAAAGCTGTGCTCGTGGATGATGAGCCTCATGCACTGACTTTCTTGGAAAACCAGCTGCTTGGGGTTGGAGATGTTGAAATCACCGGATCATTTACTTCTGCTTCTACAGCGCTCGACTGGGTGCTGAGCACACCGCCAGATTTGTTGTTTTTAGATATTGAAATTGCCAATGTAAACGGCATGGAACTGGCCGAAACGGTTCTAAGCAAACACCCTGACATCCAAATTGTGTTTGTCACCGCCTATCAAGAATATGCAGTCAAAGCATTTGAATTAAATGCAGTCGATTACATCATGAAACCAATTAGCAAGAATAGACTAAAAAAGACGCTTGAACGCCTACAAACGAAAAAACAGCAGGAAAGTATCCCTGCTGAAAAAACAACGATATGCTGCCTCCCTTCGTTACAATTCTTTTCTGGAGAAAAACCGATTCATATCCATTGGCGAACCTCCAAAGCGAAAGGGTTGTTTTTATTTTTGCTACACCACCTTGGACACCATGTCCGCAAAGACGTGATCATCGAGACTTTTTGGCCAGACAGCGACTACAAAAAAGCCTATGCCCAACTGTATTCGACTGTCTATTTGATCCGAAAAACGCTTACTAGCGTATTCCCTTCCATTCGTATTGACAACTTTGAGCAGAGCTACACATTAGAAGTTGGCGACATCCACATTGATTATTTGGAATGGGAAAAGAAATGGAGCCAGCTTCCAGCGCTTTCAGACAGCACACTTCCTGCCTACCTTACATTACTGGATGAATACCGAGGTGATTATTTACACGAAGAAGATTACCTTTGGGCTGAAAATAGACGTGAACATTTAAAAAACCTGTGGCGTGAAACGGCGACTGCCGTGGCGGACTACCTGTTTGAACAAGGCCGATACGAGCAAGCTGCTAGACTAGGCCAAAAAATCCAAGAAATGTACCCATTTCTGGAGGAAAGCTATTGTATGCTCATGAGAATTTACGCAGCGTTAAACGAGCCCTTTTATTTCGAAAAGCAATATAATAAGCTCGTCCACATGCTCGACGAAGAATTTGCGATCGCCCCCTCCCCTGAACTTATCAAACTACATGACGAATGCAGAAAACAACTAACAGAATAATGATCCCTATATCGCAAATGAACAGGCTCACCTTTTAGAAGGTGAAAGTTGCTTGGATTTGAAGGAGTCGCCTATGCCCACTAAGAAACAGCTTCTTATCGTATGTGTATTTTTACTTGCTCTGCTTATTATTCGTTTAGTGTGGAACGCGATGACAGGTTTGCCAGATCAGCCAACCGCTAAAAACGGCGTACTCGACTTAAGCGATTTTGCTTTTTCCCAACCTGGTTATGTGTCACTGGAAGGCGAATGGAAATTTATCCCTTTACACAGCGAGGAACAGGCACTTAAAACGATCCCAGGGCCGACGGAACTGGAACTGCAAGGTACGTACCAGCTCGATCTGCAAGTACAAGATACTGAGCGCTATTATGGATTTTATATTCATTTGCCTCATGGGATTCTTTCAGTGTCAGCAAATGGGCAACGCTTGTATCAAACCTCTACGCAAAACCGACAAATGTCGCCGACCGTTCTTGCCTCTATCCAGCCTGATGAGAACGGACTGATCCGGCTAACGTTTCAACTGGAAGAGATTGACCGCCACTCTTGGCTGCCAACGCCTCGTTCGCTTTATTTTGGTCCGAGCGAAAACATAGAGAGAAAAAATGCTATTGAATCGCTTTTACAAATGGCTGTAGCCGCCATCATGCTCATTCATGCCATATATGCCTGTATTTTGAAGGCCATCAAACCTGCAAAAAAGGGCATCCTCTTCTTTGCATTGGCCGCTTTCTTTGCAGCAGCGTCTGTCCTAATATCAGACAACAAAGTACTCGGTTACTTTATTGCGTTAAACAGTGAATGGGATAAGCGCTTGACATATTTATTTTACGCCGGGCTCTCGCTCTCGTTTTTGTTGTTCGTCTTGCGCACATTTGCTCCTTCTTACAAACGGACAGTACGTGTGGCTTCTACACTGTTTGGCCTTTATTTTGTTTATCTTTTACTTGTGCCACTCTCCCTTTTACATAAAACGGGGTTCTTGCTGGCGGTTGCTATTGTGTTTGCATTTAGCACGATCACGTTTATCATGCTGAAAATCGTACAGGCCCAACTAAAAGGGGCTTTGCTGCTCTATTTGGCAGCACTGGCGGTTGCCTCCAACGTCCTATGGATGATGCTTTACCGTTACGTCGATAGTGTTGCTATGCCAACACTAATGTTTTACCCTGTTGATTTAACGGTTGCGTTTCTATGTTTTTCAAGCTTTTGGTTTTTACGGTTTTTCCATGCCGAAGACGAAAATGCGACATTGTTGGCGAAGCTACAACGAGAGTATAAACAGAAGGACCAATTTCTTGCTTCCACATCCCATGAAATGCGGAACCCATTACACGGGATGATGAACATCGCCCAAACTGTCGCAACAGAAAACAAACAAGTTCTTGACCAAAAAAGCCAACAAAGTTTAGAGTTGCTCGTTTCAATAGGCCGTCGCATGTCTTACTTGCTTAATGATTTAATCGACCTAGCTGTATTTAAAGAGCGAAAGTTGACATTGCAACAAGAAGCTATCCAACTTGAGCCAATCATTCGCCGGACTTTGGATACGTTGAACTTCTTAATCGACAATGAAAAAACCCGTTTCGTTGTCGCTATCCCGAACGATTTTCCGCTTGTGTTTGCCGACGCCAATCGCGTAAGCCAAATTTTGTTTAACTTGCTTCACAATGCCGGCAAGTTCACGAACGAAGGCACAATCACGATTGCCGCTTCCCATTCAGGGAAGCTGGCAACGATCCGCGTCATCGACACAGGATTAGGAATGGACCAAAGCACAAAGGCACGCATTTTTGAACCATACGAACAAGGGGCAAATGCTGACAACGAAGGATTAGGGCTTGGACTAGCGATTTGCAAAGAGCTCGTAGAAATGCATGGCGGTCAAATCAACGTCGTCTCTTCGCCTGGCCAAGGTTCAAGCTTTTCCTTCACGTTGCCATTAGCAAAAAGCGCCAACCATCAAGCCATCGCCACCGCCCTAACGACTGAACAACCAAACGAAGTTGCCGCTGCCGAAGCGCCACAACAGCCTGAGAGGGAAGCGCCATTTCGGATACTCGCTGTTGACGACGACCCCGTCAACTTAAAAGTGTTGCGCCACGCCCTATCGACAAAGCCATACCAGTTGGTGACAGAGACGTCACCTAAAGCCACGCTGCGGAAAGTAGCAGAAGAACGCTGGGATTTAGTGATTGCTGACGTCATGATGCCGGAAATGTCAGGCCTTGAGCTCGTCAAGCACATCCGCCAAACCTATTCGGTTTCCGAGTTGCCGATTTTGCTCGTTACAGCCCGGATACAGCCAGAAGACATTTACGCAGGCTTCCGCGCCGGGGCAAACGATTATATCGGCAAACCAGTCGATTTGCTCGAACTACAAACACGGATTGAGGCCATGCTCGCCTTAAAGCAATCAATCGAAGACCGATTGCGCCTCGAAGCCGCCTGGCTGCAAGCGCAAATTGAACCACACTTTTTATTTAATACGCTAAACACCATCGCCTCCCTTAGCACCGTTGACACAGACAGGATGCTCGATTTAATCGCTGAATTTGGCCGCTATTTGCGCGCCAGCTTCAACGAAAAAAAACTGTCGCCTGTCATCCCGCTAAGTGAAGAACTCGACTTGCTCCGCTCCTATCTGTACATCGAACAAGAACGATTCGGCGAGCGTCTGCAAGTCAAATGGGCGATTGACGAGCATGTTGATTGCCTGGTGCCGCCTCTTTCCATCCAGCCCCTTGCCGAAAACGCCATCCTTCATGGCATTTTAAAGCAAGAAGCAGGCGGAACATTAGAAGTGCATGTGTACAAAAAAGACGGAAAAGCG
The DNA here is from genome assembly GCF_900142675.1 of Shouchella rhizosphaerae. Lineage (GTDB taxonomy): Bacteria > Bacillota > Bacilli > Bacillales > Bacillaceae_D > Shouchella > Shouchella rhizosphaerae. The sequence continues at coordinate 598,643 of NZ_FRBS01000002.1, read as the reverse complement.
CACATCGCGATTAAAGACGACGGAGTCGGCATGGACCAAGACACACTGAATACACTCTTCACCCAAACCAAATCAACGAAAAAAAGCATTGGCCTCGCCAATACGAATTTACGGCTCCAAAAACAACTAGGAAACGGCCTTTCCGTCTCTAGCGAAATCGGCAAAGGCACGACCGTTTCCTTTACAGCGCCCCTTCAGTAACAAAAAGCGGCCATAGCATAAGAATTTGTCTTACGCTATGGCCGCTTTTGTTTTCCAGTAACTTCGCCTGTGCGGCAACGTGGCGAAAGCGGACAAGCCTATGTTTTGATTTCCTAGCCGATTCGCTTCATTTCCACAACTTACAATATATGATGCAGCATACGACATCACCGTACTTCTAATACAAATACGTAGCTTGCATGCCCTTCGTGCCACTCGCCATACAACTCAACAATAACTGAACCCGTCCCCTTATAATCAGCTAACCGCATGTCACCGTCGACAAAACGTCGTTTTCCGTCCTCCCAAATGTGTAAATCCATTGGCTTTGGCGGATGGACTGAACCAAAATCAATTTCAAGATCATCTTCCCCAGCAACAGCAATTGACTCCATATGCTTCGCCTGCTCAGGAGGAGGAGCAATGTCAACTTCAGTACTTGTCACGGTGCCACTGCTATTTTCAACTCCCCAGGAATAAGCGCCAAGCGCTGGTTGAAATGGTTCGTTGCCGATTGTGATCGTGGGAATAGGAGGCTCTTTTACACCGGCTTCAAATTTCGATTTTTCTTCTATTTCTTGTCCTCCCGCTGCAAACATGCCACACCCAGCTACAGCAGCGCTCAGCCATACAAAGAGAAAAGCCACTCCCAGCTTTTTTGCCATCCCTCTATCGCTCCCTTGAATGGTTGTTTTAGCGTCTCACGTTCATTTGCTACACATGCTATGCTCCATTCATTTTGCTATTATTCTTTTTCTAGTAGCCAACTTCCTTCTTTTGCTTTGATGACCTAAAGGAAGAGGCGTTTCTTGCAGCAATGGGAAATATAGGGGAGCGAGTAAGAACTTTGATCGAAAAACGTACGGCCTAACCTGTTAAGATGGAAAAGCCGCAAACGATGAAGAAACGGCGTTGCTTTGTCCGCCGTTCCAAAAAAGTCGAGCTGCCATTCTGGCGGTGCGCCATTGTTTCCAGGCAAACCCCGCAGTTGGCAAATCGTTTATATGTGGGCAAGGCGCTTTTAGAAAATCTGAGCGAAGCCGTACCCTAAGTTGCTTAAACATATTCCCTTCTTGTTGGATAACGGCGATGGCTCCCTCCTCTCCCCCACCATGTTGTTCATTTTTTCACATTAATGGCTGTTCACTTCTTTGCTTTTAAGTGTGAAGTACGTCACTGCGAACCCTATTCCAATCGATAAGACAATGCCAAGAATTGCGAACCAGAAGTACGGCCCGACATAAGCGACAAGGCTGACAATACTCGAAAGAATATATCCATAAATGCGGACGCCAAGAAGCGCAAAGAACGTCGCACCAGCCATGCTGGCAATTGTACAAGCAATAAACGCTTTTTTGTATTTAATTAACACCCCAAATAGTGCAGGTTCCGTGATACCAAGCAAAGCAGATACACCAGCCGACAAGACAACCGATTTTTCCTTTTTGCTTTTTGATTTGAAAAAGACCGCAAACGTGGCCCCTGCAATCGCCATATTTGTCATTAAGAACATCGGCATCATCATATCAAAGCCGTTGTCAGCGAAATTTTGCAAAGCAATGGGCGTCATCGCATGGTGCATGCCAAACACAATCGCAATCGGACGAATGCCGCCAACTACTACACCTGCTAAAATAGGCGAAAGATTAAACAACAGTTCAATAAACGAAGCAAGCAAGCTGCCGACATACGCACCTAAGGGACCTGTGGCAATGAGCGCAAATGGAATCGCAATGAACAGCGTTAACGTCGGTGTAAATACCGTGCGCAGCACATTTGGCATATATTGATCAACGTATTTGTTAATATAGCTTAACGCCCAAACAGACAGGATGATCGGAATAACCGTTGCACTATAGTTAATGACCGGAACAGGCAGTCCCATAAAACTGAATTGGGTCACTTCCCCTAGTTTCGCGGCATCCAAAAGCGATGGATACATAAATCCACCTGCGACCGCCAACGCTAAATACGGATTCGTTTTAAATATTTTGGCTGCCGAAGCTGCTAAGAAGAAAGGCAAGAAATAAAACACAGAGCTCGCCACGAGATCAAGAATAATGACGGCATCACTCTCATTCGATAGCACATCCAATGCAATTAGCCCCGCCAAAATTCCTTTGATCATCCCCGCCCCTGCAATCGCAGGCACGATCGGGCCAAACACGCCAGAAACAATGTCTAAAATCGCCCCGAAAAAGCCTTTTTTCTTTGCTGGCTCTGCGCTCGTTTTGTCTTCATCAAGCCCTAGCTCTTCTGTCAGAGCTGCATAGACTTTCTGCACATGCGTGCCAATAACGATTTGGTATTGGTCGTTGGTCAGTTGTTCTCCTACTACGCCCTGTAACTCTTTTATTTGATCACGTTCTATTTTTGAGAAATCATGCAAATCAAACCGAAGTCTGGTCATACAGTGCCATACTTTTTTAATGTTGTCTTGTCCGCCTACATATTGAATGATAAGTGGAATAAGTTCGTTGTCTTTCATAAGAAGCAGCCTTCCTTCACTTTCGAATTTGATGATCATCGACAGGCATATCGTAGCATAAGAGCCCCCGACTGAAAACGTTTCAAAAAATACCAATAAAAACGTAAAATCCTTATTTATCAGTACTTACACAAATATTCATTCGAAATTGGTATGGTAAATACTCGTTTTAGCCGATGCATTTCTAACCAAATTGACCCCTTGTTTTCCATATGCTTTAATCAACAGGAAAACAGGTAGAAACTATGTCCTCATGCCGTTCTATAAAAAGGAATCAATGAGAAGGAGTGCATCCCGTGGAACCAAACATCATTACATCTATTGAAGCATTTGTGACCAATCCCCATCGCCATAATTTTGTGGTGGTGAAAGTCAAGACCAACCTTGGCCTTACTGGCTATGGCTGCGCCACGTTCCAACAGCGACCGCTTCCTGTCAAAATGGTCGTTGACCAGTACTTAACACCGCTTTTGCTCGGGCGTGACGCCCACGATATTGAAGATTTATGGCAAATGATGATGGTGAACGCATACTGGCGCAATGGCCCAATTATGAACAACGCCATTGCTGGCATCGATATGGCGTTGTGGGATATGAAAGCAAAGCTTGCAAACATGCCGCTCTACCAATTATTTGGCGGAAAATCAAAAAGCGCGATTGCTGCATATGCTCATGCGGACGGGCTTACTTTGGAAGAATTGTTCAAAAACGTAGATGCGCTAATCAAGCGAGGGTTTAAACATATTCGTTGCCAACTTGGCAAATATGGCGGCAAAAACCATGACATGCACTTACCAGTAAGACAACTGGAAGGGGAATATTACGATCCTGACATTTACATGAGAGATGTCGTGCGCATGTTTAAAGCGCTGCGTGAAAAATATGGCTATAGCCTCCATTTTCTTCACGATGTCCACGAACGGCTTTCACCGATCCAAGCGATCCAGCTTGCCAAAGAGTTGGAACCGTATAAGCCGTACTTTTTAGAGGACGTTTTGCCCCCTGACCAAAATGAATGGCTCGCCCAACTACGCGCCCAGTGTACAACTCCTATTGCCACAGGCGAACTGTTTAATAACCCAATGGAGTGGAAGCACTTAATTGCCAATCGGCAAATCGATTACATTCGATGCCACGTTTCACAAATAGGCGGAATTACACCTGCATTAAAGCTCGGCGCGTTATGCAGCCAGTTTGGTGTGAAAATTGCCTGGCATGGCCCGTCGGATATGACGCCGATCGGTGTAGCGGTCAACACACACTTGAACATTCACCTCCATCAGGCTGCCATTCAAGAAATCCAAGAACCAGAAGCCATCATTGAGGAAATGTTTCCCGGTTCCGTCCAAGTCAAGCAAGGCTACATTTACCCGATTGATGAAGTTGGCATTGGTGTGTCATTTGACGAAACGTTGGCGCAAAACTACCCAGTCGTGTACCGAAAACATGAGTGGACACAGGCTCGCCTGCCAAACGGAGCGATTCATACGCCATAACGATAAAAGCCTTGCTTGCAGTGTGCAAACAGGGCTTTTATACTAAATGAAACGATTCAGCCTTAGATGAGGGGAGAAACATGAAGAAAAGACAATTTGTCGCCGATGACTTGCTAAGCAAAATTTATCAAAACAAATATGCCCCTGGCGAAAAATTGCCAACGGAGAGAGCCCTCGCCACACACTACCAAGTCTCTCGTTACACAATCCGAAAAGCAATCAAAAAATTAATAAACATCGGCAGTGTACAAGTTGTGCAAGGCTCTGGCATGTTTGTCACAAAAACAATTAGGGAAAGCCCCCTTATTTATAATTCGTTAACCGAAAAGAAATTCAAAGACATTCAATCAACGGTCATTGCCATGCAAAAGAAGAAGATGACGCCTGAAATTGAAAACATATTCGATATGAAAAACGACTTTGTGTGGGAGTTTACACGCGTCCGGATCGTCGATTACCAAAAAGTCCAAATTGAAACAACACAGCTTCCCTGCTCCTATTTCCCTGATCTGACAGAACAAATTGCTGCCGGCTCCGTCCATGAATATGTCCAGCAATGCGGCTACGACATCTCCCACTTTATTACCACTTACAGTGCCGTCAACGTAACAAAAGAACAAGCCAATTTGTTAAATTGCAAAAAAGGCATCGCAGCCATGAAAATTGTCAATCGCGGCATTCTTAACGACGGGCGCGTCTTTGAATACAGCGAGCTTATTAACTTAGACTACGCCGTTTCATACTTCACCCCGTTTAACCGTTTTAAACACCAGTTCAGAAAAAAATAACGAACGAAACCAAACACCAACTAGCTAGCAAAAGCTGTTCGAGGAGCAGGCGTTAGTCCTCCATTCCTGCCCCCGGAACAGCTTTTTTCATGTTGTCTGCGGTCCAATAATCACTCGAGTCTCTTTCATTCTCTTTTAATTGGGTTCTCCCTGGCACAGAATCCTTGTCCGCATTCAATAAGATGACTGCACTTACAGCCATACCAATTACTAGAAGCCCGCCTACACCTAAAACTACTGGTTTTCGTTTTATGGCACATCCACCTCCCCCAAATGCCTTACGTCCATAACCTACTGGTTATTAGGTTGCATACGAACGAGCACGCACTTACGAAGAGTGCGACAAAGACAGTACCATGCCCAACTTGACCTGTTGTTGATTTCAATCCACGCACTCACAAAGAGTGCGACATAGTCAATGATACAGATTGGTGGGAATATATTATATTTCAATCCACGCACTCACAAAGAGTGCGACTATGGGAATATCGATTGAAAAGGTTCTCCCTGCTATTTCAATCCACGCACTCACAAAGAGTGCGACAGCGAAATTCCCCTATTTATTGACAGGAAAACAACAAGTATAGGAAAATGCCGCTCCTTTCTTTTATTCTATCATGGCATACAGACAGCATTTTACCATCATTACACATATTATTTCATATTTAAGCTCTTTTTTGGTGCGGGTGATCTAGGGATTTTATGTGCGCTTGGGGTTCGCACCAAGTGTTTTTTGATCTTCTTTAATCATACTGAATGCTCACAAGGAAACGATTGATGGAGCTCCTCTAACCATTTCTTCTTCCCCACATGAGGTTGTGTATCTGTTTCGCCATTATTGTTTGATATATGTGTGAATTTGGGCCTGATTCTCGCCTGATTAAAACGCTGTCTAGGCGAGTGCCTGAAAACCGTTTCCGCTTCTTCCGGTGCCATTCTTGCCGAGCTTATGTAAAGCGCTTTTCTATCTTCTTAGTTGCTACGATTGCGAAGCAAATAGGTTTCCTGAACGATTCCGTTTATCGTTTGACAAGTGGAAAAATAAAACTTTATGATGAGCGTATAGTTAATGTTCCTAGGGAGAGGATTATTATTAATTTTATCAATCATATAGCAATTATTCCAGACGGAAACAGACGTTGGGCTAAAAAGAAAGGGTTACTTTCTGAAGGCTCACTATATGATAAAGGTGCCGCAAATTTTCAATATATAACGGAAGCATTGTTTAGTAAAGGTGTTAACTATGTTACTTTTTGGGTCAGTTCTGTAGATAATCTTAAAAATAGAGAAAAAAGTTTAGTGAAAGCCATGCATAAATTATATGCTAAAAAATTTACTGAGCTACTGAACGATCCAAAAATCATGGAAAATAAAATAAAAGTCCAGGTTTGTGGAAGTTGGAGAACGTTTTTAGAAAAAGACACCATTGATATTATTGAAAAACTGTTGGTGAAGACCGCTAATAACGACAAGGGCATATTAACATTATTAGTTGCTTATGATGGTAAAATAGAACGCGGGCAAGCTGTCATTTCATTATTAGATGACCATGTGCTAGAAAAAAATATCAATAAGGATCCTCTCACATTTAATTCTTTACTAAAAAAACATTCTTGGACTGGCTATTTACCAAGTGTTGATTTCATTATTCGAACGGGTTCGTGGAATGATCCGCATAATTCAGCCGATTTTTTATCCTTTCTAACAGGAGACTCCCAACTTTATTTTCCTGAAGTTTATTGGCCAGACTTTGATAGCAACTGGTTGGAAAAATCTTTGCAGGAGTATGTATCCAGGGAGCGAAGAAAAGGCTCTTGAAAAAACACAGCCCCAATTTTAAAATCCTTGTTTCTTAACAACACTAAAAGACCTCGATGTGACTTCTGGTCTTTTTGCTATTAAACCTTTCTCGCAAAACATCTTCTTTTTCTTATTAATCTTCTTCACTCGTACCAAAATGTTTGAGGGGAGTCGGTTCCCTTCTAACACCCTTCTCCCCTAAAGGTTGTATCGTCTATTGTTTTGCCATTCTTGCTTGATATGTGTATGAAAACGGGCCTGATCCTTGCTTGATTAAGACGCTGTCTTCGCGCATGTGCCTGAAAACCGTTTCTGCTTCTTCTGATGCAATACTTGCTGGATTTATATTAAGCGCGTTCATTTCTTCTTGGTTTGCTACGGCTGGGAGGCAAATATAAGCGCTTGTGTTTTCCGGTACGGTTCCTTTTATTGTGAGCGTTTCCCCCTGCAAATGCCATTCCGACGCCAGCTTTCCGTATGGTGTTTTAAGGGTGCCCGTTGCATACGTTAGCTTTTCCGTAGGTTTTGGCGCAATGATCGCTGTTTTGTAGCCTGCTTGAACGGCATCAAGCCCAATGATATGTTGGTACATCCAATCACCAATTGAGCCATAAGCGTAATGGTTAAATGAGTTCATGTCTGTGCTCCAGAAGGAACCATCTTCCTTGATGCTGTCCCAATGCTCCCACATCGTTGTAGCGCCTCGATCAACTTGGTAAAGCCAAGACGGATACGTCCGTTGAAACAACAATTCATAGGCGACATCGGTGTAGCCATTGTCTGACAACGCATGGCACAAGTATGGTGTGCCGACAAAACCTGTCGTTAAATGGGTGCCATTTTGGCGGATTAATTCTACAAGCCGTGCCGCAAGCCCTTGCCGTTGTGTTTCTTCTGCTAAACCGAAGTGGAGCGTGAGCACATACGCGGTTTGTGTGTCAGAGTACAGCCTGTTAGGCGCAGTCATGTACGCCTTTTGGTATGCTTGTTTGATTTGCTTAAACAATGCCTTGTATTGATGGTAATCGTCGACTTTGCCAATGACACGGGCCGTTTTTGCAAGAAGCTTTGTGGAATAAGCGTAATAAGCCGAAGCGACTAAATCATTGTCTGTTGCTCCGTAGTAGCTATTTTCCTCGGCATCTAAAGCAAGCCAGTCGCCTAATTGAAATTCATTTTGCCAGAGGAGGCCGTCCTCACTTGTGCTGCGAATATAGTCCACCCATGCTTTCATGCTTTCGTATTGTTCGTAAAGGACTTGTTCGTCTCCAAAGCTCCAGTACAGCGTCCACGGGCAAATAACGGCTGCATCTCCCCAGGCAGCGCATGTGCGGCCTTTGTTCCCTGAGAACTCTCCATTTAAAATATCAGGGACGACAAATGGCACAGAACCGTCTCCACTTTGGTTATAGGCCAAATCGCGAAGCCATTTTTGAAAGAAACGTTTGGTTCCCATATTAAAGTTGGCTGTACGAATGAATATTTGTGCATCCCCTGTCCAGCCAAGCCGCTCATTCCGTTGCGGACAATCGGTTGGCACATCAACAAAATTGCCTTTTTGCCCCCAGAGGATATTATGTTGAAGCTGGTTGATTGACGAATCAGATGTGTGGAAATCGCCTGTTTGCTCCATGTCTGAATGCATAACCAAACCAGTAAAATCGTCGATGCTGACGTCTTCTGAGAAACCGACAAGTTTAACAAACTGGAAGCCTTGGAATGTAAAATGGGGTCTGTATACCGCCTCGCCCTCTCCACTGCAAATATAAGAAACCGTTTGCTCGGCGGCCCGCAAATTAGCACGGTAAAAGTTGCCTTCGTGGTCAAGGACTTCCCCATGAATGAGTTGGAGCTTTTGCCCTTCTTTTCCTCTCACCTTAAATTCAATGACGCCAACCATGTTCTGCCCCATATCTAGAACGAGCTCTTGCTTTGGTGTTCTAAATAACCGCTTTGGTCTTATCTGTTCAATCACTGCAACTGGTTCGTTTTCTTGAGCAACGAGATGGGCTTTTGGGTAAGAAAAAATACGCATGTCGCCGATTTGTTCAAACTGAATTCGCCCATCGTAAGTTTCTCCGTTATATAAATCGGACATTTGAATCGGTGTGGCCAGTTCCCGCCAGCTTTCATCTGTATAAATCCAATCGACTGAACCATCTTCGTATACGAGTCTCAGTTGCAGCAACAATGCATTGGTATTGCCGTACGTATTCTTTTGCCCTTTCCACCCTAAGTAACCGCTATACCAGCCCTCTCCGACAAGAGCACGAAGCTCATTCGTTTCCTTTAGATGGAAGCTGACATCATACGCCTGGTATTGGATCCGATCATGGTAGTTGGTCCATCCTGGCGTTAATGCATAATGGCCGACACGCTGCCCATTTAACATTAATTCGTAAAGTCCTAAGCTTGTAGCATACAAAATCGCCTTTGTGATTGGTTTCTTTGCCTGAAACTGGCGGGCACAAGCAAATGTATTGGCATCGCTATTAGCTGCGCTTGTAATCCAGTCCCCTTTCCACTCAGTGGCTTCCAAAATGCCCATTTCAAAAAAAGAGGCGCCACTCCAATCAGATTTTTCCTCTCCTGCCCATACACGGACACGCCAGTAGTAACGTTTGTATGATTCCAGCGGCGGCCCCTCATAGCGGACAGCAAGCGACTGACTGGAAAAAACACGCTTGGACCATATTGCTTCCTTTCCTTCTGCATCCATGCTTACTTGAATTTCATAACGTGTCTGCTCATAATCAGGTCGATCGCTTTTCGTAATCCAACTAAACTGTGGCGATTGGCGATCTAGGCCGATCGGATTTAGCCTATCCTCACACCGCATTTCTTTCACAGCAATCATTAGCCCGCTCCTCCTTTATCCTTTCACTGCTCCACTTGTCATGCCTTTCATGACAAGCTTATTCAAAAACGTGTACAACAGTAAGATGGGCACAACCGCTAGGGCAATAGAGGCAAAAGTCGGCCCCCATTCTCTTTGTCCATATTCACCGGCAAAGCCCATTAACCCTGTCTGGATCGTCCGAAGATCTGAATCGCGAATAAAGCTCATTGCAAAGATTAAGTCATTCCAGACAAAAAAGAATTGCACAAGAGCGACAGTGACAATCGCGTTTTTAAGCAACGGCAACGCAAGCGTGAAAAAGATTTGGTAAATGGACGCTCCATCCACAACAGCGGCTTCCATTAACTCATTAGGCATCGATTTAAAATAGCTTGCAAATAAAAAGATGGTCAGCGGCAAGCCAAACACCAAATAGACAAGGCCGAGTCCAAACAAGCTATTCAGCAAATTGATATTGAAATAGATTTGGAATAACGGCAGCAAAACAATTTGCACTGGAATCATAATCCCTGCTAAAAACAACAGCATGACTACGTTTTTTAACTTCCAGCGCAACTTTTCAATCGCAAATGCCGCCATTGAACCAAAGAGGACAATGCCTATGAGCGCAGGAAAAGTCACGAAGATGCTATTGCGAAAATAAATGCCCATATTTCCTGTTTTCCACGCTTCTACGTAGTTTCCTAGGTAAAACCCCTCAGGCAACGCATTCATTGAGTTTGTCATAAATTCAGACGGTTCTTTTAACGAAGACAACAACAACCAAATCACTGGATAAACGGTTATAAGCAAAAAGACACCGACCAACCCTTTTCCGAGCACAGATAGCCAAACGCCTCTTTTTTTGCCTGCCCCTATCGTTGCTGCACGTTCAGCAAGCGTTGCTTTCATCGCGATTCCTCCCTTCTAGGCAATGTTCTTTCTGGCGAACCGGTAAATCAATAATGTTACGAGCAAACATATGATGAGCAAATACACGGCAATTGCGCTCCCATACCCATACTCTCCGTAAGAAAAGGCGGTATTGTACATATACATCGTAAGCATTGTGGTACTGTTCCCAGGCCCTCCCCCTGTTAAGGCAACAGCTGATTCAAACACTTTTAGTGTCCCATTTAAACTAAAGATGACGGCTGACAACAAAATCGGCCTAATCATTGGAAGGACAATGCTTGTCACAAGGCGCAACCCGCTAGCCCCGTCGAGCCGTGCTGCTTCAATCACATCATCGGGCACATCGATTAAACCGGCGTAAAGAATGACTGCGTAAAACCCGATAGAGCGCCAAATGTCCATTATGACCAATACGGCAAATGCCGTATCTCCTTGCGCCAGCCATGCTTGGACGTACGAATCTAAATGGAGCGCGGCAAGCAAGTCATTGATCAACCCTAGCTGCGGCGAGAATTCAAAAAGCTTTGAAAACAGCTGGGCAACTGCCACTGCTGGCAAAATAACAGGAAAAAAGACCAATGTTCGTATAAGTGATGAGTGTTTTTTTAAGAAAAAGACAAATAACAACGCCAAGCACAGCCCAAGGGCAACTTGGCCGGTCGTGACAAATGCCGCATAGCGTATGCTTGCAAAGAGGCTATCTAAAAAATGCTTGTCTCTTAAAGCAACCGTATAGTTATCAAACCCAACAAAGTCAAACCCACGAAGCGGCGATCCGGAAAAAAAGGAATAGCCGATCGACCAAATCGTTGGCACAATTAATAATAGAAGATACAAAAGCAACGCTGGCCCCACAAAAAATAGGATTGTTTTTTTATTTCCTAACACTTTATCCATCAAGCGCTCCTCCTTTCAAAGGGCAAGCACGTGCGGCCAACCCTTTCATGTTTTGTCACTCATCAAGGGCACTCATGAACTGTTCTGGAGTCAGCGATCCCTCGATCAACTGCTGTGCATTTGTTTCTGCAAGCTCCTGTTTGCGTGCATTAAATGTTGCTTCAAACCATAAAGCGCTGCTTTCCGCTTGCTCTAGTTCGTCAAGGACAAGCTTGGTTAATGGATCATCGTCATTTGGCTCTATACTTGTCGCCAAACCAGAAACCATCCCATGCTCACTCATCGCCCGGTCTGCATAATGAGTGTACAAATAGGTAAACCATTCCCGTGTCGGCTCATCAAAGCCTGCTTTAGAAAAGACGGTGACGATCCCTGCATTCATCATATAGTCCTCAAGTGTTCCGACACCGCCCTCCACAACAGGCACATTAAAAAAGCCAATGTTCTCTGGCCCGCCTATATGGTTTTGATTTTCGTCATTCATTTCCCCTAATGCCCAGCTGCCCATGTAATACATCGCCGACTGGCCAGTTAAAAACGAAGCCGTTGCCGCATCATAATCCATCGCGTTGACCCCTTGTCCGAAGTAGCCACGTTCACTCATTTCTTGCACCGTTTTTGCGGCTTTAATGAAGCCTTCATCGGTAATCGATAAATCTCCATCTGCTACACGTTGCATCGCATCAACCCCGTAATACCGGACTGCATACGCATTAATAAATCGTGTGATCGGCCAACGGTCTTGTCCTGCTAACGCAAATGGTTGAATCTCATTTTCTAAAAGTACATCGCTGATGGCCATCAGCTCGTCCCACGTCTGTGGTTCTTCTAACCCGAGAGATTGAAAAATCTCTTTGTTGTACCAGAACCCTTCAATATTCAATTCCATTGGAACCGCATACATTTCTCCAGTGTCGCTTAACTGCCGCATTAAATCGAGCGCTGCTGGGCGAACATTATCTAGCAAACCGGCTTCTCCTAACGCTTCTTCAATATTGACAATATAATCACCTGAAATAAGATCATCCAGCTGAGCAGATTCATACACAAACATGTCTGGCAACGCATTGCTTGCCGTTAACAGTTGGATACGCTGAACAAGATCCGATTGCTCAATCGTTTCTAGATCAAGAGATACATCAGGATTGTTCTGCTGGAATTGTTCCATGATCGGCATCACAATACGTGGTTGGCCTTGATTGGCCGTGCGATTTGATAAATAATGAATTTCCCTTTCGCCGCCACTGCTTTCCATTTCTCCACCAGAACTTGATGAACACCCTCCGACGAAAACAATTGAAGCAAGCATCATAAGTGGAAAAGTCAACTGTTTCATTCGTTCCCCTCCTTTTTTATTAGTCTAAGACGGAAAAACGATTTTTGTAAGCGCTTCAAAAATTGGTTTATGTCCGCTTTTTTTAGGTAAAAAAGCATAACCGTGTTTAACGCTTGAATTAGTCAACTCATGTAAGATTTTCATAAATATTGAGAAACTTATTCCTCTCGTATAAATTATAGAAAAGGAGTGATTGCATTGAAGGCAACATTTATCTTTGAAAATGGCGTCTATGTTCAGGAAAGTCCTAGAGATGGAACGCCCGTCCATGTGCTGGCATACTTATACAATTTGATCTATCAAATAGAGACCAATGCAATGGTGTATATTGGGGATGAGAATGACCAAGATACATTTGCGGAAGAGAATTTACACAATGTAAAATCAATTGTGTTTGAATTTGAAGAACAAGATCGGTTTACTAAGGAATAGAATCGAGTGCGAGCGTTTGTCGACAGGATGTTTTTTCGGTCGGGCATCGGTCCATAACAGCCTGTCGATTACCTCGGTTAAACTGAGAACCTTTGGCGACAGGCTAAATTATTCAAGGCTGCGTGAGACCGTCACTAGTCTTGCCTCACGTATATTTCTTTGGTTCAAATAGTCGCCGTAATGTCCTAGACAAACTCATCAGCATATTCCGTCCGTTATTCAGTCCTCCCTTTCGTTTTTAACTCGCTTGGCGTTATCTGGTACTGCTTTTTAAATGTTTCGGAAAAATGGCGGTACGATTGATAGCCAACTTTTTCACTTACATCCATTACTTTTTCACCCATCAGCAACAACTGTTTCGCTATTTCCATCCGGTATTTCGTCACGTATTTGATATATGATACGCCCATTTCCTTTTTAAACAATGTGCTGAAATAGGAAGCGTTCATGCCAATATGTTCCGCTACATGCTCTATCGTTATATCGTGATTATACCGTTCAGCAATAAAAGCCAACGCTTTTCGGATCGCCTGGTGGTTCGCTTTTTCAGGGCGACCACCCCCTTTTTGTTCGAGCTTGCGTTCTTGGACGAGCGCCCGGTCAAGGGCATCTTCGATCATCGGAACTGTGACTGGCTTGACTAAATAATCAAGCACGCCTAGCTTTAATGCCCGCTTGGCATAATGAAAATCAGTATGGGCGCTAAAAAGAAACAATAGCGAATCGGGCGAAATCGGTTTGATTGCTTCTAAAAAATCAAGCCCGTCCATCCCGGGCATCTCAATGTCTGTAAAAATCAAATCAGGTTTTTCCTTCTCTACTAGTACAAGGGCTTCACCACCACTGTGTGCCGTGCCAACTACTTTCGCCCCATTTGCTTCCCAGTCAACCATTTGCACCATGCCTTCTACCATTAATGGTTCATCATCGACAATGATTACCCGAAGCATAAGATCTCTCCCTTTCTAAGTTGTAAACGCACCGTCACCACCGTACCTTGATTGACGGCACTTGCAATCGTCAACCCACTTTTTCCTCCGTAATAAAGCTGAATTCGTTCATGAACATTTTTTAACCCAAATCCGTGCATTGCTTGGGATGTATGTTCCATTCCAACTCCATCGTCTTTAATTTGAAACACGAGTGTATCCCCCTCTACAAAAGCCCGCAGCAAAACGCGGCCAGTGCTTTCCTTCTTTTCTAAGCCATGGATAATCGCATTCTCGATCAGCGGCTGCAGCAATAGTTTAATAATCTCGACATTTAATAAACGGTCATCAATTTCTTCTTTGTATTGGAATTTCCCTCGAAACCGGATGTTTTGAATCGTAATGTAGTGTCGAATATGTTCCAACTCTTTTTGGAGAGGGATGTGTTCTTTTCCGTTGTTCAAGCTAATTTTGAAACTTTCAGATAGTGAGATCGCCATTTGCGCAATCTCGGACTGTTTTTTCATTTTTGCCAGCCAGTAAATAGACGACAACGTATTATATAAAAAATGAGGATTGATTTGCGCCTGCAATAATTTTAGCTCCGCCTCCTTTTCCCGTAGTTTTGCCTCCATTAACCGTTCATTTAGTTGTTTATGTTGGAAAGCAACACGCTTAAATGTTCCATCAATCACTTTTAACTCATCCAACCCTCTTTTTTGTTCATTAGGAGGCCAACCAAATAATTGGATAGCGCTTTCATAAACTTGCGATAAAGGGCCACTTAATCGTCGCGATACAGGGATCATCACAATCATTAACAACACAGACATTCCCCCGCCTAGTGCTAATGTGACAGCGCCAATATTGTTTAGCTGTCCCAGCAATTTGTCCTCGCTTATAACGGAATATAGTTTCCAACCAGAAGCCGAATTTGTATACGCATCGAAAATGTAGTTTTCCGATTCTAATGAGGCTTCATCAACGCCATCGCTTTTGCCGCCATCCGTCCTTGTATCCAAAACTGTATAATCTTCTGACTGAACGATCAAATCACTTTCTTGGCTTGTATTAACATCTTCTAACAGCGACTTATCAATCGTTACTACAAGTAACCCAATCCGATCCAATTTAAATTCTTCTGGATTACGCAACGATTTCACGTAAGAAAATGTATCTTTCTCTTCAGCCAATACATTCTCTGCAAACAGCAACTCACCGCCATTTTCATTTAACGCATCCAAATACCACTTTTTTGTCTGAAAGGTCTGTGCCTCTCTTTCAGCGCTGCCGCCATGGCAGACAGAGCGAAAAAACGCATCAAATAGACAAACCGAATCGACATAACGCTGGTCAACCAAATAATTGGACAATAACCGCTGCAAGTTCCGGTACGTATCAACACCAATCGTCTCGTCTCCTTCGTATACTTGCTCATTGCTTCTGACCAGCTCGTGGCGAATCGAGCGGTCCGCCAATATTAAACGCTGAATGTTCACAATATCTTCCAACGAACGGTCGATCAATTTGCTTGCATTGACTAGTTGCGCTTGATTACGTTCTCTATACGTTTCAATGAGGCTTCGGTCTGCCAACTGTTTAGATACAAACCCGATAAACAAAATAGGCATAATCGAAAACAAAAGAAAGATGATTAAAATTTTGCGCCGAAACCGACTAAGACCAAGAAGCTGATACAATTGCTGAAACAAGCCCACCCCTCCTTTTTGATTTCTTATTATACGCTTTAGAAGTATCTTCGGGTCAACATGACCGTTAACAATAAGGATTCGTTTTAGAGTATGCTCAGTTTATAAAGACCTAAAAAAGGCGTACAGCAATGAGACTGTACACGCTTTTTTAGGTTTTGTTTTCACTTTCAAATCGGCGCCCTTCACACCAATTTATAAACAATTGATAAAATCAATAGGCACGTGACTGTTAGTAATAATCCCTTCGCCAGTTTCATTGGAACTTTCGGTAGGACAAGCAAGCCAACTTGGGAACCGACCGTGGAACCGATCGCCAGTGCGACTGCATACGGCCATTGAAAGAACCCGGTTTGATAGAATACGAGAAAACCACCGACGCAGCTTCCTAAAATTAATACTCGTGTTAGCTGGACTGCTTTTAAATAGGTATGATGTTTTTTCATGTAATACAAAATTCCAAATGTAGAAGAACCGGGACCAAACCCTCCATCATAGGCTGCGATAAACAAAGGAGTCCATGGCCGCCAGCTTTGAGGAGAAAGCGTAACTTCTTCGCCCTTTCTCCCCTTGGCCCAATTCTTGCTTCCCACAGTGACGATCAAGGCAAAGAAAAGCAGCACAAATGCCACGACATTCATCGTTTTTTCTGAAATATATGCGGTAAGCAACGCACCAGCAATCCCTCCGACAAAGGCAGTGGCTACAGTTTTAACGATTGCCTGTATCGTAAGCTGGCGACGATTGACTAAATAAAAGACACTAGACATGGCGGCAATTCCAGAAGAAAACTTATTCGTCGCAATGCTTGTTTGAATCGGAATGCCAGTTAACATCATCGCTGGAACGGTGATCAAACCTCCTCCTCCTGCTAAAGTCCCTATAAAAGAAGACAACATTCCGATCACAACCAAAAGGGCAAGATGATTATCGACTATAGAACGGCCAAAACTAAAACTTATTATCATGAAAACTAGTAATCCATATCGTATGTGTTTCATTAAATACTCCTTTTCAGTTCATTACTTACAGGGTATATAATGAAAACAGATAAATCTAATATATCTTTTTTGTACATTTATAAAAATATTTTATGAAAGGGAGCCGATCATGAACCTTCACGCCTTGCGTATTTTTACGAAAGTGGCTGCTCTGAAAAGTGTAACTAAGGCTGCTGACGCTCTTTCTATCAGTCAACCGGCAGTCACGATTCAAATAAGAAATTTGGAAAAAGAGACGGGACTAAAACTAATAAAAACAGAAGGAAGAGGAATCAACCTTACGAAAGAAGGAGAATTTCTAGTCAAGCGGGCGGAAAGCTTATTCAATATGGAACAAGACATTGAAAATAAGCTCATCCAATTAAAGGATGGAGAATTGCAAGAACTTCATATTTCTTCTACGTCTCTACCAGCCAATTATTTACTCCCAACCTGGTTGGCAAAGTTTAAATTGGCTTATCCGTCTGTAAAAATCAACCTTTCTAGCGGCAATTCCTATCAAGTGGTTGACCAGCTTCTACACTATAAATCGGACATTGCGTTTGTGGTAAAAGAAGAATGGCACCATCCCACCATCCAACTTCATCATCTTATGGATATTGAGTTTTGGTTTATTGTCCCCACAGGGCATAAATATGATGGACAAGAGGTCTCATTGCACGATTTAATGGACGAGCCATTTCTAGTGAGAGAAGAGGGGAGTTCTACAAGAGAAGTCCTTTTTTCCTTATGCAACCTTCATAATGTCCCTGTCCCAAACATTGGCATCCAATTTCACGGGCTTAACGAATCAATCCGATCTGTTCTTGCAGGTTATGGCGCGATGCTTGCCCCCTCACTTGCCGTCAAAGACCATATTCACCGAAATGAACTAGGCAAAGTTCTTGTAAAAGATATCGAGATTAAACGGCCTGTTTACCTTTGTACCCGTAAAGAAGACGCGCATACAATCCATTTATCTAGATTGATCGATTTGATTAATGGCTTTACTAAAGATGATTTTTATTGAATGAAAGGCGTCAGCATTGGTTAGCGCCAAGCGGTAAAAACCAGTGCCTCGGTGTCGATTTTAAAATAAAAACGCCATAACCAGAAGATGTGCCCTTGTCGGAAATGACTATCGCTGGTTGCAGCCAAACAGGAATGACGAAACCGCCAGAAACGTAAACGCGACAACAACAAACAATAAGGCGCCAGCATTCAAGCCAATCAGCGTACCCACTATACGTTGGAAACATTTGACCGACGACAGAAGTGAAAAAATTGATAATTCGTCCTCTTTCTTCCATTGAGCTAAATTCATTTGCTACGGCAGCAGCGTGTTTCAATCCATGCACTCACTAAAAGTGCGACTCAAGCGTCCAATCTTTTGTAGACTGGTAATCCTATTTCAATCCACGCACTCACAAGGAGTGCGACTTAGCCAGCGTAGGGGCTACGGAAAGACTTGCGCTGAATTTCAATCCACGCACTCACAAGGAGTGCGACAACCCGCATTATTTCCGACGATATATTGTTTAATATTTCAATCCACGCACTCACAAGGAGTGCGACCCAGTCAAAATCATTGAAGCCTGACGTGAGCGAAATTTCAATCCACGCACTCACAAGGAGTGCGACAATGATTATTAAAATCAATCAAGAGGAAATCGTTATTTCAATCCACGCACTCACAAGGAGTGCGACGAAAAGCGATTGTTTCATTCTTTACCGAGTTCGGTATTTCAATCCACGCACTCACTAAGAGTGCGACAGGGAGGATATTTGTATCATTAAACCCTGTCATCATTTCAATCCACGCACTCACTAAGAGTGCGACAGCGAAATCCCCGTAATTATTGGAAGTAAAACAATCAATAATAGGAAAAAGCCGCTCTTTTCCTTTATTCTATCATGGCACACAGACAACATTTCACCATTTTTACACATGCTTTTTCATAATTAGGCTCTTTTTTGGTGCGGGTGATCTAGGGGTTTTATGTGCGCTTAGGGTTCGCACCAAAAAAACACCACTTCTATTCTTTTAAATACTAAGAAGGGCAATCAATGTCATTCTCTTCTGCTCTTTTACATGCGCTTGTTCATCAAGGCTGTTCTTAAAATCGGGTTTTAACGATATTCGTTGTGGACGAAAGGAGGTATGAATTGCTTTCTAGAGGTTGAAACGGGTCACCCGTTTACAGTACGGTTAGCTATGTTAAAAAAGTTACACTTTCCCTAGATTAATTATAGCATATAGACACAAGTTATTATAGACTATTCATTCTCATTGACTGCTGCTAAAATTCATTAGAATGTTAAGATTTGAAAGGAGAGATATTGAATGAGTTCTTTGGTTCTTGGTTTTCAGGAAATGGATGAAAAGCAGCTTTTGCTTGTTGGCGGAAAAGGGTTAAATTTAGGGGAATTATCAAAAATTCAAGGAATCCAAGTACCAGAAGGCTTTTGTGTCACAACAACAGGATTTCAAAAAGCCATCAAACAAAACGACACGTTCCAAGCGTTGCTGGCTCAACTGGCCACACTAAAAGTTGAGGACCGGGATCAAATTGGTGAAATTAGCAGGAAGATTCGAGAACTCATTCTAGAAGTAGAAATTCCTTCAGACGTTGTGAAAGCCGTTGCTCACTATCTCTCCCAGTTTGGCGAAAAACATGCTTATGCAGTGCGTTCTAGCGCGACTGCTGAAGATTTGCCACATGCTTCTTTTGCTGGGCAACAAGATACCTTTTTAAATATTATCGGCAAGGATGCGATCTTGCAGCATATCAGCAAATGCTGGGCTTCGCTATTTACGGATCGCGCAGTCATCTACCGTATGCAGAACGGCTTCGATCACAGTCAAGTTTATTTATCCGTAATCGTTCAAAAGATGGTTTTCCCGCAGGCTTCAGGGATTTTATTTACCGCTGATCCAATGACTTCTAACCGAAAGGTGCTATCCATTGATGCCGGTTTTGGACTTGGAGAAGCTCTGGTCTCCGGCTTGGTCTCTGCAGATTGTTATAAAGTACGGGAAGATCAAATTGTCGATAAGAGGATAGCAACCAAAAAATTGGCTATCTATGGACGAGAAGAAGGCGGAACGGAGACTCAACAGATCGATCCTGATCAGCAAAAGACACAAACACTTACTGATCAACAGATTTTACAACTAGCACGCATCGGAAGACAGATCGAAGCGCATTTCGGCCAGCCGCAAGATATCGAATGGTGTTTGGCTAATGATACATTTTATATTGTCCAAAGCCGGCCGATCACTACTCTTTACCCAATCCCTGAAACAAATGATCAAGAAAATCACGTTTATTTATCAGTTGGTCATCAGCAAATGATGACAGATCCGATAAAACCGTTGGGGTTGTCTTTTTACCTGTTAATTACTCCTGCACCTATGCGTAAAGCCGGCGGGCGGTTGTTTGTTGATGTTGCACCTAGGTTAACTACACGTGCCGGCCGGGAAGCCTTATTAAATACCGTGGGATCGGATCCGCTCACAAAAAGCGCACTCATGACCGTAATCGAGCAAGATTATATAAAATTGTTGCCAACGGATCAATCCGCATCAAATCCAGGCAATAGTCATAAAGGTATGTCGGAACAATTCGAGACTGATCCGACAATTGTTTCTAAATTAATTAAGCGCAGTCAAACATCAATCGAACAGTTAAAACAAAACATCCAAGCGAAATCGGGATTGGATTTGTTTGATTTTATTCTGGAAGATATCGAGCAATTAAAGAAGATCTTATTTGACCCGCAAAGTACGGCTGTGTTTATGGCTGCTATTAATGCTACAACATGGATCAACGAAAACATGAACGAGTGGCTAGGCGAAAAAAACGCAGCAGATACGCTTTCTCTATCTGTACCGCATAATATTACTTCGGAAATGGGTCTGGCGCTAATGGATGTCGCGGATGTGATTCGCCCTTACCCAGAAGTGATTGATTATTTGCAGCATGCAATAGAAGACAATTTTCTCGATGAACTGGTTAAGTTTGATGGCGGACAGGAAGCTAGGAACGCTATTGATGCTTATCTTGACAAATACGGAATGCGCTGTCCCGGAGAAATCGATATTACAAGAACTCGTTGGAGTGAAAAACCAATTACACTTGTTCCGATGATTCTTAGTCATATCAACAACTTTGAGCCTAATGAAGGCAATCGAAAGTTTGAGCAAGGCCGGCGCGTTGCTTTAGAAAAAGAACAAGAGTTAATAAATCGATTGAAGCAATTACCGGATGGTGAACAAAAAGCCAAAGAAACAAAACAAAGGATCGACCTCATCCGGAATTTCATCGGCTACCGAGAATATCCAAAATACGGCATAGTAAGTCGCTATTTCGTATATAAGCAGGCTTTATTGAAAGAAGCCGAACAACTCGTACAAGCAGGCGTTATTCAGGAAAAGGAAGATATATACTATCTCACTTTTGAAGAACTTCACGAAGTTGCCCGCACCAAAAAAACAGATGACCAGATCATCAACAAACGGAAAGACGAGTACAAACGATATGAAAAACTAACTCCCCCACGGGTAATCACGTCTGATGGCGAAATCATTACAGGTGCGTACAAGCAAGCAAATTTACCGGCTAATGCGATTGCAGGTCTTGCTGTTTCTACCGGAGTGATAGAAGGAAGAGCTAGTGTCATTTTAAACATCGAGAATGCCGACCTGGAAGATGGCGATATATTAGTCACTTCCTTTACCGACCCAGGCTGGACGCCATTATTTGTATCCATAAAAGGCCTAGTCACCGAAGTTGGCGGACTGATGACCCACGGAGCAGTGATCGCACGTGAATATGGCTTGCCAGCAGTTGTCGGGGTAGAAAATGCCACCAAGCTGATTAAGGATGGACAAAGGATCAGGGTAAACGGAACAGATGGGTATGTAGAGATACTAAATTCATGAATCATAAAAAAGGGCATTCGAATCTTATAAGCCTAATTAGAGCCAGGAGTTGAACTCTTGGCTCTCTTTTTTAAGCGGACGCTATTATCCTTCCATGCCTAGAAAAGCAAATCGTGACTTAGATTAAACGTTTCTCAAATAAAACTCTGTCTTCGTGCGGTCCATCATAGTCGGTATTTACAAAAATACCATCCATCTTTTTGTCTCCCTCTTCAATACAAAATCCCATCTTGGTATGAAAGGCAATTGAAGTTTTATTGACAGGAGAAGTTACACAGCGAACAATACTTCGCCCGTTTTGCTGAACCACATGAAAAAATTGATTGTATAAATGTTTGCCAACGCTTTGCTTTCTGTAATCAGGGTGAACTCCAACAAAATGTATATAGGCTACTTTTTGATGTGATTGAGAAAGGAATCCTATTAGAAAGCCAATAAGTTTTTCATCCTTTTCAGCAATGAAACTTGTATTGCTAAAGTGGTCGAAAAATAATTTGGGCAACTTATCAGACATCTTTCTTCCACCCCACCACTTATTAATTAGTGGAGAAATTACATAAGTAGTCAGAGTCTTTCACTGTACGAATTTCCAATTTCGCTCCCCCCGTATCTAGTCTTTTTAAACATATTACCATTTAGGAAAATTTTATGAGCAATAAAAATGTGGCTACATTTTTGGGGCGCGGGAAATTGGGGAGATTCCGAGAAAAGGGGATTTTTTATGCAAGCTGGGGTCGGAATTCTATAGCTAGAAACTTAGCGACGCACTCGTGTGACAAGGGAGCAAGCGCGAGGGGCTTACTCCCGCCTTTATTTAACCCACGTACTCGCCAGGAGTGTGACGATGGCGACCCTGGTGATTGGGTGCGTAGACGGATTTCAATCCCACGCACTCATAAAAAGAGTGCGACGATAAACGGATGTTCGCTGCGTCAACTCCTAAAATGATTTCAATCCACGCACTCACAAAGAGTGCGACTAACAAAAAGCGCCATGCCGCGCCAAGGGCGTATATTTCAATCCACGCACTCACAAAAAGTGCGACCCTAGCTAACAGGGGGGTAGTAATGTCAGAGACAATTTCAATCCACGCACTCACAAAAAGTGCGACGTTGTGTATACTTAAATTCATCAAGCAGTTGTTTATTTCAATCCACGCACTCACAAAAAGTGCGACAGTAATTGAGATTTTGCATTTTTCCTTGCTAGTTATTTCAATCCACGCACTCACAAAAAGTGCGACTATCTGGCAAAACGCTTCATCGCTGATCCTTTTTGATTTCAATCCACGCACTCACAAAAAGTGCGACTGCGAAATTCCCCTAATTATTGGAAGAAGAACAATCAATAATAGGTAAAAACCGCTCTTTCACTTATCATATCATGGACAACGAGCAACATTTCGCCATTTTCATACATATTTTTTCATAATTAAGCTCTTTTTTGGTGCGGGTGATCTAGGGATTTTATGTGCGCTTGGGGTTCGCACCAAAAAGAACTGCGTATAATACGAAGTAAATGTTGCCTCCTCAACTTTACTACTATTATACTTGTGCCATCTATAGGTTTCTTCAAAAAAGCACCTGTTTGCACTGGCAAAATAATAAGAATCGTAAAAACGCAAAGTTCCTTACTAAACTAAAGCACTGCTTTTTATAAAGATTGACTAGCATCTACTCCAGTGCGCCTTTTCCCCTTCACCTGTTTTAATGTCGCGACGATCAGAAAACTAACAATCACTAATAAAAGCCATGAACTGACCTTCCCCAAATGAACAAGACTCCATGCATCGGTTTGGTTCGGATATTCCCAAGCCCCAAAAAACGTTGCAATATTTTCGGCTATCCATATAAAAAATCCGATGAGCACAAAAGAGAGTGCAAGTGGCATCCGGTAACGAGTTTCATTCACTTCATATGTAACCCATGATGGCCAAAAGACGATGATGACAAGCCCCGCTAACCAAAAACGGATATCAATCCAAAAGTGATGAGTAATAAAATTTAAGTAAATCGCAGCTGCAAGAGGGACAACCAGTAACAGCGACGGCCACTTCACCAATTCTATCTTTAGTCGCCTCCACGCTTGGCAAAGATAACTTGCTACGCTTGCATACATAAATCCGCTATACAAAGGGACGCCAAATACCTTGGAATACCCTTCCTCTGGGTAGGACCAGGAGCCCATGTGTACTTTAAAAAGTTCAAGAGCCAGCCCAATAAGGTGAAACAATGTAATGACTTTCAATTCGTCCCAAGTTTCAAGCCCAGAACGCACCATCCACCACTGCATAAAAAGACAAATAATGAGCAGCCAATCATACCGTGGCAAAAAGGGAAGTGGCACGAGCTGTGTAATGGCCAAAGAAGCAAATATAACGACAGGAAACAAGCAGGACAAAGCTTGCTCCCACCCAAAACGAACGAGTTGTTTTAATGGCCTCATCATTCATGCCTCCATTCTGACTAAGTCTTCTCTGCCGTCCACTTTCATTCATCATGGAGGTTTTCATCACTTCGGTACTCTAAAAGATCTCCAGGTTGACAATCTAAGGCTTTGCAAATCGCATCTAACGTGGAGAGTCGAATCGCTTTGGCCTTTCCATTTTTCAATATAGAGAGATTCGCCATCGTTATCCCAACTCGTTCGGAAAGTTCAGTAACGCTCATTTTCCTTTTTGCTAGCATCACGTCAACATTGATTATAATCGCCATGATTTTCACCTCAAACCGTTAAATCATTTTCAGATTTGATATCAATCGCTTCTTGGAAAAGTCTTTGAAGAACAGCAGCGAATACTGCGATTACCGTTGAAGCGAAGAGAGGGACGACTCCCATAAATAGGAGACCAGGGGCATCATCTCGATCTGCTAACAAGTAAAAGAACGGCATAATAGCTACGTACAAACCACTGATGATGATTGCGCAATATTTAATCTTTTTCAACGCTCTCGTAGACAGTTCCGAGAACGATTGGTTCTTGTCAATGTAACTTAAAAGTTTAAAAGCCTGAGACAATGCGACAAAAAACGGTATCACTGTTAAAAATACACCGATAAAAATAGGATATAGGATATGGCCATAATCTGGATCTACCGGATGATTGGGTATCCAAGCCAACCCAAAGATACACAAAGCAAGAACGGGACTTCCCATAAGCACCACCGCTATCTTTAAAAAAAGCGTAGAACCTCGTTTCATGAAAAACACCTCTATTAATTTGTTGTTCAATTGATTCTATCACAAATTTATCGATTATCAATAAATTATTGTTGATTATCATGTTTTTATTATTGCATTAGAATATACTTCTTGTATGCTCATAGTTCGTCTGATTGCTATTTTGCTAACAGATCGGTGATGGTTGCGTCTTCACGAACAGGGACGGTTTGAACCACATGGTATAGTCAATGTTTTAACGAAAATTCTCAAAATAAAATACCACTCCTATTTAAAGGACGGTATTTTAGTCGATTGGGAAGAAGCGAAAGTATGTTTGATATTAACCTTAGCCGAGCGTATTTCCGGCATAAAATGAAATTGTTAACGTGATAACCACAATGCCCGCAACAACACTTAAAATTATCTTTGATGAACGTTTCATTGTTTATATATCCCTCCCCACAACTAACCACCGTTACTGAAGTACCCAGTTATGTTATTTTTGTTGTCCACACGCACTTGACCTTTTCCACTTTGATAAGTCCATACGCCTTATTATAAAGCAAGGTTATTTTTAACATTTTCCTACACAAATTAGCCATTTGTATATTGGGAAATTTTTAAATCTATTACATGTTTCTCTATTTTCTAGTATAATTGTAAAAAATTCTATGAAATCTTTATTTAAGGAGGGGAGAACTTTATGTCTGCTATTTTATCTCCAGAGGAAGTAAGCACGATAATTGCTGAGTGGTATAGCTGTATTATTGCACGTTCTGTAGAGCAAGCAAATGAACTCAAAGAAAAAGCAGAAAATATGGTCAAAACAATGGAGCCAAATGATCGAGTAATCGCTTATTATTCTTTAGTTGAGTTCAGGCATTCAATCATGGCCAAACAGGGAGGCAAGGACGAAAAGGATGATGAAAGGATACAACAGGCGGGCAATATGATCGAAGATTCGATAGATCATACGCTCAAATACCTCTATTTATTTGTAAGTGGTCAAAATGAATTTATAAAAGAACGTTACCAGTCTGCGATTCGTTTATTCCGTAAAGCAGAACGTTTGCTTGAGTATATAAACGATGAAGCCGAAGAAGCAGAGTTCTATTACTACATGGGTTCGTCTTTATATAGAATCAATCAGTATCCGTACGCTGCTTCATACATTGAAGAAGCATTACTTGCTTTTAATCGCCTCGGGTATATCGAACGGGCTGTATACTGCCAAGTGATACTTGGAGGTATTTATTCTGAAGCGGGACAGCATGAGAAAGTCCGAAAGTTATTAGAAGAGGCTCTTAGCATTTCGAATAATTACCCCATGGCCCAAGTAGCAGTTTTACGTATCATAGGATTAGACGCTTTGCGAAAAAAAGCCTACCAAAAGGCTAAGGAGTATTTCGAAAAGAGCCTTTCCTATCCTGAATGCACGGAGACTATCTTAGGAGTCAAAAGCGAGTATAATTTAGCAAACGCATTGTTTCGCATCGGCTTATTCAATGAGGCACTCCCTCATTTAACCAAAGCCTATGCAGGAGCACAATCTTACAACAACCACGAATATCAAGCTAGATGTATTGCTACTTACGGACTATACGTAAACTCTAATCCGGAGGAAATTGACCAAGCCATTAAAAGCCTGAGTGAGTCGGATATGAACTTTGAAATTGAGGAGATCGCAGAGGAAGCAGCAACGTTTTTTAAACAAAAAGGAGAACAAGAACTAGCGTGGAAGTATTTAAACGTCGCCTATCGTGCACGCCAAAATCTATCAAACATAGGAGTCGATCAACCTTGAAAAAAATATGGTTTTCCCTATTTGCAGCATTATTGTGTGTTTCTTTTACCCTCCAAACAAATGTCGTCATTGATCGTGATTCTCCGACAATTGAAACTCGAGATAAAGGAGATACCGTTCATTAATCTAAGAGAAAATTTTTTTTACAACCCTTGAGGAAAAATAAATATCTTTGTTTTTTAGACGCACTTTTCAAGAAGTGCGTTTTTTATTTTTTAAACTATAAACTTTTTCTTGTTTTCGTTCCTTTATTAATTTCTGCATTACTTTTTCCCCTAATTCTAATGGAGCCCTAAATTAGGGAACTGGACAGTAACCAATTCCAAGCTTCACTAGCGTTGTCGTATGGGGTAAAATTTCAATCCACGCACTCACTAAGAGTGCGACATGAGGCGGCAAATTGTAGACAAGAGCAACGCGAATTTCAATCCACGCACTCACTAAGAGTGCGACGCTCCACACCGTTTTGATGTAACAACTGTTCGAATTTCAATCCACGCACTCACTAAGAGTGCGACAATTGTTCGTGATGGCACTATGTTTGAATACTGGTAATTTCAATCCACGCACTCACTAAGAGTGCGACCGTCCAACAAAAGAAACGCGGTAATTGTAAGATGGATTTCAATCCACGCACTCACTAAGAGTGCGACAGCGATATTCCCCTATTTATTGGAAACCCATTAATAAATAATAGAGAAAAGCCGCTCTTCTTCTATATAATACCATGGGACACCAACAACATTTTGCCACTTTTCCACATATTATCCCACATTAAAGTCCTTTTTTGGTGCGGGTGATCTAGGGATTTTATGTGCGCTTGGGGTTCGCACTAAGAATCACGGCTCAAAAGATGAATAATTGTAAAGTTAATCTCCTTGGCTCAATTGTGTCTATCTCTACTTTACTCTTTCCATTAAAAAGCTTCTATTTGCGTAAGGAGGTTCCTTGCTTATACACCTATTCGATTGAGTTCTTCTCCCTTCCTCCCCAATTAATGAAAAAACACCTCCGCTTGTTAGTACATAGCCTAACAAGCGAAGGTGACAGTCCGGGCTCACACTTTTCACGCAAACGCTGGCACAACCGTGTTTTCACTGCCAACCATGCGAATTTTTGATTTCGCCATTTCTTTCGCTGCTTCTTTTGCTTTTTGCAAATACGCGCGTGGATCGAGGCTGTCTGGTTCGTTTGCGAAGTGGTCGCGAATTGCTTCGGAATAGGCATTTTTTAGTTCTGTTGATACGTTGACTTTTGCCATTCCGAGGGCGACACAACGGCGCACGTCTTCTTCTGGCACGGCCGAGCCGCCGTGAAGGACGAGGGGGACGTCGACCATTTCGGCAATTTTGGCGATTCGCTCAAAGTCAATTTCGGGTTTGCCTTTGTAAATTCCATGGGCAGTGCCAATCGCAGGGGCAAGTGTCGGCACGTCTGTTTCTTCGACAAATTGGCGGCACTCTTCTGGAATTGCTTTTTGGGCGTCGGCTTCGTCTACGACAATGTCGTCTTCCACGCCGCCGACTTTGCCGAGCTCTGCTTCCACGTTGACGCCAAGGGACGAGGCAAGCGCGACGACCTCTTTTGTCCGAGCGACGTTTTCTGCGAATGGATGCATGGAAGCGTCCATCATCACGGATGTATAGCCAGCGCGGATCGCGTCTTTGATCACCTCAAAGTCTGTGCAGTGATCTAAGTGCAAGCCTGTTGGCACTTGGTAATGTTCCGCTGCGGCCTTGGCTACTTCAGCAATGTTTTTTGCACCGAGTGACTTGACCGTCCCGACTGTCGTTTGCAGGATTACCGGGGACTTCAATTCCGCTGCTGCTTCGAGCACCCAGAAAATGCTGTCAAATGAATGGACATTAAACGCGACAATCCCGTGTTTGTTGGCTTTTGCTTTTTTTAGCATCGGTGTCGTTGACTGTAATCCCATTTATTTGCCCACCTGCCCTTCGTTTTCTGCGATTTGATATAGTAGTTTAATTGAATGATTGTCTGGGTCTTTCATTGCTTGAAATGGCTTGTCGCCATCTTCTAGCTTAAACACGTCATGGATCAAAGGCTTGACATCGATTTTGCCAGACGCGATGTAATCAATCGCAGCCTGCCATTCATAGCCGGGGAATGGGCCAGAATAGCTCATCCAAGAACCTGTGATTTCCAATTCTTCACGTAAAATTTTCTCAAACGTCGCTGCTGGAAACGTCACATCCCCTGACGCCGTTCCAACAAACACAATCTTCCCTTTTTTCTCAACTAAAGCGACCGCTTGCTCTTGGGCGCTCGGCACGCCTGCTGTTTCGATAACAGCGCCAGGCTTGCCATGTTTGCTAGCGTATGAAACCGGGTCCTCTTTTAAAGAGTTAATCGTGTCGTCTGCGCCGATTTTTTTGGCAAATGCCAGTTTCTCGTCGTTGATATCAATCGCTGTTACTTTCCCTGCCCCGCGTGCTTTTAAGGCGAGAATGGTCATAATGCCAATCGTTCCGGCTCCTAGAACACAGACGTGTTCGCCTGCCGGTAGCACAATTCGCTCAATTCCGTGGATCGCGACTGTCAATGGTTCGATTAACGCCGCCTCCGCTAATGTTACCGTTTCCGGCAAAACGAGGAGATTTTCCGCTTTTACGACTACGTATTCGGCCATTGCGCCATTTTCCCGGGAACCAAGAAAACTGTATGAGCTACTTAAAGCTGGGCTTCCCTTTTGCATAAAGGGATCGTCTTTATTTGGCAAAAGGGGGGCGACGACTACACGGTCACCAACCGTTACTGAATCGACGCTTGCGCCGACAGCCTCTACCGTTCCAGAAAATTCATGTCCGAGAACAATCGGGTAATTGTGGACTTTGCCATCGAAGTACCGTGCCAAATCAGAGCCGCAAATGCCGCAATAAGCAACCTTGATTAATGCCTCATCCTCTTTAGGGACAGGGGTTTCAATGTCCTTTATAGTAAATGATTGATTCGCTTCAAGAACGAGCGCTTTCATGATCTCCACTCCTGACTCAATTAATTTTTATCTGTCTCTGCTGGGAGTAATTTGCCCCGTTTATGCTGAACAATCGTAAATACGACACAGAATCCATAAATCGCCGTCACGACAATAAGCGGAAGTAGATTTTGCCATGTTGTTAGTTCGGTCATGATGAATTGAAGCGGGCTGCCGCCTTGGTCAAGGGATGCTACTTGCCCCCCGGATATCGTTCCAGTGTTGAGTGCAAGCTGAGTGTGGACGCCGACCATCATGTTCGCAATCCAAATTGTCATTGTCATAATGAGCGTCCCTGAGATCAACGTTCTAAACAAGTTTCCGCCGTGGATGCCGACTGCAATCGAGATGAAGAAGCCAATTGTCGCTAAGT
The DNA here is from genome assembly GCF_900142675.1 of Shouchella rhizosphaerae. Lineage (GTDB taxonomy): Bacteria > Bacillota > Bacilli > Bacillales > Bacillaceae_D > Shouchella > Shouchella rhizosphaerae. The sequence continues at coordinate 568,554 of NZ_FRBS01000002.1, read as the reverse complement.
CACCGAACGGAAGAACTTCGTTTCCAGGAATAAGAATTGCAATTACAAGTGTAAGTGGGACAAAAATCAAGCTTGCCGCGACCACTTGTGAATTGCCGAGCAAGAGCGCAGGATCTAGCCCAATATAATAGTCTTGCCCTGAGAATCGTTTATCGAGCATTTCCCTTGCAGCCTCGGCAATTGGCATTAATCCTTCCATAATAAACTTGACGACAGTAGGCATTAACAGCATTACCGCCGCCATTTGAATGCCCAATTGCAAAATCGCTGATACCTCGTAACCTGCCAAGGCACCGATGACTGTCCCGAGAATGGCACCAATAATCGCAGGTTCTCCGATTGGTCCAAGTCGGTTTTCAATTTTATCTGAGTTAATATTCACGTTTTTCAAACCAGGAATTTTCTCTATAATTGCGTCAGTGACAACAGCGATTGGCGCCATTATCGCCCCTGTGCCATGTGGAATCGAAATTCCTTCCAAGCCGTTGTATTTATGAATGATCGGCGCAAACCAATCCCCTAGCTTATAAGCAAATGCCGCATAGATGACAACACCAAGAACGCCAAGCCAAAAGCTTCCTGATGCGGTGGACACAATCGCACCGGCAAATGCCATATGCCAAATATTCCAAATGTCAACGTTAACAACACGGGTCCATTTCAACAACAACATGACGACATTGACAAGAATGGCAACAGGAATGGCCACCGTTCCTATATTAGAAGCCCACGCCATCGGAGAAGCTCCTGGCCAACCAACATCGACAATTGATAAACCAAGATTAAACCGTTCCGCCATTTCCTGTGCGGCTGGCCCTAAGTTATCTGTCAGTAAGCTAATAACTAAAGTGATGCCTACAAATCCGACCCCAATCGTGATCCCTGATCTTAACGATTTCCCAATTCCTTGGCGCAACAAGAGGCCAAGGACAAAGATCACAGCCGGAAGCATGACAGCAGGCCCTAAATCCAATATATATTGCAGCACATTCATGATGTCTCCCCCTATCAGCAATAGGTTATTTTAAAATATCCAAAATCTCTTGTTTCGTTTTATCAAGGCCAACACCTGAAATAAAAGGCAACCCATGGATCACAGGAACGCCATAATCACGATCGACTTTTGCCGTGGAGATGATCAAATCAGCGCCTTGCGCTTTTGAACCGAGTTCGCTGACACGACATTGGCTGACGTCTGCTTGGATGTTGTTTTCTTTCAAAATCGCTTTCACTTTATTTGCAGCTACCGTAGACGTAGCAACAGCTCCACCACATGCGACTAATACTTTTTTCATGTTTATTCCCCCTCGAGTTGTTTAGTAATGGAAGCGTCCAATAGGGCTAACGCCTCGTCTTTTTCTTGTACAGAAGCCAACTTCTTCACAAAATGGGCATCTTGAATACGTTCCACAATGGTTTGCAGCGCTTTCAAATGAGCTGAACCATCAGCTAAGCCAAGCAACAACACAACTTTCACATCGATTTGATCGTTTTCCGACCCCATTACGCCAAACGAGACAGGCTCCTTTAGCGTCAACAATCCAATTTTGCTTTCCAGTACATAACTGGCATCGGTATGAGGAATCGCCACACCAAACGGCTCAGTTGGTATCCCTGTCGCAAACGATTGTTCTCGCTCTTTTAAACCGTCAGCGTACGTCTCTTTCGCAAACTGTTTAGCTTGCATCGGCGCCGCTATTGTCTCTAACACCTCTTCAACCGTTTGGCATGTTTGGTTTAACAAAATCAAGTCTCGATCAAGTAAAGCATTACTCATCTCCCTCACCCCCTTCAGCTTCAACGACGATGACATTTCGTGCTTTCGCTTGAATCGCTTTCAGCATCTCTGCATCGGCCTTGGAATCGGTAATGAGTGTGTCAACTTCTTCAATTGGAGCGACTTTATTCATATGGATGGAGCCGAATTTTGAGTAGTCAGCCATCATCACGCGCCTTTTCGAATGTTGCACCATAAGGCGCGATACTTCAGCTTCCCCCATATGGATGTTCGTATAGCCTACTTCCGGATGCAAAGCCCCAATGCCAAAAAAGCCGGTATCGACATACAAATTGGCAATTGTTTGGTTCGCAACTGGCCCATACAAGGAACGCTCATTTTTTCGGACGTTGCCGCCAATGATAATAATTGAGAAATTCGAGTGCTCCACAAGCTCATTGGCCAAAGAAAGCGAATTGGTTACAATCGTCAGCCCCGTTTTTTTCATAATAAGCTCGCGAGCAAAATAAAGGGCGGTCGTGCCATAGTCGATATAAATCGTATCGTTATCAAAGACAAACTCAACTGCTTTTTTCGCAATCGCCCGCTTTTCCCACTCATTGACAATTTTTCTCGAGCTATAGTTCGTCTCAAGATTTGCCTTGTTTAACACCGCTCCTCCGTGCACTTTGCGAATGAGCCCTTTTTCTTCTAATTCGTATAAATCTTTGCGAATCGTTTCTCGCGTTACATCTAGTTTGGAACTAAGTTCGGAAATTTTGACAGAATGGTATTCATACAATTCCTTCATGATCAAATCTTGTCTTTCCTGCGGAAGCAAAGAACCATCCCCCTCCCTTATTACTGAAATCGCTTACCTTGGATTATAAGTGACAAAGCCAAAAAAAGCAAATATTATTTTTGCTTTATTTTGCATTAATTCATTAACGACTTTGCAATACTTGGTTTTTATTATATGATTAACTCAAAATGCAAACCAATGCAAATAGAGGTGTGTAATCAATGATCCATATTTTATGTGCCAATCCAGCCCTTGACCGAACCATTTACGTTCAAGCTTTTTATCCAAATGGCGTAACCCGTTCTAGTGCCTCCCATGAAGGCCTTGGCGGGAAAGGATTCAATGTCGCCCTTCCTTTTATTGTCACAAATGAGCAAAAAACGATTCACATGCACACATTTTTCGGCGGGCCTGTAGGAGAACAATTAGCACAGATGATGAAAAACGCCCAACTAGCAGGGGAAACAACATTCATTGAAGGCGATAACCGATACTGCACCATTCTCGTAAACGAATCAAAGCAAGAAGCAGCCCTAATCAATGAACAAGGACCTTCCATTACAGAAAAAGAACAACAGCAGTTTTTGCAATCGCTTTTTTGCTCCCTAAAAGCAGGCGACCATCTCGTGCTTTCAGGATCACTCCCAAAGGGGACCCCCCTCACTTTTTACCGGGACATCATTGCCCAAGCAGAAAGCCGCGGCGTCCAGACCATTCTCGATAGCAGCGGCGATGCATTAGCATACGGAGCAGAGGCAAAACCATGGCTAATAAAGATCAACGGAGAAGAATTTTTAGACTTAATGGGGGTAAAAGAGGAAGCCGCCAACAGACAGCAGCAAATCGAAGAATATTTAAAAAACAGCCCTTACCCTAACTGCATCGTCACATTAGGCGGCGAAGGAACAGTCGCCAAAATCAACGGAGACATCTGGCGTGTCACGCTCCCAACGATTAACGTAACAAATGCTACCGCCTCAGGCGATATTTTTCTCGGCACCTTTATACGCGAGTGGCGAAAAACAAACGATGTAAAAGCAGCTCTATTAGCAGGCAGCGCCCTCTCATTGGCAAACTGCCTCCACTGGCTGCCAACGATTGATTTTTCACAAGCCGAACAGTATCAGCAAAAAATCCACATCGAACGGATTGGTTCAGCTGTTTAGTCATGCATTTTAGCAAAGCAATTCTTGAAAAAAGCAGACAGAGCCAGGAGGAAAACTCCTGGCTCTCGTTTTACGTGGACACTATTTTCACAACCCACAAAAGAAAACTGCCGTGTGGCCTAATGGAAATGGCATAAACATAGAGTTCTCCGGCTAACCCTATCGATGCCCTATCCAAAGACTATGGATTTCAATCCACGCACTCACAAAGAGTGCGACGCCGCCTTTTTTTGCCCGTTTACGGGAAATGCAAATTTCAATCCACGCACTCACGAAGAGTGCGACCCTAGTCCAAGAATTCAATTTATATGCCCCGGACGATTTCAATCCACGCACTCACAAAGAGTGCGACCGGTATTAGTTCTGCCGATTACAAACACATGGTTATTTCAATCCACGCACTCACAAAGAGTGCGACCAAGAGATTATAAGGCAACAGAAATTAGGTGATTATTTCAATCCACGCACTCACAAAGAGTGCGACGAAGCTGTGAAACGAAGAGACAATGGGCTGTGTGTATTTCAATCCACGCACTCACAAAGAGTGCGACAGCGAAATCTCCCTATTTCTTGGAGTGAAACTATAAATAATAGGGAAAAATCACCCTTTTCTTCTATCATATCATAGGACGTAAACGAGATTTATACATTATTACACATATTATTTCATATTTAGGCTCTTTTTTGGTGCGGGTGATCCAGGAATTTTATGTTCGCTTAGGGTTCGCACCAAAATAATAGGTTAGAAAGCATTTCTCAAAGTTATATTTGTTTGCTCACTTGTTATCAATGTTAAATCCAAAAACGATCCACGAAATACCTTATCATTTTTTACCGAATCACTTTTTTAGCTAGTAGATGACCGAAAGCCACGATTGGAATAATGGTCAGTCCGTATGGGATACTGGCAATTAGATCATTAACCTGAATATTATATTCCGCTTCTAACCGGTAAAACAAATATAGTGAATATGGAAGGGTCACGATAATGGCGGTAATGACCCCTGGTGTATACATTCTCAGTAGCAGTGCTTGACCTGCATGCGTAAATACATGCAAAAACGCGATGACGTTAAAACCAATGAACCAGGTAAACATTTGTTGCTCTGCCGCTAAATAGGTAACAGGAATAAATACAATAAACTCAATAAACACGGCAAAAGCAAATTGCGAACCAGTCATTCCGTTAAATATACGAAAGATTGGTCTATAAAAAGAGGGGATCCTTTGATAGACCGACTCGTAGCGTTTTTTTACCCATCCTTCGACAAAAATAATTTCCTCAAAATCATGAATCATAAAAAATACCAAAAATAGCCAGATAAGTGATGAAATCGAGACTGATTGATTCAATGCTTCGATCACAGGATGCCTCCTTCATGGGTCCCCACACCATTACTGTTCAAACAGATTGGTTCGATACGCGGGCAGGTTCGCTGCCTTTTCCAGCTCGTTTAGTAGATTCTCCAAATTCGTTCGCTTAAAAGAAGCAAGATATACCGCCAGCGGAGCCTCCTCTTCTTCTGAACCAGAAAGTTCAAACACGATCAGCACATCATCTTTCACAAATATTTTCCACGTATTTAGCTCGGAACCTTCTTCTATCTCATCTTCGTGGTCGTCTAAACGCATCCACTCGTGATAGTCGGACAAGTTCCCCGTGCTTTCATCGAAAATCGCCCAATACGGCAGCCGATCTTCAACGCCCAATTGAACTAGAGCTTTGCCAGCGAGAAAACGGCTTAGTGACTGATTCTCTAACTGCCAGTCGGCGAAGCTCCAAGCGCATAAATAAACTGGCGGGTCTTCCTTTTCCAACTCGTCCAACCGGATCCCACAGTAGATCACAGATTCTTCTACTTGGTAGAAAACCAAAAATGCTTTGTCTGTTGTAAAAAAAGTGCTATCAGGAATAAACAGCTTCTCCAACGGCAGCGGTTCATATTGATTGTTGCATCCTTGGGAGATATGTGGAGACCGTCCCAACGCTTTGTAGTAATTCCGTAGCACCAGCGGCAAGGAAAAGCCAAGCTCTCGTTCCTTTGCCTCGATCTCACTCTCTGGAATACCATGATGCGCCTCGTGCTGGTCTCTCAATAGACGAAGGAGGCCTTCGATGCTCGCTTCCATTGTTTGTACGCCTTCCTTTCCGTTAATCGTAGACATCCTCAGCTAATAAAAATATAAATCTACTGAAACTACTTTATTTCCTTACCGTTGCGGCCAATTAGCCCGTGCAGGAGCTTCATGACTGATTGGATTTCGGTATCAGTTAGCAAATAATAGGTATTCACAGTCCAGGTTTCTCTGTTCTTCAAATGAAAAATCAGCTTAGGAAACTGCGGAAGCAGCCATCTCTGAATGGAAGGGCCACTGTAGCTGATTTTTACAATGTCCACCCACGCTACTGTTTGCTTACCGTCTGAAATAGCCTGTTGGTCATAAGTGAGTAACTGCGTATTTGATTTCAATGCCCGTGGCAAGCAGACAACCAAATATCCACCAAAAAACGGAATCCCTATGATAGCTGACGTGATACAAAAAAACGTATGAATTAACGTAGCATCGGTAAAAAAAGCAACATACAGCAGAAACAAACAAACCAGCACAAACAGTAAACTGCCAAGCGCTTTGCCCCATGCCACCGATTTTCGATAAGATATTGCTTTCATTTATCTTGTGCCTTTCTGATTTTGTTTAAACAGCTCTCATCATACTAATTGGTGACTACATTATACAAGGTTAGGCGATTTTTTTATGCCTTTTAAGATAAACAAAAGTTACGTTTCCATGACCTTTAAGCACAGCCCTATTTTGAAAGAACACGTTCGTCGTCCAGAACTTTCAGTACGTCCATCTACTTTCTGTCAATATTTTAATCTGAAGGCCCATATTAAGAAATACAAAGGAGTCAGATTGCAAATTACTAATAGCAGTAAAGAAATAGAGAGTTGGAAACTAAATTCAAGTCCCATTGCTCCTCTTATGAAAGCTTCATTGGCAAATAAGAGCATGATAAAGCTTGCATTTTGTACGACGGACATGATTTTTCTAGCCTTCATGTACTGAAGATCTTTATTTGCTTCAGTCAAATTAATATAATTCAGTTTTTCTGGTTTCCTAACTAAAAAACCGAGCAGACACCACATCAATACACCTATTAGTGGAATAACAATTAACAAATACTTAGGTCTGAAATTGTCAGGGATTCCATTACTATAGTGAAAGGCGATTTGATTAGGAATATCTGGCCAAGCATTTATTAGAAATGTAAGGTGATAGATAAAGAAAACAGCGGATAGAAATACGAGTAAATTTTCTATTTTAGAATGGCCATTCTTCGGTTTTTCCATATGTACCTCCCCCTACTTGTAGGTATGAAGTCTATAATAACCATGAATTAGTAAAAAATTATTCTTGGCAAGTGTACTACTTCTCACATGACTTGGAGTACTCCAAGTCATTGCTTTGTTAAGTCATGTTATTTTTCAACTGTTCCATTTTCCACTCACTAAATTTCCTCACGATAATATCAACCACAATGTAAAACGGCAAAAAGCTAGAGTTCTCGACTTTGTTATACAACCAGAAAGGAGTACTGTTTACATAAATATTAAACATCGCATTTTGTGCCAGTAAATTATTCCTCAATGTTGTTAGGCTGACACATTTAATCTTTCTTGTTTTAATCGCGTGAATAATTTCATCGAGGTTTTCCGATTCGCCGGATAAAGAAATAATAAACAAAAGATCGTTTTCGCCCATTTCTCCGAGTCCATTTGTAAAGTCCCGTTCACTTCGTATGACTTGAGATTTCTTGTGCAGCGTCCATAACTGCCGCTGAACATCATTCGCCAAATCCAGCTGTGCAGCCCCCGTTCCGTAAATATAGATATATGGAGCGCGGTCAATCAGTCGGTTTAATTGGCAAAAGTCTAGTTGCTCCATGTACTTCCTCGTCTGGTGGATATCTTGGTCAAGCAGTTCCATTAAATCTTGGCTCGTACCTTCCGTAAAATTGTTCAATTTAATATAAGATTTTAAGTCGCTGTAGCCGTCTAAACCAATTTTTTTCGTGAGTCGGTGGATGGAAGAGATGGAAGTGTGGGCATAAACAGCGAGATCCTGAATTTTCATCGTCTTCATCTCATCAATATGGTCATAAATCGTCTTAATAATATGCAAATCATTCTCGCTTAGTGATTCAAAGTGTTTATTGACTAACTTGTCCAGAATCATGTGCTCACCTTCTATGAAAATATTTTCCTTCTGTGAAAATATAATCTAATCGTACAACTTGATTTCTAAATGCGTCAAACCTATTGGGTTTTGAAAGCGCTGCCTTTACAGTTAAATTGTAGACCACGCAAAGGAGTTTTGCTTATGAACGCAATCAAGCGGTTTGGCAGCGCGATGATTGTCCCTGTTCTCTTATTCGCATTTTTTGGCATTGTCGTCGGCCTGGCAACTTTATTTAAAAACCCGGCGATTATGGGAGACATCGCTGCAGAAGGGACGATGTGGTACAAGGTTTGGTCACTGATTGAAAGTGGAGGCTGGACCATTTTTAATCATATGGAGCTGGCGTTTGTTATCGGCTTGCCCATTTCATTGGCAAAAAAAGCGCAAGCACGGGCCACACTTGCAGCATTGATGGTTTACCTTGTTTTCAATAATTTTATTAATGCGATTTTGACACTTTGGCCGTCCACTTTCGGCGTCGATCTATCACAAGGGGTCGAGAACATAACAGGTGTTAAAGAAATTGCCGGTATCCCTACATTGGATACAAATATCATTGGCGCCATTGTCATATCTGCGATTGTAATTTGGATCCATAATCGTTTTTATGATCAAAAGCTTCCTGAAATGCTTGGCATTTTCCAGGGTCTCGTCTTTGTGGTGATCATTGGTTTTTTTGTAATGATTCCTTTCGCTTTCCTCGTTGCTTTTGTATGGCCGTATGTCCAGCAAGGCATTGGTTCCCTCCAAGGGTTCATCTCACAAGCTGGTTATGTTGGTGTCTGGCTGTTTCATTTCTTGGAAAGGGTTTTAATACCGACGGGGCTGCATCATTTTATTTACACTCCTTTTGAATTTGGTCCGGCTGCTGTAAATGAAGGGTTAAAACCATATTGGATTGCCAATTTAAATGATTTTGCTACTTCAACTTCAGCGTTAAAAGATCTTTATCCATATGGGTTTTTACTGCATGGAAATATTAAGATGTTCGGCTGTTTAGGGATCGCACTCGCCATGTATTATTCAACACCAAAAGAAAACAGAAAGAAAGTGCTTGCGCTCGTATTGCCTGCAACATTAACAGCGATATTTGCGGGAATTACAGAACCGCTTGAATTTACATTTCTATTTATCGCGCCCTATTTATTTGTGATCCATGCCCTTCTTGGCGCGACTATGGTAACGCTGATGAACATGTTTGGCGTCGTCGGCATGATGGGCGGCGGATTAATTGAAATAGCCGCGTTAAACTGGATACCACTCGCTTCTAATCACGGAAGCATTTATATCGTCCAAGCCATGATTGGGCTTATATTTGCAGCACTGTACTTTGTCCTGTTCAGATGGATGATTGTTAAATTTGATATTCCATTACCAGGGCGAAAAAAGGAAGAGGAGGCTAGGCTATACACAAAACAAGATTATCAGAAGGCTAAAAAAGGGAGTAATCATGAAAAGGAAGCTGCCGCAGCTTACGAGTCTGAGTATGAAGAGAAAGCGGTCTATTACTTAGAAGGCCTTGGCGGCAAAGAAAACATTAAAGATGTGACAAACTGTGCAACGCGTCTACGTGTTACAGTGATTGACACTAGCTTGGTCAAAGACAGCGATTACTTCACAAACAATAAAATGGCCCATGGATTGGCTAAAAGCGGCCAAAGCATACAAATTATTGTTGGCTTAAGTGTACCGCAAGTAAGAGATTCCTTTGAAACAAAACTTTAAACAGATAATAGGAGAAGGAGAGATTTACTATGAAAACATTTAACATTACCATCGCTGGAGGCGGAAGTACATTTACACCAGGGATCATTTTGATGCTGCTCGACTACTTAGATGAGTTTCCGATTGATACGATTAAACTTTACGACAATGATGGCGATAGGCAAAAAACGATTGCCGATGCGTGCGCGATTTTATTAAAAGAACGTGCTCCAGAAGTACGTTTACTAGCAAGCACAAATCCAGAAGAAGCATTTACAAATATCGATTTTGTCATGGCCCATATCCGTGTTGGCAAATACGCCATGCGTGAGCTAGATGAGAAAATTCCATTGAAACATGGTGTTGTCGGACAGGAAACATGTGGACCTGGCGGAATCGCTTATGGGATGCGTTCGATTCCAGGCGTATTGGAACTAATCGATTATATGGAAAAATATTCACCCGAAGCCTGGATGCTGAACTACTCAAACCCAGCAGCAATTGTCGCAGAAGCAACACGTAAACTAAGACCCCATTCTAAAGTGTTGAACATTTGTGATATGCCAATTGGCATTGAAGAACTAATCGCCAAAAACTTAGGATTCGCCTCACGCAAAGAAATGGAAGCCGACTATTATGGCTTGAATCACTTTGGCTGGTGGACAGATATTCGAGATAAAAAAGGAAACAGCTTAATGCCTGACGTGATAAAACATGTGAGCCAACATGGTTATGCGACAGACGGAACATCCGAACTCGAACAGCAAGAAAGCTGGAATAGCACACTAAAAAAAGCAAGAGAGGTACAAGCACTCGATCCAAAAACGGTGCCAAACACATATCTAAAATATTACTTATACCCAGACTACGAAGTGGCGCATTCAAATAAAGAATACACACGGGCCAACGAAGTCATGGAGGGTCGCGAAAAATTTGTTTTCGGTGAATGTCAAGCTATTATCGACAAAGGCACGGCAAAAGAAACAAAGCTAGTCATTGACGAGCACGCTTCCTACATCGTTGATTTAGCAAAAGCCATCGCCTTTAACACAAAAGAACGGATGTTAATGATTGTCGAAAACAATGGCGCCATCCCGAACTTTGACCCAACAGCAATGGTAGAAATCCCGTGCCTCGTCGGCAGCAACGGCCCAGAAAAACTAGTTGTCGGAGAAATCCCTAGATTCCAAAAGAGTCTCATGGAGCAACAAGTTGGCGTCGAAAAATTAGTAGTAGAAGCGTTTGAAGAAGGTTCCTACCAAAAACTATGGCAAGCCATCACATTATCGAAAACCGTGCCAAGTGCAAAAGTAGCAAAAGATATACTAGACGACTTAATCGAAGCGAATAAAGCATTTTGGCCAGCGTTGAAATAGACAATAAAAACGAAAATAAGCAATATGGGCGTCGGTGCGCCTATATTGCTTATTTGGTTTTTCGGACTTGCTTTTTGCATGACTAGTCGTTATCGCAAGCGAACGTCGATTCATGTGGATGTTAATTGGCGCAGTTATAAAAAGTGCGCCGAGCAGAAAGCCACATTCCGTTCGCCGGAAGCAAATTTCAATCCACGCACTCTCATAGAGTGCGACGCCGGCAATTTGCAAACAAATATGTCAGAGAGATTTCAATCCACGCACTCACTAAGAGTGCGACCATATGCCTTTTTCTTTTGGGCGAAATTACCACTAATTTCAATCCACGCACTCACTAAGAGTGCGACGATTTCCTCAACAATGTGCGTGTCGCGGCCATTATATTTCAATCCACGCACTCACTAAGAGTGCGACCATATGCCTTTTTCTTTTGGGCGAAATTACCACTAATTTCAATCCACGCACTCACTAAGAGTGCGACGATTTCCTCAACAATGTGCCTGTAGCGGCCATTCCATTTCAATCCACGCACTCACTAAGAGTGCGACCAAATCGAAAAGTTTCAATCAAACTATTCTTTGATTATTTCAATCCACGCACTCACTAAGAGTGCGACAGCGAAATTCCCCTATTTGCTGGAAATAAAACCACAGATAATATAGGAAAGTCGCGCTTTCCCTTCATTATATCAAGGAACATGAACCATATTTTCACATCTTTATACACATAAGCTCATATTCGCGCTCTATTTTGGTGCGGGTGATCTAGTAATTTTATGTGCGCTTGGGGTTCGCACCGTCTGATTTAAGCTTTTGTCTTCGACGGCGTTAATGTTCAATGGCAAACTTCTTTAGGTTGACCCAATTAAACCGTTGCTCCCACCTATCCTTCTAATCCCACCCCATTTTAATACCACGAACACCTAAAAAAAGAAACTCCATAACCCAATGTTTGGAGTTTCTTTTTCGTCTCATTTTTATAGGTAGTCCATCTTCAAGCACCATTGCAAATCCTTTTATTCGAAAATGTCAGCTCAATATCGCCCCTTGATCCACCAACGTGTCTTGCAAGTGCTTCACATCAATTTCTCGTGGGAGGCACTTTTCTTTTGTGGCGATGGCAGCGGCAGCTCCGGCGGCTTCTCCGATTGCGAGGCAAATGGCTTGGACGCGGAAGGAGCCTAATGCTTCGTGCGTTGCTGAGATGCAGCGGCCGGCGACGAGCAAGTTGTTTAGCCCTTGTGGCAGGAGGGCGCGGTACGGGATGTCGTAATGGGTGCCTTTTGGCAGTTTGTAAATTTCCGTCGTTGACGAGTCTGGCGAGTGAATGTCAATCATGTAACAGGATTGGGCAATGCAGTCGTCGAATTGCTTTAATTCGACAATATCTTCTTGTGTGATGACGTAGTCGCCGATGATCCGTCTTGTTTCCCGAATTCCGACTTGTGGGGCTGTTTGAAGGAGCTCTGCTCGCTTGAACCCTGGCACGTATTCTTTCAGAAAAGCGATGCCATCTAGCACTTGTTCTCGCCCGATCACTTCCGCATCCGTTAAGTCTTGTGGGTCGAGGGCGTTTTTGCCTTGAATGCGTCCAAAGTTAATGCCTACGACATTGTCCACCCACGGGACTGTGAAGATCGCAGCGATATGGTCTCGGTTCACTTTTGTTAAGAAACCGTCGCGCTTCGCCTGTTCGATTTCGTCTGCGAAGCCGGTTGCGTTTACGTACCTATATCCGTCTTCTGTTTTCCAGTAGCCACGCCGCCCTTCTTGGTCGAGCTTTTCGCCAAGTGCTGCTGTATCGACGTTGCCAAGCACATACATAAGTGAGGAAGGCTGCGTGCCTCCGTCTTTGTCTCTGCCGATTTTGCAGATCGCCCCGGCTCGTTCGGCGACATCTCCATCTCCCGTCGCATCAATGACGTGCGTCGCAAGCAAAGCTTCTCTGCCTGCTTTGCTTTCAATAATGATCGCTTCAATCGTGCCTGCTTTTGTGATCGTATCGACAACGGTTGTGTGGCAAAGGAGCTCGACACCTGCTTCTGCCAATAATTCAAACGCGAGAATCTTGTATTGTTCGGCATTAAACGGCTCCCAGCCTTTGCGATCGGTCATGATCAGCCCGCCTCTGTCATGGAGCTTTTGGCGAATCTCTTGAAAGATGCCCCCAGTAATAAAGCGCTCCTTATCATGATAACCGTAGGCAAAAGAAGTCACCATTCCAGCTGTCCCCATCCCTCCGAGAAAGCCGTGTGATTCGAGGAGAATCGTTTTGGCACCGTTTCGGGCGGCGCTTAAGGCAGCGCCAATCCCTGCTGGTCCCCCTCCACAAACGACCACATCGGCTTCCGCGCGTACACGTACTTGTTTTTCTATTTCCGTTACTTGTCTCATCTGTTTATTCCTCCAACTTATACGTTTTATTCCTTTGATCCAGACATTGCTAGGCTCTCAATAAACTGCTTCTGCGCAAAGAAGAAGACTGTTAGAACAGGCAATGTTGCTAGGACAGACGCGCTCATCAATGAACTCCAATCGGTTCCAGCCTCGTCGGTAAAGAGAGACAGAGCTAGCGGCAACGTCATTAATTCTCTTGAATTGATGAAAATTAAAGGTTCGAGAAACTCATTCCAATTCGTTAAAAAGGTAAAGATCGTCACCGTCGCAAGCGCTGGCTTTGATAGCGGCAACATTATTTGCACAAAGATGCGGAAACGGGAGCAGCCGTCGATTCGGGCGGCATCTTCAAGTTCTGCTGGGACTTGCTTAAAAAACTGCCTCATTACAAAGATGCCAAACGCTCCGCCTGCGCCAAAGATCGGGATGATCATTAAAGGCAAATGAGTATCAATCCAGCCGAGTTCCCGCATAAAAAGAAAGAGCGGGATGATCGTTACTTCGCCAGGAATCATCATCACACTTAGGAAAGCGAGAAAAACGACATTTCGCCCTTTAAATGGAATCCGGGCGAAGGCGTACCCCGCTAGCGACGCGAGCAATACCGTTCCGATTGTCACCGTGGCCCCAATGTAAATACTGTTAAACATTTGCCTAAGAAAGTGGGTGCTACTAAGAACATTGAGATAGCTATCCCACTGAATGGGGTTTGGGATAAAGGTTGGCGGCAACGCGAAAATTTGGTTAGGGTCTTTTAAAGACGTCGTGACCATCCAAATAAATGGCAACAGCATAATCGCTGAAATGATCGTTAATAAACCATAACGAACGACTGTAGAAACGGAGTTAATCTTCATTGTAGACCCACCTTTTTCGAAGCCACCATTGAATCAAAGTGAATGCAAAAATGACAAAGAATAAAATAAACGCTGCCGCAGAAGCGTAACCCATATCAAATAACCGAAATGCTTTTTCCCAAATATAATAGACAATCACTTTTGTGCTGCTCTCTGGGCCACCTTTTGTCATCACAAAGATTTGCGCAAAGATCTTCATCGCTCCAATAATCGTAATAATCGTCGCCAAAAAGACGGTAGGCGAAATGATTGGGAGCGTAATGTTTTTAAATTGACGCCAGCTTCCAGCACCATCGATTCGCGCCGCTTCGTATAAGTTTTTCGGCACCATTTGCAAGGCGGCTAAAAACAGCACCATGTTTAGCCCGACGTTTTTCAAGACACTAGTTAAAATCACAACGGGCATCGCTAAATTTTTGTTATACAACCAGGCTTGTGGTTCAATGCCAAACCAAGCAAGAATCGAGTTAATGAAACCAAAGTCAGTCGCAAACATATAGCGCCAGACAATCGCCCAGACGACAAGCGTTGTGACCACTGGCACAAAAACAATCGTGCGGAATAGGCCCATTCCTGGTAATGGATGTCGTAAAAGCAAGGCTAGCCCTAGGGCGAGAATAATATTGAATGGTACTAAGCCTGCGGTAAACAGAACTGTATTTTTCATCACTTGTTGAAATTCAGGGTCTTGCACGATCGCTTGATAATTGGCCGTTCCGATAAATTCCGACTGGCCGAGTAAGGGCCAGTCGGTGAAGCTCATATAGAAAGCGAAGCCAATGGGAATAAACATAAAGATCGTAAATCCGAGTAACATCGGGCTTATAAAAAGCCAACCTGCTAGCTCATCCCGTTTAAACATCGGTTTTCGAGGCCTTTTCTTTTTTTGTCTCCATTCTGCCTGAACATCTGCATTCATGTCTTATCCACCCCGCCGCTCATTCTTGCACCAATGGATTGATGCTTGCTTCCATTTGCTCAAGAATGTCAGCTGGTTCTGCCGTTTGGCCGAATAAATGATCAAAGCCTTGGAGGATGTGGTTGTCGATGTTTTGCCATTCTGGATGAATCGGTAACACACGTGATTCTTCGCTTAAGTTTAAAATCGTTGACTCCATGCTCGCTCTCGGCGGATTGCCTGGTTGTTCAATAAAAGCATCTGATTCAAGTACTGATGCCCGTGGTGGCGCGAAGTACGTCGAGGTCGCTTCCATCCCTGTTTCGCTCGCAAAGTAGCGAATCAGATCGAGTGCTTCTTCAGGATGCTCCGTCCCTTCAAACATGACATAGCCTGCTTGGCCGAGAATAGGCGATCTTCCTTGTGAGCCAAGAGGAACAGGAGCGATATCCCATTCAAAATCTTCGATCCCCCGAGCGGTTGAAACATAGCTGTAGACATCAAAAAACATACCGACGTTCCCAGCTTCAAATGCGACTTGGTCACCTGCACGAGGATGTGAGCGGTCCTCAAACATCATCCGTTCAAGCATTTCTAACGTCGAGATTCCGGCATCGCTATTCCAAGTAAACTCAGTCGTGTCTTCGTTAAAGAGGTCTCCCCCTTCAGCTCGCGTATGTGCTAAAAGATTTTCCCATGTTTCCCAAGCTCTAAAGAAATTCGCCCCATAGACGCCTTCCTCCTCAGCGATTACAGCTGCGGCTTCTTCAAAAGCTTCCCACGTCCACTCGCCTCGGCTTTCCAATTCTTGTGGCGTTTCTAGTCCATTTTTTTCAAATAAGGTTTTATTGTAGAAAATAATATGTGGCGGGCTTGAGAACGGCACGCCGTAAAGGGCGTCTCCCACTTCATATTGCGTAATTGTCCCTGGCAAAATGTCCTCAAAGTGAAACGACTCATCTTCACGAAGTGCAGATAAATCAGCGAGTATGTTGTTTTCAATAAATTGAGGCACCATTCGCTCAGCCGCCCATCCGATATCCGGCAGCTCTTGCCCCGCTGCAAGCACGGTCATGTTTTGCTGATAGTCAGGAAAAGGCGTCGTCTGGATCGTTACATGTACATTTGGATGATCGACGTAATACGCTTCTAATAATTCTTCATAAACGGCAATGTGGTTTTCGTTGCCCCAAGTTGAGAACGTCAACTCAATTTGTTCGTCTCCATTTGCATCTGTTGATCCACCAGACGATGAACACCCTGCCACAACGAGCAACAGGCCCGCACTTATGCTCCATCTCTTCACTTTAAATTCCCCCCTTTTTGTTCTACCTTCAGTTTAAATAAAGCGCTTACAGTTTAAGAGGGTGTTCGTTTTCGATTTGGTATCCTTTTCTCAGGTTTTCGGTAATCGGACGGTCACCTTTGTCCCTCGTCCCAGTTCACTGTCAACCATGAGCCGTGCCTGTTCCCCTAAAAGCAAGAGAAGTCGTTCTGATATATTTCCAAGGGCAACTTGATTCCCTGCACCACGTTGAGGTTCTTCTTTCATTCGTTCAATTGTTTCTTGCTTCATCCCTTGGCCACTGTCCCGAACTTCAATGTACGAATAGGCGTCATCTTGCCAGCCTTTTATGGAAATTTCCCCGGACCATTCCCCATGCTGATGCCCGTGTTCAATTGCATTTTCAATTAATGGTTGCAAAATTAGTTTTGGAATGGAAAGGGAGCGCATCGCTTCTGGAACAGCGATCGAAAAAGTCACTTTCCCTTCTAATCGTTTCTGTTGGATTGTGATATACGACTCAACGAAAGCCAACTCTTCTCTGAGCGGGACAAAGCGTGTTTTTTGATCAATGCTGTAGCGGATCAGACGCCCGAGTGAGGCGACCATATCGGAAAGCTCGTACGCTTGTTTTGTAATCGCCATCATATTAATATGTTCCAATGTATTGTAAATAAAGTGCGGGTTCATTTGCGTTTGGAGTGCTTTGATTTCCGCGTCTTTTTCTCTAATCTCCGTTTGGTATACTTTCGCAATTAATTCATTAATTTGCTTCATCATATGGTTAAACCCAATTGCCAATTGCCCCAGCTCATCCTTTGAGCTTCGATTCATTCGATGATGAAACTGGCCTTTTTCTGCTAGCGCCATGACTTGGCGAAGCTCAAAAATCGGCTTTGTTAAGGAACGTTCAGCTACAAGGGCAAGCATAATCACCACTGCAGAGACAGCCAGCATCAGCCCGATTGTAAACAAGCGCAACGATTGTGACGCCCCGACAATATGATGCTCAGGCAAGAAGACAATCGTTTGCACGTCTCCACTCGAATCATTTCGAATAACAGGCAAGTAATCCACTCCATCTACCGCGATACTCTCACGCTCAGCCAGCTGCCAAACGTCCTCTCCTTTCGCTTTTAAGAGGGGGTAAATCGCTTTCCCTGTTTCGTAAATCGGTTCCCCATTTCTATCAATCATCGTAATCGATGCATCTTCCGATAAATCAACATCCTCTAGAAGGGATTCAATGAAGCTTAATTCAATGTCGACTTTAATCATGCCAAGGGGACGAAAGCCATCAGGATCGCGAAGCAAACGCCCAACAGAAAAAACAGACTTTTCTGCTCCTAGCACATAGGACGGAGAGTGCGTTGGCAATAACAGAGACGCGCCATTCCCTGCTTCAATCGCCTCTTGCCAATCAGACGTCCCTTCGGCTAAACGATGCACCGTTCGAGGTGAGCCAAGGTCACTAAACAAACTTCCGTCTCGCGTAATGATATGAATACCAGAAAGCTCTTGCCGATTATAAGAGAGCGTCGATAAAAACGAGCTCATTCGTTCGAACTCTTCAGTCTGGGGATAATAGGAATGATGGACATCGGACCGGTTTTTAAGAATCGCTAAAATATCTCTGTCATATAACGGCAACAGTGACAAACGGTGCATCTCATCAATATAGGCATTCACGTTTTGGTTCACTTGACCGATCACTTGAACCGTATAATGGTACGTTTGGTCTTCAAGCGTTTTTGAAAAGTACGCATATGTGATCATCCCTAAAAGGTTTAACGGTACTAAAACAATCGATAAAAACAGCAAAATAATCTTTGGCCGTAACGACACCTTAAGTCCCCTCCACTCCGCTACAATAAGGCTCTTTGCCTAAACTGGGTAGGTGTACAGCGTTTCTCTTTTTTAAATAGTTTCATAAAGTGCTTTTCACTTTGATAGCCCGACATTCTCGCAACCTCATACACACGGAGGTTCGTTTGATGGAGCAACGTTTCAGCCCGTTCCAATCGTTTTTGCGTAACATAGGTTGAAAAATTTTGACCAGTTTCATTTTTAAACCATTGACTGAAATAAGTAGGATGCAAATGAACGAGCTTCGCTACAGCCTGAAGGGTAATATCTTGATCAATATGCGTTTTAATATACGAATCCACTTGTTGAATTAAATGGTGTTCGTGATACGCTTGTTCTGGCTCAACGAGACCTCTTTTTATCTCATCAAAAGCAAGCACCACTTCCGTCCGGTCAATGGGCTTCAATAAATAACGACTCACCCCATGTTGGATGGCCTGTTGAGCATACGCGAACTCTTCATGCCCGCTAACAATCACTATTTTTACATGGGGATAGTAACTTCGCGCTTCTCGAATAAGCGATAACCCATCACGCTTTGGCATCCGAATATCCGTTAATAAAACATCAGGACAATCATGAGCAAGCAACTCCAGCGCCCGCTCGCCGTTATCGGCTTCGCCAATAACAGTAAAATCAGTGACAAGCTGATCGACAATCGTCACCAGCCCTTTTCGAATCATTTTTTCGTCTTCCGCAATGACTACTTTGTACATTTCTGCTCCCCCTTTAAAGAAAAGAACCTTCATTTAACAGAAGGTCCCTCCAGTCTTTATGGCGCTGTATTCGTCTGAATCCGCAGTGCATCCACTCTCAAGGCCGCACTTCCTTGTGAGTCAGCTCCCACCTTCACTAAATTTTGCCCAGCTTGGGAAACCGATGTCGAACGAAACAAAAATTCATCATTTCGATAAACGTCGTACGTGGTTTGTCCTGTGGACACCAATTTATAACGCGCTCGCTCCGTTGGGTCAATCTCAACCGCGACGGTAGGTTGGAAAAGCCGATCTTGAATAAACCCTTGGTTACCGTCATATGTGATAAATAGAGACTTCTGTCGGTTGCCTTCTCTAATGCTAATTTCATTGCCCTGGCTCGGCGCAAAGACCGACAGCTCCGCCTCTAATGTATAAAACGAATTTGGCAAGTAAAACCCCTCATACGTCAAGTAATGGTAAGCGCCTCCACTTCTGCGGTTTTCAATAATGTCAACGAACCCAGCACCTTGCTCAATCGTTCCTTGCGCAGCGCTCCCTTTGGCAATCTGCCACCGCCTTGTGTAATCGTCAAAGCGTTCATCAATGACATTCCACACCTCCCCGTCGCGCACCTCTATCGAAATCGCTTCAGTCGTGATAACTTTTCCTTGATAAGACACTTCTGCTCGTACTTCTGCGATTCCTTCTCCACCAGAATAAAGGCGCTGACCGTCCACCCTTACAACAGACGAATCACTTGAAAACAGGGAAAACGATAGCTCATTTTCCGCAATCGTTGTTCCATCGTATCGACGAGCAAGAACATCAAAATCAATTTCGCTATTGGTTGAAACAACCCGACTTGGCAATCGCAAAGAGGCTGTCGCCATTTCCACTCGTTCATCACCAAGAATCGCCCGAGCAAGGGCAATTTTCGTGGATCCACGTTGCCCAGCTTCATACACCATGTATAGCTCATCTTCCGAATAAATATAGGAGCGCGACGCCGCACGTCCGTTTTCAGGAGCAACAGCTGACGGCTGATAATAAGGCCCTAAATGAATTTCCTGGTCAAAATTCTCGCCAACATCTACCACATACTGATTTCCTGATCCCCCATGCACCGTAACATAATGATGGCCATTGTAAGGAAAGTAGTAAGCTCCTGACAAATTCCCTCCTTGCCCAGGCTGCGGGGAAATGAGCGGTTCTTGTTGCGCCTCCCACTCCCGCCCATCAGCTGACCAAGCTAAATAAATCCGCCGCGTCCCATTATGGTTCCCCATCAACAGCATCACATAGCGATTGTCCTTTCCATCAAGCTCATGCTCGAATACACGCGCATAAGAAGCCTCGCTAATCCCTGTAAAATCAGACGTGTCAATCACGACCTGTTCATAATCAAAATGAATGCCATCTTCAGAAGAAGCAAGACGAGTCACTGAGTTTTCCCCATGAAAATACAAAAACAACTTGCCCTCCTCCTCATTCCAAATCGGATGAGCAGAGGCCACATGTGAAACATTGTAGTGGGGCTGCCAGTTTCTTGAGATCACCGGGTTCGAAGCGTATTCCGTCCAAGGCCCAGTTACCGAATCCGCATACGCAAGCGCAATCCCCCCTGGAGCATCGTGGGGACCATAATACATGTAATACGTTCCAAGAGGATTCTCAAAATAATCAGCCGCCCGAATAACCGTCGGAAAATCAACTTCCCCCGTTGGATTATACCGCATCTCACTCGGCTCAATCAGCGTTTTTTCAAAATGAAACAACGGCAACTCATGAGCCTCCATACGATCATCGCCCAAAACCAGACCAGCCAACAATAAAATCACCGAAACAGTAAGCGCTTTCAATGGAGATTTCATTTAACTCCTCCTCTCATATGTCTACTCATTATAGCGTCAAGCAAAGCTGTAGATATTCCTGTTGCATTAAGATCTGGTGGTGTTTTTTTAAGGGGTTATCCCTACTTGGGTTGTCCCTTGGAGTTGCTATAACTTGATCCGTTTAAAAAACAATTAAACGGAAATAAGAAAAATTAGATGATGGTAGTCCTAGATGAAAGTGAAATTGTCATAATATAGGAGGATTGAGTTATGAGCGCTAAATCAAAGAACTCTATTGAAATGCAATTGTTGAACGGTTTTGTCATTCTAGTCGGTTTACTGCTTATCTTTTCAGTGGGTCATAATTTATATGTCGGGAAGTTTAACTGGACATTGCTAATATTTTTAGCAGCTATTTTTGCTTGGGTCGTATTTTGGAGAGGTTTTCGAAAAAAGAGAAATGAGTAATACTTACTATGCGATGTCAACGCAAATATAAAGCAAGCTAGAGGTCGTGTTGGTTAGGAAAAACCTTTTCCGGCACAAACTTGATTTTAATCACTTTAAAGACGCTTCTGCGACTGTATTATCATACGTGTGCCTTTACCGCTTAGCGCATGCCGATTCTAAAGGTCGGTAATGCCCAACCATCATACAATTTGATGACCTCGTACGCCTTCAGTGCCACATTAAAAAGCCTTCTCCCGACAGACATCGAGAAAAAGCTATTCAATCCTCATTTCACAGGGAGTTTTTGACCTCCCTCATACTATCCTAATCGCGTGATTTAGTATGCAGGAAGAACAAGCACGAGCTTCTTTATTTCGAAAAGAGTAAAATCAGTTTTTTAATGATAAATATTTGTGTACAATCTCTTCCGCGAGACATGTTGATGAATCCACAAGAGAAATATCGCCTGAACTTTTATCTGTAACAACGTTTAAATCTGTACATGCAATAATAGCCGTATCAATCGTATCAGCTAATTGTAAATAGAGTTCATCCCATAATTCGAGAGACTCACTGATCTGACCTTGTTTAATTTTTTCAATGATTTGATTGATACACGTTTGCCAATCATCTTGATGCAAAAATTCATACCCCTCTTTGGCTAAGGCCTCTTGGAATATACCAGATTGAACGGTAGGGGTGGTAGCTAAAAGAGCCACCTTCTTTGAATGTTCCGGTACTCTCTTTATTGTTTCCTCGACCATGTTTAACAAAGGAATAGAAAGTGAATTTTTCACCTGGTCAAAATAGACATGCGCCGTATTACATGGGATTGCTATAAAATCAACACCTGTTTTCTCGAGCCTCTTAGCCCCATTAATTATAGCCATTTCCATATCCTTATGATTAAGCGGCTTATCAATATAGAAAGGCGTCGGGCATGAATAAATCATCATGTGTGGAAAATCGATGTCATTAACTGCACCATATATTTTTTGGCATTGATCTACAGTCTTATCTACAAATGGGCCAGTCGATTTCGGTCCCATTCCTGCTAATATTCCAATCATCGTTTCCTCCTAATTAATATGTTGCTATTAATCTATTGTACATTTTACTCTAGGGTAGGATTATGGGCAATCTATCTACGCACTCGAATGCAATTCAATCCACGCAACCACAAGGAGTGCGACTTCGTGTACTTCCGATAAAAATAGGGAAAAGTCACTCTTTCCCTCATCATATCATGGAACACGAACAATATTTCAACATTTTTTCACTTTATCCGTTTCATCTCAGGAAACCGTCACGTCTTATATTGGGGTTTTCTTTTCCTAAGAAAAAGGGTATACTGATCATAAGAAATGAGTAAAGTAAAAAGACTGAAGGTGCTGGTACACCTTCAGTCAAACAATAGCACGGTTCCCTGCAAGGGGGATCGGCCGATTGGACGAATAATCCACCTGAGCCGCTAACTCAAGGGTGGATTATTTTTTGTGGTTGTGAAACGACAGCAATGCAACGATCAGTAGCCCGAACGTCAACATAAGGGAAATTCCTTCAAATACTGTCATACAGCAACACCCCCTTTCATGGGAGTGTGCCGACCACCCTTGAGTAAACCGTTATGCTATTGTGCTTCAATTATAGCATGTTCCCTTGTTGTTAACACTATCTTTCAGAAACGGGCGTTGGCCCGTTCGAGCAAATAGTAGGATGAACTGTCAGCCATCGTTGCCATTTTATCCTCGCCAAATTTTGCTAAAACTGCGGGCGAAGTTAATGTACCTTTTTTTAAATCAATAGGCAAAAGTGATATACCATTCTAAAAACTGTAGCCTCGGCATTTTCGTGCCGAGGCTTTTTTTGTATCGAATTGAAAATACATTTCAATCCACGCACTCACAAAGAGTGCGACAGCCAAATCTCCCTATTTTTTGGAATTTAAAACACAAATAATAGAGAAAAGCCGCTCTTCTCCTTTATCATATCATGGGAAACTAACAACATTTCACCACTTTTACACACATTTTCTCATATTTAAGCTCTTTTTTGGTGCGGGTGATCTAGGGATTTTATGTGTGCTTGGGGTTCGCACTATAAAATCGGCTATTTGCTATATTTGTGTTAGTCTACAAAAAATTATATCATGTTTTCGCCTTTAATTTTTATAGATTAAAAATCGATGCCTTTCTTTACAAGCAATCGCCAATTCCGCAAATCTAACTTCCATTCATAAATTCGCGTTTCCCCAAAAATACAAAGCTTAAGCCTGCCAGCAAAAGTAGCCGGCAAGCTTAACTTCGCCCCGTCCTATTTCTCTTTTCTAACGTTATTAATCCATGCTTTGTCTTCGTCCATCATTTTTTTGGCGGCGATGATCGTCAGTATTTGAATCGCGATGATTGGAATGCCCATTAACCCGGATAATACTTCAAGTGGCGCCAATCCACCTATGTTCATGAGCGTTAGTGCCAGCACGGTAATGACCACGGCGACAAAAATGCGGAGGTGTCTTGAAGGGCTGCGCCTGCTCATGTCTTGTGTTGACATATAGGTCGCGATCGTATACGTCGTCGAGTCTAATGTCGTGACTAAGAAGATCGTGGCAATGATGATAAACACCAAAATGGATATTTCTGGTATCGGCATAGACGCCAAAATTTGCGGTACTGCTGTGACGGGTTCTTGTTCTTGGACAATATTTAACACTGAGACGTCTCCGCTTGTGTGTCGCTCAACGCCAAGGCCTCCTAAAATCCCTGTCGCCACCCACGATAGCATCGTCGGCGCTAATAGATACGTTAAAATCATTTCTTTAATGGTTCTTCCTTTTGAGACCACTGCTGCAAATACACCGTGGAGCATCGCCCATGTCGCATTGTACGCAAACCAAAAGACTGTGTGGCTTTCAATATGAGAACCTCCTCCCTCTGTATGGAGGGAGTTTGTATAAAGGGAAAAGTCTAGATAACGTGATACCAAGACGCGAACGGAATCGGTAAAGAAATCTAAAATAAAAATGCCTGGGCCGATAATCATGATAAACAAAGCAAATCCCCCGGCAAGGTACATGTTCATTGTACTCAAACGTTTGATTCCTTTGTCTAACCCTACGTAGGCACTCAGAGTAAACACAAACACCCAAATTAAAGTGACAATCATCGTTAACAAAAACGTGACCTCTATATTAAACAGTTCTGCTAAGTTCTCTGTCACAATCGGTGTGCCTAGCCCTAGTGTTACGGCGGCACCTGCTAAAATGCTGACTAAAAAGAGCGTATCTAATACGATGCCGCCAAGACCGTCCGTGAATTTATCGCCAAAAATAACACGGCACGCTTCGGAAATACGCATCTTTGGCTTCTTCCGGACGTGAAGGATGTAGGCCATTGCCGGCGCTGCCATTACAAAGACGGCAAACGTTTGGAAACTCCATAAAAACATGCTGTAAGCGTTGCCTGTTAGGAGTGCTTCGCTAGATCCAGCTTGTAAGCCAAATGGGGGATCGACCGCCACTTCACTCCATTGGACCATGCCTGTCCGCATCAATGTTGCGCCAACGCCCATTGCCACTAAAATCGAAGCGTACTCAAACAACGTATACCTTGGCTTTTCACTGGGATCGCCTAAAACAACTTGTCCGTATTTGGAATAAGCTAACCATATCCCAGTGACAACCATTAAAAGGGCATACCACATATAGCCCCAAGCAAAGAGATCGACAATCGTATCAAAAATTGTATTTAATAGTGTTGTCGATTCTTCGGTATAGATTGCAAATAAAAAACTCACTATCGCAATGATTAGAATAGAAGGAAAAACAATTTTATTTTCCATCGTTCTTTTTTTGCCTATCGGACCGCTTTTCATCAAACCTCTCCAATCTAAAAAAGCTATTCGATTTTTTTACGATCAAGGACAAGCTCCATTCGGACTCGACTCAATAGAAAACAGCAGAAAAACACGGGATAACAACCGTCTCGCCCTTGAACCTACTGCTTCCTTTCCTGTAAGCCAAGACTAGCCCCCATTGCTGCACGCCACCATACGTTCAAGCCAGTTGCCAAAGCAGCAAGCACTGTATTTATTCCCGTTAAACAAAAATTAAACCTTGTTTTTTCAGTACAAGAAATCATCCTTTAAACGGAACTGATCAAAAAAAGACAACGCTTCATGCGGCGCTGTCTAAAGAAAAAGGTTCGTATGGATCGTTATAGGAAAGACATGACATTCATAAAATTATTCATAAGCTACCTTTTTCTTTCATTTTTTGCTATTTCAATCGCTTCTGTCATTTCTTCATAGGAGGAGGCTTCTTTATATACAAAGCTGTCTGAATGGCTTAGGGGAAGGGGGATGGCTAAAAACAGCTCTGAACACACATCAAATTCCTCCTGAATTGGAAAAAGCAAACCTGGCCCTTCATTATCAGGCTTGGACGTCACAATGTAGCCAGTTTGGTCTTCATCGGTCGTTATAAAAAACAAAAAATGTTTGCCTTCTTTTTCTCTCAGTTCTTCCAATTCAGTCGGATACAGAACCAACGCGCCGTCCGGGGCATCTACTTCCAATCTTGTCGGCTTCTTGTCCCTTTTGAAAAAAAAATTCGAATCCCTGCTTTCTTGTTTTTAAATTTTCATTTTCGCTTATAATACCACTATTTTCATTCGAACAAAGACTCGGCCATTCTAAATAAACGTAACACAGCAATTGATTTTTGCGCAAAAGAAGAGGGCGTTTTTACTGCTCATTTAGATCCTTGAGCGAAAATTGTTTTAGCTTTTTTTGGCCTAAGAACCTTGTGAGCAAACATAATCGGCTCGGCTTTGTTGCGGATGCGATGGACTTTAACATGTATCTCTCGTAGTGTGGTCATCACAGTTGCCAATGAATAATCCCGATGGAGAAGACGGACAATCATTAATTTGGCACAATCCTATTCCATACAATGAATCAGTTTTCTGCAAATAAAGGAAGCATCTTAACAAAATAATCTGCCTTTTTGCATACAATTTCTATATAATAAGAGCTAGGCAAAGGCAGGACAGTATACTTGCCATGCTGATTTTATGAATAAAGACGGAGGTGAACCATTCATGTCTAATGAGCATGAGGTTTTATTAGATAATGAAAAACAAAATGAGCCCGAAATCAAAGTAGAAAGAAGAGAGGGAGAACCAACTGGAGCCTTCAAAGGGGCTACTTGGGCTGCGTTGATAGTGGGTGTCGGTGCGTATTTTATCGGCTTGTTTAACGCAAATATGGAACTGAACGAAAAAGGATATTACTTTGTCGTTTTAATCTTCGGACTCTATTCATCAGTATCTTTGCAAAAGGCAGTAAGAGATAAAGATGAAGGCATACCTGTTACGAGTATTTATTATGGGATTAGTTGGGTTGCACTTATTGTCGCTATTTTATTAATGGGTATCGGTTTATACAATGCAGGCAGCATTGTTCTGAGCGAAAAAGGATTTTATGGCATGTCTTTTGTCCTTAGCTTATTTGCCGCCATCACTGTTCAGAAAAATATTAGGGACACACAACGGGCAAGAGAAAGAGATTGAGTAGTCCGTTTGCCTTACATGGAACATGTAATCTACATAAAAAAATGAACCTTGGACGGGGTTCATTTTTTTGTTATAACGGAGCAGCCATACTTTTTTAGGCAGGGATTAATTAGTAAGGTTTTTGGCCATTATCCATCAAAAAAGATTCACGGCAAGCTGAATGCTTTTGATTTATATTACAATTAAACTGGATATCTGTATAAGCTTATGTTAATTAGAGCCAATCTTCTACCTATTAATCAAATGATATTTACAAATGTTAGCGAATAAAGTACCTTTTTGCCCACTTGTACCCAAACCAGGCTTTGAAATTGGATTCTTACCGAGTGAGATCTCTTTCTTTATACACTAGTACAGATGGTTGATATTGCGAAGAGACATTCTCCCACGCTTTTGTTGCCCCTTTTTTCTGGATATAGTTCTCCTCACATACAAAAAACCCGGCTAAATTAGCAGCTGGGTTTGGTGACACCTATCCCAACGTTCTCGTAAAAACAACGAAAAAACCCCACGCTACACACGTGGGGCTTCTCCCCTTACTTCATTAATACCTGCTCAGGACGATGGATCGTCTGCACCGTGCGGATTTCGTTTGACACTCCGTCGACCATAAAGGTGTGGGTGGCGAGTTCGCCTTGGCTGTTCTTTTTGACGCCGTCGACGAGCAGGCCGTCGGTGACCCCTGTGGCAATAAAAAAACATTGTTGTGAGGCGACTAAATCATGAAGATTCAGTAATTGATTGGGGTTGTCGAGGCCCATTTGCTGGCAGCGGGCAAGTTGTTGGTGGCCGTCTGGAAGCAGCCGTCCTTGGAAATCGCCGCCTAAGCATTTTATCGCAACGGCTGCTACGACGCCTTCTGGTGCACCGCCGATTCCGATGAATAAATCGATGTCGTGGTCGGGCAATGCGGTAGCTAATGCGGCCGTTACGTCTACTTCGTGGAACAATTTGACTTTTGCGCCTGTGTCCCTTGCTCGTTGGACGAGTTTTTGATGGCGTGTCCGGTCTTGGACAATGACTGTGACGTCTTTCACTGCCTTGTTTTTGGCGCGGGCTACGGCTTGAATGTTTGCTTCTATCGGCGCGTCTAAATGGACGGCCCCTTTGGCTTCGGCTCCAGTCGCCAGCTTTTCCATATACATGTCTGGGGCATGAAGCAATGTGCCGTGTGGTGCTCCCGCTAGTACGGCAATGCAGTCGCCTTGTCCTTTGGCTGCGGGCGTTGTTCCGTCAAGGGGGTCGACGGCGAGATCAACCAGTGGCCCGCTGCCGTTTCCGACAACTTCACCGATGTACAGCATGGGCGCTTCATCCATTTCGCCTTCGCCAATCGCGATTCTGCCTCGAAAGGGAATGCGGTTTAGCGCTGCCCGCATCGCTTCGGTGCTCGCCCGGTCTGCTTCGATTTTATTGCCTGTGCCGATCCAAGGAAAGGAGGCGACGGCTGCTTGTTCGGTTACGTGGGCCATTGAAAATAGAAAGTCTCTCATTTTCGTCTACCTACACTTTTTCTCGAGGCTGGACTGAGTCGCAAAAGGCTTTGAATAGCAAGAACGCTGAAGCGGCGCCAGGATCGATCGTGCCGATCGACCGTTCTCCTAAACGGCTTGAGCGGCCAACATTGGCTTGTAGCCTTTTTGTCGATTCCATCCCTTTTTTGGCGGCGGCAAGCGCTCCTTCGCCGTCGAACCCGCCTCCTCGCTCACGTAAATAAGCAGCCATTGGTGCAAGGGTATCGACCATTGTTTTATCGCCTATTTTTGCGCCGCCTCGTGCTTCTATTCCTTCTGCAAACGCAATCCAAAAGGTGGCGACGTCTTCGCTTGTTAAAGCGTTTTTTCCTTTAAACGGTTTGCCTGCTTGCAAAAAACCAGTCGCATAAAGGGGGCCGACGGAAGAACCGACTGCATTTAAAAACGCCATCGCCACTTGTTTGCAAATGACGCTAATATCGGTTTCGGCATCGAGGTCGTCTAGCGCTTGCGCGACTGCTTTCCAGCCAATGTCCATCGTGACGCCATGGTCGCCATCACCTAGGTGGCGGTCTAATTCACATAAATAATCACGCTCTTCTGCCATTTTGTCGCGCATTGAGTAAAGCGCTTTCTTTAAATCCGTCGCTTGGATCATTTGTTGTCACCTCTTACTCGTATTGGGCATACAGCGGGCATTCGGCGGGCGCATCGATGAGCGCTTTTAGTTCTTCGTCCACTTTCATTAGCGTGACGGAGCACCCGCCCATTTCCATTGATGTGCTGTAATTGCCGACATAACTGCGGTGGATGTTGATTTGTTTTTCGCTCAGGCGCTGTTCGACTCTCCGGAACATAATAAACAGCTCCATTTGCGTCGTGGAACCTAGTCCGTTGACAAGCACGGCGACATCGTCTCCAGCTTTAAGGTCGCCATCGTTTAAAATGTCGTCAATGAGACGGTCGCACACATCGTCCGCTTGTTGCAGCGGTCCTTTTTCAACACCGGGCTCTCCGTGGTGGCCAAGCCCGATTTCCATTTCGTTTTCACCAAGGACAAAACTCGGTTTGCCCGTTTGCGGCAATGCACACGGCGTCAATCCGACTCCCATGCTGCGCACCGATTCATTTGCTTTATTCGTTAAGCGGACGACTTCGCTTAAGTCGTCGCCCCTGGCGGAAGCGGCGCCTGCCACTTTAGTGACAAAAAATTCGCCTGCGATTCCTCTTCGCTTTTCTTTTTCCCTTTTTGGCGCAGAAGCGACATCGTCACGGACGATAATCGATTCTACTTTTATGTCGTGCTCCATATCGGCTAAATCAGAAGCCATGCCGAAATTCATGATGTCGCCTGCGTAGTTGCCGTAAATGTATACGACGCCATTGCCTTGATTGACTGCTTCGGTCGCCTCTACGATTGGCTGTGGCGGTGGGGAAGCAAAAATATTTCCAACGGCCACGCCATCAGCCATGCCACGGCCGATATAGCCCATAAACGCTGGCTCATGGCCGGAACCGCCGCCTATGACGATGCCAACTTTTCCGTTTCCATGAAGGGACTGTTTGGCGACAAGGGCGCGCCCGCTTCCCTCGACTTTCTCCACTAACTGCGGAAACGCTTTCAAATAGCCATCGATCATTTCATCCACAACAACATCGGGATTGTTTACGAGTTTTTTCATTTCTCTTACCTGCTTTCCTGCTCAAGGTATGCCTGCTCTTGCTCAGCGATTTGTTGGATTTTCCTCGCCGAGGGGCCGCCTGCAAATGAAGCGCCTAAGTAAGCGTTTAACACTTTTTTAGCTGCTTCTGGGCCAATGACTTTCGCGCCCATCGTCAAGATTTGGGCATTGTTGCTCAATTGCGCCCGTTCAGCTGAATAAGTATCGTGGCAAAGGGCGGCACGGATGCCTGGCACTTTGCCTGCTGCAATCGCGACGCCAATTCCTGTCCCGCAAATTAAGATGCCACGGTCGATCTCGCCTTTCATGATGTCGTTGCCGACGCGGAAGGAAACATCTGGGTAGTCGACTGCTTCACAAGAGTGGCAACCGTAATCAACGACATCATAGCCCTCATCTATCATGTACGTCTTTAGTTCTTCTTTCAGTTCAAACGCATTATGGTCAGAACCAATCGCAATTTTCACTTGATGTAACCCCTTTCACCCTTTCCTTAGCTCCATTTTTGCAAAACAGATTGTTTTTGTCAATCATTTATTTTCGTTTGTTGTTATTTATTGTTGTTTGTGTTGATTACTTTTACGCCAGCTTCGGTTAAAACAGCTGAAAAGTCAGCGTCGATTTCCTTGTTTGTAATGACGAGTGAAATTTCATCCAGCTGGGCAAACGTCGCGATTGATGTTTTGCCGATTTTGCTATGGTCGATTAAGGCAACGACTTGATTGACTTTTTCAACCATGCGTTTTTTCAGTTCCACCTCATACACATTAAAATCGGTTAAACCAGCGTATTTCGAAAATCCGTTGGCCGAAGTAAACAAATAGTCGACATTGATTTCGTCTAATATCGACGCTCCGAGCAATCCCTCTAGCGAGCTGGAACCTTTCCGCAATACGCCGCCAAGCAAAATGACTGTGATCGTCGGATGGTCTCGCAATTCAAGCGCCGTATACACACCGCTTGTGACAACCGTGAGTTTTAATGTTTTGCTATTTAAGACTTTTGCCAATTCAAGTGCGGTCGAACTAGCATCGAGCAAAATGCAGTCTCCATCGGACAGCATTTTGCTCGCTTCTTCCGCTAGTAATGTTTTTTCTTTTGTATTTTGTTGTTTTCGATAGGAAAAGCTTGTCTCTTTTTCGCTCACAGCTGGCATGTCATCGATTAAAATCGCCCCGCCATGGGTGCGCTCCAGCTTTCCTTGTTTCTCTAATTGATTTAGATCCATACGCAATGTCGCTTCGGAGACATTTAAGCGCTCCGACAATTCTTTTACTGTTATTCGTTTGCTTTCACGCAATATATCCAAAATCGAATCTCTTCGTTCTGCTACAAACATTTTTTTCATGGCACGCCCTACCTTTTTTCTTTTTCACTTATCATGTATCTTACTATATTAAACCAACGAATGGATACGCAAACACAATATGACTACAAATAAAATAAAACAAAAGTATTCAACAAAAATATTGACATAAACGAAAACAATGTTATGATTTTCAATATCTGATTTGAAAACGCTTACGAAAGGGGTGGTCGTTTGACCGTATCTACCATATTTGATTTATCGACGAAACATGCAGTGGTAACTGGCGGTGCCCAAGGCCTTGGTTTTACAATCGCAAAGTCATTAGCGGCCTTCGGTTGCGACATAGCGATTGTAGACATTGACGCTGAAGCTGCTGCAAAGGCAGCACAAGAAATTACAACTACTTATTCGGTCAACACACGGTCGATTCAAGCGGATGTCAGCAAAGAGGAAGAAGTCAGCGTCATGGTTGATCGTGTATTGGAATCATTCCCACGAATCGATGTGCTCGTCAATAACGCAGGGATTGTAAAGAAAATCGATACATTGGACATGACATACAGCGATTGGAAACGAACAATGGATGTGAACATAAACGCTTTATTCCTAACATCTAAGCAGGTTGGCAAACATATGGTCGCTAATGGGTCAGGCTCGATTATGAACATGTCTTCCATGTCTGCGATGATTGCCAATCGGGAAGCACAGAGTGCGTACAATGCCTCTAAAGGCGCGGTCAGTATGCTGACCAAATCACTCGCTTCAGAATGGGCGCAATATGGGATACGTGTCAATGCGATAGCGCCTGGCTATATGGCCTCGCAAATGACAGGGCCGTTATTCGCGCCTGGCGGGGAGCTCGAACACATCCTAGACCACGTTCCGATGAAACGCCTTGGTCGTCCAGATGAATTAAGCGGCATAGCTGTTTATTTAGCATCTGACGCATCTAGTTTTACAACTGGCTCCATCATCGTTGTGGATGGCGGCTATACCACATGGTAAACGATTAAGCACATACAGGAGGAAAACACGATGAACGATTCAATTCCTAAAAAAATGAAAGCGGTTGTCGCTTACGGCCCGAAAGATTATCGATTGGAAGAAGTCGACGTGCCGGTGATTGAAAACGACAAAGAAATCATTGTAAAGGTAGAAGCAACAGGCATTTGTGCTGGCGATATCAAAGCATTCGACGGGGCGCCAAGTTTTTGGGGCGATGACACACAACCTGCTTATATTAAAGCTCCTATGATTCCAGGCCATGAATTTATCGGCCATGTGGTCGCTAAAGGCGACGGGGTTGGCGACTTTGAAATCGGTGACCGGATCATTTCCGAACAAATTGTGCCGTGCTGGGAGTGCCGGTT
Organism: Shouchella rhizosphaerae; assembly: GCF_900142675.1. Classification (GTDB taxonomy): domain Bacteria; phylum Bacillota; class Bacilli; order Bacillales; family Bacillaceae_D; genus Shouchella; species Shouchella rhizosphaerae. The sequence goes on along the minus strand of NZ_FRBS01000002.1, from coordinate 535,856 downwards.
TTGCAATCGCGGCCAGTACTGGATGTGTGAAAAACATGACTTATACGGATTCCAAAACAATGTCAACGGATCGATGGCAGAATATATGAAATTCACAAAAGAGGCGATCAACTACAAAGTGCCGGCAGATTTGCCGATCGAACAAGCGATTCTAATTGAACCTTATGCGTGCAGCATGCACGCCGTCCAGCGGGCCCGGATTGAATTAGGCGACATCGTTGTTCTTTCTGGAGCAGGTACTCTCGGCCTCGGCATGATTGGCGCCGTCAAAAAGTCTGGCGCCAAAACGCTCGTCGTTCTCGATATGAAGGATGAGCGGCTAGCGCTTGCCCGACAATTTGGCGCAGATGTAGTGTTGAACCCAGCCAAAGACAACGTCGTTGAAAGGGTAAAAGACATGACAGACGGCTATGGCTGCGATGTGTATATTGAAGCAACTGGCCACCCTGCTTCCGTTGAACAAGGGCTCAGCATGATCCGCAAACTTGGCCGTTTTGTCGAATTTAGCGTTTTCAAAGACCCTGTCACAGTTGATTGGAGCATTATTAGCGACCGAAAAGAACTGGATGTCCTTGGCTCGCATTTAGGCCCATACTGTTATCCGCTAGTGATTGAAGGCATTGCCAATGGCGACTTGCCGACAGAAGGCGTTGTCACACATGAGCTTCCTCTTGAACGGTTTGCTGAAGGGTTTGAGCTTATGAAAAATGGTTCAAATTCACTCAAAATTATTTTAAAGCCGCAACAGGCATAAGAAGATCGAGGAGGAAGTGCTATGACCCATTTAATAAACAAAGTCGGCTTGCCTTCCCATTTGCTGTGGGGATATGTCGGTGTCATGCTTTTTATGGTTGGCGATGGCCTTGAAATTGGTTGGTTAAGCCCCTACTTAGTTGAACAGGGGCTTTCTGTCCAGCAATCGGCTTACTTATTTACAGCCTATGGCGTGACTATTGCCGTTTCGTCTTGGTTTTCAGGCACATTATTTGAAGCCCTTGGCGCGAAAAAAACGATGTTTCTCGGCGTCTTGCTATATGTGCTTGGCACCGTTGGCTTTGTTGGTTTTGCAATCGGCGACTTGAATTACCCGTTGATGCTCGTCACATACGCGATGCGGGGATTCGGCTACCCTCTCTTTGCCTACGGATTCCTTGTTTGGATCGCCTACCGGACGCCGCAACGCCAACTTGGCGCAGCTGTAGGTTGGTTTTGGTTTGTTTTCACAGGCGGTTTAAACGTGCTTGGCGCTTACTATTCCATTTGGGCAATTGAACATTTAGGGCATCACAACACACTTTGGAGTGCACTTTTGTTCATTGGGCTTGGAGCCTTGTTTGCACTCGTCATTAACCGTGACAAAATCGTCCGCCAAGAAGCAAAAAGCGGAACGTCGAAGTGGAGAGAGCTGTTAAAAGGGATTACAATCATTAAACACGAGCCGAAAGTGGGCATCGCTGGGCTTGTCCGCATTATTAACCAAACAGGCCAGTACGCCTTTCCAGTGTTTATTCCAACTTATTTTGCGGTCGAATATGGGCTCAGTACATCCGCTTGGCTTAGTTTATGGGGGACGATTTTCATCTCCAACATTGCAGTCAACCTTCTTTCCGGCCTGATTGGCGACCGATTTGGCTGGCGCAATACAGTGATGTGGTTTGGCGGTGTTGGCTGTGCCATCTTCACAGTCGTCTTCTTTTATACACCAGCGTTGACAGGCGGCAACTTTCTCGCCATGCAAATTGTCGGCATCCTTTGGGGCGCCTGTATTGCCGGCTATGTACCATTATCTGCGTTAGTTCCTTCATTAGTAAAAGAAGACAAAGGCGCGGCGATGGCGATTTTGAATTTAGGCGCTGGCCTGTGCGTATTTGTTGGCCCTTTGCTTGTCGGTTTGTTTTTCGACTTTATTGGCGTAACAGGCTTAATTTGGCTCATTGCCGGCCTTCATTTGCTTGGCGCTGTTTTGACAAAGTTCATTACACTGCCAAACAATGCGAAAACGGCAACAGCCGAAAGCAGCCCGGCGACTGCTTCTTAATAGCAAAACCCCAGTTGGGCGTTTTTTGTTCCGACTGGGGTTTTATGGATTATAGCTCTCCGATCAGTCGCTTTCTCGATTAAAGCGCAGCAAAATAGTAACAATGATCTTCTACTTTGTGCAATTCAACTCGATCGCCTATCTGGACCGGCCCGTTCAACATCCTTCCTGTCACGCGCAGGCCGTGCTCCATCTCGACGAGTACGATCAAATAAGGGGCTTGTTGTGCGAATCGTTTTGGTGCTGCATAAATTTCTGTATACGAGTACACGTTGCCTTTGCCATTTAAGTCAATGGAATCGAGCGTGTCACGGTCACAATCCGGACAGTAGCTTTTTCCGTTGTGGAATAAACGGCCGCAATCAGGGCAGCGGCTTGCTGGCATGTTCATTGCTCTTTAGCTCCCTTCCTTAGCGAATAAGTGGACAACCGAATACGCGCCAGTGCCGCCTAGGTTTTGGGCAAGGCCAATGCGCGCGCCATCTACTTGGTTGCAGGCGATGCCATTTAGCTGTTCTGCGATTTGCACGATTTGGGCGATGCCTGTGGCGCCAATAGGGTGGCCTTTTGATAACAGCCCTCCGCTTGTATTCACAGGAACATTGCCGCCATGCTGAGTCAGGCCTTGCTCCACTGCTTCCCAGCCTTTGCCTCTATCCGCAAAGCCAAGCTCCTCAATCGCAATCAGTTCAGTAATGGAAAAACAGTCATGAAGCTCGACTACGTCGACGTCTTCAGGACCGAGTCCGGCTTGTGCATAAGCTTGCTGGGCGGCACGATGTGTCGCTTCGATCCTAAGCAAGTTGCCGACTTCTTGCATGAGCGGCGTGCCGCTCGCTTGGCCTGATGACAACACACGGACGCCTGATTCGCTTTTTTTCAGGACGACTGCTGCCGCTCCGTCGGAAATCGGTGAACAGTCGAGCAACCGCAACGGGTCGGTAACGGGCCTTGCCGTTAACACATCTTCTAACGAAATAGCCTTTTGAAATTGGGCGATTGGATTGGCTTGGGCGTACATCCGGTTTTTTAAGGCGACCATCGCCAAATGTTTTCGTTGTGCACCATATTCGTGGATATAGCGGTTGGCCACAGCGCCAAAATAACCTGGAAACGTTAGCCCCGTCGCGCTTTCGTTCGATTCGGCGTCCATCGCTGCGTTAATCGCATTGGTGACGGTCTCTGTATCAACGTTTGTCATTTTTTCCACACCTGCGACAAGAACGGCATTGTATTCGCCAGCTTTGATGAGTTGGTACGCTTGCCTAAAAGCAATGCCTCCCGAAGCACAGGCGCCTTCGACTTTCATGGCTGGAATAGGCCCTAAGCCTAACTCATTGGCAAGGATCGCACCGAGAATTTCTTGCTGTGAAAGGGCTCCGCCTAAAAAGTTGCCGACGAACACAGCATCGATTTTCGGCCGGCCAGCAGCGGTCAATGCCTGGCGGCTCGCTTCTACCAACAGCGCTTTAATCGATTCGCTCTTTCTTCCAAACGCCGTTCGTCCAGTGCCGGTTACGGACACGTGCGCCATATTCAGACACCTGCCTTTTTGTATTGGTTTCGCAATGTTTTCCGCATTATCTTCCCGTAGCTGTTTTTTGGCAGTTCGTGCACAAATTCAATTACTTTCGGCTTTTTGTAGCGGGCCAAATGCTCCGTGCAATGGGCAATGAGCGCTTTTTCCGTGACAGGGGCGGCGCCAGCCTGCAATACGACATGGGCACAAATCCGTTCTCCCCATTTTTCATCCGGGGCGCCGAAGACGCACGTTTCTTTCACAGCTGGATATTGATTGAGCACTTCTTCGACTTCCCGGGGATAGACGTTCAGGCCACCAGTAATGATGACGTCCTTGGCCCGATCCATAAGATGCAAGTAGCCTTTGTCGTCAAGACGGCCTAAGTCGCCGGTATAAAACCAGCCATCCTTGATTGCTTCAGCTGTTGCGGTTTCATTCTGCCAATAGCCTTTCATCACAAGCGAGCCTCGGCAGGCAACTTCGCCGATGTCGCCAACCGGCGCCTCTTCGCCGTCGGGCGCGACAATTTTCACTTCTGCAAATGGCCCGGCCGCTCCGCAAGAGCTCGGCCTCGCCCCGAGCTGCTGTTTTGGCATGATCGTGATCGCCATTGGCGCTTCAACGAGGCCATACGTTTCCGCAAGCTTTGGACCGAGCGCCGTTAATGCTTTTTGCAATTTAGGGACGGCAATTGGCGCACCAGCCATATTAATCGATTTCAGGCTGCGCAATTTAACAGGGTCAAAGCACGGGTCATGAACCATTAAGTTGACGAGTGTCGGCACCATGAACATCACCGTCACTTGCTGTTTTTCCAATTCATCGATAAAACCGCTCGGCTCAAACTTTTTAAATACGACTTGCTTGAGCCCATAGAACCATGCGGTTTGCGCCAAAAAATTCGTTCCGTGCGTTAACGGGGCGACATGCCCGATGGTGTCGCCATACGTGATCTCACAGGCTTGGATGAGCGATAGTGCGCCCGCTACCATGTTTCGGTGTGTCAGCATCGCCCCTTTCGGCTTCCCAGTTGTGCCTGACGTATACATAATCGCAAAAAGGTCATCTTCGCCAACGGCGACATCAGGAAAATCATCGCTTTGCGTTTGCAAAAACGGTTCGTATGCCTCCTCCACGTCGATTCGTTCAACGTTGGCGGAGAGGCCTGCCAGCAACTGCCTCTCGCCAATGACGACGCTCGCTCCTGCATGTTCAATAATGTAAGTCGCTTCTTTTGGGTGAAGCCTGTAGTTGACTGGTACTTTCACTAGTCCGGCAAATGCGATCGCCGCATCGATTTCAATATGCTCCTTGCGGTTGGACATGAGCGTGGCCACTCGGTCCCCTTTGTTCAAACCACTTTGCATTAAAGCATGGGCGAGCTGGCAGGCGCGTTTCTTTAACTGGCCATACGTAAGCGTCCCGTCTTCGTCGCTGGCGGCAACGTTATCCACATGCTGGAGCATGGCTTTTTTGGCGAGCGCCCCAATCGTTTCCATTTAATCCCCTCCTACACCGCTATGGTGAAAGTTGATAACTTTGTAACCTAAACTCGGATCATAGTGGCGTTTTCCCGTTACATGGCCAGCACTAATGACGCAATACTCTGCCGTAATGCATACTTTGTTGTAACCCCTTAAAAAATGGCCCGCCGATACCGTTTCATCTTGTTTTTCAATGATGCCATGCAAATGGAGATCTAGTTTTCCATGTTCATCTTCACAAATAAACCCTGTTGCTTGAATTAGTTCCACCGGCTCAGCAATAACGGTAGGTGGGGCATAGCCGTCTGTACGCCCGTTTTTCATTTTAAAAACCGTGAAACCGGCTTGCTTCAGTGAGCCAATGCAGGTAACCATTCCTGAACGAATGCCGTGTTGTTCGCATAACTCAATGATTTTGTCCATCAAGTCTTCTCCCGCACAAATCGAACCGAAATAGGTTTGGCTCTCCGACGCCTTAAAGAGATGGGACACACGCTCCTTCATTTCATCACTCCCTCTTTTTATCCGATTGCACTTCCTCCGCATACTTTTAATACTTCCCCTGTCACATAGTCGGCTTGGGGAGACGCTAAATAGACAACGGCTGCTGCAATATCTTCTGGTGTGCCCATCCGTTGGATCACTTGATTGGCCAATGGATAGTTCATTCCTTTCGTGATCTCGGTTGCTACTGGTCCTGGGGCAATGCTGTTGCACGTAATCCCTAACCGGCCCACTTCTTTGGCAACCCAGCGTGTAAATGCAATCACGCCGCCTTTGGAGGCTGCATAAGCTGGTCCAGATCGCTCTGCTCTTTCGCCCTCATTAAAAGCAAAAGGGCCGCCCATAATACCTGAGATCGAACTAATGTTAATGATCTTGCCGTTGCCTTGTTGTTTCATATACGGATAGATCGCTGTTTGTGTCATTAAAAAGGTCCCACGCAAATTGGTGTCTATGTCTCGATGCCACATTTCATCTGTCATTGACTCTAAGTCGTAACGGCAACAAGTGCCGGCATTGTTGACGACAACGTCAATGCGTCCGAATCGACGATTAACCGCCTTCATCAGGCCTTCCACTTCATCGCGATTTTTTACATCTACCTCATAACAAACAACTTCTGCCCCACCGACATCGTTTGCAATTGTTTCCTTCGTCTGTTCACAAGACAACACATCGACTAAAACGACATCGGCTCCTTCCTTCGCTAATTCGATCGCAGCAGCGGCGCCAATCCCCCGTGCTGCTCCTGTTACGATTGAGACTTTCCCTGCCATTTTCGACATTTCTGCCCACTCCTTTTTATTTAAAGATTCAATAAATCTGGCAACCAATTGGATACAGCTGGAACATACATGACGATGAGCAACACAACAATAGAAGAAACTAGAAAAGGACCAATTCCCCTTACAATTTGTTCAGATGGCACACCAGAAATGCCACTGGCCACAAACAAATTCAATCCGACAGGTGGCGTAAACAGGCCAATTGCCAATGCGACCGTCATGAGCACGCCAATCGTAGTCGGGTCAACGCCGACTTCAAGCAAAATCGGCATCAAAATCGGTACAAAGATATAAAATGCGGAAATGGCGTCTATAAACGCGCCAATCACCAACAAAATCACGGCTGTCAGAAGCAATAGGAGGACGCGGTTTTCCGTCATCCCTAGCACAGCTTGCGTCATCCCTTCCGCTACATGTTGCGTCGTCACGAGATAAGAGAACAATGAAGCAGCGCCAATAATGAACATAATGACCGCTGATTGTACAGACGAATCGACTAAAATTCGGCCGAGATGTTTCAGTTTTATTTCTCGGTAAAACACCCCGCCGACGAGCAGTGCATAAAACACCGCGACAACGGCAGCCTCCGTTGGCGTAAACATGCCTGAATAGATACCGCCCATAATGATGACAGGGACAAGCAACCCGAAAAGCGCTCGGTAAAACGCTTTCAAAATTGCTGCCAAAGAGGCGCGTTCCACGCTGGCTGCCGCTTCATCTGGGCGCTTGCTTGCTGTTTGCAAGTGAGAAACGCGCTTACTTGCAAAAATGCTGGCAACGAGAAGACCGGCAGCAAGTAAAAGGCCCGGTATGATACCTGCGACAAACAGGCGGCTAATGGAGATGCCAACAAAGTCATTGGCTATGACGCCAAAAATGATAAAGGCAATGCTTGGCGGCAAAATAATTCCTAGTGCGCCTGAACTGGCAATCAACGCCGAAGCACTATTTTTGTTAAAACCATTCTTAACAAGGGCAGGGATGAGGATCGCGCCCATTGCGGCAACCGTCGCCGGCCCTGAGCCAGAAATAGCCGAGAAAAACAACGCAGCGACAATGGCGACGATGACGATGCCGTTTTTCTTGTGGCCAAAACAAAGGTAGGCAAAGTCAACAAGCCGTTTAGAAATGCCCGAATAGCTCATAATGACGCCAGCTAACACGAAAAACGGAATGGCCAATAACGTAAATGAAGAAATGGAGGAATACATAATGCTAGGGAGAAGCGCCAACGACGAAAACCCCGAGCCCAACACGAGAATGACCAAAGCTGATACACCTAATGCAAAGGCAACAGGCACGTGGATCAACAACAAACAGAAGAACAATACAAAGAGCAACGCCGATAACATTACCGATTCACCTCTTTCGCCGCCATTTCCACCTTCCGCTGCTTCTCTCCCCCTTGCGTGAGCCTCTTGCTTTCGGTCACCCACATTTCAACCGTCCTTATGAAACAGAGCAAGCTACCGAGGGGAATCGCGGAAGTAAACAACCACTGCGGTATACTTAAAGCTGGCGTCACACGGCCCCGTTCTGCCTGTGCCAACACGAGTTCCATTGAAAAGTAAAACATGCAACTGAGAAAAACGATCATCACCAAACACGTAGCCGCTAAAGCCACTCGTTTCCACATGCCGCTCAACTTGTCATAGATAAAGCGAAAACCGAAGTGTGCCTGTTGTTTAATCGCAATCGACGCGCCAACAAACGTCATCAACACAAATAGATTGATCGTTATCTCTTCAGCAAACGAGAAAGAAGTATGAAACAAGTAGCGGGATAATACATTGGCAAATGTAATCACCGACATCGTCCCAAGTGAGACGGCAACCAACACATATTCAAAAATAGCCAAGCCTCTCAAATATAATCCCCCTAATCTTGTGCAGCCGCCTCTGTTAGAAACGTTTGCATATTTTCTTTCCCCCAAATGTCTTCAAAATGCTCGTATACAGGCTGAGCAGCATCGCGAAATTGTTGAATTTCTTCATCCGTTGGGTAATAAATGTCCATTCCTTTTTCCTTTAACTCTTCTAATTGCCTTTCTTCCTTGTTTCTTGCAATCTCGATTTGATACGCATTCGCTTCCTCGGCTAGCCTTGAAATCAGTTGTTGATCTTCTCGATCAAGGGAGTCATACAACTCCTTATTCATGCCAAGGATTAAAGCGTCATACACGTAATTCCACATCGTCATGTAGCCTTGCACTTCTGAAAGCCCAGAAGAATAGGTGACATCGACTGGGTTCTCTTGGCCATCGATGGTGCCTTGTTGCAGAGCGGTGTACACTTCAGAAAAAGCCATTGTAATCGGGTCGGCTTCTTGATTGCGGAAATGGGTCGTAAACACCCCCATACTAGGCACCCTGATTTTTAAGTGTTTTAAGTCTTCTGGCTTTTTAATCGGCTGTGTGTCATTTGTAACTTGCCGAAATCCGCTTTCCGCAAAGCCAAGAGGTTCGACGCCCCTTTCACGCAGCATGGCATTAATCAGAGCTCCTGATTCGCCATTGAGCATCCGTTCTGCATCTTCATAGCTGTTTATTAAAAACGGCGCGCTCAAAATGCCAAATCGTGGATCGATGCCTGCGTAGATAATGCTGGAATTATAAGAGAAATCCTTCGTTCCATCCATCAACTGCTCAACTCCCGCTTCCGGGCTTCCAGCTGACAACTGTTCATTCGTGAAAATCGCTATGGTGATTCTGCCATCCGTTTCAGCCTCCACGTCATCGGCAAATTTTTTGGCCGCTTCATACCAAGTCGAGCCACTGCCTACTGTAACCGTCATTTTCCATTCATAATGTCGTTTTTCATTTCCAGCAACGGACCGTTCACTACAGCTCCCAAGAAATAGTGTAAGCGCTACCAAAATAATGCTAAGCGCTTTCTTGCCCATAAGCGCTCCTCCTCTCTAACGTTTCCATCCTAAGTCAATCGAAATCAATTCCGCATAACGAAGCAATTGTTCAATCGTCGCTTTGCTTTTTTCATCGTCAAAACGCAAGGAAACGCCGGCTACACTTAATGCCGCGATCATCGTGCCTGTCGCCTCCCTAATTGGCGCAGCGAATCCTTTTAAGCCAATTTCATACTCCTCCTCATCGATGGCATAGTTTTGCGCTCTAATGTGCACCAACTCCTTTCTTAATTGCACTTCATCTGCAAACGTGTTCTTTGTAAAAGGCTTTAATTCTGTATTTGCAAAAAAATCATCAAGCTGCTCTGGAGACAATTGTGACAAAAACAGTTTTCCAGACGCGACTGCATAAGAAGGTGCATGGCTTCCTGGCCCTAGAACGATTCGCACTGTTTGCGAGCTTTCAATTTTGTCCAAATACGTCACTTTAAACTGGTGAAACGAAGACAGCAAGACGCTTTCCCCTGTACTGTCAGCAAGCTTTTTTAAATAAGGTTTGGCCAATGCCTCAACATCATAATGGGCTTGCGCCATTTTCCCTAGCTGGATAAATTGTTGTGTCAACCGGACTTGATTGTTTTTCAACTTTTCCGTGTACCCCATCGCCTCTAAATTGGCCAGAAAACGATGCAATGTGCTCGGATTCAAGTTTAACTTTTTTGACAACTCTGTCGCTGTCATCGGTTTGGCGCAGAGCGACTCAATGATTTCAAACGCTTTTCGCAAACTTTTGTTTTGGTATTCCATTCTTATCAACTACTTTCACATAGTGAAAATTAATTTTCCTTATATGAAAATTATAGCTGCACACGATAAAACCGTCAACAATTTTTCTGAAAATAATTGCAAAACGTCGCCATGACTGCCTTTTCACGAGGCACATATTCGTTTAGAAAAGCCATTAAGGGTGTTCGTCGGGACTAACAACAGAGGAACTCGCAAGGAGTATGGCGAACGCCTAGTAGGAAGCGAAATTAAGCGAAAAATGTTCATCCACACACCTAGGCAGAGAGTGGCACCCTCAAGAAAGGGAAAAACGAATACGAGGGAAAAGCCTCTCATATGCTTTATCGTATCGAGGTTACGAGACGCATACATAGTTGGTGCGCGATTGGCTCTCTGCTTAAGGAGCGCATGTAAGAAAGCTCCCTTTTCTCGGCTTTTCGGGGCAAGATTGGACTCGTATTTCTACTTTTCGCGTTTTTGTTGAGAAAATAAAAAACTCTTACTCTACTACTGTTTTACTACTATAATAATTTACGTATGAACGATGTCGTCGTCGATCCAGAGGGGGGACGTTGAATATGTCTGTGGCCTTATCACCGGAAGAAGTCGGAGCTAAAATTGTTGAATGGTACAGCTGTATTATTGCCCGGTCCGTAGAACAATCGATTCAGCTTAAAGAAGAAGTCGATGGCATGATTGAACAAATGGAACCAAATGACCGAATGCTATCCTATTATTCATTAGTTGCGTTTCGCCATCATATCATGATGAACCAAGTAGGCAAAGGTGGGAAAGACCCTCATGCTATGCAGCAAGCCAGTGTTGCGGAAAACTCAATGGATCATTTGCTTAAGTATCTCTATTTTTTTGTTAGTGGCCAAAATGAATTTATGAACGAACGTTACCGCTCCGCGATTCGTCTTTTTCGTAAAGCAGAGCGTTTGCTTGAAAATGTTAAAGACAAAGCCGAAAGAGCCGATTTCCACTACTATATGGGTTCTTCCTTGTATCGGATAAGCCAATACCCGTATGCTGCCTCCCACATTGAAGAAGCGTTGGAGGCATTCAAGCGTTTAGGTTTCACAGAAAGGGTTGTCTTCTGCCAAGTAATACTTGGCGGCATTTATTCAGAAACAGGGGAGCACAAGAAAGCCTCGCTTCTATTTAAAGAAGCGATGTTGGCGGCAGGAAACCATTCAACGGCCAAAGTGATTGCCTTAAGGGCACTAGGATTAAATGCCGTAAGACAAAAAAATTACAGAAGCGCAAAGCGTTATTTTGAAGAGGCCTTGTCTGTTAAAGAACTAGGCAACCACATTCTTGGAGCCAAAAGCGAACATGACTTGGCCAATACATTGTATCGCCTAAATTTACCGGAAGAAGCAGCGCCTCATTTGAAAAAAGCTTATACAGGCGCCCACTATTTTGACAATCATGAATACAAAGCAAAGTGTTTAGCTACGACCGGTTTGTATGTAGACTCTGATCCATTACTCATTGACAAAGCTTTAAAAGATCTTGAAGACCGTGGCATGGACTTTGAAGTCGATGAAATCGCCGAAGAAGCGAGCGCGTTTTTCGAACAAATCGGCCATGAAGATTTAGCATTAAAGTATTTAAAAATTGCCTACCATGCGCGGCAAAATTTCTTTAAGCTAGGAGTCGATCAGGAATGAAAAAGGGATTGCTCGTATTGGCAGTCGCATTGGTATGCGTCTCGATTGCCCCTCCCCCATGGGGAGAAAGCCATCCATCCATCATTCAGACAGATGGGAAAGTAGATTCTGGGCATTAACATCGTTGGCCTATACTAGATAAGGGGGCGCACCATCCTTCATTCTTTAAATGCTTGCGCTCGCTTTGAAGAATTTCCCTATATAGGCAACTTCCCTATTTGCTTTGTCGTGCATATACTGCCTACACCAAGAGGCAAAGGAGAGATCAAATGAGCAACAAAGCTGAATGGCAATTGCATGATCCTTATGTGTACGGCATGTTGGCGAAACAAATAGGTACGATGATCGGTGTGCAGACGACAAGAGGGGCGTTGAGAGGCATACTTAAAGCGGTCCAACCTGACCATCTTGTTGTGGAAATGGGCGGGACTCCCTTTTATGTCCGCAGCCAGCAAATCATTTGGGTGCATCCAGCTAAAGTACACCAAGCGAAGGCTCAGCAAGTGAAACAGAAAAATTGACTAAGACAGCCTCCCTGGCGCATATGCATGAGCGTATGGGCTACTGAATAGGGAGGAAATGCTTATGATGAAACGAGTGAACAGAATTGCAATTGAGTTGCCGCGCCCAGAGCATGGCGATGCAAACGGTGCGGCAGCCGTGCAAGAGTTGATGGGCGGCAAGTTTGGCGAAATGTCGACGTTAAACAACTACATGTTCCAATCGTTCAATTTTCGAGGGAAAAAGAAATACAAACCGTTTTACGATTTAATTGCGAGCATTACGGCTGAGGAGTTTGGCCATGTCGAGTTGGTCGCCAATGCGATTAATTTAATGTCCTATGGTAACACGTTCCCTGGGGACCCAGACACAGCGCCACTACAAAACGGCAAAGATAAACGCTATTCTCTCCATTTCACGACAACTGCGCAAACGTCCTATCCAGGGGATGGCATGGGCCGGCCATGGAATGGCGATTTTGTCACCAATACTGGTGTATTAATCGAAGACCTGCTCCATAACTACGTGCTCGAAATCGGCGCCCGGACACATAAAGCCCGTGTGTACGAAATGACGACTAACCCAACTGCACGAGAACTATGCGGTTATTTGCTTGTGCGGGGAGGCACGCATATTATCGCCTATGCCAAAGCGATTAAAGTTGCGACAGGCATCGATATCGGAAAAATGCTTCCAGTCCCCCATCCTGATAACAATGCCTTTGATACTGCCCGGAAATACATGGACCAAGGCCTCTACAATGTCCTTTATACATGGGATGAACCTGAGTACCGGGACATTCGTCAAATTTGGAAAGGAGAAAATCCAGAAACGGGCGAGCCGCTCCATGTCATTGATGGCATGCCTGAAGGGGCGCCTGTGCCAGACTTTGAAGAAAAACCGGAAATGTTTGCGCCAGGAATTGATCCTGATGATTATATGAAAATAGTAAAACGGTTAAAAGAAAACCTATGATGAATGTGAGCCAAGTGGATCAGCAAGGTCCTTTGGCTTTTTTGTTGTAACTCCTTAAAGAGAGAGCCTTTTCACGATCGCAAAAATCATGTACGATGGACGAAATACGCAAATTTCAGGAGGAAAAAGGATGAACGCTGAACAGTTTCCTTAACGTCAATACCCGATTCGCGCGCCTCCTCTCTCCCAGCAAATCAGCCCTTAAATTGAAAGCAGATGGAGGAGAAAACGATGCGAACATATAACGAAATGATTAACTTGTTGCTAGGTGTGGCCAAATCAGACGAACGGATCAGGGCCGTATGTATGAATGGATCTCGAACCAACCGAAATGCCCGAAAAGACCCGTTTCAAGATTACGACATTGTTTACATTGTCCGTGACGTCGACTCTTTTGTCTCCGATCCTGGCTGGATTGATTGTTTTGGCGAACGAATCATCATGCAGACGCCAGAAAAGATGACGCTCATTCCGCCAGAAAGCGACGGGACATTTGCATACTTGATGTTATTTACAGATGGAAACCGGATTGATTTAACACTTTGTCCAATCGAAAGGCGCGCGACATGGAACCAAGGCGACCGCTTGTCTGTCGTGTTATTGGACAAAGATGAAGCGTTGCCGCCATTGCCTGCACCGACTGATTGTGATTATTGGGTCCAAAAGCCGAACCAATCCCTTTATTCAGATTGCTGCAATGAATTTTGGTGGGTGTCCACCTATGTCGCAAAAGGATTGTGGCGCCAAGAGTTTACGTATGCATACGATCACTTGAATGTCATCCGGGCCATGCTTTTGCGCATGCTGGAATGGACAGTTGGCATCGACAACGAGTTTCGCGTCAGCGTTGGCAAACATGGCAAATATCTCGAACAGTATGTGGACGAAGAACGGTGGCAGCTGTTTCTATCGACTTTCCCTAGCCCCACTTACGAAGATATGTGGCGCGCACTATGGGCGATGGCACACCTTTTTGAAGAGCTAGCGCAAGAGGTGGCCGCCTGCTTCTCGTTTGACTACCGACACACAGATGCCGAAAACGTACAAACGTATTTGCGGCACATTCACGCTTTGCCCGAAGACGCAACAGAGATTTACTAAAAAATCCGGAGCCTTATCAATCGATAAGGCTCCTTCCGACTTAGCCGCTTGCTTATGTCGTTTTTTATCTCGGTCCTCTATGCTTTAGCATGAAAACAGGAACCCCGTCCCGCGCCTGACAAACGGTTGTCTACATGATGTTGGCTCTACCAGCAACTCTCTTTAACGAGACGACAACATAAAATCCCGCGCCTCGACCGCTTGCTTTTTCAACCTGTCTTTATCGATTCCAACCAACTGGCCGTTGCGCTTTTTTGCTTTGCCTGCGACAAAGACGCTATCGACATTTCCTGGATGTGCCGCTTGTGCTACAGCACCAAATGGGTCCGTTACCGGCAGCAAATTCACATCATCACCCCGAAGCATAATCAAATCAGCTTCTTTCCCTGGCGTGAGTGTGCCAATCTTATCTTCAAGCATTAACGCTTTTGCCCCCTCGATTGTGGCAGCTTCTAGCATCTGTTTCGTCGACAACGGCACTTGTTCAGGCATGATCCCTTCATCCAATAGACGTTGGTTTTCTTTTGCACGCTCTGCTTGCAAGGCAAACTTCATTTGCGCAAATAGATCACCGCCAGTCGATGTGACCACGTCCACTCCTAGTGCAGCGGTTACGCCACGTTCAATCGCAGCCCCCGTCACCGGATAGCCATGCCCCATCATCATTTCAATTTCAGGCGTAATCGACAAGCTGCCGCCGAAATCGCGGAGCAGTTCCAACTCCTCGTTCGCAATCGCATTCCCATGGACAATGTTCAGATCAGGCCCAAGAAGGCCAGCCTTGTGCAACTTGGTGACAGATCGGTCTTGTGCACCCCAGTTGCCAAAGCCGAGATGCATGCTGCAAACGAGGCCAAGGCGGCGCGCTGCTTCGATTTCAGCAATAGTCGCTTCCCAAGAGGAAAATTCCGGCCCACGAATCGCCAGCGCCATGGTCACAAGCTCTCCGTCTGAGGCAAAATAAGCGTTTTTCACTTCTTCTGCTTTCGCCGCTAAGTCGAGCCGGCTCTCTCGGTTCCAATAGCTCTCTTCCCCAGGTGAACCATAGGCAAAGCGGGCTCGGATGCCTGAAGCACGCAACCCAGCTATAAGCTGTTCGGTATGTTCATCCGAGTTAATCATTGTCCAATCTAAAAGCGTTGTTACTCCTCCATCGAGGGCCTCAACAGCACCTAGCCATTGGGCGATGTAATCATCTTCCGGCCGCCGTTTGCTGCCAAGGTTGCCAAAATAGATGGACTGTAAATACGTCTGCAACGACCAATCACTGCCAATGCCACGGATAATCGACTGCCACGTATGGCGGTGCGTATCAACAAGCCCTGGCATGACAATCATCCCAGCGGCATCAACGATTTCGGCGTCAACCCCCTCGATCGTTTGCTCCACAGCAGCAATTTTCGATCCTTCCACAAGCAAGTCTGCCCCATTCAGAACACCCAACTTGTGGTCAAGTGTGAGAATCGTGCCGCCTTTAAAAAGCACTTTGTCTGTCAATGAAATTCCCCCTTTGTTTATCGCTCGCCAAAACAAATCATTGGCGCGTACCGTTTCGTTTTTCGTAAAATAAATAAAGGAAGCGACTTGATTGGAGGGCTGCTTTTATGGAAAACTACCACCCCGATGAATGCTTAGTGAACACAGCGCTAGCGCCGATTATCGGCAAATGGAAAGTGTTGATCCTTCTTCACATTGACTATCACACAACATTGCGCTTTAATGAGTTGCGCCGCGCCATTCCCGACATCACCCAAAGAGTGCTAACCGCCCATTTACGCGAGCTTGAACAAGAACACTTAATCGAGCGCCGCGTTTTTGGCGAAGGTCGCCCGAAAGTCGAGTATTCGCTATCAGAGCATGGCCAAACACTCCAGCCGATTTTGCGGCAACTGCATGCATGGGGCAAAGCACACCATGCTTATCTGGCGGCGCAACAACAGAAATAGACATTATTGCGAGGGCGGGCCAAATTTGCCAGCGCGAAAATCAGCATAGGCTTCTTCAATTTCCTCGATCGTATTCATGACAAACGGACCATGGGCAACGACCTGTTCGCGCAGTGGCTTTCCTGAATAGACAAGCACTTTTGATCGCTGCAAGGCACGGACACGTAGGACGCTTTCGGTTTGTCCCGTTTCATTTGGCCAATTGAACAAGCCGACACCCGTTTTTCCTAAAACGACTTCGTTTGCCTCTGGCCCAAAAGCCAACTCCCCTTGCAGCACATAAAGATGGCCATTGTCCTGTGCAGGCAGTGTTAAATCGTACTCCGCCCCCGCCTGCAACGATAGCTCCACCATCTGCACAGGGACTGCAGAACGGAGCGGCCCAGTCACACCGGCCGCTTTCCCGGAATAAACACGCAGTGAACCGCCGTCTATTTCGACTACTGGCGCTTCTTCCAGACGGACGTCCTGGTAACTGGCAGGCGAGCGCTTTAATGCTTTCGGCAAATTCACCCACAACTGCAACGTATGAATGACATCATCGGCAAATGCCTCCTCCGCATGGCGGGCAGCGTAACCTGCATTCATGTATTGGACATCGCCTGCGTCCAAAATCGAATAACCGCCATGGTTATCGGAATGTTCCAACCTGCCGTCAATCACATACGTGATCGTTTGAAAACCACGATGAGGATGGTCGGAAAACGTCCCTCGTTTAAACCAGTCATCAGCCATCACGACAAAAGGATCAAAATCTTGCTCTCGCCCTGGCGGCAACACCCATCCTTGTTGCACATGGGGATACCCATTTTGCCTATACTGGACATACCAATGCTCGCGAATCGTGCGTGCAATTTGCGCTTCCATTTTTCTGCCTCCTTTACCGTAAGTATAAACAAGTTCCACACTGGAAAAAATGAGGCACTTTCAACTCTGTAAGTTCCTTTGGAGATACTTTTGTTTTTTTCGGAATGATGGAGAAATGACATCGCCACAATATTTCACTGACGGTGCCGTCTCAGCCAATAGAAAAAGGAGCCGCCCCGCCGGGAAACTCCTTCTATCACCATAGCTATGCCCAATCATTCATTTAAAGCCCTCACGCAAATACGTTGCAATTGCCTCAACGGTTGCCTTAAAAGCATCGTTCTGTTGGAATAATGATAGCACTGTCTGAATGAGCATAAGACGTGGCTCCGGTTGATTGAGTTCTTCTTTTAACAACTTTATATTAGCTCGAAGTGCATCACGCTCGGTTCCTGATAGAGGCACATCCTCAATTTGCTGCTCTAAAAGAGTTACGAAACGTGCCACTTCCTCCTTTGCCGACATCTGGCGTGTCTGGATTGGTTGATACTTACAAAATGGTTCCATCAAGCGGTGCGAAAGAAGGGGCTGTTTCACTTCCCCATGCTTCACCAGGAGATCGAGATAAAAAACTACCATTTGCGCCCCATGTGAAAAGTCAAGTTCCTCTTCATAGTGAGAGCCTACTTCCACATACTCTTTTACAGCCGACTCATAGAACAACACCAAATCCCAAATATGGCCGAGCTCTTCTGAGTATGCGCGCTCTATATTCTGCCTTATTCGATGGTAGGATTGAATTTTAAACTCTCTAATCGGTTCGTCTAATTCCCGGAACTCTTCTTGCTCCATTACAAAAGGAATCAGATGATAGATATTTCGATTGCCATACAAACTCCTCATATATAGTTCCGTTTTCCGCAAAAATTTCTCTTTTGCTTCAAGCCCACTTTCCTCAATTGCTTGCTCCTCGCTATCAGTCAAAAAATGCCGGTGCTCTAACAGTTTAAAAAAGAGTTCTTTCTTTGATGAAAAATGTTTGTAAAACGTACCCTTGGACATTTTACATATAGTGACAATCTCTTGCACGCTTGTGGCTGAGTAGCCCTTTTCACTGAATAGCTGAAAGGCCGCACGCATAATATCTGCTTGTTTCACCATTTAACGTTCCCCTCTTAGACGGATTATGTCCTTTCATTGATTATAAAGGTTCATCGAAGATTTTTTTACTTTCATAAGAAAGTACTTCCCCTTCCAACTATAGTACTAATAAGTACCTATGTGTATTTTACCCTTTTAATAAAAGATACTAGTAAGTTTTGACTCGCGATTCTACCAGTGCTATCATAAATTAAAACTTCCATAAAATGGAGGGAAACATCACGCAAAAAGGAGAGAACGCACAAATGAATCCTATCGCTCAGCTAGGACAAAAACGCTTTGTTTCACTTGATCTCGCTAGAGGTTTTATGCTTCTTCTTGTCGCCCTCGCCCATGCATCTTTGTTTTTGGGCAGCTCCTTGTTAACCCGTCCCGAAAGTATGAGTATGTACGATACCATCGTCAATTATCTTTCTGTCTTTTTGGTTGATAACCGGGCAAGAGCGATGTTTGCGTTGTTGTTCGGCTACGGTCTAACTTTGATTGTGCGCAGTTATTTAAAACGAAACAAACCGATAAAAGAGGCAAAAACATCTCTTTACCGCAGGGCATGGTTTCTGATTTTATTTGGCTTCATCCTCTCCGTTCTGATCGGCGGAAAAGACATCCTCGCCATCTATGGGACGGCCCTTCTCGCGTGTTGTTGGCTACTGTTCCGAAGCGACAAAACCGTACTTCGAAGCATCATGGCCGTATCCCTTGCGTATGCCGTCATTTTGCCGCTCACATGGATAGCGATGGCCTATGCACAATTTAATGGAAACGCGATCCTTCCAGGCAATTACGCACATTACTTCGAGCGAGTCACAAGCCAGTTTATCCAATTTGCAACAGGCGGACCATTCATCGCTCATTTTCTGCTGCCTGTTGGGGTATCAATCCTTATAGGTATCTACTCCGGACAAAAAGGCTTGTTAAATGAAAGCCCAAAGAACAAACCATTCCTGAAAAAAGCAGCTGTTTACGGGCTCTCCATATCCTTGATCGGCGCTCTTCCCCACGCCTTATACAGCAACCAACTGATCGAGTTGACGCCAGCCTTAGTCGGCTTGACGTTTTCCTTGCATATGGCAACAGGCATTTTAGGGGGTGTTGCTTACGCCGCTATCTTTGGCTTAATAGGACCGAAAATAACAAAACCAAGCGGTATTGTATGGGCGATCACGTCCCTCGGAAAACGATCGCTTACGTTTTTTATCTACAACGAAATCATGTTAATTGTGCTGTTCTCAAAACAAACACTTAATCTAGGAAACCAACTAGGCATGGCCGCAGGCTGGGGACTCACTCTCTGCATTTGGCTCACAGCCCTTGGCTGCGCCGCATGGCTCGAATCCAAACAAAAAAGCGGCCCAATTGACCACCTGTTCCGTAAACTCGTATACCGGAAATCATCTCCTCGTGCATCGTAGAAAAGCGGCCGTGTAGGCTGCTTTTTAAACAGGGAAAGATGCGGGTATTTCCCCAGAACCTACTTTCATTTTTAAAAATAAAATGGCAACAACAGGTGCCGCTTACTATCAAAACAAAGAATATGGTGCCCGATGCTTATTTATGGAAGGCCTTTATATTAAAAACAACTTTGATTTGATCGATCAGGCCATTACAGATCTAGAAAAGGAAGGAATGGATTTTGAAGTAGGTGAACTGGCAGAAGAAGCAGCTCAATTTGCAGAAAAGGAAGGAAAAACCAAGCTGGCGTTGAAGTATATGAAAGTTGCACATGAAGCACGTCTGTACCAAAACACTTTAGGAGTTAATCAATTTGTTTAAACGGATTGTTTTTCTATCGCTTCTAGTAATTGCCCTTACTTTAGGAGTTAGCCCAAACGGTGAAAAAGTAGATATTACATTTTTACCGACAGAGTCTTCCCATCTCACCTAAATGAAGGGTACTATTTCTAGCTTTTCGCCAGTCGGCTCCCTTTTTCGATTCGAGCCGAGTAAAGAGTTTTTCGGTTTTGTTTCTAATTGTTTTTAAATAGCAACCACCCCTATTCTAATACTTTATCATTCATGGAATTAGGAGTGGTTGCTATTTTTTTTCGTACCAATGTTGTTCATCAAGCTTTTGTAAATATTCATTTGCTTCTTCCAATAAGCTAATATCTTTTTGCTCTATTGCTTGCCTTGTCAATTCTAAGCTTTCTTCAAGGGAGTGTTGTATCTCACTTGAAACGTCAAATTCTTTTGCCAACCGAATTGTACTTTCATGATGATCTAGCACGTTTTCAAATTCTACTAAATCTTCATCAGTGAAATCAAATGTTTCCTGTAGCGTCGCATGATAAATCATCGCTGTATTATGAATACCGTCTAAAACCGCCCTGTGAATATTCTTATCATTACCTGCACTGCTAGCCTCTACGTCTTCATTTTCTTGACTGATTTCTTCCTTTATTTCCATGTCATTTGATGGAGCTGAACACCCTGTCGCAATAAACGTCATTGTTAATCCTAGCATTAGTGTTTTTTTCATTGAGATACTCCCTCTTGAAATATTGGTACGCCTACGGTTTTGACAAATTGCGAAACTGCGGACCTGGCTAATTTTGATGGTGATTCCAAACAACCCCTCCATTAAGCCAAAAGCGCGTTTGCTTCGTCAATATTGGCAAACGGATTAATTATGTTGCTTATTCCTTAATTCCTCTAATACCTGTTTCTCTGTTTCGAGAATTTGTTCAAGTAGACTAATAGACTTATTATGAAACTCTTGGGCATTTTTAATTGCTTGTTCGTTTAATTTTTGTGTTCTGGCATTGGCCATTGCTGCATGGCCTACAAGAACTAAAGCCAATACAAAAACAAATACAATAAAAGGACTCATTTCAAACCCCCTAAATTGAAAAAAATGGTTAATCTCCAATTCAGATTAGCCAAATGGATAGTAAATGTCAAACTCAATTTTTCGATGGGAAACGTTGAAATCGCCTTTGAATAATGTGCATTTCTAAAAGACAAAAACGAACCGGCTAGACTTAGTACTTGTCCTGCTTAGGCCGTACCCTACTTACACATCACTCCCCCAAGCATAATGTTTGCGCTCCCGCTTAAAAAGGTACAAACTAATAGCAACACTTTTTGAAAGGATGGTTCCAATGGATGCAGTCGGTTATGATATGTTAAACCAACAATTTATAAGCGCGTTAGAGTCACTTGCCTTTGCCACGCCTAGCGATGAGCAGGAGATGGCTGCGGCAGTATTGCGTCTTATTCAGCACAAACCTGAAGCCATCCATGTCATTGACAATGACTATAAGGAAGCGGCCATCATGGAGCACTGGACAAACTCCACGTGCAAAAAAGAATGTACGTCTGTTTAAGCTTTTTTGAGTCACCATATAAGATCGATTACCGACTTTTAGCGAAGCCCCTTTGATAAGGAGGCTTCGCTTTTGTTATATTTGGACGCGCTTCGATCAGCATCCATCTATTTTATATTGATGGTGCCGTGTGTACTGAATAGCTCCACTGTGTGTGATGCCTCCCCAATTGTTCCCTCTTTTAATTTCTCTGTACTCTTTGTTTCTTTCATATTAGCCAATCCAACTGTAATATCGGCTGATTCGCTTTGGGCGGTAAGCTGTAATGAAGCAGGAGCTTCTTTGTATGACAGGGTGATGTCGCCAGACTTCGTTTCGACAAAAAGGGATTCTCCTTCTGTTGCTTCTTTGACAGATACTTCACCGTCTGTTGAAGTAATGTTCATCTTAGAACTTGTTACATTGGTTAAATCGCTATCTCCAGCCTTAGAAGCTACGACCAATTCCTGCAATGAACTATTGTCTACGGTTAATTCACCATCGATTGAAGTAATTTGTCCCTTTTCAACAGCTATCCCGGCTATTCTTTCACTTCCTGAGCCGTTTGTAACAATAAGGTTTGTCGTCGCTATATTTTTCATTTCGATATCGCCATTATTGTTTGACACTGTGATTGTGTTGATTTCATTGTCTGGAATTGAGACAGAAATCGTACCGTTCTTTCCAAAGCTGAACCCTCGTGAGCCGCCTGTTTCATCTGACTGTTGAATCGTCATTTTGTTTCCTTGCTTTTCTATGGTTACAGGGTCCCTTTGTTTATTTTTCTGTGTGCCCTCGGCTGTAATCGTTAGTTGTGTTGATTCAGCTTGTTTGAGTTCCACATCCCATGATTCATTATTGATTTCGATTTCTTCAATTTTCGCCGGGTTAAAGGATTCTTCTGCTTGGAATTGATTCTCCCCTATCTTAGTAAACCCGTAAACGAGTCCGCCAATTGCGGCGCATGCAACGAGAATGGCCATGATTCGTTTCATTTTTCTTCCTCCTTTCTTGACGTTTAAATAAGATCGATTTTGTCTAGGCGATGAAAAGAAAAATAGCCAATCATCAGGCCTCCTACACAGAATAGGATCGGCACTCCAATGAATTGAAACAGGCTTGTTTGATCGACTCCATCTGAAACTGATCCGTTGATTAAAAAACCAATTAGTACAGCTGAAGTAATGGTGGCAGCCGTTGATTTTTTCCTCATGCCAAAATACAACGGAATTAGGCTGATTCCGGCAATCATAAATGCTTGAAGAAAAACAGAGGGGATTGTTCCAAGAATATCGCTTAAGTGCATCGGTTTTTCAAAGAATCCAATGATTGGATTTAAATAAAACGCAAGTATATTGATCATAATGGAGGCTAGAATCATGCTGAAAAAACAAAGCCCAAAGACAATGAACAATTTGCTTCGCATTACTTTCTTTCTTTGTAGTGGATAGGTAAACAACAATTGAACCGTGTTTCTTTTGTACTCCTCGATAACTAAACGAGATAAAACAGTGGCTGAAAAAATGATAAATACAATTCTAACCAATATATTTGTTAACGACATGAATTCAAAATAATCCGGAAACATAATGTCTTCTTGTCCTTTTGATCCCCATCCCATAAGGGCAACCGCCGCAAAGATCGTTGTGATTGAAATGACGACTCCTTTAAAATAACGGGATAAGTGATTTTTTCTCCATTCTAATTTGATCAGTTTAAGCATGGTGCCCTCCTTCGTTAATAAGATTTAAAAAATACGCTTCTAAATGATGTTGTTTCATTTCCATTTTGCTCATTTCCACATCGTTTTCCACCAACTGTTTATTCATTTGAGCTTGAGAAAGACTTTGATCAAAAATTCGAATCGACCGTTGATTTACAATTTGATACTTTTTGATGCCCAGCTTCTTTTTTAGAATGGTCAATGTTTTTTCCAAGTCGTTGACTTCGATTTCAAGATAGTGGTCATTTCCTTTTCGGATTTCTTCCATTTTCACTTCTTTTAACAGTTTTCCTCGATTGATGATCCCGACCGTATCGGCGATCGCTTCCACTTCTGAAACAATATGACTTGAAATCAAGATCGTAACGCCATATTTTTGTTTTAACAACACTAGCAGTTCTCGAATGTCTTTAATTCCGATTGGATCAAGCCCATTAATCGGTTCATCAAGAATGAGAATTTCTGGTTTTGTCACGATTGCCCGAGCAATCGCTAATCGCTGCTTCATTCCTAAAGAAAGTTCATCGATTCTTTTTTGCTCGACACCGACAAGGCCGACCACTTCTAATGCTTCTTTGACTGCATGTTGATCATGTTCGTCATGGTAATGACAATGAAGCTCGAGATTTTCTTTCACGGTAAGCCGCTCATAAAATACAGGGTTTTCGATAATGCTGCCGATATTCTTTAAATACAAATAGGATGTTGGTTTGACCGATTGATTGGAGACCAGAATTTCACCAGAACAAGGCTTGACTAAATTCAAAATCATTTTCATAATTGTCGTTTTCCCTGCCCCATTCGGACCTAAAAAACCATAAATTTCGCCTTTGTTTATCTTCATATTGACATTAGAGATTGTTTCGATTCCCTTAAACTTCTTATACAATTGGTGGATTTGGATAATGGCTTCCATTCTTATTTCCTCCTGATTCCCTTAATGGGGTACAATAAGCGTATTGATTTGTTACACACTTAGCTTAATCCATGAAAGTAAAATCGAAGTAAACAGGAAGGAAAATGCCTGTAATTTTTTCAGGATTGGGATTGAAATGAGGGATTATAAAAGTGGAGCACGCAAAAATTTTAATAGTCGATGATGAAATAGGCATTGTAAAGCTACTGGAGATTACACTTGAAAAAGAAAATTTTATTCATATAGACAAAGCAACAACGGGGAAAGAGGCGCTGCAATTAACGAAAGAAAAAACATTCAACCTCATTTTGCTTGATATCATGCTTCCAGATATTAGCGGATTTGAATTATGTACAGAAATACGACGAAATACGGATACGCCCATTATTTTTGTTAGTTCCCGGGCTACAGACTTTGATAAATTAACGGGATTAGGGATCGGCGGAGATGATTATATTACAAAGCCTTTCAACCCTTTAGAAGTCATTGCCCGCATCAAGGCCATTCTTCGGCGCCAAAAAATGTATGAACGTTCAGAGAAGAAGCCGGTATACGATTACGGCTACTTCGCGTTTTATCCGGAATCAGCGATATTAATGGTTCAAAATCAAACAGTAGAATGCACGGCAAAAGAGCTGGAGTTGCTGCATTTTTTTTGTGAAAATCCTAATCGTATTTTCACTACAGCCCAGCTTTATGAACGCGTTTGGGGAAATGATGTGTTTGGAGAAGAAAAAACAGTGACTATCCATATATCCAAGCTGCGAAAGAAACTTGGCGATGATACGCGCAAACCAAAAATCATTGTCAACCTTCGGGGAATTGGCTATAAATTTATCCCTTCAAATGAGGGCTTGCCATGGGAATAAAAACGCGCTTCACCCTTCATTTCGCTTTGGGGCTTACCCTTTGGCTGCTAGGGACTGGGCTTAGTCTAGTGATTCTCTTTGAAGTCCTTCTTCCCTTATTCGATGTGGTGGTTGGTGAAAATACGGAAGGACTACTAGTTGGATCGATTTTTGCACTAAGCACTCTTGTTTGTATTGGCCTCTTTGGCTGGTATTTTGGCGGGCCGATTGCTTTTATCATGAGATGGATCCATCAGCTCTCGCAAGGGAATTACAAGCAGCCTCCAGGCCTACGGAAGATTTACACGCGAAAAGAAACATTGCGGATGCGTTATCTTCTTTATAAGGAAGTGCTCCATTCCCTTCAATTATTGGCTGAGCAATTACAAGCAAATGAAGTAGAAAGGAAAAAAATCGAACAAGCAAAACAGGAATGGATAGCAGGTATTTCCCATGATTTGAAAACGCCTTTAACATATATCACAGGATATTCTTCCCTTTTATTAACAAATCAGTATGAATGGTCAACAGAGGAAGCCCGCTCTTTTACTCAGGAGATTTATGATAAGGGCAAACATATGGAAGAGTTAATTCAAGATTTGAATCTTGTCTTAAAATTGAATGATGGCGTTCACCCGTTCCCTATCCACACGACGAGCCAGGATTTGGTTGAATTTACGAAAAGGGTCGTGGCCGATATTAGCAATAGCCCACAAGCTGTTGACTATCGACTCCATTTTAAAACGAACAAGCCAAGAATCGACGTCGACTTTGACGACAAATTTATGCAACGCATTTTGCAAAACATTTTAATGAATTCGATCATCCATAATCCCGAACCCGTTGACATCTATATAGAGCTTTTCGATTACAACGAACAGGCAAGAATCCATATAACAGATAACGGCATAGGCATGCCGACTCATATGATGGAAAATCTTTTTCAACAATACTATCGGGGGGCCACGACAGATTCAGCCTCTGAGGGAACTGGGCTTGGTATGGCTATTGTCTATAACCTTGTTCGTGCTCATCGTGGGACAATCTCTGTAGAAAGCGAACCATCTAAAGGGACATCGTTTGATATTCACTTCCCGAAAAAAGGACGCCCTCAAGACAATATGTTTTGAGGCGTCCTTTTCATGATCGAGCCTTTCGGCTGGCTCGCGCCACACGTTCACAGGCCCCTGCTGAAATTTCTCTGGCAAAACAATTTATAGTAAAATGGAGTTATTCGGAAGAGGAGGCGTATCCATTGATTACGGTTGTTGGCAGTATAAACATTGATCTTGTCGTCCATACGGGCACCATGCCTGTCTTAGGGGAAACAGTGCTTGGCGGCGAGTTTCAAATGAATCCAGGAGGAAAAGGGGCCAATCAAGCAGTTGCTGCGGCAAGGCTTGGTGCTGACGTGACGATGATAGGCAAAGTCGGCAATGACCCGTACGGAAAGCTTGTCACAGACAACTTACAAAACGAACAAATTAACACGGATTACATAGAGGTTGAGAAGGACGGACATACAGGCGTAGCCATGATTACGGTCACAAACAACGACAATGCGATTGTTGTCGCACCTGGAGCCAATTTCAGTTGGAAGCCCGAGGATGCCGCCCAATACCGTGATGTGTTCAAACAGACAAACGTCCTCGTGCTTCAACTTGAAGTGCCGCTCCCTTTTATCGAGAAAATCGCTAAAATAGGCAAGGAAGAACGATGCATCGTCATTCTAAATCCTGCCCCCGCACAGCCGTTGCCGTCATCGTTGCTTGATCTCGTTGATTATATCACTCCAAATGAAACAGAGTGCCAGACGATTTTTAAGCAATCGGTTGAACAAGCGGTCCAGAGATATCCAAACAAGTTGCTTGTAACAGAAGGAAAAAAAGGCGCCGCCTACCACGACGGCCAACAGCTCGTTCAAGTGAACGGATTCCCAGCAAACGTCGTCGATACCACCGGAGCAGGCGATACATTCAATGGCGCTCTTGCTGCAGCTTTGGCTTCTGGCCAGCAATTAACCGAAGCGGTGACGTTCGCTAATGCCGCTGCTTCGCTATCAGTAGAACAGGCAGGCGCACAGGCAGGGATGCCGTCAAAACAACAAGTGTTGGACCGTCTAGGCTCATCATAAACAAGAGGCTCTTTCCTAAAGGGAAGGGCCTCCAGTCGTCGTTTCCGAGGGGCTTTGAAGCATATGAAGCTGTGGACGACTCGCCAATCATACAGCAACAAAACGCCTATATGGACTTCTCACTCGCTCTCTCAATCAACACAGTGAATAACCGTGCCATCGCTGCATCGTTTGCTGCTAATTCTTCTGGATGCCATTGGACGCCAAGGACATAGGGCATTCCTGCTTTGCCTTCTACTGCCTCAATGACGCCATCAGCGGCCGAGGCGACCTTCTTTAATGGTGGAGCAAGCCTGCTGATTGCCTGGTGATGCAAACTGTTCACCCTTATCTCTTCGGAGCCGATCACCTGATGCAACAGGCTATCTTTCACAATCTGAATACGGTGAGTCACATCTGTGCGGCCTGCTTCCTGGTAGTGTTTGCAAGCATTTGGAAGGCCTGTTTCAATGTCCTGCATCAAGCTTCCTCCTAAAGCAACGTTCAAGACGCCAATGCCTCTGCAAATCGCAAAAATCGGCTTTTTCTGCTGCAAAGCTTGTTTGACTAGTTCCATTTCTACTTCATCACGTTGTTTAAATGTTTTTTGCAGTTTCGGTGAAGGTTCAGCCTTATATAAATATGGATCTACATCCTCGCCGCTGCTTAAGATTAAGCCATCGCATGCTTTTATCCAATCAGAAGCAAGCTCGACGTTCCCTACAGGGAGCACAATGGGCACACCTCCAGCGTTCATGACGGCTTTGACGACCTTTTCGGCGAGGTCTACACTTGGAATTTGATTATGAAGGGCAATTGTGCTCGTAATTCCTATTACTGGTTTAGCCATCGCAAGCATCCTCTCTTTCTATTGCCTGCTGTTAGTGTTGCTTGTCCGTCTGGAAAACATACCTTGCCACGCACTTTCGTCCTAACACCGTGGTCCTAGAAGCGCCGCCTCTTCCTTGACATTGTTAAAAAGGGTTTGTACTCTTCCTCCGCATAATTATTCAAATCATTCAGTAAAAAAAGCCAAAAAGCCTTGACGATTTCCCAATTAATCGCTGATAATAAACGAACAAGCTTCATTGGAACAAACGATCAACACGCTATTCTGTTTTGGTAAGTGGCTTCATTTTTTATTACGACTGTTGCTGTCACTCGTTTTTTTTATGTAAAACGACTGAACGTAATTGAACAAATTTTCAATGAAAGGTGATAAAAGATGACCGTTGCTGTTTCCCCTGAGAAAGCAGGAGCCACAATTGCCGAGTGGTACAGTTGCATCATTGCCCGTTCCGTGGAACAAGCTTCACAATTAAAGGCAAAAGTGGATGCGATGTTTAAGCAGATTGAAAAAAATGAACGTTTGCTCGCCTATTATGCACTCGTCAACTTTCGCTACCGTCTTATGTGCAAACAAGCTAGCCAAGGTGGCGCTGACGACGAAATGTTGAAGAGGGCCGGGATGGTAGCTGAGGAATCAGTCGACCATCTATTGAAATATTTATATTATTTTTCATGCGGCCAAAATGAATTTGTCAATGAACGCTACCGCTCCGCCATTACCTTATTCCGCAAAGCTGAACGCTTGCTCGAATATGTGGAAAACAAAGAAGAAGAAGCAGAATTTCATTACTATATGGGCCTCTCCCTTTATCGGATCAGCCAGTACCCATTTGCTGGTTCTTATATTGAAGAAGCACTCGTCGAATTTAACCGTTTAGGGAACAAGGAACGTTCCATCCATTGCCAAACGATCCTTGGGGGCATTTATTCGGAAACCAAGCAATACGATAAAGCCGTTCTGATTCTTAATGAAGCGCTCGCCGCCGCTCATCCATACCCTTTTTCCAAAATGGCGGTCCTTCGCGCTTTAGGCCTGAACGCCCTTAGGTACCATCATTACGAACAAGCTCGGCAATGGTTTGAAAAAACATTGTCTTACCATGAATTCCAGCATACCCTTATCGGTGTCAAAAACACGTACAATTTAGCCAATACATTGTATCGCTTGAATTTGCCCCAACACGCAGCGCCTTATTTGAAGAAGGCGGCAATCGGGGCAGAGTTTTACCGAAATAAAGAATACAAAGCGCGATGTTTAGCGACTAGAGGATTATATGCAGAAGGCAACTATGCACTGATTGACAAAGCAATTGAGCAGTTAGATAAGGAAGGCTTTGACTTTGAAGTGGACGAGCTTGCAGAAGAAGCAGCGACTTATTTTGAACAAGCCGGACATACAACATTGGCGTTAAAATACTTAAAAATTGCCTACCACGCTAAGCAAAACTTGTTTAAATTAGGCGCAGGCCAATAACCATTGCTCTTCTAGCCAGGCTGCCAATGGCCAAGCAAAATTAACCATTCCGCTAAGCAGGAGAACAACCAATTAAAGCGGCTCCCGCAAGAGGGGCCGCCTTCTCTCTTGCTTTTCTATTTGCCGCAAAACTGCTTAGGCGACATGCCCGTGTATTTTTTAAACACTTGGCTAAAATACTTATAGTCGCTAAAGCCGGTTTTTTCAGCGACTTCATAGATAAGCAGCTTTTCGTCTTGAAGCAAGCTAATTGCCTTAGTAAGGCGGTAGCGTGTAACTAATTCATTAAAGCTGTATCCTGTTTTTTCCTTTAACTTGTCATTCAAGCTGACTGTGGAAAGGCCAATTTCATTGCTTGCTGCTTTTAACGTTACTTTTTCATGGTAATGTTTTTTTATAAAGTCCATAATTTCGGCGACATAGGTTGAATGGCTGCCTCTCCCCAAGTCGAGAAGATGGCTATACACTTTTGTTTGTTTTGTTAAATGATCGTTGCTTTTTTGTGCCTGCAGTTTTTGCACGAGCTTTTGCAAGGTCGCCTCCAATTCATGCATATCAACTGGTTTTAGCAAATAATCATGGACGCCAATCGTGATCGCCTGCTTGGCATAATCGAACTCGCCAAAACCAGATAAAATAATCGCTTCAAAGGAATGGTCGGCTTTTGCTTCTTTTAACATGGCCAGCCCGTCTTTAAACGGCATGCGAATGTCTGTAATGATAATGTCCGGTTTTGTTTGTTTAATGAGGTTCAGCCCTTCCGCCCCATCCTCAGCGGCACCGACGACTGTACAGTCGTTACTGAGCCAGTCCACGCGGTAGAGCAGTCCTTTTAACAGGATCGGTTCATCTTCCACGATCGCCACTTTTAGCATGTTGTCACCCCTCATATGGAATGTGCATACGGACGGTTGTCCCCTCTCCTTTTTCCGGCGCTGAAGCAATGTCAATCCCGTATCGTTGCCCGTAAAGCAATTGAATCATTTGGTGTGTATTTTTCAAACCGGTATGCGCCGCCTCTTTTCTTTCTCCTGCCATAATCGCTTTGATTTTCGCCATTTTTCCAGGCGTCATGCCGAGCCCATTGTCCTCTACCACAAATGTGAGCACCCCGTTTTCCCAGTAGGCGCTTACATCAACGTTTAAACAGCGGATGCCGTCAATATTGTGCTTAACGGCATTTTCAATCAATGGTTGGAGCAGTAGTTTCGGCACGCGGGCACGGCCTAGTTCTGGCTCAATCGCAATCGTGTAATCGAGCCTCTTGCCATAGCGCATTTTTTGCAAGGCAAAATAGTCTCGCAAGTAGGCGATATCTTCTTCCAACAAAACGGTCGTGTCGCCAAAATGAGCATTATAGCGCATCAATTTCGCTGTTTTGACAATCATCTCCGCTGCGCTCTCTGGGTTAGCCAATGTTTCATATTTGATCATTTCTAATACATTATAAAGGAAATGGGGATTAAATTTTGCCTCTAAATGTTTGATTTCACTTAAGCGTTTTTTCTCAAGAATTTCTTCGTTTTTATCAACAAGTGCTTGAATTTCATGGACTTTATTCGTATATTCTTCGTAAATCGTCTGCACTTCCGCAAAGACATGGTCTGTTTGTTGAAAATGAAGATGGTTATTCTTTGAAGAAATTCGCGCCACTAGCGCATCAAAAGGTTCAAGTGTCTTTTTTGAAATTTTTGGTGTCACTAGCCATACAACAGCCAACATGACAAAGCTTGAAACGACCATCGCCAAAAGGCCATACAACAACAGCAGTTGATACGTTTTAACCGACGTGAGCGTGATCACTTGAATCGGCTGGCCAGCGACTTCTGTTTTTGTTACGTAAAAAGGGTTGCCGTCATACTGGACAAGGAATCCATCGGTTGGAATCGTTAATTTTCCAAGGGCGCCAATTCCGAATGTGTGGCTATAAAAAACGGCATTATAGAATGAATCGGTGACAAATACAATTTGCTCACTAGCCGACGGCAGGGTATGTTCAAGCAAGAACAGCAAATAACCTGCACGCTCTTCCCCCTCTTCAACCGCAGCGGCAAACACGTAAGCGCCTCCTTGGCCGGCATTGAACGCTCGTTTATTGACATACTCCCCTGTAAATGGATGTTCCTCTGCTTGTTGCATTTGTTCCCGCAAGACCGGGCTTTGCTGCAATTGTTCTTTCTGCCCTTCATACAAGCTTGTCGCGACAATTTCCTCTTCGCTATCCAACAAGACAAAGTCTGACTGAAACGTTTGCGCATTACGGAAGTCGTAAAGCAATTGATTCACTTCGCCGCTTTTTCCTTCGCCACGTAAAAACGCTCTAATTTGTTCATCGGCTACTAAACGGGCCATTCCCTCTTTATAGTGGGCAAACTCCGCTTCGACCTCTTTAGCCACTCGTTCATTTGTCGCTTGGCTCGGTCGCACAATCGATACATTGAATAAAAAAAGCAAAGACAATAGATATACACACAAAATCGCGGAAATAATGACGATGGCGTTCGTTAAAAACGACCGTTGAATATCATCTTTCATCCGTCTGCGTTCCATCGCGGTCAACCCCACTATGATGATAGGACAACGAGGGGCTGCCTTTTACAAGCAGCCCTTAGACTGTAGACAAACGCTCGCATACGTCGTCGTTTGCCTCACTCATTCGCTCATGAACCCCCGTTCTATTCGCACCTTCCCACGGCTGCTCTCCTCGTCTGGCAAGCGTTTTCTCCCAGCCTGAGCGTTCTTCTGCAGATTACACGTTCATTTCTTTTTTGCCTGTCAACTTAAAAAAGAGAAACAGCGACAAAATCGATGTTACCGTTAAAATGGCCGAATAAGCAGAGGCATTGCCGAAGTTTCCACGGATTACTTCTGTATAAATGGAAACAGCGAGCGTTTGTGTATTGGTTGAATACAAAATAATTGACGCGCTCAATTCACCAAGGATCGTCATCCAACTCATAATAGCACCTGCCAACACGCCAGGCATCATCATCGGCACGACTACCCGAAAAAATGTCCGCCGTTCAGAAGCACCAAGACTGATGGCCGCTTCTTCCATGCTCGGGCTAATTTGGCTAACAATCGCCGTACTGGAACGAACCGTATAAGGCATACGCCGAATCACAAAAGCTAGCACCATAATTAAGCTCGTTCCCGTTAAATACAGGGGTGCTTCGCCAAAAGCGAATATGAGCGCCATTGCTAACACAGAACCAGGGATTACAAAAGGAAGCATGGACACCGTATCAAGCAACGATGTTACTTTATTTCGTTTGCGCACCGTTAAATACGCAATCAATATCCCGAGAATGACAATCACCACGATCGCGATCAGGCCTAACTGGTACGTATTTAAAATCATCGACAAATCGCGGTTAAACAAGATGTTCTCATAATTTTGCAATGAGAACTTTCCTGTATACACTTGGCCGCCGATCGTTTCCAAAAAAGAAGTGTAGACGACAACGAGCTGCGGCAAAATCGCCAACAGTGTGACCCCGTAAACAGCCACATGGCTAAGCAAGTTTTTCAAGCCTGTGCTTTTCTTTGTTTCCATTGGCCGCAGGGCCGACATTGAATACGAGTATTGCCGTGCAATCACTCGCTGTACGAGAAACAAAGCAATCGTCACGATAATAAAGATCGACGCAAGTGCTGCCGCAAAGCCTGCATCGCCGCCGACTTCACTCATAAACTGCGTATAAATCAAAACAGGAATCGTCCTGTACCCTTCGCCAATCAACATCGGTGTGCCAAAATCAGCAATTACGCGCATAAAGACAAGGAGCGAGCTGGCCAGAATCGTCGGCGCAATCAGCGGAACGACAATTTTAACGACGCGCTGCACGCCGGAATAGCCAAGGCTTTCCGCCGCCTCGATCAATGAATTGTCAAGGTTCTTCAATGCCCCAGAAATATAAATGAAAATAAGCGGGAATGATTGTAATGTTAGTACAAGTACAATTCCGGCAAAGCCATAAATGCCATCAAACTGAAGTTGAAAGGTATCATTGATCCATTTCGTAATAACGCCGCTCCGACCGAGTAGCTGAATCCACGCATAGGCGCCAATAAACGGCGGCGAGATATACGAGACAATAATGAGAATTTGGACAATGCCACTTCCGAAAATTTTCACTCGCCGCAACATGTAAGCAAGAGGCAGGCCGATCAAAACAGCCAAGACCGTTGCTACTACAGTCACTTTGATGCTATTCCACAGCGTCACCCAATAAAACTTCCGTTCAAAAAAGAGCGAGAAATGCTCAAGCGTGAAACGCCCCGCTTCCCCATTATAAATGCTCTTATTCAAGACTAACACAACCGGAAACAAAATGAATAAAGCAAAGAATAGCACAATTGACAGCGTGATCCAATTCCAGCCATTGAACGCTTTAGGCCGCATGTCACTCACCTGCCTTCATGAGCGTTTGTTCATTCGCCACATCAAACAAGTTAATTAAATGCGGCTTCACCTTTACATAAATATTCGTTCCCTCTGGAATGATCGCTTTGTCTTCGATATGTTGCACCACTTCCACTCGCTCTCCAGTCGTAAGGGTGACGAGATAATGCGTATTGATCCCTAAAAACATCGTGCTTTCGACAACGCCAGCGATGGCACTTGCTTCTTGCGTAATCGTAAATTCCTGTGGACGGACAGACACCAGCACTTCCTGCCCATTTTCAACCGTTTCTACAACGTTATCAAGCTTTTCTTTGTATTCGCCATTAAAGACGATGAACGTATCAGTGCCTTGCTTTTCAACCTTCGCTTTAATCACATTGGAAGTGCCAATAAACTGGGCAACAAACAAATTCGTTGGACGCAAATAAATTTGTTCAGGTTTGCCAATTTGTTGGATCACCCCTTTATTCATAACAGCAATCCGGTCAGAAATCGCCAGCGCCTCTTCTTGGTCATGGGTCACATAAACGGTCGTTATCCCCACTTCTTGCTGAATTTCTTTAATCGCATTTCTCATCTCAATCCGCAGTTTCGCATCCAAGTTCGAAAGCGGCTCATCCATTAACAAAACATTCGGATTAATCACAAGCGCCCGGGCAAGTGCAACCCGTTGTTGTTGGCCCCCTGAAAGCTTATCTGGCTTTTTGCTATGGTGGTCTTGAATGTGCACGACCTTCATTATATGATCAATCTTGCTTTGCATTTGCGCCTTGCTATCCTTGAGCGTCTTCAACCCAAAGGCGATGTTCTCTGCCACTGTCATATGGGGGAAAATCGCATAGTTTTGAAACACCATCCCCATTTTCCGCTTGCTGACAGGAACGTCATTGATGCGCTGGCCATCGACTTTAATCGCACCGCCGTCCACAGAATTAAAACCGATAATCATTCGCAAGAGCGTCGTTTTCCCACAACCAGACGGACCTAATAACGTAAACAATTCACCTGGCTGAATCGTGAGCGACAACCCATCAATAACCGTATGCTCATCGTACATTTTGACCACATTGTCAATATCAATTGCTACACCCATCTTATTGCCTCCTTCCATTCACAATCAGGCATGCCAGCCGGACAAGCAAGCATGCCGCTGTCCCTTAATCCATTGAACCTTCGAGCACTTCAACATAACGAGCGGTAATGTCATCCATGTTCTCGATAATAAACATCTCGTCATATTCATCAAACAGCTTAATTTCCTCTTGTGGTGTCATGTAGTCAGCCACCTCTACGCCTTCACGAAGCGGCCGAACCGTCAACTCCTGCCCCGTGCGGCTTTGCACTTCTTCCGATAACACGTAGTCAACGAATTTCTTGGCATTCTCTAAATTTTTCGTGCCCTTAATAATTTGGATCGACTGGCCTGGATAGACAACCCCTTCAGTTGGAAACACGACTTCAACCGCTGCCCCGCTTTGCTTGTAATGGACAACAGGATCTTCCCATGTCAATCCAACAACATATTCACCGTCGGCCACACCTTTATGCACTTGCCCGGAACTGCCTTGCACTTTGCCGTCCAAATTGGCTACAAACGCTTTGACAAACTCCCAAGCCTGATCCGACATCGGATCGCCGTCCCCCGCAGCGTAAAGCATCGCAATTAACGACTGGAACGCCGAACTTGAATTGACAGGGTCGCCAAAGGCAATCCGTCCTTTCAACTCTGGATTCAACAAGTCCTGGAAACTTTCAATTTCCATATCGCCCGCTAAATCAGTATTGACAATAAACACCGTCGGATCAGAAAAGGCAGGCGAAAAATAACCAGTTGTGTTTTTAAACCCTTCCATCATATATTCATCTTCCGGCGACACATACTCCTCGAACAAATCGGTTTTATCATAAAGCATCGTGATATCAGCCGCCCACAACACATCGCCTTGCGGGTTATTACGCTCCGACTCAACCCGAGTAATCGCTTCCCCTGTGCCAGCCGAAATCATCTGCACGCGAATGCCCGTTTCCTTCTCAAATTGGGGAATCACCGCTTCATTCAAACTCTCACTACGCGTTGTATACACGACCAATGTGTCATCGCCGCTGCTTCCATTCCCACCGCAGCCCGTTGCCACAACAGCCAAACCGACCACTACACCGAATTTTTTAAGCGCTTTCAAAACAATCCCTCCCTTTGCTATCCCTTATGTTAAAGCAGACTCAACCACACGTTAATCCTAAAATCGCAAAAAAACATCCGAAATTCAGAAACGATTTTTATCAGGAGGAGAATGGACATGAGGGAAATGGTGCTGAGTTATACTGCTGCATGGGGGGTGTTTGAAGGATAAAGTATCGACAGTGGCTGGGTGTAACGATTTGATGCCAAACTGCATGGGGGAAATACGCTTTAAAAACCTTCCTATAAATGTTGAAATATCCTCTCAAAGGAAGCTTTATGAGAAAACAAAAAAGCCGCAGCGAAATAGATGCGGAAAAAGATCATCTACTATTTTGTTTCGTTGTGAGCCCTACTTTTTCTATCCAAATCTTTAAACCGGCTTTTTTCTAAGCGTTCGAATCGCCACTTCATGATCGCCTAAAATCTCCCGGACGGATTTTTGGTCTTCAGACAACTGACTCACTTGGTCACTCAAATTCTCGATATTTGTCTTAATATTCTTTACACTTCGATTTGTTTCAAGCACCGCTTGCTTAATTATGAGCTGATCTTCTTTTAATTCCTTGATATCTTGTGCCATGGCCAAGTAGTGCTCTTTTTGCTCTTTTAGTTCTTTTGTGATCCCAGCAACTTGCGTTTTTTGTTCTTTTAAGTCTTTGGCGAATGCTGCATTATAGGCTTTTTGCTCTTTTAAATCTTTTGCGACCGCAGCATTATGCCCTTTTTGTTCTTTTATATCTTTTGCAGCCATAGCATTATGCTCTTTTTGGTCTTCTAAATCTTTTGCTACCGCGGCATTATGCTCTTTTTGCTCTTTCAACCCCAATTCCAGATCAGTTACCTTCTGTAACAAGAGCTCTAGCATTTCTTTCTCTTCCATTGTTTACTCCTCCCTTAATTGGAATTTACTTTCTAGTTTTGTGTTTTAATACGTGTATTTATAGGTGTGATGCACTTGTTGGTCTAGTAAGAGAAACGTATTTTGCACTCGAATTGAGCAGGGAAAAGACTTGTTGTAGCAAGCGGTGGGGCTTGTCTTAGTTTATGCGACGCACTCACGAAGAGTGCGCCATAGATGTGTACAGATCATCTACAGACCATTTATTATTTCAATCCACGCACTCACATAGAGTGCGACGGTTTTGTAGTGAATGCTGACGTGAGGTTTCACGAAATTTCAATCCACGCACTCACAAAGAGTGCGACAAGAATGAACTTATTGGATTTCCAATTTCAAAATATTTCAATCCACGCACTCACATAGAGTGCGACAGCGAATTTCACCCATTTTCCGGAAATATACAACCGAAAACGAATGGTTCCCCTTCTAATTCTTATCATAGCACACCCAACAAGGTCACATTATTACATTTTTGTACATAGTAACCCATATTCGAGGCTGTTTTTGGTGCGGGTGATCTAGGGATTTTATGTGCGCTTAGGGTTC
This sequence comes from Shouchella rhizosphaerae, assembly GCF_900142675.1. Lineage (GTDB taxonomy): Bacteria > Bacillota > Bacilli > Bacillales > Bacillaceae_D > Shouchella > Shouchella rhizosphaerae. Next base: position 498,443 of record NZ_FRBS01000002.1, on the reverse strand, counting down.
GCACTCGAGAAAAGTGAGCATCGGCGAATGCTTATTGAAGAAATCGAGAATCGTTTGCCTTTAAGGATCGTTCCACCGTATTGCTATTCTGTAATACTAAGGGTTCTAACTAACACCACCGCCGTTTTTACAATAAGAGACACACGATTTGTCCATGTGTTAGGATGTTGGTAACGCTTGCTTTTTTAATGAGAGACATCCTAAACATTGATTATATAGCTCGGAAGGGGGTATTTTTTATGACGGCGTATGCTCAATCGCCTGAGGAGATAAGAGAATCGTTTCTTCTTGTACTGAATCTGATGTTGTTCCTATATATTTGTTTATTTACCCTTTGGCTTATTGCTCATTTAATAGTGGCCGCTGCTTTATCGAGAATGGCCAAGAATGCCCATATCCGTCACCCTTGGCTAAGCTGGATACCGATTGCTCAGTTTTGGATTGTCGGTGAATTGATTTCAGGGAAACTACGAGGAAATGGGGGCATAAAGGTCTTACTCATTGGCTGTGTCACCATTGTCTTTCGCTTTCTTCCCTTCCATCAATTATACATCCATTTATTAGTTAAAATCCCAGAGCCCATCTATCGGTTCGTGTCGATTACTTTATGGATTCTGCTTATCTACATCGTATACCGCCTTTACGAGGCCTATGCAAAAAAAGCATGGATACATACTGTCTTATCGATTATTCCTTTCTATGCACCGATCGCTTTGTTTGTACTTCGGAATAGGGAAAGACGTTACTAACCGTATGTAAATACCCATTGGAAAGCTCGAACCTTTATTTATGGATTCGGGTTTTTACTACAACGTTCCTCTGGATCTGGAGAGCAAGGGAGCGGGTATCCCTGGTACGTGTAGGACCCATCAATCCTTTTCATGATGGAACCAGTGTTTCCTACAATCCTCCCTGCGCCTAAAAAAGCACCTGTCTAAAACAGGCGCTTCCTGACTAACGTCCTTGTGTCTTTTTCCACGCTTCAAATTCATCGCGGATTGCTTTTAATGCATCTGGATTGGTACATAGATCATAGGCGGTCATCGCTAATCCCGCTGCGGCTTGATTCATGCCTTTCATGCCGCCTTCTGACTTTGTATCTTCTGTAAACTCAAACGTATGGTTCGTGTTTTCGCCAATTTTAATATAGGGATGAATGGTGGCTGTCACCTGGCCGACATTGCCGATGTCGGAGGAGCCGATTCCTCCTTGTTTTGGTGGATCTTCTACTTCAATGCCCATTGCTTCCCAGTTCTCCTTAAAAAGCTCTGCCAAGGCATGGTTGTTGTTACGCTCGGCATATATGAGGCCTTCTTCGATCTTGTATTTGGCGCCGACTGATTGGCTCGAATGGCGAACCGCTTCATATACTTTTTCCTTTATTTCATGGAGCCGATTGGTCGTGGCTGCGCGGATGATAAATTGGGCTTCACAATGTCCAGGGACGATATTGGCCGCATCGCCGCCTTTGGTAATGATTCCGTGGATCCGAACATCATCGGTGAAAAACTGCCGTAAACTGTTGATGGCATTGTAACTTTGAATGAGCGCATCTAGGGCACTGATCCCTTTTTCTGGCGCTGAGGCGGCGTGTGATTCTTTTCCATAAAACGAAAACGTCGCTGTCATGCATGCTAGTCCTCCACGCAACACCATCGTTTTGTTTTTTGGATGGACCATCATCGCAGCATCGAGATCGTTGAAGGTGCCGTGGTCGCACATATAAATTTTCCCGCCGCCGCCTTCTTCCGCCGGTGTGCCTATCACTTTAATCGTTCCTTGCAATTCAGGGTAGGCATCTTTTAATGCGACGGCTGCACCAACAGCAGCAGTGCCAATGAGATTATGGCCACAAGCATGGCCTAAGTTTGGCAATGCGTCATACTCCGCTAATATCCCGATAACCGGGCCACCTGGATTGCCTTCCCAAACGGCCGTAAACGCCGTCTCTAAGCCAGCAACGCCCCGTTCTACTTGGAAACCTTCTTTTTCTAAATAAGCAGATAACCATTCTGCTGCTTTGTATTCTTTAAAAGACAGTTCTGGGTTGGCATGAATCATGAGCGCCAGCTCTCGAAGTTCCTTATCCCGTTGATCCAATGCCGTTAAAATCTCTTGTTTTTCCGCCAATATTGTTGTTGCCATTGGAAACATCCACCTTTCTTACCGCTTTATTTTTTAAGCCATGCATACAGAAGTTAGACGTTTTCTAATTGCCAGTTGGCAAACTCCTCTTTGACGCGCTGTAACGCTCCAGGTAGCTCGCATAAATCATAGGCTGTCATCGCGAGCGCTTTTGCAGCTTGATTCATGCCTTTCAGCCCACCCTCTGACTTGGTTTCGTTTGTAAAGTCGTGGGTATGGTTGGTTGCCTCTCCAATTTTGATGTACGGGTGGATCGTAGGTACAAGCTGGCTGACATTGCCGATATCAGAAGAACCGATTCCCCCTTGAAGTGGCGGCGGACTGACTTCGATGCCCATCAATTGCAAATTTTCTTTAAAAAGATTCGCCAATGTTTTGTTTGTGTTTCGTTCTGCGTAAATAAGATGTTCTTCAATCTTGCTTGTGGCACCCACTGCAGCGGCCGACTGGCGCACAGCTGTGTAGACTTTTTCTTTTACATGTTCGAGTTCTTTTCGCGTATTGCAGCGGATTAGGAACGAAGCTTCACTATAGCCAGGAACGATATTGGCCGCATCGCCGCCATGGGTAATCACCCCATGAATTCTGACATCATCGGAAAAAAACTGCCGCAAACTATTAATGGCGTTATAGGCTCCCACTAGGGCATCTAGGGCACTCACCCCTTTTTCTGGCGCGGAAGCTGCGTGCGATTCTTTTCCATAAAATTTGAATGTTGCGCCTACCCGCGCTAGACCGCCTCTTATGACCATTGTCTTGTTTTTCGGGTGGCACATCATCGCTGCGTCAAGATGATTGAAAACCCCGTGTTCGCACATAATGACTTTCCCGCCTAATCCTTCTTCCGCTGGCGTTCCGATCACCTGGATCGTTGCCTGGAGTTCTGGAAACGCATCCTTTAATGCAAGCGCTGCACCGACAGAAGAAGTGCCAATAAGGTTATGGCCACAGGCATGGCCAAGACGTGGCAACGCATCATATTCCGCTAACAAGCCAATAACAGGCCCCCCTGCCTTCCCTGCCCAAGTGGCTGTAAAAGCTGTGTCCAGCCCAGCTATCCCTCGCTTCACGGCAAACCCTTCCTTTTCCAGCAAAGTCGACAGCCAGTTGGAAGCCTTATACTCTTGATACCCCAACTCTGGGTGGGCGTGAATATTCAGCGCCAGCTGCCGCAACTCGCTGTCTCTTCGATCTACCGCTTCTTCAATGTTTCTTTTCTTCTCCGTTATGCTTTTATTTTTTAACATCCATTAATCTCCTTTAAACAAGCGTTGGTTTCCACCCTTTTACAGCGAATTTCTTCGCTTTTAGCACTTAATGAACTGGCAAGCCAATAAGCGGCCAATAAAGAAATGCAGCCAGAAGGGTTATGACAATGACCGATAACGTTAGGTCGCTCCTACTTTTAATAGTTCCTGGCTGGTATAGTAACCGAGAGCATACGTCATCATTGTCCCTACAGACTGGGAAGGGAACAGAAAGCCTGTGCTGCAAGCAGCAAGGCAAATCATTCCCAGCCAGACCGGGTTCACATTCGATCCTGCCGCAAACGTTAATGCCACAGGCATCAAAGACGCAATCATAGCAGTTAAATTGGTAAAACCGATACGAATAGCCGCAACAACGAGCAACAATGACACGGCAAGAGTGAACGCTGGCAATCCATTTAAATGAGCAGAAGCCAACGATGAAGACCACTGAACAACGCCACCTGCTTCAAATGCTTCCGCCATTGAAAAGCCAGCAGAAAACAAGAGAGGAATGGACCAATCCACTTTCGCTACTGCTTCTTTCCACTCCATGAGTTGGATGCCCGGAATGTACAAAGCAATCACAATCAACACGGCGGAGAAAGAAATAGACAGCTGATGCACGCTTTGTGTTGTCCATAGCGTGATTAACAAGACGTACAAAATGAGCAGCGTCTTCTCCTGGAATGACATTGGGCCCAGCTTTTCTTTTTCCTGTTCAAAATAAGCTTTTCCTTGAGCGTGCTTCCCAGCCTTTATAGGAAATAGCCATAGAAGCGCAAGCCAAAGAATAAGGAGTATGGCAAGCGTTGACGGCAACATGACCGCCATCCAGTACAAGTAACGCCATTCAAAGCCGAGCATCGTTTCAAACAGACTTGCTGCATAGACAGAGCCCGTTGCCCCAGTTATTAACGCGACTGAACAGATAATAGGTGTATACGTTATCGCAAACATGCTCGCTTTTCCTACGTTCGGCCCGCCAGTTCCTGCCAATGACTGGACAACCCCTAAAGCAATCGGCAGCAAAACGACGACTCTTCCGATCGCATTCGGAAGAAAAAACGTTAACACAAAACCGACAAAAATTAATGCTAGTAGGACAAGGCGGATATTTCCTTTTGTCAGCGTCAGGATCGTGAACGCAATGCGTTTGTCCAATCCAGTACGTTCAACCGCGGCGCCCATCATTAGCATGGCGATGATTAGCCAAATCACTTCTTTGCCTAGGCTCGCCGCTGATTGTTCAAACGTTAGAACGCCAAACAAAGGGAAGAGGACAATCAGAAGCATTGCAGTCACTGCCGGAGGAAGGAGATGGGTAAACCACAGTCCAATCCCTAAAGTTACCACGGCAAGAGCGCTCCACCCTCTCAGTTCCATCGACTCGGGAACAGGCAAGAAAGGAGAGGCAAACAAGAATAGCAGCAGCACACCGAGCACCACATATTTGTAGGTTGCCTTGCTTGGCTTTTTCATGTTGTCAGCATCCAATTGACTGGACATCGGTTCCACCTTTATTTGTATACATTTTTTACCGGAATGACGGTGTTTGCTAGGCGACTAGGCGAGAAGTGGACGAGACACTTGGTCGACGCCGACAAGGGCAAGGGCCGCCAAGAACGTTCTTTGGGGCGAGAGATAAGCATGCACAGGTTCAAACCACTCCCCGAGCGTATGTGTCCCGCCTCCATTCCCTCCTCGTCCCACAGTGACCGCCGGGATTCCTAAGTGAATCGGAATATTGGAATCGGTACTCGCTGCCCCTTTCAAAGTCGGAGCAATGCCTAGCTCCTTGCTTGCCTGAACAACAGCTTGCACAATCGTTGCCTCTTTATCTTGCCGTCCTGCGGGGCGGTCGCCGACTCGTTTTATATCGACTGTGACATCGTGCTTTTGCCAATGCCGATTTTCTTGTTCAGCCGCTTGCTCGCATGCTTTTAAGAAAGTCGATTCCAACTGTTCCAACGCTTGTGGACTTGTCGAACGGACATCAAGGTGAAAGGAAGCAGAGCTTGCAATCGCATTGACTGCCGTTCCGCCAGCAATTTCTCCAATCGTAAAGGTCGTTTTTGGTTCAGTTGGCGGCCGGCAATCGGCGATCGCTGCAACTGCCCTTCCAGCGGCATGAATCGCACTTGGTAGCCCGAAGTCCCCATAGCTATGCCCGCCGGTTGCTGAGTATGTGATTTTATAACGACAGCTGCCTGTTCCTTCATAGACGATATGCCCTACACCTGTTCCGTCAATAGAAATAAAGGCGTCAACGTTCGGCGAGTCAGCGAAAAAAGCTTTTACACCTCTTAAATCCCCTATTCCTTCCTCCCCTACCGAGGCGACGAATTGGATGGTGCCGCTTGTTTTTACATTCGTCCTATGCAGAGCGCGAATGATGGATAGCATTTCCGCAAGCCCTCTCGTATCATCAAAAATGCCCGGGGCACACAACCTGTCTCGTTCCCGTCTTACCTTCGTGTCTGTTCCTTCGGGGAAGACGGTATCCAAATGAGCGGAAAGGACGATTACAGGCCCATCCCCCACCCCTTTATAGGCGCCGATGACATTGCCTTCCTTATCCCGCCGCACTGCTTCTAGTCCGTATTCACTGAACTTCTGTTGCACGTACGCCGCCCGTTCCGCTTCCTTGAATGGTGGCGCTGGTATTTCCGTCATGGCGACTTGCTCAGCAAGTGTCTGTTCATCATCTTCTTCAATAAAGGCCAATCCTTGTTGAATGGCGGGATCGTTTTTCAATGCTTCATACGTTTGTTGCACGATTTGCACCTCCCTTTTCTAGTAAGAACGCATCTTATAAGCTCCTCCCTTTAAGCATGTTCCATGATGACCCCGCGCCCCGCTTGCAACGGATAATGGCATGCTACATAGTGGGCCTTTGCTACTTCTTGTAGTTTAGGAGCCTCCGCTTTGCATTTCTCATTTGCATAAGGACACCGCGTACGAAAGTGACAGCCGCTTGGTGGATTAACGGGGCTTGGCAAATCCCCTTCTAGCAATTCCCCAGAATCCAAGCTTCTTAATGTCGGATCTGGGACAGGGATAGCGCGAAGCAATCCTTCTGTATACGGATGTTTCGGATGCTTGAACAGCTCCTCCGTTGCTGCGGTTTCGACGATTTTTCCAAGGTACATGACTGCCACACGGTCACTAATATGTTTGACGACTGGGAGGCCGTGGGCAATAAAAATATAGGTAAGATCAAAATCTTTCTGCAGTTTTGAAAGCAAATTCAGCACTTGTGACTGGATCGAAACATCCAACGCCGATACAGGTTCATCGCATACAATAAGCTTGGGGCGCAACGCTAAGGCGCGGGCTATGCCAATCCGCTGACGCTGGCCGCCGCTAAACTCATGGGGGAAACGTTTAGCCAACGAGCGATCCAAGCCGACGACGTCCAGTAGTTCATACACTTGTTGTTTCAATTCTTTTCCTGTTGCTATTTTGTGTGTCCGTAATGGCTCGGCAATGATTTCAAACACTCTCATGCGTGGATTTAAGGAAGAAAAAGGGTCCTGAAAAATCATTTGAATGTCTTTTTTCATCTTGCTTTGTTCATTTTTGGCCAACTTGCTCAAGTCTTTTCCTTCAAAATGGATCGATCCTGCCGTAGGATCGGCAAGACGCATAATCATATTCCCAGTTGTCGATTTCCCGCACCCCGATTCGCCTACAATCCCAAATGTCTCTCCCTTTTTTACGATAAAGTCAACACCGTCCACTGCTTTTAAAATGTCTTTCTTTTTCGCAAAAATTTTTCTTGTGACATCGAAGTGCTTTTTTAACCCTTTGATTTCAAGAAGCGTGTCATCCTCCTTTGTATTCGCGACTTCCTTTATCATCCTACATCCTCCTTCTCACTAGCATAGAGCCAACAACGCACTTGCGCTTTCCCATCACGATCAACCATCATCGGTTCTTTTTCCTTGCATATGTCCATCGCATGGGGACAACGAGGGTGAAAACGACAACCTGTAGGCATGTTTGTTGGGACGGGCACAACCCCGCGAATCGATTTGAGCTCATCATGCAGTTCGTGAATCTTAGGCGTACTTTCCAGCAATCCTTGCGTATACGGGTGTTTTGGATCCTTAAAAATCGTATACACATCGGCTTGTTCGACTATTTGGCCAGCATACATAACAATGACGCGGTCGACTAGTTCGGCGACGACACCAAGATCATGAGTGATCAAAATAATCGACGTATCGACTTCTTTGCTAATCTTTTTAAGGAGCCGCAAAATTTGCGCTTGTATCGTGACATCGAGTGCAGTTGTTGGTTCATCGGCAATTAACATTTTCGGATTGCACGACAACGCCATGGCAATCATGACACGCTGCCTCATCCCTCCGCTTAAAGCGTGTGGATAAGACTGGTAAACTTGTTCAGCTCTTGGAATGCCGACACGTTTTAGCATAGCAATGCCTTGTTTGCGCGCTTCTGCTTTTTTCGTGTCCTGGTGAAGCAAAATCGCTTCTGAAATTTGATGGCCCACCGTAAACACCGGGTTAAGGGAAGTGAGCGGCTCCTGAAAAATCATCGCAATTTCATTGCCTCTCACTTTTCGCATTTTCCGTTCCGACAGGGAAGTAAGCTCCGTTCCATCAAAACGAATGTGCCCCGCTTCAATCTTCCCTGGTGGGCTCACCAAACCCATGATTGAAAAAGACGTCACGCTTTTGCCGCTGCCTGATTCGCCTACAATCGCCACCGTTTCCCCTCTATCCACATGAAACGAGACACCATCCACAGAAGGGACTGTTCCGTTTTCTGTATGGAAGTATGTTTTTAAATTCTCTACCTCTAACAATCGGTTCTGTCGTGCCATACGCTAACCTCCTAGATGAGAACTTGAATGGCTGCCGTTTAAACTATGAACGGAGCGTTTGGGAACGGGGATCCAACACATCCCGCAACCAATCACCTAAAAAGATAATCCCTAAAACGGTGATCATAATCGCTAATCCAGGAAAAGTAGCAATCCACCAGCTTGTGGCCAGATAATCCCTCCCCGCCGACAACATCCCGCCCCAGGACACCGTAGGCGGCTGAACACCTAGCCCTAGATAGCTGAGCGATGCTTCGAGGACAATCGTCGTGGCTACACTCAAAGTCGAAATCACAATAAAGGACGGCATTACATTCGGCAATACATGCTTGCAAATGATCACCGGATTTTTCGTTCCAATCGTCCGCGCTGCTTTAATAAATTCACGTTCTTTAATGGATAAGACATCTCCTCGAACAAGCCGGGCATAAATGACCCAGTTCGTCAATCCAATAACAAAAATAAGAGTCAGCAGCCCTGGGGATAAGACGCCTAAGATGACAAGAATGAACAAGACGTTAGGGATGGCTAAAAACGCATCAACGATTCTCATGAGCACATTGTCAATGAACCCTCCGTAATAGCCAGCGATTAATCCAAAAAACATGCCAATCGCCCCTGCTACCACGACGGAACAAACCCCGACTAAAAGCGAGACCTGTGTGCCGTAGATGATTCGGCTGAGCATATCTCTCCCTAAATTGTCTGTCCCCAAAAGATGTTCCTTCATTCCCCCTTCCAACCATACTGGCGGTACATTCATCGCAGCATAGTTTTGGACATTGGGATGGTAAGGAGAAAGAACAGGAGCAAATATCGCCAACAAGAAGATCAATCCTGTAATGATCAAGCCAATGGTTCCGGTCTTGCTTTTAAATAGGAGCCTGGCCCACCTACGCGTCCAGTTGGCTAGCCTATTCTCGGTCGTATGGTTGCGCAAATGCTTCACCGGTTGTTCTGTCTGCATGGGGTCCCCTCCTAATCAAATTGAATCCTAGGGTCAAGAACCCGATACAACACATCGGCCATCAGGTTCACAACAATCACAATAAAAGCAACGATAAAAACAGTCGCTTGCACAACCGCCATATCCCGTCCATTAATGGCTTGAATTAAGAGCTGCCCTAGTCCCGGCCAGGAAAAGACCACTTCTGTAATCAAGGCGCCACTGACAAGTGTCGATACTTGCAAAAAAGTAATCGTAATAAACGGGATCAGCGCATTTCGAAAGGCATGTTTATAAACAACAAAGAAGTTCTTTACCCCTTTGCTTACGGCAGTCCGCACATAATCTTGGTTTAACGTTTCCAGCATGCTTGAACGCAACACACGCGTCATCTCTGCAGCACAGCCTGTTCCCAATGTAATCGCCGGCAATATTAGATGAGCCATGCTTCCGCTCCCAGACACAGGAAAGAATGGATACGTAATCGCCAACATAAGAATGAGCATAATGCCCAGCCAAAAGTTCGGCATCGCTTTTCCTAATACCGAGGCACCGGATATGAATACATCTAGTGCTGTATTTCGCTTTGTCGCAGAGAGAATGCCGAGAGGGACGGCAATCAGTACAGCTACAATCATCGAAGCAAAGGCCAATTCGAACGTTGCCGGCAACCTTTCCAGCACGATCGGCAAAGCTGGCTGGCTATAGCGATAAGAATAACCGAAATCCCCTTGTATCACGTCTCCAACAAAGGAGAGGTATTGAATATAAAAAGGCTGGTCCAACCCTAACGATTCCCGGAGTGCATCCACTTGTTCCTGGGTGGCATCCTCAGGAAGCATTAACGCAACAGGATCCCCAGCAAGGTACAACAAGGCAAACACAAAAATCGATATTAGAAAGAGAACCGGTATGATTTGCAAAACGCGCCACAGTAAATACTTCCTCAATCGTTCCACCCCCGATAGTAAAAGGATGAAGGCAAGGTCTTCATCCTTCCTCCTTCCGAGCCTTCAATCCCTATTCGCTTAATGTGATTTCCTCCACTCTCCACATTTCATCAAGACGAGGCTCAAACTGAATCCGATCATTGACAGCGTAAAAACTATCCAGCTGGAAGAGCATAATATTGATTAACTCTTCGTCCGCCATCGTCTGCAAATCAATGTATTGTTGTTCCCGCTCGGCTTCATCCATGTTCACTTCTGCCTCTAAATAGATCTGATCAAATTCTTCATTGCTGTAGCCAATATGGTCCTCTGCGACCATAGACGTATGGTGGCGCAATTGGTGAGCCGCATCCCACAATGAACCAGTAAGGCCAATCAAATATAAATCTTTCTGTTCATGGGCATCACGAAGGTCGACATAGGCGCTCCATTCCATAAAATCGATTTTTACATCAATCCCGATTTCGCTTAACATCCCGGCAATCACTTCTGTTGTTTCCCGATCTTGCAAGTAGCGCCCATCTGGGGAATGCAGCGTCAGTTCTAGCCCATCCCCATAACCGGCTTCTTCCAATAGCTCCTTGGCACGGTCAGGGTCGTAGCGGTACTCGCCATGAAGCGCCTCATTTGCGCCAAAATTCCCTGGGTTGACTCGTGTCAAAGTCGGGGTTCCTGATCCGCCCATCAAGTTGTCGAGAAGCGCCTGATTATCAATTGCCAAATCAATCGCTTCCCGTACGAGCGGGTCGGAAGTCGGGTATTCTTCACGGTGGTTCGGAACCAACATCATCGTTCGGTTTGTTTGCCCTTCGACAATGGACGTGCCTTCGTTCTCATTGACCCGGTTCCAGTCAATTGGGGCAATATTCATGGCAATATCGACACCACCCGCAATGACTTCCCCAACCCTAGTAGAAGACTCTGGGATCGAACGGAAAACGAGTTGATCCCACACCGCTACGTCACCGCCAAAATAATCATCAAACCGCTCTAATACGACTCGATCGTCACGAACCCATTCAACAAATTGGTAAGGACCGGACCCGACTGGCTCCTGTAGAAAATGATCCCAACCATTTTCTTCAATATAGTCTTTCGGCAAAATGCCTGATCCCAGACGTGACAATCGATTGAGCATCACTGGCTGCGGCCCATTCGTGTGAATGAGGAAAGTGTGGTCATCGATCACTTCTACTTCGTTAATTTGGCGGTAATTTTCATGTTCTTGCAACGTATTGTCTTTGGCGACACGTTCAAGCGTAAACTTGACATCTTCGGCTGTGACTGGATCGCCATTATGAAACACAGCATCATCTCTAAGCGTAAATTGCCACGTTTCGTCATCGACCAATTCCCAATCAGTCGCAAGATCAGGAACAATCCCTTCACCCTCCACATCATTTTTGACGAGATAGCTGAACATATTGACGTGAATCGCTTCAGTAGACGTGTTGCTATGATCGTGGACATCAAAGGAAACCATATCCGAGCCTTGGGCAATCGTTAGCGTGGTATCATTGCTAGATGAGGCACCTCCCTCCCCTCCAGCGTCTGGAGCCGTGGTCATGTTTTCTTCATTCGTCATACAGCCAGACAGCAAAAGCCCTCCAACAACAATCGGCATCATTTGCATCAAGAATGGTCGCTTCACTATAAGCCCTCCCTTATACACATTAATACGAATCGAATGTAATTTTAAAATTATTAGTCTCCTATTCCGCTTCCCCTCCCTGTATTTCTTAGTTTTAAAAAAAGAACATTCCATCCATTGTTGTCTTTTACTTGTCCATCAACGTTGTTAGGAATACACCGATCCTTCTTTTTGAGAATTTCTTCACCTTTCAACTCCAACAGAACACCCCCTATTAAGAAACTTGAATAAATTTTCCAAAAATAGGCGATATTTTTCCCCATCCTCACTTCGCTCGCATGTGTCTTTGCATTCATTAAACATAGCGATCCTCCGCCTTTGTAATCGCTTTCTACCAGTCCCCCTTTGAATTACATCTGATTATAAGGAATAGAGATCGATAAATAAAATAAATTTATTCTATGGCTTTCAATAAGTATGTTTTATTCCTTCAAAAAACGAGCGTGCAGACAATGTGGGATAACTGAATAAAGACGCGGGATCGAAAGCCCTGTTATCGACGCTTATCGAATCGCTGTAATCCGTCTTTTTAAAAATTTTTTGATAAGAAATCTTACACATATTTTCTTGAAAGTAAGCCTAACTAAATCAAATGGTAGGAAAATCATAAGCCACACACTTACAAAAGGTCATCTATTTTCTTCCCGGTCCAATATGATCCCTTCTTGTTTCTGTTTTTTTAAAGTAAAATGAAAGATATTTCAAAAAACATTAGGGGAGGCCGCAATGAACGAAAAAGATTGGGAACTGTTGCAGACATTATATGAAATGAAAAACATAACGAAAGCGGCCGAAAAATTGTTTATTTCACAACCTGCCTTGACGTACAGACTAAGAAGTTTGGAAAATGAGTTTGGGGTTGAAATTGCCAAACGGGGAACGAAAAGACTGCAGTTTACAAGCGAAGGCGAGTATTTAGTCGAATATTCAAGGAAAATGTTAAATGAATTAGCCAAAACAAAAGACCAACTGCTAAACATGGCCGGAAACATCCAAGGCCACTTACGGATCGGTGTTTCCAGTCATTTCGCCCACTATCGATTACCAACGATTTTAAAAGATTTTCTTGCGGTCTATCCCAATGTACAAGTAAACGTTACAACTGGCTGGAGTACAAAAATATCACAAAAACTAGAAAGAAAAGAAGTGCATATTGGCATTATCCGTGGAAGCTACGAATGGAAAGAACAAAGTATACTTCTTAACGAAGAAAATGTGTGTTTAATTTCAAAGAATAAGATTCATATGGGTGATCTCCCTTCTATTGGAAGAATATCCTATAAAACCGATCCAATCTTTGATAATATGATCAAAGACTGGTGGAACCATCATTTTAGCCAGCCACCAATGGTAACGATGGAAGTCGACCGTATCGAGACTTGCAAAGAAATGGTACGCAATGGCTTAGGATACGCAATCATCCCTCAAATTTCCCTTCGTCCGCATGACCAATTATACAACCGCATCCTTGCCATTGATAACCACCCACTATTAAGAAAAACGTGGTTAATCTATTCCAATTCCGCACTCGACCTTTCTGTCGTCAAAGCGTTTGTCCAATTCGTTACAACCCAATTGCGCCAGAAAGCACATTCGCTTTAATGGCTACGCCATTTTGCACTCTCCACACGGGAATGGTAGTTGCATTTATCCAAAAGACCTTTTACAAGAAGAAAATGGGTTTGTTAGGAAAGGAATCAAACAAGAGGTAGAAGTGATCATCGTTCCACTCAAAATAGAGTGCGACGTTTTTGCGTGAAAAAGAGTGGGGGCCAAACTCTACTTACACACGTGTGACCTTTAGATGCGGAATCGGTAGCATCTGTTAAAAAGATTCAATCGACGCACTCGCATAGAGTGCGACCACTATATGGCGATGCTAAAGACACGATTATGGGATTTCAATCCACGCACTCACAAAGAGTGCGACTTGCCCCACTGTTTACGCAGGAGGGCGCAATTTCAATTTCAATCCACGCACTCACATAGAGTGCGACTGCGGATTATAGATAGGAGGGGAAACGATGATCATTTCAATCCACGCACTCACATAGAGTGCGACGTGAGAATATGTATAAAACGTTATTAGGAGCCCAAAATTTCAATCCACGCACTCACATAGAGTGCGACGATATACGCTTGCCAATCAGGCCATGTCTGACATATTTCAATCCACGCACTCACATAGAGTGCGACAGCGACATTTACCCATTTTCCGGAAAATAAACAACCGAAAATGATTGATTTCGCTTCTATTTTCTATCATAGCACAGCAAATGAGACCATATTATTACATCTTTGTACATTTTAACACATATATAAGGCCATTTTTGGTGCGGGTGATCGAGGGATTTTATGTGCGCTTGGGGTTCGCACTTTGACTGTTCGTTATCCTCGTTTAGGTGATCCTTTCCCTTGGGTTCAACATTGTCTCTTGAATCGTTCTAAAGAAACGGCCCAGGCACAAAAGTTGGTCCTATTTAATGGTGACTTGAAATCTTCCATGCATGCAAAGCGCCTGTTACGGCTGGTCGGTTTTTACAAACAATCGAAATGTCAGCTGAACATTGTTTTAGTTTTTCGGCAAAATGGTGGCGCACAAATTCGTTTTTCTCTAATAAACTCCCTTTTACTATGATCGGGATCGACGATGTTTCTAATTCAAGTTGTTTAACTAACCGAATGGCTTGCTGGGCTAGTTCTTCTCCTGCTTGTTCCAATAGTTTTTTTGCATCTGTGTCGTCTTGTGCACGTCGATACACAAACAGGGCGATGTCGGCAATTTCTTTTTTGGTGGAAGAGTAAACAAACTCCTTTACCGCTGATGCGTCGGGTAATTGGTACTGAGTAGCCAAAGCCTTGGCTAATTTGGTTTGAATGGTCCCCTGCTCGATTTCCGAGGCTAATTGCTTTAACGCTTGTATTCCGATGTGATAAGCGCTTCCTTCATCCCCGAGCAGATGCCCCCAACCGCCAACCATTTTGATCGTTGCATCCTTTTTGCCAATCAATACGGAGCCGGTGCCTGCGATTGCCAATACCCCATTTTCGTCTTCGAGAACGGCATAAAGCGCAAGTTCGGCATCGTTTAACATCAATGCAGGCAATTGGAAGTGTTGTTCAACCAATGTTTTGAATTCGCTTTTTAAATGCCCTTTTTCAATTCCGGCGATCCCTAAAACAATCGCTTTACAGAGACTGCCGTACTTACTTTGTATACAAGCTTGTATGGCAGCCATTATATGTTCTTTTGCTTTTTCGCTATCAACAGCTACGTTTCCTGGCCCTGTCTCGATCGAAAAATGAATGTTTTGCTCCTGATCGATTACAGCCCCGTGTGTTTTCGTGCCGCCTGCGTCAAGCCCGATCACGTACATTTGCTCACCCATCCCATTCTGAAAAGGCAAATTTGTCCCATGGCTTTAAGGAATCAATTAAGAAAATCTCCTCTTCTCTGATCCTCGCAATAACATTTGTCCGGCCCGAATTGGTCATATCCTTTAAAGCAATTTGCAATTCACCGGCATATTGTTCATATAATTCACTTTCTATGACGACATCCCCTCTTTTTATGTCTGTTGTATTGTGGGGTGGGAAAGCTTCCCCTCTATATTTAACGCGGCTTTGGGTAGAGCGGATCATATAGTCAGAAACATCGCCTCGATAAAAGTGGGGTTCATCAAATAGAATTTTTTTCTCAAGATCGCTCACAGAGTCAACGAGTTCTAGATTAAATGTCAGTTTCGCCTTGTTTATTTGGCTTAAACGCTTAAGTTCCTCTTCAGAGGCGTAAGCATTGCCTATAATGACATCATCAATCAACCGCGTGGCAAACAAATGTTTCGCTTGAACGTCAATAGGCAAACCACGATGCATTTCTAGTGTCGGCAGCCCTTCGACAATCGGCCATGGTCCAAACGATGCCGCCTGTGAAGAGACAAAAGCAGCCGTCCTTAATCCATATTTTTTAAACTTCTCACTGCATTCTATAAAGAAATCATAAGACAATCCACTATAGCGATGAGGGTAAAAATTATGACAACCTATTAACTTATTGCGGTTGGGTTGGAAGCTTAAAATATTGTCAATGTATTTCGTAGAATTGCTCATGTTGACTTCTATGAACAACCCATGAGGATTAAACGTCATCATTGACTCTTCGTTTCCAGTAAAACCAAGGTCTAACCGGATGCCATCCGCTCCAAGGTTTTTAAAAAAAGTGAGATCATCATAAGAAATACCCAAATCCTTGAATACACGTGGATTGATATCGCATATGACCTCCATCCCAAGCTGTTTGGCATAGTGAATCGTCTCTTGGAAGCTAGCTAAAATGTTGTCTTGTTCTACTGATAATAGACAAGTAAATACACGTGTAAACCCGTATTGGTTTGCTACGTGTATATACTGTTTGTCCTTTTCTGCTGTTGAATGATTTGGATAAATCGATATCCCTAGCTGCTGCATGTTTACACACTCTCACTTTCCGATCTCGCTTCTAATTGAGCTACCCTGCGGAGAATGGCGATCATCTGTTCAATTAATGACATCTCGCTAATAGCTGCCATTAAGTGGTCTTGCGCATGGACCATTAATAAAGACTGTTCCACATGCTCCCCATTGATTTCTGCTTGAATCAATTTTGTCTGGGTATTATGTGCTTTTGCTAACGTTTTATTGGCTGTTTCCAATTTCTCATTCGCTAAATGAAAATCGTTGTTTTGCGCTAATTTTAACGCTTCATAAGCAATCGATTTTGCATCACCTGCGTTCGAAATCATGTTGAATATTTCCACCTCTACGTTCATCGTAACTCCTCCTCACATGTTCTACGTTCATTAAAAAAACATAATACGAAATTTAAATTAGCTTTTCTCTATAACTATATTGAATTTTTATTTCATTAACCCTATAATACATGTAAGTGAAAACCTTTTCAAGAAAGAATCAAAAGACAACTTCACAGTTTAAAATCATGAAGGAGATGATTGGAAATGACAAAAGTATTGTTTGTATGTTCAGGTGGTATGTCTAGCGCGATCGTCGTCAACACCCTGAAGAAAGAAGCAGAAAAACATGGACAAGCCCTGGAAGTAAAAGCGATTGGTTCAAGTGAAGTGGCAGCAGAGCTAGAAAACAACTGGGATGTCGTGATGGTAGCGCCGCAAATCAAACATCGTTTTGACAACATTAAAAAAGAAGCAGATGCATACGGGGTTCCTTGTGGGCCAATTCCACCGCAAGCCTATACACCACTAGGCGGTCCGACATTGTTGAAAACGCTTCAAGAATTAGTGAAATAAAGAAGAAAAAGAGAGGCGAACGTCATGGGGAAATTCATTGATTTCTTGGAAAAGAGAGTATCTAACCCGATGGCAAGGCTCGCGGAACAGCGGCACCTTTTAGCTGTACGCGATGGAGTTGTCTCCTCCTTGCCATTTATTATCGTCGGTTCATTCTTCTTAATTATTGCGTTCCCTCCGTTGCCCGAATCGTGGGGAATGACTCAATGGGCGACGGAAAATGCTGACCAAATTTTAATCCCTTATCGAATGACCATGTTTATCATGTCGTTATACGTGGCGTTCGGCATTGGCTATAACTTAGCACAATCTTATAAAGTCGACCCATTGTCTGGTGGTCAAATCGCAGTCGCTTCCTTGCTGTTGACCATTACTCCCTCTGTTGTTGAAGAGTTAGGCTTTGTGCTGCCGATGCAATATCTAGGTGGAAGTGGGCTTTTCGTAACGATTATCGTTTCGATTCTATCTGTCGAAATCTTTAGGATATGTAAACAAAGAAATATAACGATTCGGCTTCCTGAGGCAGTGCCCGCGTCCGTCAGCCGTTCATTCGAAGCGCTCATCCCTGTCGCGATTGTCATTATGCTGATGACGCTTATTACAATCATTATGGGCGTCAATTTGCACGCTCTCGTGGAGAAATTAACGGTCCCACTCGTCACAGCTGGCGATAGCTTATTTGGGGTATTGGTACCCGTATTTTTAATTACATTTTTCTGGTCTTTCGGAATTCACGGCGTGTCTGTTGTTGGTTCCGTTGCCCGCCCACTATGGGAAACATACTTATTAAAAAATGGCGAAGCCGTCGCATCAGGCGCAAGTGAACTTCCGCATATCGCCCCAGAACCTTTATATCAATGGTTTATATGGATTGGCGGCTCCGGCGCAACGTTAGGCCTAGTCATTGTCATGTTGATTTTTGCACGGTCCAAGTATTTAAAAAGTCTAGGTAGAACCGTTGCCGTACCAAGTATTTTTAATATTAATGAACCCGTTATTTTTGGTTTACCTATCGTATTAAATCCGATTTTAGTCATTCCGTTTATTATCACGCCAATCATTACAGCCGTCATTGCCTATTTAGCGACTTCTGTTGGCCTTGTATCGCCTACATTTATAAAAGCACCGTGGACACTCCCGGCCCCAATAGGCGCCTATTTAGCGACAGGTGGCGATTGGCGTTCCATTATTCTTGTCCTAGTAAACCTTGCCATATCTGTCGTGATTTATTTGCCATTTCTACGAATCTACGACAAAAAAATGCTTGCGATGGAACAAAACGAAGAGCAATAAAATACGGGCCTGAGGGGATCCTTCCGATCCCCTCATTAGGTCATTAGGAGGTTGTCTTGTGGAGCAATCAAGATTAATTCCTCGCATAAGCCCTAAAGGTGTTTTCGTCTTTATGATGATTTTGTTTTTTGGAATGCTTCTCCTTTCCATTCCACTCAAATACATTCACCTTTCTGAAACGATGAGTGCCTTTCTAAGCGCAGGGATTTCTGCAGCTATTGGAATAGGCATTGTACTAACGAAAATTGACGGAAAAACAACGGACAAACGATTAAATAGACAAAGAATACGCATCGCCATTATTGTCGGCTTTGCTACGAGCGCATTAATGACGTTTGTGTTTGGAGGCGATCTGCTTGGGTAAGAAAGGCATTAAAATCGTAACGATTGGCGGGGGATCAAGTTATACACCTGAATTCGTTGAAGGATTAATAAAACGCCATAAAGAGCTTCCCGTTCGCGAACTGTGGCTAGTTGATATAGAAAAAGGAAAAGAAAAACTAGAGATTGTCGGAAACTTGGCGAAGCGAATGGTGAAAAAGGCGGGCCTGCCGATCACTATTTATACCACCTTTGACCGAAAAGAAGCATTGAAAGACGCCGATTTTGTTACAACGCAAATGCGTGTTGGCTTATTAGAGGCTCGGATTAAAGACGAACGCATTCCATTAAAACACGGGATGATCGGCCAGGAAACAAACGGGGCAGGTGGTTTATTTAAAGCACTCCGAACCATTCCCGTCTTATTAGAGATCGCCGAACAAATGCACGAACTATGCCCAAATGCGTGGCTCATCAACTTTACCAACCCTGCTGGAATTGTCACAGAAGCGGTCATGAAATATAGTCAACACAAAAAAATCATCGGCGTCTGCAATGTACCGATCAACACGAAAATGACCATAGCGACATTATTAGACGTCCCACCTGACCAACTGACGATTACATTTGCTGGGCTAAACCATATGTCCTACGGCCTTGACGTCCATGTAAACGGTGAATCGAGATTGAATGACGTCATCGACTTAGTAACAGATCCCGATCATGAAGTAACAATGAAAAACATCATCCCACTCCCTTGGGAGAAGGCGTTTATGAAGGCGCTTGGCTGCATACCGAGCCCGTATCATCGCTATTATTACAAAACGAACGAAATCTTGCAAAAGGAATTGGAAGAGTTTAAACAAGGTAAGACACGCGCCGAAGTCGTTAAGCAATTAGAAGATGAATTGTTCGAACTCTATAAAGACCCCGACCTTGACATAAAGCCACCACAGCTCGAAAAACGCGGAGGCGCCTATTACAGTGATGCTGCGTGTAATTTAATTTCTTCCATTTACAACGATAAAGGGGATGTCCAAACACTCAACACCCGCAATGAAGGGGCGATTACCAATCTCCCTAACGATACAGTCGTTGAAGTTAACTGCATTGTCACAAAGCAGGGGCCCATTCCATTAGCTATAGGAGAACTTCCTTACTCGATCAATGGCCTCATCCAACAAATCAAATCATTTGAACTAGTGGCGATTGAAGCGGCCGTAACAGGTTCTTATGAACAAGCATTACTGGCTCTTTGCATCAACCCGCTAATTACGAGCGACGTAAAAGCAAAAGAGATATTGGATGAGATGCTAGAAGCGCACAAAACGGATTTGCCCCAATTCCAATAGTGAGCAACGATTCCCCCTTTCTCAGGCAAGGAGGATTTCACCTAACAACACTTTCCTTCTACAAGCCCCCTCCCTATAAATAACGTGCAGAACGCTGTGGTTCTTTTACAGGTTCTGCACTTTTTAAATGGATAAATTGCCCTAAGTTATCAGGCGCACCACCTGTTCCTGATGTCAACATCCACCGACATGCAGAGAATGGGATACTAAAGCCTTAGCCACTTTCAATCGATATAACCACATAGAGTGCGACACCATAGAGAATTCTTGCCTTTAGGGCTTGTTTTCCTCATTTGCTTCTATAACATAAAGGAGTTCATCTTTTTAATCCTATGGTCGCTCGCGGGAGAAACCCGACAAAGAAAGCCCTGAGGCCACTGATGACAAAAAGGGCTGGCACGTAAGCAATAGCGGCTCCTAGTAATTGGCGAATCTTAATCGGTTTATCCATTACTGCGTTCCCTCTCACTCCAAGCGTCCATCCACCCATCGGCTCGCTTTAAAATATCGTTCTCCATCGCAAGTCTTTGGTTTTCTTTACGTCTCTTAATCCGTTCTTTCTGTTCAGGCATTTGGTTAACTTTGACGGTTCCCCTTCCTCCTCAGTACTTTTTGCTATCCATTTTAGAGAAATATTGTTTTTGTGTTAAGCTATTAAAAGTATGATATTCAGCAAACGGACCAGATTACTGCACAGTTTGTCTTAGGTAGAAAAGAGGAATCAATAATGAAAAAGTTAACCAGTACCATTTTAAAAACCATTATTTTTTTTATGAGTTGGGCCATTTTAATATCATTTACGCCTGATATACATACAAACAGTCAGGCGTATTTACGGTTATGGTGGGAGTTTACACCCCTTGTGGTAGTGGTTTTGTTGTCAGTTGTCTTCGTTTTTATTGTAGAAAAGGGTAAAATTACAATTCCTGTAGCTCCAAGATTCTTAAAAAGTTCTTTAATAGGTATGGTTTTAGGTGTCTTGTGGTTAGGGAGCGTAGTAACTGTCTTCTTACTTACAAAAACTATGAATATACAGGGTCAAAACAGTGTTGATTACATATGGATTTGGATTTTGGCATCACTGTTGAATGTTGCGATGCAGGAATTGTTGGTAAGAGGGTATTTATATCAATTATGGAAACAGAAATATAATGTTATTGTGGCAACCATTTTAACAACAATTTTATTTACCGTGATGCATGGGGGCGCATTTGAAGCAGGTATGATCCCAGTGATTAATGTTATTTCGATGAGCATATTTGTAACGTTACTTTTAGAGTATACAGGAACAATAGTGGCACCAATAATTATCCATTTCATTTGGAATACAGTTGGGGCAATTATATTGGGTGGCGTTTCTTTGGCAGGTGATTATCCAAACCTTCTAATCAATACTTTTCAAGGAAGTTTGTTGATTTCAGGTGGTACATATAAATTTGAAGGCAGTATTATTGTTTCCATAGCTAATTTAATTCTCATTACAAGCCTGCTCGTGTTGAATAAAAGAAAAAGAAATGATAATTTAAGCGGTCTACTGAAGTAGGGAGCGATTGTTGAAAAAGTATATATTGATTTCAATTGCACTCAGAAGTGAAACATTCTGAGTGTTTTTTGTGGAAAATGATATTTTACCAGATTACTGTGCTAAATACATCCATTCCCATTACTAAACTGTCTCTTGCCAATCAACACACAGTTGATTCTACTTCCTATCAAGGGGTTTTAATTTATAGAAAATAGCGACTCATATTGAGATGGATGAACCGGCACTTAAAGCGATGTATAATAGGCATAGAATATAGGTGGTGATTGTTTGAGTATCCCCATAAACGCACCTCAGAAACGTTTATCGAAGGATGCAATCAAGGTTTGGCTTATCAGTGACGCGATTGGAAATATGATCGTTCTCATCATCTTGGGAATCCTTTTTTACCTTGATGATCGTTTTTTATGGAAAGAATGGGTTGGATGGCTCTTAATCGGGGCGACCGTGTTAACGATTATCGGCTGGATTTGGTCAGTGATTCGCCCCTTCTTGCTTTACAAACATTGGCGCTATGATGTCGATGAAGCATATTTACAACTAAAATCAGGTGCATTAAAAGAAACCCATGAACTTGTACCGATGACAAAAATCCAATCAGTCGCAACCGAGCAAGGCCCGCTTCTTAGAAAATACGGCCTCTGTTCCGTTTCCGTGGAAACGATGGGATCGTCTCACACCATACCTGCATTGCCAAAAGAAGCGGCAGTTGAGTTGCGGAATCAAATTGCCCAATATGCAAGAATTAAGGAAGTGGAGTAATGACAAAAGCCAAGCGTTATTCTCCATATACGATGCTTTTTCACTTGATCAACCTTGTACGAAATGCTTTTTTCTTTGTCATTTATTTATACGTCGTCATGGCCGGTTCCGAATCTGCCTTCATTAAATATGGGCGAATGGCTTTCTGGATCATAGTTGGATTGATCCTTTTTTCGATTATCTATAAATGGGTGACCCATAAATACAAGTTGGATGAGCAGTCCTTCCACCTTTACAAAGGCCTTTTCAGCAAAACGGAACAAACGATTCCGTTTTCAAAAATCGAAAACATCAACCGTCACACCTCGTTCCTCCATCGTGTCTTTAAAAGGACTTCGATTCATTTTGAAATCGCGATGACAGGGGAAAATGCCCATATAAAATTTGAAGTTCTATCAAAAGCAGAAGCTGAACAGATAGAAGCACACATCAAAAGGGCGACTGACGAGGAATTAGACGGTTGGAATCATCCATCACATGATCCAAATGACGAAGAAGCGCATCCCAGGGATCCCGCTCAAGAGCGTACGATTCATTTTCAACCGACAAAAAGAGACATTTTAAAAGCATCTGTTACATCTTTAAGTTTTTTGGTGCTCATTCCTTTAATTGGTTCATTTTATTTTAAAATCAACGATCTTTTTCATGTCGAAGATACGACAGAAGGACTCATCAACAAACTAGCAAGTTCCTGGTGGATTGTAGCCATCATCATCATCGTGCTCATAATCGCCTCAACGATCTTTGGACTTATTCGAACGTATGTAAAGTATGGAAAATACGAAATCGCTTCAGATGCCACTCATATTTACATTAACAGAGGCGTTATCGACGAAACTGCCTTTTCCATTTCCAAAGACAAGGTACAAGCCATTGAAATAGAACAGTCCATGGTAAAAAGACTTCTCGGACTCGCAGAAGTCAAACTAACAAGTGCCGGGGGGCTACGTTCTGGAGAAGAGGCACTCGAAAAAAATACGCTCTATCCGTTTCTCCCAGTAAACAAAGCCTATGAGATGATATCAGACATGTTACCGTCCTACACGATTACAACAGAAATGACTCGTCTTCCAACAAAATCCTTGTGGCTCCGCATATTGCGGCCGAGTTGGTTCTGGCTCCTTGCCACCGGTGCTTTATTTTACTTTAAACCTGCCATTTTCAATATAGAGCAGTCCTGGATAATCGTATCAGCAGCCCTTTTGGTTTATCTATTGATCGCAAGGTTGTTCGATTTTTTCCATACCCGCTATGCGATCAACGACCATTTTATCCAGTTTAAAACAGGCGCATTCACGACCTCTTTATTTGTCTCAAAACGAGAAAAAGTCATTAAAGCAAAGATCACTCGAAACATCCTCCAAAAAAGGTTGGGCCTCGCCTCGATTGAGACAACCAATCGAGGAAACCCCGTGCGCCATTCAGGAATCAATGACGTGCCGGTTGAACTCGCCCATTCCTTTTTACAATGGTACAGAGGACGAAAAAATGACATTACCGTTGAATAGAGAGCAAACATACGGCGGGGAACTCCTGCAAGGAAAAGCCATCAATGAGTGATGTTTGAAAACTGCTGAAGAATAACAGTGTAGGCAGGATCGCCTAGCCACTAAATCTAACGGAAAAACGCATCATACCGACTTGGTGCGTTTTTTTGTTGGCCGGAGATGCGATTTCGCCATTGGTTGACCTTTCGAGTGACTTCTTCTAACAGGCTGTTAGCCTTACTCCCTATGTATCGCGTCTTCTTTTTTGCTATTCGTTTTGTTCCGCTTCTTTAATGACTTCGGCGGGGATTGTTATATCTTCAATTTCGTTGATATCATCAAAACGAAATTCAATTGTAACCATTCTTTCTGATGTGCTCCCTGTCCTGGCATCATAAAAAAATTTGTCGTAAACTCTCGAACCGAATAGTCTTCTTTGTCAATTTTAATAAATGCTTCCGGAACTCCAGTCCCCACAAAGGCATCACTCTCCATTACGGAAAGCACCTGTGCATAGAATTCAACCATTTCAGGAAAGGTGATTTCAAAAGTCTTCTCGTTTTCTTCAATAATTATCTCTTCCGTATTCTTTATTTCCTTTAATAGTTGAATCATTGCTTCAAAACCTGTCTCGTTATAATTATTATAGCTTTCAGATTTTATCCATCCTTCTTGATTAAAGTTTACGTAGACTGCATCTTCATCTTCATAGATTTCGTCTGTAAACACAGTAGTTTCTGTTTCTCCGTTGCCTTCTACCTCAGTCATTTGGTAATACCCACGTTGAGGATTAGAAAATGAAAGTCCTGAAAGCATGGAATGAGTGTAACTTATGTCTCCATCTCCCCAGGCAATATCATCACGCACTTCAAACTCTAGAGCATAAGAGTTCACCATTTCAGCTCTCTCGATTATTTGTGCAATAACCGCTTCTACTTTTGATAAGTCCTCATCTTCAGCGTTCATACTGCATGCTGCCATAAAAATCGGCAACCCCCAAAATACATAGACAAAGGCGTGCCCTCCGCCTCACCTCATCTGGATCGTCCTTTCTGCCTTCCTCCTGTTTCTCCAGTTTACAAACGAATACTGCCCTTAACTTTAGCTTTAATACGCCAAGGTTAATATGTATTGATCCGTTTTAAGGCGAGAGTAAGGGGCATCAAATAACCCCTTCTACACAAGCTTTTCCCTTCCTGCCCCGCCTCCTCATTTGCCTCCGCTTCTTCAATTACTTCCTCCGGAATTTCGAGGTCCTCAGCTTCGATTTTGTTGATATCAGCAAAAAGAGATTCCAACGTAGTAATGCCTTTCGCTGTTCCACCGTTCTTGTCTTCATAAAAAAACTTCGTCGTAAACTCTTGCACGGTATAATCCCCTTTATTAATTCTGAGAAATACCTCTGGACTTCCGTTCTCTTCAAAGGTAATGCCATCTTTTGTTGCCTCGGAAGGAGGCTCGTTCAACCGATAAAGAAATTCATCCGGTTCGGCATAGCTAATTTCATACTCCGTTTCGGTTTCTTCGATCCTCATTTCTTCAATATTTTCAACATGCTCCAAAAACGTAATAGCCGCTTCATAATCGGTGTATTCATATTCAAAGCGATCAGGATCAGACCTTGCTTTCCATCCCTCATCGTCTACATTTATATAAACATCATCTTCATTTTGATAGATTTGACCCGTAAACACCGTTGTTTTTATTTCCCCAGTACTATATTCTTGTCTATATTGATTGTATGCGAGTTGAAGGGATTCAATCCTTGAAACTGTGCCCAGAAGATAGTTATATTCAGTGCTCCCATCCTCCCATATAAAATCCTCCAATACCCCTCCTTCTACTGTATAAGAATCAACGGATTCTGCTTGCTCGATCGTTTTCGCAATAATCGCTTCTTCTTTTGTTAAATCCTCTTTCGCGTCTGTGTCGCACGCTGACGTAAAAGTCAACAGTCCAAAAAATACATAGACAAAGGCGTGCCGTCCGCGTCTTCTCACCTGGATCGTCCTTTCGTTCGTTTCAACGTTAATGAACCAACCTTATTGCTTCATGCAGGAACAGGGACGTCACTCACTATCCTGGCGTTCCATATAGCAATGTTTTCCCTCTGACTTCCCCGGCCTCGTCTCCATTCCAAAGGCATCCTTTCCCCCTCTCTCAATCGCAAACGAACCAAAAGAATACATTCCCTTTGGCACTTCATCCTCGGATTTCTCTTTGAGTGCCTCCTCTTTACGGTTAACATTAAAAAACTCAATGAAACGACGCTCTTCCCCGTAATAATCTATTCCGTCCCGAATCTCATATTCAAACTCCTCTTCTTCACCGGGTTCCCCTACATAAAGAGTTTCTTCATCCACAAACCGCATTCCTAAAGCAAACTGGCCACAATCAGGCTCCCCCGTTGCCTCTCCATCAATATAGCCTGAAGTCGCTACCCAAGTGCCACCAATAAGATCATTCTCAGTTATATTGCACCCTGGCAAAATTAAAACTAGCATACATATTGTCAGTCCATTAACTATCTTTTTTCTATATTTGCTCACAGTCATTCACCTACTCTTTCTGCCTTAAACAACGGGAAACTTAACTTGCTTTTCTGACGTCCTATGGGACGATACCTAAATTTCAATAAGATACACTGATAGGTCGAGATAGTGATACTCTAAGATAGAGCTCCCCCTACCTTGTATGTCAGAATCTTGAGCAACAGAGAAACAACCTATGACGATATCGTTACAGAAGCCACATTCAAGATAATTTAGGTGCAGTTGTCTAAAGCCAATTCCACAAAGCCTGGTATTGCTTTACTTGCCTTCGTGCATTGGTTTGTTCAAAATTGTTCATAGTTGCTCTGGATGATCTTATGCCAAAGAATTCAAGTCAAATGATTAGTTGTTATACCAGACAGGCTCAAAATCCAACGACTAATCTTTAGATCCAAGGATATAATCGTAATCTTCTTGACGAATACCATCTGTATAATTAATTTCTAATAACGCATCATACACTTCATCCCATTCATTATTTTTAACCGCCTCAACAGGGTACTCAATCATTTCTATTTCACCCGCCTTCTCTTCCCACCTCTTTAATATCTCTTCTGTGTGTTGGGTAGGATGAAGTTGGATTTCAGGCTCAGGTTGAGCTCGCATTTCCATACGTTGTGACTCCGTTACCTCCATTTTCAACAGTTTAGCTGCTTCCATTGTTTTTTCTCCATTAATTTGACGTTCTTCCTCGCTCTTTTCCGCGTTGTGCTCAGGCACCATCATCACAATATTTCCCGCTTTAATGACAAACCCAGGTATTTTTATAGCAGTGACCGCTGCATCTACCGCTTTTCCCACGGTTGCATCTACCACTTTTCCAATAACAAAATTCGCTGTGAAATTTTGAAGGTCTTCCTCACGCTCTTCCCTATGAATTCTGCCAAACTCGAAACCAGCACTTTGTCCCCTATAATGAGTTACTTCTGATGCCGATTGGACGATCCCTGGCTCTAATAAATGGTGACCTTCCTTAATATACGCTTCCTTTGTCATTCCGTGCTGCTTTAACGTTCCCTCATCTACATCAGGTGACACTTTTCTCTCTATCCATTGAGCGTGGGGGATTGCTGCACTGGAACCCATAAGATCAAAAGCCAAACGGGAATGTATCGACACAGACGCATTTCCTTCTTGTTTCACTTCCAATTTACTTACAAATGCGCGCAATGGGTTTCCTTCTAATTCAAGATGGTTGTGATCCTTTCTTATATGCGCAATTGAAGCTTGATGGTTTCTTAACGTACTTGTATACGCCTGAATCATTGCCTGCTCTTCGGGGTCGTTAGATAGCGCTGGATTGACTGCTGGCGCATAGATATAAAACTCCATTATCATGATTTCTTTTGCTAATGCATCGTCTGAGACAAGCACTTCATAGTTCAGACGTTCTTGCAATCCTGCTGTGTCTTCTTTTACTAGACTCGTTACTCCCTGAATGACTTCACGATGAAGATAATGATAAAGCAGTGCATGTTCGACATCTGTTAATCCTTCCCCATCTACCCCCACTAGCATTTTATCTAGTAGATCATTCATATGGTCTACACCCAACAGGGAAAGAACGGCTTCGCCCTCCTGGAAATAGGCGGAAATATCGCTGAGTGTTGTTTGAGAAAGCATCGCCTCTTTCGTCGTCCATCCTTCGACTTTGCGCACCAAGGCTTCGAGATGTTCTAGCGTGGCTTTGGAAGTTTCGAGCACGGTTTGATTGTTTTGGTCGGTTTCCTCTAAGTGGTCTTCCGTGTCTTTAAGCTGATCCCTCGCTTCTCTCGCTTTATCTGTTAGGGCTGATGACTCCCAGCGGCCTGTGTGGATCAGATCACTCACCGATTCGTATGCGCTGTTAATGATGTTCGCCGAGTCTCTCGTATAGTTGATGACACGGTTCAAATCCATCTTCACTTCATTCAGAAACTCTGTCCGGACAAGGGTATTGGCATCGCCGTCATAGGAAAGCAAGTTGTCTTTCACCGTCTCGAGCTGGCTAATATGCGTTTCGATAAACTGTTGGAAGAATAATAGTACAGGCAAGTGCAGCGTTGTGAAGTAGTCTTTGATTGCTGCGCCTCCCTCTCCTTGGAGGGTTTCTAACTGACAGATGGCTTCTACTTTGGATTGAAGCGTTTGCAATTGGTCCCGGTGATCTCGTTTTTGTTCAATCGAACGTTCGATTTCCGTAATCAGTTCATTCGTATCGAGAATCATTTCCGGCCTCCTTCCCTCTTAAAACGATTTGTATGTGAACGGTTTTGATTCTTTCCATCCATTTCTTAATATCCAAAAGGATGAAATTTCAGTGAATGAATGAGGATGATCCTTCAACTTTTAAACAATGAGTCCATCTAGGTGTTAGGAGCCCATACTTTGCGAAAGGGCTTCATCCGCTTCCCCTAGTGTTTGGATATTATTCCATGCTGTTTCTGCCCCTTTTCCTAGAGCAGCGATATAACTGATGATCAGTTCATGGTACATTTCTTCGACTTCTTTGAATTGCTCAACCGTGCGTAGTTCACTTGTTGAAATAGAAGGAAGTTCGAGGTCGGCGGGAAATTCATTTGCGCCATTTTTCAATTGCGAGAACTTCTCTTCTACATCGCTTTTTTCAAATAAAATCTCAGCCACGGGCTTTTTCCCTCTCTTCTCTTATGAGTAATTCGTTCAACATCATCGTGTTTTGCATCGTCTCAATGCTCGATTGCAGCTGTGCTTTCTTCGCCTTCATATCTTCTAGCAATTGCTCAATGTGGCTTTCAGCCTCATCGAATTTCGCCTTGATGTCATCCCTTAACCCTTCGTACTCCTCTTTGCGATTTCCCCGCCACTCATCGCCATCGAGAGCCTTGCGTGTCAAAGTTTCACGATTGTCTTGGACATTCGGCTTCTCTTCCGATATCGTCGTTCTCGCGGTTTCCAAACGTTCTATATTTCCTTGTGCCTCCCCCACACGGGCTCTTAATTCATTGTTCCGGCTTTTTAGGCGTACAATTCGTTCATGCACCGTTGTTTCCTCTCCTTTCCTACCTTCGCTCCTTTCGTCGAAGGCGCTGCATCTTCATAGTGAAACGACAACAGACACGATAGTAAAGTAAATTTAACATGCTCTTTTCATCGTTCGCGCTTTGTCTACTTCAGCCGTTTCATTTAACCAATTTGATAACATTTGGCTAACAACCTTACATTCTATTAAATGGAAATTGCTTCATACCCCTCTATTTTAAATAAGGGTATGGATATAAAACAACCCCCTTTTTGTCATGAATTGGATTTTCAATAACTGTAAGTTTACTTTTCTTCATCGTTTTCGAACAGTGATTGTGTCCACTCTATTATGGACAAACCTACTCTCCCCTCATGAATTAAACAGCATCATTTTATTTCCACCATTCCATTTTCTACAAAGAAAAAAAGCCTCCGATTGAAGGCTTTTCTATCTTCTAAACTCCTGAATTTACTCTATAGCGCTTTAAAATTCTTCCAAAACTTTCGATTTGTCTCCATACACCTTTTCCAGGTGATCCTCTCCCCAATAGCATAAATGGTCAAGTGCGGGTTTTAGTCCCCAGCCGTAGGGCGTTAATTCATACTCGACTTTAGGTGGGACCTCATTGTAAACTTTTCGGGTAACGATCTCATCCTTTTCCAAGCCTCTAAGCTGGGTAGTCAGCATTTTTTGGGTAATGCCAGGGATTAACCGGCGAAGCTCGGATGTCCGTTTCCGCCCTGTCATCAAATGGTAAATGATTAACGGCTTCCATTTGCCTCCCATTACTTCTAAAGCCACTTCCACGCCAACGTGGTACTTCTTTTGACTGCTTTTTTCCGTCTGTTCAGCCATCTCTTCCCCTCCGTTCAAAGGCAAAGTTTGCTTGGAACAACCACTCATTTTTAGGCCAAAGGTCTATTTCCATGAAATGCACCTAGGGTACTTTGATGTTCCTATAGCACTTTAAAGTACGTACTTCCAGATCGTTTTCTTACTGTTTATAATAGCATCAGCCATTATGGATGGCTATATATGAGCTGTTGAGAAAGGTCGTGACGATATAAGCATGAACGTGTTAACGGTTGTTTCACATCCAAGAAAGGATTCCTTGACCTTTAAAGTCGCTGAACGTTTCGCACAAGGGCTAGCCGACGCGGGTCATGAGTATGAGCTGTTGGATTTACATGAAAGTGGTTTTGACCCTGTTTTAAAAGGGATAGATGAACCTGATTGGACCGTGGCGGAGCAGCCTTTCTCGCCTGAAGTGGAAGCGGAAATAAAGCGGTTAAAGAAGCATGATGCGTTGGCTTTTATTTATCCAATTTGGTGGTGGCATTTGCCAGCGATGCTAAAGGGGTATATTGATCGCGTTTTTAACAATGGGTTTGCGTACGGTTCGAGCCATCTTCACCATCAGCATGTGTTATGGCTTGGGTTGGCCGGCGTTTCAAAAGAACAGATGAAAAAGCGCGATTATGATGAAAAGATGACGCATTTGCTCAATGTAGGCATTGCCGATTATTGCGGTATCTCCAACTCCAAAGTTGAATTCCTATATGAGACACTCGATTCAAAGCCAGAACATTACGAAAGGCTGCTCGATCAAGCTTACCGCTTCGGTTTGAATTATGGCAAGGATGAATCCTGAGACATGACGAATTTTATTTTGCGAACAGTGTGTGCTGGAATTGCGGGTGGGAAAGGCTTATGCAACGGACAATCGGTTTTACAACCAGTAAGAGCCATCATTGGCTCTTTTTTAATTGATCAGCCTCTATTCCCAAAACAGCGTTTATTGCTTCCTATGACCACTTTAATTAAACGTTTGATTAAGAAAAGCTGGGTATGAATGATAAAAAGGTTGGCTTTTATACACTACCGGGGTATAGTATAAAGAGGGGAGGGTTAAACGTGAGCAAAAACGAGCATGTCGGAATATTGCTATTCGATTATGTGGATGCGTTGGATTTCGCAGGGCCATATGAGGTTTTCAACCTAACCACATATAATAGCGAGGATGTAAAAAGAATGTTTACGAACAACTTGACGGAAAAACCTTTTACAGTAAGTACCGTTTCCCAAGACGGAAGGCAAATTACTGTACATAATGGATTAAAAGTAACGCCAGATTACTCGTTTTCAAATGCACCCGCATTTGACATTGTCATTGTTCCTGGAGGGCCTCTAAAAGCCATCCAACTTGTACAGAATAACGAAGAAATCATTCGTTGGATAAAAAACTACGAGGAAAAGACGATTGCTTCTGTGTGCACAGGGGCCTTTTTCTTAGCACAAGCTGGCATCCTTAACGGAAAAAAAGCGACGACAAACCGAGCTGCGTTAAATTTGTTAGAAAAACACTTTCCCGATGTAGAAGTCGTAAGAGGCGTTAAATACGTCGATGAAGGAAATGTCATCACCTCAGCAGGAATTTCAGCGGGAATTCAAATGGCCTTGCACGTCGTTGGGAAAAGATTAGGCACAGAGACAGCTAGGCGGACTGCTTATACAATCGAACTTGACTAACACTTCCATAGAAGAAAGAAAAAGCTAAATCTCCAGTCACCTTATCGAGAATTTAGCTTTTTTGCATAGCATAGACGTTGTATTCTAGTACTCTCAAGACGGTGTTTAATAAAGTTTTACCTCGAAAAACCATTCGCTCGAAAGCTCTTATTCATCACGTATCTTCCCAATTTCCTTTTTCCTTATCACACGTTCCAAAACCTCGTCCAACTGATCAACTTTTTTTACGATGGCCGTTAGTTGCTCTCCCGAATGCTCGATTTCATCAAACCCACTGGTCGCTGCCTGATAAGCAAAAGAAAGAAGGTCCAATTTAATTTCCGCCAATGAAAGCCTTATATAATATACGTCCATTGCCAAGCCTCCCTCTATCTTTGGTACGCAATAGAGTACCAGTTGTGAATTAATTGTATGATAACTTTTCCATATAGTCAATCAATTCCAAGCAGAGGGTGCGGCGATCTATGGTAAAAGTCAACATAAAGATTAAACAGCTTTTAGATACATACAACTTGTCTTTAAGGGAACTCTCGAGATTAACTGACATTCGGCATGCCGCACTCAGCGAGCTAGCGAATGGAAAGAGGCAAAATATTAATTTTAGCCATATTGAAAGGATTGCAGAGGCATTGGAAATTGAAGATATACGGGAGATTATAGATTTAGAACATAGGTAGGGTCATTCAGTGGAGTCCAGCTCCTAATGATGAGGCTGACATTCCTGTTTATTTTCGAAAAGAGTCAAAGTTAAACATAAAAATCGCAATAAAAATAGTCCGTAAGACGAGAAGCAACAAAGCCAGCGCCAATACAAGGGAAGAGTTGTAGAAACGATAGAGAAAAAGCAATAGCATCCACCAGAAATCACATACATCATTTTCCCCATGAACCTATTCAACCTGATTGTGTCAATCTTCTCCTTTTCCTCTTCGCTCATGGCATTTAACCCGGCAATTAAAAAATCGCCTTTTCCAATGAAAAGTAGAGTGGATATTCCGAAGAAAAGAATAATCATCAGTAAAAGAAGTAGTATCATACCACATGCCTCCCCCCTTAGAAAGAAGAAACATTCACAACAGACCAAGCTAAACCGCCTGTACGGTCCATGCTAGACATACAGGCGGTTTATTTCAAACTAACTCTTTCTCCGTCTTTACAACTGGACGCCCCACAGAATAGTAATTCAATCCAGCTTCTTTCATCGTTTCGATGTTAAAGCAATTGCGCCCATCAAACACTACCGGCTCTTTTAAATTCGCTTTAAAATCTCCAGGCGTGAGGGCACAAATCTCATCCCACTCGGTTACCACAAAAGCTGTATCTGCGCCTTGAATAGCAGCAAACGCACTGTCTGCGTAGTCGACAGCGGCGGGAAGCACGTTTCTCGCATTCTCCATGGCGATCGGGTCATACGCGACAACGCGGGCGCCTGCTAAAATAAGTTCTTGCACTAGAATAATAGAAGCCGCTTCACGCATATCATCCGTATTCGGCTTAAACGCCAGCCCTAACATCGCAATCGTTTTACCACGCAACGAACCAAAGTGTTCTCTCGCTTTTTCAACAAGCAGGCGTTGTTGCTTATAATTGACTTCAATGACCGCTTTTAACAGTGTAAATTCATGCTCCACATTGCCGGCAATTTGCACAAGCGCGCTCGTATCCTTCGGAAAACAGGAGCCACCATAGCCAATCCCGGCATTTAAAAATTTATTGCCAATCCGCTTGTCTTGTCCCATGCCTCTCGCAACATCATCTACGTTCGCATTCAATTTCTCGCACAAATTGGCAATCTCATTGACAAAACTGATCTTGGTGGCTAGAAACGCATTCGACGCATACTTAATCATCTCAGCGCTGCGAATGTCCGTCCGAAAAACAGGAATGCCAAACGGCTTGTTGATTTCCTCAATCAAATCACCTGCCACCACACTGTCGGCGCCGATGACAATCCGGTCACCATGGAACGTATCATGTACCGCTGAACCTTCACGCAAAAACTCAGGATTCGAGACAACATCAAATGGTACATCCGTATGCTTTTCAATGTAAGATTTAATGTAATCATTGGTTCCAACCGGTACCGTGCTTTTCGTGACAACCACTGCATAATGGGTAAGGTGCTCAGCAATATGGTCTGCGACAGCTTCAATAAAGCGAAGGTCAGCCGTGCCATCTTCCTTCTGTGGAGTGCCCACCGCTATATAAATCGCATCAGCCCCTGCAAATGCCTGTTGATGCTTAGTCGTAAAGGACAACCGACCTGCTTTAATGTTTTTCGTCATTAGCTCCGACAAACCCGGTTCATAAATGGGAGAAACACCGCTTTGCATCAATTCAACTTTCTGTTCATCAATGTCTACGCACGTAACCGAATGGCCAATATCCGACAAGGCAACGCCGGTTACGAGGCCAACGTAGCCGGTGCCGACGACGGCGATGTTTTTCATAAGGTATTAACCCCTTCTAATCGGTATTTAACTTCTTTAATGCTTTAAACGTTATAGAAAGATTTGAAATTAAGATCGTACACTCTACTAGAATTACTAAAAAAGCCATGCCAAATTCATCGCCGAAAAAAGTAAACGGGTATGATAAACTTAGAAAAATTAGACCACCAATCATATATACCTTATTCAATACCTTTTGTTTATTCATCGAGTATAAAATTCTTGATAAAATTGTGTTTAAAATACCCAAAAAAATTATATACGAAAACAAGCCTACTAATTTGCCAATAGTGTGATTCAATTCACCTACAACTAATAGAACAATATAGTCTAATAAACTATTTAAGATAATCACAATTAAAAGACTGCTAATTAAAAAGCTCGTTAATATTATTTTAATTATTCTATTGTAATGCTTTTTGTCCTTTTCATATATGTTACAAATAAAAGGATATAGAGCTTGCGTAAAGGGTTGAGACAAACCAAAGAAGGCACTTTGTATTCTCTGACCAATTCCATAATTACCAGCTGATAAATTACCGGAAATCATGCCAACTAAAAGTAGAGGACCGTTATTATAAAAATTTATCCAAAGAGTAGTTAAAAATACATAAAAGCCTTCTTTTAACTCCTGTTGAATTCTTATTGGGCTGAATGACAATTTAATTTCATATTTCAATTTGAACTTTATAAAATACAGTGCCAAAAAACCTGGTACTACATAATACAAAGTTTGTAAAAAAACAGCTAAATAAAGATCCTCAATAGAATTAACTAAACTAAAAACAAATACAGTAACTAAAAAACGCGCAATTATATTAACATATGTTATTACACCCATTTTTTCAAGGCCTTGGAATAACCAAATTGGAAAAAGTGTATTTCCCAATAAGATTAGATAACTTATCCCTATACAAATACGCATTGTTTTATCGAAAGGGAGAATAGTTAACAAAAAAAATATAATACCCCCTGCGATTAACGTAAAAACTATTTTTATTGAAAGGACATCAATAAATTTTTGATTTACTTTGTTATGATCTTGTTTATTTATTGAAATATATTTAGTAGCAGTTATGTTAAACCCGTAATCAATTATAACATTTATAAATATCATAATAGATGTACATAGCATCAATATACCGTAATTCCCCACACCTAAGACTCTTACCAAATATGGAAAAGTCAGTAACGGAAATATATAATTACTACCTTGCAAAACTATTAAAGAGAATATATTCTTAAAAAGCCTTTTATTTACCATTTTTCCTCCGTAATAAAACTGGGAGACTTATTTTTACTATCTTGCGTAAAAAGATAACACTTTTTATAGAGCCATTAAAATAAGACTTTAATAAGATTTTTATAGTATATATCTTGCCATATTTTTGTTGATAAAATTCAAGTAAATATTTTGCAATAAAAGCATATTTTGCACGTTCCGTAAAAAGGCTTAAATTTGCTTCAAACCAGTTTAGGGATGCTTTGTAGTCTCTATTATTACTTTTTCTATCTTCTCTAGGATCAACGTGCCAAACTGTTAATTTCTCATTCAAATGGATAAACCTAGCGCCCATTTCCCTAAGTCGTAAGCAAAAATCCCAATCTTGATGTTTACTCAATTCTTCATTAAACATTATTCTTTTTGCTAAACTTGTTGGTAACAAGTATGTGCTAGTTTGAACAATATTGTTTTGCACTAAGATGTATTCCATTATGTCTGTCGAGTTGTTATAGGTTATCTGATCTTTAGCCAATAATTTTTTACCATTATTTAACATTAAGTCTGTAAAACAAATAAAATTTTCATTGTCTAACTCACAAATTTTTTTTATTTGTAGTTCCAGTTTTTCTGGCAACCATTCATCGTCAGAATCTAAAAAGGCTATATATTTTCCTGTACTATTTTTTATTCCTATATTTCTAGGTAACTTCCCCTTTGAATTTTTATCAAGTTTAATGTATTTAAATCGTTTGTCCGTAATTGATTCTAATAAACTTTTTGTGTCATCTGTCGACGCATCATCCACTACAATCAATTCAATATTGTCATATGTTTGATTAAGTACACTATTAACTGCTCGTTTCAATACGTTTGCTCGGTTGTATGTAGGTATTACAACACTAACTTTAGGTCTCGACATAATTTAATTCAAGTTCTCCCTGTATTAATTTTTATAGCCAAAAAAGCGTAATTTAACAGCCCCATGAAAAAGAACAACTTCATATTACTGTAGGTTAGATCGCCGGAAACATTTGCATTTATAAAGTAAAAGATAAACAAAGCGCCCAAGACCCTAAATGTTAAATTATGGTCTTCCGTGTATTTTTTTAGTCTCACTCTCTTAATAAAGGAAATAAATACAATAGATATTGAAAGCAAGATAAGTAGGAAACCCACTAAGCCCAGTTCAG
The DNA here is from genome assembly GCF_900142675.1 of Shouchella rhizosphaerae. GTDB lineage: Bacteria > Bacillota > Bacilli > Bacillales > Bacillaceae_D > Shouchella > Shouchella rhizosphaerae. The sequence goes on along the minus strand of NZ_FRBS01000002.1, from coordinate 461,662 downwards.
TTAAAGCCTCAATAAAGATATTATGAGGATATCTCCTATAGTCATATCCATGTGTCAAAACTCCAAATGCGCCAATACCTTTTCCTAATAGTGGATTCTCAAAAAAATAATCTACTGCCCTGGAAATTAAATTCATTCGAGACAATTCGCCGTACTGTGATTCAGCATCCAATATAGAGAACCTACTAATAATGTACTCTAAATCAAAGAAATTCAATACTACAAACCTAATAAAAACGATCCCTGAAGTAATTACTAATATACTCTTAAAATAGGTTTTTAATAAGTACTTAAGAGTTACACTTTTATTTGAATAAAATACATCTATTGCAATAATTGAAATCAATAATGCAATCAACGGGCCTTTTGAACCAGATGCCAAAAGAATAATTAATAATATAGTCATTAAAACATACTTCAGTACAGCCCATTTCTTAGAAAGAATGAAGTATGTCATAATAGCCACTTCCCCAACTAACCTAGCAAGCCATATAGGATTAATTTCTCCAATTTCCAGTCTTGAATATTGGCTAATATCATAAGCCCCATTATAAAAAATCACAAATATCAATAATAATATGTCTAGTACAAAGTAAACGTAAAGGAACTTTCTAATATCGTCCATTGTATATGTCGTTACTAAAGGATATGTTATTAAAATGAAAGCCACAACGCAGCCAATTGTTTTTGTATACCCATACAAGGTTGCAGGGGTTATATATAAATAACTAATGACTACATAGGAAGCAAACAAAAGCATAGTAAGACATAGGATATTAAATCTGATTTTATGGAAATTAATAATTGTACTCACGATTAAAAGTATAATTATTAAACCTAAGGCCATACCTTTTAGGTTATATAAAAAACCAATAGAGTTATATATATATTCAGCATTAACCAGGACATTTAATATAAAAGCATTTAAAATTATAATAACTGATGATTGATTTGAACTCTGGTTCATTTTTACTCCTGCCTAAGTTATTAAGATACTCTTAACATCATTGCAAATTCCTTATATAATTTCTCAGCATCACAACTTTGAATCCACATATTTAAAGCAGACTGTCTCATTTTTTCTTCTACGTTGTCTTCTAGTTGATAAAACTTAATTAGAGTATTAGCCACATCACTTTTATTACAATATTGATTTAGTAAAAATCCATTTACCTTGTCTCTAACAAGCTCTTTTGTTCCACCTACATCCGTGGCAATTACTGGAATACCCAAAGACATTGCCTCCATTATGGAAACTGGTACTCCTTCAGAAGAAGACAAATTTACAAACACACTAACATCATTTTGCTTATACCACTTTATTACTTCTTTATTCTTAAGGGAACCTAAGAATTTATAATTTTTTCTGTTCAATTGTTTCTCTGCTTTTGATTTGATTTTATTAAACTCTGTTCCACTACCAATGTGAACCCATTCATAGTTTATTTTATTTATATCTAATTCTTCCAAAGCATCCACTAACATATCAACTCTTTTTACCTTTCGTAACGCTGAACAAGTAACAATTCGAAAACACTGCTTAGGTTTTTTCACTTTAATATTTTGTTTTGTGGTTCCTAACCTTTTAACTTCAATCTTATCTTTATAAATAGGGTAATTATTTGTTAAGAATTCAGCGCCATTTTGAGAACAAGGAAAAACCTGATCTAAATTTTTCAAAAGATAATTTCTATGTGGTAAAAATTTTAATGGGGCTTCATTTTCATATAGATCATAACGATGAGCTCTTGAAACTGTATATATATCTTTATCCTTAAAGTACTTATTCTTTAAACTTACTGCTACTCTAGCTGTAACATAAAACCAATAACTATAAATTGTAACTTTCTTCCCTGAAAAATTTATTTTATTTAGCTCTTTTGTTATCTTACTATAAACATAATTACTTCTTGCTTCAAAGTAAGTGGAATATAATTTATTGATTATACTTAGATGCTTCTCCTCTTTTAAAATTTGTTTAAACTCTTTGTTAATATACATTTTTGTTTTAGAAAGTAGTTGAATTTTCTTCCCTCTCGATAAATCTATATCAATATTTACCACCTGCACATTTGAAGGCAAAGGTCTATTTATTTTCATCTTATTTGATGCCATAGTGGGGAAAATAATTATCTTTTCAAACTCTGAAGACAGATAATCAATTTCTGTTTCTAAATACTCTTCCCCTTTGAAAAAAGGATAATAATTGGTTAGTAGTATTAAAGTGTTATTCAAAACTCACACCTTACCTTTGTTTAATTTCTATGTATGTTTTTTCTACCAAGGACTGACCTAATTGTTAAAATTACTATTTTCGCATCTAAAATAAAAGATATGTTCTCAACATAATATTTATCGTTAGCAATTCTTTGGTCCATTGTTGAAGAATTCCGATGAAGTGCTTGGTTATATCCAGTTATCCCCGGTAAAACTTCGAATTTTTTAAAAAAGTCGTCAGGATAATTACTCTTATCTCCTAAAGGACTAGGTCTTGGGCCAATAAAACTCATCTGTCCGATCAGTACATTTATTATTTGAGGTATTTCATCTAAACTTGTCACCCTTAGCCATTTCCCAACTTTAGTAACTCTTGGGTCGTCTTGTGAGTTATAGGTTGTTCCATCACCATTTCTAATGTCTGGGGCGTTAACTTTCATGGTTCTAAACTTATACATATGAAATTGCTTCATATTCTTCCCTATCCTTATACCAGTGTAAAAAACAGGTCCCCCATCTTCAAATTTAATAAGAAGAAACACTGGTATAAAAACAATGATTAAAATAGGAAGTAAAATTAAAGCAATAAGTATATCTAACAATCTTTTAATAATAAATTGGTACATTATCCAAACCTTTCATTAATCCCTTTATTTCTTCTAACGCTTTATCAAAGCTATAATCAGGAGTAAATTTCAATTTCAATTCTGCTTTTTTATTATCCATGTACGAAGAGTTAATAGTTTCGCTCGCGGCATTGTCTTTTATTATTAGGTTACCTTCATTGTGGAAACACTCATTGATTTTTTTCGCGACTTCATAATTAGTTAACGCCTCTCCACTGCCTATATTAAAATTCCCGCAAAGTGTACTCTCTCTAAGTGCTAATTCTATAGCTTTAGCGGCATCTTTAACATATAGGAACTCTCTTTTTGCCTTACTCGGTGTATTTAACGTTAACGTAAGCTGATTAAAAGCTTGTCTAATAAACAAGTTGATCATATAATTATTAATCTCATTAAAGCCGAATAAATGAGCTAACCTTAAATTCTTTACGTTAAGATTATAATTTCTTGAGTAATAGTTTCCTAAATATTCACCACTTAATTTACTAATACCATAAATTGAAACAGGGTCTGGTAACAATTCCTCATTCCACGGTAAGCATGTAATATCTGAGTACACTGATATAGTTGAAGCGTATACTATATTGTTTATTTCATTATAAACACATGCTTCATATATATTCTGTGTAACAGTTTCATTCTCCTTGTAGTTAGCAATTAGCTTATCGTTACTCCTCTTTGCTGCTAAATGAACTACTGCATCAAAACCTTTTAATGCTTCTTTTAACGAGTTTGTCGTGTAATCTGTTATTATATAGTTATTATTTTCGCTGGAGCTTCTAGTTAAAACAGCAGTCTGATAACCCATTTCTAACAGCTTCAAATAGACAATTTTCCCCAGAAATCCTGTGCCTCCAGTAATTGCAACTCGCAATATCTATCCCTCCAGACCAAAACCTTCATTGACCAGAATTTAAATTATTCTGGCCAAGTAAACTTAATGAATAAAATACCCGATCTTTTCAAATACACCATTTATGGGTCTAACCACAGAATTTTCTGGGTAGTATTTATAACTATCCAAAATGGAAGATGTATTTTTAGCGAAATTATCATAATTAACTTTAGTATTAGGAATTTGACATGCAAACTCAAGAGTTAATTTAGATTTTTTTGTATAAGTAATTTTGCTAAGTTCGGTAGTATCATTGGTGCAAAAATGGTTAAAAGTTAACTTTATCAAGTTTATTTCCGAATAATATTTTAATAACTTCCACATGTGACAACCATCTAGTCTAGGAGTAATTTCGATAATATAAGGTAAATCATTATCCATCTTCATCTGAAGATAAAAAGGTCCATTTAAAATCCCTAGTTTTTCACAAGCCTTACTTGCAATTTCAAAAATATTCTTTTGAAGTTTATTTGACACCTTTTGGGATGGAACTACATGTTTTTTAATTAAACCCGTATACTCCGGCCAGGTTTCTCTGTCAGAAGAAATTAAGAATTTGACTTCACCATTAACAATGTACCCATTAACTGATATTTCTGGCCCGGAGATATATTGTTCGATAATGACCCGGCCCGACCTAGAATACTTTCTTGCCTCCAGGTAGTTCTTTTTAAAATCTTCGTAGGTCTTTATTAAGAATACTCCTCTTTGTCCCTGAGAATCTGTTGGCTTTAGTATAAAAGGGTACTCTAAAATAATCTCTTTATCATCAATCTCTGATTCAATAACTTGAAATTTAACATTGCCGTAAAAATCACTTCCCAGCGTACTTCTCATTAAATCTTTATTATTACATATTAATGCTGTTTGTTTCGTAACGAAGTAAGGCAAGTTCAACTTTTCGCTTATGGAGCTCGCTATTGGTATAGCTATATCAGATCCGACTGAATATACTAGATCTATGCTATTATTTTTAACATAATTTATTATTGCTTCTTCATCTAAAATATTTATCTTGGTAAAATAGTCAGCTGCATCAGCTCCAGGACCATCTTTAGCCATTGCACAAGCATGTACTTCATGCCCTTGATTTTTAAGTTCTACAATAGCATCTCTTTGTACTGCAGCTACACCTAAAATTAACACTTTTTTATTCAAGTTTATCACCTGGCATCTCGTTTATTTACTATTTCCAAAAAACTATTGGCAGTATAATCAACATCACAATCCTTAAGGGATGTATATAACGGCAACGAAATTTCATTTTTATACATTTCGTATGCATTTGGAAAATCTTCAATTTTAAATCCAAGTCTTATATATGCTGTCAGCATCGGGAGTGGTTTATAATGTACATTAGTGGCTATGCCCTTCTCCGCCATTTCAGCAATTATCTCATTTCTATCTTTTTCCTCTAATCCTTTTACTCTACACAAGAAAAGATGTCCACTCGAGTTAGAAAACTTGTTAAAATGATTCAGAGGTTCTATCTTCGAATTACTTAATAGTTTTTTGTAACTATTAATAATCCGCTTTCTCTTCTCTAAAGTGATATCATATCTATCTAACTGCCGTAAACCAATCGATGCTGCAATATCAGTCATATTGCATTTATAAGCAGTTGATACAATATCATATTCCCAAGCCCCATGTTTTGTTTTGGCCAGCGCATCTTTACTTTGACCATGGAGAGACAAGTTCATATACTGTTGATATAGCAATTTGTCGTCTATTCCCTTTAATGCTTTCCAAGTAACCGCGCCTCCTTCACCTGTGGTTAAGTTCTTAACAGCATGAAAGGAAAAACAGGTAAAGTCTGCAATACTGCCACTAATTTTTGAATTACGAGTTGCACCAAAAGAATGGGCTGCATCAGCAATCAAAATTACCCGATTAAAAGCTTCTTGAAATAAATTTTCTGCTTTAAAAAGATGTCTTTTTGCTTCTACTATTTGTAAAAGACGCTCGTAGTCACATATCACACCCGCAATATCAACTGCGATAATAGCTTTTGTACGTTCAGTAATAGCCCTCTCAACTGCATCGTAGTCTAAATGGTATGAACCTTTTTTCGTATCTACTAAAACTATTTTTGCTCCAACATGATCAATTACACTCGCAGAAGCGGTGTATGTATAGGCTGAAGTTATTACTTCGTCCCCTTCACCGATTCCTAAAAGTCTTAAAGTCATTTCCATACAAGCAGTAGCAGAATTTAATGCCGCGGCCTTATTTGTCATACAATAATTCGCTATCCGCTCTTCAAATTTTTTGGTTTTTGGGCCAGTTGTAATCCAACCAGACTTTAAAGTATCTATAACCTCTCTTATATCCTCGTCTGTTATATCAGGAGGAGAGAAAGGAATTTGTCGCTTTAATTTAGTCATTTTTCTCCTTCTTTCACGTTAATTCACAGTATCTAGAGCTTTTAAATTATCAACACTGTAATTAGCGATTCCTAATACTTCGCCTTTTAACGTTTTACGATCAATTTTATAAAAGTCATTAATCAAATTATAAACCACATCAATGTTGATTGGAGGAGTTTTCCCACAATAAATTTTAGGATAAATTTGCTCTTGATGAAGTTCATTTTCATCAAGCAATTCCTCAAACATTTTTTCTCCAGGGCGAATCCCCGTAAATTTAATCCCAATGTCCTCTTCACTATAACCAGACAATCGTATTAAGTTTTTCGCTAGGTCAACAATCTTAACTGGTTCTCCCATATCCAAAACAAACACTTCCCCACCCCCAGCTAGTGAACCTGCTTGGAGTACTAATCGGGAAGCTTCAGGAATGGTCATAAAATAACGTTCCATTTCAGGATGAGTAACAGTTACAGGTCCCCCATTTTTTATTTGTTCCTTAAATAAAGGGATGACGCTGCCGCGGCTTCCAAGAACGTTCCCAAACCTTACTGCTACAAAACGTGTTTCACTTACCATATCCATGTGCTGAATGACCATTTCTGCAATCCTTTTTGTTGCTCCCATTACGCTTGTTGGGTTGACAGCTTTATCGCTAGAAATCATCACAAAAGTATTAACTCCAGCCATATCTGCGGCTTCTGCCACATTTTTAGTTCCTATGATATTATTTTTCACTGCTTCCTCTGGGTTTCGTTCCATCAGGGGAACATGCTTATGAGCAGCAGCATGAAAAATAACATATGGACGCCGTTTCTGCATAATAGCATACATTTTATCTCTATCCTGAATATCGGCAATCTCTGTATCAATGCTTAAATCGGGAACTGTCCTTCGCAATTCCATTTCAATAGTATAAATACTGTTTTCACCATGGCCTAATAAAATTAATTGTTTAGGGGAGAAACGGGCAACCTGCCTACAAATCTCCGAACCAATAGATCCACCTGCGCCAGTAACAAGAATCGTTTCTCCTGAAATATATTTAGCAATGCCATCAACATCAAGTTCCACTGGCTCTCTGCCTAGTAGATCTTCTACCTCGACATCCTTAAATTGACTTACTTGGAGGGACCCTAACACTAAGTCTTCCATACGGGGGAGGGTTTGCGTTTTTATTTTTGTATCAGTGCATAACTTAACAATTCGATTTAAATCCTCTCTGTTCAGTGAGGGTATGGCGATAATAATATGTTCAACTTTATAAGTCTCTACATATTTATTAATATCTTTTGTCCCACCGAACACAGGCAACTCCAAAATTTCTAAACCATGTTTCGTGAAATTATCATCAATAAAACCAATCGGTTTTAATGTGGTATCTTGATCTTGTTTCAATTGCCGTGCAACCATTGTTCCAGCCGAACCAGCTCCAACAATTAATGTACGTTTACCGTCTTTTTTATTTACCGTGTATGTATCTTTATAAACACGCCAAGACATACGTGAGCCACCAATTAAGATCACATGCATCATCCACGTCATAATTAGAGTACGGACAAAAAATTCTTGAAAAAATAGGAGTTGTACTAAACCGCTACTAATTATTGAAATTGTAACAGCATATAAAATAGCTTTTAATTCTGATACACTCGCGTATTCCCAAGCTCGTTTGTATAGCTTAAATTTGTAGGCGCATATATGGTGAACTACTAGTAGCACAATTGAACTAACAACAAGAATTTCTGTTAACGACGGATACCCTGCATTTAATATAAAATTGCATACATAAATTGAAAAGAGAACGATTGCAGAATCGATTAATATTAGGGCTAATAACCTTTGCTTCATCTTCATTAACAACTATCTCTCCTCAATCACAAATTATTTAACATAGTAAAGTTCAACATACTCCCGCATCTTCTCCAACAACGCATCTCTCAATTCCTCCCGCTCCAACGCAAATTCCAATTGCGTGAGGACGAAGCCGAGTTTTTCGCCAACGTCGAAACGTTTGCCTTCAAAGTCGTAGGCGTAGACGCTTTGTTGTTCGTTCAATGTTTGGATTGCATCGGTTAGCTGGATTTCGCCACCAGCGCCTGTTTCTTGTTTTTCTAGGAACGTAAAAATCTCTGGTGTGAGGATATAGCGGCCCATGATGGCTAAGTTGGATGGTGCTGTGCCTTGTTTTGGCTTTTCAACAAAGCTGGATACTCGATACAGGCGGCCGTTTTGTGATTCTGGGTCGATGATGCCGTAGCGGTGCGTTTCGTTTTCCGGTACGGGTTGGACGCCGATGACAGAGCGTTCGGTTTGGTCGTATTGATTCATGAGTTGTTTGAGGCCTGGCGTTTCTGCCTGAACGATATCGTCGCCGAGGAGGACAGCAAATGGTTCATTGCCAATAAACTTACGAGCGCACCAGACGGCGTGTCCAAGTCCTTTTGGTTCTTTTTGCCGGATGTAGTGGAGTTCAACTTTTGATGAAGCTTGGACTTTTTCAAGCATGTCGAGTTTGCCTTTGTTGAACAAATTTTGTTCGAGTTCAAATGAATGGTCAAAATGGTCTTCTATCGCTCGTTTTCCTTTGCCTGTCACAATAATGATGTCTTCGATGCCAGCTTCAATCGCTTCTTCAATGATGTATTGGATGGTCGGTTTATCGACAATTGGCAACATTTCTTTCGGCATTGCTTTCGTCGCTGGCAGGAAGCGCGTTCCAAGGCCAGCTGCTGGAATAATCGCTTTTTTTACTTTTGACATAATTGAATCCCTCCGTGTTGACAAAATAAAAAAGATAGAAAAAGGCTCACGCGCCAAGGATGTAAGCGTTTTTCTATCTTTTCAATTCGCTCTAGTATTTTGGGCTTAGCCCTTGAGGCATCGAACCTCCCCTCACACCATGCTGGCGGCGACATGCGCCTAAGGAATAATACTTCCCTTAGCATGGCCGAGTACCTTCCTTGATAACGGTAAAGAAGGCGTAACCGAACCCATTCTACTTATATCGGCTAAAAAATGTCGATTATTGACTAATATACACTAACTTTAAAGGATTTTGTGGTTTTTTTAGAATCATGACATAAAACGATTCTTTTGGTCTATTTAAAAAGACAAATATGACATGAAGGCTAAATACATATTAAAATAATGCCAGAATGCATCAAGCAAAACTATTTTACCACTTCCAAAGACCTTCCATCTACCTTTATTACAAAGATTTTATTTTTTATTTCTTCTATTTTCAAGCTGGAAAAAGCTACTTTTAGCCATTTAAACGCATTAATTTCTTGCTCTCTTTTCCCTGTTGAGAATAAATTTAAATGAGACTAAGGTCTGATCAAAAAAATCCTCAAAAGCCTGTAAACAATTCTCCAGACAATCCGATAAAAAAATTAGAAGCACAGCGCTTCTACAAATCCTCAAGGATGAGGTAACAAAAAACAAAAGGAAGTGTGACGACTATGATCATCAATAACAACCTGTCTGCGATGAACGCTCATCGCCAACTCGGCATCAACCAAGGTGCTGCTTCAAAAGCACAAGAAAAGCTTTCTTCTGGTCTACGCATCAACCGTGCAGGGGATGACGCAGCTGGTCTTTCGATTTCAGAAAAAATGCGTGCGCAAATCCGTGGTTTGGATCAAGCGAGCCGTAACGCACAAGACGGGATCTCTCTTATCCAAACAGCTGAAGGTGCCCTTGACGAAACGCACAGCATCCTTCAACGTATGCGTGAGCTTGTTGTACAAGCAGGAAACACAGGCACAAACCAAGACGAAGACCTTCAAGCGATCCAAGATGAAATCAACTCGCTTAAAGAAGAAATCGGTGGCATGACTGATGGAAGCAAAGGGATTTCTGACCGTACTGCATTCAACGGCAAAGATTTGTTGAAAGGCGCAACAGATGATGCTGGCGCTTCTGCCCCTGCTTCTTTCACTTTCCAAATTGGTGCGAACCAAGGACAAACGATTACAATCGAAATCGGCGACATGAGCGCTACTGCACTTGGTACTGAAGGCGATGACGGATTAAAAATTTCCGATATCGATGTGACAAAGTTTGCTGATCCAGATGCGACAGATGAGGAAGGCTTTGACACACAACTAGCTGCTGTTGAAAATGCGATCAAACAAGTATCAAAACAACGCTCTAGCCTTGGTGCTGCGCAAAACCGTCTTGAGCACACGATCTCTAACTTGGACAACTCTTCTGAGAACCTTCAAGCTGCTGAGTCTCGTATCCGTGACGTTGACATGGCGAAAGAAATCATGGAATACACAAAGAGCAACATTCTTTCCCAAGCTTCTCAATCAATGCTTGCTCAAGCAAACCAAGCGCCACAACAAGTGCTTCAACTTCTTGGGTAATACAAAAAACAGATGGCTATCCGGCCATCTGTTTTTTATTAAACGAGATAACGAAATTTTCTCTTAACACGATAAGTCGTTTTATCTTTCCACGAATCGTTTCCATAGAAAACAAAAGCAGCAGTAATAGTGCCGACCAAAGGATTCTTTAAAATTCCTATTATGTATAATCACTTTATTTCTTATTTTCTTCCTTTCCAGCCCATGTATAGAATATTCCCCAAGCAGTCATGAATACGGGTAAAAAGTACGCCATTTTCCATCCGCTATCAACCCAAATTTGTACGGGTAATGTAATGGCAATAGCGATTAACAAACAAACAGTTAATTTTCCCCAATGATTTTTAACCTTTATTTCTTTACTTTCCAAATAATCGCCTCCTTTTATAGTCTGTTTCCCTTTCTATCTATCGGCTAAAACAAACCAAGTGCTTCACCTTCTTGGGTAATACAAAAAAACAGATGGCTATCCGGCCATCTGTTATAGCAGTGTTGTTTTTTAGTATACTGCGTATTTTCTTAACAGGCATTTTCATTTTGTATTGAAAAAAGCTACTTAACTAGCACCATCCGTTTTATCATCTGGTTGGAATACATTTCCATCACTTGTTTGCGTCAGGCTTTGAAATCCAGTAAATGCAAATACTATCACTAAAGTTAAAAGAAGTTTTTTCACTCCTGATCGACCCCCATTGATTTATGCTTTTGCTTCAATCTACTGGTATCTTCAGGTATTTGCTAATTTAGGCTTCCACTTGCTCTAAAAAATCAACTAACACCATCCGCTTTGTCATGTGGTTGGAATACATTCCCATCACTTGTCTGCGCTAGACCTTGGGTTCCTGTAAATGCTAGTACCACCACTAAAGTTAAAAGAAGTTTTTTCACTCCTGATCGACCCCCATTGATTTTTGGTTTTCTTGGTTGTAAACGGTCAATCTACAGGCATCTTCAGGCTTTTGCTATTTAGGCTTTCTCTTGCTAAAAAAATTAACTTGCAATGTCTGTTTTATCATGTGGTTGAATTGGGTTCCCATTTGACTGTGCAAGACCTTGAAATCCAGTAAAGGCAAGTACCAACACTAAAGTCAAGAGAAGTTTTTTCATGCTTGATCAACTCCCAGTGCATTTTGATTTAGCTTTGCTTCGTAAGCGACTTTCATATACTTCAATGCTTCTTGTGATTTTCCTGCTTTTTCAAGGTAAGCAGACGTCTCTTCAGCCACTTCAGCAATTTCAAACTCTAAAGAGTGTTCTCTTAGAAGATCGATGCCCTTATTGACTAATGCCAAGTTTCCATTTTCAATATAAAGCCCTTTTGTGACTAGAGACCGAGCCGAATATTCTGTATTTCTGTAATAAAGAATGCCTACTTCCGCTTTTTTAAAAAACTCCCGCGCTTCCAAATCCCTCTGTAAACGAAATAAGACGTTGGCCAAATTGTATTGGCTTTTCATGCTTACTGGTGATTGGCGGTGTTCCTTAATCGCTAAGGCGGACTTGAAATAATGTTCTGCCTCTTCCCACTCCCTTTTCCGTATTGCATTTAGTCCGAGGGTACGAAGAATGAGCGCTTTCGTTTCAAGGTGCATTTCTGCTTGCTGTAAAGCATTTTTTAAGATTTCATCCGCTTTTTCATACTTTCCGACTTCGGAGTTAGTTGCAGCAATTATGATTTGGCAGTTCAAACCCTTATCCACATACCCAAGACTGTCAAAGATCGTTTTAGCTTGCTCAACATATGAGGTCGCAAAAGGGTATTGGTTTAGTCGGTAACAAACGGCTCCTGCGTAATAATAAAATTCAGCCTCTTCTGCATCGTCATCGACATACTCTAATAAACGCTCTGCTTTCCTAAACAGTTTGATCGCGGATTTGTAACGTTCATTGATGTATTCATTTTGCCCACTGATGAAATAATAGAGGTACTTGAGTAAATGGTCGACTGTATTCTCTAGGATAGGTTCAATTTTCGAAAACCGTTCTTCTTCTTCCATTCCTGCGTTTTGTCTGAGCAGCATTTCATGGCGAAATTCGACTAATGAATAGTACGCTAAAATCTTGTCATTTGGCTCCATGTTTTTTACGAGGGCGCTGGCTTGTTCTTTAAGGAGAATCGCTTGGTCGATTGACCGCGAAATAATGCAACTATACCAGTCAACGATTTTCGCCCCCGCTTTTTCCGCCTGCACTACCGTAGACATCCGATCACCCCAAACCAAGTATGTTGCTTTCTATTATAAATGGAATTTTCTCGAATTGTAAGGAATTTGGATATTTCCCAACATCATTCAATTAGCTGTTTTTGTCGCACTTTGTAGAATAATAGTGAATTAAGCTTCTCTCGCCTTTACATAGAACGATATTAACTTGAACGTGTTCTCCCCTCTCCGTAAATGTCAACTTGATTCTATCGAACACGTCCTCTTTTTCACACTTATTGCCTTTTCCCCCTAATGCCAAAGTCGGTAATCGTCAAATCAACATGGAAGCGGACTGTCGCCTCTGAAAAGACTTCATCCCAGTTGTCTTTATTCTTTTTCCAAAATGGGTATTGCTGTACGCGTACATATTTAACAAGCTTAAAGGGAGCGGCCTCGTATTTTGTTTGCATGTCATTGACGATTTGGTCCACTTGTGTTTCTACCGTTTTTTCAAATAGCCCTTCCAGTTTCTTTAAATACGTTGGATCGTACGTATTTTCTTTCGGATCCCAGTTTTCCGCCAGGCGTCCATCTGATTTTACATAAATGTCCATCGTAAGTTTGTCGTTTTCAAGCGTTGTTTTAACAGACTCTATCCGAGAGCTTAATACTTCATATACCACTCGGTAGCCATCCACTTTAGCCTGCACGACGCCCGCTTTCACCTCGCCTGTAAGCCAGTTTAAGCTAGTTATTTGGTCAGGGGAGAGGGAATCGGCTAGATGGACGCCTTTCTTTAAAATTTGGCCTCCGTCTAGCTCCAAGTTTCCGTCTTTCACTGTCACTTTTGGCAAAATCATCGTGTAGCCACGATTAATGTTGTCAGACAACGTCCCAAGTGTGACCGGCGGTAGTACTTTTGTAGAGCGGTCGGTGTTTTGCGCAAGCGCGTCCAACATTTTCGATGTAGGTGCTACTCTTGCTTCTACTGGATACTTAAACAGTGTTTGCAACGGCACCTCAGTGACAAATATCCGAATGCCCCTCCTTGCCCGTTCGTCGCGGATTTTTTGGTTAATCAGCTCTTCGGCCCGCCACTTTCTTAACGCATCCTCATGAAACACGAGCACGAGTTGATGGTCGCTTAATATTCCTTGGTCAATTAACTCCAATTCCCGCGTTGCGTCTAAGACCGTTTCTCCTTTTGTATAAAGGTTTCGAAAAGAAAGCTCGGCAACACCTTTGGCGTCAGCAACAGGCAGATACAATTGCGTCAGCATGCCGACCTTTTCCTTTTCCTCTGCATCAATCCCAAGCCCAATGCCCATGACGAGTGAGTAGTCTTCAATATTCGTGTGGTCCCAGCAACCTGTAAGGAGCAGCACACTGCCAAGTAGCGCGATGATCTTATATTTCATGCCTTCACCTTCTTTTTGATGGCAACCGTGAGGTAACAAAGGAATGGCAATACCGCAAAAATAGTCAAAAAAGCATACTGTTCCCACTTGCCTACCATTGAAATTTGGTAGTACGTCTGTGGCAGTATGCCAATCGCAAAAACAAGCACAGTGCATACAAACAACAAATAGCCACGACGGATCGGCAGTCGTTTATCAAGCAAATGGACTGCCGCAAACAAGGCAAGCACAATGGTCGTAAAAAATTGCAGTGTCCATGTACTAATCAGCAAAGAATTTAAGCGACCAGAAAAGAACGCTCCACTTTCTGCAGCTTGTGTCAAGGCAATCGTTGGCCACACGAGCGTTTTTACTTCTGCCACACCTAGAGAGGAAACCACAATTCCATAAATTAACATGTAGACCACTGTTATCGTTGAAAACGCAAGTACACCGCTTTTCTTAGGCTTTGTGCCTGTTCGGAGAAAAGCGAGGAGAAGCAACATAACTTCAGCACCTTGAAAAGCTTGGAGCGCCTCTGTTACATTGGCGAAAATCGGACCAAACCCTTCTGGAGCGACAGGGCGTAGTCGATACACATCCACTTCCTCTGCACTAAGCCCGAGAATAAGCAAGAGCACAATAAGGGAAATCGGCAGAAAAAAACAGCAGATGCGTGCAATCGTTGCAAACGGGTAAAACACGGCATACGCGCTTAAAATGACAATCATTCCAATGACGACATAATAGGGCGTTTCTTCTAGCAAAAAATAGCGGATCATTTCGCTCATGGCCACGACTTGCCAACTGGACTGGACGAGAAAGTAAACGGCAATCACGATGCAAAGAAAATTGCTTACCCACTTGCCGAACGCTCTCTCCATAAAAACGTCAATCGAGTCAACCTGATGAGACTTGAAGGCAAAGACATTAAACAAAAAAATGAGGCTTACGGCTATGCCAGCAATCAGGACCGAGATCCAGCCATCAGCCGTATTTAAGTTAACGGTCATCGTCCGCGGCAAGTTTAACACACCCACACCGAGGAGCGTCGTCATCAATACTGCCGCAAACTGGACATTAGTCAGTGTCCGCTGCATATAAACGTTCGTCTTGGCCAAGTGCAATTCACCCCTTCTTATCCTTCAGTACAGTCGGCAAACGGAGGATGGCATCGTAAATGCCATGTTTTTTGAATGAAAATTTAAGCGAAAAATAATGGACGCCATAGTTATGCAAGCTTGCTAAATGAATGGTAAGGGCAATAAAAAAGCAAACGACGCCAAACAGGCCGAACATTGAGGCAAAGAGGATGGCGACAAAGCTAAGAAGCCGAAAAGACAAGCTCAAGTTATACATTGGCACGGCAAAAGACGAAATCGCTGTCAGCGCTATGATGATGACCATGATTGAGCTGACAATATGGGCCTCAACGACAGCTTGGCCAACAACAACGCCGCCAACTAGGCCGATTGTCTGCCCAAGGGGAGAAGGGAGGCGAATACTCGCCTCACGCAATAATTCTATAAAAAGCGTCATCACGACGACTTCGCCAGCCGCTGGAAAGGGCACGTTCATTCGTGTATTCATGATCGTGAGCGACAGTTCGTCCGGTATGAGCCCTTGATGGAAAGACACAAGCGCGATGTAAACAGGTGCAACAAACAACGTAATGAATAAAGCTATGTAACGGAGTATGCGAATGAGAGAGCTAATCATCCAGCGCTCATAATAATCGTCCGCCGCTTGCAGTTGCTGTTCAAACGTGGTGGGCACCATAAACGCAAACGGCGAGCCGTCGACAAAGATGGCGACACGTCCTTCTTCTAGGCCGCCTAAAATCAGGTCAACCCGCTCTGTTGTCTGGATTTGCGGAAATGGCGAGTACAAAGGCGAGTTGTTCAAAAAACTTTCAACTTTACCAGAATCCTCAATGTTGGCGTGTTGAATGCCCTTCAGGCGCTCGGCTACCTCTTCGACAACAGCAGGCTCTGTTTTTTCTTTATGGTGAATGTAGCGGATCGTCTTTTGTTTGTTTTTATAATGGACAACATGTTCAGCGACAATGAGGTTTTCGTCATCGCCATACTGGCGTACTAAGGCAATGTTTGCGTTAACATCCTCAATAAACGACACTTTCGGGCCGCGGATAACCGGCTCAATTGTCGGCTGCTCCACGTTGCGGTTCATTCCCTTTTTTAACTGCAACACATACGCAAACGGGACGCCCTCCACCAGCAAGACGACCCGATCCAAATACAGCGATTTGACCGCTTTTTTGACATCCAGTTCTACAGACTCCGCATAGCTAATCGATGGTTTCGCCCACTCCTCCTCGCTGCCCCTCTTTTTAAAATAAGCGGCTGGCAACCCATTTAAGTAGCGAAGGCAGCTCTCCATTCTTTGCATGTCCGCTTCTCCGAAATAAAAAAACGTCAACTGCTTATCCAATGAAGTCGCGTACGCATATTTAATCGTCAAGTCGGCTTGATCGCCTATTTCCTCGACCAATTTTTTCTTATTTTGTTCATAATCGGCACCAAACACATCCATAAAAGGCTCCTCCGGCTATTCATACCGTTAGTGTGCCAAGTGGGATAGGTTGTTATGCAGGGCAATCGGTGGCTGGCTTGGATTCGCATGAATGCTGATTGCGGCCAAGACGTACATTAGCGAAGCCTCCTACCACTAAATTTGTTCATGCCAAAAAAACATAAAAAGGGCGTGTTTAAACATGTACAGAAAACATTCGGGAGTCCCCCATTCCGTAAAAGGTGTAATCCACTTTTAAAGATCGGGTGTCGTTTATTTTCCTGTTCGGACTGCACAATTGGTTTGGCGAAGCTCCGATCGTAACAACCGAAAACAAAATATGTGGGAGGTACGGCCAGACTCTTATTATTCATATGAGAAACCCTGTCAGATCGAATGTTTGATCGTATTCTTTATCGAACATTTAAATGTGGATCCCTTGACGCTACTCTTCATTGCTTCCCTTTGAAGAATTTCGCCACTCACGCGAAAGGAGCTGCGGCGCAGCTCCTTCGTTGTTGCAAGATTACTTTTAGTAAAGTGTTTTTACCGCGTCGGGCGAAAATGGCGTCAGTTCGTTGATACGGCCATCACGGATTTTGCTTGCCCATGCAGGGTCAGCTAATAATGCCCGACCGATCGCTACGAGATCAAATTCCCCCTGTTCCAGTTTCTCGATCAACCCGTTAATGTTCGAGACACCTGCTCCCTTTCCTTCGGCGAAGAGTTTCGTAAATTCACTGTCCAACCCAACTGATCCGACGGTGATTGTTGGTTTTCCTGTCAGCTTTTTAGTCCAACCAGCAAGATTCAAATCAGACCCTTCAAATTCAGGTTCCCAGAAGCGGCGAGTGGAGCAGTGGAAGACATCGACTCCTGCGTCGGTTAACGGTGCCAGAAATTGCTCCAATTCAGCCGCTGTTGTTGCCAATTTAGCCGTATAGTCACTGGACTTCCATTGCGAGAAGCGCAGCACAATAGGAAAGTCCGGTCCGACGGCGCGGCGGCAAGCTTCGATGACCTCCACCGCAAAGCGGGTGCGTTCCACCATATCACCGCCATAACGATCTGTGCGCGGGTTCGTTTGATCCCAAAAAAACTGGTCAATCAAATATTGGTGCGCACCGTGCAGTTCAATCCCGTCAAAGCCGATCCGCTTCGCTTCCGCTGCAGCTTGCGCAAAAGCATCCACTATGGCGGCGACATCGTTTTCCGTATAGTCGCCGACATGGCCGCGAGCACCCATATGCCAAATCTGTGGGATGATCCGGCCACCGGCTTTGTGCACCTCAGCCACTACGTTGGCCCAGCCGTTTAATGCCTTGTCGCCATAGATGTGCGGGACATTTTCCTGATTCGACGAATCTGGATGCTCAATGACCGTACCCTCGGTCACAATTAGTCCGACTCCGTTTTCCGCTCTGCGGCGGTAATAGGCGGCCACATCAGGCCCTGGAACGCCTCCAGGTGAAAATTGGCGAGTCATCGGCGCCATCACAATCCGATTGGACAGATTCATATTTTTAATTGAAAACGGTTGGAACAAAGCTTGAACGGACGTTGAATTCGTCATAACTACCTCCGGGTTTCATTTTGTATGTGAACAGTCTAGAAAATCAATCATTTGATGCCCTCTATGTTTTTAAGTATCACCCCCTCGCACGTTTTTCCATACGGTCTATACGCCTTCTTGACCACACAGTCAAGAATTTTCCTAAAAAAGACATGCACGCATTCAACGTATCATACATGCATGTTGTTATATATCACTCACAAGCTTCCATCATTCTCTGCCATCATAAGCGCAAGCGCTGTACGCAATACCACTGCGATCTGTTCTCGGGGAGCACCTGATTTTTCCATAATCTTCGCGCCGCTAAGAGCGTTGTTCAGGTGAAGGGCAAGCGCTTTGCTTGTAAGGCGAGACGTAATCAATTGCTGTTCCTGACCGCTGCGAATGACCGTCTCTAGCACACGGCCGACCTGATTAAACATCAATGCGACCTCGCGATTGACTTCCTCGTCATCGGTTCCAAATTCAAGGGCTGAATTGACGATGAGGCAGCCTCGACTCATCGTTTCATCGTTTTGACAGAGCGTAGCCTCGCAAATGGCCTCCAATTTTTTCACAGGAGACCCCTCCTGAGAGGCCAATGCCTCCAGCATCGCTATGCTCTGTTCCCTGTATAGCACTAATGCACGTAAAAACAACTCGCGCTTATTTTTAAAGACACAATACAAACTTTGTTTCTTCACTTGCGTCGTGCTAGTCAAGTCATCATAGGAAGTCGCTTTAAACCCTTTCGTCCAAAATACTTCCATGGACTGGCGCAGCGCACGATCAACATCAAATTCTCTTGGTCTGCTCATGGAGGTATCATATCCATTCTTGACCGCGGAGTCAATTAGTTTGCTTTCCCCACTGTTAACATTTATCGTTTCCTGGTTCGGCTAGGTCATCAAAAAAGAGCTTTTCACAAAAAAGCGCAAGAAAATCGATATGCTCGTCCCTCTTCGGAAGATCCAATGCTAGATTTAAATGGATTTTTTATCCTCCCTTTGCGAAATGGCTTCATCAATTTCCTTTACGTGGGGCGCTTTTTCCATCAGCTCGGCGCGGAATGAGGCTTCGTTGTCTGGAGAAATTCGGACTAACTCTCTGCCGTCGTTGACTTTGATGGCGACGCCTGTTAAAGCCATGGCGGCTTTAACGCCAGGAGTGTAAAAGCCTTTTATTGGATGAATGCTTTCCATTGTTTCATATGGAAAGAAATAAGAGTAAAAACCGGCTTTCACATACAAGCCTTCTTCTTGCAGTTCATAATACATATTCGTGATTGATGCGGTTACTAAGACAAGGCCGAATACCAACATTGGGCCAAATACATAAATCATTAAGAATGTTGCTGAATCGTCTGTGTACATAAAAAAGAGTACGGCAATCCCGATTAGCCAAACCGCGGCAATAATGGCTTTCATGGCCCAATCTCGTTTTGAGTAGTAGCGCATAGGTTGAACTCCTTTTCCCATTTTTCTATCAACAACCGTCTATTTTGCTAAACATTTCCTTCTTTTAGTCTAACGCACTTGCGTAGCCTTTTGAACAGTACGATACTCCTGAGCGCGCGCAAACCAATCGGCAAATAGAAACCATGCCTTTAGACCTATTATTTTGCTTATTCTTAGTATGTGTCTCATTTCTTCCTCACGTAAAATGATTACACTATTAACGTTATATAAGAAGGGGCTACTGTGAAATAGTCTGGCGTAGTTTTAGGACCGCCAAAAAACACCCTAAAGCAGCCGATTCGAGCTGTCTTTACGGTGTTTCTCTCTGCTTATAAAGCGGTATAGCCGCCGTCAATCGTTAGAATTGTACCTGTGACAAATTCATTTTCGGCAAGAAAAACCATCGCATGGGCAATGTCTTCCGGTTTTCCTAACCGCCCTATTGGATGTTTGGCGACAAGGCCATCATAAAAGTCGCCAAGCGCTTCCTTATTTACGGCGGCTGTCTCTACAAACCCAGGAGCTACGGCGTTGACGCGTATCTGTTTGTCTGCATATTCAACTGCCAACGATTTTGTCATTGTATTGACTGCCCCTTTTGCAGCGTTGTAAGGCAGCGCCTCGGGCTGAGCGACGGAGCCGAGTATGGACGACGTATTGATGATACAACCGCCGCCTGTTTTAATCATTTCTTTAATCGCGTGCTTCGATCCTAAAAAAACGCCGTCTTGGCATACTTTCACGATTTTTTCGTAATCCTCGTATGTTCTTTCATGGGACGGGCTCATTGTACCGAAACCGGCATTGTTTATAAGAATATCAACGCGCTCATAGGCCTTCACCGTTTCAGCGACCATATTTTGCACCGATTGTTCGTTTGATACATCGGTTTGCACAAACAGTACTTGCTTGCCTGCATCTGTTAATTCCTTAACAGCAGCCTCTCCCGTCTCCTTATTAAAATCAGCGATCACCACTTTTGCGCCTTTTGCCAAAAACGCATCGACCGCTGCCCGGCCAATGCCAGACGCACCTCCGGTAATAATCACGACCTTGTTGGTTAGTTCAACCATAAGCAACCTCCTGTTTGGATCAGTACTGTTATCCTTCCCAAAACAAATAAGGACGATGCGTCAATGGCTGACAGAAAATCTTCCAATCAAATCGCAAAATTCACAAAGATCTTCTTTTCATCTTTGCCAATACCGTTTATTATAAGAAAATAACTTAGTTGAACCAAGAAAGGAGCCGACCATCAAATAAGAATTCGATAAATTCATGGAATATTTAAATAACATCTCTTTATTTAAGGAGGACGTACAGTGGACGTGGTCTTAGAGTTTATTAATAATGTGCTGTGGAGCTCACCAGTCGTTTACACATTATTAGGTGTAGGATTGATTTTTTCATTACTAACAAGATTTTTGCAAGTCCGCCATCTAAAAGATATGTTTACCCTTATGTTCAGTGGCAAAAAATCAGATGCCGGCGTTTCCTCTTTCCAAGCGTTATCCGTTGCTTTGGCAGGCCGTGTCGGAACGGGGAACATTGCTGGCGTCGCTTCAGCGATTTATTTTGGCGGACCAGGGGCTGTATTTTGGATGTGGGCGATTGCCTTTCTGGGCGCTTCCAGCGCGTTTATTGAGTCGACGCTTGCACAAATTTATAAAGATAAACAAAATGGCCAATACCGAGGCGGGCCTGCTTACTATATTGAAAAAGGATTAGGCGTAAAATGGTTTGCGATTCTGTTTGCAGTCGCAGCCCTTGTAGCGATGTCTGTGCTTATGCCTGGCGTCCAGTCCAATTCGATTGCCGCTGCTGTCAATAATGCCTTTAGCATACCGACTTGGGCAACTGGGTTGTTTCTTGTATTGGTTTTAGGGCTGATTATTTTTGGCGGGATTAAATGGATCGCGAACACCGCCGCTTTTATCGTGCCATTTATGGCCATTGGCTATATGTTGATGGCGGCCATCATTATTTTTATGAACCTATCTGCTGTACCAGAAACGATTGCCTTAATCTTTCGCAGTGCGTTCGGAATGGACTCTCTCTTTGGCGGCTTGCTTGGCAGCGCTATTTCTTGGGGCGTCATGCGCGGCGTTTACTCCAATGAGGCTGGCCAAGGCACTGGCGCGCATCCCGCGGCAGCAGCCGAAGTATCACACCCAGCTAAGCAAGGGTTGGTGCAAGCGGCCTCTGTATACATTGACACTTTGCTTGTTTGTTCAGCAACTGCCTTTATGATCTTATTTACAGGGATGTACAATACACAAGGGCCTGAAGAAGGTACGCATGTGTTTGAAGCGATTCCTGGCGTTGAGGCTGGGCCTCAATTTACACAGGAAGCCATCAACCAGGTGTTCCCTGCTTTTGGAACGGGATTTGTCGCGATTGCACTCCTATTTTTCGCTTTTACAACGATTATGGCTTACTACTATATTGCCGAAACAAACATTGCCTATTTGATGCGCGGGCGCAATGCGGCCTGGCCAATGGTTGTCATTAAGTTGCTGTTGCTTGGAGCGACGTATTACGGCGCCAACCGAACAGCTGCAAATGCATGGCTCCTTGGCGACATTGGCCTCGGTTTAATGGTGTGGATCAACATCATTGCCATCGTCCTGCTCGCCAAGCCAGCAATGATCGCCTTAAAGGATTATGAAGCTCAGAAACAACAAGGGCTTGACCCTGTTTTCGATCCTAAAAAGTTGGGCATTCAACATGCGACATTCTGGGAAACGTACGAGAAAGGGCCAGACAAAAATGCTAGTTAAGTTCGCACGCTTTTAGTCAATCATTTCATGAAACAGCTAGCTTCAAATGCCTTGAAGCTAGCTGTTTTTGAGTGTGTCACCATTATTAAAAGGAAAAACGCCCCTAATGCTTCTATTGTGATTCATTGCCAGTTCAATTAGTGGACAATCCCTAAAATAAAGCCATCGTAGCCCTTTTCGCCTACTGTTTGGATCGCAGTCGCCTCAATCCGTTCCTCTTGCTCCAGTAATTCTACAAATGTGCGGATGCCTTGGACACGAGGATCCGTGCTGTGGCGGTTTAGTACCTCTCCGTCACGGATGACGTTGTCAGCGACAAGGACCGCGCCAGGAGAAGCCAGCTTCAACGCCCACTTTACGTAATGTGGATTGTTAGGCTTATCGGCATCGATAAAAATAAAATCAAACGATTGCTGCTGTTCGTGAAGAATAGGCAGGCTTTCAAGGGCGGGACCTATAATGATATCGACCTGATCGGCATAACCGGCAAAAGCAATGTTCTCCTTTGCACAAGCAGCATGTTTGGGTTCATATTCTAACGTCACGATTTTTCCCGTGTCTGACATCCCTTGTGCCAAGCAAATCGTGCTGTAGCCGCCGAGCGTACCAATTTCAAGAATGCGCTTGGCCCCTTTCATTCTTGCTAACAGCGTCAAAAGCTTCCCCTGTGTTGGCGAAACATCAATAGCTGGCAACCCCTTTTGGCGATTATTCGCTAAAGCAGCGTCCAGACCCTCATCCCCTATCCGCAAACGTTCCGTCATATACGAATCAACGAGCTGCCAAGTTTGCTTTTCCACATTCCCAACCCCTTTTCGTTATTTTGCTTACAATTCCAGTGTATACTCAACATAACAATAAAAATAATCGATCTTTTTTAGGAATCTATAACAATTATTTATATATCGGGGAGTGACGGAATGAATCTTCACGGACTTCGGTTGTTTTATACGGTGGTGCGCACGGGAAGCATCACCAAAGCAGCACAAGCTTTGCACATTAGCCAACCAGCTGTTTCGAGCCAACTAAAAGCGTTTGAAGCGGAATTAAACATACCTTTGCTACAAAAGGACGGCAGGGGGATTGTGCCTACGCCATTTGGAAAACAGCTTGCTGACAAAGCAGAAACGTTATTCTCGGTTGAAACCCATATTGAAGCATTTGCTCAACAATTTCGCGATGTAGGCGCGGGGCACATCCATGTCGCTGCCACATATCTTCCGGCAAACTTTTTATTGCCACAATTAGCAGGAGCATTCAAAGCCCAATATCCTACAATCGATTTGCAAATCGAAACGGTCAATTCTCAACAGGCATTTGAAAAACTGGCCCGTTACAAAGCCGATATAGCGATATATGCTGGCACCATCGACAAACGCGCGAAAGACTTTGTTTGGGATGAATGGCTAGAAGATGAGCTTTGGTTTGTCACTGCTCCCTCCCATCGATTGGCCAATGAACGAGTCTCGTTGGCGGAAGTAGTAATTGAACCATTTGTCATGCGCGAAGAAGGCAGCTCGACAAGGGCGCAATTATTTACGTTATGCCAGGCCAACCATCTAAAACCGCCAACGATTGCTTTGCAGTTCAGTGGATTGAACGAAGCCCTTTCTGCTGTGATGGCCGGTTTTGGCATCAATTTCGTTTCCTCTTTAGTAGCGAAGGAACATATAAAACGAGGCGATTTAGCGCGCGTCTATGTTGAACATGTCCCCATCGTCAACAGCATTGCCATCTGTACAAGAAAACAGGAGCAGCAAAACGAACTCGTCCAACGGTTTATTTCCCATTGCAAACGAACACGTTTCAAGCACGGCAAGTGATCTTGTCGATTAAACAAACGTTTAATTAACGCTTTTTTTCATCCTGTCAATAGGGATACACACTTGAAAATTAAGCAGTATTCCTGTATGCTTAGGTTAGTTAAGTATTTAAGTAATTTCTTAATTACTTAAATGTGCCGTGTTTGAAAGGAGGCCCCTGATGCACGAAGCATTTAAAGCGTTGGCCGATCCAACGAGGCGAAAAATCCTTGATTTGCTTAAAGAACAGGATTTAACTGCTGGCGAGATTGCCAACCATTTTCAAGTGTCAAAGCCAAGCATTTCCCAGCATTTAAAACTGTTAAAGGCTGCCCACCTTGTCCATGACGAGAAAAAAGGCCAGTTCGTCTATTACTCGCTCAACTTAACCGTATTTCAGGAGCTGCTTTCCTGGACAATGGGCTTTTTTGAAAAAGGGGGAAAACAACCATGAAAAAACATCTCTTTCCAATTGTTTCGATTATAATTTCTATCGCTGTATGGCTTTTTGCTTATAAACACTTGCCTGCAGAAATGCCCGTACATTGGGGAGTGAATGGAGAAGTGGACCGCTATGCTCCAACATTCTCTGCCTTCTTGCTTCTTAATGGAATCCTGATCGCCGTTTATGCGATGTTGCTATACTTGCCCCGCATAGACCCGAAGAAAGACAACTATAGAAAATTCACACGGCCCTATTCGATTATCGGCAACGTGCTCATCGCCCTTTTTCTCGCGATTAGCATTGTGACGGTCCTCTCAGGCATAGGTGCTCCCGTTTCAATCAATCGGGTCGTGCCAGTTGCAGTAGGCATCCTCTTTATCATTCTTGGAAACTACATGCAGACGATTAAGCCCAACTGGTTTATCGGCATAAAAACGCCGTGGACCATCAGCAATGACGAAGTTTGGCGAAAAACACACCGTCTTGGTGGGCGTTTGCTTATAGGCGGAGGCTTGCTTTTTATCATCGAACCGTTTTTGCCAAGAAACATTAGTGCGGTATTGTCCATCGGACTCATTGTTGTAATCGTAGTCGTGCCGATGGTTTATTCGTATATTCTTCATAAACGCATCGTCGGCCATTAGGCACTTGAAAGCAGTAGCCGATCTACTGACTCATGATTTTCGTTATGCTGCTATAGGAAAGAACATCCTTTGTCAGATGGGAAAATGTTTCGTCGTGAACGATCTGTTCGCAAATAGCAGCGAGCAATGTAGCTGTTGCCCGAAATGGGGCAGAGCCGCAACTTAGCCTCTCAATTCCTATTGTCGACAACTCCGTGAGGGCGGGCATTTCCGGGTCAACCAACAAATTGATCGGAATCGAAATGGCCGCCCTCATTTTTTGCATTTCTTCCCTGTCCGTAAGCCCAGGAATAAACAAACAATCTGCGCCTGCTTCTTGGTAAGCTATTGCACGCTTTTCAGCTTCTTGGAAACGGGATAAAGGATCGCCAATTTTTAGCCAATAGATGTCTGTACGGGCATTCACAAATAGGGGCGTATGGCTAGCTTTAATCGCTGCGATTTTTTCTGTTTGTTCGGAAATCGAGAAGACAGGTTTACTAGGGTTGCCTGTGCCATCTTCAATGTTAATGCCGACTGCCCCAGCCGCTACAACTTCTTTTACAGTTTGCACCACCTCGGCCACGGATCGCCCATATCCTGCTTCAATATCGGCACTAACGGGAACCGCTACTGAATGGGCGATATTCCTTACTACCTCAACCAATTTAGCGCGAGGCAGCTGTTGGCCATCTGGGTAACCTAAGGAAGCCGCAATGCCGGCACTTGTTGTTCCAATCGCTTGAAAACCGCCAGCTTCAAACATTTTTGCGCTCATTGCGTCCCATGCATTAGGGAGGACAAAGGTGGAAGATTGTTCGTGTAAACGTCGAAATGTTTTTGCCTTGATCGCATGTTGTTGTTTCATTGACAGATCCCCTTTTTCCATTTTAATGATCACCGCTATTGTATACGCTAGAGAATTCCATCAACATCGAAGTGTCGATGTCGCAAAATAAAACTTCCTTTAGTTTCCATAGGGGTAAAAATTTCATCATGTAGTAGATTTGACGTCGACCACAACGGCAAAGCCCGCTGTTGGAATGGACCAGCATCATGCTTACAGACATCTGCGTTCCTCACCCAACACTCTTGCTCCTTACACACCGATTTTGCTTCTCACTTTTTCACCAACTTGCAATCCCCCTTTTTTTCTAAACAGTTCCTTGCATAACTGTAAAACAAAAGTTGTTGACACACTGAGGTCCTTCCCCTAAACTTTATTTATTAAAATTATAAATCATATAAAATTAATAGGATTACTAAATGAATAGAGGAGTGAAGGAGATGGCTCTTGCCTTTGATCATGTGATTCACTATGTGGATGATGCACACACACTGAAAGATCGTTTTATTAATAAAGGCTTTCACACGGTTTATGGAGGTCGTCATGAAAAACGGGGCTCTTACAATACGTTGCTTCATTTCGGCATGGAGTATATTGAGTTTTTAAGCATTGATGATCGTGCCCTTTTTGACAAAGTAGGAGCACAGGATGTAGCCTACAGTCCTTTTTCCTCCATTGTTCGTGATGAATTTACTGAAGGTTTTGCGAAAATTTGTTTGCGCACTCGGGATTTAAATAAGCTCGCACAAACATTCAAGCAAAAAGGCTTAAACGTGAATGGTCCAGTGCCTCTTAGCCGAAAGCGTCCTGATGGCAAACTGTTGGAATGGTCGCTATTATTCGTCGGTGAAGAAGGATCCGAATTACCCCTCCCCTTCTTTATTGACTGGCACGAAACCGACCAAGAGCGATTAAACGAATTAAAGGAAGCTCAAGTCGTTGCCCCTCATTCTGCTGGCCAATGGAAAATCGACAGCTTCCTTATGGCTGTCCACGATGCAAAGCAAACGGCTTTTAAATGGGCTGAGTGGTTCGACTTAGAACACAAAGGCTCGATTTACGATCCACGCCTAAACGCCGACATCTACACATTGCAGCTTCCTGGAGGGAACTTGAAATTTGCCCAACCAAAAGGGCAAGGGCCGGTGAATGAGTTTTTAGAGCAACGTGGCGAACGGCCGTTTCAGCTTATGTTAACAGGCTCTGGCCAAACGGAACTGTTTACGATTCATGGGGGGCATTATGTTTTCAACGGAGGAGAGACACATGCGTAAATCAACAATACTAACTCTAGCTTTTGTTTTACTAGGCGGCGGAATCTTGACCGCGTGCGGAAGCCAGTCGTCGTCCCCATCCGAAGCAAACGCTGCACAAACGATCCGCATCGGCTTCCAAACTGGGAATACGCTAAATGTGCTGAAAGAAAGTGGCTATTTGGAAGAGCGGATTGAAGAGGAAGGACTGGATGTATCGGTTGAATGGATTGAATTCGACCAAGGAACCGCTGTCATGGAGGCGTTGTCAACCAACAACATTGATTATGGAAACGCGGCTGATGGCCCTGGCATTTTTGCACAAGCACAAGGTCGCGACATCGTTTATGTCGGCGCTAGCCTTCCTCATGAACAAGGCGTCGGCATCATGGTAAAGTCTGATTCTGGCATTGAAACAGTGGCGGATTTAAAAGGCAAAAGCATTGCGGCAATGAAAGGAGGCAACCACCATTATTTGGCGATTCTTGCCCTTGAAGCTGAGGGGCTAAGCGCCGATGATGTGGATTTTCGTTATATGGGCGATGCCTCACAAGGCCGTTCTGCGCTTGAGACTGGGGAGGTCGATGCACTGGCCTCGTGGGATCCATTTTTCGCCGGAGTCGAACATACCCTTGACGTAAAAACACTCGATCACAACGTCGAAGGGTACCCGAATCGGACATTCTATTTTTCCACGCCGCAATTTGCCGAGGAATCGCCAGAACTGATTCAAATTTTGCTAGAAGAAACGAACCGCTCCGATCAATGGGCCAATGAAAATCCAGATGAAGTCGCCGAATTGCTCTCCAATATGATTGGAATTGAGAAAGAGATCCTGGACACTGTCGTGAATCGCCGTGACTATGGCGTTGAAAATATCAACGAAGACATCATCGCTGCCCAGCAAAAACAGGCAGATGATTATTACCGTATTGGCCTCATTGAAAACGAAGTCGACGTTTCCGAAATCATGCCTGTTGATGCAGCATGGGCAACAGACAACATTGAATAACAAGTAGGTGCCAACATGACGAATACATTTCAAAAACAAATCCTTCCTTGGATGCTGCCGTTGTTGTTCCTTGTTATCTGGCAAATCATATCGATGCTTGAAATTGTCTCCCCTAGTTTGTTTCCGGCGCCGACATCAGTGCTCGAGTCCTTCTATGAGCTGGTCGTTTCAGGCACGCTTTTAGAACATGTTCAAATCAGTTTATATCGGGCGTTCATCGGCTTACTCATTGGCGGCGCAATCGGGCTCCTGCTTGGCATTTTGAACGGCTGGTCAACGTGGTCCTTTTACACGGTTGATACGTTTGTACAAATGATCCGCAACATTCCTCACCTCGCCTTGCTGCCTCTTGTGATTGTCTGGCTCGGGATCGGGGAAGCGTCGAAAATTTTTCTTGTTGCCCTTGGTGTCATGTTCCCGATCTACATTAATACATTGCATGGCATCCGCAGCGTCAATCGAGGCTATATTGAAATGGGGAAAATGTATGGCCTAAAAGGCTGGGGGCTTTTCCGCCATGTCTACCTCCCTGGGGCGTTGCCTTCCATTTTTGTCGGCATTCGCTATGCCCTCGGAGTGATGTGGTTGACATTAATTGTTGCTGAGACCATTGCCACAAGCGACGGCATCGGCTATTTGGCCATGAATGCACGGCAGTTTATGCAAACCGAGGTTATTATCGTTACCATTATCATCTACGCCCTTTTTGGCAAGCTGGCGGACATTATCGCCCAATTCGGGGAGAAAAAAGCGCTTCGCTGGCATCCGAATTATCGGAAATAGGAGAGAACGATTATGGCTATAGCAAAACAAACGACAAAGCGCGGCGTTGAAATCCGCATCGCACAATTGCAAAAAACGTTTGGTGATCAAAATGTGATAAAGGATATTACACTTACGATTGAAGCAGGGCAATTTGTCGCGATTGTCGGCAAAAGCGGAAGTGGAAAAAGCACGTTGCTCCGTCTCGTTGCTGGTTTAGAACAACCAAGCAGCGGCGCCCTTTTATTCAATGGGGCAACATTAAAAAAGTCACAGGCAAGCATCACCATGATGTATCAAGACTCACGCTTGCTGCCCTGGAAAAAAGTGATCGATAACGTCGGGCTTGGCCTTAAAGGGAATTGGCAGCAAAAAGGCGAGAGCGTCCTCCATGCCGTTGGTTTATCAGCTTTTTCCAATGAATGGCCGAGCACGCTTTCAGGCGGGCAGCAACAGCGCGTCGCCCTAGCACGCGCCCTGATCAGGGAGCCTGATTTGCTCATGCTCGATGAACCACTCAGTGCCCTTGACGCGCTGACTCGATCAGAGATGCAAGACTTAATCGAAACGATTTGGCAAGAAAACCAGTTTACCGCCTTACTTGTCACCCATGATGTACGCGAAGCCGTTAAACTTGCCGATCGCATTATATTAATTGAAGAAGGCGTCATTGCCCTTGATGTCGAAAATCCTTTGAGCAGGCCAAGAGATGTGACCAATAAACAATTAATTGAACTTGAAAAGCAAGTAACTTCGCGGATTTTGGAAAAGGAGTAATCCAAGAGGAGGCGTTCTAGATCACTAGACACCTCCTCTTTTTTAGTTTTTGCAAGACGTTTTGTCTATAAAGAGATAGGAACATCTCCTCCGCGACAGTAGCAACTTCCGTGATTCTCCGTTGTATTGGAAGAGAAATGTTAAATGCGTAATTCTAAATTTGGAGTTTTAAAGGACGACGGGAGAAGCTTATCTACGACCAACCCTTTGGCGCTGTTCTGCTTGTTGTCTCCGTCTTCCTTACCCTTCCCTTCGAGACCGTTCCAGTAAATCGGCTCCATCCATTCTTCCGATATTTTTAACTAATATACAAAAACCACACTTTGACATCGTCTAAAGCATGGTCATTTTTTAAAACTAATATAATCTGCTAAGTTGATTTAGCTTATCCGTTTATTGAATTCATTAACTGAAAGAAGTATTCAGCTCTATGAGTTTTATTTAGGTTATACCATGAATGCAATGTATCTGGCGCAAATACATCTAATTTTTCCAGTACTTCCATCGTAAATTCCAGAGGGGCTACTCCTGATGCAGTAACCAAATTCCCATCAGATACTGCAGGTCTCATTTCATAAAATTTTTCTCCTTTATAACTAGGACAAACCATTTTAAGATACTCTAAATCATTGCTTGTATGCTTTCTTGAATCTAGGTACCCAAAATTCGCTAGTCCCTCAGTTGCACCACAAATGGCAGCAACAATAGTCCCAAGCTTTAAAGCATCGCCAGTTTTTTTCAAGATCGGTTGATGACTATCTTCTCCCCAAGTATTCCCTCCAGGTAAAACTAAAAGATCTTTGCTTTCAAGAATACACTCATTTACGGAAATATCTGGTTTTATGTTCAACCCTCCCATCGTAGTAATGATTTCATTATTAGCGCCTACTGTAATTACTTTGAAAGGTGCTAAATCCCTTTTGAAATATCTTCCTGAGTTTAGTTCCGCCATTAAATATCCATATTCCCAGTCTGACATTGTATCAAATACATAAAGATAAACTTTTGCTCGCATCCAATACCACTCCCATCACAATTGATATCGCTATTATAAGATAACTTCCCTGACAGCTAACGTCAGGGAAGTTATCATTTTTGATGAAATTCTATTAGATCTGTTAGAACTTCAATAAGTCTTTTCTTAAAACTTATTGGCTCAACAATTTGAATTGATTTGCCATACGACAAAAGTAAATAAGGTACATATGAATACATCATCTCTTTTTCAAGAAGAAATACGGCTTGATTGGAAGTCCGCTTTTGTAAATAATGCCCTAAAAACCAATGTTGGCACATATCATCCAACGTCCTTGTATTTCCATTAATAACTAACGACATCATCTTCTCTTTATCTTCTATAGTTGGAAGGAGGTTTTTCATAAAAAAGTCACGTGCTGAAAAATTTTCGGGCCGGTTAAATTTATTTTCTGTCACCATTAGACTTTCCATTCGATCTACTCTAAAGCTACGGATGTCCTTCCTAAGATGGCAAAATCCAATCACATACCACTTATTATTCCAATATATAATCCTGTACGGATCAACCAATCTATACGTTGATTGCTCTTCGCCTTTTTTATAGTATAAAATTTTTACAGAGTATCCGTTAGCTACGGCCTGCTCCAATTCCTTTAAGAAAGCTTCCATAGAGAGGGAACTTAATTGCCTTATTACTTCAAGGCTGGTTAAATGTTGGTTTATCTTTGTTTCCTGCTCTTGCGTTGAATAGTTGCTTAGCTTTAAAGTAGCCCTATTTAGTGCTTCACCTCCATAATATCCGGCTTCTTCTGCAAAAACAGCAGCGTGAAATAGGGAGGTTTGCTCCTCAAAATCAAAAAAAAGTGGGGCTTCAATAAACTTATTCAATAACGTGTACCCACCGTAATGCCCTGTGTCTGAAATGATAGGCACCCCACTTGTGGAAAGTGTATCCATATAGCGATACACCGTTCTTATATTCATCTCTAACTTTTCCGAAATTTGTGTTGCAGTCACTTTTTCACCTGAACTAAGCATCCATAGAATTGCTAGCATGTTGTCCATTTTTGGCATACAACTCCACCTCTACATGGAATTTATTTCTATTGCATAGGTTTAACTGCGATATTCTACAATCGGCCCGTTAATGGACTATTGTTATGTTCTTTTTACCATAAAATCAACCCCTACCGGTGAGTAGGGGTTTTCAACCTTAAAAACATATCGTGGCGAAACACCAACTGATAAGGCAACTTCGCCGCTTGTCAATCCTGTACTTGTTCTTATATTATACAATTAAAAGCCACTTTAGAAACATTTTACGCTAATGACCGACTAACGGTGGGAAATTAGGCCTGCAAACGGTCTAAAACGCCTTTAACAAGCTTGGTAAAAGCGGCATTTGCCTTGCCAGCGACTTCGATCACATCATCATGGCTCAACGGTTCTTCTAAAATGCCACACGCCATGTTTGTTAAACAGGAAATTCCTAGCACTTCCATGCCAGCATGTGCCGCAACAGTCGCTTCGGGAACGGTAGACATGCCGACCGCGTCACCGCCTAGAATGCGAATCATCCGCACTTCTGCAGGCGTTTCGTAGGCAGGGCCGCTCCACCAGCTATAAACACCCTCTTGAAGGGTTGTGCCTTGTTCAGCTGCCACGGTTTTGGCGATTTGCCGCAAACGGGAACTGTAGACTTCCGAAAGATCAGGAAACCTTGGTCCAAGCGCATCTTCATTTTCGCCAATGAGCGCATTGGTGCCAACTAGGTTTAAGTGGTCGCGAATAAGCATCAACTCCCCTGGCGAAAAGTCGGTATTGACAGCACCGCAAGAATTGGTAATCAACAGCGTGTTCACGCCAAGTGCTTTCATGACACGTACTGGAAAAGTGACTTGCTGCAAATCATACCCTTCGTAAAAATGGTAGCGCCCTTTCATCGCCACAACCGTCTGGCCTTTTAAAGTGCCCATCACCAATTGGTTCGCATGGCCGATGGCCGAAGAGGTGGCAAAGTGGGGAATCTCTTCGTAGGCAATCGAAACCTTGTTTTCAATTTCGTCTGCTACATTTCCAAGCCCCGAACCGAGAATGATTCCGACATTCGGCGATAAGCTGCTTTTGCTTTGAATATATTCAGCTGCTTCCTTAATTTGTTCTAATAATGCCATTATGGTTCCTCCCATGATTGATAAATTTGTTACGGCTGCCATGGCCTACACTATGTATAACATAATCGATCAGCGAACAAGATGGAAGCATCATTTCCCGTTCAAAAATGAAGCTCATATAAAAAGAAGCCCGTCTAGGCTTCCAAGACGGGAGAAAAACGCTCCGTACGTGTATCATTTGTTCTTGATAGATGAATAGTAGAAAAGCTTACTTTAGCTTTTTTGTC
Source organism: Shouchella rhizosphaerae (assembly GCF_900142675.1). Lineage (GTDB taxonomy): Bacteria > Bacillota > Bacilli > Bacillales > Bacillaceae_D > Shouchella > Shouchella rhizosphaerae. The sequence goes on along the minus strand of NZ_FRBS01000002.1, from coordinate 428,420 downwards.
CAATACATTAACAGCTCATCATCGACGACCGTATGACTGCCAGCGTCGATTGGCTCACCCCCAGCACAAATGCCATGACCGTCTGGAATGTAACCAAGCCGGGCATAGAGCCGTTGAGCGCTTCCGTAATCTTTATACAAGCCAACGCCAAGGCCAACCGTTTGATAGCCTAAATCACGGCTAAGCTGTTCGAGTGCGTGAATAAGGGCTTGGCCGACACCCCGGCGCCGATATGGCGGAAAAACAACAAGATCATTTACTTCAGGAATGCGCTGATTACGGAATTGGGCATACGGCGATTTTTTCAAGAGATGGCCGCACCCGGCCAGCGTTCCTTGATAAAAAGCAAGAACAGTGACGCGATCGCCATTGTAGTTTTCATCAAGGCATGTCCGAAAATAGCCTTCTCTCCTCATGATCCCGTTCGCCGCAAACTGCTCTTGCGCTTCTTGTGCCAACGCCTCGTTTGTTAGGTGCTTAATCGTAATCTCCATAGCTCTGTCCCTCCATGCGCTAAAAATTCACGCATACTCTTTTCTTGCATGAACCCTCTTCTATTTAGTTTAAGCGGTTTCACAGTTTTATATACATGGATGCCCCTTGGCAGCTCTTGTTAAACGAGACTGACATATTTATAACGGGACGCACCCTTTTGGCAAGGCTGATCCAGCCAGAAAACAGTCCACCATTTCATTAAAAAGAGCTGGTTTCGCCAAAGAAAGGCCATGCCCTACACCTGGTACTTCAATACCGATACAATGCTTGTTGCTTTTCAGAATTTGCTGGGCTGATTTGGCGATGACGGCTTTTTCTTTTCCGCCAATCGCAATAAGCACGTTCGATTCCACGTCCTTGAAAGAAGAAGGCAACTGGTAGGTCACGCTCTCTTCTATTATGTTCGCAAGCGTACCTGCTTTCATTTGGCAGCTTTCCTCATAGTAGCGTTCAAAATGTTTCTCCCTTATATAAAGTGCTTTTGCTTGGAGTTTTGAAAAATATTTGTTTTTTACGAGTGGAGAGGTTATGTGAATGGCAGGGCGAATCCATCTTTTCAATGTTGGAGACGGCCGAACATTCGCACTGTTTATCATTGCAGCCTGTACTAAATCTGGACGGCTGCTTAACACTTCAAGGCCAATTTGCGCCCCTAAAGATAAACCGACCAGCACCGTCTCCTTGCCTGGGGCATACGTTTCAATTAATTCAATTAGCTGTTTAGCGCAACTTTTGATCGAAAAGGGCAAATGGGCGCTCTTTCCATGGCCAGGCAAGTCGACAACGACACAATGATAGTGGGAAAAATAGTCGATTTGTTCCTCCCACATCCATCCTGCTAATCCGCCGCCATGCAAAAACAACATCATTGGCGCTTGCTTGTCACCAAATTCCTCAATAAATAAATTCATCTATTGCCCTCCTTGTTACTATTATACTGTATACCGTTTCCATTAGGACAGGAAAATCATGAATCGAATGGGACCGAGGCTCTAGAGAATAGGAGGGTTTATAGATAATCGTATCGGGTGTTTCCTGTTGGAGCTACGGGAAACGCTGAAAAAGCCTTCTTTTAGGTTATTTTGGAATTGTATCTGGTTGCCTTCAATCATATAATGGACATACATTTTACGAATAGTAAATCGAGGTGGGCTGTTTGAAACAAGTTTTAGTTATGGGCGGGACAGAATTTGTAGGGAAAGCCTTTCTTCAGCAACTGATCAACCTCGGTTATTCAGTTGATTTTTTGACGACAGGAAGAAGAAGATCAACGATTTCAGGTTATACAACCCATATAAAATGCAATAGAAAAAAACGATCGGATTTGACAGCAGCACTTAAACACAAACAATACCATTACATTGTCGATATCTCCGCATACGATAAAGAGGATGTAGACAATTTATACACATTGCGGATGTGCTTAGGACGATTCTCGCTACATTCGAGAATCGTCATGCAGTTTGTCAAAGTTACAACCTCGCCCACCGAGAAACCATCACTTGGAAGTCTCTGATGAGTACATTCAAGAAAATAACGAATAGCCCTTCAAAAATAATAGAGGTAGAGCAAAAATTTTTAACAGAGAATGAGATTGGTTCAAAGCAATTTTTCCCTTTTCGTGACGTTTCTTATCTTATGGATACTACTAAATTAACAAATGATGGCCTGCCAACACCCGCTATCAACCTTGAAAAAGGGCTTGAAAGAAGTTATAAGTGGTTTAAACAACAAAGGGATTTCGTCCCTCCTCGTCATTCAATGAATAAAGTCGATTTTATTTTAAATGCTTATACGCAATAACGAGGGGTCATTCGGGATTCCTTGTAATACAGAAAAAAGCAGAGAATGTTCGTGTATTGGAACGTATTTTTAAAGGAGTTATCATATGGACGTATCTATCTTTTCTCTATTTGTTATCATCATCGTTGTTTTCCTCATAGTGTTCATAAGCAAGCAGAAAAAAAGCTCAAATAAAGTAGATATGGTGATTGTACTCATTGCAGGAGCAGGCATCCTTTTAGTAAGCCAGGATTACTATTATCTTCTAATCATTATTTGGATAGCTGTTTTTATATATTTCGCTATAAAATACTTTATAAAAAAACAATAAGCTGGGCAACGGAAATAGGAAATGCCTAAAAACAAGGAACGCTAGTCCGTTCTAAGAATTTAACGTAATATCCGAAAAACCCTTTCAGGCGAAAGGGTTTTTCGCTGTCCTTGCCGGTTTTAACAAGCAGCACGATTTCAACTTATAGCACCTACATGGTATGGCTAAAGCGCATCAAGTAATTCGTCCGTTCTAATGGGTTCAACTGCCTCCGTTCCTTTGTGGGAGCCTTTCCTGCCACCCGTTCGTACCCGCCTGGCTTAGAGATTAAGATTCCTTCTCCGCCGGAAAGGGCGTGTATCGATGATTTTAAACGGGTTGCCGTTCGTACAGGAATGGTCCCTTTTATGAGGACGCCGGCTTGGTGGAAGGCTGGCTCTAACACGTTTCCTCCTAGCTGGACGATTCGTGATAGGAGAGTGCTTAAAAAACGCTCTGGCACAATCACTTCGATTCTCTCTAACGGTTCATAGACGGATGTGCCTGCTTGCCGGAGCGCCTCCATTAAGACCAATGGCGCCAGGCCGCGGAAATCCCTTGCTGTCGAAACAGGACTCCAATAACCTGTATGGGTGAGCGTTACGATGATATCCTCTACCGCCCAGCCTTTTAACCCTTCTTGCAATACAACTCGGCATGTGTCACGGACTGCTCGCTGAAAAGCAGGTGGCAGCGAACCAAGCTCTGCTTCGAGTTGATAAGAGAGCCCGCTCCCTTCTGGCCCAGGCTCGACTCGAAAGCCTAGAGTGGCGTAAAAAGGATTGCCTTTTTCACCAATCCATTCGACAGCAGCCCCAACGCCTGAAGGTTTTTCAATACAAACGACAAGGGGCTCGCTCATGGAAACGGAAAGGCCCTGTTCATTTTTAAGCGCCGACAAAAGCACTTCCTGCTGGACGTGGCCAAATATGCGGATAAAGTGGTCGCCTGTAGCCGCGTCTTGTGTATATTGCAAAAACGGGTCTTCTGCTGCTAGACGGGCTAATGTCCGATGAAGGGCGATTGCCTCCTCTTTGCGGTCAGTGTGCACTTGTACTTGAAGCGGCGGTTTTTTAAACGCAAATCGTTTCATTTGGGGCACACGCTTACCGAGGATATCGCCGACTTGTAGAGACTTCTCACGCAACACAGCAACGTCGCCAGCACTGACGGCAGAAGCGCCAGTCCGCCCGCCATTCTCTAACTGTTGTAAATGCTTGACTTTTACCGAAAAGGATGGGTGGTCAGCACGGATGACTGAAACCATTTTTCTAGCGACTAGCCTTCCTTCGTAAAGGCGGACAAGCGCTTCCCGTTCGCCGTTAGGCAACTCGGTCACTTTAAACACAATGCCAGAAAGATCCCGCTCCGACGCTTCCTCTGTTGTGTGGCTAAACCAATGGGAAAGCGAGTGAAGCAAGGCGGAAACGCCAACTCCTTTTGCTGCTGAACCAATAAAAAGGGGATAAGCCACTGCTTTTTTGGTTTGTTGCGACAGCTCTTTCCGCAATTCCATTTCACTTACAGGTTCATTTTCAACATAAGCGGCCAACAACTCGTCGTTGTGAAGCGCGAGAACGTCTAGCCAGCCAGCTGTTTGCGGACAAGTGGCTTTAATGGAATAAGCCGTGTCGCCCTGTGTTTGTTCGCACATCGGGCAAATGTGGTCGTCAAGCAACCACTTGATTTGTTTAATGACACGTTTATAGTCGGCGCCAACACGGTCAATTTTATTTATAAAAAATACAGTCGGGATACGGTACGCTTTTAGCGACTGCATCAAGACACGCGTTTGTGCTTGGACGCCTTCGACAGCGGATACAATTAAAATGGCGCCATCCAAAATCGTTAGCGCGTGCTCGACTTCAGATATAAAGTCAGCATGGCCTGGCGTATCAATAATATTCACCTTTACATCGTTCCAGAAAAAAGAGACGGCTGCTGCTTTGACTGTAATGCCTCGTTCTCTTTCAATCGCAAGTGTATCGGTGGTTGTGTTGCCCTTATCGACTGAACCGGCTTCCTTGATGACGCCAGCTTGGTATAACATTTGCTCGGTTAACGTCGTCTTGCCGGCATCAACATGGGCCAACACCCCAATGTTGATTGTTTTCATAATAGTTGTAACAGCTCCTATTCATTTGTTTCTTTCCTTTCCATTGGTTTTTCATGTTCATTTTGCGCATACTTAAACGCCTCCTGTTATTAGAATAGTCCGATTATAACATAGCATGTGGATCTTGAAATACCGAAAGCCCCTTACTGCGGGAAAGTGGCAGTAAAGAGCTTTCGTTTAGTTGGCCCGCGATTGCGCATACAACCACTCGATTACCCGTTTGTCTTCGTATACCGGCCCCCAAGCTGAATGAGGGGAACGCAGCTCTCCTGTTTTAAATTCGGTGTAACGAATATGGCCCCCTACCTTTTCGAGCGCCTCCACCATTAAGCGAGACCCTGACACATCAATAATTTTGTCATCCTCGCCATGGAATGCCCAAATGGGAACATCTTTTATCGCCTCTGCCCTTTCAGGGTGGCCGTATCCACAAATGGCAATCGCTCCGGCAAATAAGTCAGGGTTGGTTTCAATGAAATTCCACGTTCCAATCCCTCCCATGGACATGCCATGGATATATATACGGTCAGGATCAATTGGATAGCGCTCTTTCATCAACTCGACTAACTCAAGCACCATGCTATACGTTGGTTCTGTTGTCCACCCTTCAAGCAAAGGTACGGAAGGGTCATAAGGGGCTTGTGGCGCTACCACAAACGACGGATGTTGTTCTTGCACATCTGGGCGGGCAAAGGCGACTCCCCCTTCGCTGCCAAGCAAGTGGATCTGGTTGTCGTTGCCTCGCTCGCCGCCGCCATGAAGAAAAAGCACGAGCGGATAGCGTTCTCCCTCTTCTTGATTCGGCTCATATAACCGGTACGGCAACGTTGCTCCCGCTTGATTTTGGTAAGATTCATAAGAAAAAGACTCAACTACAGGCGAGCGTTCGCCAGTTGAGACGACTTCGTCGCTCGTTGGCGGCAACTGCTGCCCGTCGCTGGTGGTGATCGCTTCAACCTGCTGAATCCGATACATTGGCGTAGGGCGACTGCTTTGATACTTGCTGCCATTCCAACTAAGCGTGCCTCCATGTAAGTCGTTTCCACTAAATTCAATAATGACATAATGCCCTTCACTTACAGGATTGCCAAGTTCAGGCGCTTGGCCGACGTAAACATGTTCGACGTTTCTTGAAATATGATGGCCGCCTTTAATTGCTTGTACCGAATAGCTTGTTTCAGATAAGTTAGTCGACGTAATCGGCACCGTGTATTCAATCGCTGCTCCAACGACTTGCTCACCTGTTGACGTTACTTCCGTCAGTAAATCGACTCCGGCAATGGAAGACTCGCTTTCGTTCATCTTATTTATAAGAAAAAGCACAGCAACCACAGCACTTGCCGCAACAATCACGATGACCAACTTCCCTTTTTTAACGTGCATGGGGCTTGCCCTCCTTTTCCTTCAGTTTCCCCTATTCGTAATCGCAAAACCACCGCTGAATCACTCGTCTTTTTGTCCTTATTCGATAAGATGTGTTCGGAGTCGTTTGCGTTTGCGCTTATGATTTCATAAAACACGCCCAAAAGGCAAATACAAATCGCGACAAAGTCGTATGTGATTTCGTAGGGAGGTGCGATCGCATCTTGATGCAAAAGCTTTCCGAATCGTTTTCACCACAATCTTATTCGTATACATATCTCCTTTATTTGTTGGGCATTCTATCGTGGAAAATGAAACACGTTAGAGACAAACAGCTTAGAAAGGAGAGAAAACAGTGGGTATTTTAAGTGGAAATCCTAAAGAAGAACCTATGCATTACGGTGAAGTATACAGCGCCTGGGGCTTTGTATTAGCAGGCAACAAAATGATTGCCGAATACGGGGTGTTATTAAACCATGTCGGCGACGACGATTTAAAGAAACTGCTTCATACATGCATGGAGCAAAGCAAAGAGGAAGTTAAACAAGTTTCTGAACTGTTGAAGGAAAATGGCGTGGCCCTCCCTCCAGCAGCACCAAAACCGCCAAAAGCAAACCTTGATGACATTCCACCAGGCGCCCGTTTTATGGACGCTGATATAGCAGCCTCTGCTTCTGCTACGACTGCAGCGGGACTCGTGGCATGCAGTAAAATCATGGGCCAGTCTATTCGTGAAGACATCGCCGCCATGTTTGGCCAATTTCATGCTTCAAAAGCGACATTAGCAGGAAAGTTTTTGCAACTGCTAAAAGAAAAAGGCTGGTTAGTCCCTCCTCCTCTTCACCAACCACCAGCTGATGAGGACGTGTAATAGAATAACTTTTAGGTATACGAAGGAGGAATCACCATGAAACATGTAAAAGCATTAGCCGTTAAAGGCATCATGACACTCGTGCTCCTTTACTTATTCCTAGGTTTTGGTTTTGGGCTGTCCTTTGGGAATGTCTTTATAATCACAGTCATTCTTGTGGGGATTGCCTATTTAGGCGACATTCTCATCTTGCCTAAAATCACGAACATAATGGCCACTGTCGCTGATTCGGTCATTGCCTTTTTCATTGTGTGGTGGCTAGGAATGGCACTTACCCCGATTGCACCGAAAACGATGGCAGGGGCTGCCGCCATTTCAGCCATTGCGATTGCCGTCGGCGAATACTTCTTCCATATTTACTTGGCCAAATTAGGCATTGGTTCAGACCGATTGAGCACGTCCTCTTCATAAAAGCACAAGCCCCCAAGGGAGTTGTCTATTTAGGCAACTCCTAAGGTTGTCGACAAAGTCGATAACCGCCCGCTCAGACTGATAGAAAACGCTTGTCAGACGAGGAGTGCAGGCGAGGGAAGATGCGAATAGAACCTGGGTTCATGAGCATATGACCGAGGCAAACGACGAAGTATGCGAGCGTTTGTCTACAGTCTGAGGAGTTGTCTATTTAGGCAACTCCTTTATAGTTTGGCATTTCCCCATCGGGTAAAACCGCACATCTTGCTTTCTGGCATAATGGAAAAGCGGCTCTTGCACTGGCAAATCGATGTTGGCAGCGAGCGCTACCTCGTTCGCCTTCACATTGGCAGCCGTTTTTTGCAATTGCCATGGCTCATGGTCGATATCTTGATAATACAGATGCTTCGAGGATGAGGTGTAAAGCCTGTACCTTTCCACGAGCCAATGCGCCAATGAGCCAGGAGCGGCGGGCTTTGGCTGCGAAATCGGAAAATACGACGCTGTGCATTCAGCCTGGCTTTCCGTGTTTCTGCGGCTCCAAAACTGGATCGACTCCTGTTGTTCTGTGAACGTCATCGTTGCGTGAACATAAGGCAAGTGAAAAAACGTGCGTGCCATCTGTACAGCAAGAAAGTGGCTTGCGTCTAGGCTGAAAAAATAAATGCCTGGTCTTCTATCGTGTATAACATATGTGCGAACGTTTAATTCGGGGAATGCTTTCGCCCCTGGAAAGGGAGGCAAAAACCGAGGGCGTAATGTGCTCAAATAAAAAGGCAACACACTGACCCAGGCAGTGCCTTGATACAAATCCAAGCTAAGCCCTGCAGGAAGCAGCGGCGTTAGTTGCGTTTTCGATACTTGCCAATGAGCAAACAGGACATGCTCCCACGTTTGCGCCATGATCCATTGCTTTTTAACAAAACAATGCAGCCTGTCCGCTATGTTGTTCATGGCCCAATCTCCTTTGTACAGCTGAATGCCTGAAGTATTCAGGGCTGTGTCTCCTTCTGCCCCTCCTCTATGTAGTTTGGCCCCTTTCTAACGTTCACATCAAAAAAAATTCACTTACAAGGATTTCAATAACAAAACCCCTTCAGTGAATACCCTTGTAGCAAAAGCATGAAACACTCAGAAGATGGATGCTCATCTACTTGAACACCTTCACCTTCAAAAACTTCCATTATGTATGAACCCCAAATAAACGATTGGCCCAAGAGAGCAAAAAAAGGTCCTGGCCCGGATAGCCAATGGCCGAAAGCCCAATAGGCAGCCCTTCAACTGAAGCAAACGGAATGGTGATTTGCGGACAGCCTGCAAGTCCAGCGATAGACGTTAACTTCATCGTCTTGGCCCGAATCGCTTCTAGTTCTTGCCCAGACCCGCCTCTTTTCGGGGCTGGACCAGCGGCAGTCGGCAACAGCACAATATCGTTTGGCGCAAAGTCAGCTGCAAAGGCGCGCTTCATTGCAGTTTGCTTGTCCTTGTAGAGCGGCAGTTCCTGTTGTTGAAGGGTGCTGGCCCATTGGAATCGGGCGCCAATATCAGCTGCAAAGGCAGGTTTGGCTGCTTGTACCCATTCGCCGTGTTGCCGCCAAATTTCCCGTGCTTGAAGGTGGCGGAACGTTTCAAACCCTTCGTCGATCCTGTCGGATGTCCACCGGGAAATCGGTTTAGCGCCGAGGCGATCCGCCGCCTGCAAGACAAGTGCTTGAACGTTAGGCTCTGCGATGCCCACAAGCGCCTCATCAATCAAAAGTTGCTCGCCCGCTTCTTCTTCCACTGTCTGATCGCCAAGCAAGACAGTCCCTATATCCTTTAGCAATTCGACATCACGGGCCATCCAACCGACCGTATCGAAGCTTTCTGCAAGTGGAATCACCCCGCTTATGTCGACAGCGCCATGGCTTGGGCGAAAGCCATAAATGCCGCAATAGGATGACGGTATGCGGATCGATCCACCTGTGTCTGTCCCAATCGCAAAATCGGTCAGTTCAGCAGCTACCGCTACGGCTGAGCCGCTTGAAGAGCCGCCTGGTACGCGGTCGGCGCCGTACGGGTTTACAGGCGTCCCATAATGGACGTTTTCGCCATTCAAACTGTACATGAGCTCATCGGTGACAGCCATGCCGCGCAAATCAGCACCTGCTGCCAAAAGTTTGGCGATGCTCGGGCTGTCTGCGTCTGCTGGTTGCGCTGTCTTAAGCCAATCAGGATTGCCAGCACTGTTTGTGTAACCTTTCACAGCAAACACGTCTTTCACAGCAAATGTCTTTCCTGCAAGGATGCCAGCTTTCGCTCCTTCTCGCTTCATGTCTTTGTCTATAAACGCGTGCCAATTCATCTCCATCCCCCCTGTTTAATGAATGTGGAGCAGCTCGCCGCTCGGTTTTCCAATGATGCCTTTTTCCTCTGTATAAATCGTTTGCCCACGAAGAAGCACGCACGTCACTTTGCAGCCAATTGTCCGGCCAACATACGGGCTATGCTTATTTTTATAGTAAAGCTGCTCTTTTGTGAGCGTGTAGCTTTGCCGATCATCCACAAACGCAAAATCAGCGTCTTTCCCAATGGCAATTTCCCCTTTTTCTCGCAAGTTCATCCGTTTAGCCGGATTGGTCGCAATGAGACGAGCCAGTTGCTCAGGTGGCATGCCGCGCCGCTTGACTGCCGCATCAAACATGATATCGATGTTGTTTTGGCAGCCAGAGATGCCGCCCCAAGCTGTCAGGAAATCGCCGTCTTTCAAGTCAGGCGTACACGGCGAGTGGTCAGAAGCAAGCCAGTCGATTTTGCCCTCTAGCAAACAAGCCCACAATTTCGCCTGTTCTTGTTTCGGGCGAAGTGGCGGTTGGCATTTTGCTAGTGGGCCAAGCTCCGCTAACTCCTCAGCAGACAGTAAGAAATAATGGGGACATGATTCTACTGTAACATCGACGCCTTCCTCTTTGGCCCGCTCAATTGCTTCAATTGCTGCGGCGGAACTGATGTGGACAAAGTGGATTCGGCAACCCGTTTCCCGCGCCGCGGCAAGCGTGTCGCACACCGCTTTTACTTCTGCTTCAACCGGCCGCGAAGCGACATAAGCGTCAGCGCCAACTGGGCTAAGGAGTTTTGCCTCAAGCTGACTGATCATGCTTGGATCTTCAGCATGGACACAAAGGAGCTGCCCTTTTTCTGCTAATAAGCGCATGCCTGCGCGAAGGCCATTCAAATCGACATTGCGAAAGTCCCCTGGAATATCCGATCCACATGGAGAGAGAAAACACTTAAAGGCGACAACGCCGCTGGCGGACAAGTCTGCCAACTCGTGGAGATTGGTTGGCACAAGCCCGCCATAAAAACTGTAGTCTACGTAGTTTTGCCCTTTGGCCGCCTCAAGCTTTCGTTGCAAATTGGCGCGGTTGGTTGTGGCTGGCAGAGCGTTCAATGGCATTTCTACATAAGTCGTTGTACCGCCAGCAGCTAATGAACGGCTGCCTGTAAAAAATCCTTCCCACTCGGTTCTTCCTGGTTCAGAAAAATGGACATGCGTATCAACAGCTCCTGGAAAAACATATTGCCCGTTTGCGTTCATTATACAACGCGCTTCTTTTTTATCAATTGGACCGATTCGGGCAATTTTGCCAGCTTGAATGCCGACATCGGTCTCCTCTACTCCCGATGGTAACACAACTCGTCCCCCAGTAATGCACAAATCGAGCATTTGCCGTTCTCCTCTCGTTTGCTTAGCCTGTCCAGCCAACCGACTGTGCATAAATTAAAAATGCCATGCCGACGGCCATGTAAATTAAAAACAGTGGTAAAAAGAATCGGACCCATTTGTTCCAACTAACGCCAGCAACAACAAGGGCTGCCATAAAGTAACCGGAAGTCGGAAACAGCACGTGGGCAAAGCCATCGCCAAATTGGAAAGCGAGAATCGCCGTTTGCCGAGTGACGCCCAAAATATCAGACAAAGGCGCCATGATTGGCATTGTTACTAACGCCTGCCCGCTCCCTGAAGGAATAAAGAAATTGATCAACAGTTGGACAACCATCATGCCAATGGCACTTAGTGTGCTTGGAAGCTGGCCAACGGCGATGCCGAGCCCATAAACAATCGAATCCATAATTTGCCCGTCTTCTAAAACGATCGCAACGGACCGGGCAATGCCAATAATGATCGCCCCCATCAACACTTCGCGAAACCCTTCCGTAAAGGCTTCACAAATCTTTGTGAGCGAAAGCCCGGCAATCAGGCCTACAACAATGCCCATGAAAATAAACAACCCAGACATTTCAAGCATAAACCAGCCAAGCTGTGTCACCCCGTAAATAAGGATCGCAAAGAAAACTGGCAACGTCGCAATCGCCGCCATTTGCCGGCTGTGGATCGGCTTCATTGGTTGATTAAGCGCGTCTTTGTACATGAGCCGTTTCGGTTTGTCTTCTGTATAAGTCAAGCTCTCTTTGGGACGAGTCTTTACTTTTGCCGCATACCGCATAATATACAAACTGCCGATGGCGACAATGACCACAAATACAAGCAAGCGCAAACCAAAGCCTGAATACGTATCAAGGCCGGCAATTTGTTGAGAAATTCCTACTGTCCCAGGATTCATGATTCCAGCCGTAAATCCAAGAGCTGTAGAAACAAGGGCAATCGCCGTCGCGGTCATCGAATCATAACCAAGCGAAATAAAGAGCGGAATTAATACAGGAATGTAAACAAGCGATAGTTCTGGCGTGCCAATCGTCGTCGCCACTGCCGCAAACAAAGTGAGCAGCACAGGCACCATCAACACACTATTATGTTTAAATTTGCGGGCAAGCCTGTCGACGCCAATCTCAATGATTTCTGTCCGGCGCAGCACCATAAACATGCCACCGATGATAAAGGTAAAAAAGATAATCTCGCTTGCATCAGACATCCCTCTAGGAATAGCAAGCATAAAGTCCATAAAGGATAAAGGCGACCCGTCTATTTGCGTAAAGCTGTCAGGGTCAATCGTCTCCCGCCCATTTGGACCAGGTATCCGCTCAAATGAACCAGCCGGAATGACATACGTTAGAAGCGCGGACATGCCGCTAATCAAAAACAACAACACATAAATATGGGGCATCCGTCCCCTCGATTTCTGCGGTTCTGGCTGTGGCATCGGTTCCGGCGTAACTGACTGTGGGATATGCTTTTCCATCGCTCTCTCCTTTACTCAAATGTTGTTCCACATTGTAGCGCAACAAATCAGAAAAATCTTTGTGCAAAACAGCTAAACAATGTGCGTTTTGTTGGAACAATTAGATAAACAATAATAGGGAAAAGCGAAGAATTTCGATGAACCCGCCCCTTTTGTTGTTAGGATTGTTTACACAAAAAAGAGAAGAAGGGCAAAAAAATTGCCAGGTGGCGCTAGCACCCTGGCACAAGTCAATGAGAAAAACGCCAAAGCTGACATGTGAGCGAGTATGTACCGCTCTCAAAATGAAACATACTCTTAAAAGAGATTCATGTATCTTTCATACAAGGGCATTCAAACGATTTTAAAATAGTCGGTCAACAAACTGGAATAGCTATCATCCTAACTTTATGAGCACAGAAAACAAGTTTTCCTTTTAACTACCCCGGTATGTTTGATAGCCCCAAGGCGACACAAGTAGCGGTACATGGTAATGTTCCTGGGGCGAAGAAAGGACGAACCTTACAGGCACGGTGCTTAAAAACGTCTCTACTTCTCGTTTGGCATAATATTCTCCGATATGAAACACGAGTTGGTACTCGCCAGGGAGCGGCTCGACGGTGAGAAATGGAGAATCGATTCGTCCATCCGCATTGGTTGCTGCTGTTGCTATTGCTTTCCACTCTCCTTTCTGGAGACGATAAAGGGCGACAGTCACTCCTCGGGCAGGAACGCCGTGGCCAATGTCTAAAACGTGAGTGGTTAAGCCGCTCATAATCGCGCTGTTTCGGTTCTAGTAAACGTGGTTTGAGGGCCGAGATCTGCTTTTGTAACGGAAAACCGTTGAAAGCCAAATGGCAAGCGCGGCTCCGTATACACTTTCCCTTCTGTTTCGGGAATGTCTTCCACAACTGTGTCCCAAGTTCGGTTTTGCGATTCAAACGTCACTTCTTGCAGCTGAGGAAATCGTTTTAACATGCGGCAGCCGATTTGGTAAATCAAGTGTTGAATCGAGGGGGAGGCCAGTTCATGAAAAACAGAAGAAGCGAGATCGGCAACTTGTTCTCCAGCTACATAACGGGCAGGCTCCTCCCCTAGCGCATCGTCGTCTGTTTCGTAAGACCAGCCAATGTTCAAGTAAATGAAAAGCGGTCGATTGGAATCTTCGGGCAACGTTGTATATTGATCGCGAATAAAGCCGACAAATGAATTGTCCTTCACTTTAACAAGCTGCAAGTCAAGAAGTCTGCTATTCTGGCTGTTGATTTGCCAGCCGTTTCCTTCGCGAACGAGCTCAATCGACGCTTCGTTTCGTTCATTGCGCGAGTGCTTATAAACGAGTGAACTTGTGCTTGATTCTTCGCCATTTGCATACGTAGTATTTTCAAAAGGCACGGCTTCGCCTGTTAGCTTGACCCAGTCTATGTGGCTGTAAGTCGTTAGAAAAGCCTCCCCGACATAACGGATAAAGCCCTCAATGGTCCGTCCTGAAAAAGTCGCTAAATGCCGTTGGATAAAATTTTTCATAGAATCGGTTGCGACAACCATTTGATTGTCCCCATCTGTAAAAGACGACAGAAAAGCGTTTCCCCCGACCTCAACTGTGACATTGATGCCAAAAACAGTGTTATCCCGAACAGTAAATGCCGATTCAGGGATCGGCTGAAGCCCGCTTAACGGTTCCATAAACGTTCGGTAGGCAAACACATTCCCTTTTCCATAAGACATTGTCCGTTTATTTTCCACTTCTACACCAACCCTTTCTGTTGTTTGATGAACGCTTCTAAGCGATACCACGCGATTTGATAAATTTCAGCAAGCGCCCGGTTAAATTCAGCCTCTTTCGTGCTGTTAATCCGTTCAGCCAAGGAGTCGTATAGTTGCTGTGTTGTTTTTCCCTTCACCGCTTCCACAAAAGGAAAACCGAAACGCTTGTCATAAACATCGTTTAATTCGGAAAAGGCGAGTGCTTCCCTCTTGCTAAGAACGTCCAAACCTGCGTCTTGCTGCTCTGCTGCCGAAGAAGCGCCTACCTTTTCGCTCGCCGCTAGCCTGGGGTGGGCTTGGATTAAACTTAATTGGTCTTCATAAGTAGCTTCTTCTACCACCATCACCATTTCCCGATGAAGATCACAAATGGAGGCAAACGGCCGTCTAGCCCACGCCTCCTTAGGAATCCAAGGCGAGTGTTCAAAAAGGTGGCCAAGCATACTTGTAAAACGGGCGCAATCGGCCTGATTGAGCTCTTCCAACGTCGTCACGAGTGCCTCTCCTCTTTTCTCTAATGAATTCCTTCAAATCGTACGAAAAAGGCGGTCTGCTGTCATTAGGCGAAATAACCAAATCATCGATCAACGCTTGGCTGTTCTAACAAGTCGCTTTGTTCGGAAAGCATTTGCTGGATGCGAAGGGCTAAGCGTAAATGCAACGTCGTTTCTGGATCTTTGATGTCTTTTCCGAGCAATTCTTCAATTTTTTCAAGACGGTAAATGATCGTATTGCGATGGACATAAAGACGCTTCGCTGTTTCAGAAATCTGACAATGCGTTTCCAAATAAACAGCGAGCGTCTGTAGTAAACTTAAATCGTTTACTTGCGCATCTGATAGCTTTTGCAACATATAAGCGCAAAACTCAGCAAGGTCTTCATTTGGAATCATCCGCAACAGCTTTGAAATGTCTTTTGCTTGGTATGTTTGCACAAATTGTTTGTTTCCTGACAGGTGGCCGGAGTTTAATGCATTAATGGCTTCACCGTGAGCTTCGATCACATCCCAAAATTCATGGCATACATTGCTGACGCCAAACGAAATCGTCCGGTCAAAATGGGCCGCTACCCGTTCTTGGATAATTTCCAAGGCGATCAATGTCGGCGAGTATTCTTCGCTTGCCAGTTCTTCCGATTCCCCTTCCACTAAAATGAGGCAGATGTCATTCATGATAAACAAATGAGATACAAACGGAAAAATAGTCAACTCTTCTTCAATAAAATCAAACACTTTTTCGATTTCAATTTGCCTTTGTTTAAAGCCAAGTTGTTTTTCTTCCGTATCGAGTCGTCCGGCAATACATTTGTATTTTTGGTCATTGTGCAAGTCGAATTCCAGTGCTCGATTTAGCGTCTCCTTTTTAGACGAATACGCTTTCTTTATGAAGTTCAAAAAGAAGTCATTTTTTGCCCTTCTTGTATATTGTTGCAATGCGTTGTTTTTCATTAACTCAAAAGCTACGACATTGGCCGCTTGTTCAATTGTTAACAGATGACCGTTTTCGAGTGCTGGTATATGGCCAAACATAACGAGCATCGCCTGCTTTGGTCTATTCGTTCTTACAGGAAACACTGTCAACACTTCCACTTGTCCTTTTTCCGATATCATAGAAAGGTGTGTATAGGCGGTTTGTGGTAAAAACAACTGATACCCCATCCGGTTTAAATATTGGAGGCCCGATACAATTGTCCTCGATGCGTGCGTCGTACCGACAAGTTGGCAACGTTCATCAAGAAGCATGATAGAGCAGCCAACGATTTTTGCTACATTTTCTAACAGTTCACCAACCCCTTTTCCACTAACGATATGGTCAGAGAACGTTTGATGGGCTTCAATTGCCGCTTTTAGTTCATTGGTGCGCAAATCAAGAATCGCGCTTAACGTTTGATTCACAATTGTCCCTAGCCCTATTTCTTCCGACAGTTCAATAACAGGCAACCCATGGGCATTGGCAATGGCCACCGCTTCTTCAGGTATTTTTCCGAGAAAGCGCTTCGCTTTTATCCCCAAACCGGCGCAACGTTTTTCGGCCATCGTTTCAATTAGTTCAACTAATTGGCTTGCGTCATCTTTAAAATGGTAAGCCGTCGTTACAAGCAAATCGTTGCCCTTTAAATAGCCAGCTATATCAGGGGCATCCATCATATTGACATGTTCAATACTGCGCTCTGCCCCCGCTTTTCCTGCCACGAGCCGCGCGCCAGAAAAGGCAGGCAGCGTTAATAATTGGGAAATGTTCAACTGAATCTCCTCCTCTACCGTTTCAATTAGTTAGGCAAATTGCACAAATTTCGCCGTAAAAAATAATAGATTTGCCAATGATTTATCGTAAGCTTACCAGTAAAATCAGTCACACACAGAAGTATTCGGAACATTTCTGACATAAAAAATAAAGCGAGGGGTACGATTTGCGATGATCAACAGCTTGGAAACAGAGCAAGCTAGCGCCTATATTCACTATCTTGCTCGCTTTGGCAAAACGAGCGACGGCGGGAATACACGCCTTCTTTATACACCAACCTGGCTGGAAGCCCAACAGGCCGTTTTCTCTTTATTTCAAGCAAAGGGGCTCGATGCTTTCTTTGACGATGTCGGCAATGCTTATGGGCGGATCGAAGGAACGCTTGCTTCGCAAGCCTCAATCGTCACTGGCTCCCATATTGACACGGTTTCCAGCGGCGGCAAATTTGATGGAGCTTATGGCATTATCGGCAGCTTGCTTGCTGTCTCACGCCTTGTGTCCCGCTATGGCCGCCCTAAAAAAACGATTGATGTCGTCTCTCTTTGCGAGGAAGAAGGCAGCCGTTTCCCCCTTGCTTTTTGGGGGTCCGGCAGTATTACAGGACGCTATGAGCAAGCGGACATAGATGCACTCCTTGACGCATCAGGCATTAGTTTAGGCGAGGCAATGCGCGCAAACGGATTTGGCCAGGGCCATTATCAAGCGCCCCGCCGCACAGACATAGACTGTTTCATTGAATTGCATATTGAACAAGGGCAAGTGTTGGAACATAGCGGCAACAAAATTGGCATTGCCAAGGCTATTGTCGGTCAAAGGCGTTTCACGGTAACGGTGGAAGGCGCTGCCAACCATGCTGGCACAACGCCGATGCACATGCGCAAAGATGCGATGGAACTAGCTTCGCGCTTAATTACCCGCTTAGTAGACAAAGCAAGGAAAATCGACGAGGCGTTTGTCGCCACCGTTGGGCAAATTGAAGCCTTCCCAAATACAGCCAATGTCATCCCTGGCAAAGTGAGCTTTTCTCTTGATATCCGCCACCATTCCACGAACATGCTCGATCGCTACTGTGAGGAAATGGAGACGTTCTTCCATGAACAAGAGCAAGCGAGCCAGTTAGGCATCTCTGTGGACCAGTGGGCAGACGTCGCTCCAGTAGCGATGGACGCAGACCTTACAGCAATGGCATTCCAGTCTGCGCAAAAAACAGGGCTTCCAGTCCAATACATGTACAGCGGCGCCGGGCATGATACGCAAATTTTCGGCAGTTGCTGCCCAACGGCACTGTTGTTTGTCCCTAGCAAAGGCGGCATTAGCCACTCCCCATTGGAGTTTACAGCCGATGAAGATTTGGAAGCTGGCGTATCTGCACTTGCCGCCCTTTTGTATAAGCTTGCCTATTAGTTTAAAGCTGCAAAATGTTTTTGAAGGAGAATTGCAATGGATACGTACCTTTCAGCAAAGCGGACGATTATGACGCCAGGGCCGGTAGAAGTCGACCCCCGTGTCTTGCAGGCAATGAGCATGCCGATTCTAGGGCAATTTGACCCTGCTTTTACGAACATCATGAACCAGACGATGGACCAACTGCGCAAGTTGTTCCAAACAGAAAACGAGTGGGCCTATCCCGTTGACGGGACGTCACGTTCAGGGATTGAGGCTGTTCTCGCCAGTTTAATTGAACGAGGAGACCGTGTGCTTGTGCCGATTTACGGGCGTTTCGGCCATTTGCTTGTAGAAATTTGCGAACGTTACGGGGCCGATGTCCACAAAATCGAATGTACGTGGGGCACTGTGTTTAGCGAAGAAGAAGTAATCAACCACATCCACGCAATCAAGCCTAACATTGTCGCGTGTGTCCATGGGGAAACGTCAACTGGATGCATGCAACCACTCGCTCAAATCGGCAAAGCTTGCCGTGAACAAGGTTGCCTGTTTGTTGTTGATGCGGTTGCTACGATTGGGGGAACCGACGTTTTAGTCGATGAATGGCACATTGATGCCGCTATCGGCGGCACGCAAAAATGCTTGTCCGTCCCGGCTGGCATGGCACCGATTACGTACAATCAACGAGTGGAAGAAGTGATTGCCCGCCGCAAAAAAGTCGAACAAGGAATTGCAACCAAAGACGACTTGGACGAACCACTGCGAGGGACAGTTGTCGCCAGCAACTATTTTGACCTTGGCATGCTGCAGGATTACTGGAGTCCAAGGCGTTTGAACCACCATACGGAAGCAACCTCCATGGTGTATGCTCTCCATAAAGGGTTAGCGATTCTTCTGGAAGAAGGGCTCCCCCACCGGTTTGCGCGACACGCCTACCATGAAAAAGCGCTTATTGCCGGTCTAACAGCAATGGGGCTTGAGTTATTTGTCTCCCATCAGCACAAATTGCCAATGGTGACGTGCGTGTGCGTACCTGTTGGGCTTGACGCTGATCGCGTGCGTGCCTTTATGTTGCACCATTTTGGCGTAGAGATCGCTAGCTCTTTCGGACCGCTCCATGGGAAAATCTGGCGGATTGGCACAATGGGCTATAGCTGTCGCAAGGAAAACATTTTGTTTGTGCTCGCAGCACTTGAGGCAGCGCTTCTCCATTACGGTACAAAGATTGAAACCGGTAAAGCCGTCCAAGCGGCGCTTTCCTACTACGAACAAACAGAAAAGTCCGCAATGGCCTAAACAGCGAGTTGGCCAAGGCGCTGTCAGCCGCTTGGCACCCGTATGGGGAGAGCGAATTCACCATTTGACCGAGCTCCTCTCTGCAAAGACGATGCCGAATAAATCGAAAAGCTTGCGAAAAACAGGCGCCAACCCGATGTGTAACCGGGCTGCGCCTGTTTTTTCGAGTGGGTAAAACGACTAAATACGACTGTCGCAACCGCCTCCCTGTCGTTCAGAAAGCGCGATCTCTTTCTATTCGAGCAGCCTTTTCGCGCTACTGTTCGGCCCTTCGACATCACTCTCCTGCTTTCCTTTTGCCGCTTTCCGCACGGCTCGGATAATACCGGCGTAGCCAGTACAACGGCATAAATTGCCTGACAATGCTTCGGCCATTTCCTCATCACTCGGGGCCTGGTTTTCATTCAGCAACGCTTTAGCAGCGACCACCATCCCTGGGGTGCAATAGCCGCATTGGAAGCCACCTTCTTCTAAAAATGCTTGCTGCATAGGGTCAACCCCGTTTTCGGCAGAAGCGGTAATTCCTTCAATCGTTTGCAACTCGACATTCGTTGCTTGGAACGCCATGAGCAAACAGCTATTGACCACTTTTCCATCCATAAGCACGGCGCAGGCACCGCAACGGCCAATGCCGCATGACACTTTTGTGCCAGTCAAGCCTAGTTCCTCTCTCAACACATCAGCCAGCCTCACGCTAGCGTATGTTTCCACTTGCCTCGTCTGGCCATTGATTTGAAAGGTCAGGCTTACTTTTCGGTTGTTAGCACGTGTGAATGCCATGAATCCTCCTCCCTCTCTTCCATCGCTTCCAGCAAACGTTCTGGCGAAACCGGCAACTTCGCCACCCAACAGCCGCAAGCTTGATGGATTGCTTTAGCGATGGCCGGTGCAACGGCAACGGTGCCAATTTCGCCTACGCCTCTTGGCCCATAGCAATCCCCTTGCTCTAATGTCTCAATGGCTTCTGTTTCCATGTCAAACGGCACATCTTTTATGCTAGGAATCATGTACGTATCAAAATTTTCAGTCGCATACTTGCCTTGTTCCATGATCGCTTCTTCCATCAAGGCATAGCCGAGCGCCATTACGCCGCCGCCTTCGATTTGCCCCCTATAGCCGAGTTCATTTACGACAGGGCCTGCGGCAACGGCCTGTTTTAAATCGAGTACTTGGACTCGGCCGGTGATCCGATCGACTTCTACTTTTGCTTTTACAGCGGCAAACGTGTACAAGTAGTGGCCGCCTTCTGTAGGATCAGGAGAAGTTGGAAAATCAAACGATGTTTCTAAACAGAGAGGCATTTCACTAAAGCGGGCCAGGCTTTTATAGTCGATAACCAATGTCCCCTGTTCGTAAACGCCACCCGCACCGAGTTGCAACCGCTTTTCCTCTATTCCCGTTGCCCGCATCGCCTGGTCCAGCAACGCCTTTATAAAAGGCTCTTTCAATCGTTCGATTGCGGTCCATACCATGCTCGTGCCCCGAGAAGCTGTCGTCGAGCCTGTGGGCGGCACACGGCCTGTGTCACCAATTTGGATGTCGAGATCGCTCCGCCCGCACTGAAACGCTTTAAGCATCATCGTTTCAATCACTGTTAAAATTCCTTGGCCGGCTTCTTCAAAACCAAAGGCAGCCTCAATTTTTCCTTCTTTTGTCAAGCAAAGCCGACCTCCACCGCGATCAAGACGTCCGTACCCTAACCCACCGCCGTGCATTGTTAACGCAAAGCCTGTGCCGACTCGTTTACGAGACGATGTCGTATGTTCCCTCATCGTTGTTTCTGCAAGTCGCTCCAACACAAGGCGTGCGCCATCGGTCGGAACAATTCGCTGCTCTAAAGGGCCTAAATCATCGGCACGCCGCAAATTACGGCGCCGCAGTTCTACCGGGCACATTCCGAGCTTGTCAGCAAGGCGGTCCATTTGTCCTTCAAGGGCAAACGTCATTTGGTTGCCGCCAAAACCACGGAATTCACCAGCATTGGCGTTGTTCGTAAACACCGACTTTCCATTAACGAGGACATGTGGAATCCGGTAAGGGCCAACCGCATGCTCTACGGCGAAATCAAGAATGGCTGGCCCCAGTGTCGTGTAAGGGCCAGTATCGGCAATGATTTCCACGTGATGGGCAGTAAGGCAGCCCATTTGGTCGGCGCCCGTGCGCACAGTGATCTTCATCGGATGGCGTTTGAGCCCTGCTCGCACTGATTCCATTCGCGTGTGGTGAATTTTAACTGGCCTCCCTGTTTTTAAGGCGAGTAAAGCTGCGTAAGGTTGGAGATTGAGCTCATCTTTGCCACCAAAGGACCCGCCCATCGGACTTGAGACAATGCGAATCTGTTGTTCTGGTATACCTAAAATCCGTGCTAGTTGAAAGCGATCTTTAAACCCATGCTGTGTTCCCATATATACGGTTATACCCCCGTCCGCTTCCGGAACGACTGTCCCTCCTTCCGTTTCCATATAGGCATGCATTTGCCTCGGCAATTCATACGTTTCCTCAACAATCGCCGCCGCAGCCGCGAACCCTTGGCCAATGTCGCCTTTTTGATGATGGGCAACATGGAGAATGTTGCCTTCTGGATGGAGCTTGATTGCTTGCGGTTCTAACGCTTTCTCAGGAGAGTCAAGTACAGGGAGTTCTTCATACTCCACTTCAATTAACACCAACGCTGCTTTTGCTACTTCCACCGATACAGCAGCGACAGCGGCCACCGCGTCACCTACATAACGGACATGCGTATCACAAAAAACGGGATGGTCTGGAACAATGATGCCATAGCCATTGACCGCAGGCACATCCGCATAAGTGAGTACCGCTTTGACTCCCGGCAACTGTTTGGCTTTCTCCGTATGGATGGAGAGAATGCGCGCATGGGGGTAGGGACTGCGCAAAATTTTGCCATACAACGTGTCCCTAAACGTTAGGTCGGTTAAATAGTGGAGCGAACCAGTGACTTTGGGAATGCCATCATAACGAATCGTTCGTTTTTCCATCTCCTCTTCCCCCTCTCAAGCCATCGACGAACGAGACAATCTGGTTTGCGAGCACCATCCGCAAATACGTTTCCGTCGCAAAGGGCGTGCCAACAAGTGTGCCCGTTTGCTTAATAAACTGGTAGACGTCGGCAAGCAACTCATTCGTAAGTGGCTTCCCGATAAGGCGCTGTTCTATCTCAAGCAGTCGGTGCGGCACCATTTCTCCGCCACCGACGGCTAACTTCAGTTCTTTAATGGTTTGATCGTTATCAAGGACTGCAACGCCAGCAACCGTCACTAATGATGCCGTAAATGTTTCACGGCGCCCGACCTTTTCATATAGCCAGAAACGTTGCGTCATGTCTGGCCATTTGCCAATCTCCACTTCTGTTAAAAGGGCGTTTGGCTTTTGCTGAAGCCATTCCGACAATGGCATCGTCGCCAATCCATCGTGATATAAAACGACGTTCGCTTCCAGCACAAGCAGCGCTGGAATGGAATCGCCTTTGCCGTATACGATGTTGCCCCCAAGTGTAGCGCGATTTCGCACCGCAGGAGCGCCAATAGAAGCAAGCGCCTGCACTAGCAGGGGCTGTTCTTGTGCGACCATCTTGCTATTCAAACATTCGGCTAGCGTCGCAAAAGCACCAATATAGATAGCGGTATCGGTCTCTATCATTGTTTTCAAACGACGGATTTGCTCTAAAGAAACAAAGCGGTTGCCCATGTCAAATCCTTGTTCCCTCCGCATTTGTACAATCGTTCCACCCGCGACGAAGGTCGAGCCTGGCTTTTGCGCCTCCGCCCATGCTTGCTCGACTGTCGTTGGCATAGACACAGGCGGATACTGGTTCATTTCCACTTCTGCAAATGGCGGCAAGCCCATTGATAATCCTCCTTTGTATCAATATCGAAAAACGCAGACGCAACAGCAACAGGGACAGCCAGGCTGCTTTTGTCCTTGCGCAAAACCGCCCTTGCACCTTCGTCGCCAGCAAGGGCATGCAGCTTTACAAACAGCGACTGGCGAAATAACGCTGGCGGCCTTTGTTTGCCTTTATAGCAGGCGGAGACTGACGTGGCATCGGGCCTCCTCTTTGCTGTAGCCAACACGCTTTTTATGACAGACGCAGGCAAAAACGGCTGGTCGGCGAGAAGGATCAGCACAGCAGAAGCGCCTAGGGCACCAGCTACTTCAAGTCCACATTTCAATGATTCCGCTTGGCCTTCTGCCGCTTTTCGGCAGCAGACGAGCATGATACGGCGATCAGCGAGCAGTTTCGGGTCGAGCCAGCTTGTATGCCCGTATTTTTCGCCGATAACGACGACGATTTTAGCGACATCTGTGCCAAGTGCCGTTTTTAAACTGGCGCTGCCGACAGTAGTTTCCAAAAGGGGCAGCGCTAGTTTGTTTTCGCCCATTCGTGCACTTTGGCCAGCAGCAAGGCAGATGGCGACCGTCTTCATGTTAGCGCCTGTATCCGTTGTTCTGCTTTTACCATTTGGATCAATTCGGCGACAACGCTAACCGCAATTTCTTCAGGCCCTTCCGCTCGGATTGGCAAGCCGACCGGTGTGCGGATTCCCTCTGGCACGTGAGCGGTTGCTAGCAAACGAGCCGTACGTGCTTTTGAACCAAGGATGCCGAAATAGGCAAGATGGACATCAAGCAAGTGGGATACAATTTCTTGATCCCGTTGAAAGTGGTGGGTCATAAGCAGGACGGCATCGTCTTGTTTAAAAGAAAGCGTTGGAATGACTTCATGAGGAAAACCGATGATACGTTTATCAGCATCAGGAAAATGAGTTTTTGTACAGAGAGCGGGGCGCCAATCGACCACATGGACGCTGAAGCCGACTTTGGCAGCAAACTGCACGAGCGGCTTGGCGTCAGCCTGGGCGCCAAACACAAACAGCCTTGGCTTTGGCCGTATCACTTGGAGGTATAGGTTTTTCGTTAAGTTAGTGCTGTAAATAACGCCGCTTTTTTCAACCCCTGCCAACTGTGGGTTCTCCCCATTCCAAACGCCAAACATTTCCCCAGACTCTGTCTGGCAAAGATATTGGCTTACATCCTCGCTGCGGATAAGCGCTACCGTTTGCCCTCTCGCTAGAGCCTGCCCTGTTTTACGCAGGAATGAAAGCAACGTATCGTTCACCGGCTGCAATAGCACATCAACAACACCATTGCAGCCACTGCCGTCTAGTCCCCAGGAAGCATCGTCAAGGGCGCGCATATTATAGCGCTCAACCATAGGCCCTTGCGCCCAGACAGAGGCAAAGCGGGCGCTAATATCCTCCTCTAGGCAGCCGGCGCTTAAAAGACCGGTTCTAGTGCCGTCTTCCTCCACTAGCATCGTTGTCCCTTCTTTGCGGTAAGCAGAGCCATCAACAGCGATAATCGTTGCCAGCATTGTTCGTTGGTTCGTCTTATCTAGCCGACTGATGATGTCATGCATATTTTCCATTTATCTGCACCCCCTTCACTGTACGAAAAAGAGAAGACCGGCGAACAACACCGCCACCATCCCCCCTTTTTTGGATTCTGATTCCAATCAGTTTAACCATTCACGGCCTATTTGCAAATGGAGTTGTTAGATCTTCTCCCCGTCTAATCTAGTGCTGCAAAAACTCAGTCGTGAAAACTTCATTTGGATCGACTGTTTCCTGCAATTGACCGATTTCGACGAGCTGGTGGATCAAATCTCCCCAACGTTCTTCTGTCATAAACCCGACTCCATTCTCCTTTGCATCGCCCCCAAAGACAAATTCGAATTGCGTTTCTGCTTCATACGCAAGTTCTTCTAAAGCGATGTTTTCGTTCGCCTCATGGATGACTTCGTTCACTTCCTCATCATGGTCCTTGTAATAGTCCCAGCCAGCCGTGTACGCTTCCATAAAGCGCTCAACCGTTTCCTTGTTGCTATCTAAATAGTCTTTAGTGACAAATAAAACGACATTATATGGATTGTAGCCAGCCTCTGAAATCAATAACGTCTCTGTGCCAATTCCTTCCCGTTCAAGAAAAAACGGTTCTGACGTTAAAAACGCTTGTGTCACCGCTTCTTCATTTTCAAGAAAATTAACATGTTGGCCATTGTAAGCAAGTTCGGTCACGTCGCTTAAGTCATATTGTGATTTTAAATAATCCCAATATGGAATCCCTGGCTCAATATAAGCGGTCCGACCGTTGATGTCGGCAAAGCTGTCCGTCCCATGCCCTTCATGGAACATGAGTGCTTGCGGGCTTTCCTGCAAGCTCGCCGCTAGCGCTACTAGCTCAATGCCTTGGTTCCTTGCGATTAAGATTTGGTCAGCATGGGCTAAGCCAAACTCGGCTTGGCCTGCCGCCACCATTTGAATAGCCGAGACTTCAGGGCCACCTGGTTCAATGTCAACGTCAAGGCCGTTGTCTTCGTAATACGCTTGTGACTGAGCAGCAAAGAAACCGCCCATCTGCGCTTTTGGAAACCAGTTTAAGACTAGCTTCACTTCTTTTGGCCCATCTCCTGTCGCCTCACCGCCACAGCCGCTCAAAACCGCTGCCCCTAAAAGCGACAAAGCCAGCAACCGGTAACGTTTTTGTCGATTTTCCATGTTGATTTCCCTGCTTTCTTTAAAGGTCTTGTTTGATGGAAGATTCATGCCACGAACCAAGGACTACTTTCGACAAAAGGCTCATTGCCAAATAAAAACCTATGCCAAGAATAGCGCCGCAAATGGCCAGTGCAAAAATAAAGGACGTGTTCACTTGAATGGCTGCCACCGTTATCGCGTAGCCAATTCCTCCTTTCCCTCCGCCGACGCCAGCGACGTATTCGCCGACAATGGCGCCGACAATCGATAAAGTAGCAGAGATTTTCAAACCCGCCATCATAAACGGCAGTGCTGCCGGTACACGAAGCCTCCACATTTTCTGCCATTTTGACGCGTTATAAAGAGAAAATAGCTCGTCCATTTGCTTATTGACCGAATTAAGGCCCATGAGGGTATTTGAAACAATTGGAAAGAAACCAATTAAAAACGAGACAACGACAATCGCATTAAAACCAGCTCCAAACCAAATGACAATAATGGGGGCAATAGCTACCACAGGCAACGTCTGCAAAATAATTGCGTATGGGTAAATGCTGCGCTCAATCACTTTTGAGCTTGCCAGCAAGATCGAAATGCCTACGCCAATCACAGCACTAAGCAAAAAACCAATAGCAGAAACGACGACAGTGACGCTGACTGCCTCAGACAATAGTGGCCACTGACTCGCCGCAGAGGCGACAACGTCTGTCGGCTTTGGCAAAATATAGTGAGGGATGCCTAGCATAAGCGGAATCAGCTGCCAGGTAGAAACAAACACGATAAAGGCTATAATTGGACCTAAAAAATAGCGGGTAAAACGATTGCTTGCCAATTGAGGCTTTCGCTGCGGGGAGCGCTTAGAAACAACTGGCTTTTTTGCCTGCTGGATCGTCGTTGTTGGCATTAGGCTCCCTCCTTCTGTTTGTTCGAACCTTCTTCAAGTGCCTTACTCGCTTGTTCAACATAATCGTTATAGATTTCTGAGGTCCGATCTTCCAACCTCCGAGGGCTTGGCAAGTTGACATCAATCACTTCTGTAAGCCGTCCTGGGCTGCTTGAAAGCACAGCTATTTTCGTAGACAAAAAGACAGCTTCAAACACATTGTGTGTGACGAACAAAATCGTCGCGGCTTCTTTTTTCCAAATTTCCAATAACTCGACTTGCAATTTTTGCCTAGTGATTTCATCAAGAGCGGCAAATGGCTCATCCATCAATAACAATTTCGGTTTTGCTGCCAATGCCCGGGCAATCGATACACGCATTTGCATGCCGCCGGACAATTGCCGCGGATACGAATAAAGGTGTTTGGTTAGCCCGACCATCTCTAGCACGCGCTGTGCTTCGCTGCGCGCTTCTTTTTTACTCACGCCTTTCAGTTCAAGAGGCAACACGACGTTGTCAATGACTTTACGCCACGGCAGCAACGTTGGCTCTTGGAAAACAAAAGCGACGTTAGTGGTCTCTTTGATTGTTTGTTTTGGCGACTGGCCAAACACCGTTACTTCTCCATCCGTTGGTTCGGAAAGCCCTGCCGCCATCCGCAATGCTGTAGATTTTCCGCAACCGGACGGCCCTAAAAAAGTGACAAATTCTCCTTTTCTAATCTGGAGATTAAACGAATGTAAAGCAACCGTACCGTTATTGTACATTTTGCCAACTCGGTCAAAGGCAACTAGTTCTTTTTCTCGTCGATCCAAACAAAACGCCCCCTTTTGTTATGCAAGACTATGTCGCATTTGCTGTTGTTATAGGCAATAGTAGTGTTTTTACTGGCGTGCGTCATTGTTTAAATTAACTAAATAATCTATCGTTAACTATCATTTTGTTGGAAAAGGGGGGTATTTCGATGTCTAGTGTGGAACAATAAAACCGCACAGCGATCCTTTCATTGGCGTTTTTCGTGGAATCACCGATTCGTAGATCCTACCTAAAATGTGTAAGGTTTTTTCACAGATTAAATCAGCTTTTTCAGCATGGGGCAACGGCCGAACAGATCATTGTTGTTTGCACATCATCACGCAAACGCTTTCCATTTTGTTTCTTTTTATTTTCTCTTAAACGCTAGACCTAACTGTGAGAGTGCTGCACATCGGCATGAGCTATAGACTGATGGGTGCTGCAGCTTTTTTTAGAAAAAGCCCACGCTAGAGGAAGGTATCCGTCCGCGTGGGCTTTCCTTATTCAGCTAATACTTCTTCAAGCAAGCTAAAGTTCGTATATTGTTCAAACTCTGGCTGTTGGTTAATACTGTCCATATTCAATAAATGTTCGCCAATCACGTCGGAACCTTCTTTTAGGTCTTCAGTTACATCCATGGAATACTCGTTGCGCTCCATGATCTCGGCAATTTGTTCCCGTGGCAAATGCTGTATTGCTTCATCCATGATGTCTAACGCGCCTTCTCGATCTTCATTGATATATTCTGTTGCTCGCAAAAGAGCGCGCAAAAGGGCTTTGACGGTATTCGGGTTTTCCTCTAAAAACTCTTCTGTCACCTGGAACGTCGAATAATACTGCATCCAATCAACTTCCCCTTCTGCTCCAGGAAGTTCTGAAACGTTTCCGCTAAATAAAAACGTTGCTCCTTGTTCTACTCCTGTTGTAATCCACGGCTCCCAAGCTGCCATTAAATCAATGTTCCCATTGTCCAGCGCGGCAATTTGATCCGTAGGCGACATGTTAATAAAGTTCACCGTATCTAAATCAACACCAAGTTCATCAGCCATGTTTTGCAGGGCAATCGTTACGCCCGCCCCTTGGACCATCCCTATTGTCGCCCCTTCTAAATCTTTTGCACTGCCCACTTCAAAATCGGGGTGGGCAATCACCGCCTGTGTACCAGAAATATTCGCCATTGGAGCAACAATAACATTGTCTACATTGGAAGCCTTTAATGTAATATTCGTAATGGTTGTTTCAAAGCTTGCTTGCGCATCCCCGCTAGCAATTAGAGGGCCAATGTCTGGTCCGGATTGAACAATTTGATTTGTTACATTTAATCCTTCATCTTCAAAAAAACCCATTTTATCTGCAACAATCTGTTGTGCGGAGACTTGTGTATCGACAACGCCGTACAACGTTATATCTGTTGTTTCTAAGTCACTGGATTCATTTGTGCCCACACCAGCTGGTTCATTCCCATTCCCACAAGCACTTAATAGCGCTGCCGTTACGAGCGCTATGCCTGCACCATTGGATACCCGCTTTGCCTTTTTCAACATTCTCGATTCCCCCACTCTTCCATCACTCATTTACCTCGTTTTCGTTACTGCATCATTGATTTGTGTGCCTTGCTTCCACTTAAACAACCGCTTTTCCATTTGCCCGAGAATAAAAGCAAAGATCGAATAAAGCACACCAATTAAAGCTGCCGCCAAAAACATATTATCCATTTGAAAAAAGTTTCTCGAATCAATAATCAAATAGCCTAACCCTGAATACGAACCAATCATTTCAGCTACGACCATCGCTGAAAAAGAAATGGCCAATGTGACACGCATGCCTACGAATATTGGCGGTAGCGAGGCAGGCAAAATGACTTTTTTAAACACTTGCCATTGGTTCGCACCAAGCGATAGCGCCGAACGAATCAAAAGCGGATTGACATTGCGGATGCCGTCAACAGTATAAGCAATCATTGGAATAGCGGTTGCATATGTAATTAACGTCAATTTTGGCAGTTCTCCAACTCCCATCCAAATAATAAAAATCGGTAACAGCGCAAATGGAGGGATTGGGCCAACCATATTTAGGAATGGCTCGACTATATTTTGTACAAGCTTAAATTTTACAATCATAAAAGCGAGCATAACCGCAAGTACAACCCCAAGTGCAAAACCTAATAGCAACCGCCACGTGCTGGACCAGATATGAGTGAATAACACACCTTGGTTGTGGAGATGTAAGACTGCCTCAAGAACATTCACTGGCGTTGGCAAAAACGCCGGATTCATCCACTCCATTTGGACATTTAACATCCCTACAACTTGCCATAATAGAAAGAAACCAATAACCGTCATACCACGAAACAAACGATCTTGATCGAGCCAGTGCTTTCTTTTTGCGATGCCTTTATGATTCATGGTCGCTGACTGCATATTCGGACTTCCCATTGCTGACATCGATTCATCCTCCTAATGCCTTCAATTTCTGATTATCTGCCGACAACAAGGCTTGCATATCTTTGGCCATCCTTAAAAACGTGGTGCTTTCCTCATCTCTTGGCCGGCTTAATGGGACTTCAATATTCGCCTTAATCTCCCCATCTTTCATTACTAAAATTCGGTCAGCTAAATGGACAGCTTCTGAAATACTATGTGTAACAAAAAGAACCGTCGTCTGAAGCTGCATCCAAATCGATAACAACTCTTTTCTCATTGTCTCTCTTGTCAAAATATCAAGCGCTCCAAACGGTTCATCCATTAATAGAATACGGGGTTTATTCGCTAATGCCCGCGCAATCCCAACCCTTTGTTTCATCCCGCCTGACAGTTGGCTTGGGTATTGATCTGCACATTCTGCTAACCCGACAAGCACTAAATATTCGAAAGCCATTTCCAAAGCTTTAGCCTTAGGTTGTCCTCCCAAAATCGGTCCAAGTGCAATGTTTTCAATCACGGTATACCAAGGAAATAAAGCATGTTCTTGAAAAACCACGCCCCGTTCCTTACTCGGACCTTCAATTGGCTTTCCGTTTACTTCAATGATTCCCTCGTCTTGGCTAGAAAACCCTGCAATCAAATTAAGCAATGTCGACTTGCCGCAACCGCTATGGCCGAGTATGCACACAAATTCATTTTCTCCTGCACTAAAGCTTACGTTTTTTAAGACATGCTTTGTTGCTTCATTTGATTGGTACGATTTATTGACTTGTTTTATCACTAAACTCAACTAGATCCCCTCTTCCTTGTTCAGTTTATTTCGACTTTTCGCCTCGTTCCAATCTATTTTCATTTCTATGCACCAGCCGACAATAACGGAGTTGATTCAAATTGAATTATAACAACGCTATTTAAATAGTCATTGTTCATAACAGCTAATCTTTTAAGTGTTCCCTTGTTTAATACAACTAATTGATCTAAAGATTGCTGTCCCAACAGTGATAGGATATGTGAGAAAGAATGACAACTTTGTTGGTGTCTTCCGTGAGGGAAGGTGAAAAACAAGCAGCCAAAACGTTGAGCAAGTTGCTTGTTGTTAACGATCAGGATAAAGAAGCCTTTCCGTAAATAACAAGGGATCAGCCCGCCTGGTTACCAAGACGGGCTGATCCCTTTTTAGCCAACTTTAACTACCTACAATTTTTTCATAATATATAACAGATAAGGTGCGCCGATGATCGCAACGAGCAAACCAGACGGAATGTCTTTCGGATAAAGGACAAGCCTGCCTAGCAAATCAGCTGTCACAAGGAGAATGCCGCCTAGCAACATGGAAACAGGGACAACGAAACGGGTTTTGACGCCAACGATTCCCCTAGCAGCGTGTGGAGCAAGAAGGCCAATAAAACTAATCGCCCCTGCTACGGCCACCGCGGCTGCTCCAGCGCCAACGGCCAAAAGCAAGACGAGGACACGGACAAGCTGAATACGCAAGCCAAGCGTAACCGATACTTCTTGGTTTAAGGCGAGAACGTCAAGTTGACGGGAAAACGAGTAAGAAATAGGAACGAGCGCGATCAGCACGAAAGCGAGAAACCAGACATCCTGCCAATTCATCCCGTAGGTGCTTCCTGCTAACCAGAGAAGGACAGGTGCAACGCCGACTCCTGCCTTGACAGTTAAAATTTGAATGATGCCTGACCCCATCGCTGAGACGGCGACGCCCATTAACGCCAAAGAAATGGGTTCCCAATTCGATCGTTTCGTCGCTAACAGAATAATAGCGATCGCCAGTCCCGCGCCGGTGGCTGCCCCTACAGGCACCCAGGCAAACGATAGTGACGGAAACAGCACTATAACAGACAGGGCGCCGACGCCACCGCCAGAAGTAATTCCCAAAATCGACGGGTCGCCAAGTGGATTGCGGAGCACACTTTGCAGCAAAACGCCGCAAAGGGCTAACAACGAACCAACGAGAAAGGCAACAAGCACCCGCGGCCAACGGAACTGCACCGTGACTGTATCGAAAAGGGCTCCTGATACCATTTCCGGAAAACTGTAAAAGCTACCGCCGCCGAACGCAAGTGCACCGATCGCCACCACGAGCAAAGCTGCCACCATACTTGTAATCAACCAAGGAAACGACAGCTTGCTTCGATTCCCACGCAGCGTCTGATTCTGCCCTTTATAGCGTTTTCCTGTCCGGTAAGCTAAGTACATCAGCCACGGTCCGCCTATTAAAGCAGTGATCGCGCCAACAGGGATTTCACTTCCCGGCTGAATGAACCGAGCCAGTACATCTGCAGCGATGAGCAAAAAGGCGCCCCACACAAAGGCATGGATGAGCTGCTGCAGATGGCCGCGAATGCCGAGCATCCGGACAATGTGTGGCGCCATTAAGCCAATGAAGCCAATTGGTCCAGCGACGCTTACTGTCGCAGCCGCCAACATGATGGCCAACAGCCATCCAGCTGCTTTGATCCGCTGGATAGATGCACCTAGGCCAGCAGCAGCCTCTTCCCCTAAAAGCAATAAGTCAAATTGTTTTCCTAATAAAAGCAAAAGCAAGCCGGCACAAACGATGAACGGGAGTGCAAACCGGAATCCAGACCAGTCATTCTGGATCAATGTGCCTGCCCCCCACAAAAACAAGCCGTTTGTCTCTTGCTCAAACATAAGCTGCAACCCGCTCGTCACAGCCGCAAACAAAAGAGAGACAATCATCCCCGTCAGAGCAACGCGGACGGGATCCATTGCCCGTCCAGCAAGTGAGAAGACAAGAAGCGCTGCGAATGCAGAGCCGAGAAAAGACGCAATAAATGGGTACGAACTGTTTAAGCCTGGAAAAAAAACAGCTGCAGCTACGACCATAAAATAGGCACCAGCATTAATGCCAAGCGTCCCCGCCGAAGCAAGTGGGTTTTTCGTCAGCGTTTGCAGGACCAAGCCGGCCATTGCCAAAGCGCCGCCAGCCAATAAACCGACAGCGACCCTTGGCATGCGGATGCCAAAAACGACGCTTTGAATACGGTCATCTCCTTCCCATAAACCAAGCACAAGCTCCTTTAGTGTAAACGGTGCTTGTCCTTGCGTTAAATGAAGGCCGGAAATCACCAACAACAAAGAAAGGCCTATTATTAAAAGAAAAAAAGAATAAAAAACGCTCTTGCCTTGTTCATTCATGCTTACTGGTCTAATGCTTCAACGGTGCGGTCAATCAACGTCATTGCCGACAGAGGACCACCGTACGGCCACGTGTCACCGCCAAGGGCATAAACCCGGCCCTCCTTTACGAAATTCAAGTCATTCCATACTGCATTGTTTGCCAGCCCTTCCTCAAATAAGCCATCATCGTCTTGGACGATATGAAGGAAGTTTGCGTCCTCGACTGAAAGCAGCTCCTCTACCCCCGTCGTAGCGTACCCGTACAACTCAAAGCTTCCTGAATCATAGGCATTGTTTAAGCCAATCTTCTCTAAAATTGCTGGCGCCATTCCATTCGGATTGAATAAGCGGAACACAGGCGCTTGGTTATCGGTATAAGCCATCGTCAACACGAAATCTCTCGTCTCGAGATCCATAGACTCGATTTTTTCCTTGCCTTCTTCATATTTTTCATCGAGTTCAGCCAGTATGGCTTCCCCTTCCGCCTCTTTGTCTACCACTTTTGCCATTTCGCGGAATGTCGTTTCCATTTCTTCGTAATGGGTAATGCCTTTGCTTTCTTCAGGATAAGGATCAAAGATGAGCATTGGCGCAATGTCTTTCAGTTCCTCTTCAATGTTTTCAGAACGATAATTTGCTGATATAATGAGGTCCGGCTCTAATTGGGCAATAGCCTCCAAATTAGGCTCCGTCCGCAAGCCTACATCGACGACATCGTCTGAAAGCTCTTCGCGGACATCTACCCATTTATGGTAATTTTCGACGTCAGCCACTCCAACTGGCTGGACACCAAGGGCCAATAAATTTTCTACATACGTCCAGTCAAGGGCGACGACACGCTTAGCCGGTTCTGTAAACGTTTGCTCTCCTTGTGTGTCCGTAACCGTGATGGAACCTGTGTCACTATTGCCGTCTTTTGATGTATTTTCTTGTCCGTTCCCCTCGTTGCTGCTATTACATGCCGCTAATAACATAAACGCGCTGGCAGCGACAAATACATGCCTCTTTTTCATATCTATTCTGCTCCTTTTGTTGATAACAATTTTCATTCTCAATAACAATATAACGGCTTCGACAGAAATCGGCAAGCCTTTTTACAATTAAATCGGTCGAGAACTGCCTATTTGTTCATAGTTAACAGCTGTTTCATCGCTATAAGCTCTTCTTCCTTCGCAACAGCAATGCTTTTGTCAAGATACTTGCTCGGCGTTAAGTCGTGGTACGCGTGCATCGGGACAATATGAACATGAAGATGGGCTTGGTCAAAACCGGCAATGGCAACGCCGACTTTCTTAGGTCGGAGCGTATCATCCACCTGTTTGCTTAAGCGCCTAACTGCTTTCATGACATCGATATATTCCTGTTCTCCCAGCGTATGGAGTGCTTCCTGGTGCCTTTTTGGAATGACAAGCATATGTCCTGGGTTGATTGGCTGAATATCTAGAAAAGCGATAGCTTGTTCGTCTTCATACACAATATGACTTTTTACTTCCTTATTGGCAATGGCACAAAATAAACACGTCATTCGGATATACATCTCCCTCGCTTTAAAGTTTTTAACTTTCAGCCTACGTAATGTGGATGGCTTTGGCAATAGTCTATTGTTTAGTTATTCCTTATAGGACCGTCTTCCTTCTTGTATACGAATGGAGCAAAAAAGAATTTGATTATTGCTACCATTCTCAAAAAATCCTGCCCTTTTACGGAAATATGCTATTCTAATAGTGTGTGAAAAGGAGAGTGATGGCCATTCAATTAACGACTTACACTGACTACGCGTTGAGAGCACTTCTCTATGTCGGCAGTTTGCCAGATGGCGAACGTACACAAGTGAAAGACATTGCCTCAGTCTACAACATTTCATTGAATCACCTACAAAAAGTCATCCATGACCTCGGCAGAAAAGGCGTGCTCCACACGATTCGCGGTAAGAATGGCGGCATTGCCCTTGCCCACAAGCCTGTTGATATCAATATTGGCAAGTTAGTGCGCGAACTGGAAGATGTTCAACTCGTTGAATGCTTTCGTGACAACAACAACTGCCTAATTTCGAATAGCTGCAAATTAAAAGAAGCACTAGCTAAAGCGCAGCATGCCTTCTTCCAGGTCCTTGACCAATATTCACTAGCTGATTTTCTCGAAAACAAGGCCGATTTGTATGCGCTGTTCAAAATCGCTGGCCAAGAAGAGCCACTCACACCTTAATCCGTATTCACACCTAGAAGAAGAAAGCAGGGATCATTATGGAAGATCGTTCAGCTGCAGCATTGTGGCAATCGTTTAAAAGCCGTTCTCAAAATGTGCCAGATCACTATGAAGCTTGGGCATTCGGCAATACGGAAGAAATGGCCGATGAGCTAGCTGAACTCGTACTAGCCGGGAAGAAAACAGCTACTTCTTCCAATTACACGCTGTATGAATTGGAGCAAGAATCGCTGCCAAAAGTTGGTCAGCATCATGTCCTGCTTAACGGCAAAGGGGAAGCTGTCGCTGTGATCATGACAACGGCTGTCACGGTCATTCCTTACAATCAAGTGACAGAAGAACATGCTTTTTTGGAAGGAGAAGGAGACCGCTCCCTTGCTTATTGGCAAGATGTGCACGAACCGTTTTTTACGCAGGAGCTTGAAACTCACGGGCTTGCCTTCCACCCTAAAATTCCGGTTTTATGCGAACAGTTTAAAGTCGTGTATCGGCGCTAAAAAGAAAAGAAGCTGGCTTTCTTAATAGAAAAACCAGCTTCTTTTCTATGGTTGCGATGTTGACTTTGCTTCGTTCGTCTTCCTTCCACATGTTTTTACATTTTGTCATTCACCGCTTTTATGTCGGTTAAATCCAATTTCGGCTTTCGGTTGTCATCAAGCAACCCGTTGATTTCTTGCTGAACGTCTGTAATTTGCGTATAGCAAAAACCGGATACATAAGGAAGTGCTTTTATCGCATCGGTAATCGCTTCATAGCGCTGCAGAAACGCTTGTTTCGTTGCGACTTGGTTGCCGTACCCCCAGCCGTCTTCCGACTTAAAAGCAATGCCGCCATATTCACTGATTAAAACAGGCTGGCCATTATAGTGGTAGCCTTCGGCGAATGGATACTTGTCATGATTATGAGGGTAATGGTTGCTTAAGAGCGCGTCTTTGTCCTCATATCTTGCCAGAAACGCTTCAGCAAACTCTTCATAGTCGTGAAGCGTGATTAAATCAGAAATGGTATGCTCCCAACCGTCATTTGCAATAACAAGGCGCGTCTCATCTATCGACTTTGTCAAATGGTAAATCGCTTCAGTCAATGCTTGTTGTTGTTTGCTTTTTAACACGTCTTTGATGCCCCACGACTCATTAAAGGGGACCCAGGCGATAATGGATGGGTAATGGGCAAGCTGGCATACGACTTCCTGCCATTCGCTCGTAAAAGCGCCCACTGCTTCTCGGGAGAAGGTATAAGCAGATGGCATCTCTGCCCAAACGAGCAAACCTTTCTGGTCACATAAAGCATAAAACCGTTCGTCTTCAATTTTTTGATGTTTGCGCACGCCATTAAACCCCATCGCAATAATTGCGTCAATATCTTGTTCAAGCGCTTCTAACGATGGCGCTGTCAAGTGCGTATGTGGCCAATAGCCTTGGTCTAGAATCAATTTCTGATAGATGGGGCGATTGTTTAAAAGCACTTGGCCATTTTTCGTCGAAATTTTCCGCAAACCGAAGTAAGAAAAAGCTTCATCTACCGCTACTCCGTCTTGATAAACAGTAAACGCCACATCGTATAAGTGAGGATGTTCTGGCGTCCAATGGGCCACTTTCCATTCATGGATGTCAGCGTCTAAATCAACTGTTAGTTTCAAGTTGCAGCTTTCAGGAGAAAAAGACAGGCGGCGCACTTCTTTTCCTCGGAAAGAAACGACGGTTTCGATTTGCAGCCCCTTAACATTGGCCGTATTTAGTTCATAATCAAACTGAACGGCATGTTTGTCAAAATCCGGTGTAATTGCAACGTTTTTTAAATAAGTATCAGCGACAAACTCCAGCCATACGCTTTTCCATATCCCGGTCGTTTGTACATACCAGCAGCCGAAATTTTCGTCGGTCCACCGTTGCTTCCCTCGTGGTTGGGATGTGCTTTCGCTGTCTTCTGCCCTGACAACAATCTGTTGTGTTTCCCCTTGTTTCACATACGGTGTTATATCAAAAGAAAACGCAGTATTCCCGCCAACATGTTCACCTGCAACTTGCCCATTGACCCATACAGTTGCTCGATAATCAACTGCTTGGAAATGAAGCAGAACACGTTTGCCTTTTTGTTCAGTTGGAATGGTGATGTTTCGGCTGTACCATACCACAGGGTGAAAGGCAGTCTCGCCAATGCCGCTTTCCGGCGATTCATAAGAAAAAGGCACACGAATCTTCTGGGAAAATGCGCTCTTCAACTGCCACTTTTCGAAGACACCCTTGTTTTGGTCATCAAATTCAAAATCCCATGAGCCATTTAAATCGATCCAGTGTGTGCGCACGAGTTTTGGACGCGGAAATGCTTTGTCTGCCCATGCCATTTGCCAGCACTCCTTTCGGGTTTTTATCTCCAGTTAAATAAAGCGCTTTCAACCAATCGCAGCATTTAATATCAAAAAATATGTTTACAAACATATTTTTTGTTTAGGTAGATCATACGCTTCCCTATCTTCATTGTCAATATTTTTCGGTAAAGAAAGCCGCCCTGATGGGCGGCTTTCTTCGGGTATGATTTATAGGTTTGAATGG
The DNA here is from genome assembly GCF_900142675.1 of Shouchella rhizosphaerae. Lineage (GTDB taxonomy): Bacteria > Bacillota > Bacilli > Bacillales > Bacillaceae_D > Shouchella > Shouchella rhizosphaerae. The sequence continues at coordinate 390,645 of NZ_FRBS01000002.1, read as the reverse complement.
GTGGTTGAATTGGACGAGGGCGTCTTCATTGAGTTTATAAAAAATGAAAGCCTGTTTTAGGCACGGTAATAGTTTAAAACGTCTTTCCAATTCGCAGGCTTCTCCCCTTGCAGATGAACAGCAGCCATCTCGGAGAGTTCGACCAGTTTTTCTTTAGCCGCCTTGGTTAAATCTGAATTGATTCCGACTTCCTTAAGCATGTCAACGGAGTTCTGAAGTTCATACGCTCTTCTTTCGGCATGAATGGCACTACTAGTCACAAGGCGATTTAATGTATCCATAAAGTTATGGCTATCCATCGTTTCAGCTAACGAGCTGAGTACTTCTTGAGACACATTGTACGTTTCAGAAGCTTGTAATGTCTCCAAATAGAGACCGACAATCCCTTTCATAAATATACTTCTAATTAACTTAATGGCGGAAGCATCCCCCGCCTTACTTCCAACTTCAGAGATATTCATATGGTAAGGTGTCATTTTGTCGATAAACTCCTGGATGCCGTTACCACTCGCAGAGATAGGGACTTTGTGTTTATACACCGGTAAGGGACCTAGCATAGCCGCATCAACAAAAGGGATGTTTACTTTTTCTAACTCCTTTTCAATCTCTTGTTTTATGGAAGGGTTGGAGGCAGATACGTCTACATAAAGGAAAGACTCTCCTTTTAATTCAGACCGAATATTTAAACTGACCTCCAGCGCCTTGCTGGCCGGTACAGCCACAAAGAGAACATCCATATCTGTAATAAGCTCTCTAACACTCGCCACTAGTTGAACATCCGCTTCCTCTGCACGTTTTTTTATTAGGGCGCCCGCCGTCTTATGGCTAATCATAACGTCATATGCCTTAATATGCTTGAGCCCCTCTTTTCTTAAACCATTGGATAATTCATAGGCTGCTTCTCCAAAGCCTAAAAAACCTACCTTCATTATTATCACCTTTCTACGTTAAAGACCTTATTTATCTATTTTCTTTTGAACATGATAGTTCATTTGGGTCAGTATGCTATCTACTTCCTTTAAGCGTTTGGAAATGTATTCGGTCTTCTCAAGAGAAAGGGAACCGATCAGGTAATCCACTATAAATATAGAAGAAACGATTGAGTTGTGAGAGGCTATGCTATCAGCTGGACAGGCAAAAACTAGGTCTGCGTATGAACTTAAAGGCGAAGAAAATTTATCCGTTATGGCAAGGACGCTTGCCCCTTTTTTCTTAGCTTGCTCAGCGTAATGGAGTAGACGTTCTCCATATCTAGCATAGCTCACAACAATCAGTAGATCGTTCTCCGTAAAGGAAATGACATCGTCCACCCAGTCACTTGAGTCTGCAAGTGTTAACTTTGTATTTCCTAGCATTCTATTTAAATTGTGAGTTAAATATTGCGCTACCGGCAATCCGCTTCGAACACTTGTACAATAGATTTGTGAAGCCGAACAGATCAATTTGACCGCTTCATTAAGGTTGGTTTCAACATTCAATTGGTTTGCTTTTTGGATTTGTTCCAGTTGCAGCTCATAATGATGCAACCAACTTTCATTATGAGAAAGATTTTTCAAGTTTTTTTCTAATCTAATTTGTGGGGCAGCCTCTTCCTTTAAATGAGCTTGTAGGCTCTTTTGAAAGGCCGAATAGCCTGAATAACCTATGTTAGACATCAGACGCATCACCGTTGTTGTACTTGTTCCGACATTGTTGGATAACTGGCCAACTGTCATAAACCCAACTTCCGAATAATGATCAATCATATAGTCAACGACTAGCTTTTGAGATCTCGGTAGCGAACCAGCACTCTCTTTTAATACTTCCAAAGGATTTTTCATGTTTAGGCCAACTCCTAAAGAATAATAAAGTCTCTAAAAAGCATATCTAACTTCGCTTAGAGTGTCTATTATCCTTGCAAAGAGTTCAGCGTAATCACAGTTTCATCCGCGCCAACTTATCTACTCTAGCCACTTTGGTTTGATATTTCCATTAGCTATACTTTCTAGTCGCGCCTTTTCATATTTCGCTTTTTCCTCTGCTAATTGAAGCGCGTTTTCTACATTGGCCCTTGGTAACACAATGACGCCGTCCGCATCACCCATAACAAAGTCTCCTGGCTCAACCTTTAACCCTCCACAGTTTATTGGTTGGTTTATGACGCCTGGCCCGTTTTTGGTTGGGCCAGCTGGTATCGCACCACGGCCAAATACAGGGAAAGAAGAAGTAGACAGCGTCTGAACGTCTCGAATCAGTCCATCAATAATAAAGCCATTGAGCTGTAGAGCATCTGCTGCAGCCACCATAAGTTCTCCAATAACCGCTCTTTTTTCATTTCCATTTGCACTAACAACTAACACATGGCCTGGTCGAGAATGATAAATAGCATGATGCACGGCAAGATTGTCGCCGTCTTCAACCTCAATGGTTACAGCTGAACCTACTAAAACACGATCAATGTTGAATGGTTTAATTAAGTGGTTCATTTCAACCGGAATATCCATGCCATCACTTATTAAGGTTGTGCTTAATTTTTTGGCTCTCTTTACCCAGTCATCAGGCAGCACTTCTGGCGCCTGATTTTTCTCTATATTTCCCATGTTAACTCTCCCCTTCCTTTCGTTTAGGTTTTTTAAAGTAAGAAAGCAAATATCCAGAAAACGCTGCAATCGATGTCATAAAATAAACAATGCTAGCTAGATGCTCGTCTAACCCTACAACCCAACTTCCTTTTAATGCAAATAGACCAATCATTTGCCCAAACACTAACACAGCACCAAGCAATGTAAATAAAAAGACTGACATAATAAAAATCATTAGAATTATTTTTCTCATCATACCCCTCCTACAATGGTATAGGGATAATACCCATACCGATTAACCAGCTGATAATCATTAATGGAATCGTGTAATAAATTAGCAAGGGGACATACGTTTTTTCCGGTCCCACCCTTGCCATACCTGTTGCTACATAAATGGGGCCTGAAGTTGGCGTACTTCCTTCTGTCGCACCAAACATCATGATGGTAACAACGGCCAACAGTGGATCCACACCGACCGCCGTTAACGCGCCAAACGAGGCGAGACCAATTGTGGCAATCGTTGCTGATGTAGCAAGGGGAGTCGCAACTAACGTAATAATGATTCCAACGATAGCGATCATGAGCCATTTTGGTACAGCAAATGACATCATTAACGTTTGCAATTGTTCCGTTAAACCAATTTCATTTAAAACCGCACTTGTCGCAAATGTAAAAATTAAAACAGGGCCAATTACGTAATAGGATGGTGCAGTGTCTTCAAAAAACTTTACCCATTGGCTCTTTCCTTTAGGCAAGTGATTTCGACCTACTATTAATGTAAAAACGATCATAAATACTGGAACCCAAACAATGAACGACATGGCATTCATCGCCGTCTCCCCAACACTTTCAACGGAAGCATACCATTTAGCAAGCGGACCAAAATGAATAATTAACGGCAGGATAATCCCTAAAAAAATGAGTAAAGATGTCCAGCCTTCTGAGAACGATTTACCTATTGGCTGAATTAAATTAGGATGCACAGACTGTATGTTGTATTTCTTCGTCATAATAAACACAACGACAACCCGATGAATCAATGCATATAGACCGGCTATATATAAAGCGATAAATAAATCACCTTGCCCAACGGTTGCGGCAACGGGGGTAAATCCTAACATAATAAACATGGTGGAGTTAGGAGGAATAATACTACCAAAGCCTGAGTTTCCAGCTACGATCGATGCCGCATGCTCTTTCCTCCAGCCAGAACGCTCCATCCACGGTATTGTAATCGAACCAGTTGTCGCAGCAATACCAGATCCAGATCCAGCAACTAGAGCAAAAAGCCCTGATCCAAACGTATTGACGTACGCTGCTCCACCTGGCAATCGACCAATCAGGGAGTTCAAAATTTGAATGATTCTTCCAATTAATCCCGTGTAATTAATCAATTGAGCCATGAAAATAAACGCCAGAGATGCAAAAACGACCGAGTGTGTGAGCCCTTTCATTAAGCTAGGAAGAAATAGCTCAAATGCTTGACTTCCTGAAAAAACTAGGGTAACGACGAATCCAAGTATCATGGCTTCTCCAATATTTCGCTTTGTAAAAATAGCCCAGAACAAAACAATGGCAATGAATGATAGTAGCGCCCAAACGGCTGTACCCATATAATCAGCCCCTTTCAGTATAAAATATTACTTTTTAATTTTAAATAGTAATGAATATTACATGTTCGTTAGTCTAACATGAAACGCTTTTTATGTAAACGCATTCATTGATTTTTATTGCGGAGGTTTATCGCCCATTCGAAAAACGGATAGCTCGCATCCGACTTTGCTTTTCGATAAAATACAGATTGACCATATTAAAAAAGGAAGTGGCAGAATGCAATCAATCAAAGGAAAAGTGGCGCTTATTACAGGAGCGGGACGTGGAATTGGCCGCGCTACAGCCGAGGCTTTTGCGAAAGAAGGAGTCCATGTTGGTCTTGTTGGCCGTACGCTAGAAAACCTTCAGAAGGCTCAAAACGATTTGGCACAATACGACGTGAAAACAGCGCTCGCAACAGCCGATGTTGCCAATTTATCTTCTATTTCTGCAGCAGTAGCAGCGATTCGTGAGGAGCTTGGGGCCATCGATATCCTCGTAAACAACGCGGGTATTTCAAAGTTTGGCGGATTTATGGATTTAACTCCCGAAGAATGGACCGATATTATCGATGTGAATGTGAAAGGGGTGTATTACACAACGCGTGCAGTATTACCTGAAATGATCGAGCGAAATTCAGGTGACATCATTAACATTTCCTCAACTGCAGGTCAAAAAGGTGCGCCGGTTACGAGTGCCTATACAGCCTCTAAAGCAGCAGTGATTGGCCTTAGTGAATCACTAATGATGGAAGTTCGCAAAAAAAATATTCGTGTGACCACTCTCACACCAAGTACAGTAGCAACAGATATGGCGAAGGATTTGAACTTAACGGATGGCAATCCCGATAAAGTCATGCAACCAGAGGATTTAGCAGACTTCATGGTCGCTCAACTCAAGCTTCATCCTCGTGTCGTTCTAAAGCATGCCGGACTTTGGTCTAACAACCCTTAAGAGCATCAACAGGAAGGCTAGGTCATCACTTCAGTTACACGAGAAAAAAGAAGTACGCTCATCGGATGAGCGTACTTCTTTTCTTTCCACTTCTTGGCTAATTTTGTCCCGCCTCTACTCGTCAAATTCAATGACTAATTTCAAGTCTTGGGGATGATCGCCAAACTCTTTTCCAAATAAATTGATGCCGCCTTTATGGAGCGCATTTTCCTTAATGCCGATACGAACCGTAATGCAAGGATGATCCTCTAGTTGCAAGTCGGCAATCGTGACTGGATTAATAGGCAAATGGTCAAGCAACGCTTGTTTTTTCGTCACCGTCCACGTTTTAAGGGCGCCATATTGTGTTCTCGTATTGTGAAACCAAGTTGGCGGGTTTTGCTTACCTGGACGGTCGCCAAAGTCCCCTGGGCTTGTCCATGTGCCAATATCAACGCCATTTATCCAAACGGTAATGTCAGACGGCCAGTCATGATCATAGTTAGGCGCTTCTGAACACAACTCACAGGAAAACAGCAAGCTGGCTATTTTCTGTTTTGGTTTTAGGGCAAACGGAAATTTATACTCAAAAAAGCCAGTCCTCGTCCATATCATTTGTGCAGTTGAACGGTCTGGATGGTAAAATTGGACAGGATCGTCTTCATTTAAAACGACGCCATCGCTGTTTGCCATGCCGCATGTCGGCGTAACAGAAAAGTCAACATAGTGCCCAATTGGCATATTGATTTCGTATGTGCGCTTTTCAGTCCTTTGGCCACCATCATTTAAGGCAATATGGATGTCATCAAAGTTGCGTGTACACACTTTCATGGCACCGCGGCTAGCTGGGCGCAGTTCGGTTAAAATGAGCCCTGCCTCTTGTAGGACGTTCACGTTGGAAGCCGCTGTAGAAATCGGGATGCCGATGAGGGTAGCTAACTCATGCACACTATATGTTTCCTTGCTTAGTAGTTCAACCATGCGGACGCGGACATCCGTCGACAACGCATGGCACACCTTGCGCAATCTCACTGGTTCATGAATGGACAACTCTAGCAAAAAACGACACCTCCAGTTTCTTTCATTTTAGCATATACGGATCCAGCCTCCTTTTCCATAGCTTTTTTAGCTTCTTTATTGCTTCACGGCTAAGTAAAAATCCGAAAGTAAAACGGATTGCATCCACAATCCGTTTTGTTTAGCCTATTATTTTTTGTCGCTCAGCATCTTATCGTTAAAGCCAAACAGCCAAGTGAGCACGAAGGCAATGACGATCGCTGTTACGTTGCACAAAATATAGAGTGGAAGCTGGCTATTCAAATACAATAGCGTGCCTGGAATGACTGTGATGGCCATCCCCGTTGCACTTAGCTGGAATATTGAAGCCATAAAGCCCCCAACGCCTCCGCCGATTAAGCCCATGACGAACGGCTTTACATACCGCAAGTTTACGCCGAATATAGCCGGCTCTGTGATGCCGAGAAAGGCCGAGAACGAAGAAGGCAAGGAAAGCGCCTTTAATTTGTTGTTTTTCGTTTTCAGGCCGACGGCAAGACAGGCTGCGCCTTGTGCCGCTATTGCGGCTGTGACGATCGCGTTGAATGGATTGCTTCCCGTTTGTTCGAGAAGTTGGATTTCCAAAAAGTTAAAGATATGATGAACACCTGTAACCACAATAATTTGATTGAAGAAACCGATTAGGAGCCCAGCGATCCCGAACGGCAGACCCAGCAAATAGGTTGTCGCGTTTAGGACGACTTCTTCAAACGAATGAAAAATCGGGCCAATGGCAAACAGACCGAGTGTAATCATGACCAGCAATGTTAAAAACGGCGTTACGATCAAATCGATTGCTTCAGGAATCCGCTTTCTCAAAAAGCGCTCAAACTTTGCGCCAATAAGCCCGATAAAGAATGCAGGCAAAACCGAACCTTGATAGCCGACCACAGGTATGAAACCAAACATAACAAGCGCTTCCTCGGAGCCGTTGGCAACACTGTAGGCATTCGGTAGTGCCGGGTTTACGAGCATCAATCCGAGAACAATACCGAGCACCGGACTGCCTCCAAAAACTCTAAAGGCCGACCAGGCTACCAAGGCAGGCAAAAATGCGAACGCCGTGTCTGTTAATATTTCTGTGAACATGAGAAAATTGGCCGAAATATCGACAGGCGTCATGCCAAACCAAGCTAGCACCGTTTCTTGTGTGAGCAGGCCGCGGAGGCCCATGAACAATCCTGTTGCCACCAATACTGGAATAATCGGTACAAAGACATCACCAAAAGTGCGGATCGCTCGTTGAAATACATTGCCCGTCTTTTTTGCTTCTGATTTTAGTTGGTCTTTGCTTGTGCCTTCCACGCCTAAGCTCTCAATCGCTTCAAAGACTTGGTTGACAGTGCCGGTTCCAAAAATAATCTGGTACTGGCCAGAGTTGAAAAACGCGCCTTTCACTTTGGCGATATTTTCTACTTTTTTCTCGTCGATCTTCTGTTGATCGTGGACCATAATGCGAAGCCGTGTCGCACAATGGGCAAAGGAAGCAATGTTGTCTCTGCCGCCGACGGCTTCAATGACCTGCTTGGCAATTTCCCGATTGTCTACTCCCATATCATTCATTCCCTTCTATATCGTTTCCCGCATGAGTCAAATCCCACTTGGTAGCTTTTAAGTGGGCATTGCCTTTGTTTACGAAAAAACGGATTCCCTTGCTGTCGGGCTGTGGAAAAATCCGGCTTGTAAACACTTCTTCGCCGTCGTTGATAAACAATTCGACTGAAGAGGTGTCGACAAACAAGTGAAATTGAATCTGTTCTGCCACTAGCCTGCAGGACCGAGTCGCCCCGTAGCTACTGTTGATTATTTCTCCTGCCATTGAACGATCCATTGTTACCTTCTGCATAACGGTATTATAAGTAATAACGGTACGCTCTTTTTCACTGGAGCGGATTTCAATTCCGACGGCTTCGGCCTCGAGTGGATCAAATGTACAGATCATCTCAAAAGCGGCGCCGGCAATGCCATCATACGTTTTTGCTTCATTCGTTAACGTATCCTGTACGTCGCTTCGCTTTTGTCTCAGCTTCTGTAGTTCTACTACTGGCTTCTGTAGCAATTTGCCGTCGCATAACTCCAATGTTCTCGGCAAAGTTAAACAATGTGCCCAACCGTGGGAGTCTGTTGGATAGCCAATCTCCGGCTGCCCCATCCAAGCGACCATAATTCTCCGCCCTTGCATATCTTTCATCGTTTGTGGCGCATAAAAATCAAACCCTCTATCCAGCTCATGAAAGCAGCCATGGCTAAAAACAAGCGTTTCTCGATTCAAAGGCTTGCCAGTGACGTAGCCCGACTGATACAGGTTCAAAAAGCGATCGCCTTCAGGGGCTAAGCCTTGGGGACAAAACAAGAAAACACCTTGTCCGTCCAGCTCGAAATAATCTGGGCATTCCCACATATAGCCGAAATCATTCAGGTTGGTGCCCATCTCCCCAACGAATCGCCATTCCAACAAATCAGGCGACTCATACACGACGGCAGTGCCTGTGAAGTCATTCCGCTGAGTGCCGATGACGCAGCGATACATATCGTCGTCCTTCCACACTTTCGGATCACGAAAATGGGCTGTATATCCTGCTGGAACTTGATCAATGACAGGCTTCTCCCATTTTGAAACGGCTCGATTTTCATCCATTACAGCGATGCACTGGGACGTTTGCCTGTTCCAATTCTCGTCCCTAGCATTCCCTGTATACATTAAATGCAATTGTGAGTCTTTGACGATGCCACTTCCTGAGTAAACGCCATGGGAGTCAAAAGACGTATCAGGCGCGATCGCTTTCCCAACATTGCGCCAATGGACAAGGTCTTTTGAGGCCGTATGGTACCAGTACTTGAGCCCATGGTACGTTCCAAGAGGAAACCACTGATAAAAAAGATGATACTCTCCTGCAAAATAAGCAAAACCGTTAGGGTCGTTTAGCAAGCCGGTAACAGGCTGAATGTGATAGGTTTGCCTCCACTCGCTTTCCTTCACCTGCTTTTGCAAAGCAGCGATTTCTTCAGGAGAAGCCTGTTCTAGGCGGCGGTATTTCTGTTCTCTGTCCATCCTTCTTCTCCCTTGCTGATCTATTCTGTCGTTTTTTAGGAACCGGTTCCAATAAGGTGAAAAAATAATGAACACAGTTCCAAAGCCTCTGTACCTCTTCGGAACCGGTTCCATAATTAATATAATCGATGTATACTCTTGTTGTCAACGCTTTCACGCTCTATTAATTCACATTGCAGGACTGTAAGGCGGTCAACACGCTCATCGTGAACAAGTTTTATAATATGCCGTGCGGCCAAACGCCCGCCTGCCGCATATTGATATTTCACCGTCGTGAGTCCTGGGTGTATCACTTCCGTCACGTCATACCCACCAATGCCCGTTACTGAAAGATCTTCTGGAATTCGCCATTCTTTCATATGGGCCGCCTTCATAACGCCGAGTGCAATACTGTCTGTGGCGCACACAATGGCGGTTGGACGCTGCCCAGAACCGTCCAAAATCGTTGAAGCCGCTTCTACCGCAGCCGCAACCTTAAAGCCGCTCTCATAAAACTGAGCCGTGGCGCCGCTTTGCTCCTTCAGCGCTTTTTGGAAGCCGCACTTCCGCTCAACGCCTACCGCTACGTCCTGTTCCGTTACACCTAAATAGGCGATACGATTATGCCCTTTAGACAAAATGTAGCGACCGATCTCGTACCCTGCTGCATAATCATTGTAAATAATACTGTGTACGTTCGGATGCTGCTGGCCGTGAAAAATAACAGGAATGCCGATCTCCTTAATGGCCGCCAAATGAAAATCGGTAATTTGAGTAGCCAATAGGACGATCCCTGATATTTTTTGCCTTGCTAAGTCATATAAGGCCTCAATTTCACGGGATAAATCCTGGTTTGTGTTAATGATAAGCATCTGGTAGCCATTTTCTCTAAGCTCTTCTTCCATACCCGTAACAGTCTGTGCCACTGAGAAAGAATCAAGCCGGGGGACGATCACACCGATGATGCTTGTCTTCTTTGCTTTTAAGCTTTGTGCGAACGAGTTCGGAATGTATCCCGTTTCCTTGATTACTTGTTCGATTTTAAGCCTTGTCGTATCGCTGACTGAACCACCATTTAAATAGCGAGATACCGTGCTTTTGGCTACCCCTGCGATTTTGGCGATGTCTGCAATTGTAATGTTCATTCGCTCCCTCCAGCTGGCCTGTTTCTTGCCCGCCCTCCTGTTGGAATCGTTTCGATTTGGCTATACACTTTGCTCTCCCTTTCCTAACTATCTCTCCTTCCTTAAATATAACATGTTGGCAGATGAGAGCAAACCGAGGCTATCACCAAGATCTACTGGATTACCGGGAGCAATAGATAAAAAAAGAAGCACGCTGTTCACTAAGAACAGTGCTTCTTTTTTTATCTTTGAAAACAAGTGTAGGTATGGATCCTCTACCCTTCTCTATCTCCAAAAAGTAATTTGCTCTGGACTTAAACGAACAGAGTCATAGCCTTGTTCTGCCGCCTTTCCAATTGAAAGAATTAGCACAGGCGTGTATCGTTCTGGGTCTAACGCAAAAGCCTCTGCTAGTTGATCGGCCTCAAAGCCTCCAATTGGATTTGTGTCGTATCCGTATGCTCTTGCGACGAGCATGAGTTGCATCGCAAACAAGCCACTATCCACTTTAATGACATCGTTGATCTGTTCTTTCGGTAATGTTGGGTAATGGGACTGAATGGCGGCCAATTGCTGGTCGCGAACTTCTGCTGGCATCTTCCCTTCATCCACCGCTTTATTAAAAATGTACTCGGCATTTTCATAGGACTTAAAGTCCGCAAACACTAACAACATTGCCGATGAAGTATCATTTTGCTTTGTGTTAAATTTAACGAGCGGACGAAGCTTTTCTTTGCCTTCATCACTATCGACTACAACCAAACGCCAAGGCTGCAAGTTCGCAGAAGATGGAGCCGACGCAGCATCCTCAATGATACGTAGGAGCTCCTCTTTTGGTATTTTATAAGTCGAGTCATACGTCCGAATCGAACGGCGCCCCTTGATAATTTGCGTAAAGTCGTTGCTTTTTAATGTAGATGACATCGGTATCCCCCACTTTTCCTGGATTTAGTGAAGCATTAAGCACTTCACTACAAAAATCCTAAACTATAAAGTATACTTCATAGCAAGAAAAAAGCAGGGGGATTGATCATGAAAATTAGCGAAGTCGCCAAAACGTTAAATTTGCCTATCTCGACCATCCGTTACTACGAAAAAATGGGCATCGTTCCGGAACATTATGTGACCAGGGACGAAAAGAATTATCGCCATTATGATGAAACAATCATCCACCACCTTCAAGTCGTCAAAACGCTCTTAGCAGTTGGCTTTTCCATTGGTGAAGTGAGGTCGATGATTGAGCGGAACGGATTTACAAAGGAAGAGCATACTCGCATACTCCAAGCGAAAATTGAGGAAATCGAAGAAGCACAAAGGAAATTAGAGCAGTCTAAGCAATATCTTTACGACATCCTCGCCTCAGATATCTCATGTGAAAAAGGGTTCGGTCAGTTGGATTAGCATTTACAACCAACCTTACAACAAGCCAAGGGTTAAGCCGGTACTCGGACATCATATTTATTTGCTTCATATTTTGCTCAAAGTAAAGGCACTTGATTTTTTCCATACAAATAAAGCTAAAGGAGAGGAAGAGATGGAGTATACCGTTCGACAAATGATAAAAGACGATTGGGAGCAAGTCAAATTCATTTACGAAGCCGGCATTGCCACAGGAAATGCCACGTTTGAAACTCAGGCGCCCACCTATGAAAAGTGGCGCACTAGCGCCCATCCCGAATGCTGCTTTGTAGCTGATGACGGTACTTCTGTCTTAGGATGGTGTAAAGTAACTTCAGTATCAGATCGATGCGTGTATGCTGGTGTAGGCGAGGTGAGTGTGTATGTCCATCCTGAAGCTAGAGGAAAGGGGATCGGAGACGTCCTTCTCGGAGAATCCATTAAAAGCTCGGAGCAACAAGGATTTTGGACTTTACAGGCAGGAATTTTTCCAGAGAATGCCCCTAGCTTACACTTACATAAAAAACATGGCTTTAGAGAATTAGGAAGACGCGAGCGGATTGGAAAAATGAACGGAATCTGGCGTGATGTTCTTCTATTAGAGAGAAGAAGTATGACAATTGGAATTGATTAATAGCAAAAGCCGACTATGTCTAACTAGGAATAATCGGCTTTTTCTTATAAAGTTAACACTCTTTTTTAGCAATCTCCTGCTTTGACAGCAATGCCATGGCGTTCAAGCTCTCCTTTGAGCTGCTCGGCAAATGCGACCGCATGTGCGCCATCTCCGTGAATACAAACGGTTTGTGCGTCAATCTCTACATCGGTGCCTTGCTGTGTCCGCACTTTTCCTTCCTGTATCATCCGCAGCACTTGTTCAGACGCTTCCTTTGCATCGGTTATTAGAGCGTTCGGGGCACGCCTTGATGTTAGACTGCCATCTGCTTGGTACGTGCGATCCGCAAACACTTCGCTTGCCGTTTTCAACCCTGCTTTTTTCCCAGCAGCAATTAGGGCGCTTCCAGCCAGTCCATAAAAGACCAAATTGGGATCAACATCGTAAACGGCGTTGGCGATTGCCTCAGCTAGTGCCTCGTCAGCTGCAGCCATATTGTATAAAGCGCCATGTGGTTTGACATGATGGAGCTTGCCTCCTTGCGCTTTCGCAATCGCCCATAAAGCGCCAATCTGGTATACGACCAGTTCATACCCTTCTTGTGGGGAAATGTCGATGTTTCTACGCCCAAAACCGCCAATGTCAGGAAGGCCTGGGTGTGCGCCAATCGCGACACTATGTTCCAATGCACGTGCAACCGTTTCCCTCATCACATGGGCATCGCCTGCGTGGAATCCGCACGCAATGTTGGCTGATGAAATGTACGGCATGATTTTTTCATCGTTCCCTATCGTGTAGGCGCCGTAACTTTCGCCTACGTCGCTATTTAGATCAATGGCATTCATCAATGTCTCCTCCTTATGAGCTAGTCCATAACGTAGCGATGCCTTCTAATGCGATGTACCCTGCCGCTCCAGTAACAAGTACGGTAACCATCCCGAAAACCAATAATGGTGTTGGATGATGATAGTCGCCGACAATTTCTTTTTTGCGTGAGGCGATTAAGATTGTCGTCAATACGATTGGCAAGATCAATCCATTTAAAGCACCAGCCACGATCAATAACGTAACCGGCTGGCCGATCGTTAAAAAAATGCTTGCCGAGATCGCGATAAATCCGGCAATAAACACGCTATTATATTTAGAAAAAAGTGGATGGAATGAACGTAAAAATGAAATGCTTGTGTACGCACAGCCAATGACAGAACTAATGGCGGCAACAAACAGAACCAGCCCGAACATATAATAGCCTGCGTCGCCTAGAACGACCAAAAATGCGGTTGCCGCTGGATTGCTTGCATCGAGGCTAAAACCTGCAGACACAACGCCGAGCACTGCGAGAAACAAAAATGTGCGCATGATGATTGTCGTGACAATGCCAAGCGATGCTGCCCTTCCGACAAAGTGGACGTTTTCTTTTCCAGTAATCCCGGCATCAATAAGGCGGTGCCCGCCAGCAAAAGAAATATAGCCTCCGACCGTTCCGCCAACAATCGTCACAATTGGCAATAGCAACGCCAAAGCGTCATCTGGTATAAATGCCTTTATAAGCGCCTCTTGATAAGGAGGGCTTGTCCGCACCATAACAAAACCAACCATGACAAGCATCACTACACCACATATTTGCATGACACGGTCCATAATCGGGCCAAAGCGCTTAACTAAAAAGAGCCCGATTGTTAATGCCGCGGCAATGAGGCCGCCTACACTTAAAGGCAAGTTAAAAAGGACATTTAACCCTAAGGCAGCACCGCCAATATTGGCAATATTAAAGGCAAAACCACCAAACAAAATTAAACCGGCAATCACATAACCAAGCCCAGGCAGCAAGTTGTTCGCTATTTCTTGTCCACGCTTGCCTGAAACGGAAATCACCCGCCAAATATTCATTTGCACACCGATGTCAATAAGGAGTGACAATAAAATCGCAAATGCAAAACTAGCAAGGTATGTTTCCGTAAAGCTCGCCGTCTGCGTTAAAAAAGCGGGCCCGATTGCCGAAGTAGCCATTAAGAAAATAGCACCGCGCAAAAACCGGCTGCGCTCCTTTTCAGATAATCGTTTTTCCATTTAAACATCGGGCCTTTCATTTCAATTTGTGATGATTTGTCAAATGAATGTGCAGCAACCTACAACGCTTCTGCCGTTTGTCGTTTTTCACTTATCGTGCAAGCCATTCCGTCCATTTTAGCGCGATTCCAACCTTTCGTTGTTGCATCGCCATTTCCTGCTGCAAAAATAAATATTGCGCTTCTTCCAAAGTTATTCTTTCAAAAGAAAATGCATCCCCTGGCCGCATTTGCGCAAGCTTGGGCAAATCAACAGCAGCGACTTGCAACATTCGAGGATAACCACCTGTTGACTGCCGGTCAGCCATTAGTACAATCGGCTCGCCATCAGGTGGCACTTGTACGGTCCCAAACGTGACAGCTTCAGACAACAACTCCTCCTTTGTTTCACGTAAGAGCGGCGCTTCTCCCTGAAGGCGATAGCCCATTCGGTCGGAGTTGTTTTGAATCGTGAAAGACATATCAAACACATTCGTTTGGCTTTCTTTTGTAAACATTGAAAAATGGCTGCCAGGAATTGCCCGGACAACGTTCTCACTCAAAGATACAGAATCGCTCAATGAACCATTCACATGCCAATTCGAAACAAGGGGACAACCTTGCTTATCTGCTTTCTTTAGTAAAGGGGCAAGGTGCTTGGCAACCTTTCCAATCGGGAGAAGATCACCTTTTTCCAATTTCCTTCCTTCGAATCCACCAAGCTTGGCACGTAAATAGGTACTCCGGCTTCCTAGAACAGCAGGCACATCAATTCCACCGGCGATCGCTAAATAAGCCCTTGCTCCTTGCCTGGCCGTTTTAAAAGTAAGCTCTTGGCCAGCAGGGACAGAAATGGCCGCTCCTAACGGGTATGGTTTCCCTTCAATGTAGGGGGTCATTCCTTTTCCCGCTACACAAATGAGACTCGCTTGTTTAAATAGAATCGTAGGGCCGAGAAGTGTCATTTCTAAGCAAGCAGCGCCTTCTTCATTTTTAACTGCAAGATTGGCACTGCGGAGAGCTAGCTTGTCCATTGCCCCGCCTTCAACCACCCCTTGATGGAGATAACCTTTGCGGCCAAGATCTTGAACCGTCGTCAACAATCCCCCTTTTAAAATCGAAATGCTCATCGTCCCGCCTCTTTCATGTGTTCATATGTTTCCGCTGAAATCGCCTCAAACCGGACGCGATCTCCTGGAGCAAGCAAGCTTGGTTGCTTGCGCTCAGGGTCAAATAATACAAGCGGTGTTCTGCCAATAAGCTGCCACCCGCCAGGCGTTTCTAGTGGGTAGACACCGGTCTGGCCACCGGCAATACCAACCGTGCCAGCAGGAATCACCGCTCGGGGCTGTTTTCGTCTTGGCGCGGAAATGGCCGGGTCCATCCCGCCGAGAAACGGGAAACCAGGGGCAAATCCGATCATATAAACGAGGTAGTCACCAGCACAATGCCTGTTGATGACATCCTCGACGCTTAAATGATTATGGGCAGCAACCGCGGCTATATCTGGCCCATAGTCGCCGCCATAGCATACTGGGATGGCAATCGTTTTTCCAGGTGAAGCTTGTTCGCTTTCCCCTAAAGCATCAATCCGTTCCCTTAGCCAACATTCCACTTTTTCACAAATGCTGCTCCCTTTCATGGCTGCGCCAGCAACGTGGGCAGGGTCAAAAAATACCGTTACTCCCGTATAACTTGGGACTGCTTCAATATAGCCAGGAAAACGACGCTTGTCCAAGTCGTTCATCAACTGTCTTATCCGCGTATTGGTTGTATCACGAATGCCAGTGGCAAACGATACCGTCAACGCTCCTTCGCTTAAAGGATAAAATTGCAGGTGTTGTCCACGCATTTGCTCTCACTCCCTCATTTGCAGCGGTGGCCTCGCATTCGCAGATGTTTCAAAATAGTATATCATTCTTGCCCTTAGCAAAAAAGCGATTCAGCTACACAAAACGATGACTAAACTGGTTTAACATCAACAGACAACCTCATGCATATAAATAATGAAGTCATTCGTTTCAGGATTGTGTAGCAACAAGGAAGGATTTCGCAAAGGGAAAGCGAACCATTTACTTATCAATGTAAGCGTTTACAATTAACTGAGGAGGGACTTTCATGAAAAGATCGGTTAAACCGCTGCTTTTTATGCCGTTGCTGCTGCCGTTGCTGGCCACTGGAAGCTGTGCGAATGAAGAGGCAGTGACAACAAACGAAGTCGAACTAACATGGCTTGTCCGCAGCGACCCAAACTTAATTAAATGGGAGCACCGGGTCATTGAAGAGTTTGAAAAAGAGCATCCTGGAATTAAAGTCCGCTTACAGACGATTCCACAAGGGGAAATTGACCAAAAGTTGCAAACAATGATTGCTGGCGGCAATGTTCCAGACGTTTGGTCGCCAAACTGGGCTGATTCTGGCTTTGGTGGTTACCATAAGCTAGGTGCTTTAAAAGATTTAACGCCTTATATCGAGCAAGATCCAGAAGTGGTAGAAGGCATTGACGAAACATTGTTGGAAATTTACCGCACAGAGGAAGGAACTTTTGGGCTACCGATCTTATCGATGGGCTCTTTTCTTTACTACAATCGTGACTTGTTTGATGCGGCTGGCATCGAACCGCCGCCGACCGACTGGGAAGATAAAAGCTGGGACTGGGACGCAATGATTGAAGCAGCAAAAGCGATTACGGAAAACGATCTGCCGCCGACCCAGCGCGTTTACGGGATTTTGAATGACAATTCCCCTAACCGGGATGCATGGATGTTTGGCGGGGACTTATTTGCTGAGGAAACGTATGAAACAGGAGAACTAGTCGAGCCGACTGTGACAACCAACCCACGCAATTACGAAGCCATCCAAGCACGGTACGATTTGATTAACGAACACGAAGTGATGCCGCCGCAAAGCGAAGTGGCCGCACTTGCGCAACTAAGTGACCCATTTTTAAGCGGGCGCGTCGGCATGGTCATGAAAGGCGGTTGGGGGACACGCCAATACGCCAATACTGACTTAAACTGGGGGCTTGCAGCTTATCCTTATACAAACGAAGACCGGCAAATTCCCCTTTACGTCGACCCGTGGTCAATTAGCGAAGGCAGCAAGCATCCAGAAGAAGCATGGGAATTCCTCAAATTTTTAATGGACCCAGACAAAGCTGCTAAATGGATGGTCGAAATGACGTTAGAAAGCCCCGCTCATAGCGAATTGAAAGAACTTTGGTATGAACTGATTTCCGAGCGAACAGGCATTTCAGTGGATGATTTGCGCAAAGCAGATGAAGGCGCACTCAAATATGGACGCCCGACAGACAACCACTTAATTTCTAATTTTGCGCCTATCATGAAGCACCAAAACATGACCGTTAATGCTATTTACGACCGGCGCAAAGGCGTAGAGGAAGGACTGGAAGAGCTTCAGAACAATTTAAAGGCGCTAACTTATTAAGGAGGGATGATCGTGGCACAACCAACTTATCCAAGAGCGTTGTCAAAGTCAGCAAACAAAACCGTATCGATTGGGGCACGGCTTGAAGAAAAGTATTTTTGGCTGTTTATTTCCCCTTGGCTCGTCGGCTTTTTGCTATTTATTGGCGGACCCATTCTTGCATCGCTGTACTTTAGTTTTACCGATTATGCCATCATGGACACAGCCACTTTTGTCGGCTTGCAAAACTTCATCAACCTTTTTTCCGACCCGCTCTTTTATCGATCGCTGTTTGTGACATTCGCTTATGCAGCGCTAGCCATTCCATTTACGATGATCGTTGGACTGGGATTGGCGATGCTTCTAAACATGAAAATAAAAGGGCAAGCATTTTTCCGCACATTTTTTTATGCCCCTTCGATTATTTCTGGCGTCTCCGTCGCTTTTTTATGGATGTGGATTTTAAACCCCCAATTTGGCATCGTCAATTCCATTCTATATGAACTATTCGGCATTCAAGGGCCTGGCTGGTTTACTGACCCTTATACCGTCATTCCTTCCTTCGTGCTTATGCAGCTGACAGCAGTCGGCAGTACCATGATTATTTTTCTAGCGAGCCTGCAACAGCTGCCAAAAGAATTGTACGAAGCGGCGGCCATTGATGGTGCCGGGGCATGGCGGCGATTCCGCAATATCACTGTGCCGCTCATATCGCCTGTGATTCTTTTTAACGGGATCATCGCGCTCATTTCTTCCTTTCAAATTTTCACCCAAGCTTACGTCATCACGGATGGCGGCCCCGACTGGATGTCTTACTTTTACGTCTACTATCTGTTTGAAACGGCCTTTTTCCAAAATCGCATCGGTTACGCATCTGCACAAGCATGGATTTTGTTTTTAATCATTTTTGCGTTGACGTTCTTGTCCCTTTATGTGTCAAGAAAATCGGTCCACTATGAATATGACAAGTAAGGAAAGGAGGCTTTCTGATGAAAGGAATCTTTCGCAAAACCAATTACGCGCCTGGGGAGCTGTCCACCGCCGGTAAAGTTTTCACTTACGCTGCATTAGTCCTTGGCCTTGCTTTCTTTTTGTTCCCTGTATTATGGATGGTGTTTACGTCGCTGAAATCGTTGGAACAAATTGTTTCAGAGCCACTGTCTTTGCTGCCGAATAACTGGAATTGGAGCAATTACGTCGAGGTGTTTCAAAACCACCCTTTTGGCACCTATTTATGGAATACAACGTGGTACACAATCGTCACCGTTTGCGGCACTGTGTTCTTCTCTGCCTTCATTGCCTTTGGCTTTGCCCGCTTCCGCGCAAGAGGAAAAACATTTTTATTTGCCATCGTGCTTAGCACGATGATGTTGCCGCCACAAGTAACGATGATCCCACAATACTTGCTGTTCAATAAAATTGGCTGGGTCGACTCTTACTTGCCATTAACCGTTCCCATGCTGGCTGGCAGCGCCTTTTTAATCTTTTTGTTGCGTCAGTTTTATATGGGGTTGCCAAAAGAATTAGACGAGGCTGTCACTATCGACGGCGGCGGCTACTTTACGATTTTTTTCCGCATCATTTTGCCGCTGTCGTTTCCGGCAATGGCTACGGCTGCCATTCTTGAATTTATGTTTCGCTGGAATGACTTGATCGGACCGCTCATTTATTTGAACACGCAAGATTTGTATCCGCTTTCGTTAGGGCTCGCCAATTTTACCGCTGCTTATGCAGCAACACCGTGGCAGCTCTTGATGGCCGCCTCAGTGATGGCCGTCATACCGCCGCTCGTTTTGTTCTTCTTGGCGCAAAAATATTTCATCCAAGGTGTCGTCATTTCAGGGACAAAAGGATAAAGATTCAGGGAGAGAGCTGGCTTTATACGTTTTCGGCCAACTGCTCTCCCCTGCTTTTTTAATCGAACACCTTTTCATTAAGCGACAAGCCCTCTCCTTTCCCTGCATCTACATTCCTCGATTCCAGGCTTCCGACGCACGCTAAAAATAAAAATTTTTCCACTCTTCTTTAATGAGCCCCACTTCATGGCAGAGCGCCATTAGTTTTTGGATGCCCCAAAATTGGTCACGGTTGCGTTGGTGGAGTGTAGACAATGCCTGTTCCGTCATTTTCTGTGCTTCTTCCACACTGTGATGTTCAAGGGCGTGAACCACTTTTTTTATGTTTTCAAGAAAATAGACGGTCCGGCGCATCGTGCGAATCAATAAAATTTGGCGGATATGCATGGGCGTGAACAAACGATAGCCATTTTCGGGATGACGGTCTGGATGAATCAGCCCTTCTTTTTCCCAATGGCGGATAGCCGAAGGAGGGACTTCTGTCAGTGTCGCAGCCTCGCCAATCGTCATATGGCTTTTTAACTTCTTCCCTTCAATTGGCGATAAATCTGGATTGCGGAGCAAGGCAAGCGTTTGTTCTGCGACCGTTTTTTCGTTGTACAGCTGTGCCTGTTCTCCGCTAACAAGCCAAAAAGCCTTGTCCACGTCGCCATTCTGGACGGCACGGAGCACTTTTGCTGTCAACGGAAAACCAAAACCAGGAATCATAGCGCGGAGACAACGGAAATAGGCGAGATGTTCATTCGTATAAAGGCGGTACTGATTGGCCGCCCGTTCTGGCTGTGGAATAATCCCCCACGACTCATAATGGCGGAGTGCACTCGTGCTAATGTTCAGTTCACGCGCAATATCAATTGGTCGGTAATGCTTCATTGAAGCCCTCCTTGCAAACTCGTGTTTTCACTATACCAATTGGCCAACGTTCCCGCAAACCTTCTTACAAATCCTTAAAGTGCTACCATAATGTTTTTTTTCGGAAAATCGCTTTATATGGGAGAAACTTTCTTCAAACATTATCACTTGCATGACTGTTATAGAATAAAACTTGCTCCCTCTAAAAGGGCACAACCATTTAAGGAGGTTTTTGCATGAAGGATATGATCCGCATTCGCGGCGCACGGGAAAATAACTTAAAGAACGTGTCACTCGATATTCCAAAGCATCAGTTTGTCGTCGTTACTGGCCCCTCTGGATCGGGCAAGTCGACACTGGCACTTGACTTGTTGCAACGAGAATGCCAACGCCAATACATGGAATCGAACGGGGAATCAGGAGAGTCACTCGAAAAACCAGCTGTTGATTCAATCGACGGCCTGTCCCCGTCCATCGCCGTCAATCAGCACCGCACCAATCGCAATCCTCGTTCAACAGTTGGCACGGTGACGGATATGTATACGTATTTGCGTCTCATCTTTCAAAAGAAAGGCGAAAGACGGTGCCTAGACTGTCAAACACTGATCCCACCGCCTGTCGACGAGCAAGAGGCAATCCATTGCCCTGCCTGTGCCCGTGTCCATGAACCGTTAACAAAAGCAGCGTTCTCATTCAATACACCAAGCGGTGCTTGCCCTTCATGCAGCGGCCTCGGCACGGTGACAGACATCAACAAAGAAGCCGTCTTCCAGATGGACAAAAGCCTTGAAGAAGGCGCTGTCACCTTCTGGTACGATAGTGTCCGGCAATATTACACAGCTATCCTTGAAGCAGCGGGGCGCTATTATGAACTCGACATTCGCGGAAATAAAGCGCTCAACGCTTATAGCGAAGCTGAACTCGACTTGCTTTTCCACGGCGTAGAAAGCGACGCGTTTACACGCCATTTCCCCCATACAAAACCGCCTAAAACTGTAAGCAAAGGCAAATTCGAGGGTGTTTTGACTGGCATGTGGCGCCGCTACCAAGAAAATAACGGGCAGTCAGGCGAGGCTGCTTACTTTATCCTGCAAGAGTGCCCAAGCTGCAAAGGTGAGCGCTTAAAAAAGGAAACAAGGGAAGTCACCGTCTGCAGCCGAACATTGCCTAGCATTTGCAAAAGCTCCATTCATGATCTACACGAATGGATTGGCGACGTGCAACGTTTTTACAAACAAGCTGGTGACTCGTTGCTTCATACCGTTCTCCATGATTTGTCTGTCAAAGTGGAGCGTATAATCCGCATCGGCCTTGGCTATTTGTCTCTCGATCGCAATTCAGTCACACTTTCAGGCGGAGAAGCTCAACGGCTTCGCCTCGCCTCGATCCTAGGCTCGGGTCTCACAGGCGTCTTGTATTTATTGGACGAGCCTACAGCCGGACTCCACCCTAAAGACACAGATGGGCTGGTCGATATTATGAAGCAGCTCCGCGACTTAGGCAATACCGTACTCGTTATTGAACATGATGCACGTGTCATTGCTGAAGCGGACCATGTCATTGATGTGGGCCCGGCCGCAGGGCGGTTTGGCGGAGAAATCGTCGGCCAAGGAACGTTGGCCGAGCTAATGAATCAACAGGCTTCCATTACAGGTGCTTATTTAAAACGCGAGCGCCGCCTGCAAGGGGCAAAGCGGCCGGGAAATGGGAAAACAATCACCATTCACAAAGCCAACAAGCATAACTTAAAAGACGTCACCGCCTCTTTTCCATTGCAAACATTAACCGCAGTCACAGGCGTGTCGGGATCAGGCAAATCGTCACTTGTTTTCGATGTTCTCGCCGAGGCGACTCCGTCCCATTTTGAAGGCTGCCCACATATTAGCGGGCTTGAACAAGTTGACGCGATCATTCGCGTAGACCAAGCGCCCCTTTCCCGGATGCAGCGTTCCAATGTCGCAACGTACATGGACTTGTTCGCCTATCTCCGAAAACGATTTGCCGCATTGCCCGCCGCAAAAGAACGTGGATTAAACGCAAAAAGCTTTTCATTTAATACGCCAGGCGGACGCTGCGACCGTTGTGAAGGACTTGGCCAAGTTGCCGTTGACATGCATTTCCTTTCTCACTTGCAAGTAGAATGCCCCGTTTGCCACGGCAAACGCTTTAAAAAGGACGTACTTGCCGTAACATTTAGCGGCTATACCATTGCGGACATGCTAAACTTACGGATCGAAGAGAGTTTAGCGCTATTTGACGGCCAAAAAAAATTAACAGCGCTGCTCCAGCTCCTTTGTGAAGTCGGCCTTGGCTACTTGCAATGGGGCCAGCCAGTCACAACGCTATCCGGCGGTGAAGCACAGCGGTTGAAACTGGCAAAGGAACTGGCCAAACAGACAACAGGCCATACCCTTTACTTGCTGGATGAACCGACAACGGGCTTGCACCCTTCTGATATTGAAAACTTGTTCGTTTTACTTGGAAAGCTCGTTGATGCAGGCAATACCGTCGTCGTGGTCGAACATACAACAGAATTGATTGCCGCATCCGACTGGGTGATTGATATGGGGCCTGGCGGAGGAGACGCTGGCGGGAAAGTCGTTGCCATGGGAAAGCCACAAGACATTGCTCGCGAAAAAAGCTCATTTACTGGTGCCTTTTTAGCTCCTTATTTGTAATGACCAAAAAGAAGCTCACACGGACCATGTTGTGAGCTTCTTTTTTTGTTCGCTACAGGGCTTCAGGCATCGATTGCCGTTACAGAAAGATAGAACTTTAGCTAGTAAAGGGAATCCCCTTTCCATGCAATATGTTTAACTGACAGTCTCTAAAAGAGGCTACGAACAATAGAGACTAATGGAAAAACGTGCTATAATTTGAGAATAATAGCATAACGGTTTACTCAAGGGTGGTCGGCACACTCCCATGAAAGGGGGTGTTGCTGTATGACAGTATTTGAAGGAATTTCCCTTATGTTGACGTTCGGGCTACTGATCGTTGCATTGCTGTCCTTTCACAACCACAAAAAATAATCCACCCTTGAGTTAGCGGCTCAGGTGGATTATTCGTAACCATCGGCCGATCCCCCTTGCAGGGAACCGAGCTATTATTTGACTGAAGGTGCTGGAACACCTTCAGTCTTTTTACTTTACTCATTTCTTATGACCAGTATACCCTTTTTTTCAGGAAATGAAAACCTTGTTTAAACCCGACTGTTTTCAACATTTCAACCATTTTCTTCTAAGTCATAAGTTGACTCAGGGTGATTACTAAATGATCAAGCCCTTTAATTATTTGTACCTCTACTACCGAGATGGACAGACTGTATAAGACATTCCATAAAGTTCTGAAATTGTCTTCTTCGAGAGCTTACATATTAATACTTTCATTTTCTTTAATAAAGTTAGTAGCTTTTCGTCTACTTTGTACCACTCTATAAAACTATGCGATTTTGCTCTAATGTTGCAGGGAGCAAAGAGTCCTTTTTATGTTTTATTCTTCATTAATCCTGAAGTTAGTTTGTACGCACTATACGAAAGAGAGAATGCTCCTGTTATCCCTATAATTGGACCCACACTGTTAGAACTAAAGAAAATACCTACGGCAAACAGGACAACCCCTATGAATCCAATCAGTACAAGAATCATTGGGCTACGTTCGATCACTCTTCACCTCACTTAAGTTACGTCTTTTATCGCTCACACAGCCAACGTTGTGTGAGCTTTTATTTCGTTTGTTTATGTAACTTGCTTTTATTCGCCTGTGGATAATGGAAAAGGAGCCGAATTAAAAGCACGAGTATAAACACGATACTGATTCCAACCCAGATTTTAGCCCAATCCTCATTTACGAGCAAGCACG
Source organism: Shouchella rhizosphaerae (assembly GCF_900142675.1). Taxonomy (GTDB): domain Bacteria; phylum Bacillota; class Bacilli; order Bacillales; family Bacillaceae_D; genus Shouchella; species Shouchella rhizosphaerae. The sequence goes on along the minus strand of NZ_FRBS01000002.1, from coordinate 366,290 downwards.
CACCGTAACCTAGGATCGGCAACGTTGCCGCAAAGCAAGCGATTTTATAAAGCATTAAAAACGTTAATTTCCGTTTAGCCGCTAGCGCGATCGCCCTTGCCAAAGCTGTCACAACCGCTAACAGGCTGTAAACAGAAAGGGCAAATAACGGAAAATACACAAACACAAAATAGACAAGGAACATAGGCAACGCCAAATCGGCAATAATTCCTTCGGACTGTAAAAATGTCTCAATAGACAATGGGATACAAACAAGGGCTGACAGCAAACCAACATATAAAAACGGGACGCCGATCCGTTCTTTGTTCAGTTGGAACACCGCCTGTCTTTGCGGAAGTCGGACTGCAAGCCGCACACGTTTTAAGAATGAGTTCATCGACAAGACCTCTTTGTAAAAGTTATCATTCGTTCCTTCTATTATACACGTACCTAAACGGATTGGCTGCCTCGATGCTGTTCTCCATTTAAAAGAAGAAGCCACTTTGTCCAATTCATTCGGAATTGGATAGAAAATCTAACGATAACAGTGATTTTCAATTATTTCTATCATATAGTTATTTAAATACCAGCTTGTGCCTAACTGGTACTGTCACAAAAGGGAGGCTATTATATGGAACGATCGGAATCCATCCCATTGAATTTCCAAGAAGTCGAACCGCCATTATCCACCCAAGAAGCGACAGATGAAGCAACTAGGTGCCTTTATTGCTATGATGCACCATGCATTACTGCATGTCCTACCGGAATTGACATCCCCTCATTCATTCAAAAAATCACAACAAATAATTTGACAGGCTCCGCTCGGACGATCATGGAGGCTAACCCGATCGGAGCCAGTTGCGCCAGGGTTTGCCCGACGGAAGAACTATGTGAAGGCGCGTGTGTCCTGAATCAGACATCGAAACCGATTATGATCGGCAAATTGCAGCGTTATGCGACTGACTGGGCGATCCAAAACGAGAAACCATTGTTTACAGCGGGCAAACGAAACGGACAGAAAGTAGCGGTTGTCGGCGGAGGGCCAGCAGGGTTATCTGCCGCGCGGGAGCTTGCTTTGCTTGGCTATGCGGTAACCGTTTATGAGGCAGAAACGGAAGCCGGCGGCCTTGATACGTACGGCATCGTCTCATTCCGTCTGCCAAAGCGCATCTCTTTATGGGAAGTCGAACAGGTCAAGTCTCTCGGCGTCTCCATTCAGACAAACACGCGTATTGGAGTCGACCTTTCTCTTGCAGAGCTACAGCAATCCTTTGATGCTGTTGTTTTAGCGGTTGGCATGGCAAACGTACCCCCTCTCGGCATTCCCGGCGAAGAACTTCATGGTGTTTATGATGCCATTGATCTTGTAAAGGCAACGAAGTCCACCACGTTGCCCCAACAATTCCAAGGAAAGCGAGGCGTTGTCATCGGCGCCGGCAACACAGCGATTGATGGAGCCACATGCGCCGTCCGTTTAGGGGCGGAAAACGTCAAAGTTCTGTATCGCCGCACAGAAGCAGAAATGACTGCTTACCAATTTGAATATGAGTTTGCCAAACAAGATGGCGTTGAGTTTCGCTGGCTTGTCTCCCCTATCGCTGTACTTGGTGATGAAAAAGGGCGCGTAACGGCTTTGAAATGCGCCGAAATGGCTTTGACTGAGGCAGATGAAAGCGGACGAAGAACACCGATTCCAACAGGAGCGACATTTGTCATCAAAACAGACTTTATCATTAAAGCGATTGGGCAAGCGCGCCATCGTTGGCTCGAAGACGTTGGCATTGCTACACACAACGGTGTTATTTCAATTGACCATCACTATGAAACATCTGTAAAAGGCGTTTTTGCCTGCGGCGACGCGATATTCGGCCAAGGGCAAGGTGAAGCAATGGTAGTTGCGGCTGCCGAACAAGGGAAGCAAGTGGCGTACGCAATTGATAAAAAACGACGCAGCCAACGGGCTGAAACGAGCGCATAAGGAGGAATTCGATGGCTGACCTCATTAGCAATTTAGCTGGCATTACATCGCCTAACCCATTTTGGCTTGCCAGCGCTCCGCCGACCAACTCTGGCTATCAAGTGCAGCGGGCGTTTGAGGCTGGTTGGGGTGGGGCCGTCTGGAAGACGCTTGGCGAACCGATTATGAACTCCACCTCCCGTTTCGCTGCCCTCCACTTCAATGGCAAGCGCGTGGCAGGTTTTAATAACATTGAACTGATTTCAGACCGCCCGCTGGATGTTAATTTGCAAGAAATCGCCGATACAAAAAAACGTTTCCCCAACCATGCCATTGTCGCCTCATTAATGGTGGAACCTAAACAGGAAAAATGGCATGAGATTGTCAAACGCGTCGAGGCAGTAGGAGTGGACGGTCTTGAACTAAATTTTGGCTGTCCCCATGGCATGGCGGAACGAGGCATGGGTTCGGCCTCTGGCCAAGTGCCTGCGCTCGTTGAACAGCAAACCGTTTGGGTAAAAGAAGTGGCAAAAACACCTGTTATCGTCAAACTGACGCCAAATATTACTGATATTACCGCCACGGCTGAGGCCGCTGCTCAAGGAGGCGCTGATGCCATTAGTTTGATTAACACAATCAACAGCCTGGCCGGCGTCGACATCGACACTTGGCAAACGATACCGAATGTCGATGGCCTAGGCACTCATGGCGGCTACTGCGGCCCAGCTGTTAAGCCCATTGCCTTGCATATGCTTGGCGATTGTGCCCGCCATCCGAATGTCAATATACCGATTTCAGGAATTGGCGGCATTGCTACTTGGCAAGATGCGGTGCAATTTTTACTGATGGGCGCTTCAAACGTGCAAGTGTGCACCGCTGCCATGCACCATGGCTTTCGCATTGTCGAAGATTTGCTTGATGGGCTATCCGCCTATTTAGAGGAAAAAGGGCTTGCTTCCGTGCAAGAATTAGTTGGCCAATCGGTTCATCGCTATTCTGAATGGGGCAACCTCAATTTAAACCATCAAGTCGTTGCTCGAATCAATCGGGATGTATGCATCAACTGCAACAAATGCCACATCTCCTGTGAAGATACGGCCCACCAATGCATTGGCCGCTATACAGACGAGAACGGTGCTCCTTACTTGAAAGTCGATGAAGACGAATGTGTTGGCTGCAACTTGTGCTCCATTGTTTGCCCAGTAGAGGGCGCGATTGCCATGGTGCCAAAACCGAACGGGCTGCCGCCAATGTCTTGGAATGAACGGCAGGCTGCTATAGCCAATGACTGAACCGAGCTTAAACACAAGCGGCCGAAAAAAGAGATGGTAGGGGGAAAACAATGAAACGACTTATACAAAACGGGACGATCGTGACTGCTTCTGATACGTATAAAGCTGACTTGTTGATCGAAGGTGAAACGATTGCGCAAATTGGCCAACAATTGGCTGTTCAAGGAGTAGACGAAATCATCGATGCAAGCGGCTGCTTTGTCTTTCCTGGCGGCATTGACCCCCATACACACCTGGACATGCCGTTTGGAGGCACTGTCACAAAAGATGATTTTGAAACAGGAACGATTGCCGCTGCCTATGGCGGGACAACGACAATCATTGATTTTTGCCTGACTGAGAAAGAAAAGCCGCTGCATACGGCAATAGAAGCATGGCATAAAAAAGCAGCAGGAAAAGCAGCCATTGACTACGGCTTCCATTTAATGATCGGTGAAATCAACGAAGCTGTGCTCAATGAATTGCCAGCAATCGTCTCAACGGAAGGCATTTCATCCTTTAAAGTATTTATGGCGTATAAGCATGTGTTCCAAGCCGATGATGCCACTCTATTTGAGACGCTCACAAAAGCGAAAGAACTAGGCGCTTTAGTTATGGTCCATGCCGAGAATGGCGACGTCATTGATTATTTAACAAAGCAAGCGTTGAAAGAAGGAAAAACGGCGCCTATTTACCACGCTCTCACTCGCCCTGTCGAAGCGGAAGGAGAAGCGACCGGGCGTGCTTGCCAGCTCGCCTCCCTTGCACAGTCGCAGCTTTATGTGGTCCATGTCACTTGCCAAGAGGCCGTCCAACAAATTGCCGAAGCGCGTAAGCAAGGGGCAGACATTTGGGGCGAAACATGCCCGCAATATTTAGTGCTTGATGAAAGCATGTTGCGAAAACCTGGATTTGAAGGAGCAAAATATGTATGGTCGCCGCCGCTGCGGGAAAAACAGCACCAAGACGCCCTCTGGAAGGCACTAAAAACGGGGGCATTGCAAACCATTGGCAGCGACCAGTGTTCGTTTGACTTCGCTGGCCAAAAAGACTTGGGCATTAACGACTTTACAAAAATCCCAAATGGCGGGCCTATTATTGAAGACCGCTTTTCGCTCCTGTATTCAGAAGGCGTAGCCAAAGGGCGCATCGGCCTTAACGAGTTTGTGGACCTCGTCTCAACACGGGCAGCCAAACTGTTCGGACTGTATCCGAAAAAAGGCTGCATCGCTGTCGGAGCCGATGCAGACATCGTCTTGTTTGACCCCCAAGCAGAGCGTGTCCTGTCAGCTCGTACACACCACCTCGCTGTAGATTACAGCGCCTTTGAAGGAATGCGCGTAAAAGGGACGCCGCGGACTGTGCTGTCGCGGGGAAAAGTTATCGTCCGCGATCAAACCTATGTCGGCACTCCAGGAGAAGGAGCGTTTCTAAAACGGGCGCGCTATGGGGAGTTATGGACGAACGATTTAGTAGGCCAGCGCTGATATGTGGGCACTTGCCCATTTATTCCGCAAACATGAACAAGCGATGTCGAAAGGAGAGGTTTGATGGCGGAATATACCCACTTTCAAAAAGAAAAAGGAGCAATTGATGCGCTTATCGCAGACGGCTATAAAATTGCATCGATTTCCGATCACTTAAACGGCTCCACGGTATTGTTCACGAAAGCAGGGACAACCAAAACCTTTTTAGCAGCAAATGCCAACGCACGTAAATATGCTTCAACCCTTTTTTGTAAAGGGCAAGCCTGGCAAACCGTTACTAGCCAAGGAGGCAATGCCCATGAACACCAATAAGCTAACAGTCAATCACGAGCGGCTTAAACAAACGCTCCAAACGTTCGCAGCATTTGGGGCAACAGGCAACAATGGCGTCACACGCCTTGCCCTGTCTGAAGAAGACCAGCAAGCACGGGCTTATTTGCGCCAGCAATGTGAAGCGCTCGGGCTTGTAGTAACGACGGACGATCTCGGAAACATGTACAGTGTAATTCCAGGAAAACAGCGCGATGTCCCGCCAGTCTACCTTGGTTCCCACCTTGATACGGTAAAAAAAGGAGGGCGTTTCGATGGTGTCCTCGGTGTTGCAGGTGCCTTAGAAGTACTACGCACAGTAGTCGAACATAAGCTTGAATTAAATGTGCCCCTCGGACTGATCAATTTCACCAACGAGGAAGGCGCCCGTTTTGAGCCTTCGATGATGGCATCAGGGATTTTGGCTGGAAAATTTAGCAAAGACGCAATGTTGCAATCAACAGACCAAGATGGCGTTTCTTTTGGAGAGGCTCTGGCGGCGAGTGGTTTTGCTGGCTCGGCCCACCATCGGCTGACGGACGCAAGCGCTTTTTTAGAACTGCATATCGAACAAGGACCAGTTTTAGAAGCAGAAAAGCAAACCATTGGCGCCGTTGAGTGCGTTGTGGGCATGGTTTGTTACGAAATCGAGATTTGCGGAAAATCCAACCACGCTGGAACAACGCCGCAACGGATGCGTCATGATGCACTAACCGCAGCCAACGCCTGCATGACCGCTTTCCACGAAAAGCTAGCACCGTTAGACGACACGCTCGTTTATACGATCGGACGCTTTAATGTGTTTCCGAACATCCATACAGTCATTCCTGGCCGTGCTGTCTTCACTCTTGAAGCTAGGCATCAAGACGAAGCGGTACTGGCCGCAGTAGAGACTGTGATTCAGGAAGTCGCCGGAGCGTGCTCCCTTCCTTGTCAGGCAACAAAGCGATGGAGCCGAGAGACGGTTTGGTTTAACAACAGCCTCGTCGCCCAAGTAGAAGAATCGGCTAAAGCACTCGGCTATCCTTGTAAACGCATGGTGAGCGGCGCTGGCCACGATGCTCAATTTATTTCTTCCCTTGTCCCGACAGCCATGATTTTTGTTCCAAGCCGGGGAGGAATTAGTCACGCTGAGGAAGAATGGACTTCTTGGGAGGACTGCGAAAAGGGCGTCAATGTCCTATTAGAAACGGCATTGAAACGAACGATGCACGAGGAGGCGATTAAACAGTGAACACTGGAATGGAACCGACATTGGCTAAAAAAGACGAGCAATATGTCTGGCATGCGATGCAACGTCCAGGAGCCGCGCCTCTTATCGCCGATTCAGGTGAAGGGTCGTGGTTTACGGATACAAATGGCAACCGCTACATGGACGGAGTCTCTGGGCTATGGTGCCTAAATCTTGGTCATGGGCAAACGGAAATCATTGAAGCAGCGACTGAGCAAATGAACAAACTTGCCTACTTTCCCCTTTCCCTTGGCCACCAGCCAGCGATCGCTCTGGCTGAAAAATTAGCCGCTTTGCTTGGTGGCGGGTTTCGCACCTTTTTTGCCAACGGCGGCTCTGACGCGAACGAAACGGCCTTTAAAATCGCGCGCCAATACCATAAGCAAACCGGCTCCCCAGAAAAACAAAAAATCATTTCCCGTTACCGCGGCTACCATGGCAACTCCCTTGGCGCCCTTGCGGCTACGGCCCAAGCAAATCGCAAAATAAAGTACGACGCTGCTTTGCCTGGCTTTTTGCATATTCCACCGCCTTACGCCTATCGATCAAGCTTTGGCTCTGCTGCGGAAGACGACCAGCAGGCCGCTGATTTTCTTGAACAAACGATTTTATGGGAAGGCCCTGAAACAATCGCCGCGTTTATAATGGAACCGATTATTTCCGGCGGCGGCGTCATTTACCCTCAATCAAACGACTATTACAAACGTGTCCGCGACATTTGCGATCGCTATCAAGTGTTGCTCATTTTAGATGAAGTCGTCTCTGGCTTCGGCCGGACCGGCAAGCTATTCGGCTTTATGCATGGCGATGACGATTTCAAACCTGACATTATCACACTGGCAAAAGGGCTTACGAGCGGCTATCTCCCACTAGGCGCTACGTGCGTTGCCGAAAATGTATATCAAGCATTCGATGGAAAAGGCGAGACCAGCCATTTCCGCCACATCTCCACCTACGGCGGACACCCGGCGTCTTGCGCGGTCGCGTTAAAAGCGATTGATATTATTGAGCGTGAACAGATTGTCAATCGAGTCGAAACGCTAGGCCATACCGTTCTTGGCAAATTGAAACAACTTGAACAACTTTCGATTGTCGGCGAAGTGCGCGGAATTGGCTTCCTTTACGGCATAGAACTTGTTCAAGATAAACAGACCAAGGAGCCAGCTGATGACGATACGATGAAAGCGGTTGTAACCGCTTGCCAAAAACAAGGGCTGATCATCGGCAAAAACAGCGACACGATTCCAGGAGGAGGCAATGTTTTAATTATCGCCCCACCACTCACTTCTAGCGAAGAAGATTTAGCATTTCTCGTCGATACCGTGTCCAGCGTTCTGCGTACATTTGCATAAGCATCAATCTAAGGCGAGCGCGTTTGCTCGCCTATTTCCACATCTGCCTTCCTGTTGGCACCCTTTACAGCAAGGAAATGCATTTCAAATGTCAGCGTTCCGTTTTCTTTCCTGCCAAAAAACCGAGCCAATCCCCGCCAACGATCGGTTCATTGATATTCGCGAAACCAATTCCAGCGATATACGTGTAAGCATTTGTCTCGCTTTCGTCTGTATAGACAGTGCATTCGACACGCTCGTACTCATTTTCACTTTTGCCTTCAGGGTTATAGCCTTCCAATTCGTCAATACGGATGAGTTCCTCGCTTGTGACCGCATAAAGCTCGCCTCTAATTTTCTCCTGTCCACGAAAACGGACAATTGGATAGCCAAATGGCGTATTGTGCATTTCCCCTATGATCCAACATGTGTCCTCCACTAACTCGCTGTGCTGCAAGTAATGGTCGTTGGCGCCGCCTTTTCGCAATGTCCCATAAACGAATAGGAAATTTTTGTTGTTTCCTTGCATCACACCACACCCTATTCTGACAGCTTGCTACTCGTTTCTTCAAAAAATCTGGTATACTTACAGTTCTTCCCCTACAACGGAAAAACGGCCTTTTAATACGGAAGCTTGCTCCACTTCATCGGCGATGGCAATGGCAAAGTCGGCATAGCTAATGTAACTGTTGCCCTACGAACGACTACATCCGGCTCATCATCTTGAATATAATTGGCGCTGTCATCTATTATTTTAAGAAACTCCGCTTATGCCTTTTGTTGTAATAAAAAAGGACCATACTAGTACAAGTGCCAATAATACAACGCTGAAAAACGGGATAATGCCTGGTATGAAGTTGGTCAAAAAGATAACGCCAATCGTTCCAGCTAGCATTGCGAGAGTAGAAAGGGGGTTTATAATAATCCTAATAAACGACGTTCTAATGATTTGTAATGCTTTTAATTCATAATGTACATAAACCGGGAACGCATTGAGGCAAACTAAAAGGTATATAAAAAATAAGATTAGGATCGGATAGTAGAGTAGTTGTAAGAACCCCCCTGTTAAATAGAGAATCCTCAGGTCGACATATAGGATAAATCCTATAATGAGAAGAATGAAACCAAGCTGATTACTTTTGAAAAATTCACTCCTGTAAAATCGCCAAAACGTCTTAAAAATTGGAACCTCGGTATCTCCTTTCCTCCATTTTCGTATAATTGCAAAGATGGAAACCGTAGCTGGGAATATCCCAAGTAGTATAAAGCCTGCTACAGAGAATAGGATCCACAGGATATTCATATACGCTAATTTGGTAATCCAGATTGACGCTTTATAAATAAACCCGAAAGGCCCGTTTAATTCCATTAGAATCCCTCCTACCTGTTTAAGTACAAAGTCACTTATTATCGATGCTCTGATCGGAATTGTCCTGGCGACATACCCACAGCCTGTTTAAACACCCGACTAAGATTTCTTTCTGAGTACCCTACCTTCTGAGCGATTTCTATAATGTTCAATTCCTTATCTCTTAACAATTTTTTTGCTTCCTCTACTTTACATTGTTTAACATAATCAACAAACGAAATGCCAGTTTCGCGTCTAAAAATCCTACTTAAATAAGAAGGGCTCATTCCTACTAATTCAGCACATTCTGTAAGTGAAATGTTCATTCCTATATTCTCTTTCACATGTTGCCAAACCTTCTGAACAGCTATTCGCCTATCAAAACTTTGGTTTTCTTCAATAATTTCAAAGTATAATGGGAATAGTTTTTCGATAAACCAATCTACAATTTCATCCGTAGTCTGTCTACTTTTCAACTGATCAAACCAATTATTCTCCATAATTTCAAGCAGCCCAACCCCTTTTTGTTCAATGGAACGAATGATAGAAGATAATAGAACATGGTAGCTTTGATAGATCAAATTATAGGATTCGGACGCCCTGACTACATCAGCAAACTTCTTTAAAGACTGTTCGGTTAATTCTTGTTCCCCTTTATTTAAATAATCTAAGATTTCCACCTCAAGATCCCTCGGATAAAAAAACATCGTCTGCTTTTTCGAGCTTTCATTACGATCAAAATAATTAATAGGTGATGACGTTTTATACATCCGATATTGTAATGCTAACAATGCTTCCTGATACGATTCGGACGTCTTTTTCAGTCCAGAATACTCGCTTCCAATACCTACTGAAACATTGAGAGATAAACACTTCTTCACTTCATTACAGGTATGCTCAGCAAAACGATTTAAACGAACTCGATTAATATACCCATTTGAACGTTGATCATTACTATTTACTAAAGCAATGATTTCTAGCCCATCACCATTAGAAATATAACCACTAAGCTCATATTTATGGAGAAGTTCCTTCATAATATTCGTTATTGCAAATGTGGTTAACGGCCATTCCTCCCGTAAGAATTTGTACGCCTTTTCTGGAGTAACAACAAGGACAGTGTACATATGATCTTCCTCTATCTGGAGAGTTTTACATTCAGATTGGATCCGTTCTTTATCCCAAATCTCTCCCTTTATAACCTTGCCTATAAATTGCTCTCGTACATTAGGTTCTATTATCTTTAGATGTTTATTGAGAGATTCAGCTTGCTCATGCATAGAGTGAAGACATTCTGTTAGATATTCAAACTCATTTGTTGATGCCTTAGGAAAATGTTGCTTTTCCGTTAGTTTCTTCCCTTGTTGAATAAGTCTTTCTACCGGGTTATAGACAAACCTTGAACAGATATAGGACATAATTAAGCCGATGACTAAAAAAATTAGAACGGTATATAAAATCACAAACTTAATCCATCCAAGCTGCTCCGCAATGGCCGTTTCATTTAACGACGTTACATATACACGATCATTTAGCGTTTTGCTAAACAGATGAAGTGCTCCTTTTCCATTTTCATCCTCTCCGTATATAATTCCTGAGCTCGCCTCAATTTCTAATATTTGTTGATACAGTGGATCTGTGGATACGTCCATTCCATGCTCGTCGAAATGACTTGAACTAAACAGTTCCACACCGCCCGAATCAATAATCCGATAATGAATATAATCACTTGACTCATAATGTTTTTGAAATTGTTGAGATAGCGTTTCTTCCTTTACATGCGTAATTAAAGCCCCTTGAGCTTGTGTAGATCCGACAACCGGCAGTAGCCGAACAAAAGATATATACCCTCGGCTACTGGCGTTCGGTAAGTACATCCAACCTGCCTGCTTATCTAAAGAAAACCCTGAATCAATATCTGCTTTGTAAGAATACTGATTTTTTTGTACGTATCCGTAATCTGTAGACAGAACGATTCCATTCTGATCATTGTAATAAATCATTTCTTGAACAGGCGGATGCACATTTTTACGAGTAATCATCGAGTCTAGTAAATTCCCCTGAGAAACATAATCGTTTTTAAAACTTTCACTCAAAAAAGAATCTCGCACCATCGAACTTCCAGAAAGTTGTAATGAATCATATTCAATGGTAGCCAGACGGTCCTCTGTGCTATCCATAAATGATTTTAATGAAGTCATGTACTGTGACTTTAACTCCTCCGTGAGGTGTGACACAGATAATTTATAATAGATACTGCCTATTAATACGACTGGGATACACACAGATAAAAATACCAACCAAATAACACGCCTAAAGTAAGTCGTTCTTTTTCTTGAGTTTTCAGCTAATCTGTACTTCATGATATTGACAGAACCTCCCATATTGTTAATATAGGTAGCTGAATAACTAGAGTATCACCCTCCTTTTCTACATGTAGTTTTTCACCAGTGATTACTGCATCCGCTCTAGTAAGCGCTTTCATAACTGATGATCGTACTTTGATTTCTACGTTGTGAATAGGGAGGTTTCTAGTTAGTGGTCTTCTTCCAGCACCATTCACTAAATGGATTAATAGGTTTCCATTCTGTTGTTTAAAGACTGAAACTTGTAACCCAGGAGCATGATTTACCTCTATACTCAAACTAGTATCTATTGCATATTTCACAATATTATCTAACAATGTATAATGCTCATTTAGACGAAATTGATTAATAAGCTCACTAAGTGAAAACGAAAGGAATAACACTCTTCCTTCACCCATTTTTTTATGTGTGATCAGTGGAATTTCAGTTCTTTCGACAGCTAATGAAGCTCTTTCTGGAGGAGCACCAACGCTTTCAATTGGAGAAAAGGGCGGAACGAGCGTAGCTAAAACCTCTGATCCTACTTGCGGTTTGCAATAAACGGTATGACCACGATAAGCGATAAGCTCTGTATCTTCCAAACCCTGTTGCCGCAATATTCCGTTTTTCTCAAAGCGAAGATAGGAAGCCATTAACTCCTCTCCCTTATGAGTGTCAGGTTCAATACCTACCAAATCATATGCATCTACGCCTTCCGGTAACCCCTCTACTACAAGTCCGCCACCATTAGATGTATAAGACTTTAATGCAGTCAATAGAGATTCCGTCCATTGCAGGTTTTCAGGTATAACAATCGCACGATACTTGCTGAGTTCATGGTGCGCGAGTTGTTCAGGAAGTAACACGTCAAATGAAATCTGTCTTTCTAATAATCCATCAGCCCACCCTTCCCCAGAAGAGGCCTCATTCCAAACCAAAGCTACTTCATTATAGCTTTCAGCATCTTGCATGAAAGGCTCCACTTTTTTAACCATATTGTTATGCTTTGTCACTACGTCTAGTATACGTTTATCGTGAATGGTATCAGGTATGCCGGTTAGAGAATGCCATATTTGACCTCCATTTGCGGGGATTTGGCAAAGCCAAAATTGATACTCTGCTGGTGGTAAGCCTGTATGTCTCCAATCCATACCCGGGCTAGAGTGAACGATCCCAAAAGGGTTAGGATAATCTTTTAGTGAACGACCAAGTTTGATACTTAATGCGGGTTTCCAACATTCTGGGATGTATTTAGTTCCTAGCGACAAGATATCTTGAGGCTCTGTACAAAGCATATCCGCCGTTTTAACACGGTCATACAAGCTATCACTATACAGATTATAATATAGAATTAAGGGCATACCGGTGTCTATTTGTTTAATCTGACTGTACAATCGATCAATATTATCCTTCATGCATGTGGTAGCCCATTCGGGGTGGAACTTCTCTCTCTCTTCTGGAAGCTCTTCGCCATACAACCTAACGTACTTTCGTTTACAAGTATCACAATGACATGGGATATAACCTGGATTATTAAGAAATATTCCATCTATAGGATATTTTGATAGAACCTCATTTATTACTGGAATGGCAACCTCGTCTGTGCGATATGTTCCATTGATGCATGTTGACATCAATAATGACCAATTGCCCGGTCTGTGAGAGCCAATGACTTGAGGCTTGCCAGTTTGATCTCTCACAAACCACTGAGGATTTTTTAAATAAATAGTATCCTCCGCTTTACTAAAATCAAATCTAGCTATAAAGCGCATATTTCTTTTATGAACGGCTTCAATCATCTTCAATAACAGATCATGACTAGTTGGGAGATATTCATTTATGGTGTGGTTCTGCACCTCTGTAGGATACCAAGCATAAATACCACCCACATTAAACACAACTGTATTAGCCTCCATGTTATAAAGCTGCTCTGCTAATCTCTCAGGATCAATTTGACCTGTATCTTTTACCTGTAAATTAGGTTGAATGACTCTTACGTTTTTTTTCCACCATAAATCTGAGTTGGAATGAATCATTTATTTTTCTCCTTTTTTGTTATTTCAAACCTTGAGGATAAAAATAGGATTACGTCAGAATCTTTCGCTTCCCTATAGGCACGATCGAGCCCTCAGTGGCAAGCATCACTTCGAGGGCTCCGCTCACAACGTTCAAAGTCTATTGATTAAATACTTTATATTCTTCTCCTAATTCCGCAAACGCTTCCAACATTCCTGGAGATTCTTTAATTGATTCTATATAATCCTTGTATTCATCAATGCTAATTTGCCCTACAATGACTCGTGTAACCATTGTTTCCCATTCATTCACATGCTTTGCCCATTCTGTAAGCCAAATGTCTGAATGCAGGCCCGTCATTGGATCAATTGTTCCTATTTCATCAAAATGCTCAACTTGTTGCTTTTTATTATCGTTGTATTCTTTGCTGCCTGATGCACTTTCTACCTTACCCCATTTTGAATAAGCTAGAACACCAGCACCCTTACTTGTAGTGTTTATTTCTTGCTCTCCCAATTCATTTAGTACTTTCTGTCCATCTACGACCTCATGATGAACTCCTTCTATTCCGTAATAGGCCAACTCAGTTATTTCTTCTGAAGCTGTATGCTCTAAATAATCTAGAATTTTTTTCACTTTTTCTTCTGGTACTGTTTTTGAAATAAAATACCCTCCAGATACTCCAGTTGCCAAGTTAACACTTACCCCACCAGGACCTTCTAGCGCAAGGTTTATAATTTCTGGATCAGGCTGAGTTCTTGATATAGCGTCTTCGTATTCTTTATCCCACCAAATACTCCTTGCATAGGATGCAGCTCGACCACTTTTGTATAACTCTTCAGCTTGAGTGAGTTTCATAACCGAAAACTCTTGTGCTAACAAGCCGTCAGCGTATAATTCACTAAACCATTCCACCATATCTGTATACATAGGAGTCAATTGTTTTGGAACTAGACCTCCATCATCAGTAAAATATGGATCCATTGCTCCAAATGCAGCCGCAAACGCATCCGTTCCATCCGCGACGATGGTTCCATGTCCAATTAGCCCAAGCGTGTCACTGCCTGCCGGATCCTCCTCAACAATTTGCTTTAAGGCATCTTGGTATTCATCGAGTGTAGTCGGTACCGGAATATTTAATTCATCCAGCCAATCCTTACGTATCTTTATGCCGATATCTATCCTAGACCTAGAACGAGGTAAGCCGTATAGCTTTCCATCAACAGACAGGTATTTTTGCCAATCTTCAGCGAGGTTATTCTTTAGATTTGGATACTCACTATAATCACCAAGGAAATCGTCTAATTCCCAAAAAGCACCGTTCTTTATCGCATTCACTAGCGGAGGACGAACATCGGGAGAGGAAAGTACTTCTGGAAGGTCCCCTGAAGCAAGTAATAAATCCATTTTTGTATCAAGGTCACCCGATGGTACCCATTCAATATCTAATTCTGTATTCGTGCGCTCCTGCCATTCGGTCCAATAAGCATTATCCATCTCTGGTAGTTCATTATAGAGGCCCGCAAACATTTTAATATAAAGCGGTTCGTCTGGATCATTACTTTCGTTCGTATCTACCGGATCCGAGGCATTGTTATTACAAGCAGCCAAGGTGAGCAGAGAACAGAGTACTACGGCAACCTTCTTGTCAAACATTGTTCTCATCTTACATATCCTCCCTCGTCTTCATTTCAATTTTGATCTAGCTCGCCTTCTTAACCTAAGTTTAATCTAGAATTCAATGGATCAGGACAGACATTAATTGACTGATCGTCGCTGTACAAAAAATGTCCGTTCCTCCCCTTATGAATCAGCCCTTTACCGAGCCCAACATCACTCCTTTTGCAAAATATTTCTGTAAGAATGGATAGACCACTAAGATGGGAAGCATCGATAAGACAATAGAAGCCATCCGGATCGTTTCCTGGGGAACCACACTTTCATCCCCACCTGTATTAATTCCGTTAGAATCCGAATCAATGACCAATGTTTTCACTAGTACTTGCAAGGTCCATTTCGAAGAATCCGTCAAATACACTAAGGCGTTAAAATATGTGTTCCAATGTGCTACTGCAAAGAAAAGAGTAAAGGCAGCAATCGCTGGCATGGACAGCGGAATTATAATTCTTAGAAAGACGCCTAAATCATTTGCTCCATCAATTTTTGCTGCTTCCTCTAATTCAGGAGGCAATGAATCCATAAAACTCTTAATGACGATAATACTCCATCCATTTGTCAAGGCCATTAAGATCAATGCCCAATAGCTATTGATTAAATTTAATTCCTTAATCAACAAATAATTAGGTACAATCCCTGCATTAAATACAAGTGTAAAAATAACAATGCCAAGGATATATTTTCGACCAGGCATATTCTTTTTTGTAAGGGCATAAGCCATGGAGAAAGATACAATCACATTTAAAATGGTCCCCACCACCGTTACATACAAGGTGCTTTTTAGCGCGTTAATGAAACTATTCGTTTGCAATATATATACATATGCATCAAGAGACCACTTTTCAGGAATTAAGTAGAATTCGAGCGGAACATACATTTCAGGATCTGTAAATGAAACACTAAATACGTACAGGAAAGGGAATAGACTAATCGCTGAAATTAGAATTAGGAAACTATAGTTAATCCAATCTCCTATCGTCATTTTTTTTGTTGGGACAAAGCTCAAATTAAAGCCCTCCTTCACTTTATATTTACTTCCTAATAAATACCCTCGTGTCCCATTCGTTTGACAATATAGTTAGCCCCGAGGACAAGAACGAGTCCAACCACCCCTTTAAACATCCCAACGGTTACACCGATACTAATTTGGCCTTGCAAAATACCGTGAGTATAGGCATACGTATCAAACACTTCCGCTGTTGACATGACAAGTGGGTTCATCATCAGCAATATTTGCTCAAAGCCTACATCGGCCATATTTCCTAAGCGAAGAATAAGCAGAATAATAATGGTCGGTCGAATCGCGGGAAGTGTAATATGCCAGATTTGCCGGAAGCGACTTGCCCCATCAATCACCGCGGCTTCATACCTAGATGGGTCCACGCCAGCTATTGCTGCTAGGAAAATAATCGTTCCCCAGCCAAGCTCCTTCCAAATATTCTGAGCCGTGATGATACCCCAAAAATAGTTAGCGTTTGACAAAAAAGAAATTCGATCAAACCCTAGTGTATGAATTAATTTATTTAAGACACCAATGTCAGTTGATAACATAAACGCAGTTAAACTTGCAACTACAACCCAGGAAATGAAATGGGGTAAATAGACAATCGATTGATTTAGACGCTTAAACAGACCATGGCGTACTTCATTTAACATAATGGAGAGAACGATTGGCAATGGAAAGAAGAATATTAAGCTAAGTACATTTATAACAAACGTATTGCGAAGCATAATATAAAAATTTGTGCTTCCAAATAACTCTCTAAAATGCTGTAGCCCCACCCATTCGCTGCCCCAAAATCCAACATAGGCATTGTAATCCTTAAAAGCGATTAACAGCCCCCACATTGGGCCAATTCTAAAAATAAGAAAATAGAGTAAGCCAGGTAGCAGTAACAGATATATCCACTTATGAGCTACGATTCTACTCCATAACGTACTACGAGAGATTGCTATTATGTCACTCTTTGGACTAGGTGATTTTCGCTCCAATTTGACCCCTCCCTATCTGTTATTTTTATAAGTTACTCAATCAGGATCGCTTCAAATAACTCTAGGCTTGGGACAATCACTGACGAATACTCGTCTTCTTTTGAAATGGAGTAGTCATCTCCTGCTGTTAATGATCGGGCTGATGTAAAAGACCCCCTCACCTTTATTTGAATATTTTCTACCTTAATCGTTTCAGTCAAAGGCTTGCCTTGAGTTCCTACTGCATTTAATAAATGAATAAAATATCCACCAGACTCTCGGCTAGCTATGAGGCATTCAACCCCTGCAGGAGCTTCACACTCCAGTGTTAAGTGACCACAAAAACGTTTGACCAAGCCAGCTATTAACGGCTTATATTCAGGTACCCCCATCAAATGATAGAGTTTGTCAGGACTCCATGGAAGATACGCAACTGACCCCTTTCCATACGAATGAATCGTTAACCCTGGGAAATCAGACACTTCGTCCCAATATGCGAACTCAGGAGTCGTATTGAGCACGCTAGGAATCCCATGTAAGTCTGCACACACTGTTTTGCTAGCAGCCGTGTTTCGTTCAACAGTTTTTAAGAAATCGCCTGTGAACATGAGTAGATCTGTTTGAGGATCATCTCCTAATAGAAGTTGATCATCAAGCATCAAATACGTGTACGAGTTTTGTGTAGATTCTTTCACCTCTCGGGCAATACATTTTAATGCCTGCTCAGATCTTCGTTGTCCTTCACTGTCGTAAAGACCTGTTTCATAGGTAGAGATGATATGTCCACCTGACTCCACATATTTGTCTAGTAGCAAAGCTTCCTCATCACTCATGGCTGCAACATTAGGAAGGATGATACATGAATAGTCTTGTAGTTTCTCCAAGGACAAACACCCTTCATGAAGAACAGTAAATGAAATATGACTCTCAGCGATAATTTCGTACATACCTCGATAGTGGGCTTGCCAACGATCTACTGGATTTTCTTTCCCGTAAAAATCTGCCGTTCGTTGAGAATAAATAATCGCAACATCTGCTAAAGGCGTCATAGCATTGTACTCATGCTCAAATGTCTTTAGATAGTTATATATTTTTTTGGTCATAGGCAAGGCTTGCTTATCGTTCTGATCAAAAGTCCCACTAAGAGCTACAAATGGGGCTCCTCCATTTGCTGCAATTTGCATTAAATCATATCCAAACTGGACAGCAGGCTGGGCAGATCTACGGCTGAAAATTGATTTTGAATAACTTAAAATGATAGATGTTTGTTTAATATGGTTTCCAATTTTCACTTCTTCTCCCGCCCAATACGTCCACTTAGGGAAAGGTCGATCTAAAAAGTTAAAAGCTTCACTTGTAATACAACCATTGCTTTTAGAAAACATCGCTGTGTGCCATCCACTTTCACGAATCCCTTTATAGGAATCCGATGTTATATTCGTATCAATCGTCAGCACAGTCCCTGGTGAAACGCTATCGACAAAGTCCGCTAACCGGCGATTATAATCAGCATGGCGTGTATATCGATAATTCACATAAGCTCTCCAAGCTGGGTCCTCCCAATTCTCTGCTTTGGGTAGCTCGAATCCAGTTTGTTCTTTGAATAATGATTGACAACGCTTACAATGGCACCTTAAATAATTAAAGGCATTAAAGAAGATTCCATCGACTGGATAAGTGTTTAAGAGCTCTTCTAATACGCGAAAGTTATAGCTTTCCCAATAGGGGCCGGTTGGACAGGTGGTTAACATCTCCCAATGCTTGATCACCTCACCGGCAGAATCTCGTCTAAACCAGTCAGGATGTGCCTCTAACAAATGGGGATGACTTTTACTGACATCCATCCTTACTAATACCTTTATATTTGCTTTATGCGCAGAAGCAATCACTTCACCTAGGAAATCTCCTTGCATGAATTCATTCACTTTCTGATTGGGATTGGTTGTTGGATACCAAGCAACAATCCCCCCACCATTAACCAAAATCGCATTCGCGCCATAGTCTTTTACTTCTTCAATCATCGCTTCCACATTTAAATCAATCGCATCAATTTTTCGCAGGTTCGGTTGAAGCAGACGAAATCTAGTTTTCCAAAAACTCGGGTCCTTTTGATATGTGAGTTTGTCCATCCCTTCACCTCATCTCGATCACATAAGCATCGTATCTCTGGAGCTGATCAACCTGGAATGTAATGGTTGAATGACTGGAATCAGCTTCAAAGGCGATCGTTTTTTTACTGTTCAAATGAATAATGTTAGTTGGCACATCTTCAAGATGTAACTCTATTTGAATCGGACCAATTGGTATAGGTTCCATATATGTGACACCATTAAATCCAGATAGGTTTAAAAGCTGCACTACATACTGGCCTTTGGCTGTGCGGTTTATGAACATTTCCACAGAGCCAGGCGCATCAGCCTTAAGAATGGAACGATATTCAAGCTGATTCAGGATTCTATCAAACAGTTGTTTATGATCCTCATAACCATGCTGATAATACAACGTGCCTGGTTGCCAAGTGAGATAGGCATTTGCTCCATACTCCGTGTGAGCAATACCCGCCCCGTGAAACTCACTCAGCTTATGGTTATACGCTCGCTCTGGAGGGCCAAAAGTGGACGGTAAAATATAAGGCAGCCATTTATCACAGTTACTAAACTTTATCATTGAGAATTCCCCATCGATAAACACCCAGTTTTGCTCAGTGTCTTGAGACGATAATTGCTTGCCTTTCGTCAATAAATAGGCTGCATCATTTTCTGTTGTAGTTTTAATAAACTCACCATTAAAAAGAGAACGTAGGACTTGCGCTTGATCAGCCTGTGTTAATGTCTGGCCAGTCGCTACTACTTTCACTCCTTGTTGGTGTAACCGGATGAGCGTATTAAGCTGCTCACCTTCCCACTCTCGGATATCAGGTATGATAATAAACTGGAACCTTTTTAACTTTTCTTCATTCGTAACAAGTTGATGCTGGCAGACCACATCAAATGGTTTGTGCTCTTCCTTTAGCATTTTAAAAATTCCTAGATATTCTGTTTCATTAGACACCTGTGGTCCCGTTGGTTTAATCAAGGCTATTTCTTCTACGGATAATAATTGACCGTAATATTGCTCATTCTCTTCATGGAATCGAAAAATATCCTTAATAGTAGGAAAGTTTTTCTGATCTGAATAGCGATCAAATACGCCTATAATGCAAAAGTCTAGTCCTGAGCCACTGGCTATACTTTCATAAAGTCGAATACTCACTTCTTGTTCGGAAACACCATGGAATCGATATTGTAAATCAACCGCATTTATACAGCAGTTACTAATCAGTTTGTCATCCCACGTATCCTCCACTGATTTCACATTTTCAGAAGAAGAATAAAGCCAGACTGGATGTGGTCGAGTTAATTTTGTGTTTGACTCCTTGCGTACGATGTCAACTTTATAATCGTTATACGTGCTGATTGCGATATGAGGGTTGATCTTTTTCACAAGATCATGAATTCGATCTAACATTTCTTGAGTCGTTCTCCATTGAAACTCCTTATATTTCTTGTACCTCTCATTCGATCGATCGTTTGATTCAGGAAGTTCAAGCTGATACATTTTTCTAAAACGAGTTTGGCAGCTCTGACAATGACAGATACCATAATCATGACTACTATAATCACTCGTTTGGTAACCAAACATGTTAAAGAATATTCCGTCTACCTTATATTCCGTTATGACCTCTTTAATCATTTCTAATGAATACGTTTGTTGATAATATCCATTAATACACGTATGAACAATACCGTTGTAATTAACCTCATGACCTTCTATCGTTCGGTAAAACCATTCCGGCTTCTCTTTAAATATACTTTCATGAGCCTTACTAAAATCAAAACGGGCGATAAAACGCATTCCAGCTTCATGTGTTTTTTCAATGACCTCTCTAAGTAAATCTTGTTTCAAGTAAGGAGTTTGATACTGATATTTAAGTTTTGTTGGATAAAAGGCAAAAATTCCTCCAGCGTTCATCATTAACGTGTTAGCTGAGAACGCTTTTAAGTCAGAGATTAATTGATCGACATTTAATGTGGCATCTACCTCTCGTAAATTGGTTTGGATCATCCTTAGATTGTTTCGTTCCCACCAAAACATGGAGGCCTCCTTTCATATGTTCCGAATCATAATGAGTGACAAAGAAGTCCGCTTTGTTTATTACTCGTAAAGCTTAAATAGTGCATGGGTACCACTGTTCTCTTCGCCTTTATTTGCTAAATCACTATATAGTGCCTTTGCCAATTCCAGACCATACAATTTTAGTCCCATCTCTTCAGCAGACTGAATGGCAATCCCCATATCTTTGATAAAATGCTTCACATAGAAACCAGGCTCAAAATTCTCACTAATGATACGAGGTCCTAGATTGCTTAGGGACCAGCTTCCCGCAGAACCACTTTCAATGCTCTTTAATACGGTGTTTGGGTCAAGACCAGATCTTTCTGCATATTTAATCGACTCACACACTCCCATCATGGTAGAAGCAATGGCAATTTGATTGCATATTTTCGTATGCTGTCCCGCTCCTGCTGGACCTTGATGTACAACATTTGTGCCAAGAGCGGAAAAAATCGGCTCCACTTTTTCAAATACTTCAGAATCTCCGCCTACCATAATAGAAAGCGTTCCACTTCGAGCACCTATATCGCCACCCGAAACAGGAGCATCCAACGAATAACATCCCTGCTTTTTCGCTTCAGCTTCAATCTGTTTTGATAAGTTCGGACTAGACGTTGTCATATCTATAAAGATCGTTCCAGCATTCGCCGTTTGAATGATTCCATCTGACCCTAAATAGATCTCCTCCACGTCTTTTGGGTAACCAACCATCGATATCAACACATTACATTGCGTAACCAGCTCACCTGGAGAATCGTGCCATGTAGCACCTTCGTTTAATAGATCCTCTGCCTTCGATTTTGTGCGGCTATAGACATGTACTCGGTATCCCGAACGCAATAAATTGTGGGCCATGCTTTTTCCCATAACTCCCGTCCCGATAAAACCGATTGTAAGATCCCGTTCTTTCAAAAGCCCAACTCCTTTCCTGTGTTAGCCTAAGCTTACGACCATAACCAACGGCTTAAAACAGACAATTCTTGAGATTTCCTTTTATTTCAGAGGGTTCCAGAATGAGAACAAAAAATGTCTGCACGTTTCAGTTGATTCTTTTTCCTAAAGTTAGATCGTACATCCCATTGCCGCTCATTTAAAAAGGATTGAGATCACCAAAAATTGTATATCAACAAGAGGTGAGAACAACAAAAAACATCGGTCACGGAGAAGCTTTCGGAAGAAAAAACGGTCGTTGTAGAGCCAGTCTTCGGATTCCTAAAGGCTCACTTTCATTCCACTCGGTTCTCCGAAGAGGCAACGAAAAGGCGAAAAAGAAAATGGGCCCTCCTGGTGGTAATCCTTCGAAAGTATACCGCCAGAAACAGTAAACAAAAGAGAACCAAAAAAACTAGACAAAAAGGAGTCCGCTCGTCGTTTATTGATGAGCGGACTCCTTTTTCATTTATTTTTTGGCTGGCTTTGTTTCGGCCTCTTTTTAATGTTTTACCTTGTTCTGCCCAGTCTCTTTTTGTACAAGAATTCTTCATTACGTCGCCGTGCCTGGTTTGTCCTGCATTTCCACTGGAACAGACGTTTCTGCTTTTGCTCCATCCACAAACGGAACAAAAACAAAGCAGATGATTACGATTACACCAATGATTCGTTTCATTGTTGTTCAGCTCCTGACCCTAAGATTTTCATATTCGTACGGTTAAAGGAATTTCTCCGTTATGTCGCCGTGCCTGGTTTTTCTTGTGGTTCAATCGGAGTAAATGTTTCTGCGTTGGCTCCATCCACAAACGGAACAAAAATAAAGCAGACAAGCAATACCAAACGGAATATTCGTTTCATTGCTGTTCAACTCCTATCATTTTCATATTAGTACGGTAATGAAGCGCTTCCTTCATGTAATAAAAGGCCTTTTCAAATAACGATTGTTGTTTATAGTATTCAGCAATCTCTTCTGCCAGTTCTGAATACTCAGTGTAAAATTCTCGCTCCAACAGTCGTTGCAGCTCACTTGTAAGTCGCTCGTCCCTCCCTTCGTTTATGTACAATGCTTCCGTGATGGCACAGCGTACCATACATTCTTCGAGATGAATGGCTGTCGCTCCTGCTTTTGCTTCTTGTAACAAACGAATTGCTTCTGCATTGTTGGCATTCTGGCGCAAGCGAACATTGGCCAAGTTAGCCTTTGTTTTAAGTCCTTCTACACTTTTAGAATGATCACCAATCGTTAGCGCTTCAGCAAAATACATTTCCGCTTCATGTAACTTTCTTTGGCGGACTCGATTCAGCCCTAGTGCCCTTAAAAGAAGAGCGTGCGTCGTTGGATAAGGCGTTGCGTCAGCAAGTGCCGATTGGTATTCTTGTTCAGCCTCGTCAAACAGGCTCAGTTCTGTTTTTATTGCTGCTAAAAGCAACTTGCAATTTAAAATCCGTTCCAAATAAAATTGTTGTTCCTCAAACAAATCAATTGCCTGCTCAAGATAAGAAACAGCAAATGTATATTGGTCAATGCGAAAATAACTTTCTCCTAAACGGAAATAAAATTCGGCTTTCTCTGATTGATCGTGAACGTGGTCAATTTTCTGTTCAGCGATCTTATATAGGCGAAGTGCTGATTGATACCGCCCTTCATAAAACTCATATTGCCCACTCATAAAATAATATAGAAACGCCAACAAGCCATCATAAACCGTATTCTCTACATTGATTGCCTGGAGGCTCGTTGGTTCAACCCTTTTTTGTTGCACATCTTCTGTAAGTAGCTGATGGCGAAACAAAACAAGCGAGTAATAGGACAACACTTTTTCGTCTGATCTTTCCAGCTGATTGACCAATTGGCCAATTTCCTGTTTATATTCTTCTGCTTGTTCAACCTCACGAGAGACGATACAGCTGTACCATTCAACAATTTTTGCGCCCAATTTTTCAGGTGAAATAGAAGAAGCCATAGGCACCAACCTTTCGGAAGTAATTGGTAACTTATCCTGATTATATCCAATCATTTTAAAATTGTATATCATGTTAGCCATTTTCCCAACATCGCGAAAAAAGAAGAATGAAAGCCCAACAACGAACAACACTTACTGTTACGATAGGAAGATACACGACGACTCTACTAAAAGGAGAGTGAATCAAGTAAAATTAGAATCATCTATTTTTTCTATGAATGGAGGTCGTGAAAATGAAAGTTGGACAGGCAAACGACATAACGGTGTTCGTTCAATTTAATCAATTGGTAGCCGAAGCAAGCGATGAGCAGAGCATTCTTCGTTTATTGCTTGATACCGTTGATGCCTTTATCCCTCATGTGGATATGGCGATCGTCTATTTATACGACGAGAACCAAAAGGTGCTTCGGCTTGGCGCAGGCACAGGCGTCTCTGTACAAAGTTTGCGGCAGCTCGCTTTTAAACCCGGTGAATCGTTGACGGGCAAAGTGTTTCTCAGCAAAAAACCGTACCTTTGCCTCGGCAAGCATGATGTTAAGCGAAAAATGGCCAACATCTCACCAGAAAACTGGAAATGGTTTCGCGAAGGCACATACAAACTCGATGTTACGAGCTCCATTAATGTGCCGTTCCTGTCCAATGGCCGTTGTCTAGGCACATTTACATTAAATCGCTATTCAAGCAGCATCCCATTTCATAAAAAAGACGTTGCCATTGCTCTCGGACTCGCCCACCAGGCAGCACTGGCGATTGAGAACGTCCGCTTGCATCAGGCACTTGCCTATAGCGATGCAAAAGAAACACTTGCACAATCGTTGCATGACGGGGGGCTGGAGCATGTCCTTACCCGGTTGGAACAGCTTGTGCACACACCTTGCACGATTGAAGCGAGTGTGAAGGAAGACGAAGCGATTCCGATCATACGCAAGCGAAAACGCCTCGGTTACCTTCGCCCCCGGCAGCCATTGGCGACTTTATCAGTGGTCGACCGGAACATCCTTGAGTTTGCTGCGTTAATGCTTGCTAGCGAGCTAGAAAAACAATATGACGATTATGAACAAGGGCTTCACAGGCGCAATTGCGCGTTCCAAGACCTATTGAATGGAGACTATCGTTCTGTAGAATCCTTGTCCCGCGCCCCTATTTATTGTTTCGTGCTTGCAGGCGGTGTTAGCGACAACATTGCGCTTACTCGCCAAATTGAAACAACAGTCCAAGCTTACTTCCCAAATGGGCATTTTTCTGTTTACGAAGGGCGTTATGTCGTCCTTGCTTCTTCTTGTGCCTATATCGATCAGCTTGCGACTTATTTGCAGCGCCACTATCATCTAGTTGTCGGCCTAAGCCGCCCGAGGATGATTGCCGACGTCGCTTCGTCTTACCGGGAAGCGGTGCTTGCTGCTGAAATGAAAAGCGACGCCCCTCTTGTTCGTTATCAAACCCTTGGCTGCCGCAGGCTTTGGCCTTCTTTAGACGAACAGACGAAGCGCGATTTTGTAATTGACTATTTACAGCCACTCCTCGACCTAGAACCTGATTACATTGCCACTCTTGCGGCATTAATCGAAAACGGGCGAGGTGCCCGGCAACAAACGGCTAAACAATTGCACATCCACGTCAACACGCTCTATCAACGAGTGAAACGGATCGAGCAAGTACTAGACATTTCCTTTCAAAATGAAAGACAGTGGCTACAACTCATGATTGCTTATGAGTTGTATGTGGACGGCCACACAGAAACGCCCTAAAACATGTAGCCCACCATATCCCGTTTGTTTCGTCAGAATATTATAATCATAGACAAGCAAACACAAGTTGAGGTGATCGACATATGGTGCAAACATATTTAAACTACATTGACGGCGAATGGAAACCGTCTATTTCAGGAAATGTCTTTTATGGCCGCAACCCTGCCAACTACGAGGAAATCCTTGGTGCCTATCAAGCATCTACAGCAGAAGATGCGCGGCTCGCCATTAAGAGCGCCGCTGCCGCTTTTCCTAACTGGAAAAACAAAAGCGCGATTGAACGGGCAGATGTCCTTTATCAATTAATGCCTTTATTAGCAGCAGAAAAGGAGAAGCTGGCGGCAATCATCACAAAGGAAGTTGGAAAAACGATGGCCGCCGCTCGAAAAGAAGTAGATGCCTCCATTCAAGCACTCAAACATTTTAGCGGCGCCGCCAATAGACTGGCAGGAGAGACTTTGCCTGCAGGCAATCCCGAGACATTTGCTTATACGATCAAAGAGCCACTCGGTCCTGTTGGCGTCATTACCCCTTTTAATTTCCCTTTAGGCATCGGGATTTATAAAATTGCCCCTGCTTTAATTGCAGGAAATACAGTTGTTTACAAGCCCCATAATGATACTGTCCAAATTGCCGCGAGGCTCGTTGAGTTGTTTATCGAGGCCGGAACACCAAAAGGCGTTCTGAATCTTGTCACTGGCGACGGCGACAAAGTTGGACAAGAATTAGGCGAAAATCGAACATTAAAAGCGATTTCGTTTACTGGTTCTTCCGATGTCGGTTTGCGATTAGGCCGATCCGTTACAAACCGAGGTGGAAAAATGCAGGCGGAGATGGGCGGAAAAAACGCGACCGTTATTTTAGAGGATGCCGACTTGGATAAAGCTGTTTCTGGAATCGTCATAAGCGGCTTGCTGAACAACGGGCAAAGCTGCACAGGAACCTCTCGCGTCATCGTGCCTAAAAACATCGCCAAAACGGTTACATCTAAACTCGTCGAACAAGCAACTGCCATTCGTGTTGGCGACGGGTTTAATGAAAATGTAGAAAATGGCCCTGTTGCCAATGAGGCGCAGCTTCAAAAGTACCTCCATTATGTGGACATTGCTGTCAAAGAAGGAGCGAAGCTAGAATGCGGAGGCAAGCGTCTTTTCGGCGAAGGAAAAGACAAAGGCTACTTCGTCGCGCCGACCGTGCTAAGCGGCGTTACGCCAGAGATGACCATTGCCCAAGAGGAAGTGTTCGCTCCTGTCGTGGCGATAATGGAAGTCGATTCTTTTGATGAAGCGATCGCCGTCGCCAATCAGACAGATTTTGGCCTCTCTTCGGCCATTTATACAACCAATTTGCAAAAAGCCCATGAATTTGTCCGCCGAGTTGAAACAGGAGTGACTCATATTAACATCCCTTCCAATCACTACGAAAACCAATTGCCTTTTGGCGGCAAGAAAAATTCGAGTATTGGGCCGAGGGAACAAGGAAGCACTGCCCTTGACTTTTGGGTTGATACAAAAGCAGTCTATCTTAAACCTTAGGAGGTAGTGATGAAAACAGTTGGTCTTATTGGCTGTGGCGCCATGGGAAAAGGGATGGCTACGTCCCTTTTGAGCGCCGGCTATACCGTTTATATTTATGACGACATGTCCAAATGGCGAGAACCATTGGAAAAACAAGGAGCATGCTTTGTGGAAAACAGCGCTGCTGTAGCAAAAAAGGCAAAGTATGTCTTGCTATCTCTCCCTTCACCGAACATAGTTGCCGACACCGTTGCAGGCAAAGAAGGCGTGCTTTGTCATTTACAAACGGGTGGCTTTTTATTAGATCTGAGCACGACAGATGTGCAAACGACATTAGCGATGGAAAAAGCCGCTGCTGCCAAAGGAATTTATTACCTAGACTGCCCTGTCAGCGGGGGGCCTGCTGGAGCTGATGCCGGAACGCTAACAATCATGGTTGGCGGCGACAAACAAGCTTACTTCAGTGTAAAACCGCTACTTGACATACTCGGCGATACCATTCTGTATGTGGGCGATTCTGGGGCCGGGCAAACGGTCAAACTGTGCAACAACATGCTTGTTGCCGGGATTACGACGCTGCTGAGCGAAACAATGGCGGTTGCTAGCGACCATGGCGTATCTAGACGGCTTCTTGCACAAATCATCCAACAAAGTTCTGGCCATAATCGCGTCCTTGACGTTTTTGGGGAAAATTTAATTTCCGGCTCATACGACAATGTGTTGTTCTACTTAAAGCATATGGCTAAAGATCTTGAACTCTACATGGCATTGTCGCAAGATTCGCGCAAACCCCAGCATGCTGCTGGCACTGTCAACCAGCTCTACCGCTCAGCGCTCCATCAAGGCAAAGGCGATAAAGACGCCACTGCTGTTTACTAATTACCTGGAAATGATTCTGCACCATCGATTTCCCTATTCATAAGAAAGGCGGGAACTATGAATAAACAAAAACGTTTCCTCACCGACTGGCGACTTCACTTACTCGTCTTAGGCATTGTTGTCGTTGCTGAAATGATTGGCGTGATTGAAATTCGCTTAGGAGCAGGAATGATCATGCTCTTGCCGATGCTGTTTGCCCTTGTATTCGGTTTAGCCTTGTATTTCACGCCACTCGTGAAAGAAACACAGTCCAAACATGCAGAGCCAATCATTACGCTCAGTGTAGCGCTACTGATCGCCAAAATCGGCGTCACTATAGGGCCAGACTTGAAAAATGTGATTGCTGCTGGTCCCGCCTTGCTTTTACAAGAAATCGGCAATTTCGGCACCATTTTCTTAGCACTGCCCGTTGCCGTTTTGCTGCTAGGAATGAAGCGGGAAAGCATTGGCATGACCCACTCTATCGGACGAGAGCCCAATTTAGGGATTATTTATGACAAGTTCGGCTTTGACTCTCCAGAAGGCAAAGGGGTTACAACGATTTACGTATTTGGCACTGTTTTTGGCGCTCTGTTTTATGGACTTATTTCTGGTTTTTTAGCTACTTTCACCCCACTCCACCCTTTATCGTTGGCGATGGCTGCTGGAGTTGGCAGCGGCAGTATGATGGCAGCAGCAAGCGGGGCGCTCATTGCTGCTTATCCAGAGTTTGAGACGCAAATTATCGCTTTCGCTGGCGCAAGCAACCTACTCACCTATGGCACTGGTTTATTTGTGAGCGTCTTCATTGCCTTGCCGTTAACAGAAAAGTTGTATGCGCTGTTTAGGCGTTGGAAAGGAGACAGACCATAGATGAAGTCCATCCAAGAATCGTTTATGCTCTTCTTTATTGTTGGTCTTGTTGCGTTTATTGGCAATTGGCTTGGCTACCAAGCATTCTCTGGTGAGGCTGCCTTTGGCATGCTTCTTCTAATCGTGATTGCCTGTGTTGGGCAAGCTCTTGGAAAGTTGCTGCCTTTCCCTATTCCAAGTGTCGTTTATATCATTGTCATCGGCATTATATTGTCTTTACCAGAGACGCCGTGGGGCCCAGTCGTCATTGAGCTCACAGCCCACATCCAATTGCTCTCTATTGCCACGCCTATACTCGCTTATGCCGGTATTGCCATAGGCCGTTCATGGGCTGACTTTGCGGCGATCGGTTGGAAAGCAATGGTCGTTTGTTTGCTCGTTCTTTTTGGTACACTAATTGGCTCAGCGATTATCGCTGAAATCGTCTTGCGTTATCAAGGAATCATCTAAAAATGGCAAAAATAGCGATTCCCATGTATAGACGTTTCGTTAGTGGATATACTAATTAACACGTATCCCCCACCTGCCGTCGGACATTCCGGCGGCTTTTTTATGCATAAAAAAGCTGCCACTATAGGCAGCTTCTAGATAAACATTTCCCTTTACCGCGCTCAGATGCTTTGAAATTTCCTGGACAAGAACATCATTGCTCCTGTCCCTTCGATTTATTAACATCTTCCCTCGTCTGGCAAGCGCTTCTATTGGTCAAGCAACTTCTTTCTTAAAACAAACCTAGCCATTTTTTTCGTTTTTTGACAACCCGTTCTGGCGGCTCAAGGTACACATGCTTGTCTTCCGCAATAAGCCGGGCATTTTCTTGATAGCTGTAAACAAGGTCTCGGCCGTAGTGTTCCTCCAATACGTGGAACGCTTCCTGCATTCGGAATGTGCGATTCACTAAATTGTGGGCATCTGAAGCTAGCACGTGGACAAGGTTGGCTTCGACAAGCTCTCTGCTAAAGGTAGCAATATCCTTGCCAAAGTAGCCTGTCACGCTGGAAGACGTAAGCTGGGTAAGAGCGCCATTTTTCACCAGTTCATAGAGCTTATCTGGATCTTCCTTGAATACTTTATTCCGTTCTGGATGGGCGATCACAGGAATATACCCTTCACTGCCAATTTCATAAAGCAGCCTTGCCGCATAAGCCGGCACTTCTGAACTCGGGAATTCAATCAGTACATATTTGCTGTCGGCCAGTGCAAGACCGCTCCCGCTAGCCAGTCCCTGAGTCATTTCGCCATAAAGGCGGAGTTCTTGCCCAGGCCGAATGATTAACTCTATGCCTGCAGCCTCTAAATCATTGTTTAAGGCATCTACTGCTTTACGGACGGAAGAACCATCATTTTGAAAAGACGGGTGTTGGTGATGGGGGGTGGCAATGATTTCAGAAATCCCTTCTTTTACAGCTTCGCGAGCCATCGCCAAGCTATCTTCGCTTGTTTGCGCCCCATCGTCTAGACCAGGGAGAATATGGCAATGGATATCGATCATTTGCTTCCCCTCCTTTCATCATGCTAGCTGGCTCAACTGGCAAAAGCAATCGCGATTTTTTCGTTATTTGTAATAATAATAGGTTGTATCATCAATGGGTTTATTGTTTAACACAACGCCAAGCAAATGAGCATTCGCCTTGACGAGGTTTTCTTTCGTTTTTTGCAACTGCTCCCTGTCCGTCTTGCCGCTTGATGTAACAATGATGGTGCCATCGACTTTGTTGGCAAGGATTTGCGCATCGGCAACAGCCATGACAGGAGGCGTGTCCAAAATAACCATATCAAATTTTTCTCTTGCTTCTTGCAATACAAGCTCCATCATTTTGGAGTTTAACAATTCTGCCGGGTTAGGTGGGATCGGGCCGCAAGTCAACAGGGACACATTCTCGACGTTTGTTTCCTGAATCACATCGTCCTGCTTTTGTTGACGTGTCAGCACATTCGTCAACCCACGGTTGTTCATGAGCCCAAATGTATAATGAGCCGTCGGCTTTCTCATATCTGCATCAATAAGCAAAACCGTTTGCCCATTTTGGGCGATGACAACGGCTAAGTTCGATGCAGTGGTTGACTTCCCTTCCCCAGGGCCGGCAGATGTGACAAGCAGCGATTTAATTTCCGTGTCAACTGCCGAATATTCAATGTTTGTCCGGATCGTACGGTATTGTTCAGTAATAGGTGAACGTCGATTTACATCGGCAATCAGTTGCCGTTTTTTCTGGATTGGCTTTTTCTTCGCGCGTGTTAGACGTGCCATAAGTCACCTGCTTCCTAAAATCTAAGACGTCTTTTTTGCAGCCGCATCAACGCTGTCCATATTGGAGACCGCGCCAAGCACAGGCAAATCAATGATGTTTTCGATGTCTTTTTCTGTTTTTATTGTTGTATCCAAGTATTCAAGCAAGAAGGCCAAACCGACTGCTGCCATAAGCCCGACAACAAAAGCAATCGCAATATTTAACAACGGTTTTGGGCTGACCGGCGTTGGGTCTTCGCCTATTTCTGCTTCCGACAGAATGCTCACATTGTCGATGCTCATAATATCGGGAATTTGCTCTTGAAATACAGTCGCAATGCTATTCGTCAAAAGTGTGGCATCAGCTGGACTTGCTGACTCGACCGTAATCGTCACCACCTGTGAGTTGCTCTGGCTGCCAACAGAAACGGCCGCTTCTAAATCGCCGTAAGTCATATCAAGCCCTTCAGCCTCAATGACTTCATTTAAAATTCTTGGACTTTTAATAATCTCGCTATATGTATCGATTAGTTCAAGATTGTTACGGACGACTTGCTGGTTTAGTTGCCCTTCTGGAACGGCCTGGTTCACAAGAAGCTGTGTAGACCGTTCGTACATAGGCGTCAGTACAAACGAGCTAATAATCGCGCTCACAAGCATAGCAAAGAACGGAATGGCCACAAGGAGCCGCCATCTTTGTTTCAATGTTTGAAAGATTTCTTTCAAACTTATGGTTTCTTCCATTTGTTTATATACCTCCTAGACGTCACTTCCCTGACTCTTTACGAATTATATCATAATTTGCAAAGAAATTACCCTGAAATCTAGCTTATCTCAAAGAAACTTTAGTCCTCCGTTATCTTACTTTTCCGTCAATTAGTAGGTCTTTAGCACCGTGACCCATAACCCGATTCTATTTATTTTATTTTTCACTTAAAAATACAAAAAGATAGGCTTGTGGAATGGTAGTAAATTAATTATCCTATTAAGAAAGTAGTTGCCTAATTCCATATCTTCAATTAGAAAGGCGTTATTCTTATTATGAAAAAGAAAACCGTTTTAAAAGTCATTGCCCTTCTTTTCGGGCTCCTGTTTCTGAGCGTGATTGGTTACGGTATCTATTTGTACAACGACATTCGCCATACAGCCAATGAAATGTATGACCCTCTTCCAAACCGCGAAGGCGCTTCTCCGCTTCGCCCCGCTAGCCTTCAAGTCGGAGAACCAATGTCGATTCTTCTCACTGGGGTGGATTTAACGGAAGGCCGCGAAGACGAAGTTGTTGGCCGAGCCGACTCGATTATGGTACTAACGTTAAACCCGGCAGAAGGGACAACGAAAATGCTTAGCATTCCTCGTGATACCCGAGCAGAGATTGTTGGCCGCGGCACGGTGGAGAAAATCAACCATGCCCATGCATATGGCGGCGCACAAATGCTGATTGATTCGATTGAAGAAGCGTATGGCATACCAATTGACCATTACGCTAGTATCAATATGGCTGGATTTGAACGTTTAATTGATGCTTTTGGTGGCATCACGGTTTACAATGATTTTGAGTTTGAGATGGATGGTTCTCATTTCCCAGAAGGAACGATTGAGTTAAACGGGGAAGAGGCGCTTAAGTACACACGTATGCGCTATGACGATCCTCGCGGTGATGCCGGACGAGCAAACCGACAACGAGACATTATTGACGCCCTCATGCAAGAGTCCGCCTCTCTCGGCTCGATTACAAAAGTCGGCGAGATTCTAGATGTGCTCGGCACCACTGTCCGGACAGATTTATCATTAGATGTCATGTGGGACTACCAGTCTGAATATCGCCCTGCTCTCGGTTCAACCGAACAAATCGAAGTTTCCTATACAGGGGAAACGATTGACGGCATTTGGTACGCCATTGTCAGCGACGAAGAAAAAGCCCGCGTGCGAAATGAAATGCTGTCACATTTGGGACTCGAATAAGTCGATTCCTTTATAGAAGGAGGGGATGGAATGCATCCATTAGCAAAAAAAGCATTCTCTTTACAAGCAGCTGGCAAGCTGGAAGCTTCGCAAGAAACATTTGCCGCTTTGCTTGCCGAGCAGCCCAATGACCCTCTTTCCCACTACTACTATGCATCTAGCCTGGATCGGCTAGGGAAAGAGCGCCAAGCTGTCCCTCATTATGAACAGGCGATTGCCTTAGGGTTATCAGGCGATGATTTAGAAGGCGCCCTTTTAGGCCTCGGCAGCACATACCGTGTACTTGGCGAGTATGGCAAGGCCGAAAAAACGTTAAGCAAAGGCTGCTCGCTCTTTCCGAACAGTAAACCACTGCAAGTCTTTTTAGCAATGGCTTTATACAACAACAGCAAGCACAGTGAAGCAATGGAACAGCTTTTGTATACCATTGCGGATACGACAAATGACACTGCCTTAAAGAGCTATGAAAAAGCGATTCGTTTTTACGCAGATAAACTTGATACAATCTGGGATCAGTAATGGCCAGATGCGCTCAAATGTAATCTCATTTGAGCGCATTTTTTTCTCTCATTCTTTTCGCCCGTAAGTGCATCCTTTTTGAAAAAAGGGATTTCCCTTGTGCTCTTTTTAGCTCAAAGGGGATTTCAAGTGGAAATCGTCTATTAATGAATTGAAGATTCTGATGAGAGTACAAAAAAACCGCCTAATTGGCGGCATTAGCCTTTAGTTTTATTTGTTTGCCTCAACTGACAAGCGTTTTGCCTGACAACTGATGTGGCAAGTTAATACTCGGTTTTTGTAGCCAGAGCTTCCCACATTTGGAACGGGCGCTTTTTCTCGTTTATCTCATACGCATAAAACGGAATTGTCCGCTCCTTATAAGGTTTTTCAATTTCTCTGTAAATAAACGCATCGTCAAATCCGACTGCTGCTGCGTCCTCTTGCGTTGCTGCAAAATAGACCGCCTTTGGCCGAGCCCAATAAATCGCACCCAAACACATCGGGCATGGCTCACAACTTGTGTAAAGCGTACATCCTTCAAGCTGAAAATCGTTAATTGTGTTGCACGCATCTCGAATTGCCACCACTTCTGCATGTGCCGTCGGGTCATTGTCATTCGTCACAGAGTTAGTGCCTTGGCCAATAATCGCTCCATTTGGGTCCACAATGATCGCCGCAAAAGGACCACCCCCGCTTTGAATGCTTTCAGCTGCTAGGTGAATCGTTTTGGCTAAATACATGGAATGATCCATCGTCGCCTCTCCTCTCTTTTTAATTTCTTTGTTAAGCAATTCAGATGGAACTTTTTTATATTACTAAAGAAGTGACTTTCTTATTTCTTAAATAAAAATAAGGAGATCTCTATTCCTCTTTTTGTTTAAAAAGGTTCATTCAACGTATTAAAAGGAAAATCTACATCTATAGTTGTTAAATTTCTATGCGCTTGTTTTTCTTACATAATTAACCGGTTGATTTTATCTTCTAGCTCTTTATGCGTATCAAACAACTCATTCTTCAGTTTGCTGTTCTGGAATGGTTCTTCTGAATAAAAAGGAGCAAACGATTGATTGATATACCTAGGTACAACATGCATATGAAAATGAGTTAGTTCACTAAAAACACCTCCATTTTGGCATATTGTAATTCCGTCTGGCTTATATAGTGCTTTTATAGCCTTGGATATAATCTGAGAAGTTTCAATTATTATATTTGCAGTTTTCCTATTTAACTGATCCAATTCTTCAAAGTGTTCTTTTGGCAATATTAGTACATGTCCTTTATTAAATGGATCGTGATCCAATATACAGGATACGAAATCATTTTCATAAACCTTATAAACAAACTCTATATTATTAGCTAATTTACACCCTAAACATTCAGCACTATCCATTTTTAACACCCATCCTTGTACAAAAGGATTTTTACTACATTCATTTTCCGAAAATGAAAACTCTATTCTTTTACTTTATGATCAATAAGTAAAAAGTCGTTCGTTCATTAGTTTCTCCCTTCTGTATATTTCCTTAAACGTTTCGTTTCAACTAATAGATCGAAGCAAATAATCAAGTCCTTGATTCAGATCGATATGAAAGGCCTGATTTAAATGTAAGAGACAATACCAGAGAAGACAACCAAGCCTTCGTCTATTCTTTCATGAACATGCAGGACATTCATAAAGCAACATCATTTTAAAGAACCCATTTCATCTGCCTATAATGCTCTTTTCAAGTATAATAACAGAAGAACTGCAATAAAACGTCTCAAAATAAGAAGCGGCCTTCTTGTACATCGTCGCCATGCATCAATTGTCCCCGAAAAAGAGCTGGATCGAGTATATTCTGCCCAGGAAGCTGCCGGCTTCGCCTCATTTGGTCTTTCAACTCTTCTTTTTGGTTTTTTGACCGATTTATTTGGCGCCCGTTTTATATTCGCGTTAGCCGCGGCGATTCTTCTTATTGGCGCATTGTATTGATTCAGCAAGCGAAAAGAACTCTATTTGCATCAGGTCGTTCAAACAGAAGAGCATGAATCAACTTAATTTCCTCATGAAACTTCAGGTTCGTTTGGCGCCCTCAATACTAAGCAAGGCTTCCCCTTACAAACGCGAGGAAGCCTTGTTGCTTTATAGGGGACGGGCGAACCTAGAGAGGCAGCTTGAATCGTTTTCCTTTCATCGGGATAAGCGTCCCTTTGTCTGAGTCGACGACTTCACTGGTTGACTTGAACATATACGTTTTTTGCCTCATGCCAATATTGAGAACAATGCCAATGGCAACCATATTCGTCATGAGCGCACTGCCTCCATAGCTAAGGAAAGGCAACGCTATGCCAGTGACAGGCATCAGCCCAATGGTCATGGCAATATTTTGGAAAATTTGAAACGTCAACATGCCAGCAATGCCCGCAATGATTGATGTTCCGTATAAGTCATTGCATGAGTGAGCGAGCATAATCAGGCGATAAATAAGTAGAAAATAGACGCAAATGACAACAGTCGAACCGAGAAAGCCAAATTCCTCCCCAATAACGGCAAAAATAAAATCGGTATGGAGTTCAGGCGTGGAAGCATTAGCGGCTTGGACACTATTTAAGAAGCCGCTTCCCGTCAATTGGCCGGAGCCAATGCCTCGTGTCGCATTTAATGTTTGCATTGCATAACCTGATGCATACTCCTCTGGGTATAGCCACCCGAGAATCCGCACAAGCTGGTGTTCTTCTAACACATATTTTGTAATCAGTTCAATATGGTTTAAAAGCAAATAATAAAGAAAAGCGATTCCTGCCCCTGCAAGTGCGGCCAAACTGGCTAGTACTTTATAGGAAACATTGGCCATAAGAATGGCAGTGGCAATGATGACAGCAAGGACAAGTGCGCTTCCCAAGTCTGGCTGCTTTAAGACAAGATAGAAAGGCGGGATCCCAAAAGCAGCAAGCCAGCCGAGCTTTTTTAAATCGGCTTTGAGCCCTTTTTCGGAATATCGTTGATTCAGCACGACGATTAAATGGGCAAGCGTGAGGACAAGAATGATTTTCATCACTTCTGAAGGCTGGTAAATCGGCGTGCCATTAATGCCAATCCAACGCGTGGCGCCTTTATTTTCAACCCCAAAAAATTGCACCCATAGCAACAAGATCATGCCAAAAGCAAAAATAGGAATCGTCAAGCGTTTTAAATATTCATAGTCTACTAGCATTACGACAACCATTAATACGAATCCGATTAAAAACCATTTTGCTTGCGAAAGGGCAAACACATGGCGATACTTTTCATAGTCTTCAGCACTGAAAAACTGGGTGGTTGTGCCTGCGTAAATGGCCATGATACTCAGACAACCTAACACAAACACGAGAAACAAGAGCGTATAGTCAATCCTATCGCGCCATGATTTTTCTTGCTCCATTGATCGATTCAGCCCCCGGGATTTTTCTTTTATTTTATCATGCTTTTTCCTCAAGATTGTTCGTTCTTTCTTCTATATTTTGTTTTTTGCATTTCTGGTATACTAGAGTGAATAACACTTACTTTGTATACCGTGGAGGGATACTATGTCCATTCTCGTTACAGGCGGTGCCGGCTACATTGGCAGCCACACTTGCGTTGAACTTTTAACAGAAGGCTATGACGTTATCATAGTTGATAATTTTTCCAACAGCGGACCTGATACGGTTAACCGCATTGAAGAAATTACTAGCAAAAAAGTGAAGACTTATGACATTAATTTGCTTGATTCCTCTCGTTTAGAAACGGTTTTCGCTGAAAACAACATTGAAGCGGTGATCCATTTTGCCGGTTTAAAAGCTGTCGGCGAATCGGTCGAAAAACCGCTTCATTATTATGAAACGAACATCGGCAGCACGATTCAATTATGCAAAACGATGGAAAAATATGGTGTATACAAACTCGTTTTCAGTTCATCAGCAACCGTGTACGGATTGCCTGAACAAGTTCCAATTGAAGAAAACGCGCCGTTAAAAGCCGTCAACCCTTACGGCAATACCAAAATCATTATTGAGGACATGCTACGTGATTTAGCGACTTCTAATAACAACTGGCGCATTTCACTGCTACGCTATTTTAACCCAATCGGCGCCCATAAAAGCGGCCTGATTGGCGAAGAGCCAAGCGGGATCCCAAATAATTTGATGCCTTATATTACCCAGGTTGCTGCCGGCGTGCGTGAACAACTGTCTGTTTTTGGCGATGATTACCCGACAAAAGATGGGACATGCATCCGCGACTACATCCATGTTGTTGACCTTGCTTTGGGCCACTTGCAAGCGCTCAAAAAAATCGAAACATATACAGGTGTGCAAGCATATAACTTGGGAACAGGCACTGGCTACAGCGTTCTTGAAGTGGTTGACGCCTTTGAAAAAGCGACTGGCATCACGATTCCGAAAAAAATCGGCCCCCGTCGTCCAGGTGATGCCCCTGTCAGCTATGCCGATCCCACGAAAGCAAGAACTGAACTTCAGTGGGAAGCAAAGCGGACGCTTATAGAAATGTGTGAAGACTCTTGGCGTTGGCAAGTCCACCGCAAAGCACAGCTTGAAAGCAAGTAAATAAAGGTCAATCGTTGTTAAATGGAAATGGAGCCTTTCATAGGGAAGGCTCCATTTCCAGATTGAACCAAACCGCCTCAACCGAAAATAGCTTGAATAACAAAACAGAGCAAGCTATTATCGATATTGACCGATATGCCTAGCAGCCTGTTGCTAAACGTAAATGCCCACACAAAAAGCTATGCTTTTCATACGTGTTTTCAATTGCCCGTATACACCCCGTGACTTCCGTTGAGACTAAGGATACACATTTGCAGCTTGCTTATTTCTGAAAGCGGGTATGGTAAGAAAGACGTTTGGAAAGGATCGTTTTTTGATGAACTCGTACACAAAAGGAGTCATTGCTTGTTTGGCGGTCGGCTTGCTTTTGTTTGTTGGCTTTGGCTATTCCATATATGAAGCTGTCTTACATGCCAACAACAACATGCATACCCCTCTTCATAGCAGAATCGACAACGGGGGCATTTCTGAAAAGCGGGAGGCCACCGCAGAGCCAGGCGAACCACTCGCCTTACTAATTGCCGGCATTGATAAAACCGCTGGATCCGGCTATGGCCGTTCAGATGCACTAATGGTAGCAACGGTCAATGCCAAAGCACAATCGGTTAAGCTTGTAAGCATCCCACGGGATACGAAAGTCCAGATTGCTGGCCGTAGCATGGCCGATAAGCTGAACCATGCCCATGCTTATGGAGGGCCTGATTTAATGGTGCAAACGGTTGAGGAGCTGCTTCATATTCCTATCGACCATTATATTGCCGTTGATATGGACGGCTTTGTTGATGTCATTAATACCCTTGGCGGTGTTTCCGTGGTTAATGAAAAAAGCTTCTCGATCGATGGATACGATTTCCCAAAAGGAACACTCTCACTGAATGGCGAAAAAGCCCTTGCTTATGTACGGATGCGTAAAGAGGACCCTGCCGGGGATGCAGGTCGGACAAGCCGTCAACGCGACGTCATGGAAAGCGCCATCACTAAAGGTTTGCAAGTTGGCAACTTGGCGAACATCCCTGCGTTTCTACAATCCCTTAGCGATGCCATCGAAACGGATTTGACACTTACAGAAATGCTCCATTATGTTTCTGCTTATCGCCCTGCCGCACAGTCGATTAAGCAGCTCGATGTGGCTTACCGTGAGGAGACAGTCGACGGCCTTTGGTTCGCGGTCTTGCCACAGGAAGAAGTAGAACGCATTGGCAATGAGTTGCGCACTCATTTAACAATTGATTAAACGCCATAAAACGAGGAGATAGCATGAATATTGACAAACAACCTAAACGTTACTCGTTTAAGACAGAAGCGGGAAAAACAGTGGGCGAATTAACCTTTTTTGAAGAAGACACCCATATGGTCATTGACCATACCTTTGTGGATCCTGATAGTCGTGGATCAGGCATTGGCGCAAAACTCGTCGCTTCTTTCGTAGCCGATATGAAAAAACAAGGCAAAAAAATCGATCCCATTTGCCCGTTTGCGAAAGCCGAGTTTGATAAACATCCTGAATACCAAGAGTTGGCGATTACATGATTTTCTCGTTCTAGTCTCTCTTTCGTGTTAGAATATGGGACAGTCAACAAATGATGATGGAGGAACAGTCAATGAGGATACACCCTTTTCTTCGCCGATCATTGCGAACATTAAGCGGTTTCGGCCTCTTTGCTGCTATATTGCTTTCTGGCTGCCAAGCCCCTGAAGCGAGCCCCGCTCCCAATAAGGACGATGTTTCCCAAGGCAATGATGCCTCTGAGGAACAACAGCCAGAGGAACAAGCGTTGACAGTTGTCAACGGGGATAAAACCGACATCCTTTCCGCTCGGGCAGCAACAGCTCCGTTTGATAAAACCTATTTAGTACCAGAGGGCTTTGAAGTCGTTGAAACAGCCAATATGCTAACTTTTGTGTCGGACCAAGATCCTTCTTTTCAAGTTTCCGTCAGCACGGAGCCGCTCCCTTCCGATAAAGATTGGACGTTGCGCCATGATTACACAACACTTGCTCTTCGTTCCAACGAAAGCGAGCCTGTGGAAATTGATACACATTGGTTTCCTGAGCTTGGTTTTGATTATTATTTGACCGTTGATGACAGCCATGGCATCGTTCATCGTCTTGTCCGCTTTGATGAAAAACGAGATCATATGTATGTAGCTGCGCTCTCTTTGCCTGCCGATTTAAGGGAACAGGACAGCGAAGCTTATGAAGAAGCGGTCAGCTTGTTCCACGCGATTCTCGTTTCTGCTAATCATGAAAGCGACAAAGGCGAGCATTCTATTGATGAGGACTTGGCTACCGTTCCTTTAGCTCAAAAATTAAGTGGCAAGCCTAGCGCCGAAGCAAACACGCCTGAAGAAAGCCTAGTTGCGGAAGTGCCATTCTTCTATGACGGGGAAGCCCATTCCGTTCTTGCCCATACCTTTGTGCTGTTTGACACACTTGAGATCCAATTGCCTGAAGGCTACCAAATGCGTCGTTTAGGGGACCAGTCTTATAGTTTTTGGAATGAACAAAACCAACTGTTTGCGCCGATTTCCATTATTATCGGCCTCGCCCATCCAGACGTACCTGCCGATATGCACATTAATGCGCTCCGTTCTGCACGCACAGAAATCAAGTGGCCGCTAACCGATGCTCTCGATTGGTATGATTACGCCTTCGCCGACGCGAACAGTGAAGATGAATTTAGCAGTATCACGCTCATTAAAGAACTGGCAGATGGTCGTATTCTTGATTTATCGGTCCACACAAGCGAACAAGCAATTGATTCCCTTGTCTTGGAACAACTTCTTGCCTGCCTTGCAACGGCTACAGAAAAGCAAACAGTGAAATAAAGCGAAAACATCAAGCTTCCCGACCGCTTCTTAGCACGGGGAGCTTTTTTGAACGGCTCATTTATAATGGCCGCCAATTTTTTGGCTTCTGTCTCGAAGCTGTGACGCTTTTTGCA
This sequence comes from Shouchella rhizosphaerae, assembly GCF_900142675.1. Lineage (GTDB taxonomy): Bacteria > Bacillota > Bacilli > Bacillales > Bacillaceae_D > Shouchella > Shouchella rhizosphaerae. The sequence goes on along the minus strand of NZ_FRBS01000002.1, from coordinate 325,120 downwards.
ACGAAGAAGCACGCTGGATCGCGAGCTTCCCATATTTTTGGCGGATGCCGTCCATCACATAACCAATCGTTGACAGACGATCTCTGCTCGCATTGTCGTCAAATAAGCTAAGCTGCCAATTTTGGTCACTTTGCAAGTTGCTCACACCTATGCTTAAACGGCGGATTGGATAACCGTCCCAAAACCGTTCAAGCAACGCGCACGCCGCTTCGTATACTTCCATTGTAATGTTGGTTTCAAAAGGAATCGTATACTGCCGGTGAAACCCACGTTTTTCAACGAAATCGGCACCATTGACACTTAGGGAAACCGTACTCCCCATCCAGCCATCCTGCCTCAAACGCGCGCATACTTCCTCGCATAACTCAAGCAACACGACACAAATGTCCTCCTTTTTCACATAGTCCCGAGGCAGCGTCATCCCATTTCCATACCCTTTACGACGGGCATGGGCGGCTCTTGTTACAGGTGAGTAATCTTCGCCATTGGCTGACATCCATAAAACTTGGCCATGGACGCCAAAACGTTTCTTTATCCGTGCGCCATCCGTTTGCGCCAGTTGACCAATCGTTCGAATCCCCATATTGCGAAGGTGGACGCTCATTTTCCGGCCAACGCCAAACAGTTTTTCAATCGGCAAGCACCACAAATCAAGATCAAGACTGTCTTTTCTAAGCCAATAAATCCCTTCACTGCTTTTCTTGGCAAAATTGTCGCATGCTAGTTTTGCCAATACTTTGTTTTCGCCGATGCCAACTCTTGCCTTTACGCCAAATCGGTCCATAATGGCTTGCTTCACTTTTTCTGCTATTTCATAAGGGGGGCCAAACAACTTTTGGCTCCCAGTCACATCCATAAACTGTTCATCAATCGAATAGGGCTCAACCAAATCGGTAAACGTGCCAAGAATTTTTGAAATTTGTAGGGAAATATCAACGTAGCGCTGCATATGTGGTTTCACAACAACTAAGTCTGGGCATTTTTGCTGCGCCTCAAATAAGCGCTCAGCATTTCGGACGCCCTTAGCCTTTGCTAATGGGCATGCCGCCAAAATGACACCACTTCTCCGATTCACGTCCCCAGAAACGACAAGGGGGCGCCCATCGTACTGGGGATTGGCCGCATGTTCGATCGACGCATAAAACGATTCCATATCAACAAGAAAAATGACATTTGCCCGCTTCATGTTTGTTGCCCTCCCCTGTGTTCTGATTCTAGTATATGCGAATGTGCGTTCCCTATTCAAGAGAAAAAAACGAATAGACGTTCGGTATTTTTTGCCATTGCTCTCCTATTGTCAGAGCAAAAAAAGAACCAGGCAAAAGCCTGATTCTTAATGAAGGCGCTTAGCACCTAAGTATCTTGGTTTCCAGTAACTATTGTTCATGTCAGCAACTTCAACTCCCCGGGAAGAGCCAGCATGAATGAATTTATTGTCGCCTATATAGATGCCATTATGAGAAGGGCCGGCTTTATAGGTTTCAAAAAAGACAACATCGCCTACACTCGGTGAACTAACGGATGTTCCCTTATTCCATTGTTCCGAAGCAGTTCGAGGAACGCTAACACCATTTTGCCGGAAAATGTATTGGATAAATCCACTACAGTCAAATCCAGACATAGAAGTGCCTCCCCAAGCATACGGGACGCCAATGGCCGACTGTGCGCTAGAGATCAAGCCTGAAACAAGTCCGCTTGCGTTTTGGTTCGTCTGAGCAGGTTGATTGTTGTTTACCGTTTGGTTTTTGTTCACAGGGGCAGGGCTGTTGCTAAGTTTCGCAAATGTTTGCGGCCCAGCAATCCCATCAGCGGACAGACCATTGTTTTTTTGGAATTCACGCACAGCCGAACGGGTCACCTCACCATAATAGCCTGTTGCATTCTGATTAAAGTAGCCAAGGGAGCGCAGCTGATTTTGCAAATCGGTCACTTGGCTGTTGCGATCGCCAAGACGAAGCGAGCCCGTTGACGAAGCAGGCTTGCTTTTTGAAGGTGTATCATTTTCTGAAGCACGATTACCGCCGTTTTTAAGCGCTGCTTGTGTGGCTGGTCCAGCGATCCCATCAGCTTGCAAGTTGTTCGCCCGTTGGAAAGCACGCACCGCATCACGCGTTACCGTGCCGTAGTAGCCAGTAGGAGATTGGTTGAAGAAGCCGAGCTTTCGTAGATCCTCCTGTAACGCTGTCACACTGCCGCCGCGGCTACCTACACGCAGAAGGCTTGTCTTGCTGGATGGCTGCGTATCAGCCGTTTTATTCCCATTGTTATTCGGTGCTGATACAGCCGCGCCTGTCAAAGAACTTAGCGTCTGTGGGCCAGCAACCCCGTCAACAAGAAGGTTATTCGCTTTTTGGTAAGCAATTACTGCATCTCTAGTATGGGTGCCAAAATAGCCTGTAGCAGTGCCGTATGTAAAAAACCCTTTTTCTTTTAGAGCATTTTGCAGTTCAGTCACATCGGGATGAGACATGCCCTGACGGAGTGTACGGTCGCCGAGCGCTGCATCTGCATCTTGTGGGGCGACTACGGCAATACCCGCCACAACGGCAGAAGAGAACAGCACTTTATTGAAAGTAGATTGTGCCAAGAAAATGCCTCCTTCTAAAGTGATTTTCCATTCATTTTCCTTTTTCGACAGAATGTTGTCTTCGTGAATTATATCGGCTATGGAATGTAAATTTTAAACGAAATATGGCGGCTGGACTACCGATGTAATTGAAATGTAATATTACAAAAGTGCTTACCCCTCTATCCTTTTATGTAAAAATCAAGACTGGGCGGGCTTTTCCCGCTTTTCAGGCACAGGTTGGGAAAATTTCTTAATCGGATTTCTCAGCCAAAAGACGGAGGGGCGACTGCACCAAAAAGCTGAAGACGCTAAAGGCATGTCCTGTTACGCTAAAATAAAAAAGGAGGTCATTTAAAAATGGCCGAGTCAAAAGTCTATTTGCAGCTATTGGGACTAGAACGGCAACCGCCTTCACTCCCTTTTCTCAATGCGATTTGTACAGCCCACTTGCAAACATTCCCGTTTGAGAACATGAGCAAATTGACCCGTTGGCTAAACGGGATGGAAGGATTGCCTTCTGTAAATGAGTTTCTTCAAGCGCGCCGCACACTCGATGCTGGCGGAACTTGTTATTCAATGAACGGAAACGTCCATCTTTTATTGAACCAACTCGGTTTTAACAGCCAACTGGCTATGCTTGGCGGCGAACACATGGGCATAATCGTATTGCTCGACGGCACTCGTTATTACGTCGATTGTGGCGCAGCAGCCCCATTCTTTGAAGCAGTGCCTCTTCACTTGCCAAAAACAGAACGCACATTTGGCAATGATGTCGTTGCGATTACCGCGAGAGAAGATCGGTTATTCGATTACAAACGCTACCTGAATGGCGCACAGACTGGAAAAACGTGGTCTTTTCAACAGGAGAAAAGCTACCAAATCGCTGATTTCCAAGGGCTCGTTTCTGCTTCTTATCAGCCAACAGCGACATTCATGGGGCTGTTGCGTTGCCAATTGTACCAGCTTCACCAACAAAGAAGCGTCTCGCTTGTTAATAACCGCTTTACGATTAGTAAAAGCAATGGTGAACGGACAACGACGACCCTCTCTTCCGTTGAAGCCATTGAAGACGTGCTGGCCAATGAGTTTAACTTGCCAAATTTGCCTGTTCGGCAAGCAATCGCTGCACTCACTAAAATCGGAATTGACCCTTTTGCTAAACAAGCCTAAAACGGCATGCGGTGAGAAGGTTTTTTGAAGTCCCGTAACGAATTAGTATGTAGCGTCAATTAACAGAGGGAGCTGGACGTATGAACGCGAGCCAATTATATGATTACCACGTATGGGCGAACAACCAAGTTTTTGCCCACCTGAGCGCCCAGGAAGAAGGAATGTTAACGCGTCAAGTAACGAGCGTGTTTTCTTCAATAGCGGAAGTGCTTACCCATATTTACACAGCAGACATTACCTGGCTTAATGTCATGCAGGGAAAAAATTTTAACGAGATCGTCGAAATAAAAACCGAAAAAAACAAACAAGTGGCTGGTGCCTCTTTGGCCGTTTATCAGGAAGCTTACCAAGAAGTAGCACAAAACTTTAGACAATTTTTCGCAGCTAACGACCTTAGCAGAGCAATTGAAATTGAACACCGACGGTTCGGCAAGTTGGTTTGTCCATTAGAAGACCTCGTTTTCCATGTCGCCAACCACGGTACTTACCATCGCGGCAACATCACGGCAATGCTGCGGCAACTGGGGCTAACAGGCGTGCCGACCGATTATGTTTTTTTCAAGTATCTCTAAGCTCCTTGTAATCCGTCTGTATCATTGCCATAATGATCTCATCTGAGTATTGATTATTCAGATAAAGAGACTGTCTCAATACGCCTTCTATTTTAAAACCTGCTTTTTCATAAGCTTTTATGCCTCTTTTGTTATGAGAGAATACTTCCAATTGTAGCCGGTTTAGTTTAAGTTGCTCAAAGGCAAACCGAAGTGCTAATTGGATTGCTTCTGTTCCGTACCCTTTATTTAAAACATGTTGATGATGCAAGGCAATTCTAAACCCGGCTTTTTGGTTGGTCTCGTCGATTTCTAAAATCGATAAATCGCCAAGCACCTCATCACTATTGAGCAAACAAATCGCAAAATCAAAGCGATGCTCATCATTGGTCATTCGCTCATAGTGTTCATACAATTGCTCCATTGTAAATGTCTTTGTTGTGCCAGTCATATAGCGTATTTCTTCATCTTGGACTGCATTAAAAAAGCTACTCATATCGTTTTTTTGCACAGGCCTTAAGTAAACGGTAGTGCCAGTTATCCTCATTTGTCCTCTCCCCTTTTATGCTTTTCTATTATACCTAGAAATCATTGCTAAAGGAAACTACCTCGTTAAAAAAAGCAAAGGAAGGGGTTTCCCACTTCCTTTGCTCAAATCAATCAATCATCCGGCTCGACCGGGATTTTTCCGTTGTTTTTTGCATTCGCTCGGCAAGTGGCTTCTTCAACAACAAGCCGAACAGCAGAGCGAGTACAAGAAAGAGGGCAAGCACGCCAATATTGATCCAGACTGCTTCAGCGACGATTCCCCCAACTGCCTCCCTTAGCAAATTAATCGCATACGTAAACGGCAAAAACGGATGGATCGCTTGGAAAAATGGCGGTGCCACTTGTATTGGAAACGTTCCTCCGGCACCTGATAATTGCAGCACCATAAAAATAATGGCCAACGCTTTACCGATATTACCAAAAACCGACACTAGCGTATAAACAATCGTCATAAAAACGGAACCAACCAGTACGGAAAACACGACGAACCAAACGGGATGGGCTGCATAGACTCCAAGTACAAGGAGATCGCCAATGCTCACAATGAGCGCTTGAAAGAAACCGACTAACAAGAACAGCACGAGGCGGCCAAGATAAACGTGGTGCGCCTTGTATTCTTCCCTCATATCAACTGGGTGAACATCGGTTTTTAACAAGTTCGCCAACAGCAACGCGCCTACCCACAGAGAAAGGGCTGTGTAGAATGGCGCATTGGCTGACCCGTAGTTTGGAACGGCGTATAATTGATCCTCAATTAGTTTGACTGGTTCTGCGAAAAACGCACTCTCTTTTTCAATATCGTTTTTCAACAATCCAATCAATTCTTCAAGATCGGTGTTTTCTTCAAACTCGCGGATGCGGTCAGCTGCTTCGCCAACGGTCTCCTCTAATCCTGGCAATTCCCCATTCACAAATGTAGCAATATGGTTTAACGCTTCTTCAAATTCAGGAAGAGCTTCCTCAACTTTTTCTGCCATCTCAGAGAATTCTTCTTCCAATGATGGCAAATCGTCACGAATAAAATCGGCGGCCTCATGAATTCGTTCCTCAATTGCTGGAAAATCATTGCTCATAAACGAGTTGATGCCCTTAATGGTCGCAATCACTTCTGGCAGTCCATTTTCAACTAAGTTAATCGCCTCATTGACACGCTCTTCAATGGCAGGCAACTCTTCCAGCAAATCGTTGAGTTGTTCTTCGCCTGTTACGCTAATCGCTGAAGCTTGATTTAACATCTCCTCTAAATCAGGGAGGCGTTCTTCAGCAGCGGCCAAATCGTCGCCTGCATCCTCAGCCGCCTGGCCTAATTGGCTAACGGCCCCTTTAATGACGTCTGCCCCGCCGTTCGCTAAGTATTGTTGAACATGTTGGGCAGATTGAGCCGTCGCTTGCGCTTGTTCTCTTAAAGACTCTACCGTTTGTGAATCAAGCTCTCCTCCTGCCTCCAATGTAGCGATGGCGGATTGAACGTTTTCCTGCAAACTGCTCGTTTTGTCTCGTGCTTCGGAAAGGGACTCAATTGCCGGACTTAGCTCTTTTCCAGGCAATGGTTCATTTAATTCACTGAGAAAGTTGATCGCTTGCGTTAATGCTTGCCCATTTGCAGCAAGCACCTCATTGGCTGAACGAAGCTGTTCCAAAAGCGCGTCCGATGAATCGCCTGACAGAGCGGCCTCGACTGCGTTTGCGCCTTGCTCGACAAAGCTTGCTTGCCGGTTGATCACATCAACAAGAGGATCGATCGCCCCTTCTACTTCATTCAGAACATTTTGGGCGCCTTCTAAATAATCTTGTGCATGACCGGCCATTTCCGCAGCATGTGGCAGCGCCTCCTGAGCGCGCCCAATTGCTTCCTGGGCTGTCTGAACGATTTCGAGCGCTTCCTCTATTTGCTCTTCCACTTCGCCAAAGTGGCCGCCAATTTCTACAAGTTTGTCCGCTGCCGCCTCTATTTCAGGAATCCGTTCTTCCAACTGGGCGAGGCGCTCGCTAAGCGTATGGATTTCCGGCAATCGTTCTTCAATCTCCAATACGTACCCAGCTGCTTCGTTTATGTCTGAAAAATGTTCCGTCATCCCGATGACGCTTTCGACTTTTTCCTTGATCACCGGCCAGTCGTTTTGAAGTTCAAGCACCTTTTCCCCTAGCTCATTGATTTCTGGAAACCGTTCCTCTAGCTTAAAAATATTGTTTTCGATTTTACGAATCGTTGGCAATTCATTCTCAAGTTCAACGCCAATCTCGTTAAATTCCGTAAACAAAGCAGTAGATGCTTCTTCTAAAAATTGCTCGGAAATTTCCTCGACAATCGCAGAAGCTCCTGCTGATGTCATCTTTGGAGCGATCGCATTCAGTTTTTCATTGACTGTATAGCGAACTTCAGGAGCGGCTGGCTCCCCGTCAAGAACACTCGTCAACTTTTCGGAAAAATCTTTGCCTATATACACACTTGCGTAATAATCGCCCTTTTTGACTCCTTCTTCCGCCGTGGCTCGATCGACAAACGTCCAACCCATTTTGTCGTTCTTTTTGAGATTTTCAACAAGCTCATCTCCGACTTTAAACTGTTCTCCGTTGACTTCGGCGCCAGCATCCTCGTTCACAACGGCCACTTTGATTTGGTTCGTGTTGCTATAAGGGTCCCAAGAAGCAGCGACATTGAACCAAGCATATAATGACGGCAAGAATGCCAAGCCAACAAGCAAAAGCGCAACAAGCGGAACGCGCTTTAAATTGCGCAAATCTTGTTTTATAATTTGGCTAATTTGCTTCATTGAAACCACCTTACTCCTTCCATCAGTAACATTAGTATTTCCTAATCATACATGAGCGACTCAAAATAGACAATATTTATCCACGAAGAGTACAAAAGAGAACAAACCCTTGTACGGCAAGGGTTTGTTCTCTTGAATCGCATCTGAAAGAACAACAAAAAAGATGTAAAATTCCTAGACGTCTTTAAAGGCAAACGTCATTTCTGCTTGTGCGGCCACTTCTCCATCGACGTAGGCCGTTCCAGTCGCCTTGGCAATCGGGCCCTTTACACGCGTAATCTCAGTTTCTAACCGCAGTTGGTCTCCAGGCCGGACAGGGCGTTTAAATTTACAGCCGTCGATGGCGGCAAACAAGCCGACTTTGTTCGTTCCTTCCTGCGCTTTTGCGATTGCCACTCCGCTCACTTGTGCCAGTGCCTCAACAATAAGGACACCAGGCATCACCGCATAATGGGGAAAATGGCCATTAAAAAACTCTTCATTGATCGTAACATTTTTAATGCCGACCGCTCGTTTGCCCGCTTCAAGCTCAATCACTTTATCAACAAGCAAAAACGGGTAGCGGTGGGGGATAAGGGCTTTAATTTCTTCAACCGTTAACATCGGATCGCCTCCTCTTTCGAATCTTTCCCGCTTTATCTTACCATATTGCCTGGCTATCGGCAGCACCCCTCTATGAAAGCGATTTCAAATAGGCTATAATTAGGTTAAGGAGGCGTTTAATTAATGGCTCTCATAACGATGCAGTTTCATTCCCAAACATTAGGAAAACAAACAAGCTTGGCGATCATTTTGCCCGATGAAGCGCCGCCGCCCTTCAAAACATTATACTTGCTTCATGGGTGGAGCGACGACCATTCTGCCTGGCTGCGGCAAACAAGCATTGAGCGTTATGCAATTCGAGAGCAAATCGCTGTTGTCATGCCGAATGTCGACTTGAGCTTTTATACCGATATGGTTTACGGTAGCCCTTATTTCACCTTTCTAGCAGACGAATTGCCTGAGCGGCTTGCCCGGCTTTTCCCATTCTCGGACAAACGGGAAGACCAGTTTGTTGCTGGATTGTCGATGGGCGGTTTTGGCGCATTCAAATGGGCGCTTCACAATACTGAGCGCTTTCAGGCCGCAGCTAGCTTTTCAGGCGCCCTTGATTTAAAAAGTCTATTGGAAGCACCTATCCCGGAGAGAATCCCCCATATGAAAGCCGTGTTTGGCGAATCCCTTTCTCTCCATCAATCAGGGGGCGATTTAATCGCTTTGCTGAAAACAAGCATCGCCGAAAAAATCAAACTCCCGCACCTGTACCAGTATTGTGGAACGGAGGATTTTTTGTATGATATAAATACCTCTTTTCTAGAGGAGACCCGGCAAGTAGGCGCGTCTTTAGTCTATTCTGAAGGGCCAGGTGGCCATACATGGGATTATTGGGATCGTTGCATCGACAACTGGCTTTTGTCGTTGCGAAAAGATGGGTTATTGAAATAAAGGGGCACGCGGCGCATACAGGGCATAATTGAAAAAGCGCCAGTTGCCTGACTGGCAACTGGCGCATGTTTTCTATTAAAAGGCAACGGCCGCTTTTTTAACGTTTTCCAAGCCTTCAGAAATGATCGCATCTGCTTGGTCCGGGGCGGCGTTATGGCCTTCAATAATGACTTCTACTGGTTGAGTGATGCCCCAGAATGCCATCGTTGTCCGAACAAGGTTTGCCGCCATTTCTAAAGCTGCCATCTCTTCGTTCGAGTAAACGCCGCCACGGGCATTTAACAAAGCGACTTCTTTAGAACCAACGAGTCCAACTGGGCCCGTTTCCGTATAGCGGAACGTCTTGCCTGCTTGCGCAAGATAGGACAAATACGTAATAAGCGGTGCAGGCACTGTGAAGTTCCACAATGGAAAGGCAAAGACGACTTTATCAGCATTCAGGAACTGTTCTTGATAGCGTTCAATCGTCTCCACGATTTCTTTTTCCTCGCCAGTCAGTTCCACGCCTTGCGCTTTTTTATATTGGCCGGTAATTGCTGTATTCCCGTAATAAGGAAGTTTTTCAGCGAACAAGTTGAGCTCTTCCACTGTATCATTAGGATGGGCTTCCTTATACGAATTCAAAAATTGATTATACATTTTCACGCTCACGCCTTGTTCAAGACGGTCGCTTGCATTTATCATTAACACTGTTGCCATGTTACAAGTTCCTCCTAGTTACGAATAATTGTCGCATGTACTATTGTACACCTTCCATTTTAATCGTCTAGTAGGCACTTTTTTGATCGTCAGTCTCCTTTTTGAAACTGTTATTGGCTGACACCAGATTCCACAATGTGGGTACTTACTCGAACATCGACAGCTAGCGTGCTATATAGCTGGTACCACTCTTCTTCGTTTAGCCCATTCTTTCCGATCTGTCTGGCGCCAAAACCAACTGGATCTACTTCTTTTTCCTGCAAGTTTTGCAAAAGCTGCTTCATTCCTTCCTGCAAGGAAGCATTTGTTTCTGAAGTAATATGTTGCAACTTCTCTTCTTCCAAAAGCCCGCCTGAGTATTCACTAAGTCGTGTCCGCAATCCGACATCAATGAATAGTGTCCGTGTTTTTAAATCAACATGCACATCAGCATCAGAGCGCAGCTCACGCAAAACGGCGACATGTTTGCCCTCATCCACTCGCACTTCAAGCACGCCCCCGCTTTGATAACCATCCGTTAATAACTTAAGCAAAAACGATTCTTCTAAGTTCAGTGTATCAATTAAACGGTCCTGTTTAAAAAGAGCTATTCCATCTACTTGCAAATTTCGCTCGCTATAGGAAAGGTACGGCAAAAACGGGTCATGGCCTTTTTCAAAATAAGCCCTCATAAACAAGTGCATATTCGATTGCGGCAAGTTGCCTTGTGTAATGTTATGGTCGAGCATGTCTTTTAAATAGGCGCCAATTTCAGATTGCAATGGGAATTGCACATTTAGGAGCCCCTGCGTTGTCCCATTGGTCACACTCAAATACGCTTTCGTTGCTACAGTCGGATCGCGGTAATACGTATCAAGCACATCAAAAATGCCGCCTTCCGCTAACTGGTCTTCTAGCAAAATCGATGATATTTTCCCTCCATGGAGTGGACGGGAAGACATGCTGTTAAATTTCAGCCGGAGCGCTCGCGTCGAATTAGATTCCGCTGACAGCGCCGTATTTTTCGTTGCTTCTTCAACCGAATATGAGGTCAAGCTAACAGTCCCTTTTATAGCGCCCTCTCCCCCTTTATCAAAGCCAATGACCGAGATCAATTGGAGCTCATCGATCACCCTTGTCGTTACGACGGAGAAAAGGGGCAAGAAAAGGAGAAGCGCCAGCATAGATACTTTCAAGGCCTTATACATGGGAAGCGTCCCCTTTCTTTTTCAAAAACAAGCTGACAGCCCATAAAAGTGGAAGAAGACCGAAAATAAAAAGCGGACCGACATAATTCATTCCATCGTTCAACGCATTGATCGCTCTGCGCGTATCGAATTGAATGGTGGCGATAAACACAAGAAAAACAACCACTTTTGCCGTCGTGCGGTGCCGAACACCGAGCTGTTGTTTTAATAGCCTGCTGCTTGCCCAAATCGCAAGGGCAATGTTTGGAAAGATGACAGTCAGCCATATCGCGATACACAAATACTCGATCCGTTCAATAAAGACGAGAGACACGACTTTCCATGCACTTAGCGTAGGCCAAATGGTGAGCGTCAATTGTTCGTGGCTATAATAAAGAAAGGTGACAAATACAACGAGCAAGTAGACGAGCGTTGTACATGCTGAACCTAAATGGGCTGAAAGTTGTAGTCCTTTGCCCTTCTTTAAAAAAGGCGCGTACACAAGCAGCAATTCTGCACCTGAAAAACTTAACGTCAACAGGAGCGCTGCTTCTATTTGTTTCTTCCACGTAGTGTCAAACAAAGGGGTCAAATGGTACCACTCTGCAAATTCAAGTACGGGCAGCACAGTTGGCCATAAAAGGGTCGGTATAAGCACAAATATAAAATTTAAACCTGCCACTACCCGAAACCCTTTTACAATCGCATAGTACTCCACCAATAAAATGATCAGTGCCATTGACCAAGTCATCAATTCTGGGTAAATCCATACTTGGATGACTTCGATATAAGTTCGCAACACGACGACTGCCAGCATTGCGAAATAGAAGACAAACAGAAACACAACGAGCCCGCCGCCCCACCTTCCAAACGCTTGCTTCGCCACCCCATAGAGATCCCCGCTCTCCGCTTTGCTGATTATCCGAAAAGCCATCCAAATAATGAGTTGGTTCACCGCCCCGGCAAGCAGAACGGCAATCCATGCTCGATAGCCAGCTACATCAGCAATATAGCGTGAAAAGCCGAGGATGCCTACGCCGACCTGCATACCATGCACAAGAAAAAACGCCATGTACGGAGGGACTTTTACGCTGCTTGGCAGTTCAGTAGCCACAATCGTTTTCCTCCTTTAATAGCCGTCATCAATATCAGGCTTTTGCTGTCGGTTGTGTTTCGGGAAGAAACGCTTTTGCTGCTTTGCTTGCAAAAAACGAGGACGCATCGTTTGCTGCGAAATCGGTAAACGAATGACAGAGTCTTTCATGTCTTTGAAGGAAAATGGATAGATCGGCTCCATATACGGCCTTCCTAAAGAGGTCAGCGAAAGCAGATGGCACAGAGTAAAGATCAACATAATGGCAATGCCGATCAATCCCCATATTTGGGCAGCCAATATAAACGGAAAGCGGACAATCCGAATCGTCGTGCCCATGCGATAGACTGGAATAGTAAAAGAAGCAAGGGCAGCGAGAGCCACAATAATCAATAAGACATTGCTCGTTAACCCGGCTTCTACTGCTGCCGTCCCGATAACAATCCCGCCGACAATGCCGATGGTTTGGCCAATTTTTGTGGGCAGTCTTGCTCCCGCTTCGCGAAGAAGTTCGATCGTTACTTCTAAAAACAACGCTTCTATAATGGGCGGAAACGGCACCGCAGTGCGTGAGACGACAAGTGTCGCAAACAAATCCTGGGGAATCATTTCCGGATGGTAGGATAATACCGCCACATACAACGGCGTTGCAAAAATGGAAAACAAAACTGCGCCTATCCGGATAATCCGGAGCATAGAGGCTGTATGCCAAGATAATAAATAATCCTCAAAGGCGACAATGAATTCAAGCGCCGTCACCGGGGCAAGCAATGCTTGCGGAGATCCATCTGCGAGCACGGCTACTTTTCCTTCAAGCAATGCCCCCGCCGTCCGATCAGGTCGTTCTGTATCGACGAGCTGCGGGAAAACTGAATTGTTATTATCTTGAATCACTTGTAAAATCGTTGATGAGTCGGGAACTTGATCAATTTGCAAGCCTTTGATTCGTTGCTTCACCGTTTGGACATTTTCTTTATTGGCAATCGAGGCACAGTAGATGACGTATACGTCCGTTTTCGTTTCGCTTCCAACGACGAATTTAACCATATGCAAATCGGACGAAGGGATTCTTTTGCGCAGCAACGCTAGATTCGTTTCCACTGCTTCAATAAATGATTCCTTCGAGCCAAATACACTGAATTCTATTTCAGGGACATTCATTTCCCGGCCTTTCATGTAAGCCAAATCAACTAACCAGTTTTGCCATGCTCCCTTTTCCTTAAAAGAAATAAGTACGCTCCCTTTTAATAGCCGCTTTTCTATTTCCATTGCGTCCTCAAGCTGTTCCACCTCGGCGCTATACAATGCTTCTTTTAATGCTTTGTTGGAAATGCCGTCGACTTGTTTAAGGGGATGAAGCACATTTGGGGCAATGCGCTCCATGTCTATTAAAGATTGATAATAGTAGACATGAATCGGCTCCCTATCCTTACTTGCTTCCACTTGTTCCACAAAATCGCTTGATTGCTTTGCCGCTTGCAGAACTTCCGCAAGAGTAGTTAGTACAGGAAATGTCGGCTGTTTCTTTTTCTTATGTAAAAAAAACGGCAAACGGACACCCCCTTCTTTTTCTGTTAGTATGCGAAGGAGGGTCGTATTCATACAAAAAAGAAGACTGCGTTTTTCTCAGTCTCCTTGAATATTATCGATGATGCGGTACCAAAGGTCGGGATCGAGGACATCCCACATATTCTCCCCTTCGCCTATGACGCCAAAACCAATGACAAGCCCACAAAGCAAACATGCACCTGCCAGCACCATCACGACAATCAGGCGCAGCCAAATAGGGAACAGGCGAATCCGTTCACGTTTATAGAGATCAGCGGCGTGCCTTTCTTCTCGCTCTTCCATCGGGTCGTCTGTTTTATCAGGGGTGGCATTCGGCGACACATCAAGGCGTCCAGCTGCCTGCTCTGTTTCAACATCGTATGGTTCCTCGCCTTGTTGCAAAGGCTCATCTGCTTTTTTGGTTTGTCCGTCTTGAGCCAAGCACGCCACCTCCTCACTCCATTAACGGCGAATGTTGTTCGCTAGACCAGCCATATCATCTGCAAACGAGTAAGCCCTCGCTTGAAATTGCAATAGGCGCTGCGTCTCCATCAATTCAGCCATTTCCAAGCCTAAATCGACATTGGCTTGTTCGAGCATGTTTTGTTTCATATGCTCGTCTGCGGCCACCACTTCTTCTGAAACGCCTGGAAGCTCTGGAAGAACATACAAATTGTTGCCTCCAGATTCAAGTGTTTGCGGTCGCAACACACGTGTTAGCGCAAAAGAACCAACTTGCTGTTCGCCTCCGTTACGCAGTTGAGCAAACAAATTGCCGTCCCTCCATTCCAAGGAAACCGTATCCCCTGGCATGACAATTGCTTCTCCATCGCTGTCAAGCACACGGTTGCCGTCGCTCGTTACGAGTTCCAACCCGTTGCCTACTGCCTGTGGAGAAAAGTAAAACGTGCCATCACGCGTAAGCCTCGTACCTGCTACGGTCTCAATGTTATAGAAGAGATCCGCTTCGGTCAAGGCAAAATCGAGCCCGCGTCCTGTTTCACGTAACGTACCTTGTTCTAACTGAATTTGCGTTTGTGCTAACTTCGCGCCTGTGCCGACTCGCAAGCCATGGGGCGTCTGTCTGTTTTCATTTGGTTGGTTCAAATACTCTGAAGTCAAAACATCCGCAAACGAAGCAGACCGCCGTTTAAAGCCCGTTGTTTCCGCATTGGCCATATTGTTCGAAATCGTGTCAATCTTTGCTTGCAGCTGTGAAAGCGTAGCTGCGGCTGTATGCCCAATACTCATTGATCGTCCTCCCCTATGTTAAACGTCCTACCTCATTAACTGCTTTGTCCATACTTTGGTCATATGCCTGCACCACTTTTTGGTTCGCTTCAAATAATCGGTAAGCACTGAGCATAGCATTCATGGATGCTGCTGTGTCAACGTTGCTGCGTTCAATCGCTGCCTGGCGAATCGAAAAATCAATGTCTGGATTGCCGTGGGCGCTTGGCAACTCTCCATTTTCCAGCATATACAAGCCATCGCCTTCCCGTTCCAACTCATTGGTGTCGTCAGCTAATACGATTTCTATTGTACCCCGGTTTTCGCCAGCCACGACAACAGCTCCACTTTCATCGACTGAGAAAGCCTCTGAGTCGACTTGAATCGGCCCGCCTTCTGTGCTTTGGAGCAAATGCCCCCCTGCAGTTGCTAGCCGCCCTTGGCTATCCACTTGCAAGTCGCCATTGCGTGTATACCGTATACCATTTTCCGTCATCACAGCAAAAAAGACAGCGTTATTCTCCTCAAGTCCCGTTTGGAGAAGCGCTAAATCAGTCGTATTGCCTGTTTCTTGAATATCGCCTTGCCGGGCATTCGTTTGTTGCTCCTGCAAATAAACGGCTGTTGCTAAACTGCCAAGCCCTTGTTTTTGCACAGTGCCTGCCTTAGAAACACTTTGCGCTTCCATTAAAAACGTCGGAAAGGCCCTGGAAACCGATTGCTCTGCTTTATAGCCAGGCGTTTGGGCGTTGGCTAAATTATTGGCTAGCATATCTTGGTGGTATTGGGCAGCAAGCATTCCACTTGTTGCTGTATATAGCCCTTTTAACATCCCGTTCCTCCTTTACAACTGAACTTTTTTACTGGACATCTTGTCCAAGTTTTCTAAAATAATGCCTGTTCCCCTAGCCACGCAATGCATTGGCTCCTCTGCAATTAATACAGGGATCTTTAACTCTTCTGCCAGCAACGTATCCATCCCATGCAACAGCGCTCCGCCCCCTGTTAACATTACGCCCTTATCAATAATATCGGCAGACAACTCAGGAGGTGTTTTTTCCAATACTTGCTTAGCTGCTTGGACAATGTATTCAACGGACTCGACTAGTGCTTTTTCAATTTCTTTCGTCGAAATGGTGATGTTACGCGGCAAGCCACTTATCATATCGCGACCTCTGATATCCATTTCCTCTGAACGTGCACCAGGAAAAACAGTAGCCACTTGCTTTTTTATTTCTTCGGATGTTCGCTCTCCAATTAACAGTTTGTATTCTTTTTTTATGTACGATAAAATGTCAGAATCAAAACGATCCCCTGCCACCTTGATGGAAGAGGCGGTGACAACATCACCCATCGATAACACTGCTACATCCGTTGTGCCGCCACCTATATCGACGACCATATTGCCGCTCGGTTGGAAAATATCCATCCCAGCTCCTATGGCCGCCACTTTTGGTTCCTCTTCCAAATAGACATTCTTTCCGCCGCTCTTTTCCGCTGCTTGGCGAATCGCTTTTTGCTCAACTGACGTAATATTCGTAGGGCAACAAATTAAAATCCGCGGCTTTGAAAGAAAACCCTTTACTTGAATTTTATCCATAAAGTGCTTTAACATTGACTCTGTCATCTCAAAGTTTGCAATGACGCCATCCTTCATCGGCCGAATGGCTACAATGTTTCCTGGTGTCCGTCCAACCATGCGAAACGCTTCTTCTCCAACAGCAAGGACGCGGTTTGTTGTCGTATCAAGAGCAACGACAGAAGGCTCATCTAATACAATCCCACTGCCTTTCACATAAATAAGCACATTCGCTGTCCCTAAGTCAATTCCAATATCACGGCCAAACATACATCGATTTCCTCCTTATTCTCCTTAACGTGTAAATAGTAACGAATAGTTGTGCGCCTAGATGAATTTAAGTATGTATCGAACAAACGTATAGGTTAATTGAAACGCGCACATATGCCTAGTATAAATAGTACCATAAACACAGGAGAAAAGAAGAATTTGTCGAAATTTTATTGCCGTGATTTTACGATTGGCTGGTCTCCCACTTCAATTGTCTTCTTGTATTTGACTTTTGTCGCTTCACCGCCCCGCAAGTGGCGAATGGACTTGTGGTACTCAAGTATCTCCTTTACGTCATTTGCAAGCTCTGGGTTGATTTCCGGCAAACGTTCGGTGAGATCCTTGTGTACAGTACTTTTTGAGACGCCAAATTCCTTTGCGATGGTTCGCACCGTTTTTTTCGTCTCAACAATGTACTTGCCAATCTTGATAGTTCGCTCTTTGATGTAATCGTGCACACGACTCGCCTCCCTAATTCTGTATGGGTGATTGGTAAAGTGTATTAGGGAGGCGTCCTTGTTATACCATCTTTTCATAGGTCAAGCTTCATTTCTTGACTCTTTGGCCTACTTCCTTTCATTTCCATGCTCACGCTTATCAAGTGTACAAAAGATAACAAGGCTACATGTTCGTTTGGTTAACTAACTGCTTTTAAAGCAATGACCGAACCTAATATTAGGAAAATGAAAAAAATCCTTGAAGCGGTTTTCGGCTCGCCATAAACAAACATGCCAATGGCCGCTCCTCCAAAAGCCCCTATTCCCGTCCACACAGCGTAAACTGTGCCCATAGGCAATGTTTCCATTGCGAGTGACAAAAGGAAGAAACTTGCCGAAAAACCAATGACAAGCAACCCCAATGGCAACAGCGTCTTTTCGATCTTAAAACGGTTCATCATCGCCAATCCAAACATCTCTAACAAACCAGCCACAATCACATACACCCAAGCCATCTCAACTTACTCCTTTTTCCGATTTAGGTTTCTCCCCTGGCGTAACCAGTTTTAAGCCGATGACGCCAGTTAATAGCAAACCGATTAATAGTGCCTTGACTAGCTCGAATGGCTCACCAAACAGGAGAGTTTCGGCAATAACCGTCCCTGCCGTGCCTAGCCCGACAAAAACGGCATAGGCAGTCGCAACAGGCAACCTTGCTGTAGCGGCAATTAGCAGGACAAAGCTTGCAAGTATCGCCACTACGGTTAAACCCCATTCCATCATCGTTGAAGCATGTTTCAGCCCGATGACCCAGCCGATCTCAAAACAGGCGGCCACCACAATGAATATCCAGTGTTTACTCATTTGTTCCTCCACTTCTTACGCACACAAAAAGCCCAGGAGCTATTCATAGAATGTCTCCCGGGCTTTTATCCCTCCGTGTCACGGCAGACGCCGTGTGCACCTCTCGGACCAGCCCTTACAAATGAAGCGGAACCCTAGGCGCATTTGTGCGATCATTTTACTCTAGTCTAGCACGGAGTGGCTTTCCTCTCAAGAACAAAGTCCTGCACATCAAGGAGCATAAAAACAGTAAACAAAAAGAGCACCTTTTTAGGCGCTCAAAGGTTTATTCTTCGATCTCATTTGGCTTATTTTCAGCCGGCTTGTCGTTCTCGTCTTTATCTTTCTTAGAGTCACCGTCTTTTTCGTTTTCCTTGGCTTTATCCTTTTCGTTTTCTTTGGCTTTGTCATTTTCATCAGGCTCTTCGTTCTCTTTGCCTTTCTTATCCTTTTCGCCTAAAGGAAACGCATCATTGATGTCTTCTAGTGATTTGTTAAACGCATCGTAAGGGTTCATGGCCACTCCGTCTTTGCGGATTTCAAAGTGAACATGCACGCCTGCTTCCTCATCATACACATTGCTTCCAGCGTTTCCGATTACATCGCCTTGGCTAATTTCTGCGCCTTGTTCGGCTTCAATGCCTTCTAGACTAGAGTAGTGAGTGGTGATGCCGTTGCCATGATCGACTTCAACTACATAACCGAGGACAGAGTCCTTCATCGCTTTCGTCACTGTGCCACTCATTGCCGCCTGAACAGGGAACGTTTCTTGGTCTTTGCTTGCTAAATCAATCCCTTTATTTTGGCGGTAAACATTGTCATAAAATACAAGCGCTTGTTCTTGCTCTTGTGCATCGGCTTCTGGATCGTAGAAGAACCCTACTTGCTCAAAATCAGATTCGTTCGCCACAGGCATATGCAATGTCTCATTACCGACATTAACAGGAACAGTTGGCTCATCTTGCCGATTTTCCTGCTCTTGCACTGGCATTTCTTCCGGATCTGCGCTATCCTCCCCATTTTGCAAAAAGAAAACAGCACTTAAGAGACCGGCGCCAACAACCAAATAAGCAGCAGGCATAACCCAACGTTTGCGCATAAAACTTTGGATATCGACTTTTTTAGAAGAATTTTTTTCTTCTTTCATTTCTCATCACCTCTGCCAACCATTCTGAGCACTTTGCTAGAAATATATACATGGCAAAGGAAAAAATTTTTCCAAAGCTATTCGCGCCACACCACCGCTGCCGAAAAAGCCAGCAGCCCTTGTTCACAGGCTGCTGGCTTCTACTCTATGAATCGTGTTGCAATCGGCTTGCATGTTTAGCTAGTCGGGACAAGTTCGTCCATGCTTTCAATTTCGACATCTTTATAGAAATATTGGACAATGTCTTTGTACGTTTTTCCTTCTTGGGCCATCCCATTTGCTCCGTATTGGCTCATACCAACGCCATGTCCCCAACCTTTCGTTTGTATGACGACTTGGCCATTGCTTACATGCCATGAAAAATCAGATGAATCCAGTTCAAGCGCTTCCCGGACTTCTCGGCCTGACAATGTTTTATTTTCAAACGTTACCGTCTCCACTCGTCCGCCTGCTGTTCTCGCTTCAATCGTGCCAATTGAACCATCATTTTGGAGTGTGATCCCTAAAGCAGCTTCAAATTCACTTATAGGAATGACTGTTTCATTAGCAAAACGAGGAGATTGCTTATCCCATGGACTTGGTACACTTTTTAAGTAAGGCACTTCTTGTTCCCAATAATCTTCGGCATTTTCGGTAAAACCATTGCTTGTTGAAAAAAAGGAGGCAGTAATTGGTTCACCATCATACGTCATAATTTCCCCGCTCGTGTCCCGTACTGCCGTTTCGACTTTCTCCCAGTTTGAGTCGAACGAGTCTTTCCATTTCTCTTTTAATTCATCTTTGCTTTGATAGACTTGATGGGCAACTGTATCTGTTACTAACGCCCCTTGTGGAACATCCCCATTTTTGTCGCCATTTTTCATTTGCGCGACAGCAAATGTCCTTGCGGCTAACGCCTGTGCCTTAAGAGCTTCCACTTCATAGTCAGCCGGCATTTCAGACGCTACCACACCCATTACGTAATCTTCCAAAGCGATTTGTTCGACCGCTTCAGCGTTGGAGCGATAAACGGCGATGTCAGGTCCATTGGTGTCTTTCGCTGCAACTTGCTCAGAGCGTACTTCTGTTTGTCCTGCTTCTTGTTTTTTCTCGATCGGGGCTAGTCCAAAAGCTGACTCGGTTAAATCTTCGCCGTCTTTTACAAGTGCAACCATTACAGTGGGAACGATTAGCACAATGACGATCAGCATTGCTGCAAATAGGATTATCCGTTTCATGGCAGACCTCCATTATTTGTTCCAACACTATAGTCTATGAACGTCTGCCCCAGAAATGTATGCAAAAAAGATTGTCGACCATAGACAGTATGTCAGCAAATGTGACATACTCCATAATGGCAAACAATCTTTCTTGACGATATTCGACCATTTCCCCGGAAATAGTTTAGATTAGTTCAGCTGCTTCCAAGGACTCATTTTCTTGATGCTCTTCCACACGCTCAATGTCTGCGCCTAGTGCTTTCAATTTCTCAGTTAAATTGACGTATCCACGATCCAAATGCTTTAATTCCGTTACACGTGTATACCCGTCAGCAACAAGTCCCGCAAGCACAAGCGCTGCACCAGCCCTTAAATCCGTTGCTCCGACTTCCGCGCCTTGTAGACTTGTCGGTCCAGATACAATTGCTGAGCGACCTTCAATTTTAATGTTTCCGTTCATGCGACGGAATTCCTCTACATGCATAAACCGGTTCTCAAATACAGTTTCCGTAACGACACTCGTGCCTTCTGCCCGAAGAAGCAACGCCATCATTTGCGCTTGCATGTCTGTTGGAAAACCTGGATGTGGCATCGTTTTAATATCAACAGCCTTAAGCTGTTCAGGGCCGATTACCCGCAGACCTGCTTCTTCTTCAATAATATCGACACCCATTTCACGCATTTTGGCAACAAGGGGACGCATGTGCTCAGCAATTGCTCCCTCGACAAACACATTGCCTCCTGTAATAGCAGCCGCCACCATAAAAGTGCCTGCTTCAATCCGATCAGGTATAACGGAGTGGACGGCTCCTTGGAGAGCGTCTACGCCGTCAATGCGAATAACGCCGGTCCCTGCACCACGAACCTTTGCACCCATGGCATTAAGGTAATTGGCCAAATCGACAATTTCCGGCTCTTCTGCGACATTTTCAATGATGGTTGTTCCCTCTGCCAAAACAGCAGCCATCATAATGTTCTCTGTTGCCCCCACGCTTGGGAAATCCAAATAAATTTTTGTTCCTTGGAGTTTTCCATCAATACGTGCTTCAATAAAGCCATTTCCGATTTCAACCGTTGCTCCCATCGCTTCAAACCCTTTGAGATGCTGTTCGATAGGACGTGAACCGATGGCACAACCGCCTGGCAATGCGATTCTCGCACGGCCTACACGTGCCAAAAGCGGGCCCATCACTAAGAAAGAGGCACGCATTTTGCGCACATATTCAAACGGAGCTTCGGTTTTTAGTGGGCGGTCTGCACGAACGGCAAAACGGCCGTTTTCATATTCGACTCCCACATTCAAATTCGCTAATACTTCCTTCATTGTATATACATCTGTAAGTGATGGCACTTCTTCAATGATGCTTGCACCACGCTCAGCTAATATCGATGCTGCGATGACAGGCAGAACGGCATTTTTTGCGCCTTCTACCTTCACGGAGCCGTGCAGCTTGTTGCCGCCACGGACAATGATTTTTTCCAACGTATTCCCCTCCGCGTCAGTATTTTTTCTCTTCTATATTATCAATATTCAGTCGTAATTATAGGCGTTCCTAAAGTTACTCTTGTCTGCTGGCCCAAGTCTGGGTTTTGTCTCAAGGCAACTTGAACATTCATGTTGTTTCCGTTTTCTAAAGCAATTCCAGTGTCCCATTCATTATTGTACGCAGACAAAGACACAAACGTTTCTTCTTTCAGCACTTCTTGGATTGTTGCCCCAAGCTGCTCCATGTAACGTTTGCCAGTTGCGAACAACGAATCGTCATTTAATGTGGTTGTTTCAGCTGTCAATTGGTAAAAAAGCAAAGCTGACTCCATTTCCAAACGGTTCAGGCGTTCCTTTAAAAGGGCTTGATCGAAAACGGATTCTTCGGCACTCGCTATAAGCTCGTACGACTTCATCAGGATGATTTGGCCTTCGTCCTTTACAGCAAGCCACTTAACGACTTCTTGCAGGCCGTTCCCCCTATCCTGAATGAACACTTCACTCCAACTGTCCTGATTTGATTCCAAAGGTTGCCGTTCAAAAGTTGGATGCTCGGCTGCAAAGGCATCGACCTTTTGCTCATACTCGCCTTTAGAATGAACGACTTCTTCATTTCCTTTTGCTCGAACTTGCCAACTAATGACATGCAATTGTTCCTGTCTCGCTAATTCGAGCATCGCTTCTGCTTTCGCAAAAAGCAATTGATCCTTGTTTTTTTCATGGAGTGGCGCAAAAACCATTGCACCGCAAATCCCAATCACAAACGCTAAAAAACCCGCTTTTATCATCTTTTGCATGTACGTTCTCTCCCTTTAACGCCATGGTCTTATTAGTACCATTTTTACCTTTTGGAGAAAATGCATACATGAAAGATGAGGGTTCTTTTCACTAAAATAAATAGGGCAAAAGTTGTGTTGCTTGAAAGTAATCAAGGAGAAAGCGAGCGACTAAAGTACCAAGAGCAATCGCACACATGACTCGAAGCAACGCAGCTTGTTTGCTTTTTGGATTTTTAACGAACAGATCGAAGCGAAACGACTCAAGAGCCCACCAAGCGATTACAAGACAAAGAAGATTCACGACAATATGTATGAATGCTCCCAAACCTAATCCGTCCGTCAAAAAAACGACCCCATTTCTTGCTGTTGATTGCAGTCAAGCACTTGTCAAGCCAAACGATTGCAATCCATTAACCATCATAACGGATTTGTTTCAAAAAAGCCAGCGATTAACGTCCCGATTTACCGATTTTACATAGTTTATTTTTGAACGTTTTGTCACAAAATGAAGCAATTGTTGAAAGAGGCCCCATTAACGTTTTCATACCACTTTTGCTATGTTTTATAACCGGTTTTTCAATAAAAAAATGTCAAAAATCCCGCTAATCTTTAAACGATTTCACGGGATTTTTGACATTTTTACGTTGGATTACATGTTGCCAGCTTATGCGCCTTTATGTTTGGCGACATCCATTCTTGTGATCGCACGTTGAAGGGCTGCTTCCGCCCGCTTTCTGTCAACATGCTCACTTGCTAACCGCTGCTCGGCACGTTCTTTTGCCTTTCGGGCACGTTCGGTGTCAATTTGCTCGGGACGTTCGGCCGCCTCGGCCAGAATAGAGACATGGTCTGGCCTGACTTCTACAAAACCGCTCGAAACCGCGACCTGTTCTTCTTTCCCTTCTTTGATGAACCGAGCAGGGCCTACAGCAAGCGGACTGACAAGCGGAATATGTTTTGCTTTGATGCCAAGTTCGCCTTCCACTGTCTTAACGACAACCAATTCGGCATCTCCTTCATAGACAGCCCCGTCAGGCGTGATGACACTGACTTGTATCGTTGCCACGTGTACCCCTCCTCTGTCGGCAATCAGGCGACAAGGAAACAGATAAAGCCGTTTCCTTGTGCATTGATTTACGCCATTTGCTTGGCTTTTTCAACGACTTCTTCAATACGGCCAACGAGACGGAACGCGTCTTCAGGAAGATCGTCGTACTTGCCTGCAAGAATGTCTTTAAAGCCTTGGATTGTTTCTTTAACCGGCACATAAGAGCCTGGCTGTCCTGTAAACTGCTCAGCGACATGGAAATTCTGTGAGAGGAAGAACTGGATTCGGCGAGCACGGGCTACAATCAATTTATCCTCTTCAGACAGTTCTTCCATCCCTAAAATCGCAATAATATCCTGCAGTTCCCGATATTTTTGCAACGTTTGTTGCACGCCTCGGGCAACATTGTAATGCTCTTCACCGACAATCTCAGGCGAAAGGGCACGCGATGTTGACGCAAGCGGGTCCACTGCTGGATAAATCCCTTGTTCCGTCAATTTACGTTCAAGGTTTGTTGTAGCATCCAAGTGGGCAAATGTCGTCGCCGGAGCTGGGTCTGTATAGTCATCGGCAGGTACATAAATCGCCTGAATCGATGTAACAGAACCTTTCTTCGTCGATGTGATACGCTCTTGCAACTGACCCATTTCGGTAGCAAGCGTTGGCTGATAACCTACGGCTGAAGGCATACGCCCAAGCAAAGCCGACACTTCCGAACCAGCTTGCGTAAACCGGAAGATGTTGTCAATGAACAACAATACATCTGCGCCTTGTTCATCGCGGAAATACTCGGCCATTGTCAAGCCAGTCAAAGCGACACGCATACGGGCGCCAGGCGGTTCGTTCATTTGGCCAAACACCATCGCTGTTTTAGTGATGACGCCGGCGTCTTTCATTTCATGATAAAGGTCATTTCCTTCACGGGTCCGTTCCCCTACGCCTGCAAATACGGAGATACCGCCATGCTCAAGAGCAACGTTGTTGATTAGTTCTTGGATTAAGACCGTTTTCCCTACACCTGCACCGCCAAAAAGGCCGATTTTTCCGCCCTTTGTATATGGAGCAAGCAAGTCAACGACTTTAATGCCGGTTTCAAGAATTTCAGTTGTCGTTGTCAGTTCTTCAAAGCTTGGCGCCTCGCGGTGGATTGGATCGCGACGCGTCCCCTCAGCCACAGGCTCCTGTAAGTCAATCTCTTCACCTAATACATTAAAAACACGGCCAAGCGTTGCTTCTCCAACAGGAACGGAGATAGGACCGCCTGTATCTAGGACTTCTGTTCCGCGCATAAGCCCGTCAGTTGAACCCATTGCTACCGTGCGGACTGTATCGTTTCCAAGGTGAAGCGCTACTTCTAACGTCACTTTCACATCAACGGCGCCATCAGCTGCGCCTTGCTGGTTGACTGTCAATGCGTTATTGATTTCCGGTAGCTGCCCACTTGGGAATTTCACGTCTACGACGGGCCCTGTAATTTGAATGATACGGCCTGTTGACATTCGTTTTCCCTCCTACTAATAAGCATTTGTTTTATTCGAGTGCGGCTGCACCGCCAACGATTTCGGTAATTTCTTGTGTGATTGCTGCTTGACGCGCTCGGTTGTAGGACAGCGTCAATTCATCAATTAATGCAGAAGCATTATCAGTAGCTGCACTCATAGCTGTCATTCTCGCGCCGAATTCACTTGCCTTTGCGTCAAGAAGAGCGCCATAAATTAAGCTTTCTGCATAACGTGGAAGAACGGCCTCCAAAATTTGTTGTTCCGACGGCTCAAATTCGTATAAACTGGTGCTGCTTGTCTCGTCGCCTTCATTTACAGAAGCAAGAGGCAGCAGTTTTTGTTCAGTAACCCGTTGCGTCATCGGTGACACAAAATGGTTATACCAAATATACAATTCATCAAATACACCGTCGGCAAACATTTCAACCGAAGACTTGGCCAACCCGCTTACATCATTAAAAGTTGGTTGGTCAGGGACCTCAACCATCTCTTGAATGATCGGCTGTTTCCGGGTACGCAGCAAGTCGCGGCCGATGCGGCCAAGAACGATAATCGCATACTCGTCTTCAGAAGCGTGGCGTTCATTGATGGTTTTCATCATATCGCGCAGCAAGCTGGAATTATAGCCGCCTGCAAGGCCGGTATCCGATGTCATCAAAATATAACCTGTCTTTTTCACAGGACGTTCTTCAAGCATCGGATGGCTTGTATCACTGCCTGCCTGAGCGATGTTGCCAACGACTTCGCGCATTTTTTTGGCATACACTTCATACGATTGCGCTTTTTCTTGGGCGCGGTTCAGCTTAGCCGCTGAAACCATTTGCATCGCTTTTGTAATTTGCCTCGTTTTCTTTGTTGAGTTTATCCGGTTTTTAATGTCGCGCAAAGAAGCCATTTGTTCACCGCCTTTCTGGGCAAAACTAATCGTCTATTCGTTAGAAGCGACAAAACCTTTCTTAAACGCTTCAATTGCTGCTTTCAAATCGCTTTCTTCAGGCAAATTGCCCGTTGTGCGGATATGCTCAAGCAATTCATTGTTGTTGCTTTCAAGATATGTGAATAGTTCAGACTCGAACCGGCGGCAATCAGCCACAGGCACATCATCCAAATAGCCCTTCGTCAGCGCGTAAATAATTGCTACTTGCTTTTCAACCGGAAGCGGCTGATGCAAATCTTGCTTCAGCAATTCAACTGTGCGCTCACCACGGTTCAAGCGAGCTTGCGTTGCCGCATCCAAGTCAGAACCGAATTGGGCAAACGCCTCAAGTTCCCGGTATGCAGCCAAGTCAAGACGCAGCGTTCCCGCTACTTTTTTCATCGCTTTAATTTGTGCAGAACCACCAACACGGGATACAGAAATCCCTGGGTTTACTGCTGGGCGAACGCCTGAGTGGAACAAGTCGGACTGTAAGAACACTTGTCCATCTGTAATTGAAATAACGTTTGTTGGAATATAAGCAGAAACATCGCCGGCTTGTGTTTCAATGAATGGAAGCGCGGTAATGGATCCGCCTCCTAAGTCATCATTCAATTTCGCAGCACGTTCTAACAAGCGGGAGTGCAAGTAGAAAACATCCCCTGGGAAAGCTTCACGACCTGGCGGGCGGCGAAGGAGCAATGACATTTCCCGGTAAGCAGCTGCTTGTTTTGACAAGTCATCATAAATGACAAGGACATGCTTGCCGTTATACATAAATTCTTCTGCCATGGATACGCCTGTATACGGAGCCAAGAAAAGCAATGGCGCAGGGTCAGACGCACTTGCAGAGACGACAATTGTATACTCAAGGGCGCCCCGTTGACGAAGCGTTTCAACTACACCTGAAACGGTTGATTCTTTTTGGCCAATCGCTACATACACACAAATCATGTCTTGGTCTTTTTGGTTGATGATCGTATCAATAGCAATTGCCGTTTTACCTGTTTGGCGGTCACCGATAATCAATTCCCGCTGTCCACGGCCAATTGGAATCATGGAGTCAATCGACTTAATCCCTGTTTGCAATGGTTCATGGACCGATTTCCGTGCCATTACCCCTGGAGCTGGGCTTTCAATTGGACGCGTTTTGCTTGTATGCACTGGTCCTAGGCCGTCTAAAGGCTGGCCAAGCGGGTTGACGACGCGGCCAAGAAGCTCGCTTCCTACTGGTACTTCCATAATCCGGCCAGTCCGTTTGACTTCGTCCCCTTCACGAATGTCTGTATACGGACCTAAAATAATAATCCCAACGCTGTCTTCTTCCAGGTTTTGGGCCATTCCCATTACCCCAGTCGAGAACTCAAGTAGCTCGCCGGCCATGACATTGTCGAGCCCGTGAGCGAAGGCAATACCGTCCCCGACGCGAATAACAGTCCCTACGTCTTGCACATTGACCTTTGTTTCAAATTGGTCGATCTGTTGCTTAATGAGCGAGCTAATTTCTGTCGCTTTAATGCTTGCCATTCGTTTCACCCCTAACTGACAGTTTCTAACGTTCTTATTGTCCTGCTACCAATTGCTTTTCGAGGCGTTTCAGCTGCCCTTGGATGCTACCGTCAAAGACACGGTCGCCTACACGAACTTTTAATCCGCCTATTAAAGCAGAATCGACGACATTCACAACTCGCAGTTCCCGTTTTCCAGCTTTTGGGGCAAACACGGCAGCAATTTGATTCTTTTCACTGTCCGAAAGCGCCTTAACCGAAAAAACAGTTGCTTCAGCAATTCCTTTTTTGTCATCGTTTAATTGTTTGTATTCACCAGCGAGGCCCACGATTTCTGAATAACGGCCCCGTTCCATTAGCAAATTGATCGTATTCATCACTGCTGGACTTAGATGAGCCTGAAACGCATCCCGAAGGAGCGCTTGCTTTTTATCAGCAGCAAGCCCAGGTTGGGCTAACACCGTTTCTAATTGAGGCGTCGTTTCAAACACTTCCTGTACCAGTTCAAGCTCCCGTTCAAACACATCCGTTTGCCCTTTTTCTTCCGCTAACTCAAAAAGAGCAACAGCGTAACGATTTGCTACTGCCTTGTTGCTCATAGCTCTTCGCTCGCTTGTTTAAGATACTCTTGGACAAGCTGGTCTTGCTCGCTTGCGTCAAGTTCTTTTTCAATAACTTTCTGTGCAATTAAGACAGAGAGAGACGCAACCTGTTCGCGAAGAGCGGCTACAGCCTGGTCTTTTTCGTTTTGGATTTCCGCCAACGCTTGCTGATGAATGCGCTGTGCTTCTTCTTTGGCGGCGCGGACCATTTCCTGCCCTTGCTGTTCGCCTGCTTTTTTTGCATTTTCAATCAGTTCACGCGCTTCGACTCGCGCCTTTTGCATTTCTTCCCGCTGTTCTGCAAGCAGTTTTTCAGCTTCCTTGCGGTTTTGTTCCGCTGAATCAATTTGCTCATTAATCATATCTTGCCGTTTTTGCATGACGCCAAGAAGCGGCTTGAGGGCAAATTTAGAAAGAATTAAAAGCAACACAGCGAATGCCAATAGTTGGTAGAGGGCTGTGCCCCATTCGATGACCATGTTTACACCCCTTTTGCAGAAGTAATCGTCCTTGCATAAATAAAGGCGAGAGGTTCTGTTTTGTAGAACACTGTCGCCCCTCTAGTCAAACTATAAAATGTTTGCGTTACCCCATAAAGAAGAGTAAGAACGCAATAACGATCGCAATAATCGGAACGGCCTCTGCAAGTGGCGCGCCAATAAACATGAGCGTTTGTAGCGTACCGCGTTGTTCTGGTTGACGTGCAGTTCCTTCAATTACTGCCTTAACGATAATGGCTACGCCAATTGCTCCCCCGATTGCTGCAAGACCTGCTGCAATCCCAATCGCTAATTCTGTCATTAGATAAATCCTCCCTTAAGGTTTAAATTTTTATAGTAACTAATGCTCTGAAATTGAGCGAGAATCACGAAATTAATGTTGTTCCACTTTGTGGGACATGTACACCATTGCCAACATCGCAAAAATGTACGCTTGCAATGAACCAATAAAAATACTAAATGCTTGCCACACAATGAGCGGCACAAAAGCGAAGATGCCCCAATAAACCGCTGTCGTTCCTAACGAAACGAGAAGAAGCATAAGAATTTCTTTCGCATAAATATTCCCAAAAAGTCGCATGCCAAGAGTTAACGCATTTGACCCTTCCTCAATCACTTTAAATGGAAACAAAAACCATTTTGGTGTAAACCAACTTTTCCCATAAGTGGATGGGCCTGTCACCATGATTCCATAAATATGGGTCAAAACGACAATAAATACAGCCATTGTCAGTGTTAGAACCGGATCAGACGTCGGCGATTTCCAAAAAACGTTATGGCCTTCTTTTGTTACTAATTCAAATGGAATCCCCATCATATTAGCAACAAACACATAGAAAAGCAGCGCATACGCGAGGACAATAAAACGGCCGCCCACTTTCCAATCCATGTTCGCCTTAATGATTCCACGACAAAAGTCCACTACCCACTCGATAAAATTTTGAAGCCCAGTCGGACGCATAGCCAATTTGCGGCAGCCAATGACTGTAATAATCACCACGATGGCCATTGCAATCGTCGTCGTTATCATGGTTGTCCCATTAAAGAGCAAACCCATGAATTCAAATTGATATTGATGATGTTCCGGCAAACTATTTCACCTCTTTCGTATGAGAGCTTTTATGAACATGTCGACCATCATCACACCGTATAGCAGCCCTAGCCCAACCACAACCGCAACAATATGGATGTTTTCTGGAAATTGAAGAGCCAGCCAAATCGCTATGAACGCAAAGATGAGTCGAAACACAAATCCCAATCCCGCGAAAACCATAAAGGGTCGTTTCGACGGAGCGACGTTCGTTCCTATGACGCTTGCGTTGTGGTAAGTGATCCACAAATTCAAATAGCTGACAGAGACGCCTAATAAAAGGCCGAGGAAAATCGTTTGGAGTGGTGTAAAGATAGAACCTATGACGAAAATGAGACTGATAAATCCAACTATACACGAATAATGCCACATTTGCTGTTTTAGAAGGCTTTTCGGTTCCGGCACTATTGATCGTCTCCTAAAAATGGCTGAACCGCTTTATAAATGCCATATGTACCAGTCCCTAGGCCAGCTAACAAGCAAATAATCAAAAAAAGGGGTTCTAACCCAAACAATTTGTCGAGCCAAAGTCCAAGAAATAACCCGCCAACAACACCACCGATAACGTAGGAAGTGATGATGGACACAAGCGCAAACGCACGCATCGGATTCCGGTTTGGTTTAGACAATGAAACGACCTCCATCGCATATTGCAAACCCATTCATAACGCACATGTAACCCTTATCATGAGGACCCTTATAATCGTACAATAGCCACCCCCACGTGTCAACGAATTTTACAAGGAAATCACAAGAGTTATGAAAGAGCCTCGATTTGTTCACACAACTGTCATAGTATTGTTTGAGATTTCCCAAATAAAGCGCTACCTATATGCATAGAGGCATTTTTTGCCCTATCCGCTACATTAAAAATGGCGATTGTGTTGCAATTCACCTGCTGGAAGAACGATAACCGATTGACAAAACGCTCTGCATATGTCCAAATACACGAAAAAAACCGCCTGAGAATGCGGTTTTTTTCATGTATTAGCCTTCTTTTGGGAAAAGCGGCGGCTCCCCGACATCAATGAACGCCTCGATTGTGTCTTTTACGCCTTCACTTTTCGCAAACACTAACGCTCTGTATCGGCCTGGAGCCACATTTAAATCAGATAGCTCGCCGCTTACCATTCCACGCTCAGAATGTTCGTGGGAGACTAGGACATCTACAAATTCAAACGTATCGGGATCAAATAAGGCAATCCCTGATTCTTCTGCCCCTCCTGGCAAATAGTACTCGTAGTAATAACTATTTTTAGCATCTCCATGGACAAATTGAAAGGCCATCACCCGCGGGTAATTCGGCTCTTCCATAAACAACACATACGGAAGGCGGATCGTGTCGCTCCCGCCTGTAATTTCGACCGTGCCGGCATGGAGCCCTTCTTGCAAAAGCGCCGGATCAATGTCAGCAGCGAGTGTCACTTGCTTTTTTTCATTGGGACCAACGGTTACCGAAAAAGGGGTTTCCCACTCAATTCCATCCAACTCTCCAAGCGGTGGAACAATATGGTACACTCTCGCTTTGCTTTCCATGTTTTCAATCGTGACCGTTAGCTCCCTTTTTGTACGTGGTGCTTTTTTTTCCCAAGTGCCGAATGTTAGCGAACTCGGGTAGACAAGTGTCTTCGTTTCGAGCGCCTTGTCTACTTGCAACCTTCCAGCACCTTGTTCGTGGGGCATGTACTCCCTTCCTTGTTCATCGACTAAACACTTCGTTGTGTTCATTAAAGCCGCTTTTACTTGTTCAGGGTTCCAGTCTGGATGCTGTTGGATCAAAAGAGCCGCCGCCCCTGCCACATGGGGGCTGGCCATACTCGTTCCATTTAAGCCTAAATAACCTTTTGGTACAGTACTCTGAATCGCCACTCCTGGAGCAACGAGATCGGGTTTCACTTCCCATGTTTCAGTAACCGGCCCTCTCGAACTAAACGACGCCAGCAAGTCTTGCTTTTGTTCATAGCCAGTGCGCACGGACAGTTCTTTTTTTGAATGGTCCAGTTGTTCAAGCAGCCATTCGCCGTCTTCTTTGCTTAGGCTTGCCCCGATTAAGTCAACGGACTGCATAACGCCCCCTGCAAAACTTCCTTTTAAATTATTGTAAATTAAAATCCCAGTTGCCCCCGCTTTTCGTGCTGTCTCCATTTTTTCAGCAAAAGTAGAACGACCCCTTTTTACTAAAACGAGCTTTCCTTTTGCATCAACGTCCTTATAATCAGAAACAAGTCCATGTCCCGCTTCGACAACGGGAATGTCACGCTTAAGCTTCCATGGCTTTGCGCCAACGAGTGGCGTTAATTCAAGCCGGCGCTCCTTTTCATTCGTCAATGTCATATACGGAATTTCCACTGGCGGGAGAGAGGCACCGACAGAGATCGCTTTCGCCGAAGTCCCAGGTGAACCGACAGTCCACATATTTGGCCCGCTGTTGCCACTTGAAGTCACAGCGACTACGCCTTTGTCAACTGCGCGATCCAAAGCAAGGCTAGTTGGCCAATCTGGTCCATTTACCGTATTTCCAAGTGACAAATTCAAAACGTCCACTCCATCGGCAACCGCTTTTTCAATCGCTTCCAACACTTGTTCAGTCGTCCCTTGCCCACCTGGCCCAAGGGCGCGGTAAGCATAAATTTCTGCTTCAGGAGCAACTCCTTTTATGCGGCCATTGGCGGCAATAACGCCAGCAACGTGAGTTCCATGGAAAGTCGGCTCTCCTTGGTCCGCTTTTGTTTCCATTGGGTCTTCATCTTCATCGATAACATCGTAACCACCTTTTACATTGGCGCGCAAATCAGGATGTTCGTAATCCACTCCTGTATCAATGACGCCGACTTTGACGCCCTTGCCAGTCAATGCCTCCCCTCCTGGCCCTAAGTGGCGCTTATCGCTTTTTCCTGCACCCACAAATGGAATGCTGCTTTCAAGGCTTGGCTGGTAAATAGCAATATCATCAACACGGGCAATCCCGTCTAATTTTTTTAATACATCAATGTCTTCTTCTAATAAATCTAGCGAAAATCCTCCGTAAACTACTTTAAAAACATGCCTAATTTTGGCTGAAGGAACCGCATCCTTTACTTGCTCTACTGCGTTGTCAACATTCCCTTTCGCCGATACAATGACCACTCGCCTGCCGCTTTGCTGCTCGTCGGACACGGTTTCCGTCGCCCTTGGCGTAACAGGATAGGTTTCGGCAGCCGCCACATGCGGAATAAGTCCTGAAAAACCTAATATAACCAGCAGTATGCAAGCTTGCACTCGTTTCATTATGATCTCCCCTACTGCGTGTCGTAACGTGTAGTATGTGTCTATACGCAGCTCGCTATGCAGGAAAGCGTTTATTGTGCATAGAATGTTTACAACTGTGGATAAAATTATGTTGTTCTGTTGATAACTAATAATTGCTGTGGGTAATTCAGAGGATTATGTGGATAAATAAACTTGGAGGGAACGCAAATGAATATGCTCATTCGCGAATCGGTCCAACACGATGGACCATCTGTATGCAAACTAATGAAGGAACAAGGAAGCCCAGACGACCAACATCGTTTAGAGCACCGGTTTAAGCGATACTCCAACGATTCACATCATTACATTGCCGTCGCCGAAGAACAAGACGAATTAATCGGCTACGTGTGGGCACAAGATTTTGGCGTACATTTACGTACCGGCACGAAGCTATGCCGCCTCCAGGAATTGTATGTCCTTCCTGAACACAGAGCAAAAGGCGCAGGACGGCAATTATTTAAAGGCGTTCTTCGTTGGTCGCACATACGCCAGGCTACTTGGCTGCAATGGCATGCTTCTTTCAGCGCGTCCGCTTTTTATGAAAAGCTCGGCTATGAACCTGTCCACCAAGAGGGGCAAGGCTTTCCTTGCTATGAAATCGACTTTTCCACAAAGCAGCGCCCACATTCCCGCCATGCATGAATGTGGGCGACTACTCGTTCGTTATTTTGTGCCAAACAGCCGATCGCCAGCATCGCCAAGTCCTGGCACAATGTAGCCTTTTTCATTTAGCTTTTCATCAAGCGCAGCTAAGTAAATATCGACATCAGGATGTTCCTTTTGTACGTAAGTGACGCCTTCAGGAGCAGCTACAAGACAAATGAGACGCATGCTTTTTGCACCGCGCTTTTTCAAACTATTGATTGCTTCAACGACAGAACCACCTGTTGCCAACATCGGATCAATGACAAGCAATTCCCGCTCTTCAACATCATTCGGTAGCTTTACATAATACTCATGGGGCTTTAGCGTTTCAGGATCACGATACAAGCCGACATGGCCGACACGAGCAGCAGGAATCATACGCAAAATCCCTTCTGACATGCCGATCCCTGCGCGCAAAATCGGAACCAAACCTAATTTTTTCCCTGCCAGCTTTTTCACTTTAGCTGGGCCGACAGGTGTTTCGATTTCTGCAGCTTCCAAAGGCAAATCACGGGTCACTTCAAACGCCATTAAAGCGGCCACTTCATCAACGAGCTCGCGGAATTCTTTTGTACCTGTATGCTTGTCACGAATATAAGATAGCTTATGCTGAATCAGCGGGTGATCCAAAACATGCACTTTTCCCATCGCTTACACTCCTTTTCCTATATCGCCATTTTTCGACACACTCTGATTGATTTTACATGAAGACCCCTTTCTCCTTCAAGTGAAAGTTCAAAAACACACGATTTGCCGACAAAAATGACAGACTGATAGAAAACGCTTGACAGACTAGGAGTGCAGGCGAGGGAAGATGCGAATAGAACGGGGGTTCATGAGGATATGACCGAGACAAACGACGACGTATGCGGGCGTTTGTCTACGGTCTGCAGCCTTCTTGTACAAGAAGGCTGCTAAAACTTACAAATTTGGGTACATCGGAAATGTTTTTGTCAATGCGGCAACACGTGAACGGACGCTGTTTAGCGCTTCTTCATTGTCGATGTTTTTGAGCGTCAGTGCAATGAGTTCGCCAATTTCATCCATTTCGTTTTCCCCAAAGCCACGCGATGTAACAGCGGCGGTGCCAATTCGAATGCCACTCGTTACAAATGGTTTCTCAGGATCAAATGGAATTGCGTTTTTATTGGTTGTAATGCCGACGGCGTCTAACGCTTTTTCAGCGACTTTGCCGGTCAATTGCAAGGAACGCAAATCAAGCAACAGCAAATGGTTATCCGTGCCACCAGAAACGATGTCCACGCCTTCCGCTTGAAGCTTTTCGCCAAGGCGCTTTGCATTGGCAATGATTTGCTTGGCATACGTTTTAAATTCATCTGACAATGCTTCTCCAAAGGCAACCGCTTTTGCGGCAATCACGTGCATAAGCGGGCCGCCTTGAATGCCTGGGAAGATCGACTTATCGAGCTTTTTCCCAAATTCCTCTGCCGTCTCCTCATTGCACAAAATCATGCCGCCCCGTGGGCCACGTAACGTTTTATGAGTCGTGGTTGTGACAAAATGGGCGTATGGCACAGGGTTTTGATGGAGGCCTGCAGCGACAAGGCCAGCAATATGGGCCATGTCTACCATAAGATAAGCGCCAACTTCATCCGCAATTTCCCGGAATTTTTTAAAGTCGATTTCACGGGGGTAAGCACTTGCTCCAGCTACAATTAATTTAGGCTGGTGCGTCTTGGCTGCTTCTCTAACGGCTTCGTAATCGATGCGCTTGTCGTCTTCACGGACGCCGTATTCCACAAAACGGTATTGAATGCCACTAAAATTGACTGGGCTGCCGTGCGTTAAATGGCCACCATGGGACAAGTTCATGCCAAGCACCGTGTCTCCATGTTCGAGAATAGTAAAATAAACGCCCATGTTTGCTTGTGCGCCAGAATGCGGCTGAACATTAACATATGCGGCGCCAAAAAGTTGTTTCGCTCTGTCGCGCGCGACGTCTTCAGCAATATCAACATACTCGCAGCCACCATAATAACGGCGACCAGGATAGCCTTCTGCATATTTATTCGTCAAGACCGAGCCTTGCGCTTCCATAACCGCTTCGCTGACAAAGTTCTCTGAAGCAATCAATTCAATTTTGTCTCGTTGCCGGCCAAGTTCTTGGCGAATCGCTTCAAATACGGCTGGATCTTGCGTTTTTAAATGTTCCATCATACCCTGCCCCTCTCACAACATTCGTTTTTTAGTCTAATTGCTTTTCATTTTATCGTATATATCGCTAAAAGAATAGGTTTTTCCGGAAGATAATAAGCGATTTTTTTCTTTTATTCAGTTTCAACCGTTATCCCTTTCCATTAAAAAAGGACGTTGCAATCTGCGTTTCGTTGTTTGTACTGGCAGCGACGCTTCCTGACAACCGATCGCCGCAGCCTTGATAGCGCTAATCTTTAAGGGAATAGCGGGCCCGTTCTCCGCCAATTAATTTCGGCCTAGAATAGGCAAACGTTACGTGGGCGCTGCCTAATGAATTTGCTGAAACGCGCACAGGTACAGCGACCGGCTTTAAATGCATGCCGATGAATGTATCGCCAATGTCAATCCCAGCGTCGCAGTCAGCTTGTTCAACTAGAACAGGGTCTTGCATATGCTTATAGGCATACGCAGCCATAGCACCGCCAGCCCGAGGTACAGGTACAGCCGCTACTTCTGTGAACCGGTGGGCATGGGCAATGGCACGCTCAACCACTAAAGCACGGTTTAAGTGTTCACAGCATTGGAAAAGGAGATGAGCGCCTGTTTCCTTGCTAAAGTGAACGAAAGCGTCATATAGTTCAGCCGCAATTTTTTCTGAACCTTGTTTGCCGATCCGTCCGCCTCCCACTTCGCTTGTCGATGTGCCAACAACAAAAAGTTTTCTCGCCAAAGGAGGCGCTTCCTTTGTAAACTCACTAAGCAAATCAATCAAGCTCGTTTTTATCGCCGTCATAAGCCTGCCTTCTCTTCATAAGCAGCAATTTTGCCGATTCTCGTCTGGTGGCGTCCGCCTTCAAACGCTTCCCCGAGCCATGTTTGAACAATTTCAACAGCAAGTCCAGGGCCGATGACACGCTCCCCTAATGCAATCATATTTGTATCGTTATGCTGTCTTGTCGCTTTTGCGCTAAACGTATCATGAACAAGGGCACAACGTATGCCTTTTACTTTATTGGCAGCAATTGACATGCCGATGCCCGTCCCACAAATTAAAATGCCGCGGTCAAACTCTCCTTGCGCCACTTTTTCTGCGACAGGAAGGGCATAATCCGGGTAATCGACAGAACCTTCACAATCACAGCCAAAATCTTTATAGGAAAGCCCCATTTCCTCTAACATCGCTGTAATCTCTGCACGAAGCCTTGTTCCACCGTGGTCTGAAGCAATCGCAATTTTCATTGTTGGACACTCCTTTTGGTTTAAAAAAAGCGTCCTATATCGACGCTTTTACTAGGTTGATTCTATTGTAAACTTTTCAATCGTTGTCTTCAATTGCTTGGCTTGATTCGCTAAGTCAAAGGATAGCTTTGCCGCTTCCTCTAAAGCTTGGCTTTGTTCCTCTGTCATCGCGGCGACTTCCTCTGCTCCGGCAGATGTTTCTTCTGCAATCGCTGCCACTTCCTGTGTTTTTAATGAGCTTTCCTTGATCGATTGCCGCTGCTTGTCTGACAATAGTGACACTTCGCCGATTAATGCGGCTACCGTTTTCACAGACGCTTCCATCTTGGCAATTGCTGCAGTGGTCTGTTCGCTTTCCTCTCTCTGTTTTCGGGCAACCGCTGCTTGCGCTTCAATATCGGCCACCGTTTGCTGCATTTCTTCTTGGATGGCAGCAATTAATTCCCCTATAGAAGCGACAGCACGGCCGCACTCATCTGCCAGGTTTCGCACTTCGTTAGCAACTACGGCAAAGCCTTTGCCATGTTCGCCAGCTCTTGACGCCTCTATTGACGCATTTAAAGCGAGCAAATTCGTCTGTTTGGCGATCGAGCCAACGAAACTAGCGATTGTTTCTACTTCCGCCGCTTGCTGTTCCAAACGGCGGACAGACTGCAAAGATGCCTCTTGCTTTTTTGATAGCTCGCCCACTCCGTTCACGAGCGAATCTGTCCGTTTGCGGCTTTCTTCGAGAGTAGCAACCATCTCTTCGGCTTGGCCTTTTGAGGAGTCTGCTTTTGCTTTCATTTCTGTCGCCATAAGCGTCGTATCTTCTAAGGTGGCTGCCGTTTCCTGAATTGCCTTTGCAGAGGCTTCAGCGCCACTGGCGATCTCTGCCATCGTTAAACCAATTTGATTACCTTGGCTCGAAGATCGCTCCGTAGCATCAGCAAGCTGTTTGACACGCTTATCGGTTTCGACAAAATTCACCTCAATGTCCGAAGTCATTTGCTTTAAGCTGGCAAGCATGTCATTGCAAGCAATCCCTAGAGCCCGTAGCTCGTCATCCGATTTGGAAAGTTTTACAGATGTATTGACAGAACCAGCAGCTGCTTGTGTGACAGCCCGTTCCAATTCGCTTAAAGGTTTTGTAATAAAGGGAGCAAGCAAATAGCCAAAAATGGCGCTCCAAATGACACCGACAAATAAAGTTAACGGTATCACCAACCGAGGGTCAATGGACATCGCCTGCGCGAGATAATCAGCCAGGAAATATAAAATAAACGCGCTGCAGGCAAATGTTACAACGGCTACTGCGCTGACTCCTACTACTAACTTTTTGCGAATGCTGAATTTATATGTTCTGCCGACACCGTTCCCTTCCACATCGTCACCCTCTATGCTTCGTTTTTTTCAATGAATTTTAATACGGCCGCTTTAATTTCCGCGGCGGTTTTTTCATACGTTTCTGTAGAGCCACCAAATGGATCGGAAATGTCACCTGTTTCGCCAGCAGCTTCTTTCAGCGTTTGCACCTCTACATGCTCGTACATGCTTTCAAGCTGTGCTTTATGGCTTTGTGACATGACCAACACGATATCAGCCCAATCGATTAATTCTGCAGTGACTTGCTTCGCTTCATGCTTGTACAGTAAGCCTTCTTTTTCAAGTACATATTGAGAGCCGCTCGAAAGCCCGCTTCCTGCATGAGCAAAAAGACCAGCAGAGCGTACTTCGAAGGCGCCTTTCCCTTCTTTTCTTAAAAACGCTTCCGCAAGCGGCGAGCGGCATGTATTCCCAGTGCATACAACCAATACACGTTTTTTCATTTCGTCGTTTTTCCTCCCAAAGTCGTTTGTTTTAGTCTACCATATCTGCTTTTGGGGGTTAAACGAGCTCCATCATTACGCTATGGAAACATCGGGACGGCCGTTCCCTTGGCATTAGAGGGGAAGCATGATCTTTAAGCCAAAGCCAATCAACACTAGGCCGCCTAGCAGCTCGCCATATGCACCTAAAAACTTTTGAAAATGAGAGCCAACGATTAAGCCAATCCATGACATCACCATGCTCATCGCTCCGATCATTCCGACGGTCACATACATTTCTGTGCCAAGAATGCCGAATGACAGTCCGGCAGAAAAGCTGTCAAGGCTGACACCGACAGCAAATAGAAGCAAACCCCAACCAGCGGGCTTCAATCCTTCAGCTTCATGGTCAGAAAATGCGTTTAGCGCCATTTGTACGCCAATTATCAATAATAAGCCCCCGCCAATATAAGTCGCAATGACATCAAAGTGGCCTGAAAGCCATTTTCCTACAGCCATTCCGGCGAGGGGCATGGCCACATGAAACAAACCAATTGTCAAGCCGATTCGGAAAATTTGCTTGCCTGACAACTTCAACATGCCCATACCGAGCGCCACAGAAAAGGCATCCATCCCTAAAGCTGCCGCCATTATACATATCGTCACAAACTCATGCATTGTTTATCCCCTCTTTCGCAAAAAACATGCTATTTGAACATATGCGCGCCTGCGAAATTTTAGACAAGCTGAAAGCGGTTGTCTAAAAAGGAACAGAAAAAAAGCCTGCCGCTTATAGCAACAGACTTTCATCTTTGATTATTGTTCTACTTCATCCGTCATGGCGCTCCAGCCATCCAAAACAGCGCCGAACTCCGTTGTCAAGTCTTCGAGTTCCTTTAATTTCGCTTTAACCGCTTTGTATGTTAGCACCATTTCTAATGTACAGGAAAGGGCATAGCCTTGTTCTTCTTCATGGAGGCTTGTTTCAAACCCATGTTGGCTCACTAGCCTCGC
Organism: Shouchella rhizosphaerae; assembly: GCF_900142675.1. Lineage (GTDB taxonomy): Bacteria > Bacillota > Bacilli > Bacillales > Bacillaceae_D > Shouchella > Shouchella rhizosphaerae. Next base: position 285,250 of record NZ_FRBS01000002.1, on the reverse strand, counting down.
TGCTTTCTTCGCCATTCGTTTATTCTCAATTAATAATATGAATTCTACTTCCCGTGGTTTCTCCAAATCGCAGCCAGCATTTTTTAACTGTTGTAAAACGATGCCTTCCTCGTCATTCGGGAAATCAACAGGGACAGGCAATGCTGTCGAGTAAAAATAGAAGGCTCTGTTTTCGTCCTCAGACATAAGTTCTTTTTCAAAACCATGGTCTTCCAAGATTTGAGCGATCGCGTCAGCATCAGGACGGGCCACATCATGAATATAGCCTACATCTTTCAACCCGCTTAAGTGAAAATAGCGCTGCCACTCTTCAAGCCAATCTGAAAATGACTCGGTGGCTGCAATCGCTTCAGGAAACGGCTTCAAAATCACCACACTCTCGAGCTCTGCATCTGTTTCGTTATAAAAAAACGAAATCATATCTAAAATCTCTTGTAATTCGCCTCGCCCGTCAAACTCTCTTCGTTCATGGGCAAATACGTCATCGGATACAATATAATAAGGAACGTCCCATTCCTCACGTGCAAGCCTTACTTGTATCGTCCCGTATATTACGTCTGTTTCTTTCTCTACAAACGTAGAGTAGTTCATCTTTGCCTCAAACCTTGCCATCTTTCCCCTCCGTACTCACCCTTTTCCTGATCATACCATAAGCGGTAGTCAGCCGACAGTCTATTTAGCCAACAAAGGCATTTTCACAAACTAAATGCTACACCCTTTTGCCGCCTGCCGCTTTTTCGAGCCTGTTCATAATCGCGCGGCCGACTCCCTCAGTAGGAACGGTTTTTACATAAATGATGTCTGCTCCTTGTTCGTCAAAGTCGCGAAGAACGCCATACAAAATATGGGCGGTATGCTCCAGCGACTCGCCCTGGCGAACAATATCGGCTTTATAATCGGCCGTTCCCGTCGTTGCGAACACAGCGACTTTCCGCCCTTCTTTTTTCGCTTCCGCCACTAAATGATGGATGCTGTCGTCACTGTCAACGAGTATTACTTCTGCATTTGGTGCATAATGGGTATATTTCATCCCCGGCGATTTTGGAGCACTGTCCGCCGTCTCCAAGGCTGGATCAATGTCGATCTTGCCGATGACCGCTTCAATTTCCTCAACAGACACGCCGCCTGGTCGGTAAAGCATGGGTGTCGGTTTCGATACATCTAGCACAGTTGACTCAAGGCCAATGCCCGTCGCTCCGCCATCGACGATTCCGTCGATTTTGCCGTCTAAATCGGCGATTACATGTGCCGCCGTTGTCGGCGAAGGACGGCCAGACACATTGGCACTCGGAGCTGCAACGGGCAGCCCACATTCCTGTAACAACTTTAAAGCAACGGGATGGGAAGGCATGCGAACACCGACAGTTGATAGTCCGGCTGTTACATTTTCAGCAATGGCTTCTTTGGCCTCTAAAATTAATGTTAACGCTCCTGGCCAAAAAGCTGCCATGAGTTTGCTGGCGTTTGCCGGAATCGTTTTGACCAGCTTGTCCAACTGGCTGTTGTCGCCAATATGGACAATTAGTGGATTATCGCTAGGCCGCCCTTTTGCTGTGAATATTTGTGCGACCGCCTCGTATGAGAGGGCATTGGCGCCAAGCCCATAGACCGTTTCAGTTGGGAAAGCAATCAGCTTATTTTGTTTTATCCACAGAGCTGCTTCTTGAATCATCTCGGTTTGTTCGCCAGAATCTTGTTCTTTATCCACAATCCATTGTTTCGTCTGTTTATAATTCACTCGTGTTCGCCTTCCTCTCGCTTTTCCATCCACATTAATCAAATCGAAAAAATCCTTTTATGTCAATGGTTATCCCTTATAGTCTCATTTATCAAAACAGAAAGTCAGCTGCCGAAAACAGGTTACCCACACCTGTGGATAACCTGTTCATAAGTTAATAGAGCGCTATTTTTATTTTATTTGACTCAACTATTCACAATCCTTATCCACAAATCCACAGTTAGGAAGAAAAAGGCGAACAAACATAAGCCCAAATGGAAACGCCATCCTGTCCCACTACCGTTTGATAGTGCTCCATTTCTTTTATTTCATTTGGTATGGCATCGGTTTCTTGACGTTTAAAGCCGAGCAGTTCAAATAATGTGGCGTTGCCTTGACTGGCAGCAAACACGGTTTCTACTCCTTCTGTTTGCGCATAGGCTAGCGCCATTTGGATAAATTCAACCAATGCACTTGAACTCATTTTTGCGCTGTCCATGACCATGGTCCGGAGCAAACCGTAGATAGTGGCTTTTTCCAGGCCCACTGTTGCAATCAATTCGCCTGCGTCATTTTCTACGACAATCAATGGGTCTTCTAACGTTACGGGTTGTTTGGTTTGCATCCGGGCAAATAATGCCTGAACAGCCAGCAGGTCTGTTTCTTCCATTTTTCGAACGGTAAAAGCCATCTCCGCCCCCTCCTTTTACTTCATCCTATGAGAGGGCTTGTACAAATATGCCTATTAGGCAAATAACCGATCCCAGATCGATTCAAACCATTCTACAAAGAAAAACGATGTTTCCACTTCGGCAGCTTCCTCGGTGCCGCTGTATTGGTCGCTATTGCTACCTTCTGCCGCTGTATTGGTCGCTTCGCCATTGTCCATGTCTAAAAAGCATAATGGCGGAAACAGTACACACCACCAATTTTCGCCTTGACCTTCCCCTAATGTAATCAGGACAGCGTGGTACAGTCCAGCAGGGTATACCATGTTTCCGTACAGCTTCGTTGGAAAGGCAACCTCTTTATCAAACGCAACGGAATAGTCTTGGTCGACGCCTTTTGCTGCTAGCTGCTCTGCTACGATCGCTTCAAGCTCAGGAACACGTGAAGCAATTTCAGCAGCAGCTTCGTCCATCGTTGCCATTTCCCCGATCCATTCTCCAATAGCGGCATTTACTTCGTCACGAATTTCCCGTTTTATTGCTTGATCGGCAATCGAGTCGCTATTGGCTAATATCCGTAAGCGGATAGCATCATCCGCAGAAACTTGTCCATGATAGGCGCCTTCCGCCTGTGCATTCTGTGCTTCCCAACTCATTAAACCTACAAATAAAGAGATTAATAGATACATAATAGCTCTTGGTTTCATTGATTGCACCGCCCTTTCCTTACCAATGTTGGTCAGGAAAAGGCCGTTTTAAACACAAAATCATTCGACAAAAACAGAAGGAGCGCTAATCAATATTATGGCCTTGCCGTCCCAGATTGCCAGAAACAAACACAATCCGGTCTTTCCCATTTATGTCATAGACAATGTTTATATCAGCAAAGGGAAACGCGGCAGCAAACAACGCTTGAACCGCTTCGCCTTGGCCAGCGCCAATTTCGACTGCGACCAATGAGCGCGGATGGATGCAAGCGGGCACTTCTTCCGCCAGCCGCCGATAAAACATTAGCCCATCTTCTTCAGCAAACAATGCCATTTCCGGTTCGAATTCACGCACATGGACCGCAAGGCTGTCCCGATCACGATACGGAATATAGGGGGGATTGGACACAATGACATCAAATACCGCTCCTGCTACTGGCGCTAGTAAATCGCCTTTGGCAAACGTTATGTCGGCACCTAACCGCTGGGCATTTTCCCGGGCAACGTCTAGCGCTTTCTCGGAAATATCAGTCGCGGTTACATAGCAATCGGGTCGCTCTAGCTTTAACGTAAGCGCAATCGCCCCACTGCCCGTACCGACATCAAGGATGGCTTGAGGGCCAGGCTTTAATTGATTAAGCACGAGCGCAACAAGCTCTTCTGTTTCTGGGCGAGGAATAAGGACGTCGCCATTAACGAGAAACGTCCGCCCATAAAATTGTTCATAGCCGAGTACGTGCTGGACAGGAACCCCTGAAGCCATGACGGCCACATCTTGTTTAAATGCTTGCCAAACTGGTTCTGGGAGGGGGTCTCTTAAGCTTGCCAATAGTTTGGCCCGTTCCATGTTCCCATGGTGCCGCAATAGCCATTCCCCTGCTGTAGGTTCAACTCCGTTTTCCTGCAAAAAAGACGAAGCCCAGCGAAGAGCTTCGTGAATCGTAATCGCCATTATTCCTCTGCCTTTTTCATTGCTTCTGATTGATCGGCAACTACAAGGGCATCAATGATTTCATCAAGCTTGCCTTGCAAAACTTGCTCAAGTTTCTGCAGCGTTAAACCGATGCGGTGGTCCGTTACACGGCTTTGGGGAAAATTATACGTACGGATTCGCTCTGAGCGATCGCCTGTACCGACGGCAAGTTTGCGGGACTCCGCGTATTCTGCTTGCGCTTCTTGCTGAACTTTATCAAAAATACGGGCGCGGAGGACTTTCATCGCTTTTTCTTTGTTTTTAATTTGCGATTTTTCGTCTTGGCATGAAACAACTGTATTTGTCGGCAAATGGGTTAAGCGCACGGCTGACATTGTCGTATTGACGCTTTGCCCACCTGGGCCGCTCGATGCAAATGTATCCACGCGGATGTCTTTTTCGTGAATGTCAATTTCCACTTCTTCTGCTTCTGGAAGCACGGCCACCGTCGCCGTCGATGTATGGATGCGGCCGCCTGATTCCGTTTGCGGCACCCGTTGTACGCGATGCGCGCCATTTTCGTATTTAAGCTTTGAATATGCGCCGCTGCCATTGACCATAAAGATAATTTCTTTGTAGCCGCCAAGCTCAGTCGCGTGGGCTTCAATGACTTCTGTTTTCCAGCCTTGCATTTCAGCATAGCGGTGGTACATTTTGTAAAGGTCAGCTGCAAAAAGCTGTGCCTCGTCGCCGCCAGCAGCACCGCGAATTTCGACAATTACGTTTTTGTCATCATTCGGGTCTTTTGGCAACAATAAAATTTTCAAGCGTTCTTCCAATTCGGCCTTTCGCTCGCTCAACTCATCCAGCTCTTCCTTTACCATTTGATACATGTCATCATCGAGCTTTTCTTCGAGCATCGCTTTTGCATCTGCCAATTGTTCTGTGACTTGTTTATATTGTCGATACGTTTGTACGGTTTCTTCTATTTGTGCTTGTTCTTTTGAGTATTCTCTTAATTTTGTTGCATTGCTAATCACATTGGGATCGCTTAATTGCTCGTTTAAGTACTCATAACGATCTTCTACTGCTTGCAATCGTTCTAACACGACGTCACCTCATTCTTCATTGCGGCACTCCTTCCCCATTATAGTATACGCCTTCATTAACGGTCAATCTAGCTAAGGGACAACGCGGTTTGTTCATTCGGTTTGCGGGAATACTATTTGTACTTTGTTCAAAAGGCCGTTTTCATTAAAACCAAGCACAGAAAAGGCGGGATTCATGTGAAATATATCATCATCGGCGGCGATGCAGCTGGAATGAGCGCAGCCATGCAGCTCGTTCGCAAAGATGCACAAGCCGATATTACTGTATTGGAAAGAGGCGAACATTATTCGTACGCCCAGTGTGGCTTGCCCTACTGGATCGGTGGCGAAATTGAATCAGATCGCAAACTTATCGCCCGGGATGCCGACACCTATCGCATCAAGCATGGCATCGACGCCCGCATTAACCATGAGGTAAAGGCAGTTGATACGAAACAAAAAACGGTTTCCGGGGATGGCTTTTGCCTTCCTTACGACAAACTGTTAATCGCCTCAGGGGCGAGCCCTGTCATTCCCGACTGGGAAAACGGCGATTTAAAAGGGATTTATACATTAAAAACCATTCCAGATGCAAAAAAAATAATTGCTGCCCTCGGTACGGAAAAGAAAACCGTAACCGTCATCGGCGGTGGTTCGATTGGGCTGGAAGTAGCTGAAAATCTCGCTAAAGCGAACCACCATGTAAGGATTTTGGAACGGGCCAAGCGGCTGGCGATGAATTTTGATAAGGAAATGGCGGATTATATTCATGAGAAAGCAATTAATGAGGGGATCGAGCTTGAGTTAAATCACGAAATCATTGGCTTTAGCGGCGACAAAGACGGCCACGTTACTGGCATACGCACCAACTTGACTGAATGTCCTACCGACATCGTCATTGTTGCGGTCGGCGTTCGCCCAAATACCGACTTTTTGCGAAATACCGATATTCACCTCAACAACAACGGCGCCATTCGTGTGAACCGCTATATGGAAACAAATGTGCCTGACGTTTATGCAGCAGGCGATTGCGCAACGCAGTATCACCGTCTAATCAACAAAGACATGTATTACCCCCTTGGCACGCATGCGAATAAGCAAGGGCGGATCGCTGGCCTGAACATGTGTGGGAACACACGCGTCTTCATGGGAATTGTCGGGACGCAAATTTACCAGTTCTTTGACTTAGCGCTCGCACGTACTGGTTTGTCTTCCCGTGAAATCGAGGAAATCGGCTATCCTTACAAATGCGTGCAAGCCAAGCTTCCCCATGTTGCTGGCTATTACCCAACAAACGAAACGATCCATATACGCCTTCAGTTCCATGCAGAAACGGGCGTCGTCCTAGGCGGCCAGTTCATCGGGACAAAAGGCGTCGACAAACGCTGCGATGTCCTTGCGACCGCATTGTACCATGGCATGACCATGCAAGATCTCGAAGAACTTGATTTAGGCTATTCCCCTCCTTTTAACAGTGTATGGGACCCGTTGCAACAAACAGCCAGGCGCCGGCCATAACAATTATGTGCAGCCGAGGGAAGATGTGAATAGAACGGGGGTTCATGAGCAGCCGTTTTCTTGCGCATGAGTTTTCTTGCGCATGAAACGACCGTTTCAACGCATATGAGTGAGGCAAACGACGAAGTATGCGAGCGTTTGTCTACAGGCTGAAGCGCAAAGCCAATGGCTTTGCGCTCCTCTTTAACGGACATGGACTTGATAGCGAGGGATTTCTGCCTCAAATGCACGTTTGAGTTTCTCCATCCTCTTGCTCGTTTGTTCTTTGCTCCAGGATGGTGACGGGTACGCTTTTACGTAAACATCACCGCCGTTGACAATCGCGGCGCCAGAACGAAATCCTTGACTTTCGACAATGCCTTCCACTTGCGCAGCATCGTCGGCAAGCGTACGGTGAGGCACACTTGCGTCTCGATAGCTTGTGCCAATATTCGTTAGGCGCGGATCATACGTTTCATGTTTCATATGCTCAAAATTAAGTGGGCCTGGACCAAAAGCACCTTGTCCGTAATGTTTGTCATGCTGGATGTGCTGTGAGCTGAAATTGGCGTTTGAACATCCAGCGAGCAAAAGAGCGATTGCAATCCCTGCCGTTGCCGACTTCATCCGTCTCCCCCTTTGTGCAGCTTCGAAAAAGAAGCGTGCATCATTAGGGTCCCACGCCTACAAAAAGACATTCATTTTTAGGTGGATTTACATCTTGCTCATCTAGGGCATAATCTCATACAGTTAAAGGCGGGTGTTGGTGGCATTTGCGACAAACGGGATAATACGTTTCGTTGCCGCCAATTTGAATTTGTTCCCCGTCATAAATCGGCTTGCCTTGCTCGTCCACACGCAAATTCATGATTGCTTTTTTATGGCAAAACCAGCAAATCGTTTTCATTTCTTCAATTTTATCTGCGTACAGAAGCATGTATTTGCTTCCTTCAAATAACTCGTTGCGAAAATCATTTTTTAAGCCAAATCCCATTACCGGAATGTCTAAAGTATCAACAATATTGGCCAGTTGGAGGACATGCGCTTTTGTTAAAAACTGCACTTCATCGATTAATACACAGTACGGCTTTTGTCGGCAGCTTTCAACATAATCAAAAATATTGGTGTCATCGAAAATTGGCACTGCCCGGCGGCGAAGGCCGACGCGGCTCGACACATAACCGACTTCATCCCGTGTATCCATTCCTGATGTAAAAATCAAAACTGGCTTTTTTTGTTCCTCGTAATTGTTGGCCACTTTTAAAATCTCAATCGACTTTCCGCTGTTCATTGCGCCATACTTAAAAAAAAGCTGTGCCATAAGCCCCTCCATAAAAAAACAGGCAAGAGACTCTTGCCTGATGATCACGCATTTTTCCTATTAAAGATTGTATTTCTTTTTGAAGCGATCGACACGGCCACCTGCATCGGCAAGTTTTTGTTTGCCTGTATAGAATGGGTGGGAATCAGAAGAAATTTCGACTTTAATCAACGGATACGTATTGCCGTCTTCCCATTCGATCGTTTCGCTAGAACCGCGAGTCGAACCAGTCAAAAATTTAAAGCCCGTGCTTGTATCCATAAATACAACTTTTTGGTAAGTTGGATGGATTTCTGGTTTCATGATTTCATCTCCTTTTGCCCTGAATCTCTTCGAAACAGAGTTCTCACATAATCGAAATTATATCAAGTCAACAGACCGTTTGCAACCTAAAGTTTGTCCAAGTCAATTCCGCTTTTTTCCTGCCATTTCCGATTCCATTGCTTCAAAGAACTCAATATTTGTTTTTGTTTCTTTAACGCGGCGGATAAACTGGTCTGTAAAATCAGCAGACTCATTCATTGTTTTACGGATCGTCCATAATTTGTCCAACTGCGATTTCGGCATTAACAGCTCTTCTTTCCGCGTTCCTGAACGGCGGATGTCAATAGCCGGGAAGATCCGGCGTTCAGCTAGGCGGCGGTCAAGATGCAATTCCATATTGCCCGTCCCTTTAAATTCTTCATAAATGACATCGTCCATCCGTGAACCCGTTTCAACAAGGGCAGTCGCTAGTATCGTCAGGCTGCCGCCTTCCTCAATATTGCGTGCTGCGCCAAAGAAGCGCTTCGGACGGTGAAACGCGGCAGGGTCTATGCCACCTGAGAGTGTGCGACCGCTCGGTGGGATGACAAGGTTGTAGGCCCGTGCCAACCGAGTAATCGAGTCCATGAGAATAACCACATCTTTTTTATGTTCGACTAAGCGCATTGCCCGTTCTAGGACAAGCTCCGCTACTTTAATATGGTTTTCTGGGACTTCATCAAACGTCGAACTGACCACTTCACCATCAATGGAGCGTTCCATATCGGTTACTTCTTCAGGGCGCTCATCAATTAGCAATACAATTAGTTCCACATGGGGATGCTTTTCGGCAATGCTATTTGCGACTTCTTTCATTAGAGAGGTTTTGCCTGCTTTTGGCGGGGCGACAATGAGGCCACGTTGGCCAAATCCGACTGGCGAAACCATATCAATAATGCGTGAAGAAATTCGTCCCGGCTTTGACTCAAGATCAATTTTTTGTTCAGGATAAAGAGGTGTCAGCGCAGGGAAATGGGGACGTTCACGGGATGTCTCTGGAGCTTCACCATTGACCGCCTCAACATGGAGCAAGCCATGGTAGCGCTCATTGTCCTTTGGAGGTCTGACCTTGCCAGAAACTTTGTCGCCATTACGCAAGTCAAACCGGCGGATTTGCGAAGCAGAAATATAAATGTCTTCTGTGCTTGGCAAATAATTGATTGGGCGCAAGAAACCAAAACCTTCGCTTTGGATAATTTCAAGGACACCTTCCATAAACAAAAGCCCATCTTGTTCTGCTTGCCCTTTTAAAATAGCAAAAATTAATTCTCGTTTTGTTAGTTTGCTGTAATAAGAGACTTTAAACGCTTTTGCGTGTTCATATAATTCTTTCAATGTCATGCTCTCTAAATCAGCAATATTTAAGCTCATATAAGGCCACCACACTTTTTTGTAAATAAAATAAGGCAGAAAGCGCCCGCCTATAATGCTGTTTTTAAATTCCACTACGATTGGATAAACATAAGGAAGGTCTATGGAGAGTACATCTTAAACAAGAAGGGATAAAGGCTTGCTAAATCCTATTTTAACCATAGTTGCTGAAAATAATCAATCAAAAAAGGGAAGAATCGCGCCCTTCCCTTTTATATTGTTAGCGAATGACGAGTTTTGGCTTCTTTTTCATGCTATGAGTACCGTCAACGAAGCGTACAGTTCCTGATTTTGCTCGCATGACTAACGACTGTGTAATCGCTTTTGTGCCTTTGTAGCGTACACCTGTCAGCAATTCACCGTCTGTTACACCCGTTGCCGCAAATATGCAATCATCGCCGCTCACCAAGTCTTCCATGCGAAACAGCTTGCTTGTATCCTCAATGCCCATTTGTTTGCAGCGCTCAAGTTCTCCATCCGATTGGGGCAAGAGCCTTCCTTGAAAATCACCGCCAAGGCATTTCAACCCTGCCGCTGCAAGGACACCTTCAGGGGCGCCGCCAGAACCCATTAGCAAATCGACGCCCGTATCGTCAAAACCGGTATTAACAGCAGCTGCCACATCTCCGTCAGGCAACAATTTAATGCGGGCCCCTGCTTCGCGCACTTCATGAATGAGCTTTTCGTGGCGCTTGCGGTTTAAAATGACGACGACAAGGTCTTCTACGTCTTTGTTCTTAGCTTTGGCTACCGCCTTTAAATTATCGATGACTGGAGCATCGATATCGACATTCCCCACAGCCTCTGGTCCTACTGCAAGCTTGTCCATATACATGTCAGGCGCATGAAGCAAATGGCCGTGGTCAGCAACTGCAAGAACAGCCAGTGCGTTCCATTGCCCGTATGCGACAATGTTTGTCCCTTCTAAAGGATCGACGGCCACGTCCACACGTGGGCCATAGCCATTGCCGAGCTTTTCGCCAATATAAAGCATCGGCGCCTCGTCCATTTCCCCTTCCCCAATTACGACTGTCCCTTTCATCGGGATCGTGTCAAACACATCGCGCATCGCTTCCGTAGCCGCACGGTCCGCTTCTTCCTTATTGCCAAGGCCCATCCAACGCCCAGAAGCTAGCGCTGCTGCTTCAGTTACTCGGACAAGCTCCATTGATAAACTACGTTCCACTCTATCTCCCTCCACATTTCGAGCAAAAATCGTTATGATTGCTTCACTTGCTCAAGCTCTTCCTCTGTCAGCTCTTCCCGCCATACTTTCGCGCCTAGTCTTGTCAACTTCGTTTCGAGATGTTCATAACCTCGGTCAATATGTTCAAGTCCTGATACTTCAGTAATGCCTTCAGCCATTAATCCGGCAATGACTAATGCCGCTCCGGCACGCAAGTCGCTTGCCTTGACTTTCGCCCCTTGCAAAGACGACTTGCCATTCACAATCGAAGAACGCCCTTCCACTTTAACACTTGCCCCCATGCGTCTTAGTTCATCGACATGCTTAAAACGGGCGTCGTAAATGGTATCTGTTACAATGCTTGTGCCTTCTGCGCTCGTTAACAAGCTTGTAAATGGCTGCTGCAAATCAGTCGGAAAGCCTGGATATACAAGTGTTTTTATATCAACACCTTTTTTTGGATCCATACCGCTAATGATCAACTGGTCATCATACTCTTCGACAGTCGTTCCCATTTCCCGCAATTTAGCCGTAACCGACTCAAGATGCGTCGGGATCACATTGTCAATGTGGACACGCCGGCCCATGGCCGCCGCCATAATCATGTACGTCCCTGCTTCAATCCGGTCAGGAATGATCGAGTGGCGGCATCCTTGCAAATGATCGACACCGTCAATTCGAATCACATTGGTCCCTGCCCCTTTTATTTTCGCTCCCATACTCGTAAGCAGCGTCGCCACATCAATAATTTCCGGTTCCTTTGCCGCGTTTTCAATGATCGTTCGGCCCTTCGCCCGAACGGCGGCAAGCATAATGTTAATCGTCGCCCCCACGCTGACGACGTCCAAATAAATTTTTGCGCCTCGAAGCTCATTAGCACGCAAATAAATCGCGCCTTGCTCATTCGTTACTTGTGCGCCAAGCGCCTCAAATCCTTTAATGTGCTGGTCAATCGGCCTCGGGCCTAAATTGCAACCGCCCGGTAAGCCAATAACGGCTTTTTTGAATTTGCCGAGCATCGCACCCATTAAGTAATACGAAGCTCGCAGCTTTTTTACTCTGCCATTAGGAAGCGGCATCGCTACCATCTTTTCTGGATGTATGGTCATTGTTTGATTGCCTAAATCAACGTCCCCGCCAATTTCGCGAAGAAGCTCTGCCAATAAGTCTACATCTGAAATGACCGGTAAGTTATCAATGACAACCGCGCTGTCTGCCAATATCGCCGCAGGTATAAGGGCTACAGCGCTGTTTTTAGCACCGCTGATCGACACCGTGCCTTCTAATGTATGGCCGCCTTCAATCAAAAGCTTTTGCATTGCAATCCCTTCCTTTTTCACTGGATCAAACGCGCATATCTTTATCCAGTATAGCCAGAGTCCGCTAAAAAAGTACGAGTTTCCTTATTTTTCGACATTCTCTTTGTTCCAATCCGCAAGAAACTTTTCAATCCCTTTATCTGTAAGGGGATGCCCTGTCAACTGTTTAATGACGTTCAATGGAATAGTCGCAATATGGGCACCACGTTTTGCAGCTTCGCTCACATGGACAGGGTGGCGAACAGATGCAGCAATAATTTGCGTTGGCAGCCCGTGAGTTGAAAAGATGTCAGCAATATCAGAGATTAACTGCAACCCATCGTGGCCGATGTCGTCTAAACGCCCTAAAAATGGCGAAACGTATGTAGCGCCAGCACGGGCTGCAAGCAAAGCTTGTGGCACTGAAAAAATCAACGTTACATTCGTTTTAATGCCTAGTTCAGCAAATGCTTTTACCGCCTTTAAGCCGTCCACTGTCATCGGCACTTTAACCGTAATATTTTCTGAAATGGCGGCAAGCGTTTTCCCTTCTTCAATCATGCCTTCCGCATCCAAGGAGATGACTTCTGCGCTAACGCTTCCTGGAACGAGCTTTGCAATTTCGGCAATGCGCTCATGGAAATCAACGCCTTCCTTTGCGACAAGTGAAGGGTTGGTCGTTACTCCATCTAAAATACCAAGTTCATTTGCTTCCTTAATTTCATTTATATTTGCTGTATCTACGAAGAATTTCATCTTGGTAAAGCCTCCTTATTAAAAGCAATCATACTCATTTTATGTGCTAAGTAGTGGATGATTTGGCCGGGTCATAATAAAAAAAAACGGTTACAATCAAAAATGAGAATAAAAGCAGTCCCTGCGACTGCTTTTATTCGAATTGTTTACGCTTTGTTCGAAGAACCAAATTCTCTCATCTTGCCAATGACCGTTGCTTTAATGGCGTCCCTAGCTGGGCCAAGGTATTTACGCGGATCATACAGTTCCGGTTTGGCGTCAAGCGTTTCCCGGACTGCGTTGGCAGAAGCGATTTGGTTTTCCGTGTTCACGTTGATTTTGGCGTGGCCAAACTCAATCGCCTTTTGAATGTCTTTTGTTGGAATGCCTGTGCCGCCGTGAAGGACAAGAGGAATGCCAACGAGGCTGTCAATTTTCTTCATATGGTCAAATCCAAGGTTTGGTTCGCCTTTGTAAGGGCCGTGGACAGAGCCAAGTGCAGGCGCGAAGCAATCTACGCCTGTTGCTTCAACAAGCTCTTTACACTCTTCTGGAATGGCATAAGCAGCTTCTGCATCGTCGACAACCAAGTCATCTTCCTGGCCGCCAATTCGGCCAAGTTCTGCTTCAACCGATACGCCAAGGGCGTGGGCAACGTCCACTACTTTTTGCGTAAGGGCGATATTTTCTTCCAATGGGTAATGAGAACCATCGATCATGACAGACGTAAAGCCAGCATGAATCGCTTCCACGCATTTTTCAAAGCTTGAACCGTGGTCAAGGTGAATAGCAACAGGCACGGTTACGTTGTATTCTTCCATTAAATTCTTCGCCAATCCAACGACAGTTTTAAAACCGCCCATGTAACGAGCAGCCCCTTCAGATACACCAAGAATGACTGGTGATTTTTCCTCTTCTGCCGCCTGCAAAATCGCTTGCGTAAATTCTAGGTTGTTCACATTAAACTGCCCGACCGCATACTTTTCTGCTTTTGCTTTGTTCAGCATTTCTTTCATAGATACTAAAGGCATGGTTGTCCTCCTTAAATTCGTCTGCATAGGGGTGGTCAAATCATATAAAGCATTCTCTTTCTAAGCTAACCTCTTCCGGAAGAAGTTATGTATTCTGGCCAATAAAAACGGGCCAAAATCAAGCCCACGCCTATGCCGCAATCCTTAGGTCGCCTCCATTATAGCATAAGTTCTTTAAAATTGACTTAAGAAAGAAATGGTTTTTAAAAGTAAGCGATACCAATACAAACGTTCCTAGGCTTGAAGATTGTCCCGAATCGTTGCCCGGACTTCTTGAATGTCAAATGGTTTAGCCATGTAGCTCACCGCGCCATGATCCATCGCTTCGTTTACTAAATTTAGTTCACCATATGCTGTCATCATAATGACTTTAATCCCTGGTTGCTTTTCTTTTAGTTTCTTTAAAATTTCAATACCGTCCATTCCTGGAATTTTCATATCTAACAAGACAATGTCGATTTCCTCTTCCTCTTGGATCGCCAACGCTTCTTTCCCGCTCGCAGCTTGAAACATTTCGTATCCATCTTTTTGCAATACTTCTGTCAGTAACACACGTATCCCGAATTGATCATCAACTATAAGCACTTTATGACTCATACTATGCCCCCTTCATTGGTTTCTGAGAATTCTTCTTTTTTGTTAATGATTCGCGTTATTTCGCGCTTTTCCCTCTAATTTATTTGCAATCTGCGAAATTGGTCAATAAAATGAAAACAAAAGCACGAACAACGTATGCTCTAAAATTAGGAGGCTTTCATGCTGAAAATATTCTCCACACAGCTTTTCGGCTTAATCAAATCAATCAATGAAACGCAAGAGGAGCACCTTGAAGACGCCGGGCGCCTGCTTGCACAAGCCATTATCGCACAAGGGAACGTTTATATAAAGGGGTTTGCGGAAATGGAAGCAATCGAATTGGCTGCTTTTACAGGATATGAATCGATGCCCGGGGCCGCTCCTTTCCCTAAAGAAGGCACGCTGTCTGGACAAGATCGGTGTCTGCTGTTTGCGCCAAGCCTCAACCATAAGGGTGTGCAAGCAGCTCTCAAAGCCTGCGAACAAGCTGGAATAGCCGCTGTTGTCGTTTCCTCACGCCACGCCTCCAGCACAGCAAGCCTTGCTCCGCCTCATTTGTTTCTTGATACGGGTGTTAAAGGGGGGCTCGTTCCTGATGAAACGGGAAAACGTATCGGTCATCCAGGGGTCATTGCGGGCCTTTACGTCTACCATGGGCTAAAGTTTGTTATCCATGACATTCTTGAAGAATACTGCTGACTCGCGCATTCCATAAAAAAAGAGGATTGGCCGCATGGCCAATCCTCCTATTGTAGACAAACACTCTCGTATATGTCAGCCATTTCCTCGCTCACCAACGGTCAACGAGATGACTAAGCTTGTGCTGCAAGTGCGTTACGAACAAATTCACGGAAGAGCGGTTGCGGACGAGTTGGGCGGGAAACAAATTCCGGATGGAATTGGCTCGCCACAAAGAACGGATGGTCCGTCACCTCGATCACTTCCACTAAACGTCCGTCAGGGCTTGTCCCTGAAAAGACGAAACCTGCTTTCTCCATTTGTTCCCGATATTCATTGTTAAACTCATAGCGGTGGCGGTGGCGTTCGTAAACGACTTCTTCGCCATACGCTGCACGGGCTGCAGTCCCTTCTTGGAGTTTGCAAGGGTACAGCCCTAAACGAAGTGTGCCGCCCAAGTCTTCAACGTCTTTTTGCTCTGGCAACAAATCGATGATTGGGTAAGGCGTTTGTGGATTTATTTCAGCAGAGTTGGCCCCTTTCAAACCGAGGACCGTACGCGCAAACTCCACAGAAGCAAGCTGCATGCCAAGGCAAATGCCGAGAAACGGAACTTTATTTTCCCTGGCATAACGAATAGCAGTAATTTTCCCTTCAATGCCGCGATCACCGAATCCCCCTGGCACAAGAATGCCGTCTGCTTTGTTTAATAGCTCGTCGACATTTTCATCATTTACTTGCTCTGCATACACCCAATCAATGTCAATATCGGCATCGACATGATAACCTGCATGGCGCAATGCCTCGGCAACCGACAAGTAGGCATCTTGAAGCTCGACGTATTTTCCGACAATCGCAATCCGTACTTTTTCAGAAAGATGACTCACCCGGTTAACAAGTTCTTTCCACTCCGTCATGTTTGCTTCAGGGCAGTTTAGCTGCAAATGGTCGCAAACAATTTGGTCAAGGTTTTGCGCTTGCAAATCAAGGGGCACTTGATAAAGGGTGTCAGCATCCCATGCTTCGATGACAGCTTCCTTTTTGATGTCGCAAAATAAGGCAATTTTGTCCTTCATATCTTGCGGCACTTTCCGTTCTGTACGAACGACAATGACATTCGGTTGAATCCCGAGGGAACGTAACTCTTTAACCGAGTGCTGCGTCGGTTTTGACTTCATTTCCCCCGCTGCTTTTAAGTAAGGAATCAACGTACAATGCAAATACAAGACATTTTCCATACCGACATCGCTTTTAATTTGGCGAATCGCTTCTAAGAAAGGCAGACTTTCAATATCACCAACGGTCCCGCCTATTTCCGTAATTACAACGTCCGCCCCTGTTTCCCGTCCTGCCCGGAAAACACGCTCTTTAATTTCATTGGTAACATGGGGAATAACTTGAACTGTTCCGCCAAGATAATCGCCACGGCGTTCTTTTTTCAAAACAGTCGAATACACGCGTCCTGTTGTAATATTTGAATTCTGGCTTAAATTAATATCAATAAAGCGCTCATAATGGCCTAGATCGAGGTCCGTCTCGGCACCGTCGTCAGTAACAAAAACTTCCCCGTGCTGGTAAGGGCTCATCGTCCCAGGGTCGACGTTAATGTATGGGTCAAATTTCTGGATGGTCACTTTTAAGCCGCGGTTTTTCAAAAGCCGGCCAAGTGATGCTGCCGTAATCCCTTTTCCAAGTGATGATACGACTCCGCCTGTCACAAATATATACTTCGCTGCCATATTGACTCCTCCTTTGAATTTGTCAGGAAATGCTTACGATGTCTGCTCTTCTGTCCGTTTTGCTATATCATAAAAAAAACAAAAGCGGCACCTCACCCAGCATGGCTGGGGCGCCCCTTTTGTTTGTATTCATGTTCATTATCTACGCTCATGTGAAGCCCAAAAATGATTTTACCGATAACAGATCAAGAAGTCAAGTTCTACTATTAATCTTCCTCATCAAGCGTTTGACCGTCTTCCTCGTCAAATCCTGGCAGCGCATCATCTTTCTCGTCATAGTCATCCCGTTCGCCATCCTGGTCCTCTTCATCAGCCAACTCGTCCAGTTCATCTTCCAAGTCTTCAAACTCATCCTCTTCAAGCTCGTCGACAAGGTCGTACTCTTCCTCCCCGTCGTCATCGCCTGATTTGCGACGTTTGGCTGGTTTAGCAGAGTGTGTAATTTCCTCTTCCGCTTGTTCATGAGGATACCAAGAGCGCAAACCCCACGTGTTATCGCCAAGCGTTAAAAAGCGCCCGTCCAGGTTTAAATCTGTATATAAGAATGAAATCCGCTCATCCATTTCTGTTTCTGATATTCCTTTTAGCTTAGCGACTTCTTCAAGGAGATCATAAAAGTTAAAAGGCTGCCGCTTGTTTGCCATTACAATAAAAGCGGCTTCTACCATTGACATTTCGTTCAACTCTTCTTTTGTCAAGGATTGCAAATCCACCAAAGTCTACACGTCCTTTCCACATTTACCCAATTTAATCACGCTACTTTTATTGTAAGCCATTCGTAGTTAAAATCATACGTCCCATTATAAACATATTTCCCTGTTAATGCTAGCGCCAATCTTATGGATAGGAGAAGAATAGAGCAAATCGAGCAGAATCGAATGAACGAGTAAAAAGCCGCCACGTCTATGATGGCGGCATCAGACTGTAGGCAAACGCTCGCATCCGTCGTCGTGCGCTACCGCTTAACGAGATAAGCGCCGAGCAGTTGCTTAATTTGCTGATTTGTATAGGCTTCGATCGTTTGACTTTTTTGCACAGCCCAGCGCCTGAACGTCCACATCTGCCCCATTACTAAAATGTTATGGGAAAGTTGGCGGCTTTCATTTTCGGAAATGTCAAGTTCGCCTTCACTTACGCATTCAGCTATGAGCTCCGTCATGATTTCAACCATTTCTAGCTCTTTTTTTAGGACGTAAGGCAATGTTTCTTTTGGCAACGACTTTGTTTCTTGATACATCACAAGCACTTCTTCTTGCATGTCATCAACGACAGCAAAATAAGCGCGGATTGCCGTAATTAAACGTTCTAGCGCCGTTCCAGTTGTATGAAGTTGCGTGCGGACACGTTCTGTCACTTCATCATAAATGGCATCACACACAAGGTAAAGAACATCTTCCTTCGTTCCAATGTATTCATACAACGTGCCGATGCTAAAGCCCGATTCCTTGGCAATTTCCCTTGTCGTTGTCCGATGAAACCCTTTTGCGATAAAGAGACGGACAGCGCCTTTAATAATTTGTTCGCGTCTTTTTTTAATTAACTGCTGGTCTTTTACCATTGATGGCACAAATTTTTTCGACATATTTAACCTACTCCCCGGTGCATACTCGTCTTCCTCCTATCATACCATCTGCCCTTCCTGAGAACTAGGCTACTTTTCGAATTGCCTAGCTATAACCATTTGCTGGATTTCGCTTGTTCCTTCGTAAATTTCACACGCCTTTGCATCTCGAAAATAACGTTCTACTGGATACTCCTTCATATACCCGTAGCCACCAAAGACTTGAACCGACTTTGTCGCTACATCCATAGCCGTCCGCGAAGCAAATAGCTTTGCCATTGACGCTTCTTTCGCGCATGGCGTTCCTGCCTCTTTAAGTCGAGCCGCTGCATAGGTTAATTGCTTTGCCGCCTCTGTTTCTGTAGCCATATCCGCCAATTTAAACGCCAAGCCTTGATGGTTAAGGAGCTTTTTGCCAAATTGCTTTCGTTCATTGGCATACGTGCAAGCCGCCTCAAGGGCCGCCTCAGCGATGCCAAGCGCTTGGGCGGCAATGCCGATTCGCCCTGCATTTAAGTTGCTCAAGGCAATTTTTAGCCCTTGCCCCTCTTCGCCAAGCATTTGCGTTTGTGGAACTTCGCAATCTTCAAAAATGATTTCAGTCGTTGTCGAACCTGCCAAGCCGAGCTTCCGTTCTTTTTTGCCGACAATTAAGCCTGGGGTGCCAGCCTCAACGATAAAACAAGAAATGCCTTTAGCCCCCTTGTCAGCATCGGTGACAGCAAAGACAAGGTATGTGTCTGCTTCACCGCCATTTGTAATAAATACTTTCGAACCATTAAGCACATATCCTTCGCCTTTTTTGACTGCACGAGTTTGCAGCGCCCTCGCATCACTACCTGCATTTGGTTCAGTCAAACAAAAAGCACCAATCGCTTCTGCTGTAGCAAGCTTCGGAACATATGCCTTTTTTTGTGTTTCTGTCCCATACGCTACGATCGGCATCGTCCCTACGGATGTGTGGACGCTCATAATTAAGCCAATTGCTGCACTAACTTTAGATACTTCATGTACGGCTATAATATAAGAAACAAAGTCCATCCCCGTGCCACCAAACTCCTCAGGCACAGGAACACCCATTAGCCCAAGCTCCCCCATTTGCTTGAGTACATCCCGTGGAAACAATTGTGACTCTTCCATTTCTTCGACAACGGGGGCAATGACGTCATTGGAGAATTCACGTACCATTTTCTGCATCATTTGCTGCTCTTCCGAGAATAGAAGGCTATTCATACACGAAAAACCCCCTTTTCGTTTTTCTACCTAGCCAGCCTGCTTGCACATATTGACGCAACAATGGACAAGGCCGGTATTTGCTGTCGCCGAAGCCTTGGTGGAGTACTTCCATAATCGCCAAACATGTGTCAAGGCCAATAAAATCAGCAAGTGTAAGCGGGCCCATTGGATGGTTCATGCCAAGCTTCATCACGGTATCAATGTCTTCTGCAGAAGCAACGCCTTCATAAAGGGTGTATATCGCTTCGTTAATCATCGGCATTAAAATCCGGTTTGCAATAAACCCTGGATAATCTTGCGACGTGACAGCGACTTTCTCTAATGCCTCTGTCAGCTCCAGCACTTGTTGATAGACGGCGTCTGATGTTTGCAAGCCGCGGATAATTTCTACTAGCCTCATGCGCGGCACTGGATTCATAAAATGCATACCAATAACATGCTCCGGTCTTTTCGTAACGCTTGCCAATTCAGTGATCGATAATGAAGAAGTATTGCTGGCAAGAATTGCCCCTTCTCGGGCATGAGCGTCTGCACGTTTAAATAGGTGTTTTTTCGTTTCCATGTTTTCCGTTGCTGCTTCAATGACCAACTCAGCATCGGCACATGCAGCAATATCGGCCATTGGTTTGATTCGCGTCAGTGTCTGTTGTACATCTTGCTCTTCGGTATATCCCTTTGCTACTAAACGTTCGAGCCTTTGCTTGATCCCAGCTTTCCCTTTTTCAGCCAGCTCAAGCTCCCGGTCATGCAGGAGCACGTTAAACCCTTTGGCAGCAAACACTTCGGCAATACCCGCTCCCATTTGCCCGGCGCCAATGACCATCAACGTTTTCATGCTCATTCCCCTTTCACATGTAACAATACGGCATCGCCTTGGCCACCGCCGCTGCAAATCGAAGCTATCCCATAACCGCCCCCGCTGCGCTTCAATTCATAAGCAAGCGTTAGCAAGATTCGAGCGCCACTTGCGCCAATTGGGTGCCCATAAGCAACCGCGCCTCCGTTGACATTGACTTTCTCTTCATCTAATCCAGCTATTTGGTTGCTTGCTAAAGCCACTGCTGCAAACGCCTCATTGATTTCGAACCGGCTTATATCCGCAACAGTTAACTTTGTTTTCTCCAATAATTCGCTTATAACAAGGCCTGGTGTTTTCGGAAAGTCCCATGGTTCGACGGCAAGGCGGTGATGGGCTTCAATCGTTGCCAAAATGGGCTTGCCTTGTTTCTCTGCTTGTGCAGCTTCCATTAATAGCAATGCACAGGCACCGTCATTGACGCCTGGGGCATTGCCTGCCGTAATCGTTCCCTCTTTCCCAAAAACCGGCTTAAGTTGAGCAAGGCTATCAACGGTCGTTCCTTTGCGCGGCGCCTCGTCTTGACTAATGAGAACGGTGTCCCCTTTTCTGCCTTTTACCGAAACGGAAACAATCTCTTCATTAATGATACCGCTTTCAATTGCTGCAACAGCACGTTCTTGACTCCTAGCAGCCCAGCGATCCTGTTCCTCGCGGCTAATGCTTAGTTCGTTTGCCGTCCTATTCCCATACACGCCCATATGCACATCGTTAAACGAACAGGTCAGCCCATCATAAATCATTCCATCAAGCAACGTCGTATCGCCCATTCGTGCCCCAAATCGTGCTTTCTTCATATAATAAGGAGCATTCGACATCGACTCCATTCCACCAGCGAGAACTGTGCTCGCTTCGCCTGCGCGAATAGACAAGTCGCCAAGGGTTACCGCCCTCATGCCAGAAGCACATACTTTGTTGATCGTTTCGGTTTTTGCACGCCATGGAATGCCGGCCGCATGTGCTGCTTGCCTCGATGGAAGCTGGCCAGCCCCTGCTTGCAACACTTGCCCCATAATGACTTCATCGACTGTTTCTGCATTCACTTGCGCCCGTTTCAATGCCTCTTCTAACACAATGCCACCAAGTTCGGCGGCTTTTAATGGTGAAAGCACGCCTCCCATTTTTCCAATTGGCGTCCTCGCTCCACTGACAATAGCTGTTTTCATGTTGCTCACCCTCCTGAGCGAACGCTCGCTCATTTTTATTTTTGAACAAGATTTGCTTTCGCTCCTCTTGTTCGTTTTTATCCTTAAATAGCCCGCTCCAATAATTCTGCCACATCAAGTGTGAGCACTTGGTCTTCTTTTTCAAGGGACTTTGTGCCGTCGCTAAGCATCGTCAAACAATATGGACAGGCGCTGCCAATGACAGACGGAGCAACAGCAAGCGCTTGCTCTGTACGAGCGACATTTACCCGTTGTCCTTTGTCTTCTTCCATCCACATCATCCCTCCGCCAGCGCCGCAACACATGCCTGACTCACGGTTGCGTTCCATTTCAACAATACGTACGCCAGGAATTTGTTTTAGAATTTCCCGTGGCGGATCGTAGATATCGTTGTAACGTCCTAAATAACACGAATCGTGAAAGACAACGGTTTCATTCACTTCTTTCGTCGGCGTCAATTTATTTTCCTGCAACAATTTGGCAAGAAGTTCGGTATGATGATAAATTTCGACACCATCCAAGCCGAATTCTGGGTATTCATTCTTGAATGTATTGTATGCGTGAGGATCAATCGTTACGATTTTTTTGACATCATGTTTTTTAAACAGTTCAATGTTAGCGCTTGCAAGTTCTTGGAACAAAAACTCGTTCCCAAGGCGCCTCGGTGTATCGCCTGAATTTTTCTCCTTATTGCCAATGATTGCAAAAGAAACACCGGCTACATTTAAAAGTTTTGCAAAAGACTGGGCAATTTTCTGGCTGCGGTTGTCATAGGCACCCATTGAACCAGCAAAGAACAGATACTCAAACGTCTCCCCTTTTTTGCTTAATTCCTTTACGGTCGGCACTTCAATATCCTCACGGCCATCACGCCAGTTTTCCCGTTCTTTTCGACTAATGCCCCACGGATTTCCTTGGCGTTCAATATTTTGCATCGCTCGCTGTGCTTCAGGGTCCATTTTTCCTTCTGTGAGCACAAGATAACGGCGCAAGTCGATAATTTTGTCAACGTGTTCATTCATGACTGGACATTGGTCTTCACAATTCCGGCATGTCGTGCACGCCCAAATCTCTTCTTCAGTAATGACATCACCAATTAGACGCACATCGTAACCTGCTGCGGCTTCTTGAGCGCTTTCAGTTGCCAGCGTATTTGCACGAGTATTGGCAAAAGCATACGCAGGCATCCACGGCGTCCTTGATGTGATCGCCGCCCCTTTTTCGGTTAAATGGTCACGCATGCGCAACAACAAGTCCATCGGCGACAGCATCTTCCCAGTGCCTGTCGCAGGGCACATATTGGTGCAGCGCCCGCATTCCACACAAGCGTACAAATCAAGCAACTGCTTTTGGTTAAAATCTTCAATTTTGCCAACGCCAAATTCTTCGGCGTCCTCCTGTTCAAAATCTATTTTCGCAAGGCGCCCGACTTTGTGTGTGCGCCCTAAAAAGACATTGGCCGGTCCTGCAATTAAATGGGCGTGCTTCGATTGTGGCACATAAACAAGAAAGCTTAATAAAAACAACAGATGGGCCCACCAACATATGAAAAATAAACTAGCAGCCGCGCCAGTAGGAAGCCAGCTAGCCAAGAACGCTACTGCTGAAGCAAGGGGCTCAAACGCTGTCAAGCTTTTTCCGTGCCACACGATTTCAAACCCTTTTGCCAGCGTCTTTGATACCATTAAGCCGCCAATAAATATAAGGACGAGCCCTGCCTTCCAACCTCGTTTTAAACGGACGAGCTTTTCCATGTAGCGCCTGTAAAAAGCCCAAACAACCGCTACTAAAATCATCGCAACGATGATTTCCTGAAACAGAGTGAAATACGGGTAAAGAGCGCCAAAAGGCAAATGGCTGCCAGGGTTTAACCCTTTCCAAATCAGATCAATCGCTCCGATTTGCACGAGCAAAAAACCATAAAAGAACATGAAATGGATGATGCCGCTTTTTTTGTCTTTCATAAGCTTCTTATGCCCAAATGCGTTGATCCAAACGGCCTTAAGCCGTTCCTTCATCGTTTTATCAAACTCTGCTTTTTGGCCAAGCTGTATAAAACGAATACGCGTGACAACAAGGGAAGCAAACAAATAAACGGCGTAACCGGTTACAAAAATGAACAATATCCAATTTGCTACAAGCAATCCCGTACTAATACCGCCCATAAAGACCCCTCCTTTGTATATTCTATTTAAGCTATTGTGCGGAAAACGACTTTACCGCCTATTCTTAAGCGTAGTATAACACAATCTTTATGAATGAGCATTCAGTCAGATGAACTTTTTTTCTTTTGCATGACCACCCTAATTCAGGAAAAGCTATAGACAATACTTGTTGCCAGGAGGTCTTTTATGAATATCCTCATTACGATTCTCGCCTTAGTGGTTGTGATTGGCGTTTGGCTTTATTTCGATTACAAACTGGGCCTCAGAGCACTTCGGAAAAAATCGCAAGCCACTTCAACAGGCCCTCTTGCAAGCAAGATTGAATTGATCACAAATGGTGAAGACTTTATCGATAGGCTTCTTGAAGACATCCGCAAGGCAAATAAACACATTCATATTCAGTTTTATATTTTTCGCGATGATTATATCGGAAAACGAATGGTAGATGAACTGATCGCTAAAGCAGAAACAGGGGTAGACGTACGCTTACTCATTGACCAATTTGGCTGCAAGCTCCAACGTGGGACAAA
This sequence comes from Shouchella rhizosphaerae, assembly GCF_900142675.1. Lineage (GTDB taxonomy): Bacteria > Bacillota > Bacilli > Bacillales > Bacillaceae_D > Shouchella > Shouchella rhizosphaerae. The sequence goes on along the minus strand of NZ_FRBS01000002.1, from coordinate 260,908 downwards.
AAAGCAATTACGGGCTGCCGGCGTTGATGTGGAAATGGCAGCGAAAGTGCGCGGCCCGTGGTTTTTCTTTTCCTGGAACCGCCGCAACCACCGCAAGCTTGCTATCATCGACGGTCATACAAGCTACTTAGGCGGCTATAACGTCGGCGATGAATATTTAGGGCGCAATCCCTTTTTTGGCTTTTGGCGCGATTTTCATGTCCGTATAACGGGTGAAGGCAGCCGTGCCATTCAAACACAATTTTTGGCTGACTTTGAAGCGGCGACTGGCAAACATATTGAACGAAGATCGTTTTTCCCAGTCTTACAAGCGGGTAGCCAAACATTGCAGTTTATAAGCACACAAGGGACGGAGTTTGAACAAACACTGCTTAAGCTTATTCGTAGCGCTAAAAACAGCTTAATCATCGGCAGCCCTTATTTTATCCCGACACGAGCCGTAATGGATGCCATCATTGACGTGGCGCAAAGAGGCGTCTTCGTTTCCTTAATCCTCCCTGAAAAAGCAGATCATCCCCTTGTTAAGCATGGGGCCACTCCTTATGTAATTGAAGCGCTACAGGCAGGTGTGCTTGTCTACCACTATTATCGAGGATTTTATCATGTTAAAGCGGTAGTAGCCGATCAATCTACATGTTTAGTGGGGACGCCGAATATCGATAAACGCAGTTTTCATCTAAACGATGAAATGTCATGCTTAACCCATGACCAGACATTTATTGAAACAGTTCTCGCTGTGCTCCATGCTGATATGCACGCTTCCATGACTGTGACAATCGAACAGCTCCAGAAGCGCCCACTCCTTGACCGTGTGAAAGAAGTTACCGCAGCCCCCCTTTCACCATTGCTGTGACCGCACGTTTGAACAGTAACGTACGCCCTAGGATAAAACGAGCCAACCATAATCGAAAAAGAGTGGCAACCACCATACAAGGTGGTTGCCACTCTTTCTTTTGGCCCAGCTGCTAGAGTACTTCAATCAAAAACCAGGCAATCATTACAATTTGGACAACCGCTTTAGCAAGCGTGCCGCTTATAAAAGCGAGAAAAGAGGCGAACGCGATTCGTACTGCCTTTTCAAACGGCTGCTTTTGCAAGAGTTCGGCTATGAGAACAAGCACAAACGGGACGATGATCAAACCGAACGGCGGAACAACAAATGCACCGACAATAACGCCGACCAACGCTGCCCGTTCCCCCCATTTAGAACCGCCTGTCCGCTTGACGAACGCCATGTTGGCAAGCAAGTCAACGACAAGCAAGAACACAGTAAGCACTGCCATGCCTACCCAAAACACAACGCTCAAGCTGCCCTCTAAAGCAAACACATAGACGAGAAAACCGCCCCATAACACGAGGACAGAGGGAATAATCGGTACGATTAAACCAACAAAACTGGCAATGAAAAAAACGGCAATCACCAGCCACCATAATGTATCCATGGCTACATCTTCTCTGGCGCTTCCACCCCTAGCAGGGCGAGCGCATTTTTAATAGTCATTTGCGTCGCTTTCATCAATGCCAAACGCGCTGCAGACAAGTCCTTGTTTTCTGTATCAATGACGCGCGTCACATTATAAAAACTGTGGAGCGCTTGCGCCAAATCATAGGCATAATTAGCAATGCGCTGTGGAATTTGCTTTGTGGCAGCTTCTGCCACAGCACCAGGAAACTCGCCAATTGCTTTTAGCAACTCATATTCTTTTTCGCTTGCTATCGGCGACAAATCCGTGTTTGCACTATAAGGGATGCCTAGCTCTTCTCCTTGGCGAAGAATGCTGCATACCCGTGCATGTGCGTATTGAATGTAATAAACCGGGTTTTCATTTGACTTTGACACAGCTAAGTCCATATCGAAATCAAGATGAGTATCTGGGCTACGCATCGCAAAGAAATACCGTGTCGCATCAACGCCAACCTCTTCCATCAATTCACGCAACGTCACCGCTTTGCCCGTGCGCTTGCTCATTTTGACTTTTTCGCCGCCTTGGAACAGGCTTACCATTTGGATAATTTGTACGTTAAACCGAGCCGGATCATAACCGAGCGCTTGAATCGCCGCCCGCATTCTTGGAATGTACCCGTGATGGTCGGCACCTAGCACATCAATTAAACGGTCATGCCCACGGTCAAATTTATCAAGATGGTACGAAATGTCTGGCGTTAAGTACGTATACGTGCCGTCTTGTTTCACAAGCACCCGGTCTTTGTCATCGCCATAAGCAGTTGAGCGTAGCCATGTCGCCCCGTCCTTTTCGTATGTTTCATTTTTATCTTTAAGGACTTGCAACCCCCGCTCGACTTGCCCCGATTCATAAAGAGACGTCTCAGAAAACCATTTGTCGAATTCAACGCGGTATGCGTTTAAATCTTGTTTAATTTTTTCAAGCTCTTTTTTCAAGCCATATTCGCGCATGAATGCTAACCGCTCTTTTTCATCGAGTTGGCGATATTGATCGCCCGCTTCGTCGACAAGCTGCTTGGCAATATCAATAATGTCTTGGCCGTGGTAACCGTCTTCCGGCATTGGTTGGTCTTCTCCGAGCGCTTGTAAATAGCGGGCATTTAAAGAAGCTGCCAAGTTTTCGATTTGGTTGCCTGCGTCATTAATGTAATACTCCCGTGACACTTTGTAGCCGGCTTTATCCATAATATTGGCGATGGTGTCGCCGACTGCAGCCCCACGGGCGTGGCCTAAATGCAAGTCTCCTGTCGGATTGGCTGACACAAATTCAATTAACACTTTCTCGCCTTGCCCCACGTCACTGCTGCCGTAGTCATCCTTTTCAGTGAGGACTTGCGGGATCAACTCACGCAAATAGCCATTATCCAAAAAGAAGTTAATAAAGCCAGGGCCAGCGATTTCAATTTTTTCAATGCCTGCCTGTTTACGGTCAAAGTTGGCCACTAGCTCTTCTGCAATAGCCCGCGGCGCCTTTTTAGCGATTCGCGCAAGCTGCATGGCGATATTCGTGGCAAAGTCGCCATGCGCTTTGTCCTTTGGCGCTTTCAAAAGGACAGACGGCACTTCTGATTCTGTAGCAAGTTCCGCCTGTAAAACGGCACGGCGCACTTCCACGCGCAACTGTTCTTTTTTGCGTTCCATATGGTTCATTCTTCATAGGCTCCTTATTTGTCTCTAATTGGTATTCATTCCATCAAGTGCTCCCCATCCACGTTTGTCGCTATGGATTAGAAAATGGCTGAAACCGACTTGTCTATCCGTAGTTTAGCCGAATCAGGCAACGAGCTTCAAGGGCTTCTGCCTTTCAGAGCAAAAAAATACAAGGATGATTGGCACATTCCTTGTATTATCCTGTTCTGACCTATTCGATTCGTTCGACTGCCAATCGGATTTCATGCTCTCCCGTTAGCTGGCCTTGCAAGAAGAATTGGTAGCGCACATAAATTCTGCCCTTTTGTTTAGCTCCTGTCGGCAGCTGCACAAGCAATGTATCTGTCCGCGCTTTTGTTTCCCATGAAGCTTCAGGCGTGACATACCGTCCATACGTTTCTTCTTTTGCAAGAAAACTTTGCCGCATAATGATCGTCCCTTGCCGGATTAGCATGAGCTCGCGGCCGTCCCATTTCATCGTTGAAAATACATCCTGTTTATGGGCATGTGTTTCTTTAAAGCGCAAATACGAGGCACTCCCTTTTATATAAAGGTCGCCTTCCGTATCAAACGAGAACGCATCCGGCTGTTGCCCTTGTATAAATGTCGTAGTTTGAAAAGAGATTTTCACTTTTCGCTTCATTCATCAAAACATCCATTCTATATGATCTGCTAGCCGCACACAAATCCGCGAATCGCGTTCTTTTTCCTATTTTACTGGGTTTAGGGACGGGGTGCAATCTGCATCTCTTGTTTCTTTATCTTTTATGCACCCAACCGAGAAGCATCTCACGCACAAACTTGCTGGCAGCAATGGCTGTTTGCTCAGTCGGATCATAAGCTGGTGCTACTTCCACGAGATCAGCGCCTACAATTTGAATGTCTGCTTGGGAGAGCAGCATTTGCGCTTCGAGCAGCTCTTTTGACGTAATCCCCCCAGCTTCGGCTGTGCCTGTGCCAGGCGCGTGTGCCGGATCCAATACATCAATGTCAATCGTAATGTAAACGGGCCGCCCTGATAGATGGGGCAGCACGTTTTTTAACGGCTCTGCCACGTCAAATTTATAGAGATGCATGCCTGCTTCCTTTGCGTAAGCAAATTCCTCACGCATGCCTGAGCGGATGCCAAATGAATAAACGTTCTCGGCTCCAATTAGCTCACACGCTTTGCGAATCGGCGTAGAATGGGATAGCGCCTCGCCTTCATATTGTTCGCGCAAGTCAGCATGGGCATCAATATGGATGATCGCTAAGTCGGGATATTTCCGGTACATCGCTTTAAAAATCGGCCATGACAGCAAATGTTCGCCGCCCAGGCCTAGAGGGAACTTGCCATCTGCTAAAAGGGAATCAACGTATTCCTCCACAATGTCTAGGCTTCGCGCTGCATTGCCAAATGGCAAAGGAATGTCGCCTGCATCAAAATAGTTGATTTCTTCCAAATGCTTGTCGGCATAGGGGCTGTATTCTTCAAGCCCTAAGGAAGCTTCACGGATCCGCGCCGGGCCAAAACGGGAACCTGGACGAAAGGAAACGGTCCAGTCCATCGGCATGCCGTAAATGACGGCATCTGCCTCTTCATAACTGGCGCGGCTCATAATAAACACTTTGCCTGAGTATGCCTCGTCAAATCGCATGTAAAAGCCTCCTATTTAAGTAAGTCCTGGACGAATTTCGGCAGTACAAACGCGGCACGGTGGATGTCTGGCGTATAATATTTCGTTTGGACATCATGAAAGCGCGTTGCTTCTACAGCAAGAGGATCGTGTTTTTTAGAACCGATCGTAAACGTCCACATGCCGCTTGGGTAGGTAGGAATATTGGCGGTGTACAAACGGGTAATCGGAAAGATCTCTTTTACGTCTTTGTACACATTAGACACTAGTTCCTGATGGAACCATGGGTTATCCGTTTGCGCAACAAAAATGCCATCTTCTTTTAACGCTTTGGAAATCCCTTCATAAAACCCACGCTCAAACAGTTTAGCAGCTGGTCCGACAGGCTCCGTCGAATCGACCATAATCACGTCATACTCATTTGCTGATTGGGCGATATGCATAAACCCGTCAGCGACTTTCACGTCAACACGTTCATCTTCTAAAGCACAGGCAATTGTCGGCAAATAGGTTTTCGAGTATTCAATGACCTTCCCATCAATATCGACCAACGTCGCTTTTTCAACAGAAGGATGCTTAAGAATTTCTCGGATCGCCCCGCCATCGCCGCCACCTACTACAAGGACATGCTTCGGGTTCGGGTGCGTGAATAAAGGGACATGTGTCACCATTTCATGGTAAACAAATTCATCCTTTTCTGTCGTCATTACCATGCCGTCAAGAAGCAACATGTTGCCAAACTCTTCCGTTTCCACCATATCAAGCTGTTGGAAGTCTGTCTTCTCCGTGTGAAGCGTCCGTTTTATCTTCATCGTAATGCCAAATCGTTCTGTTTGTTTTTCTGTAAACCAAAACTCCATGCTTGTCACCTCTCATATCTCGCTAGGCATATGATTTTTCCTTACGCCCAAAGCAAGTATAGCGGATGCGTTACGAATTGCAAAGACAACAAGGTTTAAAAAAACCGCTTTTTTCCCAAACTGTATACTAAACAAGTTGCCGGGGAAAGGATGAAAAGTCATGCAGACAGTTACGCGCAAAAAGCGGAAACGCTTTCGCAAAATCAGGCTTATTTGGCGGCTTTTGTTGCTTTCTCTTATCGTCATCGCGTTAGGCATTATTCTATTATTATCTTATACGCGCATGCAAGGCCCCCCACCAATTGACGCCGTGCAAACAACACAGTTTTTGGCGGCAGACGGAACGGTTATGGGGAAAGAAGAAGCCGGTCAAAACCGCTTTTCTCTCCCGCTAACAGAAATGTCACCTTATTTGTTGCAAGCAACAATCGCGATTGAAGACCGAAAGTTTTACTCCCATTACGGCTTTGACCTTAAACGAATCGGCGGAGCGCTCCTTGCCAATTTGCAATCTGGCTCAAAAGCACAAGGGGCGAGCACCATTACACAACAATACGCACGTAACCTTTATTTGAGCCACGAAAAAACCTATATGCGAAAATGGAATGAGCTGCTTTACGCACTCCGTCTGGAGATGAATTTTTCAAAAGACGAGATTTTAGCTGGTTACTTAAACACCGTCTATTATGGGCATGGCGCCTATGGAGTTGAAGCAGCTGCACAGCATTTCTTTGGGAAATCGGCAAAAGACGTGTCATTGGCAGAAGCGGCAATGCTTGCAGGCATTCCGAAAGGACCAAGCTACTATTCGCCATTGAATGATCTCGAAAAAGCGAAAAGCAGGCAAGAGCTGATTTTGGATAGCATGGTTGGGGAAGGCATGATTGAGGAGGCAGAAGCAGACAAAGCAAAAGCGGAAAAACTGGTTTTTGCGGACGAAGCTGATAAAGAGGAAGAAGAAATCGCGCCTTATTTTCAAGACCATGTTAAAGCGCTGCTACACAATGAAGCGCAAATGGACGAAGCGGCCGTTGACACAGGTGGACTGATCATTGAGACGACGCTTGATCCCGCCTTGCAGCAACAGGCCGAAGATTTGGTCGAAAAGCATATGCCCGACAACGGGCTGCAAGTCGCCCTGATCGCCATGGACCCACGCAATGGGGAAGTAAAGGCGCTTGTCGGCGGCACAGATTACAATGAAAGTTCCTATAACCGCGCTACACAGGCCATGCGCAACCCTGGGTCGACCATTAAACCATTTTTGTATTACGCTGCACTCGAGAACGGTTTTACGCCCGTATCGACGTTTTTAAGTGAAGCGACATCCTTTTCCTATGATGATGGCCGAGAAGACTACGCTCCGAGTAACTACAACGACATTTACGCCAATGATTTTATTACAATGCTTGAAGCCATCGCTTACTCAGACAATATTTATGCGATGAAAACGCATTTGTCTATTGGCACAGACGAACTAGTAAATGTCTCTGAAAAACTGGGACTTGGTACATTTGAAAACCGCCCTTCCCTTGCTTTAGGGGCACAACCTGTCACCGTCCTCGATATCGCCAATGCTTACGCGGCTTTAGCCGACGGAGGAAAACAACGGGAACCGGTATTCATACGCCAAGTGCGTGACGGCGAGGGAAACAAAGTCTACGAACAAAAACCGCCTGTCCGCCAAGTCCTCCGTGAAGATACAGCCTTTGTGCTGACCGACATGTTGCGCGGCGTATTTGAACCGGCGCTAAACAGCTACACATCGGTTACCGGTGCAAGCGTAGCCGCACAGCTAACGCATCCGACAGCCGGAAAATCTGGATCAACACCTCGGGACAGCTGGATGGTTGGCTATACACCACAGCTTGTTACTGCTGTGTGGGTTGGTTTTGATAAAGACAAAGACATCAATCAATCGGTTGAAGGGCAAATCTCGAAACGGATTTGGGCGGACTTTATGGAAGCAGCGATGGCCAATGAACTAAAGCTTCCGTTTAAAGAACCGCCAGGGGTTGAAGCCGTTGACATTGACCCCCACACTGGGTTGTTAACGAGCGACGCCTGTCCTAATGGCCGCACGACTTACTTTTTAGCAGGAACTGCTCCTGTAAATACTTGCGCTGAGCCAGAGGCAGCCGAAGACTTACAAGAAGAGCCAGAAACGAAAGATCCAGGCTTTTTCAAACGGTTTTTTAAATGGTTTAGCATTGAAGACGGTGACCCGAGTGATCCCTCTGGGCCAACCATTCTTGATGAAGGTGAAGAGAGTCCCGCCACTGAATAAGCGAAAAGGAGCTGCACGTTTGTGCAGCTCTCAGCTTCTATCAGTCTGAGTGAGGGCATCGACAAACGCTCGCAGCTACGACCATTTGCGCCAATCTATTTTAATGTATAGTATGTTTGGGAACCGACCTCAGTAAAACCGCATGTATGATACAACGTTAGAGCCGCTTCGTTCGTGCAAACGACATCCAGCCATACCGTTTTGCCATTCGAGACTTCACGGTGGACAATATCAGTCAGAGCTGCCCGGCCTATGCCTTGTCCTCGCTTCTCTTTTGTTAAAACAAAAGCATATATCCAACTTTCCTGATCTTGGCGGCTAATGCTGAGCTTGCCAACTGGGTGGTTGTCTTCTTCAATCATATATGTAACCCATGTAGGGTTATTATGATGAAGCGCCTTCGCTTCGTCCTTTGTCATATGGAACCCTTCTGCATCAAGTTCATAAATCCGCTCTTCATCGTTTGATACTGCCGGCCGGATGCGAATTCCTTTTTTCGTGTAAGGAATCGGAACTTCTCGGCATACGAGCTGCTTTTCCGTAAACGCGTACTCCGCTCCAACTGCCTTCATAAACGCGATGCCGCTTTCTGAATCAGTCGGGCTATTCAACAGAAATTGTTTCGTCTTTCCTTGCCAGTCAGAGGCGGCTTGATCAAGAAGCATTCGACCTATGCCGCGCCTTCTTGCAGCGGGATCGACCATACCGCAGCATTCCATTTTATTGCCAAAGAAATAAACTGCTAAATAACCAAGCAGCTCTCCTTTTTCATTATAATAAAAATAGTCTTCCGTGCCGTTTAAGGAACGCTCACCTTCTAAGAGGTCCCAATTTAATTTAAGCTTAATGCCGTCAGCTTGTTCCACTTTTTCCTGAAGGCTTTGAATCGCTTTTTTTTGCTCTGACGAGAGCATGATCATGTCACCGCCTTTTTCCTCAGTATAACATAGAACGTGACCGTTATTTTTATAACTTTTATGAATCGATTTTTGCCACCGCCAGCAAAAATTCATACAAAAAAGCAGAAACGAACATATTTTCAGCGATAAGTGCTACACTAGAACGAAAAAACATGCAAGGAGTGATTTTCTTGAGTACATACAAATCCCGTAAAGATGTACCTGAACATGAAAAATGGGACTTAACCGACCTTTATGCGGACGAACAAGCGTGGCAGGCCGATGTAGACGAGTGCTATCAGCTAGCGGACACGTTAAACCAATTTGATGGCGCGATTCAAGACGCAAAAAGCTTGCTCGATTTCCTAGAAACACAAGAGAAGCTCTCCTTCACGTTGCGAAAAGTTTTCGCCTACACGATGTTTTTATCCGATATTGACACACGCGACGCCCATGCCCAAAAATTAAGTGCCAAAGCGACACAACTAAGCGTAAAAGTGAGTGAATCCACCTCCTTCTTCATGCCGTTTCTTTTAAGTTTAAGCGAAGAGACGCTCCGTGCTTACATTTCTGCGGAAAAGAAACTTGCCTATTTCGAGGATGAATTGTGGAAGTCATTCCGCTTTAAAAAACATGTGCTGACAAAGGAAAAAGAAGAGCTTTTGTCGCAATTAGGCGCAACCTTTCAAGCCCCTGGCGACACATACAATATGCTGAACAATGCCGATATTCAGTTTGGCGTGGTGACAGACGACAATGGCCAGCAAGTGCAACTGACAAGGGGCATGTATTCAAAGCTCATCGAAGACGAAGACCGAAACAAGCGGAAAGAAGCATACAAAGCTTACTACAAGCCGTACGTGGAATTAAACAATACGATTGCAACGACGCTGTCAGCAGAAATCAAAACAAATGTCACATTGGCGAAAGTTCGTCAATACGAATCGGCTCTCCATAAAGCTTTATTTGCCGACAACATTGAGCAAAGCGTCTATGACCAATTGATTGATGCGGCTAAAGCGAATATTGCACCGCTCCATGAATATGCGCGCCTCCGCAAACAAAAACTTGGCCTCGATGAATTGCGGCAATATGATTTGAATGCGCCAATTGTTCCTGGTGTGAAAGCGGAAATTTCATATGAAGAAGCGTATGAAACGATGCTGAAAGCGCTAAAGCCTCTTGGTGACGATTACATCGCCAAATTAAAAGAGTTTAAGGAAAAGCGTTACATTGATGTGCGCGAAACACCAGGAAAACGGTCTGGTGCTTACAATATGGGCGTCTACGGTGTCCATCCTTTCGTATTGCTCAACCACCATGATGACTTAAACAGCTTGTTTACACTCGTTCATGAAATGGGCCATGCCATGCACAGCTACTATTCCAGCAAATACCAACCACAAATTACGGCCAATTATCGAATTTTTGTCGCTGAAGTGGCTTCCACGGTGAATGAAGTGTTGCTAATTAACTATTTGCTGAAAGAAACAAGCGACAAGAAAATGCGCGCCTATTTACTGAACCATTTTATTGAGCAATTCCGCGGAACCTTTTTTACACAAGTGATGTTTGCTGATTTTGAAAAGCAAACGCACGAACGAGCGGAAGCAGGTGAACCGCTTAATGCAGAGAGCTTAAATGAGCTTTATGAACAGTTGTTCCGTACCTACAATGGCCCAGACATTGTGTTTGATGACGAAGTCAAATACGGCTGGTCGCGCATTCCCCATTTTTACAGGGCTTTTTACGTTTACCAGTATGCGACTGGCTTTGCTTCAGCAATCAAAATCGCCACAGCCATTTTAGACGGTGAAGAAGGCGCACTCGACGCTTATATGACCTTTTTGCAAAGCGGCAGTTCCGACGAGCCACTCGAACTGCTAAAAAAAGCAGGTGTCGACTTAACGACGCCTGAGCCAGTGCAAGCCGCGATGGCGCGCTTCTCTGCACTCGTTGAGGAACTAAAACAGCTATAAAAAAAGCAGCGGAAGGAGAGCCCTTCCGCTGCTTTTTTGTCCTAGTACTTATCGTCAGGATGTTCATCCATGTCTCTAGCGTAGCCGAAGCGAAAAAAGAGTACAAGATTTTCGGCAACTTGTTCATTAGTTGTTCACATTTTCGCTTGATTCAAGGGCCTCATGGAGTTCCTGCGAAGAATGGTTCCACATTTCTTCATTATGGTTTTTCAAAAACGCCTTTAGCACTTGGCGTGACGAATCATCCATTTGGCTGACAACCAATTTGCCTTTTAACGATTTATCCATATGGTTCACATGTTCCGGCATGCTCTTGTATCCCCGTTTCGCCTGCTTGTTGACTGTCATGTAACAGGCTGCAACTCCACTATAGTATGGCTTTTTATCCTTTGTGTCGATTGTGACCCACACAAGCCAGTACCGTTTTAGCCCTTCTTTTGGCACCGCCTCTTCGTCAGCGATAAATTTCACACGCTTCTCAACTGCCGAGCGGGCATGGAGGGCACCCATATCCACAAACGCTTCTTTCTCTTCAATATCAATAAATAGCGGCGTCACATTGTCGAGGTTGATGACCCCAGCGCCATAGCCACCGTGTCCGTCTGTTGAATCATTGCTTAATATCGTAAAACTGGAAGACTTTTTCTTCGCTTTCTTTAAGTTATCATTATTGAGCAAATCCACGTTTTATCGGCCCTCCCAAATTTCATTTTAGCTAAACACTAGTGTATCATAAAACGCCACGCCCATTCATCCTCTCTGCCTTTGAGAAAAAGTGGCGGCCTCCTCGCCGTTGCCCTCTTCAACAAGACAAGCGAATTTCGTCGTTTTTTGGCAAAAGCAGCCTCTATTATAAAATTTTTATAAAATATGAAAATAAGTCGTGACATTAAGCGATCATGTTTATATAATTCATATGCACGGATAAAAATGACAATTGAATATGGGAGGAACAAAATGAAGAAGTCGTTATTTACAGCAATTTTCACTCTACTCTTTCTTTTTTCCGCTCCAGCGGCCAGCCTTGCCCATGGATTTGACAATGAGGAGTTTACGGCTTATTTAGAAGATGTTGGCGTAAGCGAAAAAGACTTAGCTGAACACTTGATGTATTGGTGGGAAGGCACGACTTTTTATGATTTTACCGATGTAAGTGAGCTTGCCGAATTTTTAGGCCCACGGCTAACAGAAGAAGGCATTAATGAGATCGCTGCTGAATTTGACCTTACTCGCCAAGAGTTGGACGAGCTTCTTGAAGAATGGCTCGGCCTGCCTCCAAGCGACTTATTGTTTTACAACACGTTTTACATGGTTGTCCATGTCATTATCACATTAGAAGATGAATGGGGCAACGAACCATATTACCCTGATTTCTCAGGATTTTTGTCAGAGTTTTCTTTAAGTGATGAAGAAGAGTGGGCGCTTTATGAGCATTTTTGGTATATTCAGGAAACCAATCCGAACTTATCCGCCGAACTCGATGACTTGAAACAACGTGCGTACGCATTTGACGGCTTTGAATCAATCCGCGAACTGTCGGCTGCCGATGTTGCTGAACTGTTCGCTATTGGCGAAAAAGCAATATCTGTCCTTGACCTTCATCCAAAGTATTACCTTGACCGCGTTGGCGAAGATCCAAAGCCAATTAGCTATAAAGAGCTAATGAGCGGCAATGCGATTAAAGGGTACGACTTATTGGTCGAGCTATACGATGCGGATGGATCATTCTTGGCCGATTTTTATATTACCGCGGAAATGTTCAATTCTCATTTTGTCAAAAAAATCGTTGATGACGTCACTCAAATTGATAAAGGCCTAAAAGATAAGCCAAAAAAACCATCATTGGAGTCGGCGCTTCCTGGCAAAGATGAGGCTCCTCTTCCGGCAAAAGCTGGAAACGACGCCAATCATAACGACGGCGGCAAAAAAGCGGAACGTGATGAGAACGGCAAAGTGACAAAAACAGCAAATGGTGCCAAAATGCCAAAAACAGCGACAAACTATCCCCTTTATATGCTGATCGGCATCGGAATGTCCCTTGCTGGTGTCCTTATCTTCCGCCGCCTCCTTCGTGAGAAGAAGGTCGCTTAAAAGTGGCTCTTCGTAAATCAAATGGAAAGCAGGGCCGTTTCAAAAAAACAGCTCTGCTTTTCGTCGCCGCCGCCTTTATTGCTTTCGGACTTTGGTTGACAACAACGACAGGCTTTAAGCTGGCGTACGGTTACTTTCTCTATAAAATTGGGGCGCACAGCGAAACGGAAACGGTCGCTGCCCCAGTTGAGGAGGCACCAGAAGCTATACCGGCCTACGAGAACGATCTCCAGGACGTTGCCAGCTGGCAGCCAGAAATAGGCGAAGAGATGGGGACATTAACGATCCCAAAAATCGATGCGACCCTTCCGATTATTCACGGGACAAATGAAGATGAACTGGATAAAGGCGTCGGCCACTTTGCCGACAGTGTTCTTCCTGGAGAAAAGGACAACTCCGTTTTATCTGGACACCGTGATACCGTGTTCCGCAAACTAGGAGAAGTTGGCGAAGGGGATGAACTCATTGTCGAAACACGAAGTGGCGTCTACACGTATAAGGTGCATACGGTACGGATCGTCGATGAAGATGACCGCACCGTCATTGTTCCGACGGAAGAAGCACAGCTGACGGTGATCACTTGTTATCCATTCGATTTTATTGGCGCTGCCCCGGATCGTTATGTGCTTGTCGCTGATTTAATCGATGAAGACGTTTATGAAACACTCGCTCTTTTTCCTAAATGATCAAAACAGCCCCTTTCTTTTGGTATACTGAATGTATTCTCGAAAAGAAAGGGGCTTTTTTATGCCAATTGTAACCGTTCAACTGCTTGAAGGCCGTACAGATGAACAAAAACGCGCATTAGTTGAAAAAGTAACAGATGCCGTTAGTGAAACAACAGGCGCACCAAAAGAACGTGTTTCCATCATCATTAGCGAAATGAAACCAAACGACTACGGAGTTGCTGGAAAACGGCCAAGCGATCAACACAAACAATAAGAATGGGCGCCTTTTCCTACAATTGAGGCGCTTGTCTCCAATTGAAGACAAGCGCAGTCTCATATACTTTTGAGAGAAGGCCATCGCTTTGTTAAAAATCACGAAAAAAGCCATGCAATCAAGACGCATGGCCGACGGGCTGTAGAATCGGATTACAGTCCGTTTTTGTCATGGCCTGCATGCTGCATCCGCTCGTGTTTACGGTGGAGGCGTGCGGCAATGAACCAATTTATAGAAATAAAGGCGATTACACAAGCGCCGATCAACGGATAATGGAGTATCAAAATGAGAAGCAACGGAATCCCAGCCGCAAATAAAAGGAGCATGAGAATAAAGCTGAGCACGAGTGGTTCCACCCTTCTTTCCTTGAATTCCTTTCACTTTTCTAGTGTAGCGCTAAGCCGGCGCCATATCTACAAAATCCTTGTCAAACAACATGTAAAATCTATGAGCGATTCTATTTAAGCACTGGCTACAACTTGGGCCAGTTTTTGCAAGTATGTATGGGCTTCATCAAAATCATCATCGCTATAATTTTGCTTTTTTTTGAGCTGACGTATTTTCTCACGCCTTGCCCCTTCTTCTAAATCGCTAAAATAAAGGATGGTAGACAATAGCTCTAAGAAACGAGCTGATTGGCTGTTCAACGATTGGCACAAGTCCTTGTAGCCGACAACAGGGGGATGGTACATTTCTAAAAACGCTTGCCCTTGTGGCGAAAGCGTATAGCGATATTGTGAATAATGGCCTTTGTCTTCTTCGCTCTCGATTAAAAAACCAAGGTTGCATAACTCTTCTAATCGCACTGTCAGCTCGTCCGAATAAGGGCCATACCGGTGAAAGTGGTAACGCTCATTAAATGGATAGCCCATTTGTTTTGCGATGTAGACCATCTTTTGCAATTTCTTTCTGCCAACAATTTCACCTGACATCGCAAACAGCGTCAGAACATTTAAATGGTCACGCAGCACGGCAGTCTTCCTCCTTTATGTAGTCGTAAGTAATGATTGAATGCTGTCCCGGATTTCCTGATCAACACGTGTATCCGTTAATACGTCTGCTGGGTAATAAAGTTTATGATCGGTTCGTTTCTTCCCGGATATCGCTTCGACAACATCCGAGTGTGTCGATAACTCTTTTAGGGAACCGTCTGGCATTAATAAATGAATGGGCAACCGCTCTTCCTCCCCTGGACGATATACATCGTAAGGCAAATCAGAAGACGAGTCCATGACAAGATAATAACTTGGATCAACCCCAGCTTTCGCAAACAAAGCCTCAAGTTTCGGCCAGTCTTTCATCCGCTCGTTCGGATGAAATTCGATATACTGGAATAAGCGCCGATTTAAAAAACGATTGCACAAATCTTTCAAGATGGGGTCATCTTCTTCCTGCCAACTTTGAAAATAATAATGGACAATCGATTCATCAAGACGCAAATAATCCTCTAACGTAATCTCACCTGCAAACAAGGATAAAAAATGGAGCGGTTTTTGCTTGAAGTCATAGCCAAGTTCTTGCAAATCTTTCACGCGCATTAAAATTTTGCTAAGAATGACTTCTGAGCTTCGCGTCACTGGGTGGAAGTACACTTGCCAATACATTTGGTATCGGCTCATAATATAATCTTCAACAGCATGCATGCCACTTGCTTTAATCACGACTTCATCATTTTTTGGTCGCATGACACGCAAGATTCGCTCCAAGTCAAACTGGCCGTAGCTGACTCCTGTGTAATAGGCGTCTCGCAACAAATAATCCATCCGATCAGCATCAATTTGGCTTGAGATCATACTAGACACTAATTTATTGGTTGACGTTTTTTCAATTATATCGGCAACAGCTTGAGGAAAACAACGATCCATTTTCCGTAAAATCCGATTGACTTCTGTATCGCCTAAAATGATTCGCCTAGTCCACTCCTCATGGTCTGTGTGAAACACTTTCTCAAACGAATGGGAAAAAGGCCCATGGCCAATATCATGCAGAAGGGCAACCGCCAACGCAAGAAGCCTATCATCTTCATTCCAATCAGCCTTGCCAGAAAAAATCTCCGTCATGCGCCGCGTAATCTCATACACTCCAAGCGAGTGGTTGAAACGTGAATGCTCCGCGCCGTGAAAAGTGAATGACGTCGTCCCCAGTTGCCTAATTCGCCTCAATCGCTGAAACTCTTTTGTGCCAATCAACTCCCAAATCAACCCATCCCGTACATGAATATAGCGATGGACCGGATCTTTGAAGACTTTTTCTTCATGAAGGGTCGTAAACATTCTTTCTCCCCCTTTCTATTGATTATCCTGTCCTTATTATAAATGGCGTTTTCTTAAAAACAAAGAGCCAGCGAGTTTTAGCTGGCTCTTTCAGACTAATTATTGTGATCGCATCTTTAGGAGACTTCTGTCACATTCTCATCTATAGCACCGCGTTTCTTTTCTCCGCGGTCGACAATGACTGCAAGTACAGCATCACCGGTAATATTGACGGAAGTGCGCAGCATATCAAGAATACGGTCGACGCCAATAATAAGCGCTATGCCGTCAGTAGGCAAACCGACGGAAGTAAGCACCATCGCAAGCATAATCATGCCAACACCAGGAACCCCTGCTGTGCCAATGCTTGCTAGTGTCGCTGTCAAGACGATAATAAGCATGTCAGTCAGCGACAAGTCGACGACATACACTTGGGCAATAAAAACGGTTGCAACAGCCTGCATGATCCCCGTACCATCCATGTTGATGGTGGCGCCAAGCGGCTGCACAAAGCCAGACACTTGTTTAGAGACGCCTAAATTTTCTTGCGCGGATTTCATTGACAGCGGCAGAACGCCATTTGAACTGGATAAACTGAACGCCATAGTCATTGCGGGCATAAAACCTTTAAAGAACTTCAACGGACTCATTTTTCCTAGGAAATAAACAATCAACCCGTACACAACAAATAAATGGAAAAACAGCACACCGGCAACAGTCAGCATATAAGAAGCCAATGATCCAACAGCAGCCCATCCGGCCTCGCCGAGAGCGGAGGCAATTAACGCAAAAGCTCCATAAGGAGCAAATTTCATTACAAACGTAACGATCTGCATCATAATGTCGTTTGCTTGCTTAAAAAACGATTTTACTGTGCTCACTTTATCTCCTAGCACAGCCATGGCAATCCCGACAAAAATCGCAAACGCGATAATTTGCAGCATCTCCATTTCTGACATGGAAGCCACTGGATTGCTCGGAATGATGTTAACGAGTGTGTCCATAATCGGCACTGCTTCAGATGGCTCGTACTCTTCAGCTATGTCTTCCCCAAGCAACCCAGGATCACCTGGCTGGATAACCGAAGCTGCAGCAAGTGCAATCGTTAAGGAAATAACAGAAGTGACCATAAAGAAAATAATCGTCTTGACACCCATACGGCCAAGTTGCTTCGGGTCGCCTAAATCGGAAACCCCGACAACAAGCGAGAAAAACACAAGGGGCACAACGACCATCATAATCATATTTAAAAAGACGCTTCCTACAGGATCAAACACATACTGGTTTAGCCATTCAAAGGTGCCTTGATGGATCGTAGGCAATACCAACCCAACAATCACCCCGATGCCCAGGGCAATTAAGATCTTTTTTGTCAAATTATTCATGAAATACCCCCAAACACATCAACTATAATCTTTACGTACCCCAGCATGAACAAAAAATAACGATTTTATTAAAAATTGTCGGTTTTGACCGGTAATATCGCCTTTCTCCCTGAGAAAGAAAAAAATAAATCATCCGCTTTTGGGTTATGATTTTTCAGAACATAGCCATAATGATGGCCCTTGAAAACCGCTTCATACTGGAGCAAAAACTTTTTTCAGTATACCTTCTTCCGACATATTTCGCAACTTCCTTTTCTTAGTGGATATGAAATCTGGTATAATGGCTAGTAGACGTTGGAGGGATTTCGAAAATGGCAACTGTAGACAAACCACTACCCCCGACCGATTGGAAAGTAGTGGACAATAGCAAAACATATTTGAAAGAAAGCGCGCTTCGTTCATTTGCTTTTGACGATACACTATGCACGCTTGCAGGAAAAACGGGGCAATCGTTTATCCGTTTTTGGGTTCACGAAAACACGATTGTGCTCGGTACACAAGACACACGCCTTCCCTTTATCCGCGAAGCAATTGAATTTATTGAGCAAGAAGGCTATCGTGCCGTTGTTCGCAACTCCGGCGGATTAGCCGTTTGTTTAGATGCAGGCATATTAAATCTATCGCTTGTGTTTCCAGGGGAAGCAACCTTTTCCATTGATGAAGGCTACGAACGAATGGTAACGCTTGTTAAAGCGATTTTTAAAGAGGAACAAATTGAAGCAGGAGAAATTGCTGGATCTTACTGTCCGGGAAGTTACGATTTGAGCATCGATGGCAAGAAATTTGCAGGCATTTCCCAGCGAAGGATTCGAGGCGGTATTGCTGTACAAATATACCTTTGTGTACAAGGAAGCGGCAGCGCTAGAGCTGCATTGATCCGCTCTGTTTACAATAAAGCTGTGCAAACGAGTAAACCAGCGTTTTCCTATCCTGACATTAAACCTGAAGTGATGGCGTCTTTGTCTGAACTGACAAACGTACCTTATTCGATCGAAACCATTATTGGACGGGCGAAAACAGCTATTCTTGAAAGCGGCGGGCAATTAGAGTCAGCGGTTCTTTCACCTGAAGAAGAGCTGCTGTATGAAACACAGCTTGAACGGGTCATTGACCGCCACAATCGTTGTTTACGCTAAAAAAGGAGAAAAAAGGCCTTGGATTGTTTTACTCCAAAGCTTTTTTTGCATCAAAAGGGCCAAGCAGCGTTTAAACTCCTTGTCCTGTTTTTTGTGTAATAGCTTGCATTCCTGTTATTAAGCTTAGTTTGTATACATCGTCAACATTACAACCACGGGACAGATCGTTAACTGGCTTGTTTAACCCTTGCAAAATTGGGCCAATCGCATCATACCCGCCAAGGCGTTGCGCAATTTTGTAGCCAAGGTTTCCTGATTCGAGGCTTGGAAAAATAAATACGTTAGCTTCTCCTTTTAAAGGGGAATCTGGCGCTTTCTTTTGGGCAACTGCAGGAACAAAAGCAGCGTCAAATTGAAATTCACCGTCAATGATAAGGTCAGGACGGCTTTCTTGCGCAATTTTAGTAGCAGCAGACACTTTTTTCGTTTCTTGCGATGAAGCAGAACCAAGCGTTGAAAAACTAAGCATCGCGACTTTTGGTTCAATACCAAATAGCTTCGCGGTATCCGCTGTAGCAGTAGCAATTTCCGCCAGTTCTTCTTCATTTGGCGATATGTTGATCGCGCAATCACCAAAGACAAATTTTTTGTCTTCTTTGACCATGACAAAAACGCCAGACGTGCGCTTAATCCCAGGTTGTGTTTTAATAATCTGTAAAGCTGGGCGGACCGTATCTCCCGTAGAATGGGCAGCACCGCTAACAAGGCCGTCGGCTTTTTCCATGTAGACAAGCATTGTCCCAAAATAGTTCACATCTTGTAACAGCTTGCGTGCAGACTCCTCCGTTTCTTTGCCTTTGCGCCGGGCAACGAAGGCGTCAACCATTTCATCGATTCCAGGGTATGTCTCTGGATTGTAAATCGTTATTCCTTCTAGTGTAATCTTTAATTTATCAGCAAGCGCTAAAATCGCATCGTTATCCCCTATGACAATCGGTTTTACAACGTTATCGGCAGCAAGTTTGGCCGCTGCTTGCAATACCCGTTCGTCTGTTCCTTCAGGCAAGACGATACTTGGCTTATGAGACTCTACTTGCCGTTTAATGTCAGCAAATAAATCGCCCACGATTTAACCTCCTTAAAAAGTCATCATTTCCTTCTATATTTAGGATACCCCTCTTTATTTAAAAAGGAAACCTCCTTTGCTGAAGCGTCAATTTTAAAAATCCTCATTTAGATTACGCTTCCATATAAGGAAAGGGTTTTCAAGCCTATCAGTCGAATACTAAAAGGATAAAGGAGGATGCAATGTCAATGGATCAACCACTTATAACACTCCAAGTCGAGGACAAAGTCGCCACAATTACGATTAACAGGCCAGAAGTCAAAAATGCATTAAATGACGCTTGCCACGAACAGTTGTACAACCTGCTTTCGGAAGCAAATGAACGGGAAGACGTGACCGTGATTGTCCTAACAGGCAGTGGTGATGCTTTTTGTTCAGGTGCTGATTTAAAGTCAATTGATTTAGCAGAACAAGAGCATTTTAATTACGGAAAGGCGCTGCGGGAAACCTATAACCGCCTCATTGCTTTCATGGTGCACATTGGCAAGCCGCTTATCGCCGATATAAATGGCACTGCCGTAGGCGCTGGTTTGAGTATTGCCCTTGCTTGTGATTTTCGCGTCGCCCGCAAAGAAGCACGATTTGCGCTAGGCTTTTTAGAGATAGGGCTTGTGCCTGATGCCGGTGCATCCTACTTTTTGCCACGTTTGATTGGCTACCCGCAAAGCTTGGAACTAGCAATTAAAGGAATGTTCGACGCCGATGAAGCAAAAGCAATGGGCCTTATCCATAGCATTGGCGAAGCCACGCCTTATATTAAACGCTGTAAACAATTGCCTTCTACCGCTTACCGGCTCATGAAACAAAATTTCCGCGAAAGTTTTGACCACCACTTAGCGGAACTACTGGAAATGGAAGTCACGGCCCAGCGAGAAGCAGGAGCCTCTCGTGAACACCGCTTGGCGCTTGAGCGTTTCTTAAAAGTACCGGCAAACGGAAAAGCCCTAAACATGAAAGACACGAAAAGGTAACGATCCGCTGGCTTATTGGCCAGCGGATCGTTCCTTATGTACTTCTTTTTTTAGCTTTCATCTTGCAGCCACATTTGCCCGGTGATGATTTGCTTGATTCGCTCCAGCGGGTGAAAAAACGTCCATCTATGTTATAGTGGAGGTAATATAAATATACTGGAGGTCCATCTACAATGAATGAAGCTGCAAAAACATTGGACGGCTGGTACGTCTTGCATGATTTTCGCAAAATTGACTGGAATTCCTGGAAAACCGTTTCTGCCTCAGAACGGGAACAAATGCTCAATGAATTTGAAGCACTTGTGTCGAAATGGGAAGGGACGGAAAAAGCCGGAAAAGGCAGCCATGCCCTCTATTCGATTGTCGGTCAAAAAGCAGACATCATGATTATGCTGCTGCGCCCGACAATGGAAGAATTAAATGAGATTGAGAATGCCTTTAACAAATCAGGACTTGCCGCTTATATGATTCCAACGTATTCATACGTTTCCGTTGTAGAATTGAGCAATTATTTAGCTGGTGATTCAGATGAAGATCCGTATGAAAACCCATATGTGCGCTCACGCTTATATCCAGAATTGCCGCGGTGGAAGCATGTCTGTTTCTACCCGATGGATAAGCGCCGCGAAGGCAACGACAATTGGTATATGTTGCCGATGGAAGAGCGTAAAAACCTCATGCGCAGTCACGGCATGATCGGACGCGGCTACGCAGGCGTTGTGAAACAAATCATTTCCGGTTCTGTCGGATTTGACGATTGGGAATGGGGCGTCACCCTCTTTTCAGACGACGTCCTGCAATTTAAGAAGCTTGTTTACGAAATGCGTTTCGATGAAGTTTCTGCCCGTTACGGCGAGTTTGGCTCTTTTTACGTAGGCAACATTCTTGAAAAAGAGCGGATTCCCGCTTATTTCCATATTTAAAAAACAGCCTTGACTCACGTCAAGGCTGTTTTTAGACTGTAGACAAACGCTTTCCCTACATAGCCGTTTGCTTACGCTTTGTCTTTTTGCACTTCTTCTTTTGTCATATTAGGGCGGACAATAATAAAGTACGTTTGAACAATCATAAACAAGTTACCAACTACCCAATAAAGAGCAAGCGCAGATGGCAATGTAATTCCAGCAATCACGATCATAACTGGCATAATGTAAAGCATGATGTTCATTGGATTCGGCATGCCTTCGCCCAATGGGTTCGCTGGCATTTGGCTCATAGACATTTTAAACTGGACAAACGTCGTAATGCCGGCAATGACAGGCAAAATATAGTCAGGGCTGCCTAAGTTAAACCATAGGAACGCGCTAGCCGGGCCCACGCCAATTTCTTCGGTCCGCATAATCGCAAAATAAAGTGCCATTACGATTGGAATTTGCACAAGTGCAGGCAAACAGCCAGCAGCAGGATTCACCCCATGTTTTTGATAAAGACTCAACATCTCGGCTTGTACTTCCCGTTGTTTTTCTGGATTGCCTTGTGCTTTTTTCATTTTCTCCTGAATTTCTTGCATTTCAGGACGGAGCACCTGCATCGCCCGTGTGCTCTTTTGCGACTTTAATGCAAGGGGCAAAATCAGCAAACGGATCAAAATCGTCACAATAATGATGCCCCAACCAAAATGTCCCCCTGTCAAATCAGAAAAAAAGGTAATCAAAAATGACATCGGGTAGACGAAAAATGAGTTCCAAAAACCAGTTGATTCAGCTGTGATCGGTTCATTCGTGTTACAGGCTGCTAAAACGAAAGCAACCATTACTACGCTAAGCGTAAGCATAACTTTCTTTTTATTCATTTCTTTCTTTTCCTCCCTTTGTTGTCTATGCAGCTATCTGTTGGTGCATGCAACAAGGGTAAGGACCATCATCGTCTTGGCAGCCTTTGTCGCGGAAATAAGGAATTTTTGGCCGCGCCCACAGCGCCAAGGGGCGGACTGGAGTCATGTCCACACAGCCTGTCTTATCCGTGTCATGGACTGTACGCTTCATCCGCATGTGCATGCGACGGAGCTTAAAATTTTCATAGGCAACCATCGCAACCACAACCATGACAGGGGCTACGCTGACCCATAACATCGGCAACTCCATTATAAGATCAATCACATCATCCGCCTCCTTTCTGCCTCGATTCACAATATTTCCATCTTACCATACTCGTATCTTCAGGACAAACCTTTGCCGCGCTTACTTTTCCTTTTTCGACAACGCCAACGCTTGCTTTATGCCTTCTTTCATCGACACTTTGCCATACATCAAAACCCCGCCTTTATACACACGGGCAGCCAAAATATTGACGGCGACCACACTTGCTATTAAAAGCGCAAATAAGAGCGCAATTTCCCAGCCAGCAATGACGCCCATGCCAATACGCATCGTCAAAAGCTGTGGTGTAAAAAATGGAATGTAGGAGGCAACCGTAATAAATGGCGCATCTGGAGTGCTTAAGCCAAATGAAACGATAAAGAATCCAGCCATGGCGATAAAGGTCAGTGGCTGTATCGATGAATTGACGTCTTCCGTTCGGCTGACGAGGGCGCCCAATGTAGCCGCAATGCCGCCAAACAAGAAATAGCCAAGAATCGTTAAGAAAAACGCGTAACCGAGCAAGCTCATGTCAATCAAATCGCCGCTTAAAAGATTGCCAATCTCATTCCCGCCAATCAACATGCCAATTGCTAAAGCAGCGACAATCGCAACCATATTGACGACGCCGACAAGGCCAATGCCGACTAGCTTGCCGAACATTTGCACGACCGGATTGACGCTAGAAACAATCAGTTCCATCACACGAGAGGACTTTTCGACGGCTACCTCTGTGGCTATCATCACACCAAAAGAAACAATGATAAAAAACAACACATAGGTCACGCCTAAGACAGTAAAGGACGCTTGCATTTGCGATTCTTCCGTCTCTATCGCAGCCCCTTCTTCCAAAGGTTCCTGTGCAAAGGAGATTGGTTCAAAAATAGCGGCAAGGTCAGACTCGCTTAAATTAAGCGCACTCGTTAATACGGCTTCTTTGACGCGCTGCACTTCCTGCTCAATCGCAGCTACCGCTTCGTAATCATCGCCCCCGCCATAGAGTGTGGCGTCTAATTCACTTTGCGATCCGCTTAAATGAAGGACATAATCATAGTCGCCGTCTCGGGCGCTTTCGAGAGTTGCTTTCAATGATGCATCTTCTACGACTGCAAATGAATACAACGATTCCTCAGGAGATGTTGCAAGTATCGTTGCCACGTCCCCTGCGTTTTCGGTTTCATCGATAATGGCGACTTGCTGGACTTCATTTTCCTCATCGCCTGAAAAGGCAGAGATGATTGATGAAATGTTTGTGGCAATAATGACAATCGCCATGATGACCACTGTAGAAATGATAAACGATTTTGCCTTTAACCTGCTTCCCGCAGTATGGCCGACTATCGTCCAAAAATTATTCATTCGCCCCGCCTCCCACTTGGTCAATGAAAATATCATGCAAGCTCGGTTCTTCTACTTCAAATTTGCGGACAAAGCCTTTTTCGGCTACGCGGGCGAACACAGCTTTTGCCGCTTCTTCATTTTCGACCCGAGCGATGACGCCGTTTTTAATTGGTGTCAAATTAGTTACATGAGGATCAGAAGCTAAAAACGACAAATCATAATCAGCGTGAATGGAGACACTTTTTATGCCGTAGCCCCGTTTAATATCAGTCAGGCTGCCTTGCAGTACCGCTTTCCCACGCTTTAGCATGATAATGTCTTCACACATTTCCTCGACATTGCGCATTTGATGGCTTGAAAACACAATTGTCGTGCCAAGTTCCTGTAAATAACGGACCGCATTTTTCAGCATGTCGGAGTTTACTGGATCAAGGCCGCTAAACGGTTCATCTAAAATTAACAGCTCTGGCTTATGGAGCACTGCTGCAATAAATTGGATTTTTTGTTGATTCCCTTTCGACAGTTCTTCCACTTTCTTTGTTTCATATTCTTCCACTTGGAACCGTTCAAGCCAATGCTTGATCTCTTTGTGGATTTCTTGCACTTTCATTCCTTTTAATTTCCCTAAGTACGTAAGTTGATCGCGGACAGTAAGTTTTGGGTACAGCCCCCGTTCTTCAGGCAAGTAGCCAATCAAATGGGTATTTTTATAAGAAAGTTGCTTATTTTCCCAAGTAATCGACCCTTCCGTTGGCTCGAGCAATCCTAAAATCATTCGAAATGTCGTTGTTTTTCCAGCTCCATTCGCGCCAAGCATCCCGAACATATTGCCTTTTTCAACGCTAACGGAAATCCCGTCGACGGCAACATGTTGGTTGAACCGTTTGCGCACTTGCTTAATTTCAAGCGTCATCTTCCATCTCCCTTTCTTGGATAAGCAACCGTAAGATCTCTGCCATTTTAAGCGGCTGCTTCATAGTAATTTCGAAACCGGCGGCAAGCATCGCTGCTTCTGTTTGCCCATTGTCACTTGAAATGATTTCGATTTGTGGTCCTCTCTGTATTACGGAGTGCACCCCGGCCATGTTTCGCACAACATTTAAATCGGCAACCGCCCAAAAGCGAGCCCAACTGCTCAGCAACGTGTCTTTTTCATAGTAGCCTGTCTGTTTGCCGTCTTGCACGCAAATAATAAAATCGGCTAAATCTTTAATTTCGTCAGGCACGTGACTCGAAAAGACTATCGCCCTTTCTGGGTCTTCTTCCAAGTACTGAAGCCATTCGTTACGGAGCCATTCTTGTGATTCAATATCGACGCCTGCAAAAGGTTCATCCATAATGAGCACTTTAGCGTTTCTGGAAAGTGCTAAAACGGCAAGTGCGACTCTCTGCATTCCCCCGGAAAATTGGCTTATTTGTTTATTGAGCGGCAGACGGTACTGCTCCACAAGCTGCAAAAACCGCTGTTCGTTCCAAGTTTGAAAGCCAATCCGGTATATGGCGGCTAAATGAGAAAGCGTGTACTTTTCAAACGATTTGCTTGTTTGTGGAATAAAGGCGAGCTGATTTTTCCACTCCCTCTCTCCCACTTGTTGGCCAAACCGTTCGATTGTCCCTGCATCGGGATGTACCATGCCAGATATCATCCGTAAAATCGTGCTTTTTCCTGAGCCATTTTTCCCTACGAGAGCCGTAACGGTTCCTCGTTCAATCTGAAAGGAAATCGGACCCGTTGAAAAACGAGCGTCCACCCGCTTTTCGATCTCCGTACATACGATCATCTTTCTTCCCCCCCTTCTAAAACGGCAGCAAACCAATTGGACAGCTCTTCCTTGCTATAACCATAGCTGCGCCCTACTGCGGCAGCTTGCTCTAACGCTTTTTGCACGGCTTCTTGTTTTTGTTCCGACTGGTCTTGCATGCTCATTTCGCTCACAAACGTTCCTTTCCCTTGGATCGTTTTAATGTAGCCTTTCTGCTCAAGGTTTTGATAGGACCGCCTCGTCGTAATCACACTGCAAGACAGTGACGCGGCTAGTTTCCGAATCGATGGCAATGCCGTCCCAGCTGGAAGTTGGCCGCTCACAATCAACGATTTCAGCTGTGCTTCGATTTGATCGTAAATGGGGGTGCGGCTTGACTCATCTAGTTGAATCGGCAACCGATCAGACATAGTAATCCACCTTTTCAAAAGCGGATGAGACCACTTTGAACGTTACGAAAAACTGGATAACAAGCAACACAAACAGCACTGCCAACGTCACCTGCGGCGTATGGTGTAAAAAATAAATAACAATGCCGAAGAACCATAAATCACTGAGCCATCCAACCAATGATAAAACAATAACGACAGGGGCCATCCAAGCAAAAAATTCTAACCAATCCCGATGGCGGTATGTCCGCGCGTAAGGCTCACATGCCACCCATATAAGCCCGCTCACCCACGTTAGGAGTAGCCAAGCTAATGCCGCCTTTACGCCCCAAAAGGGCGAATGTCCGATTAAAAAAGCACTGGCAAAAATCGATACATTGAGAAAGGCGTTAGCCACTAAAATAAAAGCCGACATGCTTAACATCCGGTTTAGCGCCTTTTCACTATTTTTGAGCGGCATCATTTTCAAAAGCACGTAAATATCAGGCACGGCCACTTTGCCGTATGGATCCCGTATCCGATAAGCTTCCCCGCGCACAAAAAAAACGGGGAAGAAAAACCACAC
Source organism: Shouchella rhizosphaerae (assembly GCF_900142675.1). Lineage (GTDB taxonomy): Bacteria > Bacillota > Bacilli > Bacillales > Bacillaceae_D > Shouchella > Shouchella rhizosphaerae. The sequence goes on along the minus strand of NZ_FRBS01000002.1, from coordinate 234,173 downwards.
CACGAACAATACGACGCCTAAGCCTGGGGCAATAATCCCATTTTCAATCCGTGGCCCAATGTCAACAACAAGCATGCTATACAAGACGCCCCATAGCAAAGCCGTTGCCACAATCCCGATCCAACGGCCAATTCCCATTTTCCGGAACTCGACTAGCAGCAGTTTGAAGGCATTCGCCATATGCAACAGTCCTTTTCAATGTTCATCTGTTTATATCTACATACACAGTATTACACACCTTTTCTTTCTGTGCAAGTAAAAAATGAATCGCGTTTCGGTGGAGACAAGTAAGCTTCAGTTACCCTTCGATTCAGTGCTCCTCGGCAATAGGGCTCAATTCTAACAATTTCTAAACAAGTGATTTCGTTTCGTAATCTAAGTTAGCTCATTTCATATATATTTAAATCCCAACACAGGAATTGAAAAAGACAACTACTCCATTCAATTAAATGTGTAGTTGCCTCTCGAAATAATAAAATTGATTATGTTCAACGTTGCATCTCATCTAGATTATCGTTGCCTTTGTTGGTTTGTTCTTTTATTACCCTTACATAGTAATCGTTCCGCTTCATTAATTCTTCATGAGTTCCAATATCTTCTAACTCTCCATTTTTAATTACTGCGATTTTATCTGCACCCTCTACAGTTGAAAGTCTATGAGCAATGATGACAAAACCCATTTCTCCTCTTAATTGCGAAACTGCTTTAATCAACTCTTGTTCAGTATCACTGTCAACATTGGAGGTATACTCATCTAGTAAGACAAACGAACTTTTCCTTAAAAAAGCTCGAGCAATTGCTATTCTTTGCTTTTGCCCCCCAGATAAAAAGTTTCCGTATTCTCCGATATCTGAATCATAGCCATCATCCAATTTCATAATAAAATCATGAGCACTAGCTTGTTTTGCAGCAAAAATAACTTCTTCATCAGTTGCCTCTGGATTTGCATATTGAATGTTTTCTTTAATTGTTCCATCAAACAATGAAGGATCTTGCGAAACTAAACTAAATCCTCTTCTCCACGTTTTTGGAGAAATATTCTTATATGAAATAGTATCAATCAACATATCGCCCGAGTCCGGTTCACAAAATCTTTCCAGTAGATTAATTATTGTTGATTTCCCTGCACCACTCTCCCCAATTAGCGCAAGCACTTCACCGCGATGAATATCTAGGGACAGATTCCTGATGATGTTATCCTTTTTATTATATGAGAAATTAATATTTTTAAGTTGGACATTATTAAAGGGAAGACTCACTTCCTCATTAACCTCTGTTTTACTCTCTTCGTCTTCCATTAGAATCTCAAACAACTTTTTCAAGGAACCTTTAGCTTCATGATAAGAGCTAATATTCATTCCAATGCCAGCAACATGTACAATGACCTGGAATAAATATAATACAAAAGCTACTAATGCACCCATTGATAGATCCCCAGATCCTAAACGCCAGAAGCCAAATCCAACTACTATGGCAATTATTACAAAACCAATCACACTTAATATTGGATAAACTACAGAATCAATAATTGCCTCTCTTATACTCAACTGATACATTTTAGAAAAGAAATTCTTTCCTCGAGCTTGTTCATCCAATTCTCTACCGTAAGCTTTGACAATCTTAAAATTTCTTAATATTTGCGAAGAAAACACAGTAACCTCTGCCAATTTTTCTTGCCTACTATAATTAATAAACTCTATCCTTTTAAAAAGTGGAATTACTAAGATAAAAGTAAATGGTACAAGGACTAAGACTAGTATAGTTAACCAGAAGTCAATGGAGATTAAAACTACTATTGAACCGATAACTGCTATAGAAGCCATAACAAAGTCTATCAAATCTTTTGTCAAAATGGACGAGATTAATGTTGCGTCGTCGGTTAAGCGGCTGACCAGAGACTCAGACTTATTTTTTTGGAAATAAGAAACCGGTAATTTTAAAATTTTACTCCATAAGATTTCCCTTAATAGATATACTACCTTTTCTTCAGTAAATCTTATTATAGAAGAAGCCACTGTAGAAGACACACTATCAATAATTAGTAAGCCACCTACAAGAATAACTAATTTCCAATCTATCACTTGATTAGAAAATTGATCTACAAAATCTTTTACAACTAGTGGAGAAAACAAACCAATTGCTGCACTTAAAATTGAAAGAATAAACGCTATTGAAAGAGCAATTCTGCTTTTAATTGGTAACGTATACTTTATAATTTCTAACATTTTTTTGTTGAACATATTTTTCCTTCTTTCATTTAAAAAACGGCAACATGAGCTATCGACACTATCTTACCATATTTAGATCGTACCCTTATTGGAACGATAACTCATTTTGGTTAACTCTTCGGCAGAACACTAAGAATCTTAAGGGGTAGCTTCATTGTAGTAGATCCATCAAGCAGAAGTTAAAAGAGACCGCATTTCTGGTCGTAAAAAAATAAGGCAGCTTGTTGCGATAATATAAATGGCCCTTTGCAAACGTTCCATCCTAAGGGAACGTAAAAAATCCACACAAGCCTCGATCTCTCGTTTAGGGCATATTCTTAATTGCCCGATCATATCTTTAAAAACGACTCGATTTAAGCATAAACCCCGTTTTTTAAGCTTTTCTTATTGTTGGCAGATCGATCCGTTCACCAACTTGCGTGCATTCATAAGTGGAGGTGTCAAATTGGCTGTTATTCAAGCATCAACCAATGATATTGATATGCTGGCCCGTCTAATAAGAGCAGAGGCAGAAGGTGAAGGCGAAGAAGGCATGCTGATGGCAGGAAATGTGATGGTCAACCGTGTCCGCGTCGACTGTCTTGATTTCTCAAATGTAAGAACAATTCCGCAAATGGCGTTCCAATCCCCTGGTGGATTTGAGGCGGTTCAGAAAAGCTATTTTTATCAAAGGGCACGAGAACGGGAACGGCGCTTGGCGCGGCGGCTCGTAAACGGGGAAAGAACCCACCCAGCCAGCTTTTCGCTCTGGTTTTTCCGGCCTGAAGGCGCCTGTCCGGCGCAATGGTGGGGGCAATGGAATGCCGGGCGTTTCAAAAACCACTGTTTTTACCAGCCGCTCGAAGCAGAGTGCGCCGAAGTGTTTAGCACATTTTAAGGATAGAAAGGGTGGCAAACATGTATTCATACGATGAGAATGAAGCCAATCGCCAGCAACAAGGATACGGCCAATATGGAGGCCAAGGGCAAGGGCAACAACAAATGGTGCAACAACCGCAATTTTCAGCACAAGGGTACCAAGTGCCTGGTTTTGTGCAGCAACAACAAACTCCGCCTGCTGGGCAAGGAGGCATGTTGCCGTTAGAACAATCGTTCATTGAAAACATTTTGCGTTTAAACCGGGGCAAATTTGTAACCGTCCATCAAACATTTGAGGGCAATAGCGAATGGAATGCGCGAGTCTTTCGCGGCAGGATTGAAGAGGCAGGGCGCGACCACATTGTACTTGGAAACCCCGAGACAGGCGAGCATTACTTGCTGTTAATGGTCAACCTCGACTTCGTTACATTTGATGAGCCAATCGCCTATACATACCAGTATGGATATGAACCAGGCTTGTCTCAATACCCGCCTCGTTAAAGAATGAACGGCTGAGCGTTGCTCAGCCGTTCTTAGTTATAAATGCCGCATTGCTGCCAACCCTAGCAATACCCAGCCGACGATAAATGCAACGCCGCCAATTGGCGTAATCGCCCCTAGCTTTGTGATTCCCGTTAATGCCATGACATAGAGGCTGCCTGAAAATAGGACGATCCCGGCTAAAAACGCCCAGCCTGCTCCATTCACAAGCCCAGAGCTGCCTAGTTTAAGAGCAAATAAGCCGGCTGCAATTAAGCCAAGCCCGTGCACCATGTGGTAGTGAACACCAGTCTGATAGTTGCTCATCATCCGCTCACTTATTTTTCCGTCAAGTCCATGGGCGCCGAATGCGCCAATCGCTACACCAAGTGCCATCGCCAGTGCGCCCAACAGCAAAAAAAGTTTTGCCACGCTATCATCACCTCCACTTGTTTCGTTTATGCTTTCACTATAGCATAGTTCCTTACTAGCAACACGCCATGCGCAATGCAGAAAATGGTATAATTGAATGAAACGTGAAGAAAGGATGAACGATTGGTGATTGCGATTAGGCGCTATAGCGCAGCCGATTATGAAGCGTTGCTGCAAATCCAAAAAGAAGCGTTTCCGCCGCCGTTTCCTTCAGAGTTATGGTGGACCGTAGAACAAGTCGAAGCACACGCAACTGTTTTCCCAGCAGGCGCTTTGCTTGCTGAAGTCAATGGCGAAGTCGCTGGTTCGGCCACTTCCCTTCTTGTCCGTAACGCCGACCGCTCTCATACATGGGAAGAAATAAGCGACAACGGCCTCATCCGCGCTTCCCACCAACCTGACGGAGACACACTGTATGGCATTGACTTATGTGTCCGTCCTCGTTACCGTGGCAAAGGGGTTGCCGCAGCACTCTATGAAGCGCGCAAGCAGACGGTTCTCCAACTCGGTTTAACACGGTTTGCCGCTGTCTGCCGCATTCCTGGCTATCATGCCGTTTCAACAGAAATTGGACCGGAACAATACGTTTCCGAAGTAAAAAACGGCAAGCGCAGCGACCAAGTCCTTTCGTTTATGATAAAGCAAGGGCTCACTCCTACCCATGTGCTTAACGGTTATGTAGAAGACGCAGAATCGTTGAACTATGGCGTTTTTGTGGAGTGGCGCCCTCCTGGCCGTTAAACGTTTAAGCCCCGCCTAAACATCGGCGGGGCTCAGACGGTAGACAAACAATCGCATAATTCGTCGTTTGCCTCGGTCCTATTACTTGGTTTCATCGAGCCGCTGCTTAAACACATCAAACCCTTCTTGGACTTGTTTTGGATTGGTTGTCAGCTTGCTGACAACATAAATCACAAGGGCAGCGACAATAAAGCCAGGCAACAACTCATAAACTCGTTCATCCATGCCAAGAAATGCATAAAGGTTCGTATTGGCCCAAATGACAACGACAAGCGCCCCAGCACCCATACCTGCCAGCGCTCCCCATTTCGTCATCCCTTTCCAGTAAAGAGCAATCAACATCACAGGTCCAAAAGCAGCGCCAAATCCAGCCCAGGCATAACTGACAAGCTCTAGAATGGTACTGTTTTGTTGCCAAGATAAAGCTAAAGCGACCAATGAAACGACTAAAACCGCGCCGCGTCCAAGCATGACCATTTCACGATCGCTCGGTTTTCGTTTTAAAAACGTCTTATAAATATCTTCGGTCAGTGAACTGGATGTGACGAGCAATTGCGAGGAAATCGTACTCATTACGGCAGCAAGAATGGCGCTAAAAATAAAGCCGATCACATATGGGTGAAACAACATATCGCCCATAACAACAAAGACCGTTTCCGAGGCTTCTGCTGTCTCTAAGAAAACCCCTTCCCCTGTTAAATAAGCTCTGCCGACAAGGCCAGTAAACATGGCGCCAACAATAGACAATACCATCCAAGTCATGCCAATGCGCCGCGCCGGTTTTGCCTCTTTCGCCGTCCTTAGCGCCATAAACCGGACAATGATATGGGGCTGCCCGAAATAACCAAGCCCCCAAGCAAGAGACCCTATAATGCCAATAACCGACACGCCACGGAAGATATCCATTAAAAGCGGATCGATGTCGCGGATTTGCACAAAGGTGCTTGAAACCCCGCCAACCTCAGCCAGTGCGAAAGCTGGCACAAGCAATAACGCCAACATCATGACGCCGCCTTGGACAACGTCTGTCCAGCTCACTGCTAAAAAACCGCCAAACAGCGTGTACGCAATCGTCACTCCTGCCACAATCATAAGCCCTGTCCGGTACTCTATTCCAAGCACCGACTCAAATACGACACCACCGGATACCATGCCTGACGAAACATAGAGCGTAAAAAAGCCAATGATGATCAAACTTGACAGCATGCGCAATAGTTTGGATGTGTCATTAAATCGGTTTTCTAGAAAGGCTGGAATGGTAATCGAATCATTCGCCGTTTCTGTATAAGTGCGCAACCTTGGAGCAAGAAAAACCCAGTTTAAATAAGCGCCTAAAATTAAGCCAAATGCCAGCCAGCCGGCGCCAATGCCTGTCAAATACATCGAACCAGGCAAAGCCAACATTAACCAACCACTCATATCAGAAGCGCCTGCGCTCAACGCCGCAACTGTTGGCGAAAGACCTCTGCCACCGAGCGTATAATCGGAATGGCTTACTGTTTTTTTATAGCCATAGTAGCCAATCACTAGCATAATCAGCAAATAAATTATAACGGAAACAATAATTTCATAACGAATGAGCATCTACATCCTTTCTACTAAAAGGCAGCCTCTTTTAAGAGGGCGACTTTATCAAAAATCAAGTAAATTTCGCTTTTCCTCTTGTTCACCTTCCGTTTCGGCCAAAGGAGAACCAAGTTCCTTCGTTTCCGGAACTCGCTTTTGAACAGGCAATGGATACGAAATCGGCTTTGTTTTCTCTTGCTGTAACCTAGACTCAAGAGGATGCCCTTTTAACAACTGGCAATAGCTCTCCAACACAGCAGCCGCTTCTTTTAATTCATCCCCGTCATTGTCTTTAACGGCTTTCGCGATTCTCCCCATCTGCCGTTCCATTTGCAACAGCACATCTTCTGCGTGTATATGCATAAACGCCTCCTTTCTCATCATGGAAAAACGAATGCGGCAACGTGGGGCTTGTAAAAGGAAAGACCGCCACGTTCGCTCATGATGAAATCAACTTATTCATCATAGCATGGTGCATTGCCTTAAAGAAAATCGTGTTTTCACGGCGAAAAACGAGTTCGTTTTCATTTCTCCAGGTTATGCTAGGTCACCTCTCTAATTCGCTAGAAACAGCAACGATTCTCATTCTTCTTCTTTTATTCTCCAAAAAGAGCTTGCTCCCTTTATTTTCTTAGAGCAAGCTCTTTATAAATATCCCCGAGGCAATAATAGCCCGCGTGTTCTGCCAGTGTAATATGTTTCGCCCAAAGCTTGGCCGTCATACGTGCATCCGCTAAAGCATGGTGGCGTTGGCTAATCGCTATCCCATAAGCATCGCACCATTCATCAAGTGTTTGAAACTGCTGGTGGGCGGCGGTTATATTTGTTAAAAACGTTGTATCGATGAGCCGATGTGTAAACGTACGGCCTAGCTCTTGCCATGTCGCATGGCGCATAAACTTGCGCTCATGGGCGGCATGGTGTGCAACAAGTGTGGCTGCGCCAGCAAAGTCATAGAATCGTAGCAACACGTCATTAATTGGCGGAGAATGGTCTAGCTCCTGCAAAGACAAACCGGTCAGGCGCAGCACCTCCTCACATGGAGGCTGTTTTGGTTTAATCGTCTCATAAAAATGATCGTTGTGAACTTCATTTCCAGTTACTTTCACGGCCCCTATCGATAGAATGCCATCGCCTTGGTCTGGATGGAATCCGCTTGTTTCTAAATCAAATACAACGATCGGGAGCTGTGCAAAAGGAATGTGGAGGACATCGAGCTGGGCTTCCTTTTGAAAACGGCGGAAACGCGCCATTTGGGCGGCATTCCCCGTTTCTGCTGCCGACATGGCGAACCCGAAGCGATTTGATAATTGCCGCATAAATTGCATCATGTTATTCATCATTTGCTTCCGCCTGCCTCAACGATTTTCTGGATTGTTTCATAAAGGCGGCGCCCTTCTTTTGCCCATGTTTTCAAGTCATTGCGTTCTTCTTTTGTCAATTGGCTAGGGATAATGTATTTATAAGAAGAAAACTGCTTAATCCAGTAAGCCCGCTGTTCAAATAAGGAGGCAAAAGAGCGTTCAGCTTCCTCAAAACCGCTTCCCGGCGGAAGAGCCGCGAATCGTTCTAAAGTTGACGTAGCCATCATGCGCTGCTGAAGAGCGAGCAAGCGCATGCCGTTGACATACGGAAACAGAATTTGCTCTTTCACATTTAAGGCCCCTTGGTGTTCACCGCGCTGTTCAACAAGGAGCTGCCCAAATAAATTGCGGACTTGCGGCATTCTTCCGGTATTGTCAGCAAACCGTTTCATTAAGTGGGGAGAGCGTTCCATTTGGGCAAACAATTGTTTTTTCAAGCCTAAAACAAAGGCATGTTCTCCTAGAATTGTCCGGGCATCGAAAAATGTGAGTACATAGCGCACATGTTCAAACGTATCTTTTGTGAGCCAATGTTGCAGCTGTTGAGACCATTTTTCGGCTGAACCGCACCACCGTTCACATGAGGCCATCACGCCGCCAACACAACGTTCATAGCCGGCAGCTTCAAGCTGTGTCACAATCCTTTCGCCAAAGGTTAAAAAATAGGACAAATGGCGATCATCTTCTCCTTTGAAAACAATGCCGTGGTCTTGGTCACTGTCATAAATTTGCTCCTTGCGCCCCGCGCTGCCCATAACAAAAAAGGCAAAGGGAGCAGGGAATTCTCCCAGCTCCTTTTTTATTTCTTCTCCTGCAGCCGAAACAGCAGCATGTAATTTTTGTTCATGGTAAGCCTGCAGTTCTTTTGCATAGGCAAATGGTTTGCTCATGTTAAGAACCTGTTTGCGTAGACGTTTTTTCAGACTGGACAGTTTCAGGATACCCGTAAGAACCGTGCTCACTCATATCGAGCCCTAGAATTTCTTCTTCCTCTGTAACGCGCAAGTTTCCGCCGAGAAGCCCTTTTGTTATGAACAACAATACGTAAGAAGCGACAAAAGCAAACACACCGCAAACAACGACGCTTAATAGTTGGACGCCAAGCTGTTCGAAACCACCGCCATAGAACAATCCAGGCAGGCCGCCATTCATTTCTGCTAATTCAGGCGTGGCAAACAGTCCGTTTGATAGAGTCCCCCATACACCAGCAACACCGTGAACGCTTAAGGCAAAAATAGGATCGTCAATTTTAAGTTTATCAAACATATTCATGCTGACGACGACAATCAATCCGCCAATGACGCCAATAAGGACTGCAGCCCACGGCGCAACGAATGCACAAGAAGCAGTGATGGCAACGAGGCCTGCAAGCGTTCCGTTTAATGTCGTCGGCACGTCGGCCTTTCCATTAAGTGCCCAAACAAGAAACAGTGCTGCAATGGTACCGGCTCCAGCCGCAAGCTGTGTATTTAGTGCTACATAACCAAAGAACGCATCAGCGACGCCGCCAGTCGAACCGGCATTAAACCCAAACCAACCTACCCACAAAATCAACACGCCAAGGGCGGTATACACTTGGTTATGGCCAAACAAGTCATTGACTTTGCCATTTTTGTCATACTTGCCAAGACGTGGCTTTAAAATCAATGTAGCTGCTAAAGCGGCCATTGCACCCGTCAAGTGAACGACTGTGGAACCGGCAAAATCTTGCTTTCCTAAATTAGCCAGCCAGCCTTGGTCTGACCAAATCCAGTGTGCGACGAGCGGGTAAACAAAGGCAGAGAACAATACAGCGAAAATCGCGTATGCGGCAAGCTTCCCCCGTTCAGCAAAACCACCAAAGGCAATCGTTAACGCAATTGCAGCAAACGTAAGTTGGAAGAAGAAGTCAACCGAACCAACACCATCTGCATAGTTGCCAAAAAAGAAATCAGCCATGCCAATAAAAGGATTGCCGTCCCCATATATAAAGCCATAACCAACGGCCCAAAAGACAAGTGAAGCGATACCGACCGTAAAAATCGTTTTACCTGCGATATGACCGGCATTTTTCATCCGAGTTGAGCCTGCCTCAAGCAAAATAAAACCGCCTTGCATAAGAAGAACTAATATTGCGGAAATGGTTAGCCATAAATTATCCATAAGTACAGTTTCCAATTCGTCTCCCCCCAGCCCTTGTTTTATATCGTCATTATAATCTGATGTCAGAATTGTTCTATAAGTATGTCAGGATATCTAACATTGTTTTTGTAGGAGATAGGATTATTTCCTGCTACGGAAGACCTATAAAACAAAGCTTCACTGAGGCGTAAAGACGAATGGGCTGGAAATGATCGTTAAGGCTGAAAACCTCCGAGAACGTATGTTTCCGGAGGTTTTCCTTTGTTAAGAAGCGTGTTGATTTTCCTTCTTAGCAAATAATTTGATCAGAAACGGCAAAGCGATGAATAAGGCAAGCACGCGCAGCATTTGCAGTGTTGCTACTGCGGTCGCGTCTAGTTCTAGCTGAGCTGCTGTCGAAGCCATTTCCGCAGCCCCAGCTGGCACAATCGCTAGCAAACTTGTAAAAAACGGCAGCGGCGTAAGCACGAAAAAAATCAGCGCTAGCCCAACGCTCATTACAACATAAAGCGCCAACGCCGCTGCACTTGCTGCACCGATACGGCTAAGTTCCTTAAGTGTTTTCCGGTCAAAGCGCATGCCAATCAACGAGCCGATCAGCACTTGAGCACTACCAAGAACAATATTAGGCATGCTATATTCAGGCACAAGCAGCTGGTGGATGGCAAAGCCAAGGGCAATTGCTAAAAACATCGGCGCTCCTGGAAACGTGACAAAGCGTGCTAAGCAAAAGATGACCACTGCACCAAGCAACGCGAGAAAAACAAGCCAGGCATCTGCTGCAAATGGCTGTGTCACTGCAGCTGGCAGCGACACGCCTCCTCCTGTAGCGAGGCCGACTAGAAGGGGAACGACGAGCACAAACAACGTAATTCTAGTTGTATGGAATGCCGCCACAATGCGCTGGTCTGCGTGGTAACGCTCGCTTAAAGCAATGACTTCTGAGGCACCCCCTGGCAGGCAGCAAAAGAATGCTGTATTCCCTGTCGTATGCGCCCACTTCTCAAAGCCTTTTCCAAGTAAGATCCCCCCTGCAAGAGTCAATGCCAACGTCAGTAAAAAAGCGGGCAGCAACATTCTGTATGCCCATAGCTCCTCGGGAATGACCATAAACCCAATAGAAATGCCGACTAACGCAAGTGAAACAGTGAACAGTTCGCTTTTAAAGATGAGCTTTTGGACAAAAAAAGACCAAAATATGCCCGTTGCTAAAGCGCCAAGCAACCAACCTGCCGGCATGCCAAGCATTTGCACCACCCAGCCAACGGCAAAAGATACAGCAAGAAAAACGAGTTTACTTCCCATAAGAATAGAGCTCTGCTTTCATAGGCAGCTGCCAATCGACCGGAGCTTTTCCCTGTTCCTGCAGCCAATGGTTGATTTTTGAGAACGGGCGGCTGCCAAAGAAACCTCGATTTGCAGAAAAAGGGCTCGGGTGGGCCGACTCGATAATCAAATGGCGTGTTGCATCAATCGCCTCTTTTTTCGCTTGGGCATGCCTTCCCCACAGCACAAATGCAACTGGTTCTTCCCGTTTATTTAAAGCGTGAATGACTTCGTTCGTAAACAGTTCCCAGCCTTTGCCTTTATGGGAGCCTGGCTGCCTTTTACGAACGCTGAGCACAGTGTTTAACAACAGCACGCCTTGATCGGCCCACGGCTGTAAATAGCCATGGTCTACAGGCGTAACGCCCAAATCGTCTTGTAATTCTTTATACATATTTTTGAGCGATGGCGGGACAGCCACTTCCGGTTTAACAGAAAAACTTAATCCATGGGCTTGGTTTGGGCCATGATAAGGGTCTTGCCCAAGAATAACGACTTTCACTTGTTCAAACGGCGTATAGTGGAAAGCATTAAACAAATCATTCATATGGGGGTAGACCGTCTGCTCTTTGTACTCTCGTTTCAAGAATTCACGCAGCTCTAAGTAATACGTTTTTTGAAATTCGCCGCCAATCACATCGTTCCAATCGTTACGAAGAATAGGCATGTTCAGTTCCTCCTCTTCATCTAGTTGTCTCTGTATCTATCATAACGTTAATGGCCAATGTTGCCAAACAGCAAAAACCAGCGGAGAAGTTCCGCTGGCCATACGAGCCGTTTGAGTGGTTTTAAAGCAAAAGATGAGCCATGAGCACAATAATCGGCAATGTAATGATCGTGCGAACTAAAAAGAGCAACACACAATCGAAAAAGCTGACAGGAATTTTGGAAGCGATTAAGACGCCCCCTGTTTCCGACATATAAATGAGCTGCGAGACAGACAGTGTGCCGATCACAAACAGTGTAAATTCATTGGTGATGCCAAACGGTTCTGCAAGGACTGTCGGCAACAGCATATCTGCAAAGCCAACTAAAATCGTTTTGCTTGCCTCGGCAGCCTGGGGCACGTTCATCCATTCAAGGACTGGAATAAAAGGCACAGCCAGCCATTCAAACAGTGGCGTGTAGGTTGCTACTGCAGCTGCGAGCGTTCCAATCGTCATGACGACAGGCAAGACACCAAACCAGAGGTCCAACACATTTTTGAAACCGTTTTTTGCGTTATCACCACTTTTGGCGCTCGTTTCAGCCCTGCTGATCGCTTCATAAAAACCGTGCTTCCAGACGCCTTTCACTTTTGGCTCCCGTTTTCCTGGAGAGCCATCAATATACGTGTCTTTTTTCCGAGAAAGCGGCGGAATTCGCGGTGTGATAATTGCTGCAAGAAAACCAGCAACAAACAAAGTAAAGAAAAACTGCCAAAACAAATGGCTAATGCCTAGTTGCGATAAAATATAAATGCTAAAGGTAATCGAAACAACAGAGAATGCCGAAGCGACAATTGCTGCTTCCCTTTGTGTATACTTCCCAGACTCGTACTGTTGGTTCGAGAGCATGACGCCTACTGTTCCATCGCCAATCCAAGAAGCAATACAGTCTATCGAGGCACGCCCAGGCAAGCGGAATAACGGGCGCATTAAGTTTTTCAACAACGAGCCGACAAACTCCATCAAACCGAAGTTAAGCAAAAGCGGCAACAGCATGCCAGCAAATAAAAAGATGGTAAACAAAAATGGCAATAGATCGTTCAACAATACTTGGCCGGTGTCGCCGGAAATCAGGAACTGGGGCCCGATTTGGACGTACACCATCACTCCTAAAATAGCTCCGACAACACGAATGACGATCCACCCAGGAGTGGTTGCAAAAACGCCTTCCCAAAGTGTGTTAATCTCGCTGCCTCTCTTTTTCACGGAAAAAACAACCGATAACAACGCAGAAATGACCATCGCTATGACCGTGATTAAAATAATCGTGTCTACCGTAAGAAGCGCCATTAGCCAATCAGCGGCAAGGGCTACGGGCAGCTTGACACTCGTTTCGCCTTCTTCGACCACCGTAAAAGGAGTCATAAACAACACAATGCCAATCAGAGATGGCAGTACAAACAGCAGTGTATTTTTTACATTTACTTTCGTTCCCATAAAAGGACCTCCGAAATGGATAAGAATAAGATAACATGAATCATTATACACAACTATCCCTCTCCAGGCTATTACATTTTTTACAGGAGGTCTATCTCAGTAAAGGGAAATCATTTCCAAAAGCGCCACTGCTTTTAAGGACGCCCATGCTTTAGTATAATGGAAAGCACGGACAAGGAAGGAGAGAGAAAAATGGAACGTTATAAAGCATTAACAATTGCTGGCTCAGATACAAGCGGTGGTGCCGGCATCCAAGCGGACTTGAAGACATTTCAAGAACTTGGCGTTTATGGCATGAATGCCTTGACGACTATTGTTGCGCAAAATCCGTTTGAAAACTGGGCCCATGAAGTATTCCCCCAAGATGCCAAACTCGTCGGCAAACAAATAGACACAGTGTTAAAAGGCATTGGCGCTGATGCGGTTAAAACAGGAATGCTTGGATCGATTGAAATCATTGAACTTGTTGCCAACAAAATTGAAGAGTATGGCGTTAACAAGGTTGTTGTCGATCCAGTGATGGTTTGCAAAGGCGCAGATGAAGCGCTCAATCCAGAAACGGATGCATGCCTGCGCGATGTCCTCGTACCAAAAGCATTTGTCGTTACGCCAAACTTGTTTGAAGCCACGCAGCTTTCTGGGCAACGTATTGAGACACTCGACGATGTCAAACGTGCAGCGCAAACGATTCACCAACTAGGCGCAGACCATGTTGTCATTAAGGGAGGAAGCAAGCTTAACCACCCGCAAGCAGTTGATGTTTGGTATGATGGCCAGTCTTTCACATTGCTTGAAAATCCAGAAATCGATACGACCTACACGCACGGAGCAGGCTGCACGTTTGCCGCAGCCATCACTGCTATGCTTGCAAAAGGCAAATCGGTTGAGGAAGCGATCCACACAGCGAAAGACTTTGTCACTGCCGCGATCAAGCACGGCAGCAGACTCAACGAATACGTCGGTTCCGTTGCCCACGGCGCCTACCGCCACGAAAAACAAAACTAACCAGTCTCAACAAAATCATTCAGACTGATAGAAAGCGCTTGTCAGACGAGGAGTGCAGCCGAGGAAAGATGCAAATAGAACGTGGGTTCATGAGCAGCGGTTTTCTTGCGCATGATACGACAGTTTCAAGCATATGAGTGAGGCAAACGACGACGTACGCGAGCGTTTGGCTACAGTCTGGAAGCAGGGCTCCATCCCTGCTTCTTTTTTTCACCTCTTAACTAAGCACTGCTGCTGCTTTTCCCCCATTGCGAAGCCACTGTGCCATCGCTTCAATATCTTTGGCAAATACTCGGTCAGCCGTAATCGTTGGTACAACTCGGCGCGCCTCTACAAAAAAGGCTTTTGTGGCTGGAGCCATCGCCGCTATGCCCCGATATTCAACAGCTTGCAGCCCGCAAATCGCTTCAATTGCGCATATGCGGCGTACATTTTCGACAATCTGCAAAGCATGGCGGGCGGCAATGGTCCCCATGCTGACATGGTCTTCTTGATTGGCCGAGGATGGAATGGAGTCAACGCTTGCTGGATGCGCCAACGTTTTATTTTCTGAGACAAGGGAGGCTGCAACATACTGCATGATCATCGCCCCTGACTGGAGCCCAGGAGCCGGGCTTAAAAATGGCGGCAAATCATTCAGCTGTGGATTGACGAGTCGTTCGACGCGCCGCTCTGCAATATTGCCAAGCTCCGCCATCGCAATGCAAAGAAAGTCCATCGCAAACGCAATCGGCTCGCCATGAAAGTTACCGCCAGAAATCACTTTCTCCCCTTCATCAAACAAAAGAGGATTGTCTGTCGCGGCATTCATTTCAATAAGCAACTTATCCTTTACATAGCCGAGCGCTTGCCAAACGGCGCCGTGAACTTGGGGAATGCAGCGAAGGGAATAGGCATCTTGGACCCGTTTCTCCCCTTGTTTGGTCGTTAATTTACTCCCTTGCAAAAGATGCCGCATCCGTGCAGCAACGTCTATTTGTTCTTGGTAGCCTCTAGCAACATGAACGGCTTGATCGAAAGCATCGATAATGCCCTGAAGCCCTTCCATCGTCACCGCAGCAATCTGCTCCCCTTGATACGCCAATTTTTCTGCTTCTAAGTAAGCGACAACCCCGACGGCTGTCATCGCTTGTGTGCCGTTTATGAGGGCTAACCCTTCTTTCGCTTGCAGCGTAAGAGGTTGAATACCGAGTTTAGCAAAGCACGATGCAGTACTCATACACTCGCCGCGATAACGGACTTCTCCCTCTCCGATTAACACAAGGGCTAGATGGGATAATGGCGCCAAGTCGCCGCTCGCCCCGAGCGACCCTTGTGAAGGAATACACGGATAAATATCTTTATTGATCAACTCGAGCAGCATTTCCACAACTTCTAATCGGACACCGGAGAACCCTTTTGCGAGTGCATTAGCCCGCAGCACCATCATTGCCTGGGAAATTTCATCGGAAAAATAACTGCCTACCCCACATGCATGGGATAAAATTAAGTTTCGTTGAAGCTCCTCCGTATCGGCAGCGGCAATTTGAACGTCACTGAACTTTCCAAACCCCGTATTGATGCCATATACGGTTCGTCCGTCTTGGACGATCTTTTCAACAGCCCGACGGCTTGCTTCAATCTCGTTAATGCACGATTGGCTTAAGCCTACCTTCACCCCTTTGTACAAAATCGCTTCCATGTCATCCAGCGTCAACGAACGCCCTGTTAAAATAACCATATCTTCACCCCTCTATTAGACTAAAGGCCACAAAAAAGAGGCTGCCGCTTTGAAATCCGGTGATTTCAAAAAGCGGCAGCCTCTGTGCCCTACATGACAGGCTAGGCGATGTATGGAATTGAGCCTCTGTGGCATCGCCATAAGATCCTCTCCAAAAGTTCCGACTATTAGGATACAGTTTATGCTTACATGGTCCAATTGTCAATGGTAGAAAATAGCGTGCTTTGGATGGTAACTGAAAGCCTCACCATAAGTCGACAGACTAAAAAAGATATTGCAAGATCATCATGGTGAACACCCCCGATAAAACAGTGGCTAATAAGCTACGGGAAATGATCGCTACTAAAAAAGTCGGTATAATGGCGTAAATATTTAAATTATACAACGAAAAGGAAATATTCCCCTCTTGATTAATGAAGATTTCTTGACCTAGTAATGCAGCGATAATCGCTATAGGCACGTAATCAAGCCATTTTAATAACCACGCTGGTAACTCCATTCTAGTCAGTACAACTAATGGCAGGACTCGTGGGATAAAGGTAACAAGTGCTGTGGCTATAATGACCAATAAAATATACGAATTTATTTCCATTGTTTTATCACCATCCCGATAGTCGTCGCAATTAACGTAGCAATAATGACCGACCAGCTTCCTGGGATCAAGTAATGAACACCAATCACCAACACAATGGCAAGCAAGGCAACGGTTAAATCAATGGCATATTTCGAACGACTGATCATTTGCAATACTAACAAACCCGCGAACATGGCAGGCAAAGCAAAATTGATTCCTAATGCGCTTATATCCGTGACCAGTTCACCAAATAGGCCTCCTAGCACATTTGCTAATACCCAATTGATGTAAGCTGTTATATTTAGCCCGAGCATCCAATAAAACCGGTTTCCGTTCATACTTGGTAAACGGTTTGCTGCTACGCCAAATGTTTCGTCTGTTACTTGTGCACCAATCAATATATTCTTCCCGATAGAAAGATTCTTTAAATAAGGTGCTAAAGCAGCAGTCATTAACAAATGGCGAATGTTTATAAAGAAAATCGTAATCGCAATGGCAATGACTGAAAAGGAAGCCCCGATCATGCTTGCAGCAATAAATTGTGCAGAACCAGCATAGAGAAATAACGACATTAATGTAATTTCAAGTACACTTAAACCTGCCGTTTTTGCAACGACACCCGCAGCAAAACCAATGCTTAAATAACCTAACAATGTAGGTACACACGCATAGACGCCATCCATAAATGCTGCTTTTTTTTCTGTAGACTGCCAAGGATTTTCTTTTGTTTCCGCCTTCATTTTTTGTTCTCCACTTCCTCCACCTGTCAATTGTTATATGTTACAATTCATTTAAACTAATTTTAGAATAAGACTGTATAACAGTAAATAAACACACATAACAGATGGAGGTGTTTTTTTGAAAATAGAAATAAATCGGCATTCTGACATACCGATTGCCCAACAAATTCAAGAGAACATCGCTGACCGGATTCGCTCCAACTTGCTCGAAGAAGGAAGCAAGTTACCATCTGTCCGTAAACTAGCAGAACAAACTGGAGTAAGTCTTATGACTGCAAATAAAGCTTATAACCATTTAGAGAAACAAGGGTTGATTGAAAAAGTCCAAGGATTAGGGACTTATGTCCGAAAAAATAGCAGGACAAGCAAAACGGAAAACGAAAAAAAGCTGCTATCTTATGATTGGCAATTAACGGTTACTGATTACTTGCCACGTGCTCAGTACATGCAATTTAATACAGGGAAAGAAAAAATCCAGTTTTCCTCCTCTAAGATATGGCCCAACTTACTTCCGAACCGTTACCTCATAAAAGAAACAATACAGATCCTTTCGGAGGAACCATATATACTTTCTACTTATGGAGAAGGACGAGGAGACATTACGCTAAGAAAAGAAATGTCCGCTTATTTAAAACATTTAAAGATAGCAATTGAACCAGACGATATTGTCATTACAAATGGGGTTCAACAAGGCATTGATATTGTTGCCCGTAGTTTTGTTGGTCCAGGAGACGTTGTGGTTACCGAGACTCCTACTTACTCGGCGGCAATTGACGTATTCAGAGGCAGAGGAGCATCGATTGTATCGATTCCAGTTGACGAGAACGGAATGAGAGTGGATTTACTGCCATCATTGAAAAATAAACCAAAGGTGATTTATACAATCCCCTCTTTTCAAAATCCAACTGGAACATTGCTCAGTAAAAAGCGACGGCAACTACTGCTTGATTTTGCGCAATCGAACGAGATTATTATAATCGAAGACGATTCTTGGAGTGAAATTTATTTTGACAGTAAACCCCCGCTGCCAATAAAAAGCTTAGATGAGTATGGTCATGTGATTTATTTGAAAGGATTAAGCAAAACGCTGTCTCCAGGGTGTCGAATTGGGGTGATGGCTACTTCTGGTACGAATTTGAACAGAATCATAGCCGCCAAAACTATTACCGATTTAGGCACTCCTCTATTAAACCAAAAGGCGGTGCTGTCTTTTTTACGTTCGAATCGAATGAAAGAGCATATAAAAAAGCTGCGGATCGCTTTAAAATTAAGAAGGGATCGCGTTATCGATCTTCTCACTGTATATGCCCCGAAGGAAGTAACGTGGATTCTCCCAAAAGGAGGAGTCAATATTTGGATATCGCTGCCCCCTTGGGTCGATACCAATCAAATGCTGTTTGAAGCAAAGAAATTTGGTATCTCCTTTCTCCCTGGATCTGCTTGCTACCCTAAAGAACCTGCCATGAATCATCTGCGGCTGTGTTTTGCTGCTGTAGATGATCAATTATTAGAAACGGGCATCAAGACACTTTGTAAAATTTTTACGGCCTTTATTGAAGAACGAAATGAAGAATCAAACATGCCTCTTGTTTAACCAAGTCATTCTGTAGACTTTCAGTCACTGAATGGCTTTTTTTGCTGGGTATCCAGTAGCAAAAAAGGAACGTTTAACTGTTATATGTCAAACTATACTGTTATACCCAACAAATACTAGAATAATAGAAGATAGAACTATGTGACATTTTAATAAATTAGTAATAGTCTACCTGAGCTAAAATAAATTAACTGAAAATGGAGGACAAAGCGTTGGCTAACTTAGAGATTGCTATTTCCGATAAAGTGCTCACAAGCTACCCTGGCTTGACTATTTCCGGATTGGTAGTAAAAGGGATTGATAGAACAGCAGACCAATCGGAAGAGCTTGAACGTTATCTGAATCGTACCATAGATGAGCATGAAAACACAGACAGTCCATTAGCAAAGCGCGAAATCCAAAGCTGGAGATCGGTTTACAGTGATATGGGAGTAAAACCAAGCAAAGTATTGTGTTCATTTGAAAGTTTATATAAAAGAGTGTCTAAAGGAAAAAAGGTATTCGGTATTAATAAGTTGGTCGATGCCTACAATGCTGTATCTTTAAGGCATTGTTTGTGTATGGGAGGATATGATCTAGACAACATTACCGGGAGCATTTCTTTAAGGTATGGGAGAAAAGGCGAAGAAATGCTTCCTATAGGCGGTGATAAACCTATACAAATAGATGAAAAAGTAGTTGCCTATTCAGATGCAACATCAATCTTATGTGTCTATTGGAACCACCGTGATGCGGACCATACTCAAACTACGAACAAGACCAAAAATGTTGTCTTTTTTGTTGACCAAATACAAGGGGGCGATAACAGAGCAGAATTGGCGTTAACCGATCTGTCTAAATTAATAAGCCGTTTCTCAAAAAATGACGTTGCAATCGACTTTTTCAGTTTGGATAAACAAAAGCCGCTGTACCAACTATGACAATGTTTATTAGGCCTGTGTGATGTACACTATCCCAAAGTTGAAAAGGAGCAAAGATCATGAAACCAATCGCTACTGGAATCGAAACAAGCAAAAATCGTTTAGGATTTCAAACAGCCTGTACACATGGAGGGGATCATTGGAATAAATCAGGCCATTTAAGTCCTCCTATTTGCCAGTCCACTGCTTTCGAATTCCCGACTACTTCCGAAGGCGCCGTTCGGGCAGCAGACATTAAGGCCGATGAATTTTATGGCAGGTGGGGGAGCAGGAATGAACGTGAGTTAGAAGCTTTGATTGCTGCCCTCGAAGAAGCGGACGATGCGCTTTGTGCTTCTTCTGGATTAGGTGCTATCTCCATGATTACACATGCATTTTTAAATCCAGGAGACCATTTTATCGCTGTTCATAACTGTTACTCAGAAACGAAAATATTACATGAGTCTCTAGCAGAGCAGTTATCTGTTGATGTCACGTTTATTGATTCTAGTGACATCCATCACTATAAACAGGCGATTCAACCGAATACGAAGTTAGTTTTTGCTGAAACCCCCGCCAACCCAACTTTAAGTTTAGTAGATATTTCTAAAGTAGCTACGCTCGTTCATGAACAAAGCGATGCGGTCTTTGTAGTCGATTCAACATTTGCTACACCTTATAATCAAAAACCGCTGAAGCACGGCGCGGATATCGTTGTCCATTCTGCCACAAAATATTTAGGTGGGCATTCTGATGTTGTAGCAGGTGTATGTGCTGGTTCAACGGAGTTGATCGATAAAGTTCGCCATAAATATTCTTTCCATGGTCCGCACCTAGACCCTTTCGGAGCGTGGCTGCTATGTAGAGGTATTCGAACTCTTGGGCTAAGGATGGAAAAGCATAACGAAAACGCGTTGAAATTAGCTCAATTTCTAGAGACACACCCGAAAATTAGACAAGTGTTTTATCCATTTTCTGAAAGCCATCCTCAATACAAACTAGCTACTAACCAAATGACTGGCGGCGGTGGCATGATTTGTTTTGAACTTAAAGATGGTATGGATGGCGGGCTTGGCTTAATTTCAAACGTTAAATTAAACAAGATGGCTGTCAGTTTAGGCGGGTATGCAAGCACCATTACCCATCCAGCATCGATGACACATAATTTATTGCCGAGAGAAGAACGTGAAAAAGGCGGCATTACAGATGGCATGATAAGGTTTTCTGTCGGAATTGAAGAATATGAGGATATAAGAGACGACTTATCCCAAGCGCTTGATAAAATATAAGGCATTGGCGTCACGCATGTGAAAATTGGCAGTGAGAGGAGGAAAATGAATGGAACACAAATTGGAAAAAGCTACTTTTTCAAAAGATATTAAAAATCGAGTGAGAGCCCTCCAGGAACGAGATAACTGGCGGAATTTGTTCACGATTGCTTTTGACTGGCTTGTCATTATTGGAGCGATTGCGTTAGTTCAAACATTTCCTATGTGGTGGGTGTATTTAATATCTATAGCCATCATAGGAAGTAGAATGAGGGCATTTGACAACCTTATGCATGAGGCGAGCCATTTTCAATTATTTAAGAATAAGATACTGAATAAATGGATTGCCTGTTTTTTTGTAGCTTTTCCGGTGTTTACTTCGTTTACTGCCTACTGTCAATCCCATTATTTGCATCATCGGCATTTATGGCATGAGCAAAAAGATCCAGATACGAAACGATATGCGTTAATGGGGTTAGATAAACCACAAGATGACATTCGCTCATTCATCCTCAGACATGTTTTAAAACCGTTAACGTTAACCCACGTTCCTAAATACATTTACGGGACCATTAAAGTTAATATTTTGACCAAAGAAGAACCAATCTCTGAAAAAGTCGCGAAGTCTTTATTTTGGCCAGTTATCGTGCTATTAAGTGTGGTGTTTGATTTTTGGTTAGAGCTTTTCCTATTTTGGTTTATTCCTTTATTGACCACGTTTCAAATTATACGCTACTGGGCGGAGATGGCTGAACATTCAGGTTTAAAAAACACGCATGAGCTTTATTCAAGCAGAAATACGTTCGGGAACCCAATACAACGTTTCTTTCTCCATCCTCATCACGATAATTATCATTTGGTTCATCATCTCTTTCCAGCCGTTCCCCATTATCGTTTAAAAAAAGCGCACACGATCTTAATGGAGAATGAGAGCTATAGAGAAGCGCATCATTGTACCGGTTTCTTCAAATCATTTTTACCAGGTTTTTATAGTGTCATTCAAGATATTTGCGGATTACGTTTCCGAGAAAATCGGCCAACTAAAAAAGCAGAATAAGCGTACTGAGAATTGGACGTTAGTGGCTCAGGTCGCCTACGCGTTAACAGCCTTGCTGGACAAGCAGACAATAGACATACGAAAAAGGTGTTATGGCGGACACAAACATCCCGCACCACTGCTTGCGTGGTGCGGGATTGTTTTGGAATGAGCCCATTGCTCCCCTATTGGCGAATTAAAACTTGCTTTGGTAAGAGGCAACTTCCCAAGGATGCACACTCGTACGGAAGTCATCCCATTCGCTGCGTTTTAATTCAATGTATTCTTCAAACGCGTGATCGCCAAGAGTTTTGCGGCCAATAGTACCTGTTTCAAAACGATTAATCGCATCTTCAAGGCTTGTTGGCAAGTTCTCAATCGCCCGCTCCTTAATTTCTGCGGAAGACATGCTGAAAATATCAGCATCTACAGACGCAGGGCATTCGATTTCGTTCTCAACGCCGTCCAATCCAGCAGAGGCGATAACCGCAAAAGCAAGATAAGGGTTGGCGGATGGGTCTGGACAACGGATTTCCACACGAGTGCCAGGGCCCCGCGTAGCCGGGATGCGGACAAGCGCCGAACGGTTGGAAGCAGACCAAGCGATGTAACAAGGTGCTTCGTAGCCTGGAACGAGGCGTTTGTATGAGTTAACGAGTGGATTCGTTATTGCCACAAAGTCTTTGACGTTGTCAAGCAAGCCCGCGATAAAGTGATAGGCCGTCTTGGAAAGCGCATTTTTATCGTCTTCATTGTAGAAACTGTTTTCTTGCTTTTCGATATCGAACAACGACATATTGACGTGCATGCCGTTTCCGTTTGCTCCACCAAGTGGTTTTGGCATGAACGTAGCGTGGAGGCCAAATTGTTTCGCAACTGTTTTTACAACCCATTTATACGTTGTTGCTGCATCGGCAGACCCTAACGCATCCGAATATTTAAAATTAATTTCATGCTGGCCGACTGCCACTTCATGGTGAGAAGCTTCAATCGTGAAGCCCATCATCCGCAGTGCTTTGTAAATCGCGAGGCGCACTTTTTCACCGTCGTCTTTTGGAGAAGGTTCAAAATAGCCACCAGCGTCTTGCGTACGCATCGTCGGTTCGCCATGTTCATCCGTGTCGAAAAGGAAAAACTCAAGCTCTGGGCCTACGCTAATCGAGTAGCCTTTGTCGGCTGCACGCTTAACCGTTTTTTTTAAAATGTTCCGTGGATCGCCCTCAAAATCAGAGCCATCAGGATTTTTCACGCTGCATAAAAAACGTGCTTCTGAGTAGCCTTCTTCTTCCGTCCAAGGAAGAACGGCAAACGTAGTCAAGTCGGGGGACAAGTACAAGTCTGATTGGTTAATTGGTGTAAAACCTGTAATCGAAGAACCGTCAAACATGGTTTTGCCGTTCACAGCTTGATCCAATTGCTCTGCCGTAATCGTCACATGTTTGAGCATGCCTTCAAGATCAACAAACTGCATATGAAGCAGCTCGACATTTTTCTTTTCAATCGTTTCCCGGATCGTCTCAATTAAGCTTTCACGAGTTGGCGCTTGTGTCGTCATCTCTAACACTCCCCTAAAGTAGATGAACAGTTCATCTTTTTCTTGTTTTCTACTTTATGACGACACTCCCCTTTATGCAATCGATTTGTCAGATTATCTGACACACTAATATTCAGATAATAATGGCAAAACCATCCAATTGGATGGTTTTACTGTCCGGTCAACTCTGGCTGTTTTGGTTTGCGCACAAGCGCCATAATTCCAGCAATAATATACAACAGCATTGGCAGGAATGGGATGATGAATGCGAGCGTAAAAGGGGCCATAATCGCATAAAGAAGTGTAGACCCTAAAAACAATATGCTTGCAACCACGGGCTTTTTGCCAACGAGGACCACCGCAACAATCCCAGCAACTCCCGCTATAAAGGAAGCAAGTGTGTACATTCCAAAATTGAGTTCTTCAAAAAACGCAGAAGTCGCAGCAGCATCTTCTTGGCTGACTATAGGCGGGTTTTCCTCTCCTTCCCACAGCTCACTATCTTCATTGGCCATTTCCATAAAAAAGTCTTCATAGAAGCCTTGGCCTTGGAGCGCCATAGCTCCTCCTAAAAACAATGTTCCGAGCATAAACAACACTATGCCGATAATGCCAAGAACACGTTCCCCAGTTCGTTTCACCATGTTTGACACCCTTTCATGTTTAGTTAATTACATATGTATTACGTATGTCCTCGTCTATTCGTTTCATCCTTATCGTACCATGTTCCTTGCCAAAAATATAATAATCGACCATCTGGAAAGAAGCAACGGGAAACCTTTTGTCTCGTTCTATTTTTAGTGCTATGTTAACAGTAAAGAACTTTCACAGAAAGAGGGGTACGATGATACGGACGTTTAAACCAGCGGACAAAGATTACATCATTCAATCACATTACAAGTTGTATCACAACGAATTTCAATATGACTTATCGTTTCGTGATTTTATTGCTGACAGTGTAACGGGGTTTATGGACAGGTCCAATCCACGAGAAAACATCTGGATTTTAGAGATCAACGGCAAACAAAAAGGCTCCATTAGTATAAAAGAGGCGGACGATGACACGGCACAGCTCGGTTTGTTTCTCCTTGACCCTTCTACAAGAGGGTGTGGCTACGGACAGAAGTTGCTGGAAACAGCAATTGATTTTTGCAAAGAAGCAGGTTATGAGACCGTGATTCTGTGGACAAATAGCGAACTCACAGCGGCACGAAAGCTCTATCAGCGAAATGGATTTGAGCGAACAGAAACAAGAGTCCGGCTGTTGTCAAATAAAGAACGGACCGAAGAGCAATGGGCACGGCCCCTTTCGTTTTGCTAATTGTGTGAATAGACAATTTGCCTAAACAAAAGGAAAGGCCAATCAACAATGCATGCATCGTGATTGACCTTTTCATAGACGTTTATGCACTTACGATAAACGCTTGCCTGCCTTGCCGTTCGATGAAGCCCACTTCCGTTGATGACCGCCTCGCCGTCCGTCGCGGCCCCGTTTTTGCCCCCAAGGGCGACGATCGCGATCATTATGACGGCGGCCATCACGGCCCCCATTTCCGTGGCGCTTTTTCGTACGCAGTGGCGCTTCGCTTGTGAGTTTCACAGGCGTTTGGTCTGGCTCTTTTGTCAGCAATTTCAACGCCGCCGCCAAGGCCGTGACTGCATCTGTTTCTTGGAGCAGTTCTTTGGCTGCTACTCGGTAGCTGTCTTGCTCGCCCTTTGCAGCCAATTCACGAAGTTCGTTTAAAGTTGACTGTTTTTGACCTTCAAGCGCTTCCTCATATGTCGGCTTCGGCCGCTGAGTCATCCGTCTTTTCGAGACACTTTCAATCAATTTGACGTGCTCACGTTCTGGTTTTGTTGCAAGCGTAATCGCAATGCCAGAACGGCCCGCTCGTCCAGTACGACCGATACGATGGACGTAGCTTTCTGGATCTTGAGGCAAATCAAAGTTAAAGACGTGTGTAACGCCGCTAATATCAAGGCCACGTGCTGCAACGTCGGTAGCAACGAGGACATCGATTAAACCTTCTTTAAATTTGCGCAAGACGCTGTTACGTTTCGCTTGGTTTAAATCGCCATGCAAGCCTTCAGCCCGGTAACCTCGTTTAATAAGAGCTTCCGCTAGCTCATCGACGCGCCGTTTAGTCCGTCCGAACACAATGGAAAGATCAGGCGTCTCTAGATCAATTAGGCGGCAGAGCACATCAAATTTTTCCCGTTCATGGACTTCAATAAACTGCTGGGCAATGTTTTCCATTGTCACTTCTTTTGCTTTCACAGCTATCCGTGTTGGGTTTTTCATAAACTTGCTGGCTAGTGACTCCATCCGCTTTGGCATTGTTGCTGAAAAAAGCAATGTTTGCCGTGTTTCTTGAGGTGTCTCTGCCAAAATCGTTTCAATGTCCTCAATAAAACCCATGTTCAACATTTCGTCCGCTTCATCCAATACGACCGTTTCAATCGACTCAAGGCGGATTGTTTTACGACGCATATGGTCAAGCAAACGCCCTGGCGTAGCAACAATAATGTGCGGGCGCTGTTTCAAGGAGCGGATTTGTTTGCCAAAGTCTTCACCGCCGTATACAACGGTTGTGCGTACTCCTTTGACACGTCCAAATTGACGCAATGCCTGCTCAACTTGGTTGGCTAGCTCCCTCGTTGGCGCCAATACAAGACCTTGGACAAGAGGATTGCTTGGGTCAATGCGATTGACTAATGGAATGCCAAACGCACCTGTTTTGCCAGTGCCTGTCTGGGCTTGGCCAATCACATCTTTGCCTGCGAGTACGAGCTCAATCGTCTCTTGTTGGATTGGCGTGGCTTCCGTAAAGCCGATATTCGTTACTGCTTGGACGACAGAAGCATCCAAGCCAAATTGTTCAAAATTTGCCAAGTGATAAAAACTCCCTATATATAGATTGAACGCCTTTCGTACTTAGAAAAGGCTGCCTGGATGCAAAAAGCCAGTCGCTAGGCTCGCTTTCAACATCGAGACAGCCTTATGATCAATTGCTTTCTTACATAGACGCACTATCGCTAAGCGCATACCGCACAAAAGGCGCTCCGTTGTTCTCAAAGAAATATCATACCATAAACAGAATATGGATGCAAGAGCGAATAAAAGACAACAAGAAGGGCGGCTTGATCGATTGCCCCCCAAAAAGATCGATTTGATCACATGCTACTGCGCTTTTGTCGTTTCGAGAAAAGTACGGAACTCGTCTTTCGTATGGTCGCCGACAATCCGGTCAACTTCTTTGCCGTCTTCAAAATAAATAAGCGTCGGCGTGTATTCAATGCCATAAGCAGAATCATCGTACTCTAGCACATTGAATTGGTCAATATAGATGTCTTCTTCTCCTGCCACATCCATTAGTTTTGGCGTCGCTTTCTTGCAATACTGGCAAGTAGGAGAGAAAAAGTAAACAACTGCGTCTTCTCCCGCTTCAAGTTTTTCTGCCAACGCATCAGGCATAATAATGTTTTGGTAATTTTCATCGTTCAGCTGGTCAATTGTGGCCGCATTTAAGTCATCTTTATCGTAAAGGTCGTTATTTGCTAAACGGTTGTTGTTATTAACAGTTTGAATAATGATAAGAACAATGAACAGCGCTAGTACGCCTGCGCCAATAATCAGTAACTTCTTCATACGTCTGTCTCACTCCTAGCGGTTTCGAATGATATACATACTTGTTAAAAAAATCATTAAGAATGCAATTCCAGCAAGAAAAGGAATCGTTATAAAGCCAAGCCAATTAATATATTCTCCTGTACAAGGGACAGCCCCGCACCCTAACACATTGCCTTCTTGCACGGGAAGTTTCTGAATTGAATAATGATAAGCGGATATGCAGAAGCCAATGCAGGCAAGAACAGCTGAATAAATCGCTGCAGTTGAATCTTTGCGAATGATGCCAATCGCCAAAAGGACAACTAGCGGGTACATCAAAATTCGTTGATACCAGCAAAGAGCACAAGGTTCAAACTGGCGAATTTCTGAGAAATACAATGAGCCAAGCGTTGCAACTAAAGCTGTCACCCATGCAAATAAAAGCCCGTTCTCAACTTGTTTTTTCACAGTGTCTCCTTTCTCAAACTCACTTTCTATTTCTTTTCTTAAAGAGTAGCTCAGACAGGCCCAGGTTGCAAATGGCGAATTTCGCAAAACTAAAAATAGCCCTTTTTCCTCATAAAATCTGGGAAACATGACCATAGTGATAACAGACAAGAAAATGGAGGACGAAAAGATGAGTGAACAACAATTAAATTTAGGGTCTGTTTGGCAAAAAGTAGATTTTCCTAACTTCCCCGCTTTACAAGAGGACATCGAAGTGGATGTCGCCATTGCTGGTGGCGGTTTGACTGGCATTACGACCGCTTATTTACTAACAGAAGCAGGCAAAAAGGTCGCTGTACTTGATGCAACTAAAATTGGCGGTGGCACGACTGGGCACACAACCGCAAAGATCACAGCCCAACATGATGTGATTTACCACGAATTTTTGAGCCATATCGGCGAAGAACAAACAAAGCTTTATTACAAAGCGCAAGACGAAGCGATAAGCTGGATGCGCAATCTCGTCACCAACCAAAACATCGAGTGTGATTTTCAAGATGAAGACCACTACCTTTATGCAACAACCCACCATGGAGAACATAAACTCAAGCGGGAACTAGAAGCCTATAAACAACTCGGCATTCCAGGAGAGTGGCTCACGTCGCTGCCTATTGATTTGGAAATCCGCGCAGCTCTGAGATTAAAAGGTCAAGCACGATTTCATCCGCTCCAATATTTGGCTTACTTATGCCAAAAAATAGCCGAAAAAGGCGGACTGATTTACGAAAATACCGTTTGTGAAAAAGTTGTTCAAGGCAATGATAAACGCCCGGCCATTCAAACGAGGGGCGGCGCGAAAGCAACAGCTAAAAAAGTGGTCGCGGCAACACACTTCCCCTTTGCAGATGGCGGCGGCTTGTACATGACACGCTTGCGGGCAGACCGATCCTATGTCGTTGCTGGCACATACGCAAAACCTTGGCCTGGCGGCATGTATTTAAGTGTAGACCAAACAAGCCGTTCTCTCCGCAGCGCTACGATAAACGGCGAAGAAATGATTTTGGTTGGCGGAGAGGGGCATAAAGCAGGACAAGGAATGAATGCGCTCAAACATTACGAGGCAGTTAAACAATTCGCCACCGAGACATTAGAAGGGTTTACACAAGAAGATCAATGGGCGACACAAGACTTGATTACACTTGACAAGCTCCCTTATATTGGCCAATTGTCCGCCCTCCAACCGGACGTACTTGTTGCCACTGGGTTCAGGAAATGGGGCATGACCAATTCAGCTGTGGCCGCACATGTTTTGTGCGATTTAATTGTGGATGGCAACAGCTTATACAGCCAATTATTCAAGCCCTCTCGGTTCCATGCCGACCCAAGCATTCGTTTCTTTTTAAAAGAGAATGCAGACGTGGCCAAACATTTGCTTCGCGGAAAACTACATCAGGATATTGAACATGTTGAGGAGCTTGAAGCTGGAGAGGGAGCCGTAATTGACAAAGACGGCGAGCGAGTAGGCGCCTATCGCGATAAAGACGGGACACTCCACCTCGTCGATACAACCTGTACCCACATGGGCTGTGAAGTAAATTGGAATCACGCAGACAATACGTGGGATTGTCCATGCCATGGCTCACGTTTTTCTTATACAGGCGATGTCATTGAAGGCCCAGCCAAAAAACCGCTTGGAAAAAAAGAATAGAAGCCATTTAAGGGAGTCCTCCCTTAAATGGCTTTTTTACGTTCTTCATCCTTTAGCGGCGATGGAGCATGCTTTCGATCCGCTTCATTTGCCACTGCAATTGTTTCATTTCACGCTCCATATTTTCAACTTTCTTTTGCATACTAGAAGGGTTTCCTCCGCCGTTTTGGCCGTCTCTCCGATTTCCAGACTCAGTAAAACCGACTGGTGGCTGTTGCGGAAACGCCGTATCGACTTCCTCCTCAGCTGCGGCCTCTGCTCTTCGTGCTTCCTCTCGTGCTATTGTTAAACCAACAAGGTCCATCGCCGTCGCAATTCCGCCGATAATCGCAGCGTAGTAAATCAGATCTTCAGCAAATTGGATCATTTCTTCTGAACGCCTTGCTTCCTCTTCTCTTGCTTTCTCATCCATTTCTGGCATCGTTCCCTCACCTGCCCGCATGGGAATAAATCCGAAAACATACATTTCAGTATATGAACAAGGTATAGGAACTATGCTTTATTAGAGAGCGGTTCACTGATTTAAAACTGAAACCTTTTCCAAAAGAACTTCGTATATCATGATAAATAAAGAATAGAAAGGAGGGCAGCTCATGGAGCTAGATACGCTGTATCTGACGGTTTTGCTTGTAAGCGGAGGTGTAACGATCATTTATGTCTTGCTTTCAGATGTTTTTGATAGTATTGCCATTTTTGACAGTTGGCTTTCACCAGCATTTGTGCTATCTGCCATCAGTTTTTTTAGTGCAAGTGCGTACTTACTGGAAAAGTTTTCGCCCTTATCCAGCGTGGTTAGCGCAGGCATTAGTCTAGTCGTCGCCTCTATGCTTGCCATTTTATTTAACTTATTTATTTTAACTCCGCTACAGCATACGGAGGAATCGACGGCATACAGCGAGGAAGATCTAGAAGGGGAATACGGCGAAATCATTCTCTCGATCCCTGCGGAAGGCTTCGGCGAAATCGTCGTTCGCCTCGACAGCGGCACCATTGCCAAAACGGCCACAAGCATGGACGGGAAACCGATTTCCGCTGGGGCGACGGCGGTCATTATGAAAATCGAAAACAATATCGCTTACGTCTCCGAATTGACAGATCCATTACTTGATTAATTGGAGGTATATAATGGCAGTAGAAATCATGATTATTATTGGAATTGTCCTTGTTATTCTTGCTGTGCTTGTCGGCGTGTTCGTAACTCGCTACAGAACAGCAGGCCCAGATGAAGCATTGATTGTCACAGGCAGCTACCTTGGCGGCAAAAATGTGAACATGGATGAGGCTGGGAACCGCATTAAAATTGTCAGAGGCGGCGGAACCTTTGTCATGCCTGTATTCCAGCAAGCAAAACCACTTTCACTCTTGTCGAGCAAACTCGACGTACAAACACCAGAAGTTTATACCGAACAAGGCGTGCCTGTCATTGCCGACGGTACCGCCATCATTAAAATTGGCGGCTCCATTGGCGAAATTGCGACTGCGGCAGAACAGTTCCTCGGCAAAACTCGGGATGACCGGGAACAAGAAGCAAAAGAAGTACTAGAAGGGCATCTTCGCTCCATTCTAGGTTCGATGACTGTCGAAGAAATTTATAAAAACCGCGAACGGTTTTCACAAGAAGTGCAAAAAGTTGCTTCTCAAGACCTGGCCAAAATGGGACTTGTCATTGTATCATTTACAATCAAAGATTTACGTGATACCAACGGCTACTTAGAATCACTCGGGAAACCGCGCATCGCCCAAGTGAAGCGTGATGCAGACATCGCCACGGCTGAAGCCGATAAAGAAACACGCATTCGCCAGGCAAATGCCAATATGGAGGCGCAGCGTTCCGAGATTGAACGTGCCACTGAAATTGCTGAGGCGGAAAAGAACAACCAATTGAAAGTAGCTGCGTACCGCAGCGAGCAAGAACAGGCAAAAGCGCAAGCGGACCAAGCCTACCATTTGCAAGAAGCCCGTTCAAAGCAGGAAGTAACGGAACAGCAAATGCAAATTCAAATCATTGAGCGGCAAAAGCAAATCGAGCTTGAAGAAAGAGAAATTGCCCGCCGCGAACGGCAGTATGACGCTGAAGTCAAGAAAAAAGCAGACGCCGACCGTTATTCCGTCGAGCAAGCGGCTGCCGCGCAAAAAAGCAAACAACTTGCCGAAGCAGATGCAGACAAATACCGTGTTGAAGCAATGGCGAAAGCGGAAGCGGAGCGGGTCCGTGTTGACGGGCTGGCAGAAGCGGAAGCCGAACGAGCACGTGGGGAAGCTGAAGCTGAAGTCATTCGTCTTAAAGGGCTGGCAGAAGCGGAAGCAAAAGAAAAAATTGCCGAAGCGTTTGAAAAATACGGAGAAGCCGCTAAACTTAGCATGTTAATCGAAATGCTCCCTGATTATGCTCGCGAAGTAGCAGCACCGCTCGCGAACATCGATAAGATTACCGTTGTCGATACCGGCGCAGGCGGCCAAGGGAGCGGCGCTAACAAAGTAACTGGCTACGCGACCGACTTAATGGCTGGCTTGCAAGAGTCCTTAAAAGCGTCTAGCGGAATTGACGTAAAAGAGCTAGTTGAAAATTTATCGAAGAAATAAACACTCCTTCCATTGGTTTAAATGCTTTAGGGATTTACGCACCATAAAAAGCAACCACGAAAGCTTGCCGACGCGAGATGCCCGGCAAGCTTTTTAGTGATGAGAATTTATTGGCCTTTTCGTAAAAAAACAGCCGCCCTTTCTTAAGGACAACCGTTTTTCCAAATGATTAAGCTCGAAAATAACGTTACGCTGTTAAAATAAGCGGCTTATCTTTGGTAATGACAATCGTGTGCTCAAACTGTGCAGCATAATGATGCTCTGGCAGCAGCAGCCCCCAACCGTCAGCGCCCTCGTCTACAAATTCCGCCCCATCCGATACAAAAGTTTCCACTGCGAGCACGAGCCCGTTCGTGAGCAACCTGCTGTCTCGTGGATCATAATAATTCAAAATGCTGTCTGGCATCTCATGCAACTTGCGGCCAATGCCGTGCCCGGCCAAATTACGGATCACGGTGAAGCCACCTTTGCGGGCTTCGTTGTGAATCGCCCGTCCGATGCCGCTGATCCTCGCACCCGCCTTAGCCTTCTTAAGCCCTTGGTGCAGCGCACGAAGCGAGCTCTGACATAGCTTTTCCTTGTGCGGCGAGCGAGATCCTACCACTGTCGTTGCCCCGGTGTCAGCATAATACCCGCCCAGCTCCGCCGACACATCAATATTAACGACGTCCCCTTCCTTCAGCACCCGAGGGCCTGGGATGCCATGGGCAGCTACCTCATTTACAGAGATACACGTTGTTCCCGGAAAACCGTAGGTAATATAAGGCGCGGAGACAGCTCCATGCTCATCCAACACCCTTTTGCCGATGCCGTCAAGCTCTGCCGTTGTAATTCCAGCCTGGACAGAGGATAGCATCTCTTCACGGGCCATTGCCACGATACGGCCAATCTTCTGTAAAGCGATGAGATCGTGTTCTGATTCGATGGACACGTTTTAACCTCCAGTATCTGTCTTTCAACTCAAATTTACTTCCAGTATACTCGAAAAGAAGCCTTGTGTCCCTCTGAGAGTGTATTTATCGGTCCTTGGCTGGCGTAAAGCAATCGCAACAAGACACTGGCTGCAGCGGTGCTGCTATATGAATATTTAACTATTTCATAAACAGCCAAGATTTTTCTACTAAAAATTGATCGCCATACATAGTCGATACATCAGCATTTACGTCACTTTCGTTTATCAATCTATTAAACGTGTTTTGTAAATACTTCGTATGGGCCTTTTTATCAATCCACCCTGTTAACACGAGGTATCTTTTACTTAATGTATTTTTAGCAAAATAACCACCTAGCATTCCTTCTTCTTGAGCCATGTTTTTATTCCAAACTTTTATTTGCATCTCTTCAAAGTGAGCCATTCTATTTTCCCTAACATCACAGTTGGCAAAACGAATATAATTTCCATTAATAAAATCATTGATATTGCCTTCACATATACCAAATTTCTCCTCAAATAATTCTATATGTATAGAAGAAATACTTCCTTCCTGGCCAGTAAGGAACGCAACCTTGTCATGTTCGTTCTTCATAAAGTGTAGATAATCTTTCTTGTCTTGCCATAAAGAAAAGATATAGACAGTATTTTCTTGTTTATCACTCCACCCTCCAATTTGACCTACAAAGCCTTCCAATCCTTTTAGATAACCCCATTTAGCTTGACCATTAGAAAAAACGTCTTTCTTTTCTTTTTTCACTTTACATGTAATGTGTTTAATAAACACCCATCATCCCTCCAATACATTCTACTGATTATAGAAGAACGATGTACCTTTATACAATCTCTTATTTAACTAAGCCATAAGGATCCGTTACAGTAAGAGTGGCAGTACTCCCGATTTATACGAACCGGTGTACTTAGGAAAGAGAAAATGGATCCAGCGAGGAGGCGAAACTTGAGAGGGAATTTTGATCAGAGAAAGATAGTTATATCTATTTTTAACACGATGTATAAACATGAGATAGAAATAAACCCCAGAACATTTTAGGTTTTTTTATGAACAACGAAGAGACAATCATTGTAGGAAGAAGCAGCTACAAGGCCCCTTCTTCCTTAAATCCTTTTTCTATACTATAGGACGTTCTTTCCCGGCTTGAAAATCAACTGGTTTAAATCCCCAGCGCTGCTTTCATGATTTTCGGGACTTCAGTGTTGTCGATCGTGCCGGTAAACCGTTCTGCCCCGGCGCCGTAAGCGTACAGTGGCACGTCAATGCCTGTATGATCTAACGATGACCAGGCTACGCCTGCTTTTTCGCTGATGGCCGTATTGATCGCTAATTCCAGTGAGTCGCTTTCTTTCAGTTGATCCAATTCTTCTTCTGTCCATTCAAAATTGGTGTACGTTTCAAGCACTTCTTTTAAGTTGCTATAATTCCGTTCGACTTCTGCAGCCATGTCGCTCCCTAGAGCAGAGACACCATGAAGCTTAGACGGATCCCCTTCTTCTGATGCGTGAACGGCCATCCCCCCTGTATCATGATCGCCGACCATGACGACAAGCGTCTCGCCATTCTCATCGGCAAAATCGACCGCTGCTTCGACTGCTTCTTCAAAAGCGGCCGTATCTGTCATGGCGTAATAGGCGTCATTGGCGTGTCCAGCCCAGTCAATTTGGCTGCCTTCTACCATTAAGAAAAACCCATTGTCCTCTTTTGACAAGAATTCAATTGCTTTTTCAGTCATCTCCCCTAAACTAGGCTCGTCCGTCCGTTTATTAGCTGCCGGCGACAGTGCTTCTTCAGCAAACAAGCCAAGCAAGCGGTCTTCTTCACCATTCCAGTTCGCTAATTGCCGCGCTGTCTCTACAAATGCAAACCCTTTTTCTTCTGCTTCGCTTATTAAATCGACGCCATCTTCGCGAATACCGCCTTGGTCTTCAGGCACAAACTCTGTCCGGCCACCACCAAGCATTAAATCGATATGATCGTTTGCGACCATTTGTGAGGCGATTTCTGTATAACTGTTCCGTGACTCTACGCTAACAGCAAAAGCGGCAGGCGTCGCGTGTGTAATCGTTGATGTAGCCACAAGTCCTGTGCGCTTGCCGTTTTCTTTCGCTGAGTCGAGAATTGTCGGCAATGTTTGTCCAGCAGGAGTTACGCCGATCATGCCATTATTCGTTTTTTCCCCGGTTGCTAAAGCTGTGCCTGCTGCAGCGGAATCGGTCACTTCTGCATTTGCCGAGTGCGTTTGCACGAAGGCGCGCAGCATGTTGCGTTCGTCCCAAATAGGCTCGCCATCTTCCTTGTATAAACGGTAATTGTTTGTATAGCCTTGCGAAAAGCCATCAGGAATTAAAAAGATGACATTTTTGGCTTGTCCACTGCTAGGCTGATTGCCTTCTTCTCCTACTTCCCCACTGTCTGATGCAAATGCCGCCGTGTAGGTCGCTCCAAGACACACGATCCCAACCAGCCCTGCCACTGCCAATTTCTTTGAACGTTTCATGCTTTTCGCCTCCCATTAGGGTAAAAATGATCTCCATTTGTAAGTATAAAGGGCCGATGTAAAGCAACCGCAAATAAACCGTTAACATTCGTAAAGATTGGCTAAAGAGAGGCGAGGCAGTGGTTCAACTATGTAAAAATAGAAGTACAACAAAACCCACATGCTTTTCTCGGCTGCATGCGGGTTTATTGCCCTATCAAATCACGAGTCGTCGCCTTTAAGGCCTAGCTTAGCAAGCTGGTCGGCAAGCGCTGAATTCGCAAACTGGTCTTGCTTGTTTTGCTTCTTCATATAGCTCTGCACTTCTCGTTTTGATACGTTTTTATGTTTGTTTTGTTTACGTCGTTGTTCAAATTGCGCCTTTTTCTCGCGATGGCCGCAAACACACGCAAACACTTGGCCTTCGCCTTCACCGCGAAGTTCTAGTTTCTTTTTGCATTTTGGACAGCGTGCATTTGTGGTCATTGCAATGTTTTTCCGATAACCGCATTCCCGGTCTTGGCATACGCGCATTTTTCCTTTTTTGCCGTTTACTTCAAGGAGAAATTTGCCGCATTCAGGGCATTTTTCACCTGTTTTGTTGTCGTGGCGGAAAGTGGCGGTGTCGGCTTTTACTTGGGCGACAACGGCTTTGGCGTATTCTTTCATTTCTGCAATAAACATTTGTTTTTGTTCTTTGCCTTGGACGATCTTTTCGAGCCGTTGCTCCCATTCTGCCGTAAGTGCTGGCGATTTCAATTCAGCCGGAACAAGCTCAAGCAGCTGTTTGCCTTTTGAAGTGATATATAAATCTTTGCCTTTCTTTTCAATGTAGAAGCTAGAGAAAAGCTTTTCAATAATATCGGCCCGCGTCGCTACTGTCCCAATTCCCCCAGCTTGTGCAAGCGTCTTTTTAATTGTCTCGTCTTTCGCTTCCATATGCTGGGCAGGTTTTTCCATTGCCGCTAATAACGTACCCTCATTAAAACGTGGCGGTGGGCTAGTTTTGCCTTGTGTCATGCCTACCCATTTAACAGCCTTTTTATCGCCTTTGCTCATAGCTGGCAACAAACGGGCCAACGCTTCGTCTTCTTCACCTGTTTCCTGCCCACGCCAGCCAGCAGACACAAGGCGTTCGCCTTTGGCCCGAAGCAGCTCTCCGTTTGCCGTCGCTTCTACTGACGTTAACTCTGACTCACTTGGCGGGAAAAAGTTTGCCAGAAAACGGCGCACAATCAAGTGATACAGCTTTGCTTCCTTGTCGCTCATGGCGCTTGCGCTCTGAGGTTGTTCCGTTGGAATGAGCGCATGGTGGTCTGACACTTTTGCATCGTTGACCATTTGCCGTTTTGCATTGGCAAGCCCTTGTTTTTTGGCGTTAGCTACCATTTTGCGGAAAGGCTGGACATCAACAGCGTGGAGACGTTCTTTCAACGTTTCGACAAGATCAGAAGAAAGATAGCGTGAATCTGTGCGCGGATACGTAACCGCTTTATGTTGTTCATACAAACGTTGCAAAGCAGCAAGCGTTTCTTTAGCCGAATAGCCAAAGCGCTTGTTTGCCTCGCGCTGCAATTCCGTTAAGTCGTAAAGAGGCGGTGGAGGCGTCCGCTTCGTTTTTGCGTTGACAGAATCAATGACAATGGCAGACTGCTGCAGCTTTTCTTGCAGCGTTTTTGCCCGCTTGTCGTCAAAAATCCGTTCCTCTTTTGAGCGCCTGTCCGCCCAACGGAATGTAACACCGTCTTTCGTTTCGACCGAAATGGTGTGGTACGGTTTTGGCACAAACTTGCGGATTGCTTCCTCCCGGTCGGCAAGAATGGCAAGTGTAGGCGTCTGCACACGGCCGCAGGACAGCTGGGCGTTATGCTTCGTCGTCAATGCTCTTGTTCCGTTAATTCCGACGTACCAATCTGCCTCGGCTCTTGCTGCTGCTGCGGCATATAACGTTTCGTAGCGTTTGCCGTCTTTCAGTTGTTTAAATCCATCTTTAATGGCTTTATCCGTAACGGACGAAATCCATAATCGTTTTACAGGTTTTTTGACATGGGCTTTCTCCAAAATCCAGCGGGCGACGAGCTCCCCTTCGCGTCCAGCATCAGTTGCTATTACAACTTCTCCTACATCTTGGCGGTTTAATACGTGCTTAACAGCATGGAACTGTTTCGCTGTTTGTTTGATCACGACAAGCTCAAGGCGTTTTGGCAACATCGGCAGTTCTTCTAGTTTCCAAGTTTTATACTGCTTGCCGTAATGCTCAGGATCTGCGTGTGTTACTAAATGGCCAAGCGCCCATGTGATAATATAGCCGTTTCCTTCCAAATAACCGTTTCCTTTTTGATTGCATCCAAGAACCCTGGCAATGTCCCGGGCTACAGACGGCTTTTCGGCTAATACTGCTTTTTTCTTCATTCAATCACTCCTTGCCCGTTATTCTGATGATGAGCACTTTTAAGTATTGTCCTTGAGGATAGGCCGGCGAAGTGGCAAAATCCTCTGGAAGCCGATGTTCTTCAAGCAGTTCATAGCTGCAGTTTTTGGCTGTGCATGCCTGGTCTACAAATTGTTTAAAACGCCTCCGTTCAACGTTGGCGGCATTGGTCGAGGCCACAATAATACCGTTTGGCGCTGTTACCGATAGCGCCTTCTCCAACAAAAGCGTGTAGTCTTTTGCCGCGCTGAATGTCCGTTTTTTCGAACGGGCAAAGCTAGGCGGATCAAGGACTACCAGATCAAACTCAAGCCGATTTTTTTCAGCATAGGATAGATAGCGAAATGCGTCCATAACAACAATGTGCTGGTCTTCAACAGCAATGCCATTAATTAAAAATTGTTCTTCTGTTTTCGAACGGCTCCTGTTGGCAAGATCAACGCTTGTTGTGTTAGCTGCCCCGCCAAGCGCAGCGGCAACAGAAAAAGCACCCGTATAGGAAAAAAGGTTTAACATTCGCGCTCCAGGCGCGTATTGGTCACGAATCTGTTTTCTTACGTGGCGTTGATCGAGAAAAATACCCGTCATCGGTCCGTCATTTAAATAAACAGCGAAATACATGCCATTTTCTTTAACAAGCAATGGGAACTGACCGCGCTCTCCACAAACGAAATCGTCATCTTCGACATATTGGCCTTCACTAGCAAAACGTTTCTTCTCATAGATGCCTTTGTAGGCCGTACACGCAGTAAGCGCCT
This sequence comes from Shouchella rhizosphaerae, assembly GCF_900142675.1. GTDB lineage: Bacteria > Bacillota > Bacilli > Bacillales > Bacillaceae_D > Shouchella > Shouchella rhizosphaerae. The sequence goes on along the minus strand of NZ_FRBS01000002.1, from coordinate 195,583 downwards.
CAAGAACTTGGCTGCGAAATGAATACATGCCTTTGCTGTACCACGTTACCAAAAAAAACCCTTCATAATAGTCAATTGTAAGTCCGCCGACTCCGTCTCCTTCCCCATTTAAAACACGGAATGCGGTTGTCTCTTCATTGACAAAAAGCCCAGCCCGTTTGTTTAAAGCTGTTTCAATTTTCCCCTTAAAAAAGCGGGCGTCAATGGACTCACCTTTGTTAGTGGAAAGCACCCAGCCTTGGCCGACATTCTGTTTTCCGTAATAGCCACGGGCCAAAAAACGGCCGCCACTATCTGTAACGCGAAGAATCGTCCCCTCGCGGACGTCAGCAGGCAAGTGAAAATCATCTTTATGGAAAAGGGGGTGTCCCTTTTTTAATCGAACAGCTACTTTATCACTAACCGTAACGGTTTGCTCGTAGGCTTTCATTTGCTCACCTCTTTTAAGTAGTATACCATAGACAAAATCGATAAGCTGTTTGAGAGGGAAGGCTTCTGTCTGATTGGTTTTGTCGACTTCCGTTAAGGCCGGTCAATGGAAGGAAGCGCTCTTCCTTTCGGCGGACACTAATCTTGCTAACGGAACAACGCCTCCTCTTAAAAATTGACCATTTTTCAAAAAATGGCATGTTTTCTCGTTCTACGCTACATCACTGCCCAGCTTGCTGTTATACTAAAGGAAAGAGTAAGGAGGGCACGTATGTTCAAATGGATTAGTTATATAGAAGGCATTTCGTTGCTGCTATTGCTGTTTGTGGCAATGCCCCTTAAATATTTTGCTGATATTCCTGAAGCGGTAAGCATTGTCGGAATGGCACATGGCGTTTTGTTTATTGTTTATATGCTGTTTGTGGCTTCCTATTTTTTCAGCCGCGCTTGGTCTTTTAAAACCGCGCTGTTGGCAAGCATCGCCTCCGTGATTCCATTCGGTCCGTTTGTGTTTGATAGCCGCATTTTAAAACAACAGCGTCCTCCAGCTTTATAGATTTTTGCTTTCCTACGTTTTAAGATTTCAAGAGCGGGGTAAGCAAAAAACAGGGAGGCGATACAATATGAAACCTGTTTATAAAGAGTTTTTCAATGATGAAGAAGTTGTCCAAGCAGTCAATGCCCTAAAAGCGAAGAACGTATCTGAAGACGACATTTATGTCATCACTCACGACGACGACCGGACAGAGCGTGTGGCCGATAATGCCGACGCTAACAAAATCAGTGCAGCTGAGACTGGGTTAGGCACTGCTCTTAAAAACACGTTCCGGAGTAAGGGCGATGAGCTTCGGGCCAAATTTGAAGAAATTGGCTTTACTGCAGATGAAGCTGAACAGTTGGAAGAACGTCTTGATCAAGGCAAAGTGATTGTCGCTGTGACCAATCAAGACGCCCAGTTTACTTTTTAAGCCCTTAAAAGGCCGTCCTCTGCATGGAGGGCGGTTTTTTACATAAACATACCCATAACAGAAAAAGGAGGAGCGTGCCTTGAGCGATCAACTGAAAAAACAATTTTTAGAATGGTTTCTGAACAAGCACCATTTGAAGCATCGCGATGCACGAGATTTGCTTCTCCACATCAAATCAACACCCCACTTGCTACAACATTTGTATTTTACTGAAAAACGACTTCCTAGGGCACGTACGCTCATCGTTGCCAGCACTCAATCGGATGAGCCTGGATTTGTGTACTACTATGGAGCAAAAAAGACAGAAAGTGTCGCAAAAGCGTGGGACGACATCGTCACAAACCCATCTGCTCCCTTTTATTTAATTGTCCATTTTTATGGAAGGAATTTAAACCACCTTTATCGACAGTTGCTTGATACACCCCTATCCCGCCCTTACAAAACATATAAACAATTTCAAATGTATGAGCAGGAAACGAAACAGTTTCTCGACTACGTATCAGAAGCTAATCAAATCAATCGCCTCCGCGCAGCCATCGATAAAGCACTCGATGAACGCAATCATGAAGAGTTTGCCCGATTGACGCGGAAGCTCCGACAACTGCAGGAAAACCACCAACGCCCCTCCTAACAGGCTTTTCGCCTAAAAACACAAAAAAGCCCAGACCTCATTGTCCAAAAAGGCTTGGGCTTCCTTCTATTATTGTGCTTTCGTTGTCTCCTCAGGCCGGACCCATCTTGAGACAAGTCCATGCGATGGGGAACAAATAAAACTAACAAGAAACACAGCACCGGTCATTAACGCCATCGACCCTGAAATCGAACTATCTAGCCATAGGGCGACATAATAGCCAAGAATAGCCGACAACGCACCAAAGCCCGCACTTAAAACGAGCATAATCGATAAACGGTTGGTCCATAAATAGGCAGAAGCAGCCGGTGTAATGAGCATAGCGACAACCATAATGGCCCCAACGGCATCAAACGAAGCGACCGTCGTAATCGAGACAAGCGTCATAAATAGGTAGTGAAGCAACATGACAGGAAAACCGAGGCTTACGGCCAATGCTGGATCAAAAGAGGTGATTTTCCATTCTTTGTAGAAAGCGAGCACAAAAAACAAAACGATCGCCAACACAAGCAGCAACGTGGCCGTAGCCACAGGGATCTCAAAGCCAAAGAGCGTCAATCGATTCCAAGGAATAAAAGCGATTTCTCCCATTAAGGCATGCTTAATATCAAGGTGGACATTGCCTACAGCCGTTGATATTAAAATGACGCCAAGAGCGAATAGCGACGTAAACACCACGCCAATGGAAGCGTCATGTTCGACCCCTTTGGAATGGAACCATTGAACGAGAAATGTGGTTAATATCCCTGCGCCAATCGCGCCAATGAGCATATGAACGCCTTCTAAGCTTTGGGTAATGAGAAACGCGATAACAATGCCAAGCAAAACGGTATGGCTGATCGCGTCGGCCATCATCGCCATCCGCCGCAAAATTAAGTAGGCGCCGACGATGCCGCATGTAATGCCAACGAGGGCTCCAGTTATGAGAATCCACCCTTCATAAGAAATCATGGCTGCCCGCCCCCTTCTGCTGCAATCCGCTTTGCTTCCTCATCATGTTGGGCCCGTGCATCCCGTTGCTGCTTTTTGAATTCGATTCGTTCAGTAAACAAACCTTTTTCTTTTCCAAATACAAGGGAAACGAGGAAAAAAGCTGTTGCTGAAAGAACAATGAACGGGCCAGTGGGCCAGCCCGCTCCTTGAGCGCTAATAAACGTGCCAAACGCGCCAGAAAAACCGCCAAAAACAGCAGAGAGAACCATCATCCCTTTAAAAGAATGGGTCCAATAACGGGCGCTAACAGCAGGGATGATTAAAAGAGCAGCCATTAAAATCACTCCGACGGCTTGTATGCCGATTACAATCGTCGTAACGAGGCCAAACACGTAGAGCCCATTCATAACAGGTACGGGCAGCCCCAGCCCTTTGGCAAAATCAGCATCAAACAAATAGAGCTTCCACTCTTTAAAGGCAATCACAATTAGCAAAATCACCGCTGCCGCCAGCGCCGCCATGGTGTACACATCTTGGCGCACCATGCTCGCCGCCTGGCCAAAAATAAATGTATCAAGTCCGCTTTGGTTGCCACCAGCAGTGCGGTTAACAATCGTTAACAACACAATCCCGCCGCCAAAAAAGACGGACAAAATAATGCCCATTGCCGCATCTTCCTTGATGCGTGTCGCAGACCGGATCGCATAAATGAGCCAAGCGCCTAGTAAGGCACTTAAAGCGGCGCCGACAATTAAAAACAGCAATTGTTTCTCCTGAATGATCATAAAGGCAATGACAACGCCTGGCAATGCTGCGTGAGACAATGCATCGCTCATTAAGCTTTGTTTTTTCCAGTAAGCTAGCGTGCCGAACATGCCTGAGGCAACACCGAGCAAAACCGCACTAACGAGAACCCATTGAAAGTTAATGGATGATAGCACTGACATTGCGCCCATCCCCTTTCATGAAGTGGATCGCGCCGCCGTATGTTTTTTCAATATTAGCAGCGGTATACACTTCTTCCGTCGGCCCATGGGCAATAACCGTCTTGTTTAGAAAAAGCACGTGGTCAAAATAATCAGCGACTGTCTGTAAATCATGGTGAACGACAAGAACCGTTTTTCCTTCTTTACGCAACTCTTTTAATATCGCCATGATTGCTCGCTCTGTAGCAGCATCGACTCCAGCAAGCGGCTCATCCATAAAATAGAGATCAGCCTCTTGAACGAGGGCACGCGCTAAAAACACACGTTGCTGCTGCCCGCCAGACAGCTGGCTAATTTGCCGATTCGCGTACTCAGTCATCCCGACTTTTTCAAGTGCTTGCATTGCTTGTTCCCGATGTTTTTTTTGCGGCCATTTCAGCCAGCCAATCCGGCCATACAGCCCCATCAGGACAACATCTAGAGCGTTTGTCGGAAAGTCCCAATCAACTGAGCCTCGCTGTGGAACGTAACCAATCCGCGTTTTTACTTTTTTAAGGGGTTCGCCGAAAAAAGTTACGTCTCCTGACAAGTAAGGGTGCAATTGGAGCACCGTTTTGATTAACGTCGACTTTCCTGCTCCGTTTGGCCCCACAATGCCCGTCAATGTACCTGGGGCGATTTCAAATGAGACATTTTGCAACACCGTATTTTTTCGGTAAGCAGCGCTAAGCTGCCGGACATCAATTACATTCATGTTCTGTTCATCTCCTGTTGGTGCGCTCCGCCACTAATCCGCCATCATTTAATTAGTCTTGGCCGCCTCCATTCATAAGCGCATCATAAATGGTTTCGACATTGTGTCGGTACATCCCAATATATGTGCCTTCCTCTGTCCCTGCTTCTCCCATTGCATCAGAATAAAGTGTGCCTCCTAATTCAATGTCAACGCCAGCTTCTCCGGCGCCTTCAATCACAGCCTGTATCGAAGAATCATTGACACTGCTTTCAACAAATACAGCGGGCACTTGTTTTTCGACAATTGTATCAATCGTTGATTGAATGTCAGAAATGCCAACCTCGTCTTCTGTGCTTAAACCTTGCAAGCCGACCACTTCTATGTTATTCATACGCCCAAAATATTGGAACGCATCATGGGCTGTTACTAAAATCCGCTGCTCTTCAGGAATTTCGCCTAACTTCTCAACCGAAAATGTGTATAGCTCATCTAGCTCGGCAAAATAATCTTGCTTGTTTTGTTCAAAATAATCGGCTTCGCTTGGCGCTATTTCTTTTAATTGTTCAACGGCCGCGTCAATCGCCTGTTGCCACATGTTTACGTCAAACCAAATATGGGGGTCTGTCGCCGAAGCGTCCTCTTCATCATCTAGCAATTCACTTTCCGCCACCTCTTCGCCAATCGCCAATGCCGGCACATCCACATTAGCAAATACGTCAGACATTTGCGCTTCTAAATGAAGGCCATTATAAAAAATGACATCGGCGTTGCTAATCGTTTGCAAATCACTTTGCGACGCCTCATATAAATGGGGGTCTACCCCAGGACCCATAATCGTTTTTACTTCCACAAAATCGCCGCCAATTCGTTCTAATGGCTCGCCAATTTGGGCGATCGTAGCGACGACTTGAATGGGGTCGTCCTCACTTGGCTCGACTTCTCCTCCTGCCCCATCTGAACACCCCGTTGCAGCAAGCAAGACAACAGCTGCACTTATTGAACTTATTCCCCATATGTTCTTATTCAATGACATATCCCCCTTTAGCCATATATTCTCCATTCATTACTTTATGCATAAATACAGGACACTTTCCTGTCCACAATAAAGTTTCTCTAATGCAACTTTAATAACCAATGCCAACTTTGTCAAGACTCATAGACAAAAAATATTCACAACAAGCAACAAGCTAACCGACGTCTTTTTCTGTTCTTCTGCATAGCGTGCGTCTCGTACAGCGTTATCATACCTGCCAGTAAAAAGAGTTCACACGGTTTCTGCAGCAACATACACAAGTCTGGCACATCTTAAATAAAAAAAGAGCCGTCTTAAGGCCACTCATAAATGCCTTAGACAACTCTATAACCATCCATTATCTCCATAAATAATTCCTCTATGCCAAGCCATAGCGAATATGCGAAAAGCTTTGCAGCACCTGGACGAACAACGCCTCTTAAGAACATCTCGCTCGTTTCCCAGTTAAAACTGGTTCTGACAAGAGACAGTCGCTGCTTTCCTTATCTCTGACAAAAACCTATTTATATGTCACATCGAGATCTTCGGTGCCACCCAATCGTTGTTTAATGGGAACTTGATTTCTCCTCTGCTTTCCGCTTTTCCTTCTGTTGCGGCAGTACGACCCAGCGCTGAATAGCAGCGGCAACGCCATCATTGGTGTTTGTGGCTGTAATCCAATCAGCTTTTCGCTTTACAGCCTCCTGGGCATTGCCCATGGCGATTCCAAGTCCTGCCTCAGTAATCATAGCAATATCATTTAAACTGTCGCCAACAGCCATGACGTTTTGCAACGAAATGCCTAAGTCGTCGCATACTTTCTTTAACGCAAACGCTTTGTTAATGCCTAGGGCATTGATTTCGATATTGGTTGGGCTTGAATTGGTTATTTCTGTGATGGCCCGCAGCTGGAGCTCAGCGATAATCGCTTTGCGCACTTCATCATCTTCGGTATCAAACCCGAATTTTAGCCACTCGTGGCCATGCCTGTCATCGGGCAACTTGCCACGGAATATCGATTTCCTTGAAGCGCCCCATACATGTACGCCATGCTTCTCCGTTAGTTCGTATATGTGGTCAACCGCCTCTGGCGGCATCAAACTCGTATTAAAAACACTCCCTTCACAGTCATAAATTTCACTGCCATTTGCGGTCACTAAGAAAGACTTCAGCCCAAGCGATGTGGCATACTTCCCGCAACTTGCTAACGTCCTGCCTGTTGCCAACACAACATGGACACCTAATTCCTGGGCTTCTGCAATCGCCTCACGATTGCCTTCCGAAATTTCGTGATTGTCATCCAGCAGTGTCCCATCCATATCAAGGGCAATTAACTGAATGTGCGGTCCTATTTGTTGGTCCATACGAATATGTCTCCTCCATTCACAGTGCTTTCTATATCTAGTGTACTATAAATAAATCGTGCTTGATGCCTATGCAAACGAATCTTAGAGCTGACTTTACAAACTTACACCATTATGGATGAATAAAAGGAAAAGGCCTCCCGACCGTTTTGGTTACGCGTCCAAAACGTAGTCGACAGGCCGGCGACGAACAGGGCGATCCGTTTTCCTTTACCTATTTGCATATTGGTTCCAAAAAGCGACAATGGTTTCCATCCCTTTATCAAAATTTTCGAGATGAAAATGTTCATTTGGAGCATGGAAATTCTCGCTCGGCAAACCGAATCCCATAAGGACAATCGGAATATGAAGTTGCGAATCAAATGTCTCCACTACTGGAATGGACCCACCCATCCTCGTGTACGCCACTTCTGTCTGGTAGACTTCCTCGTAAGCACGGGCACATGCAGCAAATACAGGGTCTGTCACTGGAGCGACAAAAGGCTTGCCTGTATCATGACGTTCTGTTGTCACTGTCACTCCAGGCGGCGTATGCGCTTGAATATGGGCTTCGATTTTTTCCAATATGTCAATTGGGTCTTGTCCCGGCACTAAGCGGCATGTGATTTTCGCGGTTGCTTCCGCTGGAATCACCGTTTTGACACCTTCCCCTTGGAAACCGCCATAGACGCCGTTTAATTCAAGCGTCGGCCGAATCCACGTGCGCTCTCGGGCTGTATACCCTTTCTCTCCGAACAGTTCATTGACACCAAGCTCCTCTTTTAGCGCCTCTTCTCCGCTTCCTAACGCCTTGATGCTTTCCATTTCTTCTGCAGAAGGGATTTCAATCCCTTCATAAAAGCCGTCAATCGTGATTTTTCCGTTCTCATCGCGCATCGAAGCGAGCAATTGAACAAGGGCATGCAAGGCATTTTGTACAGCGCCTCCATACAGGCCAGAGTGCAAGTCGCCTTTTGCCCCTTTTACGCGGATTTCTAACGCAGCAATGCCACGCAGCCCCGAACAGATAGCCGGTTTGCCTGCTTCAAGCATCGTCGTATCGGAAATAAGCAACACGTCGGCAGCTAAACGCTCTTTCTCGTTCGCTACAAATTCATCAAGATTAGGCGAACCAATCTCTTCTTCGCCCTCAATTAAAAATTTGACGTTAAACGGCAACGTCCCTTCTACTTCAAGCATCGTTTGCACCGCTTTCAAATGCATGAACACTTGACCCTTGTCATCACTAGCCCCACGGGCATAAAGCTTGCCATCGCGAACAGTCGGCTCAAACGGTTCCGTTTCCCATAAATGCAAAGGGTCAACTGGCTGAACATCGTAATGGCCATAAATCAATATCGTTTTTGCCTCTGGCCCTGCATCAAGCCACTCTGCATAAACGATAGGATGCTTTTTCGTTTCAATGATTTCCACTTTCTCCATTTTTGCCTGAAGAAACGCTTGCTTCAACCATTCTGCTGCAGCACGGATGTCTTCCTTATGCTCGGAAATGGAGCTAATGCTTGGAATTTTTAAAAATGCACTCAATTCTTCTAAATGCGCGGCGCGGTCTTGACGCAGCCGTTCTATCACTGAACTTGCCATTCACGCTACACCCCATTATGATTAAGTTCTTTTCATCGTATTGTATCATATTTTTTCGCTTTCATTCTCCGTCTGCCATGCTAAACTTAACATAGCCTGCAAAACCTAGGGGGATGCTTACTATGACGATTCATAGACTAACTGACAAAGATTTCGAGCAAGCTTTTCAGCTTAGCTGCTATGCTTTTCAAGTTGAGAACCCTGATGACCACCGCCAGCGTGCCCAAAAAGCATGGGACAGATCGATTAACATCGGCGCCACGGAGAACGGCCAGCTCCTCTCAAAACTAGCACTTTTGCCTTTGGCTGTCCACATCCACGGAAAAACGATGCCAATGGGTGGCCTTGCTGGCGTTGCTTCCTACCCTGAACAACGACGCAAAGGCCATGTGCGCCAACTGCTTGGCCACACGTTGCAAACGATGCGCGCAGAAGGCCACTTATTGTCGTATTTAGCGCCATTTTCGGTGAGCTTTTACCGTAAATTCGGCTGGGAAATTCTTTGTGAGAAAACTACCTATACACTAAATGCCAAGCAACTGCCAAAGCCCTTGCCAATTGCTGATGGCAAGTTAGAGCGGGTCGACCCATCTGATCCGAGAATCTGTGCCGTCTACAAGAAGCGCCTCTGCCATGGGATGCTCGTCCGTGATCCACAATGGTGGGACCATCTGCAAAACGGAGCGTATAAAGCAAAGAAAGCCGTTTTGTACATAGACGCGGCGGGAGAGCCGAGCGCCTATATGATCTATACAATTCAAAAACGGAAATTCACAACAGAAGAACTAATCTTTGGCGACCAAAAAGGCTTAAATGCTTTGTTTGCCTTTATCGGCCAGCACGACTCCATGGCTGACACAGCTGAATTGACGGTGCCAGCAGCAGAAGGCTTGTCGTATTTTCTGCCAGACGCAAAAACAAAAGCTGAGACGATTCCATACTTTATGGCCCGCATTGTTGATGTCGCTCCGTTTTTCCAAGCTTACCCGTTTCTTGCCAATGGTCAAGGCGACTTTGTGTTCCGTATCAGTGACCCAGTCGCAGAGTGGAACGATCGATTGTTTGCATTCTCGGTTAAAAATGGAAAAGCACAACCGACTACTGTTGGTGGCGATGAACCGGTATTTGAAACGGACATCCAAACACTGACGGCGCTCATGCTTGGCTATAAACGCCCCACTTTTTTCAAGCATGCCGGCTTCATTCGCGGCGACGAAAAAGCACTACAAGATTTTTTCCGCCTCATTCCCGGTGAACAGCCAGCTCTTGTCGACTTCTTTTAAGACTAAAAAGCAGGGGTTGTCCCAAAAGATCGCTGCAAAGCACTTTTGGGGCAACCCCTGTTGTCGTTACCATTTAAATCGCTGAATCATTTCTTCCAGTTCTTCAGCCAACGCCGACAGGTTGGTGGTCGAACTTAAAATTTCTTCCATTGAGGCAAGCTGCTCTTCAGTCGCTGCTGACACGTTTTGAACATGAGCAGACGTCGTTTCAGCCGCCTGGGAAATATTGTCGTACGAAAGCATAAACTGTTCCGTTTGAATAGACATTTGTTTCGCTTCATTTGTAACTTGATTGATTTTTTGACGAACTTCATCCATATGTGACTGGATAGCTGTAAAGGAATCACCTGCATCTTGAATGACTTTGACCCCTTTTGCCACTTCGCCTTTGCCTGCTTGCATCGCTTTTCCAGCACTCATCGTCCCTGTTTGTATGCCGCGTATTTGCTCCTGCACGTTTTGGGCAGCTTCGTTTGTTTGTTCTGCCAGCTTTCTGACTTCATCGGCAACGACCGCGAAACCGCGGCCATGCTCGCCAGCTCGTGCTGCTTCAATCGATGCGTTTAAAGCGAGCAAGTTCGTTTGCTCGGAAATATCGGAAATTAAGCGAATCACTTGGCCAATTGTTTTCGCTTGCTGTTCTAGCGACTCAATTGTGCTAGAAAGTTCAGACACATGGGCATCAATGGCATTCATTTGCGAAACGCTACGTTCCACGCCTTTCTGTCCACTATCCACCATTGCAGCCGCTTGGTCAACTGCTGTTTGCACGCTAGATGCAGACAGAACAATATCGGAGATGCCCTGTGACACAGAAGTGGTTGCTTTCCGCCCCTGTTCCATGCTGGACGATTGGGCATCAACCCCAGAAGAAACCTCTTGGACAGCGAGTGTGATTTGCTCCGTTGCCTGCATATTTTGCTCAGTGCTCGCTTGCAATTCTTCAGATGAAGAAGCCAAATAAGTCGCTTTATCTTGAATATGGCTTAATGTCAGAATAAGTGAGTTGCGCATATCGTCAAACGCCTCAGCAAGGGCGCCAATTTCGTCATTGGCAAGTGCCTTTCCTTCGTACTTCGCACCTAAGTTGCCGCTTTTGATCACGTTTGCCATTTTAGCCAATCCAGAAAGGGGCGCAACGACGGACCGGACGACAAAGTAAATGATGACACACCCAACCACCAATGTCGCTGCAATGACAATTAGCATCGTCTGCAAAATTGGTTGAACCGTTTGGCTTGCCTCATTCGGCAACATTGCCCCAACTAACACCCAGTCGGTAGGGCTAATTTTGTTGTAATTCAGCTCCCGTACGACGCCGTCTTCCTCAGATTGGAATTGCCCGCTTTCGTCTTCAAATTGCTGCATTAAGTTAACCGGTAAAAATTCACCTGTTTCCCTAGTCGGATGTGTGACAATCCGCCCAAATTGGTCGGCTAAATACATATAGCCGGTACTGCCGATTTTTGCCGCATTGACTTGACCCGTCAGTTCTTTCAGGCTAATGCGAATACCAAGAACGTTCGTAGAGTCAGCAGTTAACGTGCCCATAATGACTTCGACGTGCTCCTCTTCCCCTTCGACTGTCAAAATTGGTTCGCTAATCGACACCTCGACTTGCCTGGCATTCGCCTGTTTAAACCATGACGATTCTTGGAGGCCTTCTTCTGGGCCAAATCCAGTTGAGCTGTTATAGGCAACCGCTTCGCCTGTCTGTCCAACTAAGTAGACTTCTAAAATATTTTCGTTAATGTTCGTTAAATCAACAAGGCGTTGCTCAAGCTGTTCATCTGAGAGTTCCTTTACATTAATTGTACGGCCCGCGTAATGGACGCTATCTGTTTGCAGCTCCATAAATTGTTGCAGCGATGCATGGACATTGTCTGTCGTATGGCTTGCTTGCTCAAGCATTGTTTCTTCGACATTGTCCCTTGTACTCGAATAAGAAAATAACCCGATGACTAAGCTTGGTATAAGTAGAAAAAGGCCAAAAGCCAAAAACAGTTTCCATTTTAAGTTAAGCGTCTTTTTTCCGATCATCTCTTCCCTCGCCTTTTACGTCCTTTTCTTTTACATCGGCAAAATCGTAAGCAAAGTAAAGAGATTTGTAGAAAATTTGACAATCTTTTCTGCAATTGGGCAGCTGACCCCTTAAAAAGCAAGCTAAAAAAGAGCTGCGCCTTTGGCGCAACTCTCAGATGTTTGCATATTCCCCTCTTCACCTAAAACGGATTGCTGTTGTTACCCATCATCATGTTGCCGTTTTTCTTCAATCAGTCGTTCTTTCATGTTTCTTAGTTCGTCAGAAAGGGAAACCGGATACACTTCCGGAACTTCTAAGCGCAAATATTCTTCCCAAAACGTGTTCTTTTGGCGTTGATGGTAAGCCCGCACTTCTTCTAATGTCGGGACATCGTACACGCATTTGCCTTGCTTAAAAATTTGCTTATGGAGCTCGACTGCCTCAAAATCACGGATTTTTTTCGCTTTCAACGGATTGGTTGGGTGTTTTAAGACAATTTCTGATTGGCCCTCCAAGCTTTCATGGGCTAAGCAAATGTAGTCCCCTTTTGCCATTCCATCTGGGCCGAATAAACGATACACTTTTTTGCGGCCTGGATTGAGAATTTTTTCGATGCTCTCTGATATTTTAATAAGCGGAATCCAGTCATCCTCATTGTAGATACCCGCTCGCAACTCTTGTGGTAGAGCCCGTCGGGCCACAATTTTATGGACGCCTCCTAAGGCTGGGTTGTCGTAAGCGGTAATAAACTTTGTGCCTACACCCCAAATGTCAATTTGTGCTCCTTGCTGTTTTAAAGAAGCGATGGTGTATTCGTCCAAATCATTTGTCGCGGCAATTTTAACATGCTCAAGCCCTTCTTCGTCGAGGCGTTTGCGCACTTTCTTCGACAAATACGCCAAGTCGCCGCTATCAAGGCGGACAGCCGTCATCTCAAAGCCTTTTTCTTGCAGCTTGCGTGCAGTCGTAATCGCATGAGGCAAACCGCTGTTTAACGTATCGGTCGTGTCGAGCAGAGGAATGGTCTTTTGTGGGAAGACGTTGGCATAAGCGAGAAACGCCTCTAACTCTGATGGATGAAACATAATATATACATGGGCCTGTGTTCCAGTAATCGGCATAGAAAACTGTTTGCCTGCCTTTACGTTGCTTGTCGCATCGAAGCCTGCGATGTATGCCATTTTGGCGCCATATACACTGGCATCCCGCCCTTGCGCCCGGCGTTTCCCCATTTCAAGCAAGCCGTCTTTTCCGGCAATGGTTTTAATACGTGATCCCTTCGTCAACACAAGGGACTCAGCGTTGATAATGTTTAAAAGCATCGCCTCAATCCAAATGCACTCCCATACCGGCGCTTCTAAGCGGATAAGGGGGGTGTTCGGGAACACAAGGTTGCCTTCTTCGACTGCATACATATCACCGCTAAAGCGCAATTTTCGCAAATCTTCAAGAAACGCTTCTTCAAATCCTTCTGGTTGTTGACGCAAATAGTCAAGATCAGCCTCCGAAAAATGGAGGTTGTTTATCGTTTCAATCAAGTGACCAAGGCCACCGAAAGCAACGTAACCGCCAAGCTCGCCGCTAAAATCGCCAACGCCTTTTACAAACGGCGCTTTTCGATAAAAATCATCGTAAACAACTTGCGTTTTGTGCAATCCTTCCTTCCACAGCGCATACATCATTGTGATTGCATAATAGTCAACATCTAAACCATAATCTTGATCTGGGTTGTAATAAGGAACAACGTGGAACGAGTCATTTCCACAGCGGACGCATGCTTCCGCTGGCTCTCGTTCATTTGAAAATTGCGGCTGGTCACAGCGCCTGCATATATGTACAAAACGATAGTCGGTCGGCTTAATGTAATCAAATATGGTTTTCGCTTGTGGCATCGGTGCTTCTCCTTTTGTCACGGGAACCTCTCTGATTCCGTAGTCATTGCCAGTATAACGCTGTCACGTGCTTATTTCAAATCAAGCTTCTTTGAATAAAAGGACAGCCACACAAACGCCAAAAGATGGTAAGATGATGGGTGAAAGCAAGGAGGAATGCCTGTGTCTATTGCATTGAAACGGAGACACCATCTCGTCTTTTTGGTGTCCGTTTTCTGTTTTTGGCTATGCACTTACAGCTATGTGCCCATCTTTAGCCTTTATTTAGAACAAATTCCCTTTACGTATGCGGCAATCGGGATTATTCTCGGCAGTTACGGCATTACGCAAGTGTTGCTCCGTTTTCCACTTGGCGTCTTGCTTGATTCATTGCGACATTTGCGCAAGCATTTTTATGTAGGCGGCTTTGTAGTCGCTATTCTAAGCGGAATCATTTTACTATCGTCCACTTCGTTTGCATGGGTTTTGACAGGACGGTTGCTAGCAGGCGTTACTGCTGCCATGTGGGTGATGGCAACGATTATGTACGCCGACTATTTTAATCCAGGCCAATCTGGCCGAGCAATGGGAACATTGCAATTTTTGACGGTCATGCCGCAATTTCTCAGCATGGTAACAGCCGGCATTCTCGTTGAACAATTTGGCTGGAGCATTCCGTTTTGGGTAGGGATCGTCGCGGCAGGAATCGGACTCTTATTTGCCCTCTTTATTAAGGAAGTGCCGCAAGAAATCGAGAATCATGGCTCTCAACGTTTAGGGAAACAAGTCAAGGCAGTGTTGTCTATCAAACATCTGCTGCCGTTAACGTTTGTATCATTATTTACACACGCTCTGTTGTTTATTTCTATTTTTGGGTTTACGCCTGTTTATGCAAATGTCCACGGCGTTCGGGAGGGGCAGCTTATTTGGCTGATGGCAGCTTTCTTTATTCCACACGCTGCTGCATCTTTAGGAGTTGCTTTTTTCAATGTTTCAAAGCGCAATGAAATTCGGTTGATTGCGCTCTCTCTCATTGTCACTTGCTTCACTTTTTTCTGTATGCCGTTTGCTACTACACTAGCAACGATCAGTCTGTTGCACGGCGTTGTTGGCTTGACAATCGGCGTAGTATTGCCGCTGTTGCTCTCGCAAATTGCTTCACTCCCGCAGCCTTCCTTAAAAACGTCTGTTATGGGCTTCTACCAATCTGTCTATGCAATCGGCATCTTTATTGGCCCGTACGGCGCAGGCTTTGTGGCTGAACATATAGGCATCGCTCATATTTTCACATTGGCAGGAATCGTCTCGCTTCTCGCTTTGGCAATTACAATGCCGCTTTTGCGTCGAGCCAAAAACGAAACGAGCAAAAGCGGCGAAGCCTCTTAGGGCAAAACTGGAAGCTGTTTAGAAAGCCGGTTGAGGGTCGTTAATAAGGCGATCTTCAACCGGTGTTCAAAGGTGAAAGTACTATTACAGCATTACTAGGAGGCGCTATGAAGAGCAGTTATATGGAAAAGCATTTTCACACACTTTACAAGCAAAGGCATGAAATGTCGATGGCGATGGAGCCTTTTAAAGGGGAAGAATGGAAAAGACCTTGTGAAGATAAATGGTCGTTTGGAGAAACGTTTTACCATTTGTTTTTAATGGTAAAACGTTTTAAACAGCTAAATAAGCTGTATTTGCCATTGTCAAAGCCAATTGCCGCAATCAGGAAAAACAAGCCTTATGAAACGCATAGTAAAGACGTATACAAGGAATATCATAAAAAGCATCACAAGCCCATGAAAGCACCAAGTATGTTAATACCGCCAAAAGAGATTCAAAAGAACACGTCATTCGCTCAATTAGTGACAAGCATAGACGCCGAAACAAAACAATTGGAGAACATGGTCGATCAAATAAAAGACGAAATTGCTGGCCATATTCGCTATCCAGACCCCATCGCCGATTATCCTAATCTCATACAAAGCATACATTTGCTTTGTATACATGAAAACCATCATTTCCAACTTTGCAAAACGTATTACAGGTTCGATTGATAAAAAACCGTAAGTGTCGAATCGACGCCTACGGTTTTTCCTATTTTCACGTACGTTTTTTTAATAAGGATCAGACGGCATCCCTTCTTGTTCCGCTTCCTTGACCGCATGTCCTTCTTTGTCGTCTACGCTTTCTTGAACACGTTTGATCGCTTCTTCTAAACGCTTGCCGTAGTCGCGGTCCGCTTCTGTCACATTCTCGATCATTTGCTTTTGGATCCGTTTATCAACATCGGCCAGAGCATCGGCTAAATTGGCAATTAACTCATCCCGTTCCCAATCAGAAAAGCGGCGATACGTTTCCCCTGCTTGGCCGAAGTTGTTCGGACGGCTGATCGCTTCATATTTCACTTCGCCTGACACGTGCGGCGTGTGGTCTGGGTTGACTTTTTCCGCTTCCTTTAAACCGTTAAGGACAGATGGCTCATAGTTAACATGTGGATTGATTCCAGGAGGACTATCGACATGGTACGTCATTTGCCCGTCTCGTTGGTTGGTCGCTACCCGTTTTTTCGGGGCATTGATTGGCAGTTGCAAATAGTTCGGGCCAACGCGGTAACGCTGCGTGTCTGAATAGGAGAACGTGCGTCCTTGCAACAGTTTGTCATCGGAAAAGTCAAGGCCGTCGACAAGGACGCCGGTACCAAAGGCCGCTTGTTCCACTTCCGCAAAATAATTTTCTGGGTTTTTGTTGAGCACCATCTTGCCGACTTTGTGCCAAGGAAACTGGTCTTTATACCAAAGCTTAGTCGGGTCAAGAGGATCAAAGTCAAGCTCTGGATGTTCGCCGTCTTCCATCAATTGCACATAAAGTTCCCATTCAGGGTAATCGCCTTTTTCAATTGCTTCATACAAATCTTGCGTTGCATGGTTGAAGTTTTTTCCTTGAATTTGCTCTGCTTCCTTTTGGGTCAAGTTTTTGATTCCTTGTACAGGCTCCCAATGGTATTTGACAAGCATCGCTTTCCCTTCCTCGTTGACCCATTTATACGCATGAACACCCGATCCTTGCATATTCCGGTAGTTTGCCGGAATGCCCCACGGCGAGAACACAAATGTGATCATATGGGTCGATTCTGGGCTTTGCGAGACAAAATCGAAAAACCGTTCCATGCTTTGCCGGTTCGTTACTGGATCCGGTTTAAACGCATGGACCATATCCGGAAATTTTAGCGGATCGCGAATGAAGAAAATCTTCAAGTTATTGCCGACTAAGTCCCAGTTTCCGTCTTCTGTGTAAAATCTCACCGCAAACCCCCGGGGATCACGAAGAGTTTCGGGAGAATGGATGCCATGAATAACAGAAGAAAACCGGACAAATACAGGCGTTTTCACTTCCGTGTTTGTAAACACTTTTGCTCTTGTGTACTTGGAAATCGGTTCCTCTCCGACTTTTCCATATGATTGAAAATAGCCGTGTGCTCCTGCACCGCGGGCATGGACAACTCGTTCCGGAATGCGCTCCCGGTCAAAATGGCTAATTTTCTCCAAGAAATCGTAATTCTCTAATGTCATAGGCCCGCGGTTGCCGACAGTGCGTACATTTTGATTGTCTTTCACGGGATGGCCTTGACGAGTGGTCAATGTATCGTCTTTCTCATTTGCGGCTTTGCGCTGATCGAGCGCATCGCCTTGCCCTGTTACATTGGTTCCAAACGAAGGCGCCTTTTTTGATTCATCCATTGGTTAGCCAACTCCTTCCTTTTATTCCAGCCTAGCTTTTCCAGTAGACGTAAAACTATGCAAAAAAGCAGAGGGATTGTTCCCTCTGCTTACACATGTGTCAACTGGATATTGTTTAGAGTCGCAAATACGCCATTTTTGGCGACGAGCTCCTCGTAAGTGCCTTGCTCGGCAATGCCGTCTTTCGTCACGACGACAATATGGTCGGCATGGCGGATTGTTGCTAGTCGGTGGGCGATAACAAGTGTTGTCCGGTCTACCGCCAACTCTTGCAATGATTCTTGAATAAGCGCTTCTGTTTCTGTATCTAATGCAGAAGTCGCCTCGTCTAAAATCAAGATAGGCGGATTTTTTAAGAATGTGCGCGCAATCGCAATCCGCTGTTTCTGTCCACCAGACAACTTTAAGCCGCGCTGGCCGATTTGCGTTTCATAGCCTTCTGGCAGCGATTCGATGAGCCCGTCCAAATTCGCCAGCTTGGCGGCGCGGTAAATGTCTTCGTCGCTTGCATCCAGTTTGCCATAGCGGATGTTTTCTTTCAGCGTCCCGCTAAATAAAAAGACATCTTGTTGGACAATGCCAATTTGCGAACGCAGCGACTTCTTCGTCATGTCGCAAATGTTGATGCCATTAATGGTAATAGCGCCACTATCTACATCGTAAAAGCGCGGAATGAGCGAGCTAATCGTGGTTTTCCCAGCGCCAGACGGACCAACGAAGGCGACCGTTTTTCCAGCCGGG
This sequence comes from Shouchella rhizosphaerae, assembly GCF_900142675.1. Classification (GTDB taxonomy): domain Bacteria; phylum Bacillota; class Bacilli; order Bacillales; family Bacillaceae_D; genus Shouchella; species Shouchella rhizosphaerae. Next base: position 177,357 of record NZ_FRBS01000002.1, on the reverse strand, counting down.
ATAAAGAGATTGAGATCATTAAGAACCGGCCGATTGTTTTCATAACTGAACGTGACATTGTGGAATTCAATATCGCCATTGAGCACAGGCGCCACTTTAGCGTCAGGCTTGTCCTCAATATCTACTTCTGTATCAAGGACTTCAGTGAAACGTTTAAAGCCGGCCATCCCTTTTGGATAAAGCTCTAAAATCGCACTAATTTTCTCAATCGGCTTAAACAAAATGTTGATATAGAGAATGAAGAGGACAAACTCGCCAACATCAAGGGAATTGGTATAAAGCAGCCATGCGCCGACAAGGAGCACAGATAAAATCATCAGCCGCGTTGCTAAAAAGATGCCAGAAGATGTATAGCCCATTACTTTGTAGCCGCCTACTTTTGCCTTTTGGTAACGGCGGTTATTTTTACGGAACTCTTCCACTTCATGGGCTTCGTTCGTAAACGATTGGACAACGCGCATGCCAGAAACGCTGTCCTCTACACGGGCATTGACATCGCCAATTTCCGCATACATTTTTGACCATGCCTGATTCATTTTAATATTGGTATAAGTAATCAAGGCGATCAGGAACGGTACAAATACGAGCGCTACAATAGCCAGTGTCGGGTTCACATAAAACATAATGCCAAAAGCACCTACAAACGTCATTAACGCAATAAATAAGTCCTCTGGGCCATGGTGCGCTAATTCGCCAATGTCAAACAGGTCATTTGTAATGCGGCTAATAATGTGGCCTGTTTTCGTATTGTCAAAATAACGGAACGATTGGCGCTGGATGCTTTCAAACAAGTCTTGGCGCATGTCCGTCTCAATGTGAATCCCGAGTTTATGCCCAAGAAAATTGACATTGTATTGCAAGTACGCGCTGATTAAATAGGTGAGTAACAACCCCCCTGATACCCAGACGACCTTGTCCCATTCTTGTTGTGGCAAAAGCGTGTTAATGAACCATTGGACGACAATAGGAAAAAATAAATCTAAAACAGCGACGACAATGGCGCTGAAAAAGTCAATAAAAAACAACTTTTTATGCGGTACATAATAGGAAAAAAAACGTTTAATCATTGCTCCAACCTTCTTTCTGATCTAACAGGCCGGCAACCCCCTCTTTTATTTAACCAAGAACCGTTTTGAATTGCAAAATAAACATTCATACATTTGGCACTATCTAGCAGCCTAACGATTCTATAAATCAACAAACACAACGGGCAGCACCGAAAAACCTATTAACTAATCGCTAACAGGTTCTTCGATGTCTTCGCCAATTGTAATCACTTCCGTTTCCAGCTCAACGCCAAACTTGTCTTTTACCGTTTGCTGAACATGGCGGACAAGGCTCATATACTCTGTTGCAGTCGCATTATCCACATTCACAATAAAGCCTGCATGTTTTTTTGACACTTCAGCTCCACCGATGCGTGTCCCTTGGAGGCCGCTGTCTTGGATCAGCTTGCCGGCAAACATGCCAGGCGGGCGCTTAAATACGCTACCGCATGAAGGGTATTCGAGTGGCTGTTTCGTTTCCCGCGCAATCGTCAACTCATCCATTTTCGCTTGTATTTGCGCCATGTCGCCTTTTTGCAGGCGGAAAGTGCCCTCCAAGGCGATATAACGTTTGGCTGAAAACACACTTTTACGGTAATCAAAATCAAACTCTTCTTTCGAGAGCGTTTTAAATTCCCCTTGTTCCGTTAACACCAATACACTCTCAAGCACATCGGCAATCTGTCCGCCATAAGCGCCGGCATTCATGTAAAACGCACCACCTACCGTGCCAGGAATGCCACAAGCAAACTCAAGCCCAGTCAGCTCCGCATCACGGGCTCTCCGTGATGCTTCAATAATCGTCGCTCCCGTCTGCGCGACTAACTCCACTCCTGTGCATGTGATCGTATTGAGCTTTTTTAAACTTAATGTAATTCCACGAATGCCCCCGTCTTTTACAATGACATTCGACCCATTGCCGAGCAACGTAACAGGCACCCGATGTTCGTGGGCAAATTTCAAAACGGTTTGCGTTTCCTCATACGATTGGGGCGTAATAAACAAATCGGCTGCGCCACCCATTTGCGTATACGTATGTTTGCATAATCGTTCATCTTCATGAATTGTTCCTTCTGGCAATAACGTCCATAAAGGCTTGCATATTTCAATATATCGTTTCATCATCATCTTCCTCTAACCTAATCATTTCAAAAAAATGACGGACGCCTATATGAGCTATATATGCGCCATCCTCATTTGTCGTGCGTCAGTTATTTTTAGGAAGCATTTCCTCTTTCACTGATCGCGGCTCCTTCATTATGACGGATTTGCGCAAAAAAAAACAGACCATACATCATTTTCATCTGTTTTTCATTACTTTCATAGACTTTTACGAAGCTATTTTGGCCGCTTCAGGGAATAACGTGCGCCTAGCCCTGCATAGTTCGGTCCCGCTAATCGGGCAACAGGTTGAAGAGCGTCCATGTCAATGCCATTCGCTTCTTGATCGATAACGTCCTCTGCAATATGCATAGCCAAGACACGAGCAATAAGCAAATCAAATGATAGCTCCCCCGCATCGTTTTTGGTCGGCAAGTGGGATTCGAGCTTGCACTCAAATCGTATACGGGCTTCCTTAATTGCCGGCACGGAGACCGTAACACTTTCCGTCAAATGAAAAGACGTCCGTTCCAGTTCACTCTCATCTGGCGCAAGCGTTGCTGCTGTCTCATTCATATCGCTGACGATTTTTTCACTGACGACATGAATCACCATTTCTTCCATGGCCACCGCATTGCGCGCCGTATCTTTCATTTGCCCCTCACGCCTGCCTACGGCAATGGACAAAAGCGGCGGGTCGCTAGCAAGCATCGTAAAAAAGCTGAATGGTGCGGCATTGACCATGCCTCCTTTTTCCGTTAGCGTCGTGACCAACGCGATCGGGCGAGGCACAATGGCCCCGCTCATCCAGCGGTAGCGGTCTCTTGCTGATAGTTCATCCATTCGCAGTAAACGCATAACATCTCCTCCATGTGCCTTTTGTTTTCATTGTCCCTGTTTTTGTAGAATGGTTCAAGAGAAAGGATCACGTTTACCTTCGTCCGCTTTCGCCAATACTGAATCTGAGGTGATAGAAAGTGGAAGAGCTCGTTTCCATCTCAGGACGAACGATCGTTATGTTTGTTGCAGTCCTGCTTTTTTTCCGCTTAACAGGCAAAAAGGACGTCGGCGAAGTTAGCGTTCTTGATATTATTATTACGATCATGGTCGCAGAGCTAGCTGTTATTTTAATTGAAGATACAAAAATGCCCCTCATTCGCGGCCTTACGCCGATTGCGCTGCTCATCTTGTTGTCCCGTGTTTTCTCCTATTTGCAAGTCAAAAATCAGCGTTTTCGCGACGTCGTTGATGGCAAACCGGTACTGTTAATACGAGATGGCGTTTTTATCGAGGAAAATTTATTAAAACAAAACTACAACATCGATGACATCATGATGCAGCTGCGTGATAAAGACATTGCCGACATTCAAGAAGTGGATTGGGCGCTGTTAGAGTCATCTGGTTCATTGTCGGTGTTTAAAAAAAACGATCACAGCTCCCTTTCACTCCCGCTTATTATGGATGGCATTCTCCAACATAAGCATTTAGACATTCTCGACATTCCCGAAGAAGAAGTTCACCAAGCATTGCGCGAAGAGGGCATTCACGACATTCGCCATGTGTTTTATTGCAGTCGTTTCCAAGGAAACTTTTTCATCCAGAAGAAAAACAGGGAAACGACAGACTAAAATGCTTAAAAGCGGGTACATGTATGACAAAGCATGGAAAACGATTCCTTCGTTTTCCAATTGGAAAGTGATCTTAAGCTGAAAGGTGGACATGGCATGCCCCGTTACGAAAAAGCCATTCTGCTCTACAATAGGAACGCAGGGCAAGGAGACGTCAACGAACTGCTGCAACAAACATTGGCAACACTTGCCCCTGAAGTAATAGAGCTGACATTGATCCAGACGCAAGCGCCAGGCGAAGCAAAACAACGATGCAAACAGTTGCCTGAGGACATCGAACTATTGATCATCGTGGGCGGCGACGGCACCGTCCATGAATGCGTCAACGGGTTGATGGCAGGAAACAACCAACCAACTGTGGCAATTGTGCCAGCTGGCACGTGCAATGACTTGGCTCGAAGCTTGCAAATTCCTACAGTAGACGACGCCCTCACAGCAATTGTAAACGGCACAACTGTTGCGATTGACATTGGCCAACAAAACGACAGCTACTTTGCCAACTTTTCTGGAGTAGGCATGATTGTCGAGGCTTCAAAAGAAATAGAGGCAGAAACAAAAGCACGTTTTGGAAAACTTGGGTATATCATTAGCGCAATTCGATCGATCAAAGAACCAAAACCATTTTCGTACACGATCACAACAGCAAAAGGAGAAACATCTAGCGGCGATGCCGTTATGATCTTAGCGATGAACGGCCAATACATTGGCACAATCGGCCTATTCTTAAAAGACATCTCCTTATCAGACGGCAAACTTCATCTGTTTATTGTCAAGGAGGCAGGCTTCACGCTCTTAAAAAATATGTACAGCCACGCTTTCACCGATGAAAATTGGCTTAACGACGCAGAAGGGATCGAAGCACTCGAACTCGATCAATTTACACTCACATGCCACCAAACGCTCGATGTCGACAGCGATGGCGAAATCAATGAACAGACACCCGTCTCCTATACACTTCATCAACAGGCCCTTACTTTTATTACTACAGAACAACAAGAAAAAGACTGAGGATGCGATGAGGATAGGGAAACCGGTTTGTTTGATCGTTGGCGTTAAAAAGAAGACATTGGGAGCGAAATGGGCTAGGCCGCAAACGTGTTTGCGGCCTAGGTTTTAGGAGCGGATTATACTAAACCTTTTTTATATACTATTAGTTTTAGCGCAGCAAGATCGAGAAAACTTCAAACAAGAAATTGGTGCTTTACTTCTAGAAGCCCTCGGAAGATGGAACTGGTTTCTTTAGATACCTTTGTCAACCAAGAACACATGACAATGAAAATTCTACTGACCATAATTCCCATAATAAGAAAAGCAGCATTGTTTAATAACTTCTAGAAAACATTTTTCGGGTAAATTGTAACAAACTATGACATAACAATATAAAGCATGTTACCGTTTACTCGGTTTATTATTGAATATCTTCGTTTAAATTATCTTCTTCGCTGGATGAAAATATCGTTTTACTAAGCAGGCTTTAGGAAATGGTATTAAAAGAGGAGGAGATAAACTTGGTATCTAGGAATATCCGATTTATTTTGTTAACTGGATTTTCTATGTTTTTAGCTTATTTATTATTAGCTATTGTGCTCAATTTTGGTGATTCTTTTTCAATCACTTGGAGTATTTTATTTTTTATTGTTGGTCTAATGATGGGGGGTATTATCATTTTAATGAGTAGTAAAAGACAAAGAAAATAAAAGCTGTCCCTTAGATCAATTATTTGACCTAAGGGACTACTTAAAAATCAAAGTTCGTTCTGAAAAGGATGATGTTAATTTGCTATGTTTTAAATCAAACTGGCTAACGTTTCAAATTTCATGACAAAAAAAGGCCGAATTCCCCATTCAGCCTTTAAAAGATCTACACTTTCAATTCATTCAATCTGTCTTCTCCATAAAAAACGCCACATCTCAATTCTCTCTCTTACTTTCACCCAATCCCTGCACATAATACATAACCGCCTCATGCATGAATGCTGCTAAATCTCCTTGCTCACTGAACGGATTAAAATATTGCTTGAACCGGGCATCGGCTTGGTACGTGTTGGCGATGCACATTAATAAGTGCCCGTCGCATGGCATTGACTGCTCGAGTATTCCCCGCCACTCATCGACGAGTTGCTGTACTTCCACCGCATCCGGCTGAAAATGCATGCAGGCGGCAATTTTTCGGAACACGTCCTCCATCTGGTGCCACTGGCGTTCTTTTTCGATGGACGACCGTTCTTGCATCTTCTTCTCAAAGGATTGGTAAGCCTCCGTCTTGCCATAGCGCCACCTCGCTTCTCGGTCATATTGCTCTGGCAAGGGCAAAATCGCAGAATCATTGAAAATGCTAAGATGGTAAACATCCTTTCCAGCCACAAACTCCTCCAATGCCGCGGAGATTCGCTCTAAGCGCTGTTTTTTCAAACGTAACGTATCGTTGTGCTGCTTTAATACTTCGCGTTGCTCCTCAAGCGGAAGCTTCAAGATGGCTGCAATCTCTTTCAGAGGCACATCCATTTCCTTCAGGAACAAAATCGTCTGCAGTTTAGCCAAGCTTTCCTGATCGTAATAGCGATAGCCGTTGTCGGCGACGAACGTGGGCTTCAACAGCTCGATCTCGTCATAATAATGTAAGGTTCTGGTGGTAATGCCGGTAATGTGCACGATGTCTTTAATCGCTAATAATCGTTGTTTCATTCCAGTATCCCCTGACTTCGTCCAGGATTTGAGCCGCCGGGGTGATGGTCGCTTCGACAATCGATTTTCCCGTCTGCTTTAAATAGTATTGTACTAAATAATACCCGCAAGCATAACCCGCGCTATAAGGCATGCCAACTGGTGTGAAATTCTGGAGCTTTGCCAATTCGTCGCCGTAAAGATACGGCGCGATTTGGTCAAACCCGGTTACATCCAGCCGTTCCTTCAGCAAAGGCTTGATCTGGCGATTCAGCGTTTCCGCGTCCGTCCTCGACACCCAAGGGCCGACCAACTCCTCCCCGTACAACAGTGTTGCGAAATTCTCCGCAAGCCCCTCACTGACGATCAACTCACCCAAGGTGACGGTGTGGTCCCACTTGATATACTGGTAACGTACGTTATGATTGACTTCATGCGCCAATGCGGGCTTCATGCGAGGCAGCGTATAAGCATTTGGAAGCAATGTGCACAAAATGTATCCGGGAATCCCACCGTCGCCGCTATACCCCTCGTTTAGCAACAAAGACTGGCTCTTCGGGTTGCCCAGGAGAATCGTGAACAAGTACTCGGATACCTTGAGTTTCACGCCGTTTTCCGTAAATAAGCCCAGGCTTCGGGCAACGACTGCTTCGCATTCCTGCCAGAACGCATCGGATGATATAAGTTCGAGTTCCGCGGAAATCTCAGGCGTCATCTCTTCTGGCGCACGGAATATGAAATTATTGATTGTCATCACGTCAAAACCGCCTGGATCGGCAGCCTTATACGGAACCTGCTGAGTCTCCCATTTTTTCATGAACGGAGCCAGCATCTCTTCCCGGTATAACTCTGTTTTCTCTGCTAGCGGAACTTGCATAACTTGGCGGTAAATGTGGTCTGAGCGCAGTGCTTGAATGTTCATATCGTTTCACCTCTACGTTTTGATCATTCAAAGTGTGAAGTATTACGTAACGTGAGAGTCAAGCCTTCATTTTTATTTTTAAAGAAAACACCGAAACCCACTCATACAGCTGGCTCCGACTGTACCACTCAGATTATTTTGCAAACACGCGTTAACAACCAAAGATGGTACGGACTTTTTTACCGCTATTACGAACTGGACCTTTTCTTCCCCTTCAACGGCGGAGAATTACCGCTTAACTTCTTTTCAACCGTTATGGTAAGATGAAATGCTGAACTGATAATTAGGGAGTGATCTCCATGCAGAGTCATTCAAACCCGCCACCTAAAAGTGATGAAGATCTTCAGAAGGTCACAGTTGGTGAACGTAAACCCCACAACGCGCCCGTTACCCTTCTAGAGTATGATCCAGAGTGGCCTAATCAATTCGATCGAGAGGCTAGCCGAATTCGTTCTGTGCTCGGAAACAAGGTATTGCAACTCGAACATGTTGGCTCAACTTCAGTTCCAGGCCTTTGGGCCAAGCCCATCATTGATATCCTACTAGTTGTGATCGATTCCGCTGACGAGATGACTTATGTCCCGGACTTAGAAAAAGCTGGTTACACCCTACGCATTCGGGAGCATGAATGGTATGAACATCGCTTGTTCAAAGGACCAGACACAGACATCAACCTGCATGTATTCAGCGAAGGCGCTTCTGAAGTCACTAGAATGTTGCGTTTCCGTGATTTGCTCCGAAGCAACAATGCCGACCGGGATAAGTACGCAAGCGTCAAACGCCACCTTGCTCAACGTCAATGGCGCCACGCAACATTATGCTGATGCGAAAAGCGGGATCGTCCAGGAAATCATGGAGCGAGCAAACTCGGTTGAGTAGAACGCTTGAATTCGATATATCATTTCTTTCACAAAGGGTGCAGCTAACATTCCGCTTCATGTTAGCTGTACCCCACCATTGCCTAGTATTCCCTCCTGAAAAGTTAATAGCAGGAACGGTTGTTAACATGCTGTGGCGGTCTGAGTCTTAATAATTCTTATTACATGCTCCGTTCTTTAATCTGTCGCACAAGTTTCTCTTTAAAATATTCAAAAGGAACCCTCTCTGTTTCCGGTTTCCCGTACTGTCTAACCGTGACTGTTTCTTCTTTTAATTCGTTGTCACCTAGCACGATCGTGCAAGGGATTTTTTGCATTTGTGCTTTTCTAATTTTGTAACCTAGTTTTTCATCACTTTCATCAATGTTTACCCTTACCCCTACTTGTTTCAGTTCTGATTGTATCGTTAAACAATAGTCTAAGTGAACGTGGGAAACCGGGACAATTTGTACTTGTACCGGCGCAAGCCAAACAGGAAAAGCACCTGCAAAATGTTCGATTAAAATTCCTAAAAAACGGTCAATTGAACCAAATACAGCTCGGTGAATAACAACTGGACGCTTTTTTTCGTTTTGTTTATCTATATAAGTTAAATCAAACTTTTCAGGTAGTTGGAAATCAAGTTGAACCGTGGCGCATTGGTGGCTGCGTTGAATGGCATCTTTAATGTGAATATCAATTTTCGGACCATAAAACGCCCCATCGCCTTCATTGACTTTATAAGCATAATTAAGTTTTTGCAGTACATTCTCTAAAGCAGTTTCAGCCTGCTCCCAAAGGTGTTCACTCCCCATAAAATCATCTGGACGTGTCGATAATTCAATTTCGTACTTAAACCCAAATACTTGGTAGACATGGTCGATTATTTTTAATGCAAGTGTGATTTCCTCTTCAATTTGTTGCGGTGTTACGAAAATGTGGGCATCATCTTGGCAAAATGTACGGACACGCAATAAACCATTCAAGGCACCACTGAATTCATGACGATGCACTTGACCAAACTCTGCCATGCGAATTGGTAAATCTCGGTACGAATGCAGCCCGTTTTTAAAAATGAGCATATGGCCAGGACAATTCATTGGTTTTAGCGCAAATTGTTGCTCATCCACTTGTGTAAAATACATATTCTCTTTGTAATGATCCCAGTGACCAGATTGTTCCCATAGCCGTTGATTCATCATGATCGGCGTGCGAACTTCTTTATAGTCGTATTTGGCTTGAAGATTTCGCAAAAAAGATTCAAGCTCATTTCGGATAATTTGACCATTGGCAAGATAGAAAGGCATTCCTGGAGCTTCTTCTGAGAACATGAACAATTCCAGCTCTTTTCCAAGCTTACGGTGATTTCTCTTTTCAGCTTCCTCTAGAAAGGCAAAATAATCTTGTAACTCATCTTTTGTCGCAAACGCGACACCGTAAATACGTTGAAGCATTTGATTATCGCTATTGCCCCGCCAATATGCACCAGACACTTTCGTTAACTTAAAATGCTTGATTTTGCCTGTTGAAGGTATATGAGGACCACGACATAAATCATAAAAATCACCTTGTTCGTACACAGTCACTGTTTCATCTGGCGGTATATCTTCAAGCAACTCAAGTTTTAAAGGGTCCTGTTTGAACAACTGTTTAGCTTTTTCGCGCGTAACTTCCTTACGTGTTATCTCCATGTTCTCTTTAATGATTTGCTTCATCATCTGTTCAATTCTTGGCAAATCACCCACGGTAATCGGTTGGTCCAACGCAACGTCATAAAAAAATCCATCTCCGATGACAGGACCCACTCCTAAATGAACAGCCGGGTATAATCGCTTTAATGCATGTGCCAATAAGTGGGCTGTTGAATGACGAAGCACTTCTATTCCTTCTTTTGAAGCGACATCATATAAGGAAATATGAGCGTTTTCTGTGATTGGACGTGCTAAATCGGCAGGAACACCATTTATACATCCAACAACCGTTTTTTTGTAAAGACTCGGACTAATGGATTGTGCAAGTTCAGCCAGTGTTACACCTTGCGGGAATTGCTTGCTCTTTCCATCTGGAAATTGAATAGCTATTAATGGTTCACTCATAACAAGAAACACTCCTTTTAAAGTAAATAAAAAAAAACACACCCATCCCTCAAGAAGGGACGAGTGCGTTCTACCCGTGGTTCCACCCAATTTCCCATAAGCTAAAAAGAAAAACTTATGGCTTTGGTGCTGTAACGTAGCATAAACGGTATTAGATACTAAGTTCCCCAATACAGCTCAAAGGTGGTAAATTATTTTCCTAAGCTAGGAAGATCACAGCTTACCCTTCCCTCTCTGAAAACCGTAAAAATAATTCCTGTCCTTTTCATCGCTCTTGCTTTGTAATTGTCAAAACACAAAAATGCACTCATCCCCCAAGAAGGGACGAGTGCGTTCTACCCGTGGTTCCACCCAATTTCCCATAAGTAAAAAGAACTTACGGCTCTGGTGCTGTAACGTAGCATAGACGGTATTGGGTACTTCATTCTCCAATACAGCTCAAAGGTGGTAAGTTACTCTCCTGCGTTAGGAAGATTTCAGCTCTCCTTCCCTCTCTGGAAACCGTAAAAAGTAACTCATGTCCTTATCAGTGCTTTTGAAAAATCAAACGATAACATTAAATTGTTTTACATGATACAGTAAATGTCTCCTAACCGCAACCCTTCTTTTCGCTTTTTTTAGATCCAATTTAAATAAATTTCAAAATTAATAAGATATTAAAGTTATAACATTTAAACATCATATCTGTGTCATTTTCTTATGGTGGTTTCTGCAGTTAGATCTGAAATACATAGTAGGTGTGTCAGTTGTTCGTCCTTTAAATAGAAAGTAGGAAATGTCCCCGCTTCGTTACTGTATAGGAACTAATATTTCACACAAATGATTATCAATCATTTGTGAAGTATATCTTTCTATAATTGGTTGTTCTCTTATTGATAGATTATTTCTTTCGATCTCAGAAAAAATATTGCCCCAAAATTCACTGACTGCCTCTTTTGTATGGTCAAGCAAAAAAACAGCGTATTTCCCACCAGAAAATTCTCCAATATGAGCTGGTTTTGTCACATTAAAATCTTTATTTATAACAACGCAAACATCATAACGACACTCCTCTTTAGGAGTAATCTCTGGGTTATCTCGCGGTATGCCTAAAATTATAGAATCATCAAACACACCATTTAATTTTGCCCACTTTTTAAAATTCTCCATTAATTTTTTGTTTTGCTTTTCACCATACTCCCCAACATTTCGGAAATAAGCAATCCTGGATTCAGGTAATTCTTCAATAGTTATTTTCATATTTTAATTCTCCTTTCTTAGATAAAGTAATCCGATTTAAAATATCTTTCAAGCTATTTTTAAAAACTATTTCTGATATATTAGTTTAATTAATCCATTAGTCTCTAAACAAAGGCCGTTAGTTGAAAAGGGAAAAGAGATAGTCCACCACCGCCCATAATGACGGACAATAATGAACCGTATTCAAAACATTCGCTTCAAAAAGTAGGTGAAAAAGAGATGGGCCATGAGACCAACCTTCGCAATCCACGGTTAGAATGCGACACAAAACTTCCCCATCACACTCAGTTGCTTTCCCCCTAAACCTTAACTCCATTTTTAACAACACGTTTAAAAATGAAGACTATTTCACTATGCCTAAAGCGCCGTTTTTCCATTTATTGCGGGTACTAGTGGAATTTTCCCTTTGTCTTTTCTATGATAAAACTAAACACCACATGGCGGGAGCGAAGGTGGGATGGATGATGAAAAAAGGCATTTGGATTCCGATCGTTGTCTTGATTGCATTAGGAGGAGGGGTCGCCATGGCGTTCGCACTCAACGGTTCAGATGATATCGCCTTAACAGATGATTTTACAAGTAGCTTTCTTGACCCAGAGGTCGAAACTGATGACGGGTTCCATTATTTTCAATCCGAAAAAAACAACTTTTCCATGTGGTTTCCTGCTGGGTATTACATTGAAGATGATCCCGTCCGTTATGAAAGTAAAGACCATTTTGAATTTCTCAATATCTATGAAGAAGAAACTACTACTTCAAAGGACAGAGGGTATACAGGGTACATTCAACTCACGTACGAGAATAACGTGTCAGAACATGAGGCTAAGATACAACTTCAAATTTTACTAGAAGATTTAGGGTTTAATGATCAGTATGAAGAACTTCAAACAGAAAATGCAACGATCTATTATGGCTCTTCCTATTATACTTTGGAAGGAAAAAGAGGCGTGACTTACGATCCGGCAACGCACTCTGCTAATCAATACTTTGCGTTGGTTCAAAGCCACGATGCTAAGGAATTTATTACTGTCGATTACCGTATATTATGCGATGATTATGAGTCCTGTGAAGTCAACAACGAAAGAGAAAGCCGTTTTTTCGATACTCTTATTCAAAGCATTCGCTTCCAAAAGTAGGTGAATTTAAATGGGGTTTGAAGATAATACCCGCAATGCCGCAGTTAGCATCAACACAGTCCACCTTCTCCACAACACTGGTAGCTTCCCCTCCTAAACCTTAACTCCATTTTTAACAACACGTTTAAAAATGAAGACTATTTCACTACTTCTAAAGCTCCTTTTTTCCATTTATTGCGGGTACTAGTGGAATTTTCCCTTTGTCTTTTCTATGATAAAACTAAACACCAGGTGGCGCGAGAGTGAAGGTGGGATGGATGATGAAAAAAGGCATTTGGATTCCGATCGTTGTCTTGATTGTATTAGGAGGAGGGGTCGTTATGGCGTTCGCACTCAACGGTTCAGACGATATCGCCTTAACAGATGATTTTACAAGTAGCTTTCTTGACACGGAGGTCGAAACTGATGAAGGCTTCCATTACTTTCAATCAGAAAAAAACAACTTTTCCATGTGGTTTCCTGCGGGGTATTACATCGAAAATGATCCTGTCGGTTACGAAAGTAAAGACCATTTTGAATTTCTCAATATCCATGAAGATCAATCACATTCTAACGAAAAAGAGTACTGGGGATTTATTCAATTAAAGTACCGTGGCAATATGATAGAACATGATGCTGAGATACAATTACAAATTCTACTAAAAGCCTTTGGGTTTAATGACCAGTATGAAGAACTTCAAACAGAAACTGCAACGATCTATTACGGCTCTTCCTACTATACCTTGGAAGGAAAAAGAGGCGTGACTTACGATCCGGCAACGCACTCTGCTAATCAATATTTTGCGTTGGTTCAAAGCCCTGACCTTAAAGAATTCATGGTTGTTGATTATGAGTTATATTGCAAGGAAGAAGAAACATGTACCATCAACGATGAACAAGAAAGCCGCTTTTTCAATACACTTATTCAAAGCATTCGCTTCCAAAAGTAGGTGAATTTAAATGGCCTTGAGACCATCCTCCCTTTGCTGTTTAAATCCAAACAAACTCCCTATCACCTGCAGTAGCTTTTCCCCTCTAAACCTTGATTCTATCTTTAACGATATGCTCAAAAATTAAGACTATTTCACTATGCCTAAAGCGCCTTTTTTCCATTTATTGCGGGTACTAGTGGAATTTTCCCTTTGTCTTTTCTATGATAAAACTAAACACCAGGTGGCGTGAGAGTGAAGGTGGGATGGATGATGAAAAAAGGCATTTGGATTCCGATCGTTGTCTTGATTGCATTAGGAGGAGGGGTCGCCATGGCGTTCGCACTAAACGGTTCAGACGATATCGCCTTAACAGATGATTTTACGAGTAGCTTTCTTGACCCAGAGGTCGAAATAGACGAAGGCTTCCATTATTTTCAATCAGAAAAAAACAACTTTTCCATGTGGTTTCCCGCGGGGTATTATCTTTCGGATGACCCAGTTCAATACGAAAGCAAGCGCCATTTTGAGTCTCTGAATATGTATGAAAAGAATGTGAATGAATCTGGGTTTCGAGGGCACATTCAACTAAAATACCGAGACAACATGACAGAGCACAGAGCACATCTACAACTAAATCGACTTTTAGAGGACCTTAGTTACGAACAACAGTATGAACAGCTTCAAACAGATGAAGTAACCATTTACTATGGCTCCTCCTATTTCACACTAAAAGATAAAAAGGGAGTTACGTATGATCCGAACGACCATTTCGCCAATCGCTATTTTGCTTTAGTGCAAAGCAATGACACTGAAGAATTTATTGTCATTACTTACCGCCTCGCATGCAAAGATGGAGTCGCCTGTGAGATCAACAACGACCAAGAAAGCCGCTTTTTTGATACACTTATTCAAAACATTCGCTTCCGAAAGTAGGTGAATTTAAATGGCGTTTGAGGATAATACCCGCAATGCTCTTACCGCTCTCCAGTATGAAAGTGGAAAGCCATTGGATATTGACTCCCTTAAAAAGGTGTTGGATTCTTATAACATTACCGACATCGACTACAACGACATTACGATATATAAAAGCAGTGGCGAAAATATTGACTCCCCTATCGGCAACGAGTCTGGCTTTGACAGTGCTGCGATTCACCACTACAACGAAGAAAAAGACATTAACGACGTTTACTACATTTTTCGTGGTACTGAAGTTGATCTCGATGCACCCGAAGATGTCGTTTACGATGCTTTTGGTGTTGTTGCAGGTGTTTCAGATGAGCAAATCGAGGATGCTCTTGATTTCATTGAAGAAGTTGAAACAAACATAAATACAAACGGTATTAAGCGCTATGGCGATGGCCATTCCCTCGGAGGCCATTTGATTGTTAGTGTCGCTTTAATTGAAAAAAACTTTGATGATGTACGCGGTCTGAATGATGCGCCTGTTAACTTAAAACAACTCGCCTCTTTAGACAGTGATTTTGTTGATTACTTAGAAAGCGCCACAGATGTATTAGACATCTCCGACATACCCGAAGAAGAGCTCGTTCTCCTTGCTCGCGACTTTTATGCCGCTGAAGCGAACGCCATTAGCCATACACGAGTGAAAGGGGAGCCTCTTTAC
Source organism: Shouchella rhizosphaerae (assembly GCF_900142675.1). Classification (GTDB taxonomy): domain Bacteria; phylum Bacillota; class Bacilli; order Bacillales; family Bacillaceae_D; genus Shouchella; species Shouchella rhizosphaerae. Next base: position 162,134 of record NZ_FRBS01000002.1, on the reverse strand, counting down.
GCTCAATCGATTCCGTATACGTTTTATCCAGGGGCAAGCATTCATTACTTAGGCGATATGGAAACGCCTGAATTTCCTGATGTGCTGACGCCAAGGACGCCGTGGCCTGGATTAACGGAGGTATTTTCCAGACCCCCTATGTTTGGTACGTTTGTTTCTCTTGGACTTGGCATAAATGCAGATTTAGATCGGGTTGCCTATAACGCCAATATCAATCATCTTTTGCAATTTATCACGATCATTGGCGAGGAAATGACGGTTGCCGAGCTTTCAGAATTAATCGGCAAAGCTAAAGACAATCCGTGGGCAGCGCTTTCAGACATGCCTGAATCTGTAAATGAACGCCTGAAAGAGGAGGTAGGGCTTGGCCATATCGTCGGCGGGTTATGGGCCTTAAAAAATACAGCCGTCTATGAAAAAGTGCTTGCTGTAATCAATGCCAAGGAGCAATTTGATTTGCATAGCATCGGGACATTAATTGAACTGTATGACCAGCCTGGCCATCAACCGGTCACGTACCGGCTTGAGCCTGGGACAGGTACACACATCCTCGTTGATGAAGACAGTCTTGTTAACGCGTTGCAAGCCATGGAAGGGGCACTGGAACAAAAGCGCGAGGCTCTTGGCCTTCTTTATCACTACCGTAATATGGAACTTCATGAACGGATATTCGAACAACGGGAGCGGGTCGAAGGAATGATGAGCAACAAAGAAGCGAATTGGCGCGCGTTTTTGCAAGAAGCAGGCCATACGTATTCCAAGGATGCCATCCGCAAGCCAACAGGGGTGACTTTCCGCAAGGAGTTTGATCCTGTTCCCTCCAGTGCGGTTGAACAAATCGACGGAATTATTGAGATGTATGAGTTGGATATGCGCGAGCTAGAACAATTGGTGCTTGACTACAAAGAAAATTTGCGTGGATTGTTTGCGGCTGATGAAGCATTGGCTCAATCAATTAAGTAAGGGGGAATATCGTTGTTTGATTGGCTAAATCCGAATGTGGGTACCTACCGCTTTCCTTTTAATCAAAGCGGCTTTGAAGAAGATGTACGGCGACAGCCTAACCAGGCCCAAGAACAAATGGAGACAGGCACCGACCAACTCACCCATGCGTTAACTTGCCTTGAAGGGCAAGAAGGCAAGTTTGCGGATCGTTTGAGGGAACGCCTCGAATTCCAGATTTCCTCTGAGCAAACAAAAGGGTTGTTTGTTCGCAATGCCATTTTCCTCCATACCGCAACGTTAGGGAACACTGTCGCTGATTACCATAAACAAAAGTACGACATTCATACAGAAATGGACCAAGACGCGCTGGACCGGCTTACTGAGCGTTTGTCAAATAGAGGGCCTGGCCTTTTGTGAAAAGGAATGGTGCAGAAAAATGTGCGCTGTTCCTTTTCACTTTGTCTTTAGGCTACTGCCTCATCCCGTCAAGTTGCTTTTTCATGCAGCCTATCCTACTTACATTTCTAAACTGGCCCCTGCTCCTTCACAGAGGCAAGCAAGAAGCCACAGGGCCTATCACTACTACCAAAAGCGAACATCACCTCTATTAAGAAAGAGGAACAACAACGCTAGTCCCCCCTTCAACTCACCTGAATAATAAATAAGACAAACCTTTTTATAGAAATGAAATGAAAATATTGTATTATTTTAATAAAAGGAGGGTCGTTATGCATTGGAAAATTAGCGCTCTTTTAGCAGTAGTATTTTTTATGTCTATGTCTGGGTGTTCAAATGGTGAGGAGTTGTTAATCGGTTCTTACCAAAGTGATGATCAAATTGTTTTTAACGAGGAGAAGACAATCAAAGACCCAGACACAATTAATGAATTTAAGGCCATTATTCATGAGTCGGCTATTAGCGAAGAGCCGGCCTCTACAGAGGGATATCCTGATAGTGTTATTCACATAAATAACGGGGATAACTCGACGATGGTGATGTTGGTTTATCTTTGGTTTGACAATAATTCTACTATTACTTTTCGTCGGGGTATTGAAGAAGATCAGTATTATTCAGTCTCTGAAAAGGACTCGGAGCGCATAAAGGAATTATTGCATCTAGACGAGGCTGAGTAAAATTTGTTGTGTATCAGAATCATAGAAGCTATTCAGTATTCCCCCTGTTTTAGTTGACTCCGTCTTTTGTTTTTATTCAATCAAACAGAGAGGATTCATCTTCAATGAACCAATTGGACGACTTGTATGAACCAAACTGGGAAAACACTGCTAACAAATTGATGGAGTATCATGTTGAAGCGTTGTTTGTTCACGATCAACATTCACGGCTGTTGACAATAAACGAAAACTTGGGGCCAACCGTTCCCGCTCCTGCATTTTTCTTAGGCCGAACGATTGACGGTAAGGCCGTTTGCCGATTTCGCTATGATGTAGCAGACAAGACTGCTACGCGTTTACAAGAGTTATCTTTAGAAGAGCCTTCCATAAGCGAGTTCCCCGCAAAGCCAAAGTACTTTGCAGAATACATGGCTCTCCTTCATGGGCAACAATATACAATGGGACCGTGCTATTTTGTCCCTAGAAAAGTCACTCCCTCACTGCAAGTCAAAAGCCTTACCCGGGAAAATGCTGCTAACTGGTTGCCACATGACTTTGAGTGGCTTATCCGAGAATTAGATGTGTCTCAGCCTTGCGTTGCCCTTGTCCATCAAAATAGAGCCGTTTCCATCTGCCGAAGCGTTCGTATTACCAATTTCGCGCATGAAGCGGGAATCGAAACATTAAAGGAATATCGCGGAAATGGGTTTGCGCCTGCCGTTGTTGCTGCCTGGGCGATCGCTGTACGGAAGTTGGGTTGTTTGCCATTATATAGCACGTTAGCGGAAAACCATTCCTCTCAAAGCGTTGCAAGTAAATTAGGTTTAGCCTACTATGGAAGTAATTTTACGATTGCTTGATTTAATGGGAATCTGTTGTATGTAGCTTTGTACGCGGGCAAAACGGGCCTCGTTTCTTTTTACCTATTCCACGCACCGGGCAGAATGGCCTCTATTGAAAGGATTTGATCGAATGCAAGAACGTTATATGAGATTAGCACTAGACAACGCTAAAGCAATGAAGGGGCAAACAGACCCAAATCCTCTTGTCGGCTGCGTGCTTGTAAAAGAAGGACGGATTATTGGCGTGGGCGCCCATTTGAAAGCTGGGGAAGCCCATGCAGAAATAAACGCGTTGCGCATGGCTGGCTCTGAAGCGAAAGGCAGCACCGCTTATGTTACGCTGGAGCCTTGTTCCCATACAGGGAGAACAGGGCCGTGCGCTGTGGCGTTAGTGGAAGCCGGCGTCAAGGAAGTGATTATTGCTACCCTTGACCCAAATCCCTTGGTCTCTGGTAATGGCGTTCGTATCCTTGAAGAAGGCGGCGTCCATGTTCAAACCGGCATCTTGGAAAAAGAAGCGGTGCAGTTAAATGACGTGTTTAATTACTCGATTGTCAATCGTATGCCATATGTGACGCTAAAAGCAGCTGTCTCGCTCGATGGAAAGATTGCCGCAAAATCGGGCGACAGCAAATGGATTACTTCCAGTGAGGCGCGCCAAGATGTCCACCGCCTGCGTTCGGAAAACCAAGCGATTATCGTTGGCGTTGACACTGTTTTAAAGGACAACCCTTCGTTGACGGCGCGAATCGCCAATGGGCGCAACCCGATCCGAGTGATTGTTGATTCCCATTTGCGCACGCCTGTCGATGCAATTGTAACGACAGATGGCCTTGCCCCGACATGGATTTTCACGGCAGCGGAACCGAGGCATTTGCCAGAGAAGCAGGAGCGGCTGGAAAAGGCTGGCGTCCGCCTTGTACAAACGAGCGGGACAACGAAAGTCGATCTCAAGGAAATGATGGCGTATTTGTACAGAGAGTCGATTTCCTCTGCCCTTCTCGAAGCAGGGGGAACGTTGAATGCCGCTTTTCTTGAAGCCCAGCTTGTGCAAAAACTAATCGTCTATGTGGCGCCAAAGCTCATTGGCGGCGCCTTGGCGCCAACCTTTTTAGAAGGAAGCGGCATTGACAAAATGGCTGATGCCTTGCCGCTTGCTTTCAGTGAAGCCATGCAAATCGGACCAGACGTAAAACTGACTGCCTATGTCGTTTCAGATAAGGCGGCGAACTAGACTGTTCAAATTACGCAGCGGTTAGGAGAGACCTTTTAGCCGCTGCCAATTGTATAAAGTGGCACCGTATTAGCCACTTTAATTTGGTAAATCAATCACACTACCGTTAATATAGCCTAAGAAATTTCCTTTTGAATATCAAATGAATCATTTGCAAACTCCATTAACCTCTCCATCAACATCATAGGTGGTAAGAGTAGCATCATTCTCGTATAAGTCACCTTCCATATGAACAACGGCAACAACATCTAAATCACGATCACTTGTAAAAGAGGCGTGTACATATACACTTGAATTACTTTCTAAGGATAAACTTGCCAAATAAAATGTTTCTCCCCCTCATTCGTATTGGGTAACTTGCAAATCCTCGATATTTCCATCTGGTAAAACATCTTGAATTGCTGAGTGACCTTCAAGTTCAGACCGGAAAGGATTCTTATCTGAAACCTCCTCAATTCCTAAATCGAGCAAGAAACTGAACAAAGTCTCCTCTTCCAATCAATTGATAGGCTTGAAAATCCAACAAATTCATTGTTACAGATCCAGCCATTCCATCCACTCGTTGCTCTGTTGCTTCTTGGAATGCCTCAACAGCAGATTTTGTAGCTGGGCCAAACGCTCTATCGACTTCTATTGAAATATCAGCTCCATCCTGCTCATTTAATTGATTTTGAATTCAACGAATTAAACTTCCTGTATCGCTATTTTCCTGTGGCTTATTAGTGATCAAATAGCCAAACAACAGAGCCTTTTAGTGAAAATTCCCCGTGTCATATGACAAATTTTCTGTTTCCTCAGGACGAAGATGGGAAAAATAAGAAAATAAAAAGGTACAATTATCTATGTTATTAAAGGCACAAATTCGATTATTTTATAAGCGCAAATAAAACAACACTAAAGAATCAGCTCTTAAGGACTACTTATTGATTCATTTAACCATTTATTCCATTTTTAATTAATAAAACGGGCGACTAGTCGTGTCGTTCTTCAGAACCCTTGACGTGTTTTTGGAAGCGAATTAAATTGAAAATAGATTGCTATTTTCATAAATAAACGCTTTTAGCAAGAACGGTTCCGAGAAGATTGGTTTTATTTCATTAGACAAACAGGAAAAGCGAATTGCTGCCGAATTTCTTATGAATAGAACAGCTACGTTTTCCCAGGATCGTTCGCTATTGAGATATACCAAACAGCCAACAATTGCTTTACAAATGGTCATGAATGGAAGTGGAGAAGGCAAAAACAGATTGGCGAAATTTTGCGACAAAAAAAGTTTTTCGCCGAACAAGGCGATGCTTATGCGGCATCGGATATTTCTAATCTGGAAAGGAGGCTTCCTGTTGTGGAAGGGGCCAATCCTGATTTACTGGATGCCAGAGCAGGGTATTTGCCAAAAGCGGCTTTGCCCTATCTAGGAAAACATATTATCCTGTTCGTTCTTGTTTCCAAAGTGAGCACGGCAATATCAATTGTTAAAAAGATTTTCAATAATAGAAAGGGCCCTCTTTTACTACTGACTTCTATATCTTGTGCTGCTGGGCTAGTTCCTTTGAACACTCATGCGGGTAAGCGGTTTGGCAATGTGCACTTTCCGTTCGATTTGATTCATTTAATGGATAGTGCTGTCTCTGTCTGGTTTAAGGGTGACTTCACATGCATACTAGAACATAAAAGCATGCGGCAACACTGCAAAAATGAATGAACACAGAGATCAATTTTTGGCAAACATGTCAGAGGAATTTAAGAATCCGCTCCATGGCATCCTTAACATGTCCCACTCTGTTTTAAAGAGAGAACGGCATATGTTACAGGAAAGAAGCATTGAAGAGCTTGAAACCGTTTTGTCGATCGGACATCGGCTGACATTGCGTTTGAATGATTTGATTGACATGATGAGCCTGCAAGAAGGATCCCTCCGTCTACAGAAAAAAGCGGTATCGATTCAACCTATTGTCACTGGAGTCCTTGACATGCTGCAATACAGCACAGAAGTCAAGCGTATTAAAATGGTTAATCAAATCGCCAAAGACTTTCCACCCGTCATCGCGGATGAAAGTCGACTCGTTCAAATTGTTTACAATTTATTGCATAATGCAGTCAAGTATACAGACGAAGGAATTATTTCCGTGCGAGCTTTTAAGGAAAACGAAAATGCTCTTATTGTGATTTCCGATACAGGAATTGGTATGGACGAGGACATCCTTAAGCGCCTCTTTCGTCCGTACGAGCAAGCAAATGCAAACGAAACCATGATTGAAGGAGGGTTTGGACTAGGGTTAAGTATAAGTAAGCAATTAGTTGAGCTTCACGGAGGCACATTAGAGGTATCCTCTGCTGTAGGAGAAGGCTCAACATTTACACTTTCATTAAAATTAGCTGAATTGAAAAATGAGCAAGACAAGAGTGGCGATCCCGCATTCGAGCAGTCGTCGTCAGTCGTACCACCCCTAGAAAAGAAGCCACTTTATATGAAAGAAGTCGAAGCCCAGTTAGCTACGACACAAACTAGCTTAAGCGAATTAAGCCATGCCCGCCCCCGTATATTAATGGTTGATGACGATCCAGCCCATCTTCAAGTACTTGAAGGGATACTATCACCAGAAGATTATGATGTAACCATGGTAACAAGCGGCAAAGAGGCGTTGGCTATGTTAGATGCCCAGGAGTGGGATCTCGTTATCTCAGATACGATGATGCCGCAGCTGTCTGGTTACGAGCTAACCCGATTGATTCGTAAGCGGTTCACACTGATTGAGCTTCCTGTGTTGCTCCTTACATCTAGAAGCCAATCGAAAGATATTCAAACTGGCTTCTTGGCCGGGGCCAACGATTATGTGACAAAACCAGTCAAAGCGCTAGAATTAAGGGCACGGATTGAGGCGCTAACGACGATCAAACAAATGGTTCAAGAACAATTGCGGTTGGAAGCGGCATGGCTGCAAGCACAAATTCAACCACACTTTTTGTTCAATGCCTTAAATGCAGTAGCCGCTTTAAGTGAAACCGCCCTCGATAAAATGCATGATTTGCTACAGGAATTTAGCGACTTTTTGCGCGCCAAATTCCAATTTCAAAATATGGACGAACTCGTTCCCATTGAGGAAGAGCTTAGCCTGGTGCGCTCCTATCTCTACATTGAAAAAGTCCGGTTTGAAGAGAGGCTGGAAATTGATTGGCAAGTAGAAGACAGCGACATAAAAGTCCCGTTTCTTTCCATTCAACCTTTAGTGGAAAATGCGATTAGGCACGGCATTATGAAACGCCCTCATGGCGGAAAGGTCCTTATTCAAGTTTCTAACAATAAAACGCATGCCGTCGTATCAGTCGAAGATGACGGAGTCGGAATGGACGACGTTCAACAGCAACGCATTTTAGAGAGAAAAGCCGCTAGCCGGTCAGGGGTTGGATTAATTAATACAGACCAGCGGTTAAAACGGCACTTTGGCACAGGGCTTCAAATTGAAAGTGAAAAAGGCAAAGGAACAAAGATATCGTTTCATGTAAAGCACAGAAATCGGTCAAAATAGACTTCACCATACGAGCGAGCATGGCGGTAAAGGTCCGCCATGCTTTTATTAGTTGTTTTTTGTAGGGGAATTAACAAAATGAAAACAGTACGCTAAGGTCAAGACTGTGTCAATGTGACGCTCCGCTTCCTGCCTAGTCCCATTCTAAACGGAACACAAACACGTATTCACACGCTTCGATGGTTTCCGCCAACCCGTCTTCAGTGCTTGCTGTACTAGGCACCTCCTCGTCACAAGAAAACGTGACAAGGCTTTGTCCTTTTTCGTTAAAATCAAGCGTCCCACTTGCTATGCTTACTACCTCCCCTTCTTCCAATTTTGGCAACTCGATCGGCTGCCTGCTTTTCATTGAGCCTCCTTCTTGGAAAAGGACGAGGCCGGCTTCATACAGCGCTGTTTCGTCTTCGTTTTCATAAGAATTTGGGCTGTCTATCGTTATCACCATTTCTTCCCAATCTGCAAACAATGTTTCGCCTTCGTCTGCATTCATCCTATATATTTCTTGCGACCATTCATTGGAGAACTGGCCGTTTTCATATACATCGAGCTGAAATGAAAATGTTTTCTCTGGTGGTTCGAAACGAGAAACATCATACACAAATGAATGGCTGTTGCCGACTTGCAAATAACGTTGTTCGATTTCAGAAAGTTGTTTAGGCTCCAACACATTCGCCTCCGCTTGGCTGCAAGCTGTTACCAACAGGGCAGATAGCAATAAAACGGCTTGTTTCTTTATCATAAGGACATCTCCTTTTGCCAACTTCGTTTTTTGTTTTTTTAAGGGATCATTTGGGTATATTCTCCACTCTCTGCAAACAGAGAAGCGCATCAATCACTCCATTCTGTTATGTTCGTATAACCAAATGATAGGAACAGTTGGCTTGCCCCCCAGCCTGCACCTACACCGACACCAATCAGCACCACGACAATTAGCAGCCGCAGCCATAATTGCATTTGCCAAGAAGTGTTTATACGAAAAAGTGCCCAGCATAAAGCCAACACAAAAGGAAACAGGGCAATCATCAAGAAATAGTACGTCGAAACAGGAGGATTGTCGGTAGCCATTTCCCAAAAAGGCTCTTCATCATAGACGTTCGCGAACGGATAAGAGGCAGTCATTTCTCGCAAATGGTCACTGATTTTTGCTGCTTCGGTTTTGATTGGATACACAATCTCCTCTTCCGTAAACGTATCTATTTTTACATCTAGTTGAGCTGCTAAAGATGCAGGGATTAAGAACGAATAACTGCCTAAACGTTGAAAATCTTTTTTGGCTGTGCCCATCACACGAAAATCAAAATCACCCCCGTCGGCTAACGTTCTCTCGCCATTGGCGGTTTCCTCTTCCCACGACATTAACTTGACTGTCTCATCAATCATATACGCGTGGCTTAGGTCGCTGCCAATAATGACGGCTCCATTGCTGGCCTTCATGTCGTCTACTGACAGCAACGGTGTCACGTCCAGCAGCGACAAAACCATTTCCCAGTGCTGATCTGGAACGGCTAACAAGTCTACATAGATTTCCGAATAACTTGTTTCGCTTTCCTCGGCAATCAGATAATTGCCTTGTTTCGTTAACGTCACAAACGAAAAACCATCGGCGCTTAGCTGTTCCAGAAACTGGTCAGCCTGCTTCTTAGGCGCTTGCAAGTGGACAAACGGCCATATGTGCTCTTCCTCAGCAGTCCAACCATAAAGCGCTTCCCGTTCCTGCTGCAGCTTGTCGATCTGTTCGGTCAGTTGCTGATAAGGTGAAATGGCAAGAAAAGCCATTGCTGCTGATAAAGCGACTACCACAAACCCTGTTTTTGCTGGATACGGTATATGCCGGTTTGGTTTAGGATCACCTAACGCACGAGCGATGAGCATGCTTCTTCCAAGCACTACGGCCAAAAGTAGAAGAAGAGCCATTGCCAGCAAAGTAAAGCGAAGGGACACCGGGATATAAGCCAATTGAGCAACCCCTATATAAAGTGATAACCGCGTCGCCAAGTCTTCTGCTAAAGCAAAGCCAAACAGATGGAATGCCGTTAGCGCCAAAAGCGTAGAGAAGACAGCTAAAATGACCGCTAGCACACCACTCGTAACGACCAATTGCCAATTTAGCCTTTTAGGAGAGTGCCCTAAATAAACAACTGTTCGTGCCACTGTTCGAAGCGCTAAGCCTAAACGTTTCATCGTTATGAGCCAAAACGCAATAAACATCGCTGCCGCGCCAATAAGCAAACTATAGCCAGCAAATTGTAGTTGTTGGAAAGAAGCAGCCGTTAGCCCTTCGATGTAAAATAAACCGGATTGCGTGTCAATATTTTGCTGGACGGTCTTGCCAGTACGCGCTTCGAGATCACTTCTTACTTTAGTCTTATCGTCCGTATTTGCCCGAATGTAAATGTCGGCAGTTTCATCGATGTCTCCAACTAATAACGCCTCTTCCGACATCCCGTAAAACAGGCTGACAAAGATGTAGAAATGATTGTTGCCGTCGCTGTCGATCAATTCAACTTTGTCTCCGTATTGGATGTCTGGAAAATGGACGGAAACAAAATCGTGCTCTAGCGCAATTTCTCCCTTTTGAACAGGTGAACGATTAGTAAAATAATAAGGGCCCGATTCTACAAACTTTGGCTGATCAAACATCAATATTTCTATCGTTTCTCCAGTAACTGTTTGCCAATCTGTAGTTGTCATGCTCCTCCACGTTTCATGGACTTCTGGCAAAGCACCGACTTGGTCCATTGTTTCTGGAGAAGCTTGCTTAATCGAAAAGTCGTATGTATAGCCAAGTTGCAATGCTTCGTTTTGCTTATAATTGGCATTTATTTGTTGTAGCATTAAAAATAGACAGATGAAAGCGGCACATGCAAACATCGCCCCCATCAATGGGAAAAGCAGTGTTGTTTGATGATGCTTTATGTTAAGCCAAATCACTTTCCAAAGCCTATGTATTAGCATTTGTTGCCTCCCCATTCACGAATAGCGCCATTATCCAGCTCCACGATATGAGGAGCCCACAGTGCCTCTTCATACGAACTCGTCGCAAATAAAATCGTTTGCTGACGTTTTCTCGCCCATTGCTGAAGTTTTTGGAACAACTCCAAGTCAATTGGGGCATCTACTAAAAAGACAGCTGGCTCACCAGCAGCCGCCCGGGCAAGGCGAACTGCCTGACAATCATAATGCCCCAACTCTTTAGTAGGAAACGCCAATAACGGCTCAACGCCAAAATGGCCAGCAACTTCTTTAAGCCAAACTTTGTTGCGCTTTTTTTGTTGCAACGCAGCTAAAAAAGCGATGTTTTCTTGTACGGTTAATTCAGCGAACAATGGTGCTTCCTCGCTATAGACGCCCATTTCTTCACGGCGCATGAGGGCTTTTTCTTCCGTGCTGCAATTCGTTAAGTTGTATGTTCCTACGACTGCTTCTCCTTCGTCTAGCTCTAAAAGGCCGGCAATGATTGCCAACAGCGTCGACTTTCCTGCGCCTTGGCCGCCATAAATCGCCAAACATTCGCCTCGTCCCACACGCAAGGATAGGTTTTTAAGTACTTGACGGCGTCTGTTCCCCCGTCCAAATCCAACTTTCACTTTCTCCAGCTCAATATGCTTCAACTGGCGGCCTCCTCTCCACTTCTCTATTTTGCCATGAAAAAAGCCGTTTTCCTAGTTTCACTTTAAACAATTGAACTACTATTAGAAAAATAATTTAAGCGCATGGGCTTGCCTATACTTAGTTGCTTTTTACACAAACTAAAACCCGCCTCCTAAAAGAAGGCGGGCTGTTTCTACTACTTCAAGCTATCTGGAAAAACGCTTAAATCGATGTCAAATACGATTGGCAAGAATGCATAGACGGCGAGCACGATGAGAATCGTTGAGAAGACATTGAGCCAAAAACCAGCTCGGACCATTTCAATAATTTTCACCTTGCCTGTACCGAAAATAATCGCATTCGGCGGCGTTCCGACTGGCAGCATGAATGCACAGTTTGCCGCAATTGCACATGGCGCCATCAACGCAAATGGATGGACATTGATCGCCACTGCCAACGAAGCGACGATCGGCATGATCATTGTCGCCGTCGCCGTGTTCGATGTGATTTCCGTCAACATCATAATAAGCAACGTGGCGCCACCGATAATGAGCAACATATGGAGGCCATCTAGCACCGTCAATTGTTCGCCAAGCCAAACCGACAAACCACTTGACTGGAAACCAGCTGCAATCGCCAAACCGCCGCCAAACAAGAGCAACACGCCCCATGGAATGTCTCTTGAATCGGCCCAATCAAGAATGCGAGCGCTTGCTTTTCCAGGAATTAAGAACAAGAACATGGTTGCCATGATCGCGACCATGCCATCTGAAATCCCTGGAAGTTGGAAAATCATCGCGTTATCGCCGCTCCAGAAGAAATCTTTAGTGATCCACATAAAGGCGGCAAAGGCAAACACGCCAGCGACAATGCCTTCTTCGTAAGAAATGCGGCCAAGCTTGCTTCTTTCGGATTGAATGACTTCTTTCCCGCCTGGCAGCTCTTTGATTTTCGTTTTAAAGGCAATTCTACCTAAATAAAACCATGTAAATAGCAAAACAACAAGCATTAATGGCGTGGCAAACAGCATCCATGAAGCAAACGAGACTTCAATGCCAAACAGCTCTCTCACTTGGCCGGCAAAAATAATCGTCGGCGGCGTTCCAATTAACGTTGCAAAACCACCAATCGTGCCAGCATAGCCGACGCCAAAAAGCATTGCTTTCTCAAATTTAGGCAGCTCGCGCCCTTCTTTTTGCCCTTTTAGTGTTTCGGCGACTTGCGCTGTAATCGCAAGTGCCATTGGCACCATCATCATAACAGCAGCTGTGTTTGACACCCACATCGACAAAAACGCCGTTGCTGCCATAAAGCCGAGCAAAATTCGCTGCGTGCTCGTACCAATGACGGCAATGATGAAGAGGGCAATGCGTTTATGCAAATTCCATTTTTCCATTGCTGTTGCGATAAAAAATCCACCTAAGAATAAAAAGATAATGTCATTTCCGTAAGACGAAGCAACAGCAGAACCTTCCATTGCCCCTGTGATCGGCAGTAAAATCAATGGCAGAAGCGATGTCGCTGGAATCGGGATTGCTTCCGTCATCCACCATGTGGCAATCCATAATGTGACCGCCAGCACATGGCGCCCTTCTGTTGGCAGCCCTTCTGGATGAAAGAACATTAGCGTAAGGAAAAACAAGAGCGGACCTAATAAAAGGCCGACAAGCTGAGCGCGGGAATAAGGCTTTTTTTCTTTTGGCTCTGGCTGGCCTCCGCTGTTTTGCTTTGCCTGCTCATGCTCAGCCGCTTCTCGTTTTAATGCACTGGTCCCTTTTTGGGCATATGAAAAAACATTAAGCGCGCTTTTGGTTCTTGTATGTTGCTGCCATAAGCGGTCCCATGTGATTGATAAAGCTTGTTTCATGATGATCACCCCTAATCTGAAAGCGTTTTCTTATTTTTCCATAAGAGAGGGGGATCCGTCTAGTTTTTTTAATTAAATGAAACTAGCTTTTAAAAACAAGGCTGCTTCTGGGCTTGCTTTATACGTTTGTAAGGGCCTGCCGGAACTTTGGTAAACGAGCTCTTTCTCAACCAGCTGTTCTTCTTCAAAGAAACGCATGTATTTACGCAACGACACATGGGAGATTTCCGTGCGCGCTTCCAGTTCTGCAGCCGCAAGCGAGTCGTCCGCTTCAATCAGGCAGCTCAGTACGCGGATAGCTGTTTCCTTGGCAATGCCTTTAGGCAACGCGTACACTTTTCGTTGCCCGCCTTTATGAAGCAGCCTGTCCACATCTTGTTGTGTAAAAGATGCATTGGCGTCTAGCTGGCTAGCACGGTAACGGTTTAACGCTTCTTGAAAGCGGGCAAATGAAAAGGGCTTGATCAAATAATCGACAACGCCATATCGGGAACCTGTTTGCACGGTCTTTGCATCGTTAGCAGATGTAATCAGAATCACATCGGTATTCGTGTCTTCCGCGCGGATGCGTTTTAATACGTCGAGGCCATTTTCCTGGCCGACAAACACATCAAGCAAAAGCAGATCCGGTTTTTGTGTTTGGATCAAGTGAACGCCTTGTTCGAGCGTGTGGGCTTCTCCAATTAATTCAAAACCGGCTACTTTGCTTAAGAAAAGACGGTGAAACCTTGCTACATCGATATCATCTTCAATCACCGCTACTTTAATCACTGCTGTTCCCTCCTTTTTCTCCATAAGGAATATGGATCGTGACAATCGTGCCTTCCCCTTTTTCCGACAAAATGTCGATCGTGCCATGAAACGGCTTCAATTTTTCTCTAATATTCGCAAGACCGTAACCACGGTCGCCACCTTTCGTAGAACGCTGTGACGCCTCCTGTTTAGTCGGTGAAAAACCGATGCCATTGTCTTCAATCACATAGCGGAGCACTCCACCTGCTTGTTTAAGCGTCAGCGTCAGTTTTTTTTCATCTTTGTGTTGCATCGCTTCCCACGCATTGTCAAACGTGTTGCCAATGACCGTTACCCAGACGTCTGTGAGAGCCGTATTCATGCTTGGCCACGGTGTGCCGCTTTGCACTTGCACAGATACGCCCATTTGTTCAATCCAGCCAATTTTTTGGGCTAAATAGTGGGCAATGCTGACATCCTCTACTAGCTGTTCGACTTGGCTCGCTGCACTTGCTGTCCGTTTATGGTACCGTTCAGATAATTGTTCAATATAGTTTGTTAATTCTTCGTACGACTCCGTTTCTACCATGGCATGGATGATATGGAGTTTATTCATAAACTCATGTGTTTCGCTCCGCAAACTATGGGCATATACTTCAGCGCCAGCAAGGCGCCTCATGACGTCATCCAAGTGGCTCCGTTCATTAAAAGTCGCAAGGGCGCCAACACATTCTCCAGCTACATACATTGGCACACGGGTTGCCACTGTTTCCACATCGCCTTTCTTAATCGACTCATTCGAGAATGCGCTTGTTGCTGTCAACGCCTCTGGTAGCTTAAGCTCAGGCCAAATACGGTCGATTGGCACGCCATCAAACTCTCCATGATACCCGGTACGCCGCAAAAATTGTTTCGCCGCATTATTGGCCAAGAGCACTTCGCCATCGTTGTTGATCGCCAAAATGCCTTCATCGACTGCTTCAAGCATTGAATTGCGTTCCTCGACAGCTAAAGCAATTTCCGCAGGCTCCAACCCGTTAAGCGTTTTTTTAATGCTTTGCCCTAACATCGAAGCACCGACAATGCCAATGAGCAAACTGCAAAACACGCTCCATAAAAGCATTGATTGGCTATCCTTTACCGCTGCGGCGATAGCCTCAGTCGAAATGCCGACAGAAACAGCGCCAATCTGATTGCCTGCCTCGTCCCAGACAGGTTCAAAAGCACGCATCGACGGCCCAAGCGTCCCCTCCCCTTCGGATGTGTAGCGATGGCCGTTAAACACATCAGCAGCGTCTTCGCCAACAAACATTTGCCCGATTCGTTCTGCTACAGGATGTGTATAACGAATACGGTCGTTATCCATCACAACAATATACTGGAGGTCATTTTCTTCTCGAACCGTTTCTACGTAAGCTTTCAGCTCGTCATTGGTTTCTCCGGCCACAAGAGCAGCCTTAGCCATCTCACTATGGGCAATATGGCTTGCACTAATGCGCACCTTTTCCGCCAAATGGTCTCGTGCGCCAGTCGCTTGGCTATTGGCCACAAAGGCGCTCAAAATTAAAATCGAAACGAGTACAATTAAACCGCTAAACAGCATAATCTGCCCTTTTAGCGGCAGCCGCTTATACCCCTTCATGACAGGCACTCCTTTTCATACAGTAGTACTATGATAACAAGCTTTTGTGCAAATGAAAGCAAAAAAAGGCCTCATGGGAAGTGTTATACTAACCATAAACCGCTTATAAGGAGCATGCAAATGGATACAGAAACACTCGCCATCTACAATCAAGCAAAACAAAAAGTCGGCACAGCAACAAGAAAAACGGCCCATGAAAAGGGGCTTTGGCACGAAACATTCCATTGTTGGATCGTCGATGATTCTCAAACGGAGCCTTACATTTATTTGCAACGACGCAGCGCCCACAAAAAAGATTTCCCTAGCTTGTTTGATATTACCGCAGCTGGCCATTTGCTCGAAGGTGAAACAGCCGAAGACGGCATACGCGAAGTCAAAGAAGAATTAGGGATCGACATCCCTTTTGCTGACCTAGACTTTCTCGGTCAATTCCGCTGTATGCCGAAACACCGTGATATCTATGATTATGAGTTCGCTTTTACATACGTATACCGGCAACATATCCCGTTTGAGCAATTTCGATTACAAGAGGAAGAAGTCGCCGGCATGGTACGCGTGCCATTTTCCGCTTTTTATCAACTCTGTTTTGGTACGGTCAAAGCGATCGAAAGTGACGGGTTTGTGGAAGAAGGCAAGATCCGCCGCCCTTATTGCGAGCGAATGACATTGAATGACCTTGTTCCTCACCAACAACGTTTTCTCCAGCTAGTAGCCATTTCAATCGACCAATTGCTTAAAAATGAAAAACCACGCTAAATAAGGCTTGCTGTGCCTTGAGAGGGAAAAAAGAGCCTCGGAAGATCATGGGAAGGAGAAAGGACAACAAGAAACATTCACTCGATTCGCAAGGCATCGATCCACGACAAATAGAAGCCAATGAGGAAAAGCCGCCTTATCAGCTTAACAGCCGCGCTATGAAGATAACCCCACTCCTTCCTTGAACGTTCGCAAAAACAGCGGGTAATCAAGCGTGACGGCAATTCGAGGGCCTTCATTTCTCATCCCAGGACGAAAATCAACATAGGTCAGTCCTTGTTCTTTGCCATATGTAATAATTTCAATTGGACGTTCAATATAACCAGCCATTTCCGGTGTCCGGATGAGCATCAGCGGCACCAAATCATGAATAGGGGCCCCAAGGCTGCCAGGCATCATTTGCTGGTGCGCCTCGATGTAATGGGAGCAAATCGCCCGTATAACGTGAGAAAATGGATTTTTTGCTTGTTCTGCCCACTTGTCCACTACTATTGCTGGTAGCACCGCCTGGTTGGTGACGTTTAAGGGGGCAAGCGTTAACGGAGTAGCACGGCTTATAACAAGCTGTGCCGCGTGGGGGTCGCCGTAAACATTTGCTTCAGCTAGTGGAGTGGCGTTTCCTGGAATAAAAAAGGCTCCTCCCATTACATAAAAAGAATGGACATCTTTCATTTCTTTCTCAAATCCGACAAAAGCAGCTGCGAGCGCTGTCATTCTTCCCGTATCGACAATGATCACTTCTCCTTGAAAACGGGCAATGATTTCAGGAACAGTCGCAAATGGCCGGACTGGAATCTCGTCATGGGCAGGCAATTGAATCGGACCCATTCCGCTCTCTCCATGAATATTAGGATAGTATACTAAATTTTCCTCAACAATTGGCATGCTTGCCCCAGATATAAGCGGGATGTCTGTCCGCCCCGCTAAATGGAGCAAATACGCAGCGTTTGTAACTGCTTGCTTCTTACTGACATTCCCGTAACTAACGACAAGCCCGATTAGTTCAATAAAAGGGGCAGAAAGTGCATACATAATCGCCAATGAATCATCGATACCAGGGTCGCAAAACATCAGCACTTTTTTTGTCATGCTTTCCTCCTGTTTTTTTCTTCATATATCCTATGATGGAAACGATCTGGTTATGAGGAAACAAATGGGATCTCATGTATGTATAAACAGTTTCAAAAAGTCTTGATTAAAGGGGCCAATCGCCAAAAGCATCGGGGCGTTCACACATCAAAATAAATATGGTAGTGTCTAGCGCATCCGGGGTTAAAGCGTGTGCCACAATGGGTACATTCCCCTTTTTCAAGATAGTCGCTAATCGCCATCGTTTTTCGGCATTTGCCACAGTAAATCGCGTTCGCGCCAAACTCACTCTTTGGCCACGTTTTAATCTCATGCCCCACTGACTCAGCATGACACTTATAACACGGATAAAATTGGCCACAGCAAGCAAATTGGATCGCAACAACATCGATTTCTTGCTGGTAATGAATACAGCGTGTCTCATCGTCAATTGGAAACCCCTGTATGGTTGGCAAGCAGCTCACTCCTTTGTTATAAGAAAGGGCTGCGCTCACCGCAGCCCCCAGATTGTAAACATGCGCTCGCATACTTTGTCGTTTGTAAGTAGATGATTATTTTTGAAACAACGAAACAACAAAGCCAATGACTGCCCCGAGCAAGGCAGGCACCACCCAAGCTAGTCCAAGCTCGGCAAACGGCAACGCCAGAAAGCCGGGGTAGCCCCAATCGGGGTTTGCAGCTAACAAGCCATCATTTAAGCTGACAATTCCGGTGAATAAGACAGCAAATTGGTAAATGGATCGTCTTTCGCCAATCATCTTATCTAGAAAAGCAAGAAAAATAAGCACCATAATAATCGGATAAATAAAATGAAGCACTGGCACTGACAATGAAATCACATTTTCCAAGCCAAAATTAGCAATGACAAGGCTTAATAACGTAAACAATAGTACAAGCAATGGATAAGAAAGACGCGGAAACCGTCTATTAATATAAATGGCACATGAGGAAATCAGACCTGTTGCTGTTGGAATACAAGCAAACAAGATCGCAAGGCCTAGAATCACATTGCCATAAACGCCAAAATACGCATTGGAAACAGCAGCAAGGATTTCATGACCCGTTTGTGCCGAAATCGCTGTTGCGCTAGTCGCACCGAGATAACCGAGGCCTGCGTAAACAACGCCTAAACAAATTCCAGCCACAAGCCCTGCCTTCCATGCCGTTTTTTGGATCATTAACCGATCTTTAGCGCCTCTATCCTCAATCGCTTTAACAACAATGATACCAAACACAACGGAGGCAATCGTGTCCATCGTCAAATAGCCTTCTGTAATTCCTTTAAATAATGGATAATTCGTATATGCTTCCGTTGGAGCCTGATAGGTTCCTAATGGGCCAAACACAGCCGCAGCAAGCAATATAAAAATGACAAGCAGCAAAAAAGGCGTGATAATTTTCCCGATGCGATCGACAAATTTCCCTGGGTTCAGGGCAAGCGCATAGACGATCGCAAAATAAATCAATGTAAAGACTAAAAGGGAAAGGGAACTTCCGCCATCTTTTAAAAAAGGCACAATCGCCATTTCATAAGAAACCGTCCCTGTCCGCGGCACCGCAAACAACGGGCCAATTGTCAAGTACGACAACGTTGTTATTGCTACGGCAAATTTAGAATGAACACGCCTGCTTAGCCCTTCCGCATCAGAGCTGCCAATATACGTAATCGCGAGAACGCCTAGAATCGGTAGCCCTACGCCTGAAATTAAAAATCCAATTATCGCTGGCCATGCATGCTCTCCAGCGTTCAGTCCCAATTCCGGCGGAAAAATTAAATTTCCTGCGCCGAAGAAAAGAGAAAATAGCATGAGACCAATAAAAAATGTTTCTTTGTTTGAAATCCTTCCTGTTGACTCCATAACAATCCCTTTCTGAAAAATGCAATTATCTGACATATTACTGCGCTAGTTGACGGCAGCAAAAATGATTCTAACATAGCTTTTCTACACTGTCTATTTCCACCTTTTCCTAGCTAACAGTTGGCTGCGTTTACATTGCATAAATGAAAAAAACACATCCTTGAAAAATAGGTTTTAAAAACACTTTTCGGGCATTTCCCACCTACTCGATAGAGCTCATTTTTTATTTTCATCGCAATAATATATTGCCTCCGCTACTGTTTACCGATCTTCCTTGTTTTCACCGCCCCCAACCACTTCTTTATAGACGTGGTAAGAGTACCAGATTGCGATAATGGCCCAGCCAAAAATAAGGAGCACGAACATGATTCCAAAGGCTGTGGTATATGTTTCATGTGACGAAAATAGTAACGTGCAGGAAAGGCGGTAATAATAAAGGCAAAGCCCACAATTAACAGGAGTTTCCCCCCTAATAAATTTGAGCGCTTCCATACCTCGTCATTGCTTAATGCCCATTTTGTTCGTACCCCGAACGCCAGGTTTGGTTTTGCCTTCGTTCCAAAATAGCCAAGAACGACCGTCATAATCCCTAAACTGATACTTATCACCATCAAAATTGTTACACCCAAGTCGGCTACTCTACCTGTATTATCAAGTAAAACCGCTCCATGCAGCAAAGAGAGGATTAAGACAATCACAAACACCCAGCGTAGGTTCACGTTCATCAACCTTTCTATGCTATGTAATATAAGCGCCCCCATAATTATCATAATTCGAATCAATTCTACTAATCACTTACCGTTCTTTCTAACCTAGACTGCTTCGCTTATCTACCCTACCTCTCCGAATTTTTTGGCCTCGTCTGTGGTTCTCCCTTTAAATTGAACGAAAAAGACAATCCCTAAAATGATTTCGAATATAGCGACGATGAGCGGTACATAGGCCAGGCCAACGTAGTCAATCACCATTCCAGTTATAAGAGCACCAATATTGATGGAAAGCAAGCTGCACGTGTTCCATAATCCAAAAATTCGCCCTCTCGCATTTGCCTCTACATGTGTCTGCATCACCATTCGTTCAAAAGGAACGACAAATCCGCCAACGGCAGCAAAAAGGAAGATTACAAACATCCCTTGATGGATGGTTTGTGTAAAACCAAACAGGGCCCATGTAGCTCCCATCAATATGTAAATCCATCCATACGTATGAATTTTCGCAAACATAAATTTTCGGTTCGCTATCCATATCCCTAAAGCAACTGATGTAGCCCCTTCTGCAATATACAACAGACTTAATCCAATTGCCGGCATATCGTAAGTTATTACGGCCATCTGCTGTAACATCAAGTTAAAGGAACCGATTATTAACCCTCCGGTTAGCGCAAATAATAGTACATAGCGGATAAACACTTTATTTTTCGCAATCGTAAGACCGACTTTCAATTCTTTTATAAAATGGCGTTCCTTCGGTTTTACTTTTTCCCTTTTAACTTGAAGGCGGGAAACAAGCACTGCTGAGATCACGAAAGCAATCGATGCTAGCACCCAAAAATAATTGGGATCGATCAATGTAATAACCGTACCGCCAGTAGCCGCTCCAATTAGCCGAATCGTACTCGTTAATGTGAAATTTAATGAATTTGCGACAATTAAGTCGTCGCCTTTAATGATTTCGGGAATGATTGTTTGCCGAGCGACAGCGTTTAATGAATTGAATACTCCGATCACAAAGCGAACGATAAAAAACAGCGTCCAGGCGAGCCACCCATCAAAAAACGGAACGAGAATAAAGAGGGCATGCAAAGGAGCACGGACCCATTCAGAAACAATTAAAACGGTGCGTGTATGAAAGCGGTCAATGATTCCGCCTAAACCAAAACTCATAAACAAAGGAACGATCCCGCTAAGCGCCCATAACGCTCCAAGTTGAACACCTGTTTCCGTGATCTCGCTCAACAGCATTAGCATCGCAATAAAGGCTCCCCATGTCGCAAGACCACTAATTGTAGTCGTGAGCAGTAAATGTCTATAATTACGGTTTTCCTTTAATATTCGTATAATTTCCGATTTCTTACTCATATCCGTTCCTTTCAAAACCGTTACTAGCTCGGATTGCTACCTCTTTAGTGTTTTAAAACAGTAGCCCGAGCGATAAGCAAGCCACTACTATGGCCGTTACTCGTTTTCTAGCCTCGGGGAAACGTCTTTTTGGCCAAAAATAAAAGGAGAAAGAGTACTCAGAAATGAAGCTTATTACCTGACGAACTTGGCTGATTTAATAGTGGACTTTAAGCTTATGCCAAATAGCCTTCCAGTTCTTTTTCATCATCCGCTCTCTGTAAATGGCCGCTCGTTCTTTTGTTTCAGTAAAATATGGGGTCGGTTTTAATTCTAAATGGAGGACATCTTCGATTCCACAAGGAGAAGCAAGCACCAAATGATTGTCTTTGTCTAACGTCACGCCTAATGCAGTTGCCGTTTCTGGAAACTTTGAAATCGCATCTTCTGAAGATGTATAAGGCGGAAAATGATTCATGACATGCATTCTAGCTTGATTTTTAACAGACCAAGGGATACCAGGCATCAAACGTTTCAAATTGCTCTCTAATCCTTTTTCGACATTCTCGTCGATGTTGGTATTATCAAAATAAATAACATCTACATCTGGTGTCTCCGTTCTATCATTAAAGCCGTGTAACGTATCCCAAATTTTTGACCGTACAAATCCTGCACATATCCACCAATCAGGCAAATCAAGGGAACTTGTAGTTTTAATGATCTGCATCATTTTTTTATCGCTTTGAATGAGCTTTAGGATATCCTCTTTATTCTGTATCATTTTGAATGAACCCCTCTCAGGAACAACGTTTACAAAAAGAGCTAGATAGATAAGTCAAAGAGAGCGTTTTTTGCCCCCTGTTGCTACCCTTTCTACAAAGCACTGAACCATCCCTTCCTTTACCAGAAGTTTCTCGGAACGATTTATTGAGCTTGAAAGAAAAACTTTCTTATCGCCTCCTATTCAAAATCGGTCCTATCTACACACGACCCGCTGTTGTACGCTAAAAGAAAAAGGCAAGGAGGCTTTCCTTATGGACTTTCATGACAAGCGCAATCAAAACAGCTATAGCGGCCGCACCGCCGATTCAAAGTGGCTTACGACTATTGCCAACCAGCTGTCGCGGAAACACATCGATACGGCCGCTGACATTGGCTGTGGCGGAGGGATCTATACACGAGCGCTGGCAATGATCGGCATTCCCCATGTCATCGGCATCGATTCGTCCGCGCAAATGCTCGCTGATGCCAAAGCGGCCTGTCGAGATTTTCAACAGATTGCGCTTAAAAAAGGGGATTGTGAGGACCTTCCTCTCGCAAGCGGGTCGATTGATTTGCTTTTGGCAAGAGCGCTCATTCACCATTTGCCAAGCGTGCAGCCTTTTTTTCAAGAAGCGTGGCGGACATTAGCCGACGGCGGCCTTTTTATCATCCAAAACCGTACGCCTGACGATTGCTTTCTTCCCGGAAGCGCTGAGCATGTGCGCGGCTACTTCTTTTCTGCCTTCCCACACCTGAGGAACATAGAAGCAAAGCGCCGCTTTTCTAGCGCCCACATTCGCCAAGCCCTTCATTCTAGCGGCTTTTCCCTTTTAAGTGAGGAAACGCTATGGGAGACACGGGCGATCCATCAAAGCAAGCAGGAACTTCTCGCTGATCTATCGAAACGGAAAGGGCGCTCGCTTTTACATCAGCTTTCAGATACGGAATTGGCTGAACTTGTACATGTCATTGATACCACACTCGAACAGGACGGTCCGATCGTTGAGAAGGATCGCTGGACGTTATGGATTGCCGGGAAGGAGCTTGAGCGATAAGTATACTGAGATAATTGTAAAAGTTGGCCACTCTTAAAAACAGCCAGTGTACTTTCAACGTCTAGCATCTCTACGAAATCCTTTTCGTTGTTGCCAACTCTGCTATTGACGGGCCTAATCATGCGACTCGTCTCAAATCGGTTCTCGGCAAATTCGCTTTTCTGTGGTAAAGTGGAAAACAATACATAATAAGGCAGGTGACTGCTGCAAAGCCAGCAATCGTATGAGTGAACAGTGGACATCTAAAATCGGTTTTATACTCGCTTCCGCGGGCGCTGCAATTGGGCTTGGCGCTCTTTGGCGCTTTCCTTATTTGACGGGGACAAATGGTGGAGGCGCATTCTTTCTCTTATTTATATTATTTACCGTTTTCATTGGCCTGCCGCTGCTTATTGCCGAGTTTGTCATTGGCCGCGGCGCAAAGCGCGAGGCGGTATCGGCTTACCCGAAGCTTGTTAACAGCAAAGCGTGGTCTTGGATTGGGCGTTTTGGCGTTGTTGGCTGCTTTTTGCTGATGACGTTTTATGCGGTCGTGGGCGGCTGGATTTTGCTTTATGCGTTGTTGTCGTTCGGCAATTTTGTCCTTGTAGATGGGCGCGATTACGAGCAATTGTTTATCAGCATTACCGCCAGCCCTTGGGCGAGTATACTCGGTCTTGTGTTATTCGTGTTCCTGAATGTCGTCGTGTTGTCTTTCGGCATTAAAAATGGGATCGAACGGGCCAACAAGTACTTAATGCCACTTTTGTTTTTGTTTTTGCTTATTATTATTTTTCGTGGCCTCTCCCTTGAAGGCGCGATGGAAGGCGTCCGTTTTTTCCTACAGCCTGACTTTTCAAAAATAACCGCGCCAGGCTTGCTGGAAGCATTGGGGCAATCGTTTTTCTCGCTGGCAGTTGGTTTCTCTTGTATGGTGACATACAGTTCCTACCTGGGAGAAAAGCAAAGTTTGCCTGGCTCGGCTGCGTATGTGGCGGCAATGAACGTATTTGTGTCATTATTGGCTGGTCTTGCGATTTTTCCAATTGTCTTTGCCTACGGCATTGAGCCAGCCTCTGGGCCAGGGCTGTTATTTATTGCGCTGCCTGCGATTTTTGCACAAATGCCTTTCGGCGCTTTGTTTTTAAGTTTGTTTCTGTTATTGTTCTTCTTTGCGACCATTACCTCATCTTTAAGTTTGTTGGAAATTATTATTTCTGCCTTTACCCAAAACAAAGGCTGGAACCGTCGCAATGTCGCGATGGGAAGCGGTGTTGTCGTCATTGTCGCGGCGATTCCTTCTGCATTATCGGCAGGGCTTTTAAGCGGGTTTGCTTGGCAAGAGAAAACGGTGTTTGATCTGACCGATTTGCTTGTCTCGAATGTCATGCTTCCCGTCGGTTGTTTGCTTATTGCTTTATTCGTTGGCTATAAAATCAAGCGTGACCTATTGTTTCATCAATTTCAGTTAGCAGCGGGGCCTGTTGGCCGTATAGCTCCATTTTGGCTTTTTCTAATGCGTACGCTCGTGCCGGCTACAATTCTTTTGGTGTTTATTGCCCAGTTTTTCTTATAATACAATTTTTATGTTTAACAAGCTGTCGGCCTTAGGTATATAAAGGGGAGGAGGAGGATGTCAATGAGCCAAATTAAAAAAACAGCCAAAGCGCTACCTGGCTGGACGGTTGAGGGAGAAGCGCTTTGGCGTACTTTTACATTTGATCATTTTTTAAAAGGAATTGATTTTGTGCAGAACGTCGCTGCCTATTCAGAAGGCGCCCAGCACCATCCTGTCATCACGATTGATCATACTGCCGTTTCGATTAAATGGACAACAGTCGATGAGGGGAAACTGACACAAAAGGACATTGACGCCGCCAAAGCCTGCAACCAGTTTTTCGAAAACTAGGCGGGGCGGGCATTGGCCTGTCAAATCGCAATATAGCGAAGCGCATTGTTGATTTTTTGTGAAAAAGAGACCGGCGCTTCTACTGATTGGGCGTGCACGTACATAAGCACAGGATCGGTAAAAAGCCAATGGTTGTGGATCGCGCTAACAATGACGCCTTGCTCCGCCAGTCCCCGAACGACGACCGGCACTTCTTCCTGCAAAAGCACGAGTTCTGCTAAATTAAGTGCCATGCCATTTTGGTCTAATGCTTCAAACGTAACTTCAATGTGGAGGCTGGCTTTTGTCGGCCTTCCTTGAATCGTTGCATGCAAGTTTCTTGGAATTTCAATTGAACAGACACCATTTTTGCGTTTCGATTTCTGTCCAAATACCAATCCCGCTTGTTCACAAACTGAGTAAAACGTTGCCATTGTTACTCCCCCTTCGCAAAGTCAGGTCCCTTTTTATTTATATGTAGAAACATAAAAGGACTGCCCTTTCACTCCAGGGCTAGCATTTAATGGAGCCTAGTTTCCTTCCTCAAACTGTTCGATCTCGCTTTCGCTTATTTCTCCGGCAAATAAAGGCTGAGTAGGCATGACGTGCATGCCCCGAGCCGTCACATGGACTTGTACCATATAAATTCCTGCTTCTTCTAACGCTAATGGAGCTTGGTATAAACCTGATTCAGCATAGCTTGCTTCATGAAATTCCGATTCCTCCCTATCGTCATAAGGCCAGACTTCAAAAACGACTTCCTCTGCATCATCAACAGGCTCGTCTCCTTGCATGACTTTCGCCTCAAGAACAATGTTTTCAAGTTCAAGCTGTTCCTCTGCCATTTCAAAAGCAACCTCAATTGCCTCCGCCGACAGTGAAGGCGTTTCCTCTTTCTCAGAACAACCGCTTAATGCGACGACACCAAGTACTGTTGCTGTTAACCATCGTTGCTTCATCTTTGTTCTCCTTCCTTAAAAGCGCCAACATCGATTTCTTTAATCCGTATAATGGCTTTTGTGCCTTTCCCTTCTTGTGACACTAGCTGAAAGTCGCCGCCATGTTTGGCGACAATCTCTTGCACAATTGCTAGGCCCAGACCCGTACCGCCATTCTGCCTGCTCCTGCCCTTCTTGACACGATAAAAACGCTTTTGTACAGACGACAGGTCTGCTTCAGGGATACCAGCTCCTTCATCTTCAACAACCATTTCTGCCCAGCCGTTGCTGGAAGTGATCCGTACCGTAACCGTTGTAAAAGGCGGAGAATAAGCAATCGCATTTGCGAGCAAGTTTGTTAACACTTGCTGCATCCGGTCCCAATCGGCATCAATAATGCTGTCCTCGTCTAACTCAAGTTCCAGTTGGATGTGTTTTTGTTCAGCTTGCCAAGCGAATGCAGCTACCGCTTCTCGAGCAAGCTCTGCAAATGGAAGTGCTTCTTTGTCTAGACGGTAATCGCTGCCTTCTAGCTGGGCCAAATCAAGCAAATCATTGACAAGGCGATCTAATCGCTTTGCCTCTTTTTCAATAACGGCCATTCCTTTATTTCTTTCAATGACACCTTCTTGAATGCCCTCTGCATAGCCGATCATATAGCTTAAAGGCGTTCTCAATTCGTGGGCGACATTGGCCAAAAATGCATTCCGCTCTCGATCTACTTGCTCTAATGATTTGGCAAGCTCATTAAAAGAATGAGCCAGTTCCGCGAGCTCATCATGGCTTTTTCCAATAGCGACACGCTTTGAAAAATGGCCATTTTCCATTTCTTTGGCACTTGCTTTCATTTCCCTTAGCGGCTCTACAATATGTTTCGTCATGCGCTTGCCTGAAATGACGACAAAGAAAGCAGCGAACAACACTGCTGCATAAAGCGCCCACTGGATATCAACAAACGCCTCATAAACAACAGCTAATGGCATCGAAATAAAAATCGCGCCTTCTAATTTATTTTCACTGATTAACGGAAGGGCAATCCCTAGCAACTCTTGTTGAAAACGAGGATGTTCGCGGCGAATTACAACTGTCTCGCCGTCCAGCAAACTTTGCCGTTCCTCAAATGTGATCAGTTGTGCATCTTCATCGGCTGCAAAAGGGGCGCCGCTCGCCAATTCCATTGGATCATCTGTCAGTAAAAATTGAGCGCGGCTTCTCTCATTCGCCCACTCCACTCGTTCATACAGCTCTTCCGACAAACCTTCCTTTTCATAAAAAGACACAAGGGCGCTGCCTTCTTCCATAAACTGGCCAAGTTGTTCGTCTACATAAAGCTTTTCATACAAAAACGCAATTAAAAAACCACCAGAGACGACAAAGGCCAACGCAGCAGTGCCAATGGCCAGCCAAATTTTTGCGCCAATGGATAAAGGCTTCATTCGCTTCCTCCGAATTTATAACCGACGCCCCAAACGGTTTCGATAAAACGTCCGGCCCCATTAAGCTTTAAGCGCAACGTTTTAATATGCGTATCGACCGTCCGCAACGAACTAGCGGCCGTATCGGTCCATACGCGCTCAAATAAATGCTCCCGTGAAAAGGCCCGGCCCGCGTTTTCAGCTAAAAACAGCAACAATTCGTATTCCCGTCTTGTCAGGCTAATAAGGCTTCCAGCAACGGTTACCGCACGACCGTCTTGGTCAAGTTCAAGTTCTCCAAAAACGAGACGTCTGCCACGGATTTTGTCCATATTTGCGCGGCGCAACGCTGCCTCGACACGGGCCATTAATTCCTTCGGGCTAAATGGCTTGACCATGTAGTCATCGGCACCGGTTTTAAGGCCACGGACTTTATCAGCTTCATTGCCTCGTGCTGTCAGCATAATCACAGGAAGTGAATGCTTTTGCCGAATACGCTCGCAAACGTGAAAGCCATCCATCCCTTCCATCATGACATCAAGAATGACCAAATCGACCGCATCCTGTTCAATCCGCTTAAGAGCGTCGGCGCCATTATTAGCTGTCAGCGCCCGGTAAGACTCTTTTCGCAAATAGGTAACTACAAGCTCAAGCAGCTCAGGCTCATCGTCAACGACTAGCACTGTTTTAGCTCCCATCTTCTTCCCTCCCTGGGGCAACGGAAATCGCGTAGGGCCCTGCGCCAACAGACACCTCATCCGTCAACTCAAAAGGGTCCTTCTGCAATACGGACAATGTGTCGCTGTCAAAATTGCTTACGAGCAACTCGTTTCCAAATAAATAAATATAATTAGGATTCTGCCCGACTTCTGCTTTGGCAACGACTGTTTGCGTGGCACGGTTTACTTTATAGACGTGGTGGTCGCCATGAGAAACCACATAAAGTTCGTTTTCCTCGCGACTGCCTGTGATGGCGATTGGCATCAACCCAACTTCAACCTCAGCCTTCATCTCGCCTGATGCGACTTCATAGCCGCGAATCGCGCTATTTAAGTTGCCTGTAGGGCCGTGCCCTCCAGTCCATAGCAATTCGCCATCAAAAAAAAGCCCTGCTGGACGTTCGCTGACCGGAAAAGAATTTATTTGTTCCATTGTCTCCAAATCAAATACAGAAACGTTGCTTTGGTCTGCACAAAGGACAAAAAGCAGTCCACTTTCATCAGCCAAAAGTTCTGATGGCGAACCATCCAATGCAAACGCCTCCATTACATCGCCATGTTCTACACTGACCAACTTGACTTCACGGTTCTCCGTATCAGCAACCGCTACAGCGTCACGGCCAGGAAGCGCTGTCACTGCAGTCAGGGCTTCATCAAACTGGGCAAGTTCGTCAACGGCACCGCTATTGGTATCAATGGCCAAAAGCGTTGTCCCTGTTTGGGCTAAAGCAACCATGCGACCGGAATCGATAGGGACCATTTCACTCCAAGGCTCGT
Organism: Shouchella rhizosphaerae; assembly: GCF_900142675.1. Taxonomy (GTDB): domain Bacteria; phylum Bacillota; class Bacilli; order Bacillales; family Bacillaceae_D; genus Shouchella; species Shouchella rhizosphaerae. The sequence goes on along the minus strand of NZ_FRBS01000002.1, from coordinate 133,348 downwards.
CTATTTTCTCGGTCCTAACTAGTCGTTTATGACCGCTCTCTAGAAATGCAAGAGCAGGCTCTTTTAAATGGGTGACAACCGCATATGGTTCATTTCCATCAGGCAGCGGAAGCGCCTTCTGATCGCATCCGGCAAACAAAAAACAAAACGAGGCCACTAGCATCACTGCCTTCCAGTTCACGAGTTTTCGCCTCCTTTTCCCCAGTATAGCGAATAAATGTGAAGAAAGTGAGAACTGGGAATGCTTTTTCTCAATGTCAACGATACCAGAGGGGAATAAAAAAGCAAGGCGCCTATTCCTGGGCGCCTTGCCAACCAATCTGATAAAAATAGAGCGTAAACGCACAACGCCATGATTCTCCAGTACGGGTTTTTATGCCCTGCTCTCGTCTTTTTAGTTGCATCATGAGGGCTCTTATTCAATCGCACGGCCATGCTTTTTTAAGAGCAACTGTACAGCTGCCATTGCTACTACAACACCCGCCATCACAAGCAAGGCAGGGTAAAAGCTGCCAAACATATCGGAAATGGCACCAACCGCAAGGGGGCCGATCGCAGCAAGAATGTAGCCTCCTCCTTGGTTCATGGAAGACCATGCACTTGCTTCTTGCGGGCTATCTGTTTCAACAATCGGCAACATTAAAGCGAGAGGGAACAGCCCACCGGCGCCAATGCCAAGTAAAAGGGCAGCAGGGAGGGGGTGGAGTCCAGCTAACAAAATGCCGATGCCAGCTAATTCGAGCATGCTGCAGGCGACTAGCACCGTTGTCAAGCGGCCAAATTTCGCAACCAATGTCGGCAACAGCATCGAAGTAGGGATTTGAATAAATGTAAACACCGTAAGCATCGCTGCAGCAGTCGATTTGCTATAACCCATGTCTTGGACAATTGGCGCAATCCAAGCGGTTACTGAATAGAACATGCTAGACATTAACGCGAAAAACAATGTCACTAAAATCGCCCGTTTGTTTTTTAATGGCAGCCTCGCTTTCGCTGCCGTTACTTCTGTCCGTTTTTGTAGAGCCAATTTGATCCAAAACGTTAAAGCAGCAACACCAAGAACGGCCCAACTAGCAAGAGCGAACCCCCAATTTTGACCGGCGCTGTTGTAGATTGGTACTGACAACCCAGCGGCAATGCCTGCCCCTAACGACATCGAAACGGAATAGATACTAACAAATCCCGGACGCGTCGGAAAATACTGTTTAATGAAGCCAGACAAGAGCGGGCCAGCAATACCGATGCCAATTCCCGCCAAAAAAGCTGTTACAATCAAGACAATGACTGAACCTGTGATCCCCCGCACGGCAGTGGCCGCCGTTAAAAGCAACAAAGAAAGAAAAATGGCTTTTTCCAAGCCAATCTTTTGACTAATCTTCGCTGCAAAAGGGGCAAAGATACCCATGCACAACACAGGTAGCGTCGTCAACAAGCTTGACGCCAGCCCACTCATTCCTAGTTGCTGTTGAATCGTATCTAGCAACGGAGCAACCGATGTAATCGCAGGACGCATATTAAGTGACGCTAAAATGAGCGCTAAAATGAAATAAATGGTTCGCATACTTCCCATCTCCTTACACATTACACAATAGGATTTCCTATAAGCATTGTTTTGCTCTTTTCATTAATTCGACATAATCATAACACTGTCTTTACCATTTTAGCGTTAAATATGCTCAGCCCAAGCTTTTCGATTGGTTTTTCCTGGAAATAGGCAAGAAATTACTTGCACAGAAGAGAGAGGATTGCCAACAAGGTGTTGACACGAATTTCTTTCAGGAGTATGATTCACTTAAAAATCGATCAATCCCTTGGTTGATTCTATTGCTTTCCTGCTATTCGTTTTCTTTAGGAAAATGACGTCAAATCATTATGAATTTAGTAGTATCCCAAATTTAAAGAGGTTATAATCATGAACCGTGTTCCAAAACTTATTAAATTTCCAAAAGAGCTAGTCCAACTTGTCGAAGACTACCGAAAACAACATAAAATTAGGACGTTTTCAGGCGCCGTCTATGATCTTTTGAAAAAGGGCTTGCAAGGCGCCAACGATAATGACAATGCCCGTTAAATAACGAACTCGCATGAAAACAGTGTTTTATTACCTATGCTAGCTAATGCCCGAACGCTCAACTTTTTATTGTGTAAATGCTCTTCTTCGCTAATCATTTCCTCCTTTAACGCTGTGAAACATTCCATTCCCTTTTTTCTTAGCCATCCGTCTTTAATGTTCATTGAAAAAACGCCAATTGTCAGCGCAAACGGCGAAACCTTCTTCCTCGTCATCCGTATGGGATTATAATGAATAAAATAAAAGGAGGAAGCAAAATGAGCGTTGCAACAAATCAAGGAGACTTTGTAAAAGTCGTATTTGTTTTCCAAAAGAACGAACAAGTAGAGGAAGTAACACTTAACTCCGCTCAACTAACAGCGTTGCTACACGCTAAACAAGTGTGGATTGAATCATTTGCCGATCATTTTAAAATCGAGAATAGCGTATGGTCTTACGGGAATGAAAATGTCTCTTTGCAGATTTATTTGAAGTAAGCCAGAAGACGCAATTTTCCAGGCGATTTATTATAGCTTTAAAGCAAAATGCATAAAATGAGATCATTCTCTAACAAGTAAAAAGAGAGCTTCCCCAAAAGCCAGAAGGCCAAAGCTTGGGGAAGCTCCCTTTTCGTACAGCTGCAATATAACAATTTACAATGGAAGCTGTTGAAAAAGAGAGATGACTAGAATGAGTGTGGATAATGATCCAGCTGATAGTAATGTTATCATTTTTCGCCAATTTATCGTTTTCGAGGGTTTTACAGCCTCTTGGGATACCGCTATCCATATCACGATAGAAAAAATCGCTACTATCGAAAGAACCTCTGTAGACATATTGAATACCTCCTACATTTCCAAATTTAGCATCCATAAAGCCCCTTTAACGGAGAAGCTTATTCTGCCGGTTTTAAGCGGCTTGCAGACGTTTTCCAATCACGAGCAACAACACGCCGGTTAGCACATATGTCCACCAAGCAAAAGGAAGAGCGATGCCCCAATCTGGCAACAGATAAACAATGCTTACTAGGGCAATAAAGGCAACAGCACCGATCAAGCCTACTTTGATATATTGCCTCTTTGAGCTGTTCCCTTCAGTAAAGAGATCTTTCCGTATTTGCTTAAAAATCCAATAGATAGCGACGCCTGTGCCGATAATGGCGATTAGTAGCGTAACCATTAAACTTCCTGTTATAACGCCAGGCGTTTTTAGCCCAAATAAAGGCAAAACCAACTTTCCAAGTCCTTCCACTAAACTAACAATGCCGATCAGGACCACTACTTGGGCAATGATAAATTGGGCAACATTCCGTTTCTTTTCTCGTGGCAGTTCTGCAATTAATTCTTCTGCGTAATCTTTCGGGTTGCCGCCAAATACATCCTTCGCCGTCTTTCCGTCCTTTTGGCTGTCTATAATATGATGCAGCATTTCCATCAAGATCTGTTCACTTTCATACTCAGCAAGCCGCATGTCTGTGCGAATATAAAGCATCATATCTTCATACAATTTTAAGTTGTCTGGTGTGAGTTGCTGGCGCAAGCGGTTGTTTTCTTCAATTAACGCCTTTATTTCCTTTTGATTGTTTTTAAACATTTGATGGGTCCTCCTTTAACATCGTTGACACAGGGCTGGCAATTGCTCCCCACTCCGCCCGCATTTGCCATAATTCGTTTTTTCCTTCAGCTGTCAAAAAATAATATTTGCGTTTCGGGCCGCCGCTTTCAGATGGCCTCATTTCGCTGTAAACCAGCTTCTGTTTTTGTAGACGCAAAAGAATCGGATAGATCGTTCCGTCGCTAATTTCTGGCAAGCCGCTTTCCTCTAGTTTTTGCGCGAGTTCGTACCCGTAAACGGGCTGACTGTCAATCACTGCTAGTATGCATGCTGGCAATACCCCTTTAAGCAGCTGGCTTCTTATTGCCATTTTCTTCTCCTTCCCCCTCTACTTTGTTATGCAAGATAGTAAGGGTTAAACCAACTACTTTGCATTGCAAAGTAGTTGGTTTAACTATATCCTCATTTGCCGGTTTCGTCAACGTTTTTTTAAAGCCGCCCAAAAATTTATTAAGAGAAAAATAGAAAAAGATGCATAAAATAGAGCAATTGGGGAATACTAAAGCTGTATTCCCCAACTCCCCCTTTAGCCTCCAACTTAGGTTGGAGGTTTTTTATGCATACTTTGAAAAGACAAACATACAATCTACGTTGCAAAGCCGATTCGCGGGTATCCATATTCCTCTCAATGGATGCGTCAAACTCCACAAACTGCCTTATCGAAACGCGTAATCACCAACGAGCTCGTTCGCATATTTTTATATTAAAACAACTTAGCTGATCTTGTAAAAACATCGCCAAATTCATTTCGACGGAAATCGCCATTCGCCTTTAGTTGAAAAAGCGGGCATTGCCACGGATAATAAAAGATAAATACAAAGAAAGCAAGTTGCATGGCTTCATCTATTGGAGGTGGATGATGAAAATCTCGCAACTCGATCCGGCTACCCTTACTGACGAGCAGTTAACAACGCTTCTGTACGGTTACAAAAAAGATGACGGCAAAAGCGGTGACTGCATTTTCGTCCCTGGCAGCAGCAAAGCGGTCGAGTACCGCGTGCCTAAAGCGGTTGACCTTTATAAACAGGGCCGGGCAAGGAAACTATTGTTTTCTGGCGGTGTCTCTTGGGACGAGACCAAAACGCCAGAAGCCGTATTGATGAAAGCAAAAGCATTGTCACTTGGCATTGCAGCCAAAGATATTCTTGTGGAAGACCGCTCGCTCCACACGAAAGAAAACGTGCTCGCTTCCTTGCTTGTGCTCGACCGGGCCATTGACTTGCACCGAATCAAACGGCTGCTCCTTGTTACCGCTTCTTACCATATGCCACGAGTCTATTTAATGATGCGGACATACATGCCAAGTTGGATCGAATACTCTCTTTGTCCAGTCGACGACAAAACCACAACGGCTGAAAATTGGCATCTCTCTCCTTTTGGGAGAAAACGGGTAGAAACAGAAGCTCGGAAACTGATTTCATATGTGCAACAGGGCATTATTCAAGAATTTCCCCTATATCGTTAAACCAACAACAAAAAGCCTATGCGTTCGCATAAGCTTTTTTCCAGTGCTAACGTGTATAGTACATTAATGCAATGGCCCCCGGCCCTGTATGCGTACTAATAATCGGAGAGGTCTCGAGAATAGATACAGACAGGTCGGCACGGACCTTTTTTAGGCTATCTACAATTTTTTTGCCAAGCTGTTCGGCTTCAATATGGGCTATGCCGACAGCGCCAACTTTTTTGCCAGCCGTCTCTAGATGGAATTTTTCTGTGAAAAAATCGACTACTTGTTTGTAAGTCCGTTTAGTCGCAACAGGTGTATACGTGCCTTCTTTCAGAGCGGCAATTGGTTTTATTTTGAGCAACGAACCTAGCAATGCTTTTCCTTTGCCGATCCGGCCGCCTTTCGCCAAGTATTCAAGCGTATCGACAGCAATATATAAAGACGTCTTTGCACGAATTTGTTCAATTTCCGCTAAAATGCGCTCCATGGTTTCCCCAGCAGCCGCCATTTCCGCTGCTTCCTTCACTTGAAATGATAGGGCAGTGGAGATGAAATGCGAATCTACTACTGTGACGCGTCCGTCCATTTCTGCTGCGGCCATTTGTGCAGATTGTACGGTGCCGCTCAACGCCTCGGTCATATGAAGAGAAAGGACTTGCACTTCTTCTCCTTCCTCAAGCAGACGCTGATACACATCCATAAATACGCCGACAGGCGGCTGAGAGCTTTTCGGCAAGGCACCGCCGGCGGTAAGGAGTGTAGCAAATTCCTTTTTCGTTATATCGACGCCGTCCCGATACGTTTTTCCGCCAACTTCAATGGAAAGAGGGACAACTGTGATGCCGAGCCGTTCCATTTCTTGTTTATCTATATCGCAAGTAGAGTCAGTGACAATTTTTATGTTTGCCATCCAAACCTCCCTTTCTAGGACTTCTCAAAAATAGGCCTTGCTTTTAGTATGACACACTGCTGCTGTTCGTGTAAACGCGGAGCAGAAGGGGCAATGACTCCCTTAGTCTTCCTCTTCCAGCGTCAAACCGTCTACATGTTTTTTCGTTAATTGTTTTTTCGTTTCCCGGTATTCTTTGCTTTTAAACAAAATGTCAAAATCATAATCAGGCGGATATAGCTCAGTTGCTGGAATCGCTAGCTTTAGCCGTTTATGGTTCAGCACCTGTTTCTCTCCCTTTAGCTGGACCACACAATTCCCATTTTTGTCAGGCCCTTTATAAACAATAGCGTGTTCGCCTGTCGCCATTACTGTCACCGCATCCCCTTGACGAAAGGAAGCTAGCTTGTCTTGGTCTGCTTTTTGCGGCGCTTTCTTTCTCGCCCGAGCATATTTATTGGCCACTATTTGTTTCTGATAAGCTGCTTGCTTTAATTGTTCATCGCTAAATGCTGCTGAGTATGAACGTTCTGTTTGATAAGTGAGCATATGGGCCCGTTCCACCATCTTCGGATGCAAACCTAGTTTGATCGCAATATCAAATGCCTGGCTTTTGCCGCTTTCCCCAATAATTAACCGGTATGTCGGCGCAAGGGTAGCCAAGTCAAATTCCATCGCTGCATTTACAAATCCAGGCGTCTTTGTAGCAAATTGTTTAATTTCGCTGTAATGGGTCGTTGCCATCAACGTTGCCCCTTTTTGAAAAAGCTGTTCTAAAATAACCGTTGCCAGTGCCATCCCCTCGCCTGGGTCTGTGCCTGAACCTAGTTCATCAATGAGGATCAACGACTGGTCATTCGCCTGGCGCAAAATAGAAATAATGTTGACCATTCTGGAACTGAATGTGCTCAAGTTGTCTGCAATGCTTTGCCCGTCGCCAATGTCAACAAACACTTGGCGGAAAATCGCAATCGAACTCTCTGGCTCAGCAGGAATTGGCACACCGCTTTGCGCCATTAACGTCAGCAAGCCAACCGTTTTAAGCGTCACCGTCTTCCCCCCTGTGTTCGGCCCTGTAATGACAAGGGCCCGTTCGTGCTCATCCACTTTTATAGAGAGGGGGACAGCTTTGCTGCCAAGTTTTGGATGGCGGGCGTTGCGCAAGTCAATCCTGTATTCTTCATTTAAAGTGGGAACAGCAGCGTCTATCGAAGCGCAATACTTCGCTTTGGCAAATAGGACATCATAATGGTGCATCGTTTCGATAGCGATATGAATCTCTGTTTCATGGTTGAGCACCATTTCAGTCAGCTCATATAAAATCCGTTCTACTTCTGCCTCCTCAGCAATTTGCAGCAGTGCCCGTTCCTCTTGAATGTCGCCTAAAGCAGTTGGCTCAATAAAGAGTGTCGCCCCTGAAGACGATTGGTCAATCACCGTGCCCTCCACTTTGGTGCGAAACTCTTTTTTTACAGCGAGAGCAAGTTTCCCTCCTCTGTCCACAATCGTTTTATCCTGCAAGTACGGCGCGTAACGCTTATTGTTGACAAGTTGCTGGGCTTTGTCTTTTAGTTTTGTTTGGATGATTTGCAGTTGCCGACGGACGTAAGCCAAATCACTTGAAGCATGGTCATCCACTTGGCCAAGGCGTATGCACGCGCCTAGGCGCTCTTCCAAAGCATGAAGATCGCCAATTGAAAACGCATAAGCACTTACAATCGGGGCAATCGCATGTTTGTCTTTCATGAACCGTTTTAATTTTCGGCAATGGTCTAAAAAAGAGATGACATGCGCAAGCTGATCGGCACGAATATAGAGCCCTTTATGGGCTTGTTGCAAATAACTTTCTAGTTCATTGGCTGAATGAATGGGCACACTGCTGCTCCTCGCCACAATGGCCATTGCTTCTCTCGTTTCATTCAATTGCTGGGCAATTCGGTTTTGCTCATAAAGGGGACGCATGTCTAAAATTGCTTGTTTGCCTGTCTCTGTGCGGGCATAAGCAGCGATATCAGCAAGCAGTTCATAAAAACCAAGTGCGTGAAGCGTCTGTTCGTTCATTTCAATTTCCTCCTTTTGTATTCGATCCTTTAGCACCTTTCTAAAACAACAAAAAGCCGCCATGAACAATCGCTCATGACGGCAAGGTAAACGAATGGCAAGTCGTCATCGTTTTTTTGACAACACAAAAAAACCATGACACTACGCCATAGCAAATTCATCCTTTTAGCTATGATCACGTGTTCTTAACTGTTCTGAAAACGCGCAAGTCAAATAAACGCTCAACTACTGCGTTTTTTGCGCTTTCCAGCTATCCAATTACGGATTTAGTTAAGAACCACCAGATACATAAAAACGTCCCCCTCTATGAAGGTTTAATACTTCTTCAACATACCACCAGAAAACAGTTATGTCAATTGATGTTCCACGTGTAACATAAAAACAGCTCACGCCTGCCATACATACAGCAGGCGTAATCTGACCTGGGGTTTACATAATGTAGGAGAGCAAATGCCTTCTTTACCAGCTTGCTTTTTTGACACCAGGAATTTGCCCTTTATGGGCTAGTTCCCGAAAAGCAATCCGAGACAATTCAAAGTCGCGCAAAACACCGCGTGGACGGCCGGTTTTCCGGCATCTTCTCGTTAGTCTGCTTGGGGCAGAATCCCGCGGCAGCTTTGCAAGTGCAACATAGTCTCCTTTTTCTTTAAGTTCTTTCCGCTTTTCAGCATACTGGGCAACAAGTTCTTGCCGTTTTAATTCCTTTTGTACTTTTGCTTTTTTCGCCATTTTTCTGGCCTCCTTAATATTGAAAATCATTATTATTACGATTTAATTCGCGCGTGAAACCACCCACGGAAACGGATCGACAAACTGGCTCCAATCTTGCGAAAGCTCCTCATCGGTCAACAGGCATGCTTGCAGCTCTTTATGAATTTGTGCTTCATCCATGTCGATGCCAATAAATACAATTTCGTTGATACGGTCACCAAAACGGTCATCCCATTTGCTAGCGATTTCTGGATGATTTTGCTTCATATGGATTTTTTCGGCCGCAGGCAAACTGTCAATCCAATACGCAAGTGGCTGCAAAACGGCTTGCGGACCCGCCTGTGACAGTTGGAGTGCTAGTTCTTTGCGGCTTGCTACCCAAACAGTCCCCTTTGCCCGTGTCACCTCGTCAGGGTAATGGTCGCACCACTGTTTAAAGCGCAGCGGATGAAAGGGCTTTCTATCTCTAAACACAAAAGACGAGATGCCATACTCATCGGTTTCTGGAACATGTTCATTTTCCAATTCCTTTTCCCATGTTTCATGAGCCATCGCTTGTTCCTCATTAAACAATCCTGTGTTCATAATTTCGTTTGGATCTACTTGCCCATTTACCGTTTGGATGATTTTTGCATGGGGCTGTAAATGTTTTAAAAACGAAATAAGTTTCTTCACTTCTTCTTCCTGAAGCAAGTCCACCTTATTCACGATCAGCACATCACAAAATTCGATTTGATCGACAAGCAGCTCTACGATCGTGCGTTCATCTGTTTCGTCTGTGCCTTGATTGCGGTCTAGCAACGTCTCGCCTGAATCAAAATCTTTCCAGAAGCGGTATGCATCGACGACCGTCACCATCGTATCAAGCGTACATAATGATTTTAAATCGATGCCTGTCCCTTCATCTTCATACGTAAATGTTTGGGCAACTGGAACCGGCTCTGAGATGCCTGTTGATTCGATTAATAAATAATCGATGTCCCCGTTTTCGATTAGACGCCTGACTTCAACGAGCAAATCTTCTCGCAATGTGCAACAAATGCAACCGTTGGACAGTTCCACCAGTTTTTCTTCTGACCGAGAAAATCCCCCTCGCTCTACTAAATCAGCATCAATGTTGACTTCACTCATATCATTGACAATCACAGCAATTCGCTGCTGCTGTTTTCTGTTATTCAGCACATGGTTCAACACGGATGTTTTCCCGGCTCCTAAAAAACCGCTTAACACAGTCACAGGTACGTTCATTTGCTGCCTCCTACACTTAAATCGTAATGATTACGAATTATACCAGACAAACGGACATTTCGCAACTGTCTTGCAGACAATATACTCCTGTAAGGGCTGTTTTAAAGGCATAAAACAGCCCGAGATGGATTCTCGGGCTAAGTTTAATTAGGCTAGTTCTAGGGCAATTTCCATCATGTTCGTGAACGAGGTTTCCCGCTCTTCAGCTGTTGTTTCTTCCTCTTTAAATATGTGGTCGCTTACCGTCAAAATGCAAAGCGCATTAACGCCGGCTTGGGCAGCATTCATATACAAAGCCGCCGCTTCCATTTCAATCCCCAAAATTCCCATATCACGCCATTTCCCTGCTGCGTCTTCATCAGCATTATAGAATGTGTCGCTGGAAAGGATGTTTCCGACATGGACAGGCACGCCTTTTTCGTCTGCCGCTTTTTTCGCTTTTTCGAGTAACGAATAAGAAGCAAGTGGCGCGAATGTACCTGGCAAGTGATATTGGTTTACATAGTTGGAATTGGTTGATGCCCCCATTCCTAAAATGACGTCATATAAGTTCAAATCATCTTGAAGGGCGCCACAGGACCCAACCCGGATCAAATTTTTAACACCGAACACATGAATGAGCTCATACGAGTAAATGCCCATGCTCGGCATTCCCATTCCCGTTCCCATGACAGAAATACGCTTGCCATTGTAAGTACCGGTAAATCCAAACATATTGCGGACACTATTAAATTGGACGACATCCGTCAAAAAACGTTCGGCAATAAATTTGGCCCGGAGCGGGTCTCCAGGAAGAAGGACCGTTTCCGCGATCTCTCCTTTTGCATTAATGTGAGGGGTTTGTTTGAATTCTGTCATTGCCAGTCTCCTTTAAGCTTTTATAGAAACACATTCTTCCAAAAGCAGTATAGTCTGCCGTTCTTTCTCCATAATAGTAAAATCAAATCGTTCACGCAATGAGCACTGCAAACAAACAAGGAATGGCTCAAGAGAAGAGCCATTCCTTGTTTATTTTACTCTTTTTTAAACGTTTTATCGCTTCTAACTGTGTCAATCGGCCGAACGACACTCTCGATGTACTCGCGCTTCTCTTCAAGAAATGGCGGCAAAGATAATTTTTCTCCTAGCGTTTCATACGGTTCGTCGCCCATAAACCCAGGGCCATCCGTTGCTAATTCAAACAAAATTTGCGGGGAGACGCGGGCATATAGAGACTCAAAGAAATGGCGGTCTACATAACCAGAAGTATGGAAGCCAAGCTTCTCCATATGTTCCGTCCACTGATCAAGCACAACTCGGTCTTCGACGCGAAAAGCGACGTGGTGGACAGCGCCATACCCTTGGCGGGCCCGGGGAAGAACGTTATTATGTTCCACGACGACTTGCGCCCCATTTCCCCCTGTTCCGACTTCAAACAAATGCAGCGACCCTTCTGTTGCGATTTCTTTAAAGAAAAGCGCCTGCTCCAAAACTTGTTTAAAGAAATCAAAGTTGGCGACTCTAATAAAGATAGGCCCTAAGCCAGTAATCGCATATTCAAGTGGTACCGGCCCTTTTTGCCATGGCGTGCCAGATTCGATCCCTTGGTTGTTTTCATCTGAAATCAATTGGTAGCGTTGCTCGTCGAAATCAACGAATGCCAGCGTCTTTTTGCCAAAAAGCGTTTGAATGCCTGTATGTTTAACGGCTAAACGGTCAAATCGTTTTTCCCAATAAGAGAGCGCCTCATCGGTTGGGACGCGGAACGATGTTTGATAAATTTCATCTGTTCCAGGCGAGCTTTTCGGAATACCTGGGAAATCAAAAAAAGTCATGTCTGTACCGGCACTGCCTTTATCATCTGCAAAAAACAAATGGTATGTTTGAATATCGTCTTGGTTCACCGTCTTCTTAACAAGGCGCATCCCTAACACATACGTAAAAAATTCATAAATTTTCTCGGCGCTGCTTGTAATCGCGGTTACATGATGGATGCCTTTTAAACTGTTCATCGGGCATGGCCCCTTTCAGTTAATTATCTCTAATTCAATTATATTAAATTCGAAATAAATGTCAACAACCTTTTCATGAATGCATTAAAAAGGCCAGTTGAGTAAATTCAACTGGCCTCCGGCTGTCGACTGGCGACAACCTCTTTTCTAATGACTATGAATGGGCTAGAGGGCCGCCAGCTTGAAAAAAGCGATCGACACGCTGCTCAACGGCTTCATCTTCTACTAACGGCGGCGCATGGTGCCCTTTTATTCTCGCATCAATAATTAACGCATCGCAGCCCCAATGTTTATGCTCGATAAACGAATTGATGCCATACGTGTCATGAGAAGGGTTGCTGCGAGTAAACGTCACCCATAAAAAGTTGGCAAGCGATGCGCTCACAAACTCACTGTCGTCACATAAGACTAGAAGCGGACAGCTTGGCAAGGAGCTTTTCTTAGCGATCGCAGCAGTTAACTCGTTTAATTCTTGTTCAGCTTGCTCATAATTGGAAAAAGCGGTCGTTTCAATCGCGACTACGCCAGGCATTACGTAGCTCGCTTTCGTAATCTTGTCACATTCTTTCAGTTCCGAAGGGATGGCCGTACACAGCTCACGCAACTTTTCACCGTAAGCAGCAAGCACCACTTTGCTTCCGCTATTTAACCCTGTTCCACTATAATCAAGGGTATCGATTGTTGTATTGGTTTGAAAATGAATGTCGCGACGCAAATCAATTCGTTCCAAAATATATTGGAGGAAAGCAGCTTCATCATGGGTGCTAATCGGCTTGTCCTCTTCTGCGGTAATAAATAAATACTTGGCTAAACTAAGCTGGCCAAAGCCGAGAATCGCATTGGCCATCGTCAACAATTCCATCGGCTGTTTCACTTTTTGGTACGGCGTATATCGCTCGCTGCCAATCGCAAACAGAAGTGGATGGACACCGGCTGCGTCTACCGCATGGACTTCTTTAACGCCAGGCAATTCCTGTGTGACTGCGTCTCCAGTAAGTTCATGGATCAATGCGCCAAATGTCGTATCCTCTTGCGGCGGTCGGCCCACAACTGTAAATGGATAAATGGCGTTTTTACGGGCATAAACTTTATGGACTTTCATTACTGGAAACGGATGCGTCAAACTATAATAACCTAAATGGTCGCCAAACGGGCCTTCTGGCTTCGTCTCGTCTGGATAAATGTCCCCTGTAATGACAAAGTCGGCATCGTGGCTAACGGCATAGCCATCCACATAGCCGTAACGGAAGCGGCGGCCAGCCAGCAATCCAGCAAACAGCATTTCACTTAAACCTTCTGGAAGTGGCATCACTGCTGACAATGTGTGCGCTGGTGGACCGCCAATGAAAATGCTGACTTTTAGCGGTTCGCCCCGCTTCGCCGCCTTTGCTTGATGGACGCCAATGCCACGCTGAATTTGATAATGGAGCCCAACTTCTTTATTTGGCTCATAGTCATTGCCATTTAATTGGACACGGTACATTCCTAAATTGGCGTTCATCAACCCTGGCTTATCTGGGTCCTCGCTGTACACTTGCGGAAGTGTAACAAATGCGCCGCCATCATTCGGCCATGAATGGACAAAAGGGATATCGGAAAGAGAAATCTCTTCCAGTTGTGAGCCATTGAGGCCAGGTTTCCGCATTGGCAGCGCTTTTAAAGCGGATAAACCGTTGCCAAGCTGTTGCAGGGGGCGTTTGGCCGCTTTCATTGGGTCATCGCGCAGTGCGATGACTTGTTCGACTTTGTGCCAATTTTTACGGAACAAGAACTTGCTCCGTTCCATTGTCCCGAATAAATTGGCCACAGCCCTGTATTTCGATCCTTTTACCCGTTCAAATAACACAGCAGGCCCGCCTTCACGGTAAAGCCGCCTTTGAATCGCTGCCATTTCCAAATACGGGTCCACCTCTTCTTCAATGCGGACGAGGTGGCCATGTTTTTCCAAATCAAGAATGCATTCTTCTAAGTTCTCGTACATAACCGCCACCTTTGAAGACCTATGTAAGCTTCTTCCCTTTCTTCAGTCTCTTACTGCCATTATGGGCAAAACGAACAAACAGGTCAACAGAGAGAATAAGGCGAAAAAATGGCGAAGCTTTTGGCTTCGCCTGCTTATTACACCTTTAATGCGACTTGAAAAGACGCTTCTGTTTTTTCTTGGACTTCTTCGAGCGATACGCCTTCTTGCAATTCAGTCAATGTCATGGTGCCATCCTTAAATTCAAAGACGGCCAACTCGGTAATCAGCAAATCGACAACCCCTTTGCCGGTTAGAGGCAATGTACAGGCGTTTTTCACTTTCGTTTCGCCGTATTTATTGGTGTGGTCCATAATGACGACCGTTTTTTTGGCGCCTTGCACTAAGTCCATGGCGCCGCCCATTCCTTTCACCATTTTCCCTGGAATCATCCAATTGGCCAAGTCGCCATTTTCGGCGACTTCCATGCCGCCTAGTATCGCCAAGTCAATATGGCCGCCGCGGATCATGGCAAACGATTCGGCACTGTCGAAGTAAGAAGCGCCTACCTTTGCGGTTACCGTCTCTTTGCCGGCGTTAATTAAGTCAGGATCAACTTCTTCCTCTGTCGGATAAGCCCCTATGCCTAGCAAGCCATTTTCCGACTGGAGCATGACATGGACGTCATCTGGAATGATATTGGCGATAAGTGTTGGCATGCCAATGCCTAAATTGACGCACATCCCGTCTTTTACTTCTTTTGCCGCCCTGTTCAAAATGCGTTTTCTTGTTTCCTTCATTGTCCGTTTCCTCCTTCTACCGTCGCCACAGTACGGCGCTCAATCCGTTTTTCAAAGGAATCACCGACAAAGATATGCTGCACGTAGATGCCTGGGGTGTGGATCTGGTCTGGATCAAGTTCGCCTAAGTCGACGAGTTCCTCTACCTCGACAATCGTTACTTTTCCTGCAGCTGCTACGAGCGGGTTGAAGTTGCGTGACGTCTTCCGGTAAACGAGGTTGCCAAATGGGTCTGCTTTCCACGCTTTTACTAAAGCAACGTCGCCAACAATGCCCCGTTCCATAATATATCGCTTGCCGTCAAACGTTTTCTCTTCTTTTCCTTCAGCGACTGGTGTATCGACACCGGTTGCTGTATAAAAGGCGGGAATGCCAGCGCCGCCTGCTCGAAGCCGCTCAGCGAGCGTCCCTTGGGGCACGAGTTCAACTTCTAGTTCGCCGTTTAAAAATTGCTGTTCAAACCGTTTGTTTTCCCCTACATAAGAGGCGACCATTTTGCTAATTTGTTTGTTTTCAAGCAGCTGCCCGAGGCCAAAATCATCGACGCCGCAATTGTTGCTAACAACTGTCAAATTAGAGGCGCCACTGTTTTTCACGGCAGCGATTAAATGCTCGGGGATGCCGCATAACCCGAAACCGCCTACTACTAATGTAGAACCGTCTTTGATAAACGCCATTGCTTCCTCTGTCGTCGGAATGATTTTATTCATCGTTCATCCTCCCCTGCAATATGTTTATGCAACCTTGACGTTTAAAAAAACATCAGGCCAATGGCAATTGGCACAAATGCCCAAAAAAGCAATATGACACAAAAGCCCATGATGTCACGGACTTTTAAGCCTGCGATCGCTAATAATGGCAGCGCCCAAAATGGTTGGATCATGTTCGTCCATGCGTCTCCCCAAGCGACAGCCATAGCTGTTTTCGCCATATCCGCACCGAGTTCCAGTGCTGCCGGCACCATAATCGGCCCTTGAACAGCCCATTGTCCGCCTCCAGAAGGGATAAACATGTTTAGTAACCCTGCGCTAAGAAACGTCCATAGCGGGAACGTCTCTGCTGATGAAATCGACACAAACCAAAGGGAAAGCTGTTCAGACAGCCCTGAGCCGACCATCATCCCCATAATTCCGGCGTAAAATGGGAATTGAATAATAATGCCTCCGGCGTTTTTCACGCCTTCGCCAACTGCTGTTAAAAAGCGCCTTGGCGTACGATGGCATAAAATGCCTAAAAACAAAAACGTAAAATTGACAATATTAATGTTCAAGTCAAGGCCGTTTTCGATAAAATACAGTACGACATACGTTAAGCCAAGCAGAGCAATGGCAAGTGACACCCATTGACTGTTCTCCAACTTTTCCGCTGGCGTTTCCGCAACAGCGGCCGCTTCCTCACGTTTTTCTTCAGCAAATCGGGCCATATCAATTGTGTAAGAAGAAGTCGACGTTTTGAGAAGGAAATAATTCACGACAGGCAAGCTAATTAAGAAAGCGCATACAATAAAAAGGTTGGCCGGAGACAGCAATGTATCGGCAATTGGAATCGTCCCCATTACATCCGCCAAAAAGTGGTCCTCTGTTGCAATCGTCAGAGGGATAGACGCCGATAATCCCCCATGCCATACAAGAAAACCACTGTAGGCAGCCGCCACCAGTATACGATAGTCGACGCTTGGTACTTGGCGAACAACGTGCCTGGCAAAAAGCGCTCCGACAACGAGGCCAAAGCCATAATTGATCAGACAAGCAATGCTGGCCACAAACGTTACAAGCACAATTGCCTGGCCTGGCGTTTTTGCTAATACGGCCAACGTTGATAATAGGCGCTTAAACAGCGGCGTATTCGCCAAAATGTAACCGGTTACAACAATGAGCGCCATTTGCATCGTAAAGGAAAGCAAATCCCAAAAGCCAGAGCCCCAATAATCAACCATTTGTACAGGCGAAGCATCTGTAACAAACACGCCCAATAGAAAAACAAGAATGGTTAACAATCCCGCAAACAAAAAGGCATCTGGCAAATAGCGTTGCACGATGCGGTCAAACCACCTAGTAACGGCCGCAAACAAGCATAGCGCCCTCCTTTCGCGGAAAGATCGATACTATGCATTTACTATAACATATATTGTTTGAAAGCGTTACCAATCTGTATTTCCTTATTATAAAATGCGAATTCCTCATACGAATAATAGGATGGATATATGTATGTTTTCCTATAGGGGACTTTAGCTACTCGGGAGTTACCGTCGTTCTCCCGAGTAGACAGCACTTGTTTCCCGGCGGATCAATTTGTGGCTAATGATCCTCTTTTCCGCCGGGGCTTCAGGATCGGCTATTCGTTTTTGCAAAAGGTCAGCGGCCCGGTAGCCTAGTTCATGAATATGGATGTCCAGTGTGGTCAGCGGCGGTGTCGCCAGCTCTGCCATTAGTACGTTGTTAAAGCTCACAATAGACACCTCATTAGGCACGGAAATATTCATGTTAAATAACATACGCAGTACACCCAATGCCATTAAGTCATCCATTACAATCATGGCTGTAGGAGGATGTTTTCGTGACATCAGTTCAATAACTGCTTGTTCGCCGCCCTCAAAAATTTCATCATGGTGGACGATGTAAGAGTCATCTGGCGTCATTCCTGCTTCCTCTAACGCTTCTATATACCCTTTCTTGCGGTCTAGCGTTACATATGCTTCTTCGCGACCGCCAACAAAAGCAATTCGCTCATGTTTTAAAAGCAGCAAATATTCGGTCACCATTTTTGCGGCTTTGACATTGTCATTGTTTACATAAGAAACTTGGCCAGACAACGCCTCAGGCGGTTGGCCAACAACGACAAAAGGAAAGGCCTTGTCGAGCAAAAATTCAATGATTGGGTCAGAGACGGTTGAATACAGCAAAATCATCCCATCGACACGGCGTGAATAGTACATCTCAATAACTTCTTCTAAAATACCCTTATCGGTTTGAGCAGTCGATAAATACAAACCGTATTTTTTCTCATTCGCTTGTGCTGTGATGCCTCTTAACACTTCCGGGAAAAACGGATTTTGAAACGGTGCGTAAGAAACACTTGGCATAATAATGCCGACAACATTTGTGCGGTTGTTCACAAGGTTTCTGGCGTTGACATTTGGATAGTAGCCTAACTCTTCCATTACCGCTTGGACTTTCGCTTTTGTCTTTGCGCTGATTTTTGGATTGTTCGCGATTACCCTTGACACGGTAGAAGGGGCCACATTTGCTTTTCTGGCAACATCTTTGATCGTAACACCCACTCGTTTTCCCCCTTTTCTTAACAAAACACGGCAGGAGCGGGCACTACACGATAGCGCAGTAGCCCTCCCTGCCTTTATATTGAATGAACGGCTCGTATTTGTCTACTGTAGAACTTGCTCAACATGTTTGGTATACGCTTTCCTTATCCTTTCGTCGCGCCAGAAGACAAGCCTGTAATCAAATAACGCTGCAAAAATAAGAACACAGCGGCGATTGGCACCGCAATGAGTACAGAACCTGCAGCAAAGCGTGTAAAGTTGTTTGCAAATTGATCACTGACAAAATTGAACAATCCTAACGCGAGCGTATAATTTTCCGGGCTCCGTAAAATAATTCGTGGCAAAATAAAGTCCATGAACGGAGACATGAAATTAAAGAGCGCCACGACCGCTAAAATCGGCTTCGCAAGGGGAAGCATGATCGTGAAGAAAATACGAAAATGGCCAGCACCGTCTAACTTCGCCGATTCATCCAAATCCCGGGGAATGGTATCAAAATAACCTTTCACAAGAAACGCGTTCATCGGGATCGAGGTTCCTACATAGATAAGGATAAGCCCGAGAAGTGTATCAAGCAATTGGACAGTATTTAATAAAATATACAGGGCAACCATTGCCATCATGACAGGAAACATTTGCAATAATAAAAACGCATACAGCCCATGTGTCCGCCCAACAAAGCGATAACGGGAAAAGGCATATGCCGTTAAGGCGACAAGAAATGTTGCACATAAAGACGTAATACTGGCGACAATGAGCGTGTTTTTATACCATTGCACATAATTGCTGCGTGGATCAAAGAACAACCATTCGTAATGGCGTAACGAAATCGGTTCTGGGATCATTTTCGAAGAATGTAAACTCGTCCCAGGGTTAAACGACAGCCCGATCGTCCACAGAAGAGGGTAAAGAATGATGATGCCCATAATAAGCAAAAACAGGTAAATAGCAGTCACTTCTAGCCTTGACTTTTGCTTTTTATTCATTAGATACTCCCCTCCTCTTTAAATGAGCGGCTTCGTCTAAACTGGAGCAAAGCAAAGCCCGCTACAATCAAACCAATGATTATCGAAATCGCGGCAGCCATACTGTACTGGGAGTTCTCAAATGTGAGACTGTACACCCATGAAATCAAAATATCGGTGCCGCCAGCGTTTTGCCCACGAATCGGCGGTCCGCCTTGGTTAAATAAGTAAATGATCGAGAAGTTGTTAAAGTTTCCTGTATATTGCATGATTAGAAGCGGCGCGGTGGCAAATAAAAGATGTGGCAGCGTAATATGACGAAATTTTTGCCAGCGGTTGGCCCCGTCCATATCCGCAGCTTCATACCAATCGCTCGAAATGCTTTGCAGAACACCGGTGAACAAAGCAAATACGAACGGAAAGCCGAGCCATGTTTGAATCATAATTAGCGCAAAACGTGCCCAAAAAGGATCGGTCAGCCAAGGAAAGCCGTGGCCAAACAAAGGAATGAAAATGTCGCGATTAATTGCACCAAAATTGTCGTTAAACATCGCTGAAAAAATTAAAATTGTCACAAAGGCGGGCACAGCCCATGGGAGGATAAGGATCGTACGAATGAATTTTTTAAACTTAATTCGCGGATCGTTTACCATAATTGCCAATAATAAGCCTAGCCCAACTTGGCATGTTGTAGCGACAAATGTCCAAATTAACGTCCACGAAAAGACGCTAAAAAACGTTTCTCGCCAAATTGGTACAGTGACAAGCTGGACGAAATTTTCAAACCCTACCCAATCAAGCAAATTTCGCGGCGGGGCATTGTAAAGGGTATAGTTTGTAAAAGCAAGCCCGACCATAAACAAAAGCGGAAAAACGACAGTGAAAATTAAAAAGACCAGCCCTGGGCCAACTAGTAAATACGGAAAGCCTTTGTCCCATGCTTGCTGGAAGCTTTCACGGAGCGAGGGAATTCGCCAGCCTTGTTGAATTCGCTTTGCATCCTTATACGCATCGCGCAAATTGAACAAATAGAAGCCGACAGCAAAAACCGTCAAAATAAGGGCAATGATCCCTTGAGCCAGCAGCATCCGCGAATCATCAACCCTCTCTAACGTTCCTAATGTTATGATCCCCCAATAACCAATATTTAAGATGTCATAAAAGACGATGATAAAGGCAGCAAAGAGAATGAAAAAAAACGACCCTTTTCCATAACGCCTATTATACAGTTGCCCCAAACCAGGGATGATAGACAAACAGAGTGCTCGTTTTGGGTGATTTCGTGCCGTCCTCTCCCTTACTTCTAATTTCATGATTTCTTCCTCCTCTGCGAAATCAAGTGGATGGAGAGCAACCTCTCCATCCAACTTAATTAATTTTCTTGAAGGGCAATCTTATCAGCAATTTGTTGCACTGCTTCTTCTAAAACCTCCTGTGGATCCTCACCTTGAGAAATAAATTCAAATGCGTCTCCCATTGGATCCCATACTGATGACATTGCTGGAATGTTCGGCATTGGTACCGCATATTCTGCTTGCTGCAAAAACGGTTGCCGCAGTTCATCATCGATCTCCACGTCTGTACGGGCAGGCAATTCCCCTGCTACTTCAAAGTACGTAAGGGAGTTTTCTGGGTTTGTAATATATAGAGCTAAGTCGGTTGCCCAATATTGATTTTCGCTATACTCATTCACTAACCAACCTTTTACCCCTGAATACGAGGACAGGTTTTTTCCATCAATTGTTGGGAGAGGCGCAACGGCTAATTGGTCGCCAAGCGCCTCTGAGAATTCAGAAACATTCCAAGGTCCTGAAATGACTGCTCCTACTTGCCCATCTCGGAAATAGCCTTTTATAATATCGTCGGTGATTCCTACTGGTAAGTAGCCTGCTTCATACCAAGATTGAATTAAATTCGCCCCTTCTGCCGTTCCCTCATTTGCCAGTCCAATGTTGGATGTGTCATATACGCCTTCACTATTCTGGTCGAACACGTATCCTCCGTAAGCTTCTATGAACGGATAAAGGTAATAAAAGTTTGTGCCTTCAAATAAAAACCCATATTCATCCGCACTGGCATTCGTTAAATCTGCTGCAATTTGCTCTAGCTCTTCTATTGTTTTAGGCGCCTCTGGAACAAGCTCGGTATTATAGTACAAAGCATAGGTTTCAATGACAGCCGGTATTCCTAGCTGGACCCCGTCATAATTTAATGCTTGAATCGCTCCTTCTGTATAGCCTTCTAATTGCTCTGAAGTTAAATCAAGCTCAGCAGCTAATCCTTGCAAATAAATGTCACCTAGGCGATCGTTCGGTTGGTAAAAAAGGTCAGGACCGCCGCCAGCCGCCGCATCTAAGGAAAGTGACTCCAATTGGTCGAGCATACTAAACGGTGTGATCTCTACGGAAATTCCAGTCTCCTCTTCATACTTTTCTACGATTTGTTCATAAGCATCTAACTGTACTTCTTCATCGTTGACCCACATCGTTAACACTTCTGGCTTTTCTGGCGCCGCTCCGTCTTGCTCCTCATTCACAGGTGTTGCACTGCCCTCACTTGCAGAGCCATTTCCTTCATCGCGATCAGGACCACACGCAGTAAGCAAACCACTCAACGTCACAACGAAGACGGCAGACGATAAAAGAGATGTCGCTTTTTTCACTCGTTTTTCCCCCTTAAAGGTCTTTGTTTTTTCTGCAAGGCCAGATGCTCTGCCTTGCAAGGATGCAAACAATAGTGAAATCGTTTGCACAAATAAACGTTCAGAAATGAAATCGGTTACAATTCAATTATAACGCCATTATATTATGTTCATTCTTCAAAAACAACCACTTTATTTTAATTAAATTGCAAACGTTTGCCTTTTTTCTTGACTTTCACTCTTTCATCTCATAGGCTGAAAATAACAATCAAGAAAACGCTTACGATTCTCGTTAAGAAGGGAGCTTGTTTTGAATGAAAGCAGCGATCTACCATCGCCCGAAAAGTGAAGATGCCTACGCTTATGACAAAGATACGATCCACATTCGTCTGCGCACGCGCAAAGACGATGCTCACGAGGTCATGCTTATTTATGGAGATCCTTACGATTGGGCGGGAAACGAATGGGTGACTGCCAAAAAAACAATGACACAAGCAGGGGCCGATGGAGAATATGATTATTGGTTTGTGGAAGTGAAGCCGCCCTACCATCGCCTTCGTTACGGGTTCGAAATTAAGGCAAAAGATGAGACGATTTACTATGGAGAAAGTGGGTTTTGTGATACGCCCGCAAAAGACATTAGCGATTATTTCTGTTTTCCCTTTATGAATCAAGCCGATTTGTTTACACCTCCTGAATGGGTAAAAGAAACGATCTGGTATCAAATCTTTCCTGAACGTTTTGCCAATGGCGATCATTCTCGTGACCCTGAAAATACATTGGCTTGGGGAAGTGCACCACCGACTGCCACCAATTATTTCGGCGGTGACCTTCAAGGGATTGTCGATCATCTTGATTATTTGCAGAAGCTAGGAATTAACGGCATTTATTTAACACCAATCTTTAAAGCGTTTTCCAACCATAAATACGATACGATTGATTATTTAAAAGTTGATCCCCAATTTGGAGATGAAACGACACTTAAACTGCTTGTCGATGAATGCCATAAGCGCGGCATTCGTGTCATGCTTGATGCCGTCTTCAACCATGCAGGCCTGTATTTTCCACCTTTTCAAGATGTACTAAAACACCAGCAGGAATCAGAATATAGCGATTGGTTTCATATCCGCCAATTTCCTGTTCGAGCAGAGGAACCACCTAATTACGATACGTTCGCCTTCACGCCTTTAATGCCGAAACTAAATACAGCAAATGAAGCAGTAAAGGACTATTTATTGAACGTAGCTACGTATTGGATTAAGGAGTTTGACATTGACGGTTGGCGTTTAGATGTCGCCAATGAAGTCGACCATGCCTTCTGGCGTGAGTTTCGCAACAGAGTCAAAGCATTAAAACCAGATTTGTATATTCTCGGTGAAATATGGCATAACGCTTACCCTTGGCTGCAAGGCGACCAATTCGATGGGGTCATGAACTACCCGCTCACTGACGCGATTTTTGACTTTGTCCAACACGGCAAAAGCGCAACCACTTTTCAACACGCAGTCACAAAACATTTGTACAGTTACCCAAAATTGGTGAACGAAGTCCAGTTCAATTTGCTCGGCAGCCATGACACACCAAGAATTTTAACTGTAAGTGGGGGCAACAAAAAATTAGTCAAACTTTCCTACTTATTGCTGTTTTCCTTTCCTGGCTCACCTTGTATTTATTACGGGGATGAAATCGGCATGGCCGGAGAAAATGACCCTGGTTGCCGCGCGTGCATGGTGTGGGAGGAAGACCAACAAGATCAGGAGCTATTCCAATTTCTGCAAAAACTAATTAAGATCCGCAAAACTCACCAAGCAATGGGCACCTATAACACCTTAAAATTTTATGACTCTGGCACTGAGGATGTGCTGTTGTATTCCACATCCGCTGGCGGAGAGCTTCTTTTATTTGCAGTTAACCGCAGTAAACAAAAAACAACGGTCAAACTCCCTGATTCACTAAAGAGCCTTGCATTTGTCGATGTCATTTGCGAAAGCCCATTGCAAAGCGAAGAGCTCCACGTTGAAGGCGAGTGCTTTTTGCTCCTTCATTCTGTCGACGCCAACAAACGCGGCCAAGTAGACAAGTAAAAAAACAGAATGGCATAGCTCATGACGAGTTATGCCATTCGTGCCGTAGTCTCCCTTCCTACATATAAAAAAGCCTGTCGACCGTCTTAACCCTGTCAACAAGCGGAGAAAGCCATGCCTTTTTTCCTTTAAAATAAAAATAAATTGAAAGTGACTGCTCCTAAAATACCTAAGACTACGGCTAAGGCTACAATAGGAAGAACAAAAAAGTAAACAATTTTCTGTCCCGTTTTTAAAGATGCTCTTTGTTTATTAGTCTGCATCAAACCAACCTCCTGATTCTTTTGATTTCCCCACACACCAAGTTCTCCAGCGCCATACGTGCTACCTAGCCCTTTGTGAATAAAGCTCCATTGCATATGAACTCTAGCTTGAGCACGAGTAGACGTGTATGACTGCCCCGCTCCAACATATACTTAATGTCAGGTTAACATAGTGCATCTACTTGCTAACAAAGAGATCACCACAAGGATACTAAGAATTCCCTCAATTCAGTCACTCTTCTCTAAATATAGTCGCCTTATAAAAGACTCATCTGAGTCAAAAGCATCTTATATAAGACGTTACTATATTTTCCACAGAGGATGATAAACCCTTTTTACCAATTATAAAGTTTTTGTCATACTAACGTTACATCTCGCTATGTGACTCACAAAGAAAACCGTACTTGCTCTTCTTCATGCAAATGGACAGTCGTTTTGGCTGGGGCGGTCTTGGCGATGATCTTCCCGTTTCTGATGGAGGCAAGCACAGGCGCTTGGCGACGGATCAAGTTGAACTCATCTTTTTCATCGACAAGGATTACGTTTGCCGGCTTTCCTTCTTCAATGCCGTATTCGTCTGTAATGTGCAACGTTTTGGCACTATTTTCGGTAATGAAATCAAGGGACTGGCTGATTTGCTCATACCCCGTTAGATGGCTTACATGAAGTCCCATAAATAGCACTTGCAGCATGTTGCCTGTGCCAAGGGGATACCACGGGTCAAAGATGTCATCATGGCCGAAACAAACATTTAGCCCTGCCTCATGCAGTTGTTTGACTCGCGTGATGCCGCGGCGGACAGGATGGTGGTCAAATCGCCCTTGCAAGTGCGTATTGACAAGTGGGTTGGCGATAAAATTGAGCTCAGCCAGCTGGCAAACACGAAGCAATTTGCTGACATATGGGCCATTGTACGAATGCATCGCCGTCGTATGGGATGCCGTGACCCGCTCTTTCATTCCGCTTTGGTAAGCAAGCGCCGCTACGTTTTCGATGAAACGCGATTGCTCATCGTCTGTTTCATCGCAATGGAAATCAAGGAGTTTGTCATATTTCTCGGCTAGTTTAAAGGCAATCTCAACTGATTTTACGCCCATTTCCCTTGTAAATTCATAATGGGGAATCCCGCCAACGACATCGGCGCCCAGTTTTAGTGCTTCTTCCAGCAGCTCCTGCCCTTGCGGATAAGATAGAATGCCTTCTTGTGGGAAAGCGACCAGCTGGATATCAACAAATGGTTTCATTTCTTCCTTTACTTCAAGGAGTGCTTTGAGCGCCGTCAAATGTGGATCGGTTGTATCGACATGTGTGCGCACATGTTGAATCCCTTGGCTAATTTGCCATTTGAGCGCTTTTGTCGCCCGTTCTTTGACATCTTCGTGTGTTAGTTTTTCTTTGCGTTCAGACCAACGCTGGATGCCTTCAAATAACGTACCTGATAAATTCCAATTTGGATCTCCTGCTGTTAGCGTCGAGTCTAAATGGATGTGCGGTTCAATAAAAGGGGGGATGACTAGGTTTCCATCTGCTTCGATGATTTGTTCCCCTTCTGCTTCAATATTTTGAGCAATTTTAGCGATCTTTCCGTCTTTCAGCCAAATATCCCATAAACCATCTTTGCCGCGCAAAGCAGCCTGTTTAATTATCATCAGAGTTGTTCTCCTTTTCTATTTACAATTTTCTCCAAACATATATAGGAGAGTGCTGCAAAAATCAGGGCGTTAAGGGGCTGGATGCCAGGTACAAACAGCGCCCCTGCCAAGCCAATGAGCCACGCCATTAACGCATTTGCGCGCACAGCTTTAAACGAAGCTTGCTTGAAAGGAGCGTAAGTGCCTTTTTTGATTATAAAATAATCGACTAGCACAATCGCGCCTATTGGCGGCAACGTTAAATTTAAAAAATCTAGCCAGCTGACAAAATTCGTATACAGCCAATAAGCAAGCAGCGTGCCGACTAACCCATTAACCAAGACTAGCTTTTTCTTCGAAAACTTCGTGACATTGGAAAGCCCTAGCCCTGAAGCATACAAGGCGCTGTCATTGGTTGTCCAAATGTTTAAACCGAGCGCAAAAATCGCCGGCCAAATCAGCCCTTGTGTAAACATGACTTCTGAAATTTCAGCAAAACCAGTGGATATTGCGCCAACTGCACCGAATAAAAACATTAACGAGTTGCCTAAAAAGAAGGCAATCACTGTCGTCGACACCGCGACTTTTTTGCTTGAGCCATAACGGGCAAAATCAGGTGTCAACGTGCCGCCACTTATAAAGGAGCCAATACAAACCGATAAGGCAGCTGCGATGCCGATTCCTTCCGTTGGCTGATAAGCAAACAATTGAGCCGGGCCGCCCATATCATTGACAGCAATGGAACTAGAAATTGTCCCTAATACCGCGATCGCTGGTACGGCGATAAAGCTTAACATCGTCAATGCCTTTACACCTAAATAGGCAGTCGCTGTCATCAGGACGCCGCCTAAAAGGAGAAGCAGCCATAAGTCAACACCTGTTACTTTTTGCACGGGCACGGCAAGCATCATTAACCCTACGCCAAACCAGCCAATTTGCGTAACGCTTAGAAGCAGGGAAGGCAAATAGGAGCCTTTTTCACCAAAGGCAAACCGTGTCAACAAATGGGTAGATAACCCTGTCTTTGCTGCGATGTAGGCAAGTGCCCCTGTATATACGCCAAGAATAAAATTGCCTACTAAAACAGTAATGATAAACCGACTAAAAGACAAGCCTTGCCCAAGCGTGCCTCCCGCCAACATACTTGCCGAAAAAAATGTGAAGCCTACCATTAACACAAACATTTGCCAAAAACCACGCCGCCGCTCTTGCGGAACCGCCTGCCATTCGAAATCAGATTCGACGATTTTTCCTGCCACGTATTTTCCCTCCATGTCTGCTGAACATATCCTTAAAAAAAGTCCGATGAAGACCACGTCATGGCCTTCACCGGACTTTTCCTCCCAGTTCAAACATCAATTGATGCCGCCTTCCCGGACCTGTCCCAATGTATGGCGGAACCCTGAAAGGCTATGTTTATTTTTTAATAGGAGTATATTAGCACATGTTCGTAAACGATCCATGGTTTTTGTCAGATTCTCTGACAATCCATTTATTAACTTTTCCTCGTTTCAACAAGATTGTTGGCCATGGAATCGAATGTTTGAGAGATCAGAAACAAGCGATTTTCATAATTCCTGTTACATTTCTTTACGTACTTTTCCTCCAAACTGCCGCTGAACCGTATACTTAACATAGCCTCTACCATCTATTTCTAATAAGGTGATATACATGCAAATGAAAGACTTGTTGGCACTGCCTGCCTTTGCAAAGGCCCGTCTGCTCGCAGGCAAACGTGGCCTCGATAAGCCGCTTCGTTCTGCTAATATGATTCATTCCTTTGATCCAGGTGTTAACATGGAACCCCATCAATTGCTGCTTGCTGCTTCTTTTAAAAAGGGGCATCCGTATTCCCTGGTTGCCTTTGTCCAGGAACTATCAAAGCAAAAGTGCGCTGGCCTGGTGGTGCAAACTAAACGACTAGAGAAAGCGATCCCTGCCGTTGTTATCGACGCATGCAACCGCCTTCATCTGCCTCTGTTTGAACTACCGGATACGATTCATTTTAGCGAATTCGTCCATCAGTTGACGCAGTTTCTTTTAACAGGGCAGACGACAGAGCTCCATCAAGCGTTGGAGATCCACCGCCGCTTTGCCGATGTGATTGTGTCAGGCGGAAATGGCACATCTGTTGTCGTACAATTGGCCTCTATGCTCAATGTGCCCGCATTGCTGTTAAATGATCAATTGGACATGATCGCGTCTTCCGATCCTGTCACGAATGACTCCTTTTTTGAAAAATACTGGCGCCTACGGGAGTTGATTCCAAGCAAACAGCTGCCGACGTTGCAGCTATCCATCCTACAGGAGGAGAACGAGAATCCGTGCGCTGTCTTTCCGATTCGAACCGCCTGTGCACGAAAAGGGTACTTAATTGTGCTCGGCTCAGCGTCAAAAAGCGATTGCCCGTTTGCGCTTGCCATTGAACAAGCAGCTAACGTTCTTTCGTTTGAACTGATGAAGCTTCATGCAGCAGAGCAACAAGCCCGGATTGCCCAAAATAGTTTTTTTTCCGACTTAGTCGAAGGGCGCCGCCCTCTCGAAAAGGAGCACGACGAATCGTATCCTTTCTCTGTCAACAAGGACTATGTATTCATTGCTGCCCACTTAGATAACACTAGCGAGTTGCTGACTAACGAAGAAGCGCTTGAGCAACATGAAGACCTGTATAGCCTCCTTGTACGGCTGTTTCGCGAACGGTATCCAACTAGTCATGTGTTTTGGAAGAATGATGTGTATGTTGTCGTTATTGAAAGTGACCGTTCAAGCAACGAAGAAGCAAAGTTGCTTGCGGAAGTAGACACCGTTCAACAAGACATACAGGCACTCTTCCGCTCTGGCGTATCGTTTGGCATCTCCAGCTTCGGCAGCTTAAGTGAAGCGGCAAGCTTATACAAGGAAGCGACGGCTGCCCTTCAATCTGGCTACCGAGAACATTTGCAAAGCTTCATCAAAACGCACCGCGCCCAAGAGCTGGCTGACATGCTGCAATTGATTCCGTCTGAGAAGCTTACTGCCTTTTGCCAAACCGCCTTGCAAACCTTAGCAACACCGGAATCTCCCGACCAAGCGGAACTAGCCCGCACACTGTCCATCTATATCAATCATAATTGCCAAGTGGCGGAAACCGCAAAAGTCATGGCGATCCATCGCAACACCGTCATTTACCGCATCAAAAAATGTGAGGAACTCCTTGGCTGTGATTTAAAAAAGCCTGATGAAACGTTGCGTTTGCGTATTGCATTCTTGATTCGCCCATTGTTGCAGGAAAAGAAAGCGTTGCTCTAACGTAGGAGCCAATAAATAGCATCGGCTCCTGCGTTTCACGAGAGACTTGAATAGAATCATTTATATTGGAAAACTTTCTCCACGATCGCTTTGCCAATTTCAAGCGAAGCAGTAGCTGCAGGGGACGGAGCGTTGCAAACATGCAGGCTTTTTCGACCACGGATTAATTGAAAGTCATCAACGAGCTTTCCGTCTGTCGTTAATGCTTGAGCCCGAACACCGCTCGGTCCTGGAACAAGATCGGCCTCGGTGACATCAGGAATCAAATGCTGAAGGTTTTCCACAAATTTCTTTTTGCTGAACGAACGAATCATTTCTTCCGTCCCTTCCTTCCAGTATTTAGTCGCTAACTGCCAAAAGCCTTTGTAGCGAATGACCTCCGCTACATCTTGCCAATCGATATCGGTTTTCCTATAGCCTTCCCGCTTAAAGCTTAAAACCGCATTTGGCCCTGCATCTACTTCTCCGTCAATCATCCGGGTGAAATGGACACCAAGGAATGGAAAATCGGGATTAGGGACGGGATAGATTAAATTTTTCACAAGATGCCGTTTTTCTGGCCTAAGCTTATAGTACTCTCCCCGGAAGGGAACGATCTTCATGTCCACATGGTAGCCTGCAAGTTTGGCGATTCGGTCACTATGCAAGCCTGCGCAATTAATGAGGTAGCTCGTCTGAAACGTCCCTTTATCTGTTTCAATCGTAGCTCCTTCATTGCTCTCGGAAATAGTCTCAACCGTCGTACCTAGTTGAATTTCTCCACCTTTTTCAGCGATTAAACTAGCGAGTTTTTCGGCAACCTCCTTGTAACTGACGATTCCGGCTGTGGGTACAGATATGGCGGCAAGGCCGTTCACATACGGTTCGGCCTCATGTAATTCCTCCTTCGATAACATTCGAAGATCGAGGCCATTGTCAATCCCTCGTTGGTAGAGGTGATCAAGCAGTGGCAGTTCTTTCTTATTTGTAGCGACAATGACCTTTCCGCAAATGTCTACTTTAAGGCCATGTTTTTGGCAAAAGGCCGTCATTGATTGGTTACCTGCTTTTGCAAACTTCGCTTTAAAGCTGCCAGGCTTATAATAAATCCCTGAATGGATGACACCACTATTATGCCCTGTTTGATGAGCGGCGACTTCCTGCTCTTTTTCAATGATTAATACACTTGCCTTTGGATAACGGCCAAATAGGGCGTGCCCGACAGCTAACCCGACAATCCCACCGCCAATGATGGTAAAATCATACATTTCTTTTGCCTCCCCCTACATCACACGCTTCTGCTAACAGTTCAATTAAATGAACCACCTTTATATGTTCCGAACGTCCTTCCCGCTCTACACCGAGCTTCATTTGCAAATGACAGCCAGGGTTTGTCGTTACGATGATTTCAGGCTGAACGGCTTTTACGTTTTCCATTTTCCGATCAAGAATCTTCATCGATTGCTCATAATGAACAAGATTATAGATCCCTGCCGACCCGCAGCAAAGCTCGCTCTCCTTCATCGGTACATACGTCATCCCTGGAATCGATTGAAGCAGCTTTACCGGTTCTTCTATGCGCTTTTGAACATTTGCCATATGGCAGGACGGTTGGTATGTTGCTATACCGTTCAATTTGTTTACAAATGGAAGCGAAAGCTGGGAAAAAATCACACTGCTGTCGACGTTTTTTTCTGCAAAGCGAGACGCCCGTTCTCTCCATTCAGGCTCATCTGCTAAAAGGTCATCGTATTCTACAAGCATGGCCCCGCAGCCGCCAATACTGTTCACCATGTAATCGCAGTCGTATTGTTCAAACGCCTCAATGTTTTGCTTAGCCAAACGCTTTGCCACGTCTCTTTCACCGCTATGGTTTTGCAAAGCGCCACAACAGGTTTGCCCTTCAATTACCACGACTTCACAGCCAGCACGTTGGAGAAGCTGAATCGTTAAATCATTAATGTGGGAGAACATCGTATCCATCAAACAGCCTTTAAAAAAACCAACACGAAGCGCTGTGTTGCCTTCCGATTTGGCATCGACCAGACGGTTTTTCCTTTCCCTTCGAGAAGCAACCGCTGGTGTCACTGCCTCGAATGCAGCAAGAGACTTCGGCAACATCCGTGTTAGCTTGGCTTTTCGAGCGATACGGGCCACTCCGCTTTTTTGGTAGAGGGAAAGGCCCGTTCCAATCGCATGTAAGACCCTGTCATTTGGCAACACCGTTTCAAACATCGCTTTTTTCATCATTTTCTGATGCCAAGGGGCTGTTGTTTTCCGCTCTTCCTTTAAAGCAACCTTTGCTGAATCAAGTATTTTTCCATACTGTACATTGGTTGGACAGACTGTTTCACAGGCACGGCAACCGAGGCAAAGATCGATTTGCTCTTCAATCTCGGATAACGGCAGCTTTCCCTCTGCCGCCATTTGCACTAAATGAATCCTTCCCCTTGGGGAATGGGTTTCCTTTTCCATGCTTAAGTACGTTGGGCAGGATGGAAGGCAGTAACCGCACTGCACACAGTCAAATGTCTCTTGATAGGCTAACAGCCGTTCCGGTTTAGTCATGGCGCAACACCAGCCTTTGTCCAGGCTCTGGGAATATCTTTCCTGGATTTAAGATGTTGTTCGGATCCCAGCTTGTTTTGATCCGCTTCATCATGTCTAGTCCAGCTTTTCCTAGTTCCATTTCCATGAATGGGGCTTTCATCGTCCCAATCCCATGCTCGCCTGAAAGGGTTCCCCCAAGTTCAACCGCTGCTGTGAAAATGTCAGCCACTACTTTTTCGACTCGTTCCATTTCCTCGTGATCACGAGCATCAGCAATGATATTCGGGTGTAAATTCCCATCGCCCGCATGGCCAAACACGACAAGGTCGATTTGATACGTTTCGCGAATTTCCTTCAACCGCTGAAACATTTCTGGTATTTTACTCCGGGGGACGGTGGCATCCTCGGAAATTTTCGTTGGCTTCACTCGAACAATCGCTGGAGAAACGAGCTTCCGCGCCTGCCAAAATTCCGCCGCTTCTTTTTCATTCTCTGCCACTTGAACCGTTCTCGCTCCTACGCTTTTGCACAGTTCCTTGACTTTTGTCATCTCTTCAGCGATCGATACAGGGTGCCCATCTAGCTCGATTAACAACAATGCCCCCACATCGGTTGGCAAACCACGTGGTTCGTATGCCTCGACTGCCTGGATGGACAGTTGGTCCATCAGCTCCATTTTGGCGGGAACAATGCCTGCCGTTAACACTTTAGAAATCGCCCGTCCTGAATCGACCATGTCTTCAAAAAGCGCCATGGCAGTTTGGCTGGCTGGTGGTTTAGGAACGAGGCGGAGTGTTGCTTCGGTGATGATCCCAAGCGTCCCTTCTGAACCGACAAGGAGCTTTGTTAAGTCATAACCGGTCACGTTTTTAACCGTTCTTCCCCCTGTACGAATGATTTCTCCTTCTGGTGTTACTACTTCTAAGCCGAGAACATAATCTTTCGTGACGCCATACTTCAATCCTCTAGGCCCTCCTGCATTTTCAGCAAGATTTCCGCCAATGGTTGATACATGAGAACTACTTGGGTCAGGCGGGTACATAAAACCAATCTCCCTTGCGGCCGCATCGATTTTTGCTGTGATCACTCCAGGAGAAACAATGGCCACCATGTCTTCTTTGTCAATCTCCAGCTTGTCGTTCCACTGGGATAAATCGAGCACAACCCCTCCTTTAACTGGAAG
Organism: Shouchella rhizosphaerae; assembly: GCF_900142675.1. Taxonomy (GTDB): domain Bacteria; phylum Bacillota; class Bacilli; order Bacillales; family Bacillaceae_D; genus Shouchella; species Shouchella rhizosphaerae. The sequence goes on along the minus strand of NZ_FRBS01000002.1, from coordinate 100,710 downwards.
TGGGCCGCCGCTTAAACTTGTCCCTTGCCCCCTTGGATAGACGGGTATGAAGTACTGATTGGCTAACTTCATGACTGCAGCTACTTCTTCAGCGGCAGTTGGCTGGATCACAAGATCAGGTAAGTGGTAGCCGAACGACGCATCATAGCCATAACTACTGCGATCGGCGATTTCCGTTAAAATCCGGTTCTCTGCTTTTATTATTTGTTTGATGTCTTTTAAAAAACGCTCAATCGTCAACCATGCTCCCCCTCTCTTTTACGTGACGCTGCTTCACCCCTTGAAAATGCTGCCACATCGCTTTTCTTGCCTCCTGTGGTTTTCCGTTTATGATCGCTTCGTAAATGTTGCGGTGCTCCTCGGCAATTTCGCCTTGGAAGCGTTCATTTCTTTCTGACGCCTCTTGATTTTTAGCTAAGACACCCAGCATGTTATCGGAAATTAAATTCATGACATCACGCATTAATGGGTTGTTTGCCGCTTCAATAATTGCTAAATGAAATTGGTAATCTTCCTCCACGGCGACGGTTCCTTGCTCTTCGATGGCCACAAGCCTCTCAAATACGGTTTGTAAATTTTCCTTTTGCCTGCTTGTGATTCGCTTTGCTGCATAATAGGCGGCATCCCCTTCAATCGCTTGACGAAGCTCAATCAATTCGACAAGCGCTGTTTCTTTCTCCTGTAATAAATCCGCCAACTTAACCTGCAATCGCTGTGGACTCTCCTGAACAAGGAAGGCGCCCACTCCCGGTTTAATGTGAATCACGCCTGACGCTTTTAATACCGTTAACGCTTCCTTCACCGATGTTCTGGAAACGGATAACATCTCTGATAGTGCCCGTTCAGATGGAAGCTTATCGCCAGGTTGTACCTCGCCTGTAGCGACAGCGGTTTTGATTTGCTCAATAATTTCCTGATAGACACGTTTACGTTTACGAATCGGCGTAATTTTCATGCCTCTCCTCCTAATCGTCCAACTGGGCTGTGGACAGTCCACTACTGTAAAAAAGAAGAGGGCTGCTCTTCTTTGCAGTTACCCCCTCAATTAGGCAATACCCGGTTATCGCCTAGTTTGCGGCGAACGTTTTGCAAGTGTGTATTCATTGCTTTTCTTGCCGCCTCTGAATCGCGCTCATAAATGGCGTTAAAAATCGTTAAATGTTCTCGGTACACTTCTTCACGTTTTTGTTGCAAGCGGTTCTTTTTTAGTGAAAAGGCCAATGCCTTCTGCAGCAGCTCTGACACATTTGCCATCGTTTGCTCTAAAAACGGATTGTAAGAAGCTTTTATAATGACACGATGGAACATGTAATCGGCTTCATCTCCGACAACCTCTCGATCCTCCACTGTTTTTGCAAATTGAGCAAGCGCAAGCTCTAATTCCAAAATATCTTGCTTTTGATAGCGAACAGCCGCTAACGCTGCTGCCTCTGTTTCAATAATGCTTCGGAGTTCGAGCAAATCATAGACTTGGCCGATATCGACTATATCCAATGTCACTTGCTCTAACAAATTCGTTAATTGAACTTCTTTGACCCAACTGCCGCCACCTTGTTTTGACTCGATTAAGCCGCTTGCTTCTAAAACACTTAACGCCTCACGGATGGGGGAACGACTGACACCAAAGAGTTCTGCAAGCTCCATTTCAGACGGGAGCTTACTATGAGCCGGAAATTCACCGTTTTTAATCATTTCTTTTAGCTGTTCTAGTACTTGGCTTGACACCTTTTTACGCTCAATCGGTAAACGCACCGTCAACACACTCTCCTTTTTGCTGAAAAAGGGGAAGGAGCTTGCAAGCTTCGTTCACCCTTTTCTGAAGGCCCTCATAGAGTTGAGAGACCTTGTCACATCTGATGTATACGCTCATTTTAACGGAGAGAGATACGTTTTGCTATGACTCGAACGATCTTTTCTCTTGCTGTTCACCTTTTCCATTGTTTACCCACCTTGGGCTAACTGGTTCTCTGTTGCACTTTTTTTCTTTTTGACACGAAGAATGTGTAACGTTAACGTGACGGCCATGATGAAAACGCCAAGGGCATTCGTTAGCAATCCTGAACTCACAAGGAGAAGGGAACTTGCAAAAAACAACAGGCGCTCCAACACGACTAAATCTGTCGAGAAATAGTTTGTGAGTGCAACGGCCAATGCAAACACACCTAAGACAGAGGTAATAATGGTGATGGCAACTGCTACGACTTGCACGGACCCGCTTTCAGGCTGCATTACCATCGTCGGATTGTAGGCAATCATAAACGGAATAATAAAGCCGGGCAATGCTAGCCTCACAGACGTCCACGATGTTTTCATTGCATCTGCTCTGGCAATGCCGGCAGCAGTATAGGACGCCAAAGCCACAGGCGGAGTTATGTTGGACAAGGCCCCAAACCAGAAGACAAAGAAATGAGCGGCAATTGGGTTTACCCCTGCTTCAACTAATGCTGGAGCTGCGGTTACGGCAACAACGATGTAAAGAGCAGTCGATGGAAGCCCCATACTCAAGACAATGCAAGTAATCATGACGAGCAAAAGCGCTACCCAAAGCATGCCACTAGAAATCGAAAGAACATTGTAGGCAATCGCAGAACCAAGTCCAGACATCGTCACAACAGCAATAATAATTCCGATCGACGCACACGCAATCCCTACTTGAATCGTACTTTTCGCTCCGTCAATAAACGCAGTCCCTATTTTTGCAAATGTCACTCTTGTTTCTTTATCTTTTGTAAGCCAACTAGCAATAATGACCGATATAATTCCAGCAAAACCAGCGAATAGTGGTGTATAGCCCATTAACAATGTCGATATTACAATGATAATCGGCAATAACAAGACACCGCGCTCTTTCATTACTTGCCACACTTGGGGAATCGAGTCTTTGCTCATTCCTTTTAAGCCATGCTTTTTCGCTTCTAAGTCAATTGCAAGCACAAGGGCAACGAAATAAAGAAACGTTGGAATAATTGCCGCTAACACAATAACGGAATAGGAAACACCTAAAAACCCGGCCATAATAAAGGCAGCAGCCCCCATAATCGGCGGCATCATCATCCCGCCTGTGGAAGCGGTCGCTTCAACCGCTGCCGCATATCTTGGCTTTAAGCCAATTTGTTTCATTAATGGAATTGTAAATGCCCCTGTTGTCGCAACATTGGCAACTGCGCTTCCATTCAATGAGCCTGTTAGAGCACTAGAGAGAACAGCAACTTGTGCAGGGCCTCCCCGCCGTTGCCCTGCTATCGCAATCGCTAAATCGTTAAAAAGCTTTGACGCTCCACTTACACTTAAAAACGCTCCAAATAAAATGAAGATGACAATATACGTAGATGCGATGGAAAGAGTGAGCCCGTAAATGCCTTCTGTCGTCATGTAAACCCGATACAAGAGCCGCTCAAAGGAAAACCCCGCGTGTCCAAAAATCCCTGGAAAGTATGGACCAAATACCGCATAAATGATCGCTAAACTCGTTAAAAGCGGAATGAAGAGACCGAGCGTCCGTCTTGCCGCCTCCAACAGCAAAACAACGGTGATCCCAGCAAAGATATAGTCCATTGTAACCGCCTGCGACATCCGGTCCACGTGAATCGTCGTATAAAATAACAAAATATAAACAGACCCAGCGATACTAGCAATGGTTAAAATGATATCCACTGTTGTAAACCGGTTGTTTGCTCCCTTTTTTGTTGCTGGATAAAGCAAAAACGCTAAAACAAAAAGCAATGCAAGAAAGAGAACGTTGCGGTAAATTTCCTGCATATTGATGAAACTATTGACATAAACAGCAAACCCCGATAAAAGAATGCCTGTAAAGGCAACGATTTTCTGCTGTTTGCCTTTTAAGGCCCGGCCTATACTAACAGACTCTTGGACTTCTTCATTGTTTTGGTCTATATCCACGTTTGGCTGCTTCACACTCATATGACCTCCTCCTTTATGTAAGAAAATGATCTTGCTCGGTTAGATACCAATCATTCAGGTGGCTGTAATTCGTCGGGGATGTCGACGCCTTGTTCTTGATAATACTTATAAGCACCTGGATGAAGGGGGACAGACACGCCATTTAACGCGGTATCTAATGACATTTCCCGAGCTGAACTATGAACCTCATACATAAAATCAAGGTTTTCGTACAATGTTTTCGTTAACAAGTAAACCATCTCTTCATCTTGCTCTTTATCCGTGGCAAGAAAGTTCGACTGTGCAATGGTATGAATATCTTCCTCTTTTCTCGGATAGGTGCCAGCAGGAATGATATAGCGAAAAAACACATTGGCAGACTGATTAATCGATTCAAGTTGTTCATCGGAAACATCAAGGACATCGGCACGCACGCCACTGGCATACATATCTGTAATCGCCGTAACAGGCACACCGGCCGGTAAAGAACCTCCATGTAATCGTCCATCACGCATCGCCGAAATGGTATCATCGTAGCCAAGGTATTCTGGCTGAATGTCAGCCGTTGTCAGGTCAATACCACGCATAATCGCCAACGTTGACTGTTCTGTTCCACTTGCCTGTGGCCCTACAGAGAAGCTTTTCCCTTCAATATCGGCAATCGTTCCCGTTTCGATTTGGCTGTTTTGCAAAACAAAGTGTTCTACATTCGGCCAAAGAAATGTGATCGAACGCAAGTCTTCATAGGCCCGGCCTTCATAGATTCCTGTTCCGTTGAATGCTTGATCGCCAATTAATCCTTGTAAAATCGCAAGTTGTGCTTCTCCCTTCTGTAACAAGTCAATATTTTCGACTGATCCAGCAGAAGACTGCCCCGTTGCCCGGATCCCTTGGTCCATTAGTTCTTCCGTCCAAAGATTCCCCATGCCCACACCAATTGGATAATACGTCCCACCCGTGGAAGCGGTTGCAATTGAAAAATACTGATAATCTTTGTTGTTACAGGAAGCGAGCGTAATGAAAGAACATACGAATAAAAACAATAACAGTCGCTTTTTCATGGCTTCGTTTTTCCTCCTCACAATGAAAGCGCTTTTATAAGTTGTATTACAAGTATACAACATTACAAATTGAATTCAAGACATTTCGATAAATAGAACATTACGAAAAATATGTTAAAAGGCACGACGATATAAGAGACCCTGAACCGTCAAGGATCTCTCACCGAGAAACTTCAAACATTAAGCCAATGATTTGACCAGCTTCACAAATGCTTCTGCTTCGGCTGAAGGCGATTTTGTCACCATGTAAGTAGAAACGGTTGGCAAAGGGAGGCCAGCCGTTTCTGCTTCTAGCATGCGGCCCTCTGCCAATTCCCGCCGCACCGCTGATTCCGGCAATATGGAACAGCCGAGACCTTCCTCAATAAACCGCTTTGTGACATGCACTTGCGAAACGTGCATTTCCTTCAGGCCAGGCACAATCCGCCTGCACGCAAGCAACACATCTTCCCAATAGACAGGATGGTTGCCGCTTAAAAGCACCATCTCAGCTAGCGCCTCTTCATAATGAATAGGTGGGCCATTCTCGGCATCACGGCCGTCATGGGGAACGACAAAGAGGAGCTTTTCTGTTTGCAGGCGCGCACACTCGCTCCCTGTCTGTTCAACAGGCATTCTTGATAAGCCAACATCGGCACGCCCTGATTCCACCATTTGGCCGATCGCGGCTGACTCAACCACGTCGACTACCACTTCCGTTGCTGCTTGTTTTTTCACAAATGCTTTGACCCAGTAAGGCAAATAACTGGAAGCAACCAACGGCGAGACAGCGATTTTTAGCGTGCTTTCATACCCTTGCCGTTTTTTGCTGATAAAGGAAACGCCTTCATGGTATGCGTCATAGATGTTCCGTGCATAAGGAAGGTATGACTTGCCGTAAGCAGTCAACACGACTTGCCTTCCAGTCCGTTTAAACAAAGGCACGCCTAGCGCTTTCTCAAGCTGGTGAATATGGACAGTGACAGTCGGTTGGGAAACGTATAAATAGGCAGCTGCTTTACGGAAGTTTTCATATTTGGCTGCGGCAAGAAAGCTTTCAATCCAGTGTATATTCATTTTCGCCCTCCACTGATTAAATATCTTAATCAATAATGCAGAAATAATTTAATATCATTTAGATTACCATGGCGCTATGATAAAGAAAATAAATTTTGGGGGGATGGAAATATGTTGTATGCAAAAGGGTTGGAGAATGTCGTCGTCGCAAAAACGACGATTAGTGCAATCGATGGCGAACAAGGAACACTGCTTTACCGAGGGTATCAAGCAGAAGAACTTGCGAAATCTGCTGACTTTGAAGACGTTGCTTACTTGCTGTTAAACGGACAAAGGCCAACGGAAGCAGAAAAAGACGATTTTTCCACTGCCTTGAAAACGATGCGTCCTTTGCCAGACGATTTGAAAAAGCTGCTCGCTGCTTTGCCGAAAGACCTTAGTATGATGGACGCATTACGAACTTTGATTTCTAGCTACACTGGCAAGGAAGGTTGGCCCCCGCAACAACAAGAAGCGATGCGCTTAGTCGCGATCGTTCCAACGATTGTGGCTGCGTGGGCCAATAGGAGCTGCGGCAAAGACGCGATTGAACCAGACCCATCGCTCAACCACGTTGCTAATTACTTGTATATGCTTACTGGCGAAAAGCCACATGCCGCCCACATTCGTGCTTTAAGCGCTTATTTAATATTGACAGCGGAACACGGCATGAATGCGTCAACGTTTGCGGCGCGGGTGATCGCCTCTACAGAAGCGGATCTTCGTTCGGCTATTTGTGGAGCGCTTGGCGCGTTAAAAGGAAGGCTGCACGGCGGTGCGCCCACTGGTGTACTTGAGCTGTTCAGTGATATCCAAACGGCTGACACAAGCAGCGAAACGTTGCTGCGGGAAAAGCTCGAACGCGGCGAGCGTTTAATGGGCTTTGGCCACCGTGTTTATAAAACGACCGACCCTCGCGCCAACGCATTGCGTGAGGTGTTAAAAAGCCTCAATAACCAAGAGACATTTTTAAGCGAAGCAGTCGCGATTGAGCAACTAGCAACGCAGCTTTTAGCGGAATACAAGCCAGGCCGCCAGCTTCATGCGAACGTTGAATATTACGCTGCTGCAATCATGGAAGCACTTCGCCTTAAACCCGAATGGTTCACACCGACATTTTGTGTAAGCCGCGTCGTCGGATGGTGCAGCCATGTCATCGAACAAAGCCAAGACAACCGGATTATGAGGCCACAACAACAGTACTACGGTCCAAAGCCGGATTAAAGGAAACAACGACGTAGCAAGTGATTGCTAAAAAGTAGAAGACCCTGTACCAAGTGGCACAGGGTCTTAGCCGTTTCGGTCATTCAAACAAACTAGGCAAGAATAAAGATAGTTGAGGAATATAGGCGACAACCAGCAAGACGACGATGGCAATTGCAAAGTATGGCACCAGTTCTTTAACCGTTTTGCCGATTGGCACTTTCGCAAAGCTAGAAGCCACAAACAAACAGACGCCTACTGGCGGAGTAGACAAACCAATCATCAATGTCAATACCATCACTACGCCAAAATGGACAGGATCCATCCCGACGCTTGTAGCGACAGGCAATAAGACAGGGAATAAGATGACAAGAGCTGCAATCGTTTCCATAAACATGCCGATCACAAGCAATAAAAGAATGATAAGGAGAATGACAAGAATCGGGTTTTCTGTAATCGACAAAATCCCATTTGCGATTAATACAGGCACACCTTCCGATACCAAAATCCAGCCAAATAGATTGGCGAAACCAACAAGCAACAAAATCGAAGACGTCGATCGCAGTGTGCTGACAAGCAGCCCTGGCACTTCTTTAAAGTTAAGCTCGCGATAAACAAAACCGCCGACGACCAATGCGTACAGCACACAAACGACCGCTGCTTCTGTTGGCGTAAAATAGCCGCCAAGAATGCCCCATAAAATGATAAAGACCATAAACAACGCCCAGAAGGCGCCAAAAAATGACGTGACGACTGTTTTAAACGGCTGCCGTTCTCCCTTTGGATAACCACGCTTCACAGAAATGATATACGTAACGACTAAAAAGCCGATCGCCAATAGAATGCCAGGAATAGCACCAGCAAGAAACAAATCGCCAATCGAGACGCTGGCGAGAGTACCAATAATGATCATTGGCAAAGATGGGGGAAGCATCGGGCCAACAGTTGAGGAAATCGACGTAACCGCAGCGGAAAAACCGGCGCCATACCCTTGCTTTTTCATCGCCGGAATCATTACTGAGCCAATGCTGGCTGTGTCGGACAATGCCGTACCTGAAATGCCCGCAAACCCAAGTGAAGAAGCGACATTCGTTAACGCCAGCCCGCCGCGGATGTGGCCAACAACGGCATTGGCAAAATCAATGATCCTTGTGGTGATTCCTCCTGCGTTCATTAAATTTCCAGCAAGAATAAAGGCTGGAATGGCGAGCAACACAAATGAATTGATCCCGGACAGCATCGTTTGGGGAATGATCGTCAAAGGAATGCCGGCGATAAGCAAATAAATCAACGAAGACAGGCCAAGGCTAAACGCAATTGGAATCCCTGCCATAATAAAAAATAAGAACAACCCGACTAATAATAACGACATCATTCTTCATTCCCCTCCTTTTCCAACGGCCTCGTCCGGTCCACAATCGAAACAAGCGAATACACCATGATTAAAAATGCCAATAAAGGGACAGCAGCATACACATAACTCATCGAAAAACCCATTGTTGGCGCGATAAAATCAAGGCCGAGCTGATAAAAGCGAATCCCTTCGACGAACAAAACGACACTAAAAGCAAAGACAAGCCCTAAAATAATGCTTTCATAAAGGCGTTTTGTCTTTTCTTTTAATGGCGCTAAGACCATATCGACACGGATAAACTCGTTCTTGCGCAATGCTAATGGAGCAGCGGTCGTAATAGCGTACACAAACAAGTATCGCGATAATTCCTCGGTCCAAATAGCGTTGTACGGAAGGTAACGGCCCAAAATTTGAATCACTACTACAGCAAGAAGGGCCGTAAATAACAATAATGTTGCCCAAGCCAATAGCTTATCAAGAATCGAAATCGCCTTCATTCGCTGCCTCCTTCCTCTCCCTCTGCTACCATTTGCAGATAAAGCTCATACTGTTCTTTTCCTAAGTTTTGTTTTAAAGCAGGCAACATCGCCTCGCGGAAAGCGTCTTGGTCGACTTCTTCATTCAATGTCATCCCTCGCGATAAAAGGCGCTCCAAAACCAATTCCGTTTCTTCCTCCAATAAGCTCTGGGCATACGCCTCTGCTTCCTCTGCCGCTTCCAACACAGCGGCCTGCTCGTATTCTGGCAACGCTTTCAATTGCTCGGTACCGACTACGACATAAATCCAGGAGCGGACATGCTCCGTCAAATTTAAATATTGTTGGACTTCATAAAAGCCATTGCTATCAATTAAATCATTTGGATTTTCTTGGCCTTCAATTACACCTTGCTGTAAACCAGTAAAGACTTCATTCAAACTAATAACTTGCGGGCTTGCCCCGGCTTCAGCCCAAGCGTCAAGGAACAGCGGCACGTTTGGCACACGCATGCTAAACCCACGCAACTCTTCTGGAGTCGAAATCGGGTCATTCGACGTCAAGTTCCGTGGCGCCCGTTGCATATAAAACAATGGCGTTAAACCGATGTCTTCCTGAATATCTTGCTCGATCTTTTTACCGATCTCGCCCTCAATCACACGCTCCATATGGTCTTGGTCTTCAAATGCATATGGAACCGCTAACAAAATAGCGTTTGGCGTCCACACTTCCAATGTTTCGCCGGTAATCGTCAAATCGGTCGCGCCAAAACGGATCGAATTAATGTTGTCCACTTCATTGCCTAGCTGACTATTCGGATAAATATCGATGATGACCTTTCCATTCGTTTTTTCTTCGACAAGCCTGGCAAATTCCTCAGCAGTTTTATGCCATAAATGGCTCGAGTCGGAAATATGGGTCATTTTCCAGCGTGTGACTTCTCCTTCGTCCCCGCTCACCGCTGTCGTTGTGCATCCGCTTAAGGCGAGTGCCAAGGCTGCAAAAAGAACGCCGACTGTTTTTTTCACCGTTGTCCCTCCTCATTACTCTTGTTGAACCGACATTCTACGAATTGTATGCCGACTTGCCCGGCCTCCTATCCTTTTTCAAAGACCGAACAAGCACAAGCGTACTCCACGTTTGTTCATCCGTCATTCCTCTTCAAAATAAGTTGGATAGGCTTCCTTTAGCTCGTATTGGTCATACGTAATTAATTTTAGGTGGTCACGGACAAGCGCTTCAGCCTCATCTGCTTGATTCGCGCGTATTGCTTGCACCATTTCCTCATGGTGCTGGATCAATAAATGCCAATTTAGTTTTGAATGGATGCTTAGCTTCAGCGCTCTATTTAAGTGCGTGTTCATTTTTTGTACAACTTCCCAAATCCGCAATTTCCCCGCACCAGCTGAAATGAGACGATGAAATTCGCGGTCTAATGCAAACAGTTCCTCTTCATCTTCACGCTCTTTTGCCTGTTTTTGTTTACCGACATTCTCATCCAATAAAAGCAATGCTTTTTCAGTCGCAGCTTCACAGGCTAACCGAATCGTAGCTACTTCCATGTGTTCCCGCAGAAAACGGGCGTCTTCCACATGGGAAAGATCAATTTTTGTCACAAACGAGCCACGTTGTGGGCGAATATCGAGCAAATCATCTTCCGATAGCCTTAAAAATGATTCACGTACAGGCGTCCGGCTTACTTCCAGTTCTTCCGCAATATCCTTTTCCGAAATCGTGGAACCCGGGGGAAGGACGAGCGTCATAATTTGTTCTTTAATCGTTTCATAGACAAAATCGGTTGTCGAATACCGCTTTCTGACAAATCGATCCATGGATTCACCTCCTCTTTCTTCTTCAACTAATACACTACCATACTACCATACAAATATGGTAGTATGAAATCAGCAGAATGTAAAACGCTTTCATGAAGGAGGAGTTTTTATGGCCATTCGTATTCAAACCAAACAGTTGCAATATGCGGTTGCCAATGCCTTTATCAACGCGAATGTGAACGAGGAAGACGCCCACATTGCCGCTGATGTGCTTGTCCATGCAAATTTGCGCGGTGTCGATTCACACGGTGTTATGCGTGTCGAACACTATTTAAAGCGAATTGCCGCTGGCGGCTTAAAGACCGACCCACAGCCAGCGATCAAGCAAATAACCCCGTCAACAGCTGTTTACGACGCGGACCATGGGCTCGGGCACCCAGCTTCTAAAAAGGCGATGGACCATGCCATCCAGCTTGCGAAAAACAACGGCATCGGCGCTGTCGCTGTACAAAACAGCAGCCACTGTGGCGCATTGTCCTACTTTGTCCAACAAGCCGCACACAGCAATGTCATTGGGATCGCGATGTCGCAAACCGACAAAGCCGTTGTCCCTTTTGGAGGGAAAGCGCCCTTCTTTGGCACCAACCCGATTGCTTTTGGCTTCCCTGCTGAGGCTGAAAAGCCGGTTATTTTAGATTTTGCGACAAGCGAAGCCGCATTTGGCAAAATTTTAAATGCCCAGGCAAGTGGCAACTCGATTCCCGCAAACTGGGGCGTTGACAAAGAGGGGAAAACGACAACCAATCCGAATGAAGTCGCATATTTATTGCCATTTGGCGGCGCTAAAGGATACGGGCTCGCCATGGTTGTTGAAATTTTTTCTGCGTTATTGACTGCCTCAGCGTTCGGTCCACACGTTACGAAAATGTATGGCGATTATGACCAGTACCGGCGTTTAGGCCATTTCTTTATCGCGATTGACACAGAAGCATTTGCCCCTGCTGTTTCTTTTTCTGCACAAATCGACCAAATGGTTCGCGAACTCCGCCAAGTGCCGCCAGCTGACGGGTTCTCACAAGTGCTTGCCCCAGGCGATCCAGAAGCGAACACCTATGAAACTAGACAAAAAGAAGGGATTCCTTTGCCTAAAGACGTTTGGACATTTATTGAAAGCCAGCAAAGCGGTGCCAAAAGCCAAGACTCTTAACGATTTCCGCCTCCCCTTAAGGTTTATCTTAGGGGAGTTTTTGAATCTAAAAGAGGAAGATGCCACGTCTATTTTCCTTTAGTCCTCGGACAACACGAACTCTGCAAACAAAAGACTCCTATCCATAGCCAGCGCCTATTTACCGATTGCCTTATGCCCCATCCCCATAAACGAAGTATGTTGTTGTAGCCATGCGATAAAAATTCACTTGCTCTAAACACGCCAAAATAGGTTATCTGTTTCGATATGCAACTGCTGTAACCCTTTAAAAATTGGTAACGGATGACGATAATAACAGTGTTGAATTTTTAAACGTAAGGGGAAAACAATAGAAGGGGAGCAAAAAACGTGAAAAACAAATGGACGACGCTTAAGCATTGGCCTTTAAAAGCAAAGCTCATTACAGCCTTTGCCATTGTGCTAGCCATTCCAAGTGCCATTATTGGCATAAGCTCATACCAAAGTGCGAAGGGCAATATCATTTCGAGCATGAGCGAGGCAAATCAAGAAAGTTTACAAATCATTAATCGCACAATCGACTTATTTATAGAAGGGCAAATCGAAAACATTGAATATGTCGCCCTTGCAAGCGACGCAGAAGCATTTTTAGAAGAAGAAACAGAAGAGCAGCGCACCTTGTTGCAGACGTTTCAAGAAACAAAAAACCATGTGGAGCAAACCTTTGTAGGGACAACAGCAGGAAATTTTATGAACGAACCGACGTCGTTTCAGAACCCTCCTGACTATGACCCAAGGGAACGCCCTTGGTACCAGCAAGCGATGGAACAAACAGGGGAAACGATTATCACAGCCCCTTATATTTCCAATTCATCCAATGAACCAGTTGTCACAATCGCTAAAACAACAGCAGATGAACACGGCGTCGCTGCCCTTAATTTGCAGTTAGACGCCATAACCGATTTACTATCAACAATCTCCATCGGTGAAAATGGATACGTGTTTATTATTGACCAGAATAACGCTTATGTTTCCCATCCACATGAAGAGTTAGGAAGCGAAGCGAGTGAGTTTTTCTTACAGCTGCATGACTCGGAAGAAGGCGAATTAGATTACCAGTCGGAAACAGATGATGAAAACCTCAACCTTCATTATACAACGAATGACCGTACAGGCTGGAAAATTGTCTCTGCCATGTACGAAACAGAGATTGAACGTGCAGTAGCGCCAATTTTAAATACGACTTTATTCGTCATTTTTCTTTCTTTACTAGGCGGCGCCGTCCTTGTTTACATTTTGACACGGTCGATTGTCTCCCCTATCCAGAGACTCACGACAGCAGCCGAGAAAATGGGTGAAGGGGACTTGTCCGTAACTTTTAAAGTCGATAAAAACCAAAACGATGAAATCGGCAGATTAGGCAAGTCATTTGAAAAAATGCGCAATGCCCTGGCAACCATGATTGCCCATATTCAAGACAAATCCCACCAATTGTCTGCTTCTGCTGAAGAAGTCATGGCCATCTCCGGAGAAAACACACGTGCCACCGAACAAATTGCCAATTCGATGCAAGAAGTGGCCACCGGAGTCGATAAACAGGCTGTCAGCGTAAACGAGAGTGCAGGAATTGCGAAAAAAATGGCTGGTTCCATCAATGAAGCAGTCGAAAAAACGGACGGTGTTCAACAAACAGCTCAAGAGGCAGCCCAGTTCGTAGAAAACGGCAACAAGGCGATTAACACAAGTATTTCACAAATGACGCAGATTAGGGAAACAGTAGGAAACTTATCACAAAAAGTAGAGGGGCTCGGGCAACGTTCAATCGAAATTAACAAAGTGGCCGATACGATCAAAAGCATTGCTGACCAAACGAATTTGCTTGCGCTCAATGCTGCGATCGAAGCTGCCCGCGCTGGCGAAGATGGCCGCGGCTTTTCCGTCGTCGCCAACGAAGTTAAAAAACTGGCAGACCAGTCAGCCGCCGCTACGGTTGAGATTAGTGAAATGATCCAATTAACACAAGAAGATGCCCAACAAACGGTCGCACAAATGGAAACAAGCAAAGAACAAGTGGAAAAAGGGATTGAAGTCGTCAACGTTGCGGGCGAATCATTCCACAACATTAAAATTTTCGTCGATAACGTGGCCGCGGAAGTCCATGAAGTCGCGAGCTTAATTAACAGCATCGGCCAAGGAAGCGAAACATTCGTCGCCACGTTTGACGATCTCGCTTCCATCTCAGAGACGTCGTCCGCCAGCGTCCAAAACATTTCAGCCTTTACAGAAGAACAGCTTGCTTCAATGGAAGAAATCGCTGCTTCTGTAGAAAACTTAACCCAATTTGCCGAAGAGCTCCAAGGGTTAGTGCAACAGTTTGACATCGATGACAAGCAGCAATAAAAAAGCAGCCCAGCGATTTAACCATGTCGCTGGGCCATTTTTGGCAAGGCAAGTCTATTTCAAATAGGGAATAGATCAGGTAATATAGCTCTATACAAGCATTATTCCGCAAAGGATGGTTCGATCATCGTGGACATCAAACAAGTACAAACAAGCAACGATATTAGCGAGTTAGCACGTTTAGGCGCAGACATTTGGCAACAACATTATGTAACGATCATTTCACATGAACAAATTGCATACATGCTAGACAAATTTCAATCGGTCCAAGCTATAACTGAACAAATCGAAAAGCAAGGATACGAGTATTACTTTCTTATCGCTAACGGCGAAAAAATAGGCTATATCGGCGCAAAGCAAGAAGAAGGGAAACTCTTCCTTAGCAAATGTTACATCGAAAAAAGCCACCGCGGAAAAGGCTATGCCAGCCAAGCATTTGCCTTTTTAGAAACACTCTGCCAAAAGCGCGGTTTAACAAAAATGTGGCTGACAGTTAACCGCCATAATAAAGACTCCATCGCTGTCTATGAGAAAAAAGGCTTTCAAAAAGTACGCACACAAATAGCCGACATCGGCAATGGCTATGTGATGGATGACTATATTATGGAAAAAGAACTCGTTGATCACTAAAAGGCAAAAGCACCAAGTCAAAGTCTCATGACTTGGTGCTTTTTCTTTTTTTAAATCGCATTTCTGACAGCATCTATGACCAGCAATATGACTTAAAGTCAGCTTACTTGTTACGATTCTTTATGACTTTACGAACTTATGGACTTCCCTCTTCTGTCGCCGTTCTGAAGTCCTTGTTTATCATAAAAACACTATTTAAATCATGTTCAATAACTTTAAAAAATCTTTAAATAGATCATTGCCATATTCCATTGTTAAAACCTCATCACGAATATTGTATATCCCTATCAAGTTACCAAAGTCATTAATATACGGATAGGCGAGTTTATCTGGAAGGCGAATATCATTTGTTTCGTCATTATAGAATAAACACCAAATGTCTTTATTATAAACTTTTAGGAAAATCCCCTCTAAATCGTAACCATTTTCATAATAGCCTACATGCAAATGTACATTATCTTCAAATAACATTATAGTACCACCGACTTTTTAAAAAATAGTATAAAATGGTAGCACATGATAGTGCAAGACATTCTTTCCTCCTGTTTTTACAGAACGGTATCTTCCTTATCTTTTATCAATTTTAGCGGCAAGATAATTTCCAAGAAATTGAACAGATTGCACAAGGATCACAAGTAAAATAACAGTAATAATCATAATATCTGTTTGGAATCGGTAATATCCATAACGGATTGCTAAATCGCCAATTCCACCTCCGCCAACAACACCCGCAATCGCTGAATACGAAATAAAGGAAACCGCTGTAACCGTTAATCCGAGCAAAAGACCAGATCGCGCTTCTACAAGCAATACTTTCCAAATAATATGAAGAGGATGCCCTCCCATCGCAATGGCTGCTTCAATTGTTCCTTTTGGAATTTCTCGCAATGATTGCTCGACAAGACGGGCAAGAAAGAAAATCGCGGCAATTGATAACGGAACTGAAGCCGCTAGCGGTCCAACGGTTGTGCCAAGTATCGCCCGTGTGAATGGAATCATCGCCACTAATAAAATGATAAACGGAAAGGAACGAACGATATTAATAACAAAGTTTAAAACTAGATTAACCGCCTTTTGGGCAAGTAACTGATCTTTTGCAGTTAGAAACGTAATTAACCCCAACGGCAAGCCGAGTAAAACCGCCGCACTAAGTGAAATTCCAAGCATGAGGAATGTTTGGCCAATCCCAAGATAAATTTCTGGTAAATAAGGTTCAAGCGATTCAAGCATTAATACTCACCTCATTTTCCGCTCTTTGCAATAAGATTCTGCCAATCTTTGTTTTAGCAAACTCAGGTCCCGCGGTTAACTGTAATTCTTCAGCAATGTTACCTTTTTCCATCACAGCAACTCGATCAGCAAGTTTACGAATAACCTCCATTTCATGAGTAACCAATAAAATCGTAACTCCATATAGATAATTGATCTTCTTCAAATAAGAGAGAATTGATTGTGTCGTTTGGGGATCCAAAGCCGATGTTGGCTCATCACAGAGCAACACTTTTGGACGTGTGCTAATCGCTCGGGCAATCGCGACCCGTTGCTTTTGTCCGCCCGATAATTGTGAAGGATACCGATCAATTTTATCTGTTAAATCAACGACGGCTAGCACTTCTTTGACAATCATCTCTCTTTCCTTTTTCGGAACCTTTGCAAATTCAAGTGCTAAGCTTACATTACCGCCAACCGTCCGATTAGCAAGTAAATTAAACCCTTGAAAAATGAAACCGATCTTATGTCGCTCTTGACGAAGTTGTTTGGGAGACAAATGATTTAATGCTTTTCCATCAATAAACATATTTCCTTCAGTCGGCTGCTCTAGCAAATTCCCAATTCGCAACAGCGTCGACTTCCCTGCTCCACTAAAGCCAATAATGCCGTAGATTTCTTTTTCCTTCACATGTAAATCAACATTCTTAACTGCGTCAATAACATCTCCTTTAAACTGAAACGATTTACTAATATTCTCAAATGTAATCATTACGATCCTCCTCGCAACGTAATGTTGAATTACTGAAAATAATCTGGACGGTGGAATCCTTCAAAACTTGGGTCGGTTTCAATCACTTCTTGAAACTCTGATGACTGATAAGCCTCGATTAAATCTTTGACAAATTGCTTATCGACATCTTCCGTACGTACAGCAACTAAATTTTGATATTCAAACGGGGGCTCCTCCAACTGAAGTGCCGTTGATAGCGACCGCCCTGATGCTAAGACAAAGTTCCCGTTAATAAACGCATAATCGACATCTGGCAAGGTTCGTGGTAATTGTGCTTGTTCTACTTCAACAAATTCAAAATCTACTTTCTTAGCCACAATATCAATTTTCGAGACAGTAATTGGGTCATAATTGTCTTTCAATTCCACCCAATCAATTACTTCAAGTACCCGTAAAGCTCGCGCGACATTAGGTGGATCATTCGGCATCGCAATTTTGAATCCATCACTAATTTCCTCCAAGCTCTGATGTTTATCCGAATAGATTCCGATTGGTGCGGTTGGTACTTTGATGACCTCTGTCAATTCGAGGTTATTTTCAGATTTGAAGTTCTCAAAATAAGCCGTGTGTTGAAAAATATTAGCATCAAGTGAACCTTCCGCTAATGCAAAGTTTGGTTGTGCAATATCGCTAAATTCACGGTAGTTGATTGTATAACCTTTTTCTGAAAGTATTGGCTCAATTCCCTTTTTAACTTGATCACTATATGGTCCAGGTGTGAACCCAATCGTAATTTCTTTTGAATCGTCTTGCGATTCACCCCCTATACTCGTATCATTTGCACCACAACCAATTACACCTACTAATAATCCTAGTGTTATCGCCAGTTTACACAGGAACCGTTTGTTCATCCCTATAACCTCCTCAGCACATTTACGCATTAAAAAAAGCATGAACATGTGATTGTTCATGCCGCCGGTTATCCGGTAGGCGCCTTAATATACAGTTATCCAATTGGATTAAATGGATTATAGCAGTTGATTCATCCCATTTCAATATTAATTCACACTTGACCGCCATGTGTTATATGATTAGTATAATAAGAAAAATGGAGAGCCTCCTTTTCTTAAGCTTTGAATTAAACCATAGCGCTTACCGGACAACCGATAGCCTTGACTTGAATTTATCTATTCAGGCAAGGATTTTTTTGTTAAAGGGGTTGGAGTTTTATGGTTAATGAAACGAATAATGACTATATTAGCAGCTTAAATGACGGAAGGAACGTTTGGTTAGATTGTGAGTTAGTTAAAGATATAAGCACTCACCCAGCTTTTTCCGGAACAATAAACACCGTCTCTTCATTGATCAATAGCTTAGACGACGAAGAGATTCGCTCAACAGTAGGCTTTCCAAGTCCAGCAGTAAACCATTACGTCCACCGTGCCTTTCAAATTCCGCACTCACTAGATGATTTACTGCAAAAGCGAGCCGCTTATACAAACTGGTCAAGACAAACATTTGGGGTGATGAGTCGTTTATCTGATTATGCGAACTCATTGCTGACTGGTTACTATATTGATCGAGATTACTTTCAACAATTCGATTGTGGTTTTAGTAAGAAAATAACAGCGATTTATGAGCAGACTCGTGATCAACGGCGAGTTGTAACGACAGCGATTCTTGATCCGCAAATTGATCGTTCGAAACAAAGTGACGAACTTGATGACAAGGACGCTTTGCTCCGTGTCGTCAAAGAAACAGCAGGAGGGGTCATTGTTCGCGGAGCCAAAATGATTGCGACTGCCGCTCCCTATGCACATGAAGTGATCATTATGCCTCATCAGAAATTAAATGCCAACAAAACTGAGTATAACAATATGTTTATACTAAATTTAAATGCACCCGGTTTGCAGATTGTCTGCCGCAGATCCTTTGCCGAAACAGATCAAGCAAGGTACCCACTGAGCAGTCGCTTTGATGAGATGGATGCGGTCCTCCTCTTTGATGACGTCTTGATCCCTTGGGAGCGCGTTCTTATTCGCGGATCTGCTGAAGGTGTGTTTCAAGCCCAACAACACCAACAATTAAACCAGCTCGCTCATCACCAAACGGTCGTGCGGCTATTGACTAAGTTGGAGTTTGTTGCTGGTGTGGCAACAGCAACTGCTCAAGCAATTGGCGCTGACCATCATTTACACGTTCAAGAGAAGCTTGGTGAGCTTTATACCCAAGTTGATACGATTGAGGCGCTTCTTCTAGCAGCTGAAGGCCAGGGACAACTAAACGACCAATCGGTATATCTCCCAGATTCGGTTCCACTACAAACAGCACGAAACCTGGGAACACGTTTTTACCCACGTGCGATCGAAGTTTTAAAATTAATTGGTGCGGGCGGCTTTATACAAGTCCCTTCTGCCCCAATTGGAGGCAATCATGCCTTGTCACCTCTTTTTAATAAATATTATAGAAGTACCCAACTAGAAGCAGAAGCCAAAACAGCTCTTTTTCAACTTGGCTGGGAGTTAATTGGCAGTACATTAGGCTCTCGTCACGACTTATATGAACGCTTCTATACAGGTGATCCAATTCGGACATTCGCCCAGCAATACGAGCGTTACGATAAGTCCAAATTAAAAAAGAAACTCGCTCGTTTTCAAGAAACGATTAAAAAGAGGGAGGAGTTGTATCATGAGTCAACCACTCCAATATCAACAACGCCTTAATGATGGCCGTAATGTATGGTTACATGGGGAAATCATTACAGATATTGCTACCCATCCTGATTTTAGAGGAACAATTAACACAATTGACTCTTTGCTCCAGCTACAAACAAAGCAGGCCACTAAAGCGAGTTTAATGTATCAAACGGATGAAGGGAAATCCGCTCATCTGTCCTATCTCATCCCACGTTCAAAAGAAGATTTAGCAAAAAAACGGCAAGCGTACCAACTCTGGGCAGATGAAACTTTTGGTGTCATGAGCCGCTTATCCGAATATTCGCGCTCACTTATTACGGGCTGGTACGCGAATCGCTCTGCCTATGCCTCTACACATCCAGAGTTTGTTAAAAAAATTGAACACTACTATCGTCAATCTCGTGATTTCGACCTGTTATCAACCGCCGCTGGTCATGATCCACAAATAGACCGCTCCAAACAACATCGCTCTGACAATTCAACGATTCTACATGTGGCAAAAAAAACGGAACAAGGCGTGTTTGTAAAAGGAGCGAAAATGATTGCGACTGCTGCACCTTATGTCGATGAATTACTGATTTTTTCTTACCACCGCCGCAGCGAGAAAGAAAAAGCGTTTGCCAATGTTTTTGTCGTTCCGACAAATGCTAATGGCTTGCAAATTGTTTGTCGGGAATCCTTTGCAAAGCAGGATATCACCGACCACCCTATTAGTTCACAATTTGATGAGATGGATGCGGTGCTCGTGTTTGATAACGTCTTTATTCCATGGGAGCGTGTTCTTGTCTATGAAGATCCTGACTTAGCGTGGAAACTACGGACCGATCGTGCATCTGCCCTTTTAAGTCAACATCAAACCGTTGTGAGGCTCGTCAGTAAACTCGAAAGCCTTGTCGCCATAGGTGATGAACTAGCAGAAACAGCTGGAGTAACCACCTTCCTTCATGTTAAAGAGAAGCTCGCTGAATTGATTATTCAGCTTGAATCAATCAAGGCTCTCCTTTACGCTTCTGAGCAAAAAGCAGCATTCCACAACGGTGTTCTTTTACCAGATCAAGATTCACTTGCAACCGCTCGTAATCTAGGAACTCGCTTTTACCCACGAGCGCTTGAAATCATTCAACAAGTTGGCGCAGGTGGTTTGTTACAATCCCCATCTCAAACCGCTGAGCTAAATGGCCCAATCGGTTCGTTGCTCAAGAAATACTACAAAGGCACGCACACATCCGCCAAAGAACGGACTGCGTTAATGAAATTAACATGGGATTTAGTCGGGAGCTCGCTTGCTTCAAGACACGAACTATACGAACGTTTTTATTCAGGAGACCCGGTAAGAACGTATGCAGTTCAATACAATACTTATCAAAGAAAACAGCAACTGATTGACTTTGCAAACCTTGCACTTAACAAAGGAGAAAAATGAACATGCCCCACTTTTATTGGTACGTTCCGACAAATGGAGATGGATATTATTTAGGCTTGAAGAAACCAGATCGAAAGCCAACAATTGATTATATTGTAAAAGTTTCGCAAACAGCAGAGGCTGCAGGATTTGAAGGAATACTGATCCCAACTGGAATCCCGTTTCTTGATTCATGGATGGTTGGCTCGGCAATTGTCCATAACACAAAATCAATTAAACCATTGGTTGCCTTCCGCCCAGGATTTATCTCTCCTACAGTTGCTGCTAAAATGGCTGCAACACTAAATGAATTTTCTGGCAATAGGGTTCTCGTCAATATTGTCACAGGAGGATCTGCGAAGGAATTAGGTCAGGATGGAGATTTCGTGGCCCACGATGAGCGTTACAAGCGTACAGGTGAATTCCTTGATGTCATTTTAAAATCGTGGAATGAAACTTGCTTTGATCATGACAGTAAACATTTCACCGTTAAACAAGGTACGATTTCACCACCAATTGAAACGTTACCGCAAATCCCTATCTACTTTGGTGGATCATCTGACATAGCCAAAGATGTAGCAGCGAAATATGCTGATATATATCTCCAATGGGGTGAGCCGGTTGCGCAAGTGAAAGCGCAACTTGAAGATGTAAAACAACGAGCCTCAGCGTATGGCAGAAAACTAGAAAACGGGGTCCGTCTCCATGTCGTTGTTCGTGAAACAGAGGAAAAGGCATGGGCAGCCGCTCATAATATCATTAGTAAAATTGATCAATCGATACAAAGCCGGATGAACCATTATTATGAAACGACAGACTCGATTGCGCAAACGAGAATGAATGAGTTAACAAAAGAAAGTGAACGCTTCGATAAGTATGGCTGGTCAGGAATCGGCCGCATTCGCAAAGGTGCCGGCACCGCCCTTGTCGGGACACCCTCACAAATTCGTGAAGGCTTGCAGGACTACGTTGATGCAGGTATCGATCACTTCATCTTGTCTGGCTTCCCTCATGTTGAAGAAGCAGAGATATTTGGGAATACTGTTTTGCCACTATTCAAAGAGTAGGAAGCTAAATTAATAAAGAGGTGAAATGAGATGAAATACGCGATATGGGGTGCCAATTTGGCTGGAGGGTTTCTTCGAGCCAATATCGAACAAGAAGCTGACGGAGGCATGGACTACAATCGAAAGCTCGTAAAAATAGCTGAACAATGTCAGGTCGACTCTATTCTTTTTCCTGTTCGTTTTAAAGGAAATATTGGTGGTCACCTCACAGACGGCGGACAGCTTGATCCACTTACTGTCATTTCCGCTCTAGCAAGCGAAAGCAAAAATATTCATTTTATCGCCGCTGTCTTGCCTGGATTTTTTCATCCTGCTACATTAGCAAAACTTAGTTCAACGATTGATATAATTTCGAATGGGCGCTTTCACATTAACCTTGTCAGCGGCTGGTTTAAAGAAGAGCAAGAAATGTTTGGCTTACAATGGATTGACCATGATGAGCGATATAAACGCTCTGCTGAATACTTGGAAGTCTTAAAAGGCTTATGGACTGAAGATGACTTTTCATTTAAGGGAAACTATTATCAAATCAGCCATGCCACTTTAACGCCTAAGCCTATTCAAAAGCCATATCCAGCCATTTACCAAGGTGGTAATTCTAGTGATGCACAAGAAATGGCTGGGCGCTTATCCGATATTTATTTTATGAACGGGGCACCGATTGAAGAACTACAGGAGCAAATGCACAATGTCTCAACGGTGGCAGCCAAGCATCAACGCGCAGTAAAGTTTTCCGTCAATGCCTTCGTGATCGCCCGCCGAACGAGAGAAGAAGCACTGAAAGAATATGAAATGATCATTGAAAATGCGGATCAATCGGCAATTTCCCAATTCAAAAATCGCAAACAAACGAAAGGAATGTGGAAAAACGCAACAACGTTAAGCGACTTCGTTGCCAATAACGAGGGATTCCGAACCGGGTTAATCGGTAGCTATGAAGAAGTCGCAGCTAAAATTCAACAGTTAGAAGCGATTGGCATTGACAAAGTGCTGCTAACATTTAGGCAAGCATCTCAAGAAGTCCCTTTGTTTTTTGAGCATGTTGCACCATTGTTAAAGGAAAAGGTTTCGTTTTAAGAATCGGAAGGTCAGTAGTAAAAGGGTACTGCTGACCTTTATTTTGAGTTTCATCTGTTTAACTACCCCATCCAACATTTCCTCCTGATAGCCTCACGTTTACCTTCCACCCCGTACTTCTCTTCAAGCACTGTGGATAATAGGTTACACTTAATTGGACAATAAAAAAGGAATAGAGATTAATACACAATAAGTGCGGACAATCTACGATGCCAAAAAAAGACGTACCTTTTCAACCGAGTTGGTGGCATGATATGAAAGTAGGAAAAACCGCCATATCTTTGTTTAAAATCGTAAGCCCCTCTTAGACCCTCTCTTCACTTCTGACTCTAAGTCAGTTTTTTTTTGAAAGTGCAACCTTTTGACGACATAACGCCCTCTAAGTAGTAGAAAGGAGGCACAGCCTATGACAGACGAAGAGCTCGCACGAAAAGCAATTAGCGGCAACGTAGCCGCTTTTGAATCTTTGTTAATGGCTCATTATGAAAAGCTTTACTATACCGCCATGAAATACACCAACCAACATAATGATGCCCTTGATGCCATTCAAGAGGCTAGCTGCAAAGCATACTTATCGATTCACAAATTGAACCATCCACAATATTTCATGACGTGGGTGACAAAAATTCTCATTCGTGAATGCTACCAACTGCTGCAAAAACAAAAGAAAATGATCCCCTTTGAAGACGCGGACCTATTTAAAAAGTTAGAAGGCCATCAAGAAGCACCCGCACATGCTTCAACGTTATCAGCCGCGCTTCTCGATCTCGATCAAAAATACCAGTCGGCCATTATTCTGCATTATTACCACGACCTCCCTATCAAAGAAGTGGCCGAGATTATGAAAAAACCACAATCAACCATCAAATCCTACCTGCTTCGAGGGAGAAAACGGATGAAAGCCTATTTTGAGAGGAGCGAACGTTTGCATGGAACCATCATTTGATAAACAGATCAAACAAGAAGTCGAGCATGCCATTCGCCAAGGAATTTTGAAGGCAGAAAAAGCGAAAAAGGCAAGTTGGAAACCGTGGGCTTACAGCTTTGGCGCTTCAGCTGCTGCAATCGCGCTTCTTTTTGGCTCAGCTTACTTTTCTCCTGCATTGGCCAATAGCCTTTCACAAATTCCGGTAATAGGCTCTGTCTTTAGCGTTTCAGAAGATGAGCGACTTAAGCAAGCAAGTGAACAAGGATTGACAAAGGGATTAGATGAAACACAGACCATTCATGGAGTAGCTGTCACATTAGAAGAGCTGTTGTATGACCAAACTCGTATCTCCTTAGGATTTACCGTTAAATCGGACGAACCGCTTACTGAAAAAGATTCCGATTTCACCATACAACCCGTCATAAACGGCAAGCCTTCTTCAGGGTTTTCAGCAAGGGAAGAAATACAACAAATTAGCGCGATTGAACAAAAACACATTTATGAAATTGAGGCGGAAGAGGTTGATTCTGACTCATTTGAATTCGGTCTCATTTTAGAGAATGGCAACGGGGATACGTATTATTTTTCCGAAACGGTAGACCAGCTTGATAGCAATCAAATTGCCGTCCATGCTAGTCAACAATCGGAAGGAATCGAACTTGACGTCGAGTCGTTGTCTTTAAGCCAAACCTCAACAAGCTTAACGTATTCCGCTTCTCAGGAAGGCGATTCAACAGACCTTTCCTTGCCTATTTACGATTTGGAATTTGAACTTGTTGACCAAGATGGCAATACGATCCCTTCTTATTCTGGCGATATTAGTGGAGATTTTGTAGATGGGGTCTGGACAGTCCAAGGCACGAAAATGTTTGATCCGCTAGATCCCTCTGTCAACAAAGTGGTTGTCACCCCAGTCCTCATCACGCCAGACCGCATAGGAGAAACAGACGAACACATGGAAGAGCACGAAGAAGTCGCCATCGAACCTTACAATATTACGTTTGAACCATTTGAAATCGAGATTCCATAGCCCTTTAGGAAATATTAGACTGGAGAACATGTGGCAGTTCTATCGCGTAATGGATCAGCGCGTAGGGCTGCCACGTTCTTTATTGGGCCCACTTACCGAATCCTCACTACTTTTGGCCATCTGGATATGTCGCTCTTAAAAATTGGACTGTTTCTTTAATTAGCGACTTTAATACTTCTATATCAATATCGGCCACTTTATTAATATACACGCACGATTTTCCAGCCGTATGTTTTCCGAAGTTCTTAAGCAGTTGTTGTTTTTTCGTTTCCTCACAAGCAACATACAAACTGATTTTTGCTTTTCTCGGTGAAAAACCAACGAGTGGCGCATCCCCTTCATGCCCAGATTTGTACACGTAATGGTATGAACCAAAACCAATAATGCTCGGCCCCCACATCTTTGCTTCATACCCTGTCGTTTCCGAAAAAATCGCAAGAAGTTTGTATGCATCCTCCCGCTTCGATGGGCTTTCAACACGTTCAATAAATTCAGCGACGCTAGCATTGGTTTCAATTGTTTTAGCCTTCTTCATTTGCCTTCACCCTTTTTGTTGATAGGTTGCTCGTTTTCTGGTATTCAGGAAACGTGCACTCCTTTGTGGAGTCTTACGCGTTATTATTTTCTATTATGATAAAATCGCTTGGCTTTGGCCCGATTCCCGCAGTCTGCCATAGAACACCAACGTCTGCTGCGATTGCGGCTTGTATCTAAAAACAGCCAACCACATGGATCCCCTTCACACTTTTTCACCCTGCTCCGTTCTTTTTCAGAAGTCAGCACGTCTATAGCAGACTTAACAATCGGCGGAAGCATACCATCTAATGTGTCTTCACCGTTTAAAAATTCCAATGAAAATGTAGTCCCACTAGGTACTATTTGCATTCTTCCGTAAGCATGGCCTAAAGCCTCATTCAAAATAGAAAGATCGTGATCATCTGGCATTTCATTGATCGATACAAGACTAAAAACATGGTAAATCGATTCCCGCAGCTCAATCGCTTGTTGGAGAACTTCTTTCGCCTTAGCAGGTTGATTTTCTGCTTTTTCCAGCAGCGAAAGCGCTTGCCGTTTGTTAAGAATATTAGCATGCAAACTCCAGTTCACTAATCTTTCATAACTCGTCAGCAACTCCTGTGATTTCTCACTGCTATCGTGCCAGCTTACTGTATTCGCAAAATCCAAACACAAACGTCCGCCAAGTAACTCGTGCTCGTGTACATCTTTATTTATATCAGACATGTGACTTCTCCTTGTGTGACCGTAAATAACATTTGAATTTTTCTTATAACCATTATAAAAGCTATTGACAGTTAGAAGCAACTAATCGATAATATAACCACCAAAGTAATTATAGAAGGTTATACACATCTATGAACAATACTGGACAGAACATGAAAAGAGGTGTTACCAATCGACTTTTTGACCTGACCATAGTCGGTTTTCCGTTGGCAGTTGATTGGATGGACAACAAACATTTATGGAGGGCTAAACATGAACGAAATAGTAAGAAACTCGGTTAAAACGTTAATAAAGGAAACATTTGAAGGACCGGAAGCAAAAGGAAGTTGGTTCACAGAGGCTGAACCGAATTCGGGAATTTTCGGTGTACTGGAAGGGATGTCGAGCGACCTAGCTTCCCGATCCGTTTATGGAACAACATTGGCTGCACACACGGACCACATTCGCTACTATCTATGGGGAACCAATGAAACGTTAAAAAAAGGAAAACAACCAGAAATGGATTGGGGCAAGAGTTGGACCATTCATTCAGTAGATGAACAGCAGTGGAATCATATTCAAGCAGGATTGCGAAATGAATACGTAACTCTTTTGCAATTGGTGGACGATGCCGAATGGAATGAACGAAAGGCCAATGAAATGGTAGCTTCCCTCGCCCATTCCGCCTATCATCTAGGAGCGATTCGGCAAATGTTAAAAGTAGTTAATGGGTAGAACGAAGGTTTGGTATTACCTAGTTATCGGTACACCAAGAAAAAGAGCCCGCCCAGTTATTAGGCAGGCTTTCCTGTTACGCGCTTTGTTTGTTTTCCCATTCGGAAATATCTTCTTCAATCGGGAGGTTTTCGCTCCGGCGTTTATGGGCTGCTTTAAAAAATAAAACAGTCAAAAGGACGGTAAAGCCTACGCCGATGATAACGGATGCTTGCATTGGCAAGTTAAAGCCGATTGGCGCATTGACGATATAGGTCGCTGCCGTCACACTCATAAACCAGGCTGGAAAAATCGCAATCCAGTAATTTCGGCGGGCAATGTATAAGAACATGGCGCCGATCCAAAGGGCGATGACGGCGGTCGATTGGTTCGCCCAGTTAAAGTACTGCCACAGCATTGTGAAGTCTACTGTCGTTAAAATGATAGACGTAATGAACAATGGCGCGGCAATCCAAATGCGGTTCATCACTTTCTTTTGCGGCACGTTGATATAATCGGCAATAATCATTCGCGCACTCCGAAAAGCGGTATCGCCAGATGTAATCGGCAAAATAATGACGCCGAGAATCGCTAGTGTGCCAACAATTGGGCCTAGCATCATTGTAGAAATTTCAGACACAATGCCGCCTGTGCCTATCGTGGAGATTAATTCGTTAAGCGTGACAGGGCCATCAAATAAACTCATTGCTGCCGCTGCCCAAATCATCGCTATCATGCCCTCTGCAATCATCATCCCATAAAAAATGTTGCGCCCTTGGCTTTCATTTTGTGTCGTCCGCGAAATGATTGGCGATTGCGTGGCGTGGAAACCAGATAGCGCCCCACAAGAAATCGTCAAGAACAACAGCGGAAAAATTGCCGCTCCCTCGGGATGGGTATTGGCAAGGGACAATTCTGGAATCGGCGCTTGGTTCCAAACAAGGGCCAAGCCAATTCCTACCGTGCTAAACAGCAGCAAGGCACCGATATAAGGATAAATGCTGCCAATGATTTTATTGATCGGCAGGATCGTTGCCAATAGAAAATAGAAAAAGATGAGGACAACAAAGACAACAACTGGCACAGAACCATTGACCAGATCATAAAGCAAGTCAGCTGGCGAGGCGACAAAGACGGTACCGACGAGCAGCAAAAGCAAGATCGAGAATGCGTTGACCACGTGTTTCATCGCTTTCCCTAGAAACTTTCCCGCTAGCTCAGGCAAGTGGGCGCCGCCATTTCGAATCGAAATCATCCCTGTCAAATAGTCATGGACTGCACCTGCAAAAATACAGCCGAGTACGATCCAGATGAAGGCGACAGGCCCGTAAAGCGCACCCATAATCGGCCCAAAAATCGGCCCTACCCCAGCAATGCTAATCAACTGAATCAATGCGTTTTTCTTTTTGCCCATCGGCAAATAGTCGACGCCATCGTGTTTCGTATAGGCAGGCGTCGTCCTTTCCGCCTTTGGCTGGAACACTTTTTCGACAAATCTTCCGTAAGTGAAATACCCAATTATTAATAGTGCAAGCGCTCCCAAAAATGTATACATGCAATCGTCCTCCTTTTCGGACTACCGTGAATGCGGTTTCACAAGCTGAGTGTACAAAAAAAGCGCGTGTTTGTGTAAAATCCGGCATAAGGCGCCAAAAAGAGGGCCTAACATGCAAAAAAATAGAGCCAAGATGCAGCTTGGCCCTAAAGTTCGATTTGCGAACGAAGGGGTTTCACGTAGTTGCGGCTTACTGGAATATGGTCGTCAATGCCTTTTAGCTTTAATTGGTAAGCCCCATTGAACCAGGCGTTCATTTCTGTAATACAGGCAGTGTTTACTAAATAGCTTTTGTGGACTCGAAAAAACGAATAGGGAGCCAACCGCGTCTCCAGTTCTTTTAACGTCAGCCGTGTTTCGTAGGCGCCTGTAGCTGTGATGACTTTGGTGCTTTTCTCATCACGGTATGCGTATGCGATCGACTCTGGTTCCAAAAAGTGAATCGCCTCGTCCCCCTCGACGGCTAGTTTTGCAGGTGGCTTTGTTCGTTCCCGTTCTGCTGTGAGCGCCAGCATATCTTCCACTTGGGCAATTGTTTCGGCAAGCCGTGTTTCATCAATGGGCTTGATTAAATAGCCTTTTGCCTGTAGCTGAAAGGCTTCTACGGCAAACTGCGGGTAGGCTGTCGCAAATACAATGAATGGCGGTTGCTTCATTTGTTTGGCGATTGCTGCAATTTCTGTTCCATCCATTTCCGGCATTTCAATATCTAAAAACAAAAGGTCCGGTTGCAAGTCCATCATTTTTGCTGCTGTTTCGTGGCCAGACGCCGCTTCGCCTACCACTTCAATTTGTGGAAAAAAACCAAGCAAATACAGCAATTCCTCACGGCTATACTTTTCATCGTCAGCGACCAACGTGCGAATCGGTTTGTTCTTCATGTTCATGGTGCTCCCTGTCCTTTCTAGCCAATTTTGGAATTCGGAAACGGACGAGTGTTCCCCGACCAGGCTGGGCTGAAAATGCCAATGACGCTTCAGGGCCATACATCATTTGCAATCGTTTATTGCTGTTGTAGAGGCCAATGCCTGTACCGCTGTCTGTGGCAGGAAGTTCATTTCCTAGTTTTTTCAGTTTGTCAGGATCAAACCCTGCCCCGTTATCTTGAACAGAAAGAACGACATCTTCCCCTTGTTCTTGCACAGAAATGATTAGCACACAATCAGAGCGTTTATTTTTAAAACCATGCTTCATCGCGTTCTCAACGAGTGGCTGCAACGTTAGCGGCGGAATCGATACATGCAAAAACCGCTCATCAATCTTATACTGGACAGTTAGCCGGCCTTCAAAGCGGACTTCTTCAATCGATAAATAAGCCTTTATATGGTGGAGCTCTTCTGCAAGAGAATGAAGCTTTGTCGTCGTCGCCGAGACATTTTGCCGTAAAAATTGCGCTAACGAATGGAGCATCGTCCTTGCTTTCATTGGCTCGATCCGAATCAAGGAAATGACTGTATTTAACGTATTAAATAAAAAATGGGGGCTGATTTGCGCTTGTAGCGCATTGATTTCTGCTTCTTTGGCAAGTTGATACGCCCGGTCGGCTTCAGCCAACTCTAGCTGGCTGCTAAGCAAATTGGTTAAACCAGAAAGCATTTCCGTCTCTAATTCCGTAATTTCTTTTTTTGAATGAAAATAAAATTTAAGTGTGCCTACCACTTCAGCCCGGATAATTAAAGGGGCGATGACGGCTGCGCCAAGTGGGCAATTCGGCTCTTTGCAGTGGATTTCATCATCGCCAGCAATAATCATTTGCTTTTTTGCGATCACTTCAGCCGTTAATTTCGTTTGAATGCTCATGTTGGTTTTATGGTGGTCAGCCGCAACGCCAATATGGGCAAGAATCATATCCTGATTTGTCATTGCAATCGCACAGGCATTCAGTTCTTTATATAAAATGTCGCATACTTCCTTAGCAGAATGGCTTGATAGCCCATGCTTAAAATGGGCCAGTGTTTGTTCGGCAATGCGCAAGCTCTTTTGCGCTTGCAAAGCGCCTGCTTTCTGTGCTTCTTTTGTCACGCTTTGGATAATGAGCAAAAAGAGCGTACAGCCAATCCCATTGGCCACAATCATTGGCAACCCGATCGTTTGCACAAGGGAAATCGCAGCAGCCGTCGGATTTGCAAGCAAAGCAATTAAACCCATTTGCACGGTTTCCGCCAATGCACCGAGAAGAAAGATAGACAGCGGCCGGTTAACCGCATTCGGATTTTTCGATCGGTAAAAAGCAGCAAATAAGCCGGCGATAATCGTAGCGATCCCACATGAGAAGGCCGTGAAGCCGCCAAGCAACATCCGATGGACGCCTGCAATTAAACCGGCGCTAAGACCGACTTTATAGCCGCCAAACAGTCCGGCTAACACAACGCCAATCACCCTGAAGTTCGCAATCGCGGCATCTTCTTGAATGCCAAATGTGATCCGCTGTAGCACAAGCGATTCTGCTTGAAAAGTGACGCCAGAGTAAGTGCCAATAATGCCGAATGCGCCAAAAAACAAAATCGCCGTCCATGTCTGCTTACGCGTTAACCGAGTCGATTTAACCATGACACGGAAAAAGCGCATCCTCGTCGCAATAAATGCAAGCATGACAATGAGGCCAAGGCGCTCTAGCATTAAAAGCAATAGTTCAAACATAACGTCCCCTCATTTCAACATGAGCTTTTCCTATCTTAACGTAGCCCGAAACGAAGCGCAAAACAGGACAGGAACAGAGCTCTTCCGATCGAGCTGTATATATTAAACGAAATCGTTTCTACACAGCCGGCAGGCTTCGCCCCGCCGACAAGTAAGCGGTGCTACGTTTGGCTCGCTTTCCGAAGCCCCCCTAAGCCATGGTTTGTAAATTGGTAAATTAATACGGCCATCTCTGCTGGGCTTTCTTTTTTGCCGCCAACTAACCAGCTTTCAATTGCGTCAATTGCCCCGCTCACAATCATTAACGGGATATAAGGAGAGAGCTTTCCTCGCAATTTGTACTGGTCGATCCACTTTTCTAATATGTGCGTTTTTGCGAGCTCCATAATTCGCTTTTTAAAGGTGACATCGCCGTGCCCACTTAACAGCACTTGGCAAATATCGCTTCGGTCGGCGATATACTCCATAATCTTTTCTGTCATATGCAAAGCTTCTTCTTCTTTGCCACAATGATACTCGTTCAAATGATGGTTCATATCGAGCATCACTTCTTCACTGATTGTCGCAAGCAAGTCATACGGGTCGGCATAGTGGCTGTAAAATGTCGATCGGTTAATATCAGCAAGCTCGCATAGCTCTTTGACTGTCACAGAGGAAATTGGTTTTTCTTTCAACAAATCAACCAAGCTTTCTTTCAAAACCATTTTTGTATATTTCTTTCTTCGGTCGATCTTCTCAGACATCTTCTTCCCACCTTTTTTGCGTTAGCCAACAAACAAGGGAAATCTGTTGGATTCACAACAGATTATAACCGACTGTGTGTTGTTTGCCCAACACTGTGTCGTTATAATATGAAATGCATTGAAACGATTGTCAACAAAAGAGGTGATACGCGCTTGTTCGTCGATACCATCATAAAGCATAAAAAAGGCATTATCCTTTTATTTGCCATCACTGCCCTTTTCGCAGCGGTAGCTCAATTTTTTGTATCGACCAACTACAATATGGTTGATTACTTGCCAGATGATGCTCCTTCCACTGAAGGCTTGGCGTTAATGGAGGAAGAGTTTCGCTCAGCAATGCCGAATACAAACGTGCTCATTCATGACGTCTCCATTCAAGAAGCGATTCGTTATAAAGAGCAACTAGCAAGCATTGATGGCGTGAGCGACGTATCGTGGCTCGATGACGTGTTTGATATTCGGATTCCTCTCGAAATGGCGGACACAAGCTTAATTGAAACATATTACAAAGACCGTGACGCCTTGTTTTCGGTAACAATTGACAGCGGTGCCGAAGTAGCGGCGACAGATGCGATTTATTCATTGATTGGCGAAGAAAACGCCGTTACAGGGGAAGCGGTTAACACAGCTACGTCCCAGAAAATGACTGGTTCCGAGACGCTCTATGCTGCAGCGTTGCTCGTTCCAATTATTATCATTATTTTGGTGTTATCGACCAAGTCATGGGTCGAGCCATTGTTTTTCCTAACGGCGATCGGCGTTTCCGTCCTCATCAATTTAGGAACGAACATTTTTTTAGGGGAAGTTTCATTCGTGACACAAGCAGTGGCGCCTATTTTACAGCTCGCTGTTTCCCTTGATTATGCCATATTCCTTTTACATACCTTTTCAGACGAGCTGGACCAACATCAATCGCCGAAAGAAGCGATGGCAAAAGCGATGCGCAAATCGTTTCCGGTTATCTTTGTCAGTGCCTTAACGACATTTTTTGGATTCATGTCGCTCATGCTAATGGACTTTGGAATTGGCGTCGATTTAGGGTTTAACCTCGTCAAAGGAATTGTGTTCAGCTTTATATCAGTCGTCGTGTTTTTGCCTGCGTTGACGCTGACTTGTTACAAATGGATCGAAAAAACGACGCATCGAAGCTTGGTGCCGAGCTTCAAAGGCAGCGGGGCCAAGCTGCTTAAGCTGCGGATTCCCACTCTCGTCCTTGTCCTCCTGCTGCTCGTTCCAAGTTTTTTGGCGCAAAGCAGCACCACCTTTCTTTATGGGCTTGGGGACTTGCCTGAACAGACACGCGCTGGCGCCGATGCGAAACAAGTCGAGGAAACGTTCGGGCAATCAACGCCGATTGTCTTGCTCGTCCCTAATGACGACATCGCTAAAGAAGAAAAGCTTGTCCAAGAGTTGGAACAGATTCCCTCTGTCGAGTCCGTGCTTGCCTATGCCAACATGGTCGGGGCAGCGATCCCTTCTGATTTTCTCGATGATGAATTGACGAGCGATTTCCATTCGGAAAACTACAGCCGCATTACCGTCTATACATCTGCCGGCGTCGAGGGGGATCTCCCATTTGCGCTCGTGGAACAGATACGTGAAATCGCGCAAAACTATTACGGCGATGCGTTTTATACATTAGGGGAAAGCGCGACGCTGTATGATATGAAACAAACAATCAGCAAAGACAACCAGCTCGTTAACATCGTGACGATCACCACGATTGCCGTTGTTCTTATGTTTATGTTCCGGTCGATTTCGATACCGATTATATTGTTGCTCACCATTCAGGCGGCTGTCTGGCTCAACCTGTCGGTGCCTTATTTTACAAACGAGCCACTCGTGTTTGTCGGCTATTTGATCGTCAGTACCGTCCAGTTAGCCGCAACGATCGATTATGCGATTTTGCTGATGGAAACGTATAAACATCACCGCCAGATGATGCCGTCCTTTGCAGCAATGAAGCGGGCGCTTGATGAAAAATTGTTTCCAATTGCTGTTTCTGCGGCGATTTTATCAAGTGTTGGGTTCATTTTATGGTTTACGTCAAGCAATCCCACTGTCTCATCGATTGGATTATTGCTCGGCAGGGGGGCTGCCCTCGCCTTCCTATTGGTCATATTATTCCTTCCGGCGTTCCTTTTGATCGCCGACCGCTTGATCGAGAAAACAACGCATCGGGCCAACTTTTACAAGGAGGAGGACTCATTATGACGTTACGAAAAATGGCAACTGCGTGTACGATCGCTGTACTCTGCATCCCTTCGATTTCTTTTCAAGCAGAGGCAAACGGACACGGGGAAGTGGCTGCCAAAGACGAAGTCGTTTACGCCAACTTGCTTGCTAACGGCTCCTTAAAGGACATTTATGTAGTAAATGGCTTTGATGTCGCTACGGAAGGAGACATCAGCGATTTTGGCGCTTACGAACAAGTCATTAACTTAACCGACTTGTCCCCAATTGAGCAATCCGAGGATGGCTGGCAAGTAACTGCTCCTGCAGGCATGTTTTATTACCAAGGCAATTTGCCAGCCGACACGGAGCTGCCTTGGACATTTGACATTTCCTACTCATTGGACGGCCAATCCATCAACCCGCAAGAGTTGATCGGGGAAAGCGGATTGGTTGAAATCGCCATCGAGGTCAAACAGAACGAAAAAGCGGACACGACCTTTTTTGAGAATTATTTGCTGCAACTGTCCGTGCCCCTGCAAAGCGATGTGTTTCACAACATAGAAGCGCCAGACGCCACGATTGCCAATGTAGGCAAAGACAAACAAGCAGCTTTTACAGTCATGCCTGAAGAAAGCGCCTCCTTCCACCTCTCTGCTGATGTCGAGCAATTTGAGTTTACTGGCATCGAAATATCGGCATTGCCCGCTTCTATGGCAGTCGAAGCCCCTGACACAGGGGAACTAGAAGAGGAAATGGGCACGTTGACTGGCGCGATTGGCGAGCTGGCAACAGGGATGGGCGAAATCAAGAAAGGGATGGATGAACTTGCAGTTGGCCTCAGCCAATTGGAGGACGGTTCAAGCGATTACCAAGCGGGCAGCGAAGAATTAGCCCTTTCTGGCGACGAGCTTGTCCAAGCTTCGAGCGAGATTGAAGCCGGTTTATATGAACTGAGCAGCTCTTTAAGCGAAGCAAGCGCGCCAGAAGCAGATGTTGCATTAGATGACACGTTATTTGCCGCCTTTGACGAACTGTCAGCAGGCATGAGTGAAGCTGCGGCCGGTTTAGAAGAGCTAAGCACCCATTACGGCGAAGCCTATGGCGCCTTGAAAGCAGCGGTGGAGTCCATCCCTGAGAGCGATTTAACAGAAGAAGACATCCAAACGCTGTACGAAGGCAACCCTAACTCAGACACACTCGCCCAATTAGTTGCTTACTAT
This sequence comes from Shouchella rhizosphaerae, assembly GCF_900142675.1. GTDB lineage: Bacteria > Bacillota > Bacilli > Bacillales > Bacillaceae_D > Shouchella > Shouchella rhizosphaerae. The sequence continues at coordinate 65,304 of NZ_FRBS01000002.1, read as the reverse complement.
CAAGCGGGGCAAGAAATAAAAGGCACCTATGCAGCTGTAAAAGAAGGCCTTGACGCCGTCCAGCCTGTTTTAGAAGAAAGCAAAGCGGGCTTAGAGGACATCGCTGCTGGAATCGATGAGCTCGCCAGCTCGCTCCAGGAAGCGTTGGGGACGATTGACATCGGCGAAGGCTTTGCCCAATTAAGTGAAGGCATCGACGAAGTAGCCAGCCAATATAGCCAGTTTCACGAAGGGTTGGCCGACTATACCGGCGGCGTTTCCCAATTAAACGACTCGTATGCCCACATTCACGAGGGCATTGGCGAAACGGCAGAAGGGTCGACTGAGTTGTCATCTGGCATGGAGGACATCCACAATGGCGCAAAAGAGCTAGAGGAAGCAACAGCAGACGTGCCAGAACAAATGCAAGCCGAAATTGATGACATGCTTTCCCAGTATGACAAATCCGATTTCGAACCGGTTTCCTTCGTCTCGCCAGAAAACAACGACGTCATTGAAAACGTCCAATTCGTCTTTCAAACAGAGCGCCTAACATTGCCGGAGGAAACGCAAACGGAAGAAGACAACACCGAAGAAAACGTGAGCTTATGGCAACGCTTTTTGCAGCTGTTTGGCTTAGGGGACTAAAAGACAACGAACACCGGCCAGCCTTATGTACAAAAGGGCTGGCCGGTGTTTCTTTGTTCACTATTTAAACGAAATGGCAAGCAACGAAATGCCCTTGCTCTGCTTCCCTAAAAGCGGGCACTTCCTTCTGACAACGATCTTTTGCGAGAGGGCACCTCGTATGAAATTTGCACCCAGTTGGCGGTGATGCTGGATTTGGGATGTCGCCTTTTAAAAGAATTCTCTCTTTTTTGTGTGTAGGGTCAGGGACAGGCAAAGCCGATAACAATGCCTTTGTGTATGGATGCAATGGGTTTTCGTATAACCGGTCTCTGTCGGCTAGCTCCATCATTGTCCCTAAGTAGAGCACACCAATACGCGCACATAAATGTTCGACAACGCTTAAATCATGGGAGATGAATAAAAAGGCCAACTTTTTCTTTTCTTGAAGCTCATTAAACAAATTAATGATTTGTGCTTGAATCGATACGTCTAATGCTGAAACTGGTTCATCGGCTACAATAAAATCAGGCTCCATAATGACTGCACGGGCGATGCCAATCCGCTGGCGTTGCCCGCCACTAAATTCATGTGGAAATTTATTCACATGGTAAGACGGCAGCCCACAAAGCTCCATCGTTTCCAATACTTTTTGCCTGACCGTTTTTTTCGTCGCGAGGCCGTGGTCCAATAACGGTTCTGCTAAAGCATCGCCAATCCGTAAACGGGGATTTAACGAACTGAATGGATCTTGAAACACAAACTGAATACGGGGCCTTACCTTTCTCATTTCTGCTTTGCTTAAACGATGGAGATTTTTTCCCCGATAAACGACTTCCCCTGCAGATAACGGCTGCAAGTTAAGAATCGATTTCCCAATGGTGCTCTTGCCGCTCCCTGATTCACCGACTAAACCAAACGTTTCCCCTTCATGTATGACGAAACTAACATCATCGACAGCTTTTACGAGCTCTGATTGGCGATTAAAAAAAGAAGCTTTTGTCTCATAGTACTTTTTTAAATGATTCACTTCCATGACGACTGGTTTGTTTGTCATTGCGCCACCTTCTCGTATAACCAGCAAGCTACGCGATGGCCTTCCTCATCGCCATCATTAATGAGGGAAGGTGCTTGATCGAGGCATATGTCCATGCAATGACTGCAACGATCAGCAAAGTAGCAAGACGGTTTCAAATCAATTAAAGGCGGAACTTGCCCTGGGATGGTATAAAGTTTCTTTTTCCTTTGCCCGATGACAGGCTTTGCTTGGAGCAACCCTTTCGTATAAGGGTGCTTCGGGTTAAAGAAAATCTCGTGCACCGATCCTTGTTCGATGATTTTACCTGCATACATCACAACGACATAGTCAGCAACTTCCGCGACAACCCCTAAATCGTGAGTAATTAACAACATCGACATCCCTTGACTGTCTTTCAGTTGTTTTAACAATTCAAGAATTTGCGCTTGGATCGTAACATCGAGTGCCGTCGTTGGTTCATCGGCAATCAGCATTTTTGGCTCACAAGCGAGGGCAATCGCAATCATGATTCGTTGCAGCATGCCGCCGCTCATTTGATGTGGATACGATTTTAACACTTGCTCTTCTCGCCCAATCCCGACTCGCTTAATGAGTTCAAGTGCCTTCATCCTCGCTTGTTTCTTTGAGATCGGTTTATGTTCTAATAAAACTTCAATCATTTGTTCACCAATCGTCAAGACAGGATTTAACGAAGTCATCGGTTCTTGGAAGATCATGGCCAATTCGTTGCCACGCAACCGCCTCATCTCGCCCTTAGACAACGTTGTTAATTCATTTCCAGCTAACTCCATCCTCCCTGTTACAGAGGCTTGCCCTTGCAGCAATCCCATAATCGACATCGCTGTCACACTCTTCCCACAGCCTGATTCACCTACAAGGCAAACCGTTTCTCCTTGCTTTACTGAAAAACTTATATCATCAACGGCTTTTACACTGCCTTCGTCTGTTTGAAAACACGTGCGCAAATTGCTTACTTGCAGTATTGGCTTACCCATATCGCTCACCTGCTTTTCATATTAGGATCAATCGCATCACGAAGCCCGTCGCCTAGGAGGTTTACAGCTATGACTGTGATGAAAATAGCTAACCCAGGAGGAACCCAAAGCCAAGGCCTGTTTGTAAAATCGATTAGCGTATTCGCTGTGTTAATCATGTTCCCCCATGAAGCCGTAGGTGGAACTACACCTAAACCGAAAAAACTAAGCACAGATTCACTCAAGATCGCTCCGCCTACACTTAACGTCGCCGTTACGATTAATAAAGGCACTACATTCGGCAGCAAGTGGTTAAACACTTTCCGTCTGTCTCTTAAACCTAGCGCGTCTGTCGCTTGCATGAATTCCCGTTCCCTTAAGCTGAGTACTTGGCTTCGCACGAGACGTGCCAAGCCTGGCCAATTTACGAGGCTTAACATGACCATGACGATATAGAGCCGTTGTTCCGCCGGCACACGCCACTCCGACATCACAGCCGCCATAATAAACAACAACGGCAAGCCAGGCAATGTCATTAACACATCGGCTAGTCTCATAATGATTTGATCGACAATCCCTCTGTAATAACCAGCCAAAATCCCGAGAATACCGCCAATCGTCACAGCCAGTGCCATGGCGCCAAGCCCGACTGTCAGCGAAATGCGCCCAGCCAACATTAAACGCGTCAGCACATCGCGGCCTAAATGGTCCGTTCCTACCCAATGAGAAAGGCTAGGGGCCTGATGAATCGCCTGCGTATTCGTCCCAACTGTCGTATAAGGAGAAAAAAACGGGCCGACAAAGCTAAATAAAAAAACAATGATTAGGACTATTAAGCCAAACAACGCCATTTTCTTCTTAATAAAGCGCCTGCCCACTTCTTTCCATAGCGACGACCTCTGGCCCCTGCCTGTAGGAAAAGGAGTCGCTGAGCGAATATTTGGTTGCTGTTCCATGCTGTCCTCCTTCCTACTTAACACGGACGCGGGGATCGGCGACTCCATAAAGCAAATCGGCGATTAAATTGCTAATCACCGTCAGGACAGCGATAAACATCGTAAATCCCATTAAGAGCGGATAATCCCTGACGGAAAAAGCTTGCATGTAAATCGCCCCTATCCCTGGCCAGTTGAAAATTTGTTCTGTAATAATGGCGCCGCTAAAAAGCGCTGGCAACTCAAACGCAAACAATGTGATCGCAGGAAGCAACGCATTTCTTAATGCATGTTTGTAAACAACCACTTTTTCTCTTAACCCTTTCGCACGGGCTGTACGAATGAAATCCTGCTTAATCACCTCTAGCATATTGGTGCGAAAGTACCGCGTTAACCCGCCAATTCCAAGCATCGTGAGCACAAGAACCGGCAATATCATATGTTCTAATACGTCTTTCATATAAGCAAATCCACTGTACTCAACACCGGATGTTGTCATCCCACCGGCAGGAAACCAGCCAAAGTCAACTGCGAAAATTTTGATCACAATCAAGCCGAGAAAAAAGGACGGCGTGGCCATCGCCGCAAAGACAAGAACAGTAACGGCCGCATCATAGAAAGAGTACTGTTTGGTCGCAGAAACAACGCCAACCATTAAAGCGATGCCCCATGTAAGAATGAGCGACGCCCCGGCGACGATAAAAGAGCTCCATATGTAATGGCCAAGCACCTCACTGACAGGGCGCTGGAATTGAAGCGAATAGCCTAGATCCCCTTTCAACAGGTTTCCAATCCACACAAAATAACGAACGATTGTCGGTTGGTCAAACCCATACAGCGCATATAACTCTGCTTTTCGTTCAGCAGTTAAATTTGGATCGGAGTCAATAAAATTGCCAGGGATCATCGAGTATAAAAAAAAGATCAAAATCGATGCCCCAATCAACGTTGGGATTAAGTACAATAGCCGTTTGATAAAATAATTCCCCAATGCCACCCCTCCTTGTCAGAAACGTTAAAAAGAGGGGGATAGACACCCCTCTTTTTAAGGTGTGTCCACCACCCGCAAGTTTTCTAAACTTAAGCTAATGCCTCGAAACCCATTCGGTTCAAATCCTTCTACACGTGCATTGGTTGCCGCAAGCGATTTGTTGTAATTGAGAAGAATGATTGGCGGATCTTCTTTTAACTTTTCATAAAGCTCATGGTAGGCTTCCGCCCTAGCATCAAGATCACTTACAGCTACGGAGGCTTCAATTAAACGATCGACTTCCTCATTTTTGTACCCTTTAAATGTATTGCCAGTATGGCTTGAATGAAAGGCTTGCACGCCGATATGCGGGTCTGGCTGCATCGTGGTCGAGAAAGACACGAGATCATGATCGCCGTTGTCGACACGTGCCAGCAACGCATTAAAATCCATTTGTTCAATTTGAAAATCGACACCAATGTCTTTATAGTTTTCTTGCGCGAGCGTTACAAAAATATCATTGCTGCCACTGCCATCCGTTGTAAAGAAGTAGACGGTTAACTTCTGCCCGTCTTTTTCTCTAATGCCGTCAGGCCCTTCCTTCCATCCAGCCTCGTCTAGAAGCCGCTTCGCTTCTTCAGGGTCATATGGAAACGCCTCGATTTCGTCTGTATAGGCCCACGAAATAGGCGACACGGGGACATTGGCTAGCTGTGCGTATCCTTGAAACCGAGCGTCAATGTACGCTTGCCGATCTAGCCCCAAATTAAAAGCAATCCGAACATTCGGATCTTTAAACACCTCGGACTCATGGTTAAAGGCGATATAACTGTAATTCGACGAAGTATACAGATCAATATTGGCAAACTCCATTGACTCCAGCAGTTCAAAATTATCTTTCGTAGCGACAAAACCGCTGTAATCCAATTCCCCAGTTTGGAAAAACTGTTGCGAATCCCCTTCCGTCGTTCGGTACACAAATGTATCGACCTCTGGCTTGCCATTATAATAATGCTCATTGGCCGAGAACCGAATCTCTTCTCCAGGATGGTACGCCTCAAATTTAAAAGGGCCTGCCCCAAGTGGCTTTAAATGATAGTCACTCATATAATCCAAGTCGCCTTTTTCGTATTTCTCTCCGTAATAGTTTTCACTAAGCACAGTGCCGCCAAGCAGAGTCAACGCTCGCGCATTTGGTTCTTCTAGCTGAAATTCAATCGTTTGATCGTCAATTACATGAATGCCCGCAATGCTGTCAGCATCGCCTTCCTTATAATCGAGGCCGCCAACCAAGTTGGTTTCTGTCAAATCTGTCGTTCCTGGATAATCCGGATCAAACAAAAGCGTTACCGTAAAAGCTACATCATTGGCAGTAAGAGGAGAGCCGTCATCAAATTTCAGGTCATCCCGTAAATAATATGTATACGTTAATTCATCTTCCGAGATGTCCCAATCCTCTGCAAGCCGCCCGAATGGCTCCCCCTTTTCATTTATGTCAACAAGGGGCGGAAACATGACAGCTTGCACATTTCCATCATAGCCACTTGTATTAAAATGAGGCGTAAAGATGCCTCCAGGCTCCTGTAAACCAACAACAACCGTATTCCCTCGATTGCTTGCTAATGCAGGTGAGGAGGATGGATCAGCCGCTTTTACCTTTACATCTTCTACAACCGTTGGTTCCTCTTCGTTTTCGCCGTTCTCCTCTACAGAACGGGTTGAATCATCCGCGCCCATCTCCGTATTGCAAGCGCCTAACAATGCCACTGTAAGAAAACCAGGGTAGAGCCATTTTTGTCTTAAAACCAATCTAACTCCTCCTTCACAACTCCATTCATTTTTTACAACATAAACTAAGACTTATTAAACCATATAATTCATATAAGTCAACCCAACTTTATAAGAATTACTCCTCCTTATCCCCCTTACTAATAAAAAGAAAATTCAATTAAATTTTCATGCACCCTTCTTCTCACCGTGTAAACACGAACGATCACCTTGTAAAACCGAGATAGGAATCCCCCTTAAAACTATGTTTATGCCGATGGAGAAGAGGATAGGACCATTTCCTTTAGAGAATGGCGTGATAATCATTGAAGGAGGACGCTTGCTAAAACGACTAAGCGGCCAAAGGAGAAGATCGGTTTAAGCCGTTCTACATAAACAAAAACAGCGGCGTTATTCCAAACGGTTCTTTAATATGGTACGGTAAAATTGTTAGCCACTATGGAATGTTTACTGAAACGAGGAGATCAACATGATTGCGCTCTATATCATTATTGGATTGATTTGTTTAATTGGTTTAATTGTATCGTTATTCGCTATGAAATCGACCGATTCTTCCTACAGCAGCGAAAAAAGCTTAAAAACCTTTACATGGCTCTATTTTTTAATAGTGCCGATTTCCGTCATTGTCGTCGTGATTATTGCTTTTGTTATTTAGACGATAAATGAAACCGCGCTCAAGCAAAACATCCTATGTATCGCCTATTCCCCCCCTTTATGCTCCTACCATTCTTTATATATAGACAAACCGCCTTTAAGAATCAATCCTTTCTTAAAGGCGGCACGTTTACGCTTATTCTAACATCATCATGATGACAACAATGACCAGCAAGATTAAATACACTTTGGAATAGACGGCATCGGGGATTTTTTGCGCCCACGACCGCCCCAGTGGTACGCCAATAAACCCACCGAGTGTAAATCCACACAGAGCCGGAATAAAGATAAACCCAAGCGTGGAGCCAGGCATGTCCTCTATTTGCAAACCTGTGACTAAAAAAGTGAATGCCCCCACAATCGCAATCGGCAAGCCGAGCGGCGTCGCAAGGGCGACCGCATTCAACATCCGCATCCCTTGCTTTCTGAAATAAGGAATCGTCATCACACTGCCGCCGACACCTAACATCGTTGAAATCAACCCGATGCCAACCCCTACCGGCCCCCTTGATTTCCGGCTCGGCATCCGAAAATCTTGGTCCTCCACATGGTTAGTAAATGTTTTCTTTAATAGATTGCTTACAATGACGTACAACAATAAACCGATAAAGGCAAACTTTAGAATATCGCTGTTGATATAGACCGCACTAACTCCTCCTATTAAAGAACCGATGGCAATATAGAAAACCATCCCTTTAAAAACAACCCACTTCACATTGCCTTTTTTCGCATGGTTGAACGTTGAATTGAACGAGTTAATGATCATTACAGCAAGAGACGTACCAACAGCCGTATGCATCAAATAATCTGGCGGAATGGAGTCAGGCAAGAACGCAACCAAGACAGGGACAACGACAAACCCTCCCCCAAAGCCAAATAAACTTGAAAGTATGCCAATCAAAATCCCGATTAATGAGTAAAGAACGACCGAAATAAGCACTGCGCATCCTACTTTCACGAGTAAGTCTATATACTAGTATAAAAGAAAAAAGCCACTTCCAAATCCCTGGAATGACGTTGGCGAACAGCCATTGTTGAAATGACTCACTAATAGATTAACGTAGATCCATAACCGTTGCAGCAACTTTTTAGAAATTCCATCAGATAGCGGTTATCAAGTCTACTAATTAAAAAATGGCTAATAAGGCGATCTTTATGACTGCTATCCATACAAGCCGTATAATCGAGTATTTTACTAGTGTGAACGGGGAAGAGGATAAGCCTGTATCGAGAATGAATGATTGGACCGATACACTTATGGCCTTATGTTAGCAGATAAGGAGTTTTAGCAAATAACGCTATGGTAATTAGAGAGGTAGGGCACACATCTTTACTTCCCAAAGGAGCGGTTGAATTGGAGACGAAAGAACGTATAATATGGGCCGTTTTCGCGATTTTTTCTATTCCTGCTCTAATCATTAGCAATTTGACAGGCGGGTTTACATTTGTCATAACCACAGTAGTTGTTGTATTAGCTGTATTAGTTGCCATAAAAGGAATAACAGAAATTCATCAAAATCACACAAGCAAAGGACTTGTTTATATCTTCCTAGCACTAATCACAGTGGCACTTAGCCTTTTTTTAAGGTAGGCTCTCGATTCTGTCTAAACAAACCTAACGCCTACGGGATTTTGAATCCCGTAGGCGTTACGCCGTCTAATATTCTTTTTGTTTATAAATCTTAATGGCCCAAAAATAAGAGACCAAATAAATCACAATGCCCATCGTTAAATACCCCAACGAAAACAAAACATCTGGATTGCCTTGTTGCAGAAATGTTAACGGAATCGTCTCTAGAAGGATACCGAATATGAAACCGCCTAATATTAACAATCCAATTGAGCTAAAAACGGCTGTGATTAACACGGTATCCGACTTCTCAGTCCCGAGCATGTATGTTAATGGATAAGCGACAGCGCCCATTATAAGCCCGATCCCTATCGCATTCATAATGGAATTCACGGAAGAAGACGTTAGAACGTTCCCTTTCATTAATTCAACTAGACTAAAAAGAAGCATAGTAATAACAAGTCCGATCAATACCGATGAGACAAAAAAGAGATAATGACTTTGGACAATTTGCCTTCTTTTAAGGGGAAGCGTTAAAGCAAATTTATTCCACCCTGAACTTGATTCATGTTTTAATACTTCGAGAGCAGGAGACACCATAAACACAATCGGTACAAAAGTAGCAACCCTTTCTATTCTCGTGTTCCCTACCATAAATAGAGCGCCGACAAGCAAAATACTGCCAAAAAGATACATCCAAAAACTCTTTTCGACAGAAAAATACTGATTAAGCAACAGGCCTTTCATTTCCTTTCACCTCTCATCAATAAAAGCGTAATATCATCAATTGAAAACTTCTTCCTCTTCATTGTTGATGAAGCTACTTGCTGATCTGAAATGAAAACTTCATACAACTCATTTTTCTTCCTAAAAGCGACTGGTTCTACTTTTTCGAATTCTTCCTTCGTGCATTCGATAACGGCAAAGTCATTTAGTAATTTGTCCTTGCTTACGTTTAAAATGATTTCCCCGTTTTTAATGAACATAAGGTAATCGGCAATTTTTTCAATATCGCTCGTGATGTGGGAAGACAGCAAGACACTGCGCGTTTTGTCTTTAACGAATTTAGATAGAATCTCCAATACATCGTGTCTTCCTGAGGGGTCTAACCCAGCCGTCGCTTCATCTAAAATTAATAATTTTGGATTGTGGGATAATGCAACCGCCATCGATAACTTCATCGACATCCCTCTTGAAAACTTTCCGATTTTCTGATTTTCCGGCAATGAAAACATCGTTATGTACTCGTTAAATAATCGCTGATCCCATTCCTTATAAATATGCTTCAAGACTTTGCTTAACTTACGAATCGTTAATGAAGTAGGCAACTTCATCGTGTCAAATACCACACCTACGTCTTTTTTTAAAGCAAGATGATCACCGTCAATTTCTAGTCCCTCCATCACTATCGAACCGCTGTTTCGATGTAAATTGCCGATGATCGCCCCCATCGTTGTCGATTTTCCAGCTCCATTGTCGCCGATAAACCCAACAATCGAGCCATACGGTATCGAAAAAGACACGTCTTGCAGCTCAAATGCAGAATCAGGATAAGATTTGTTCAAGTTTTCCACTTTCAAGAGCACTGACATCGTGATTCTCCTTTTGTATAGATTCCTATTATCAGAGGTGTAAACCATCTCATTTCAAGATTTTATTTTTAATTCATAAATCACAGACTTTTAAGCGTACTGCTAAAGTTTGTCATGCGATTTCATTTGTTGTGAGTTTCTTTTGACGAACGTGACCATAGTTGGGAAATAATACTTGCTAGTAAAGCAATTAGAAATCCTGCTGTCATAATATTGAACTCCAGCATTTTGTATGGGGCAAATGTTTCTTCAAAAAATCGGATCGGTGGAAATCCGATCACTAGTTCATACAATCTGTTACGATTGGGTTCCCAGCCAATAATATCAACCACAATAAAGACAACTTGAAAAGTAATAAAGACAATGATCGATCTGAAAATATGCATAAAATCCCCTTATTCAAACATATTAGAATAATTTTCCCTTTATTGTAATCGCTTTTATGTAATGCGTCAATTGTATTTCAATTCAATCTTCAATTTGTTCCTAAAGAATAGGTTTGTATCTTCTTACACTACGGTTCATCAAAAAAACAGGCTGCTTCCTGCAACCTGTTTTACATTTATTGTTTGGGTTCTCCCCACTGTCTTACCGGTTTATAGCCGGAGTGATGAAGAAACTGATGGACTGTATCGTCACTTAAACCGTTGATGGTTATGCCTTTCTCTAATGCTGTGATATGCATGCGCGCTGTGTATTCAAGCGTTTGCAACGCCGTGCGTGCTTCTTTCAGATTCACATCGCAGACGATAATGCCGTGGTTCTCTAGCAGAAAGACATTTGCCTCCTTTGCTCTCTCTTTAACGGCTTGGGCTAGCTCTTTACTGCCTGGCTGATAGTAAGGAATACGCACAATTCTCTCTAAGTAATACATCGACTCGACAAAGTAGTTCGATGGCAAATGAAGGTCGCTGTTGGCGATCAATGTGCTATAAAACGGGGATGAGTGGAGAACCGCCCCGATTTCTGGCCGCTGTTCGTAAATGCCTTCATGCATTACATATTCCTTTGAAGGCTTTTTGCCAGCAAGATGCTCTCCTCCTTGGCAATAAGCAAAATCCTCTACCTCTAATTCGCCTAAATAGGTCCCAGTAGCGGAAATTAAATAGCCATCTTCACATTTTGCACTAATATTCCCTGCTGTTCCCCAAGCGAGGTTTTTTTCCATCATAAACAAGCCTGTCTTTTGCAAGTCTTGCAAAATCGAATCGTTTTGCATATATAACGCTCCTTTTTCACTTTGATTATTTCATCCACTCTACAACGGTCATTGTGAGAGACGGAATAAACGTAACAATCAATAGACAGATCAATATAGTGATGTAAAAGGGAATGAGGCTAATCGTTAACCGATCCATCCTTAAGTTGGCGATTTTTGATACAACAAAGAGATTGAGCCCAAGTGGCGGCGTGACCATGCCGATGGCAAGTGTGACAATCATGACGATGCCGAAGTGAACAGGGTCAATCCCTAATTCCGATGCCACTGGCACAAGAATCGGCGCCAAAATAATAATCGATGCATTTGTTTCCATAAACATGCCTACGAGGAGGAGCAATAGAACAACGATACCGAGAAATACCCATGGATTTTCGGAAATCGACGTAATGACGCTTGCCACTTGCTGCGGTACATTCTCAATCGTTAAAATCCAACTAAACAAGCCCGCTGTCGCCAAAATAAGCATAATGGTTGCCGTTGTTACCGATGCTTGAGACAAAATCATTTTGATTTTCGTAAACGTGATCGCCCTATAGACAAACACCCCTACAATAAAGGCGTAGGCAACAGCTACACCGGCAGCCTCCGTTGCCGTAAACACACCTGTATAAATACCGCCTAAAATGATTACAGGCATAATCAGTGCCGGAATCGCTTTTACAAACGCTGTACCAATTTCTTTTCCACTTTTCTTGTCTTCTTTTGCATAGTTCCGTTTTTTGGCAATTATATAAACAGTTACAATTAGACCAATGCCAATAAGGATGCCAGGGACCATTCCAGCAATAAACAAGTCGCCAATCGATGCCCCGACTGCTGTGCCATACAAAATCAATGGGATGCTCGGCGGCATAATAATGCCAAGTGTCCCTGATACAGCTTGCACGCCTCCTGAAAATTCTTTTTCGTACCCTCTGCTAATCATCGCAGGCACTAAAATTGCCCCTAAAGCGGCAGTCGCAGCGACACTTGAACCTGATATAGCGGCAAAAAACATTGTTGTCACAACCGTAACAACGGCTAGTCCTCCTGTTAAATGGCCAGTAAGGGCATTGGCGAGGTTAATAAGCCGTTGCGAGATGCCGCCGTATTCCATGATGACGCCAGCCAAAATAAATAATGGAATCGCTAGCAACGGAAACGAATCGAGTGACACAAACGCTCGTTGTGCAAGCGTTAATAAAGGAACATCGCCTGCTACAATCATGGCCATACTCGTCGATAAACCGAGCGCAATCGCTACTGGCACGCCGATAAAGAAGAGGACGAGTAACGATACAAGTAAAACGATGATCATTTGTTCTCACCAACTATTCTGTCTACACTGTCTTCAACCTTATTTGGTTTCAAAAGCAAGGCGACAATGTTTAATAACATTAATAGGGCACCAAGGGGAATTGCTGCATAGGCCCAGGCCATTGAATATTGCAACGTCGGGGTGGACTGGTCAACAACTATGAGCGTTAACTGGGCTCCGTAGTAAGCTAAAACAAGGCAAAATACAGCGCATATTGATAAAATAATCGTTTGCAATCTCGCTTTGTTTTTATGGGGAATGACATCTAACAAAAAATCGATGGCAATATGCTGATTATGGCGCATCGCTAGCCCGGACCCTAGAAATACAATATAAATCATTAAATAACGAGCAATTTCCTCTGTCCATGCAAGGGGCACATTAATCACAAACCGTGTCATCACTTGTAAAACAACAAGCACTGCTAAAATCGCCAACATCACAGATACAATCGACTTAACCCCATTATTAATACCATCAATGATTCGAATGTACGTATTCATAGCGTTACTCCCTCATACCTTGGATCGTGTCGTAAAGTTCTCTCCCGTATTTATCAGCTAATCTCTCATTGACACGTTGAACAGACTCACGAAACGGCTCTTGATCGACTTCGATTTGCTCGACACCTTCATCGAGCATCATTTGCAAAGCGCTCTCTTCTTCCGCGGAAACGATTTCATTTTGGTACATACGCGCTTCTTCAGCCGCTTCCATGACCGCTTGCTGTTCGTCCTCTGTTAACTCTTGGTACGTTTTGTCACTCATTAATAGTTGCACATAACCAAAAACGTGGTCCGTCATCACAAGATAGTCTTGGACTTCATGAATTCTCGCACTTGCGGTGAACTCAATTGGATTTTCTTGGGCGTCAATCACACCTGTCTGCAAAGAAGAATACACTTCACCAAAGTTCATCGGTGTCGGGCTTGCCCCCATTGCCTGCCAGCCTTCTACAGACGCCTCAATGTTTGGTACACGAATTTTTACGCCGCGAAGGTCTTCAGGTGACTCCACAAGCTTATTGGTTGTTAGCTGCCGTGCTCCACGGAGCCAAAACTCCAGCCCTCTTACCCCTGTTGCTTCTAACGTCTCTTCTTGCAATCGCTTACCATCTTCTCCATAGACAAATTCCTCTAAATGATTCAAATCTTCGAATAGATAAGGGAGCTCTAAGATCGAATAGGGTTCATAAAAGTTAGACATCACGCCAGCGACTAACGCAAAATCAACAGAGCCAATTTGCATGCCCTCAACCAAGTCGCGGTCGGCGCCAAGAGTAGAGCTTGGATAAACCTCTACCTTGACAGAGCCGCCTGTTTTTTCATGCACCAATTCGGCAAATTTGAGTGAGCCTTTATGCCACGCATTCGACTCACTTTGAATATGGCCAAGACGTAGCTTTTTCGGCTCGCCTTCATTTGCATGCCCAACGTTGCAGCCAGTTAAAACAAGGGCGATAGCTGCAACAGGCCATAACCACTGTTTTCTTGTCATCCTTTAGCCCTCCTGTTCAAATGAAACAATCACTTTTACAGAGTTGTCTTGCTTTTTATCGACCATTTCAAACCCTTTGCCAGCCTGTTCGTAAGACAATTGATGAGAAATCACTTTTTCAACTGGAAGCGCACCTTTGGCGATGATATCCAACGCTTCTTCCGTATCGGGACGATTGTACGTCATGCAGCCAACAATTTCTTTTTCATTTTGCTGTAGTTGTTCCACATCAAAATCTTGTTGGCCATGAAACATCGCGACCGTTACAGCACGTCCCCCTTTTTTTAGTAAGTTTAATGAATCATTAACGATGCCTGGCACGCCAGCGGTAATTAGCACTTTATCGAATGACCGGCCGACTTGACTCTTTGCTTCCTCAATCCAATCCGGCTTGCCCTTTATATTAATCGCGGCCGTTGCCCCCATTTGTTTGGCAACATCAAGGGAGTAGTCTAACACATCGGTCACCACAACGTGTGAGGCGCCTTTCGCTTTTACCGCTATAAGCGTCAACAAGCCAATCGGTCCAGCACCTAAAATCGCGACACGGTCCCCTGGTTGGATATCCCCTTTACGTGCAGCATGGACACCAACCGCCAACGGCTCAACTAACACCCCTTTTTCATAACTGACCGTATCGGGCAGCTTAATCACTTGCGCCTCAGGAGAGACGAAGTATTCAGCCATTGTCCCAAGCCAATCGCCCATGCCCGGAGCCAAACGCTTATCGGACAAGTTCGCCTGGCCTGTCATCACGCCTTCGCTCTCTCCCGTGCCAATTTGCGGTTCAACCGTTACCCGGTCTCCAACTTGAACACGTTTTACCGCTTTGCCAACGCTCACAACTTCGCCAGCCACTTCATGACCAATGACGACAGGCGGTTTTCGAAACGGGTGCAATCCTTTATACGTATGAATGTCCGATCCACAAATACCGGCCACGGCCACTTTAATGAGCACGTCATTGTCCTTCACGACCGGTATGTCGATTTCTTTGATGTTAATTTTTTCTGCATCGTCTACAAAAACAGCTTTCATCGTCGTTTCTCTCCTTATTGCACCAACCAATCATTGAAAATACATCATCTTTGATTCGTACAAGTGCTTTTTCATCAAATCAGAGCAGTTGTCATTTTTGGTTTTCAATGCATTTAAAATGTCGACATGCTCCGTATAGAATTTTTTGACTCGCTCAGGGTCTTTCCGTAAATGCCGGAGCGTAATTCTCCGCAAATGGTCCTGATAATTTAATAAAATTTTCGTGATCTCACTGTTTCCAGCAAACTCGCTTATCGCTAAATGAAACTCATGATCCAAAGTGGCAAATGCCTTCACATCTTTATTAGCCGCAGCCACTTTCGTTGCTTCGACATTCTCTTCTAACTCGTTAATTTGGTCATCTGTTATGCGCTTATAAATTTCCTGGCAATTAAACGTCTCTAACGCAATCCGCAAATTGTAAATATCATTGATCCGTTCGATCGATATATCGACAACGATGATGCCTTGCTTAGAAGAAACGGTCACAAACCCTTCCGATTCCAGCCGCACCAATGCATTTTTAATCGGCGTTTTGCTCATGCCGAGCTCATCGATTAACGTTCGCTCCGATAAAAACTGGCCAGGTTCGTAATGCTCTTCTAAAATTTTTTCTTTAATTTTTTCATAAGCAACATCTTTCAATAACATGTCCACGTTCATTCCTTTAGTTTATTTAGAGCCAGATCGATAAACGTTTTCAAAAAAATGCTCACCGCCAAGCTGACCGCTTTTTAAGGCGATTTCCAGCCCATCAAATTTCTCGCTCTCAGAATATGCTAAACATAAAGGAGCCCCTGGCGCAACAGAATCCAATACTTCCAACCCATAAATGTCGAGATTCGATGTAACAAAACCAGAAGTGTCACCACCGGAAATAATCACCCGTCGGACATCGACACGATCTAAAATCGATTTCGTCCACGCACCGAGCTTTTCACCGATAAAAATGCCGATCTCGTCTTTCGCTACACCACTTTCGCTCAAATGCTTCCTTGTTTCCACAATAACCGGGTCATCAGCCCCTTTAGCGGTATAAATAACCACCTTTTGCTTCGCAGCAATCATCGCTGCAACGTCCGCTAAAAACGCTTCTGCCTTCGCTTCATCTGTAAACAGCTCCACAGGAATTTGAATAGCGTGGAACCCTGCAGCTTCAGCAGCAAGCAATTGGCTTTTCGTTACATCTGACACGCTGCCAGAAACGGCAAAAATTCGCTCCGCTTGACTCGGCTTCTTCACTCTGTCTGTCCGTTCAATCGGCCTTTCGCGCTTCATCGCCTCACCAAGCGCATACTCCACACCTGAAGACCCGACAACAAACTGAGCTCGTTCGCCCCTTTTTTCCCATAGCACTTCAGAAACCTTTTCCATATGGCCACGATTGAGCGCATCATAAACGATAAGACCCGCTTCCAACTCATCTTTCACAATCTCCGACGCAGACTTTGCCTCCAAATCAAGAATGGTAACGTTTGCAATTTTTTGCTTTGTCTGCTTCTGCAAATGCTTCGCCAAATCCGCTTCATCCATTGGCGTAACAGGATGCCTAGCCATGACCGGATGTGTATCCAATCGGAACACTTCATCTTTAAACGCGGCAAAATGATGCCCAAACACCGTATACCTACCTAAGTTCGGTGCCGCCACTAGCAAAGGATAGCTGCCTTTCTCAAAATAGCGTCTCGCCAAATCACTCGCAAACCCAATACTTCCTGTTTCAGGCGAAGAATCAAACGTCGAGCACACTTTATAATGGACAAAAGAAGGATTGAGATCATGCAAGAAAGAAAAAACAGGCTCTAGCTCTTCCTTCATCCCCGCTTTCCCCTTCGCTCGCGCCGTTCCCGCCACACCAATACAATCCACATCATCAAAGCGCTTAAGCATACCTTGATCCGGTATCCTTAAAAAAAGAATCGTCTTCAACCCATACTGATCAAGCGCTTCCATTGCATCCGTCGAACCCGTGAAATCATCTCCATAAAAGCCTAACAACAACCGATTCATTCTTTTTTCACCACCATGAATCTAACTTAGATCTAAGTTGAATCTATTTGGAGCTTAACAACAGTTCACAGATTTGTCAATATGGAAGTTGGGGGGAGGGAGGAGGAAAGATTACTAGTGTTACTTCTTGGCAATCATTTGGCATCATAAAAAGAAAAATGCAAGTACAAAAAGTGGTCCTGTTCGTTTGGCGATATTATATAATTCACAAGAGAGAGGAAAGCATGCTAATGTAGCGTGTTGTCGCCTTCAAATTCCTAGCAAACAATAGACGCAATTGGTTTTAAGTAACGAGGGGATGGATATAAACAATTGAAGTACTTCAGGTATGTTATCTATTTTGCTGTAGCTAGTGTTACTTTGTATCTTCTTTCAAAGTATGTGGAAAAAAGTTTGATAGGAGCGATTATTTCCTTCTTGGTGCTTACTTCAGTCGTATTCTCAATGCTTTGTTTGGAGGTATTCAAGTTTGGGAGGAGGTAGGTTGGGTTAACATTAATTGAATAACCCAAAAAAATTAAGCGTGTATGAGCCGTTAGGCCATATACGCTTAGTTTAATTACAATTCTATAAAGGGATGTCACGGAAAAGATAGTGTCCAAATTTTAAATACAAAAAAGGAGCTGTTCTATCTCTGAATGACACAAGAAAGATAGCCGATTGCATAGCAACGTCATGATTACAGAGAAGGACAGCTAAAATTCTTATTCTCCGTCAAATAGTCTCTGTATCTTCCTAGCATAATTATTAACTGTAGCACTAGAATGAGATTAGATTTAAGTTTGTCGATAACTTCTTGAATTAAATTGCTATCTAGGCGTTACCGAGCATGTCCTTAAAGAGACGACCACCTTGTAACTCACTGTTGAAGAATACATTTATTATAACAACATAGTATTTAGAAAAAAACTAAACAACCAATCACTGGTAAACTACCGGTAATTGGCTGTATAAAGAAGTGTTGATCTCTGTCTTAAAAAAATAGTGGTCAGTCTGACTATAGGTATTGTTTTTAAGCTATTTTAAAATGGCTGCTTTCTTCGTTGGAATTTCTACCTCATTAATAGTAATTTCCTTTTTACCCCTAAGATTTTCCAACTGAAGTTTTGGTGCTGGCTGTACAAATTCGTATTCAATACCTGCAAAAGTTTTAAGAATAGCCTCAAACACAATCTTTGCACCAGCCGGCGGAACGGCCATACCGATTTGTTTTCTAACAGATTCTTTACTTCCTTCAAATCTGAAGTCATCAGGAAACGTCTGCAACCGGGCGCGCTCTCTATTTGTTAATGCCCGGTTTTCTTCCCAGTGATACATATGGGTCCCCCCGCCACCGCTTCCGGTAACGGTATAAGCCGGACGCTTGGAATCAAGACGCTTATATATAGAGCTCAGCCTTGCTCCTTTCACATTCAATCTGAGGTTCTCATCAATTCCCGGATACCAGGCATTTTCCCCTTCAGGGATCTGAGACAGCATCTTCTTTACTTTTGTTGTGTGCTTAGGGAGCTCGTGATTAGGAGCAAAGTCAGGAATTGGCGGATTCATTATTGCATCTTTTGACGTTTTAAAGTGGTCTGGCGTAGTAGGTGCCGGCACCCTAAATTCAATACCATCTTTATAATGATCATTTCGTATCCCGACAATAATAATTCTATGTCTTGCCTGAGGGACTCCGTACTGTTCGAACTTATATAAATGAGGCGTCAATTTATAGCCACAATCCTCAAGTTCTGTAAGGATTTGAATAAAAGCTTTTCCTTCATTGGCACTCTGAAGGCCGCCGACATTTTCAGCCACAAAAAATTTCGGCTGATAATTCTTCAGTACTTTAACCCCGTAAGAATACAAAGGGCCGTATGTACCGTTTAAGCCATGCTTTTCGCCTACCTGGCTGTAATCGTTGCAGGGAAACCCAAATGCGAAACAATCGATATCTCCCAATACTGATTTGTCCCCTATGGGAAGCTGTTCAACTGGTCCGCAGTGAACAGACGGATCCTCAGGATCTTCACAAACGTTTAGCCGGTATGTTGCACAAGCATCTGAATCAAAATCGTTAGACCAAACATGAGAAATTCGATATTCCTCTCCTGTATCCGGATGTATAACACAAGCGTTTTTTGCTGCTAAACCTAATCCCCCAGGACCGTTAAACAGCTCACCTTTTTTAAATATCACGATGTCTCACTCTCCTTTATTCATTAATAAGAACATTAGTTCTTGCTTACCTATATGCAAGTATAATTCTATCACTTTTTATGAAAAATGGGCAGCTTTTAATGCGGATTTTTTTTAATTAAGAGTAACAGTACGCGGGTAAATGCCTCATGTATTGCTCTCCATTATAAACATTTTCTAATAGTTCAAGAGAACGGTCCTACTAATTCAATTGGTCTATACCAGCAAACTCAGTTTAATCAGGCTGTAACTCTTACAGGAGACCCTTTCCATCTTTTTATTGCTTCGTTCCCATGATAAAGAAGGATCCGCAAAGCTCTTATTGCTTCAATCACAACATAACAAGCTAGCTTTTTTCACGGGGTCTACGTTGACTGTTTAAATCAAGTTATTAGGCACAGACGTCCCTAGATTTTGGAAGACTTTTCCACAAACGCGGCCGTTTAACCTGGCATGGCGATGGTACAATACCCAACCTTTTGGAGGTCATCAAGATCGCTAGGAAGCCTTTTCTTTTCCCATGGTCCGATTATAACTGATTAATATTTCTCATTTTCAGCTCTTTTGAAGCCCCTACCTGATAGATGTATCAAAGATTAAGCCCTGAAAAGGAAGCGTAACTAGGAACATCGTCCGCAAATTTTTTCTATAGGAGGTCATGGTTTCGATATTCTTACTTGAGCCATTTATCCATATTATTCCAATAAAAAAGATCTTTCCGTTCATATTTTGTCCAATGTTCCGAGAAATTCTAGGGAGACATCCTCAAACTCTAACCTATCTGACGAAGGTACTCCCAAGATAAATTATGATTTTAATACGTTCGTAATCAAATGTAGTAAGATGGTGGAGTAGCAAATCATGTTGCCTCCTTGATGGTTTATAGGAGTACAAACATCTTAAACGGGGTTTCTAGTGAGCTGTCTTTTTTTAGGTGTTGCACCATATTATAGTTATTTTCTTATAAATAAAAGGGTATAGGATAAATCTAAAAGGAGGAGATCACGTGGCAGACAATCTTACTCAGGAACAGCGGAGAAAAAATATGAAGGCCATTCGCTCTCAATCAAAACTAGAAAATAAGGTTTCAAAACGTTTATGGAAAGAAGGATACCGTTTCCGCAAAAATGACCGGACGCTTTTGGGAAAGCCTGATATTTCCATAAAGAAATATAAGATTGTGATTTTTATTGATTCCTGCTTTTGGCACGGATGTGAACAGCACGGCAATATGCCTAAAAGTAACAAAGAATACTGGGGGAATAAAATACAAAAAAACAAAGAACGCGACACCAAAGTAAACAAGTATTACAAAGAGAAAGACTGGCATGTTAAGCGGATTTGGGAACACGAAGTAAAAGAAAATATAGAAAAAGTTACCGAGGAGCTATCTGCTTTTATAGATGAAGCAAAAGAACAGCGTCCATAGCAATGGACCTGTTCTTTTTGAATTAATTAAATCATTTCAGATACGTTGCTGTACCCACGGTTTGTAAAACATTTCATGAACATCTGTTTTCTTTTTTCAACACCTATGTTATTCTCAAGACAGTAATCAAGAAAGCCAAGCAAAGCATTAGCAGAAATTATGGCACCTTTAATATCACTCCCAGGAATGCTGATAGAAGCCTTTTCAGTAATTTTGGCTAAGTTGCGCTCCCCGCCCCATTTGCTGGCAGTTAAATAGCCGAAAGAGTGAACTTTTTTGTTGTCAAAGCCATCGTAATTTGGAAGATACTCAGACCCCATGTGAGAAGCCAGTGAAGCAGAAAGCGTAAATTTTTTCCGGTAGTTTTTCGCATCAATCAAACATATATTATTTTCATCTACATGAATCAAAATCTCTACTTCGGTTCTTGTATTATCTCTTGGTGGCTTCGGACGAAGTACAACCTCAAAACCAATAGCCTTTAACACTTCTGCACTTTTATCTTCAAAAGCCAGGTTATCTTTTTCATCCAAGTAAGATTCTACAAAGTCCTCGTTCAGAGTTGTATATTCATATTCAACAAGAAAATTCGCGTACTTCTCAGCTTCTTGTGAAGAAAATTGATGCTCTAGGATTGCAGCAATTTCCCTATGATTCATAGTTTGGATTAGCGGATAGTCCGCCAATAACTGGTGCACTTTACGTAAGCTTTTTGCACTATTTGTAGCAGGAGAGATGTTACCGTAGGGGCTTGCTTTGTAACTGTCTACATCGAGCCCTGCATTTTGCGAAAACCGCTCTAAAGAAATTTTATAACGGCTGTTAAAGGGATAGCGAGCTTCTAAATCAACAAGCGTTATGGATGTATTTTTTTGTTTTTCTGTTGGCACTCTCAGAGCGTCACCACGAATATAATCTACAAGACCGGTGTAGTGACAAAGCATCATAAAAGTATGTGCTACATCCCCATGAGCTTCTGCGTAATCCCTCGCACCTTTGTCAGATCTCTCTCGATGATCGTATTCCAAAGCAATCTCTTTTTTCATATCTGCTTTTTCCTGTTCTGATGAAGAGCGAAAAGCAAGGATTTTGCGTGTCACTTCGAAAAGCTCTTGGTCATTTTGAGCAGGAAGTGCAAAAAAAGTGATTTCTTCCTTCGTTAAAAAATAATCTAGTACTTTTTGATTGGTTAGTCTGACCAGGAAGCGGGCGGGTCTTATTTTAAATGAGTCCTCAAATTTAGGTCTAAATCCGCTTTCGAGGAAGTACGCATTGGGAATTTGAAGCGTCAATATCTGTTTCGAGACATTTTCACGTATCTTCTTTCCTGCTAACAGCGCTTCTCCGACCTTTGCGGGTTTCATTCTTCCCATTTCATCAGTGTAAACGTACCCAAAAGTACGGAGCATCGCGGCCCAGGTGCGCCCTCCGGATCCATCAGCACTTACATTCTGACGCTTTAACCCCTCAGAAGCCAAAACCTCTTCATAGCGTTTATGAAGTTGTCGATTGCGCGCCCATATTTCACTAAAGTCATTAGTAGCGGTTTGAAGAGCTTTTAAGGCATCAATATGGAATTTCGGATCACGTTCGGGACGGGTGATAAACCAAATTTTTCTCTTTGGACTGCTCATTATTCATTCACCTCATTAATTTTTCTTAAGTTTTTTAAGACATGCAACTCCTCTATTGTCAGCTTCTTCTTGCTTTCAATCACTCCCAAATCACCAATTAAATCCTGAAGCAGGTCCTTGTCAGATTGAAGAAATGTAGTAATTGATTCTTCCTCTTCATCAGAAATCGTATTTAGGAGCCCTCCGTACCGTAATGACTTCCTGCAAATGAGCTTCTCTAACGGGCAGCCTTCAAAAGGTGATATATAAGCAAGGACTTTTGTCAATGAAGATAACCTGATATCTTCATTATTGTTGTAAGCATCGTTAAACCAGTTTTCTGCTCTTCCTGTTCCGTAACTTAACGATCGGTGGCTGATATCTGCCTCTTCCAACAGCTGGTCGATATTCGAAAATACCTGGTATATCAGAGCCTTTTTTATAATCTTTTTTAATTGGCTCTTATTTATAACAATCACTTCCTTTCTGGATTTGTAATGCTATTTAAATAATAAAATGAAAACAAGAATGCGATATCACCTTAAAAGATGATATCACATTCTTGCTTTTCACTATCAATTTCTTTTGTAAGTAGTATTTATTTATATAGTTTTTAATAATAAAAAAACTAAAGGAAAAGTAAAAGGACCGTCAAAAGTATTGTGGAAATAAAACCTATACATAATAAACTACTTTTGTTATTTCCTAGTTCAAACATCTTACTAACTCAGCTCTTGTTAAATTAAATCCACGATGATAACGGATTAAAAAAGATTAACTGTAGGGTTCACGAAAGAGTTAATAGACACAAAAGACCACCCTTTCCCCCTACTTATGATACGGCTCCCCCCTCATAATCCGAAAACTCCGATACAGTTGCTCAAATAGCACGAGCTTCATCAGTTGGTGAGGAAATGTCATTTTTGAAAATGATAGCAGTTCGTCTGCCCGCGCGTACACGTCGTTAGACAATCCTAATGAACCGCCGATTACGAAGGCGATTTTGCTTTTTCCATATGTGCCGAGCTGTTCAATATTTTTTGCGAGCTGTTCGCTTGTTTTCATGTTGCCTTCGATCGCTAGGGCGATGACGTAGCTGTCGGCGCTTATTTTGGCGAGGAGGCGTTCGCCTTCTTTTTTCTTGACGAGGCGCATGTCTTCGGTGCTTAAGTGTTCGGGTGCTTTTTCGTCTGGAACTTCGATTTCTTGGA
Organism: Shouchella rhizosphaerae; assembly: GCF_900142675.1. Classification (GTDB taxonomy): domain Bacteria; phylum Bacillota; class Bacilli; order Bacillales; family Bacillaceae_D; genus Shouchella; species Shouchella rhizosphaerae. The sequence continues at coordinate 41,678 of NZ_FRBS01000002.1, read as the reverse complement.
TTTTGGCGTAGGCGCTTAGGCGTTTTTTGTATTCGTCGATGCCTTGTTTTATGTATTTTTCTTTTAGTTTGCCGACGGATAGAATTGTGATATTCACTTGTGTATAACTCCTTTTTCAGATGCAAACAGTTTATCCACATAACTTATCCACATATCAACAGTGTGTATATCTGATTATTTTGCCACAGTGTATGTGGCTTTGTTTCCACAGTAGCTACATGTGGCGTCGTTGTCGTCTGTAGTTTTTTCGATTTTGGGTGCGACTTCCCATTCGTCTACGGCGACGTCTAGTACTAGTTCGATATGTTCTGTGCAGGCGTAAAGCAATTGAATCCGTCCTTTCTTTGTCGTTTGCTATTATAGCATGGCTTGGCTATCCACAGCGAGTGCTTCTTTTGCACAATCCACAAAGCAAAAAAACAGCTCCCGCGCGTCGTTCGCGGGAGCTGTGGATTTGTTTATACGTCGCTTTGTTCTTCAAGGGTGACATCGATTGTTTGTTTGTCGCCGTCACGGTAGAGTGTGACGGAAATGGTGTCGCCGATGGAGCGTTCAGCGTATAAGAGTTTGCGCAAGTCTTGTGGGTTTTCAATCGCTTTGCCGTCAATTTCGACGATGACGTCTCGTTCTTGCAGGCCTGCATCGGCTGCAGCGCTGCCGTTTTGGACGCCAACGACGACGATTCCCTCTGTCACGTCTTCAGGCAAGTTCAACGTTCCTTGGAGAGCGGAACTTGGCAGTTCATTGAGTGAGCGTAATGTGATGCCGAGTGTTGGGCGCCGCACTTCGCCGTATTGTTCTAAATCGCTAATGGTTGGCTGCACGATGGAAGAAGGGATCGCAAAGCCTAATCCTTCTGCACCGCCGGAAATTTTCATCGAGTTAATCCCGATAACTTCGCCGTTAATGTTAATAAGTGCGCCGCCGCTGTTCCCGGGATTAATCGCTGCGTCTGTTTGCAGCACTTCTGCATTCCAATCAATTTGGCCATTGCCGCTCAAGTCGACGGGGATGCTTCGTTCTGTCGCGCTAATAATACCTTGTGTGACGCTGCCGGCAAATTCAAGACCGAGTGGGTTGCCTATCGCAATGGCTGGTTCGCCGACGCTTAATTCATCGGAATTGCCAAACTCGGCAACGGTCGTGACGTTTTCGCCGTCAATTTCGAGGACAGCTAAGTCTGTTAGTTCATCGTGGCCTACAAGTGTTGCTGGAACACGAGTGCCGTCGGTTAAAGCAACTTCAATTTCCGAAGCGCCTTCAATGACATGGTTATTGGTAACAATGAATGCCGAGTCGCCTTCTTTCTTATAAACCACACCAGATCCTGTGCCTGTTTCGCCTGTTTCATTTGATCCGAACATATTGGCTTGCTGCATGTTAATGACGCCGACGACTGCATCGGATACTTTGCTTACAACGTCTGTGACCGCTGAATTGACGTCAAGGTTAATAACATTCTCGGCGTTTTGCTCGGTATTCGGTTCTGTGTTGGCGTTGTTGTTTTCGCTTGCTGAATCATCTATGCCAAGGCCGAGGCTCGACATAATGGGTGAAGCAATTAACACAAGCGCACCGCCAATGATGGCGCCGCCAAACGCGGACAAACCAGCCACTTTTTTTGAGCTCTTATTTGGCTCACGGTAGCGCGTTTCTTGCTGGTCATCATAGTAGCCCATGATTATACCCCTTCCCTCTAAACAGTCGTATTCGTTCTATGTATCTTTATTATACCCCTGTTCGCCTGATGGTCTAGGCATTTGCGGGCATTTCAACGATTTTTGACCTTCGTTTAACAATTATCGATAACTGTTGCGGAAGTTTGATAAAAAAACGAATACTGTAGGTTCTTTCTATTTATTTACGCTTTCGCCCCTTTTTAAACGATCGAGAGGGGGGTAGGGTGATAAGGGTCCGTATCGTATAGACGCAGCGTTTCGCCGACTTTATGCCCTTCTTGCTCTAACACTTGCTTGACTGTCATATGCGCTAATTCTTTCATATTGTTGTCGAGGCTTAAATGGGCTAAGTAGATGTTGGCTTGTTTGTCCTCGACGACATCGGTCAACGCCATTGCTGCATCTTCGTTGGACACATGGCCTAAATCGCTTAAAATCCGGCGTTTGACGTTCCACGGGTAGCGGCCGACACGGAGCATGTTCATATCATGGTTGGACTCAAACACGTACGTATCGGCGCCTGCAACGGTCTTTTTAATTCGTTCGCTCACATAGCCCATATCGGTCGCTAAAACGAGTTTCTTGCCTTCGTGGCGGAAGACAAAAAACATCGGTTCAGCTGCATCGTGGGAGACGCCAAATGACTCGACTTCTATGTCGCCAAACTGCTTGACTGTCTCCCGGCCGAACTCAAACTTTTGGTCAAGAGACAACTGCCCGAGCTGTTTCTCCATCGCTTTCCACGTTTTTGCGTTCGCATAAATCGGCACTTGATGCTTTCTGGCAAAAACGCCGACTCCTTTAATATGGTCGCTATGTTCATGGGTGACAAGCAGCGCATCAATGTCTTTTGGGTTGCGGTCAATTTTCTGGAACAGCTCGTCCAGTTTTTTCCCTGTTAGTCCGGCATCAATTAAAAGGCGCTGCGATGCCGTTTCGACATACATCGCGTTTCCCGTACTGCCACTGGCCAGCACGCTGAACCGCATACTCATCTAGTTTCCCCCTCATTTCCACACTTTAAGGCGTGCTGCCCGCTTCGTTCATTTCGTCTGTACTTGGTTCTTCTAATTCAGGCGTTTCTCCATCAATCGCTTGGTTTTCATCAGGATACCACTGATGTTGTTCGCCTAAAATGGCATTCACTAAATAAATGCGTACATCGTCTTCCTCATCATTGTTGCGTTTCACTGTCACTTCCCACATAGGCGAAAAGAAACGCGGCGTTTGTTCCGCTAGGCTATAATAGCCAAAATCAATTTCAACAATGCTATTGTTTCTTTTAATAAAATGGTTGTTTAGCAGCGTTTCGACTGCTTCCATGTACGTAATCATTTTCCGTTCATCTGGGTTTTCCTCAAAGGTGAAATGGCGCTGTGTGTAGCCAATGACCTTGTCGTCTTCATCGAGTTCTAAAATGAGAGGGGCGTCCTCGTTAACGAATGTTTCGCTTTGGTTATATAGCTGGTTAAAATAAAGGTACGATCCTTCTCGCCTTGCAAACACATAGTCATACCCATGCAAAATATGCTGTGCTAAAAAAGCGGCATAGTCGGTTTGTTCCGCTGCTTTGTTGTTGTCGTTTCCAGGAATATCCGATAGGTCAATCGGTTCGTCAAAAGCCGCTTTAATCAGTTCCCGTGATTGGGACAACGTCGCCGTCTGCCCTGTAAGACCGTCTAGCTCTGCTTCTGAAAAGGTTGTCCAGCTTCCTTCAAGGACAACGCCTTTCGCGCCAGCAATGTCGATTTCTTTCGACGGGAGAGAGATGTTGTTATCGGCAAGCCGCTTTTCGATGTCGCTTGATTGCTCAATATCAGGCACTTGTTGAATTTTGTCCAGCAACTGTATGCCTAAAAAGACGTTTAACAGCAAAAACGTGACAATAAAAATGGATTTGGCCCGACTCCAATTCATTGTTTGTACTCCTCATCAAACGGGACTCTTTTCCACGTATTTTGGCTTTCATAATACCACGTCGGCACAAAATTGGCATTTGAGTTGTTCTCCATATCGGCCCTGTAGCCAAGCCGGATGTCCGTGACATCGTCCCAGTTGACCGACGTTGCGGCCTTTAACGCTTCTACAGCTGCTTCTCCTGACGGGACTTCCACTTCAGGGTCTTGAAGCGGAGCCCCGACTAAATGAAAGAGTGGCCGTTCGAATTGGATCACTTGTGTGCCTGAGCGGCTGACGGTTATTTTCATCCTGTCTTTGTTGTCGCTGTTGCTGCGGCCAAAAACAGGAATGCCGTCAATCATCATCCGGAAATCAACGGTTTCGCTATTTTCCCTGGCCGCCCAACTGATCGCCTTATAGTCATCGGTCCAGCCGCCGTTTAAATTGACAAATTCAGCCGCAGTCTCAATAATGTGGCGGTTGTTTGTATCAATGCCGTCTGCTGCAAACGGATAGCTGTAGCTTAAATACTGTAGCCGTTGGTCAATCGTAACAATCCGGCTCCCATCGGTGTAGACATTTTGGCCATCCAGCTGGTTTTGCCGGGGGACATCAGAAGCGCCGCTGAACAAACGCTGGTTGATTTGCCCTATGTCTAGACGGGCAAGCTCATACTGCTTTTCTCTTACTTTTTGCGGTTCAGTGCTGACGTACAGCCGGTTTTGCAGCAATTTGTTGTCATCATCCTTCTGCTTCACGATCACAGCCTCTTCGATGTCTGCTTCCTCTCCCGATTCGAGCAAATCAGTAAGGAACTCAGGATCCATCGCAGAGCCAACCGTAAATAAGCTTTCATTTTCCAATGAGGCAAATTGAATATTGACCCCGCCGTCATAAGGGCTAACATAGACAAACATCCGATCGATGGCATTTAAATTGAAGCGAAAATCTTCTTGTTCGATCCCGAATTGTTTCAGTACAAATTCTTTCGGTACTGCATCGGGAAAAATCAATTCAATTCCACTTACGGCGGAGATGTCTTCATAGTCGCGGTTAATTGATTGCAGTTGCCCTTCGGCAAACAATTGCTCCACTACGTGAGAAAAATACGAAGAGCCATTTTTTACGAGTGCATACGTCCCTTCAGAGCTGTGCAGCACGATTTGTTCAGGGGCAATCAGCTCAACTGGGTCCCGTTCTGTGCCAAACATTTCTTCGGTTTGCACGTTGGAGCTATCTTCTAATGCTTCGATATTTGGTTGGAACGTCCACAATTGGTACGTGAAAAATAAACTTAGACCAATTAAGGCAATTAACGCGACAGTTTTAAACTGTTCGTACCTCACATTGTTCCTCCTTTGAATGTCGAGTAAGGCAACGTGATATAAATGGTCGTGCCTTCATTGTATTCACTATGGACCCAAATATCGCCTTCATGGGCGTGGACATACTCGCTCGCAATCGCAAGGCCGAGACCTGTCCCTCCAACATTCCGCGCCCGAGCTTTGTCCACTCGATAGAACCGCTCAAAAATCTTATCTTGTGACTCAGCTGGAATGCCTAACCCTTCATCGGCAATACTAATCCGTGCTTTGTTTCCTTGATGGAGGAGGGTAATGGTCACATTGCCCCCAGACGGAGAGTATTTAATTGCATTCGATAAGATGTTGTCCAGCACTTGAGTCATTTTATCGGTATCGATTTTGACATAAGTTGGCTGTTTCGCAATATGGCGGTGAAAATCAATGTTTTTGTCCTTGACGACCATTTCAAACCGTTCGACAATGCTATGCAAAAAGGCACCAAGCTCCACCCAATGCAAGTCGAGACGGTAATCGTTTGAGTCAATTTTGGACAGCTGGAGCAAATCATTGACAAGGCGGATCATCCGGTCCGTTTCCTTTTGCGTTACCTCTAAAAAGCGCGGTGCAATGTCCTCATCTTGCATCGCCCCGTCTGCTAACGCTTCTAGATAGCTTTTCATCGTTGTCAGCGGCGTCCGCAATTCATGTGACACATTGGCGACAAATTCGCGCCGCTCATTTTCAATTTTCTCTTTCTCGGTTACATCGTGAAGGACCGCAATCAAGCCATTAAAGGGGCCTTCATCTTCTTGAATCGCTGAAAAGTTCACTTCAAGCATAATCGGCTCTTCGCCTGTGCTCAGGTCAAGGAGCAATGGCTCGTTCCTTTCGTAGAGCTCAAAAATGCTCACTTCCTCTTCCATGCGCAGCACGTTCATAATCGGCCTGCGCAGCACATGCTTTAACGGGATGCCTAACAGTTCTTCAGCTCGCCGGTTCATTAATATAATCAAGCCACTTTGGTCTGTCGCAATCACGCCATCCGTCATGTGGGCCAACACCGAACGCAAACGCTTCTGCTCCCTGTCCCTCATTAACGTCGTGTCATGGAGCCTGTTCGTCAGCTCGTTAAATGCAGTGGCAAGTTGGCCTAACTCATCGGTACTGTAGACACGGACTTGCCTCGAAAAATCGCCATGGCTCATGCGGAGCGCTTGCCGACGCATGTCAAGAATCGGCATCGTGATCGTTCGGGCCAGTAGTATGATCACCAAGAACGTTACCACCATTGCAATGCCTGTCGCCGATATAAAAATGCGGTTGATCGCTTGTGCTTGCTTGCTGACCCCTTCAATTGACGCTTCAATGTAAACAGCACCGAGAATTTCGCCAGTGCCATCTTCATTGGAACGAACGGGGTGTGCTTTAATAATGTAGCGCTCTTGGTCTTCTTGGTTGATCCGCTCTTGGAATTCATACGTCGGCGTCCCGGTTAAGGCGCGCTTCACAATCGTTTGGTCAGTCTGTTGGTCAATGATGTTGGCGTCTTCGTCGGAAGAGCTTGCCAGCACAACGCTATTATAGCCAATCACTTGTGCTTTCCCTTTGCGTGTATTCTCATCGTTTTGCGGAAAAGCGTTGCGTACAAGCGTATCAAGGTCCCGTTCTTCTGGGTCTTCTTGCAATTCTTGGCCGACACTTAAAGACAGCACATTTAAGCGGTCATTTAACAGTGTTTCATAGTTTTCCAGCAAACTTCTTTCCAGTTCCCGGGAAAAGTACACACTGACAATTTGCATCGCCAATACAATCAACAGCACATAAATAATAATCAGTTTAAAGCGAATGGATTTAAAAAACCCGACATTGCGTTCCATTTACCGTTGCTCGCCCTCTGGCGCCGACAAGAAGTAGCCGACTCCCCTTCTCGTCATAATCCAGTTTGGATAGCTTGGGTTGTCTTCCACTTTTTCACGCAAGCGCCGCACCGTTACGTCTACCGTGCGCACATCGCCAAAATAATCATAGCCCCACACCGCTTGCAGCAAATGCTCCCGCGTCATTACTTGGCCTAAATGCTTGCCGAGATAATGGATCAATTCAAATTCCCGGTGCGTTAAATCAACTGGCTCGCCCCGTTTTTTTACTTGATACGCTTCAGGAAGAATCGATAGCTCGCCAATTGTAATTTCTTTTTGCGTGGTTGGCGCATCGTCAGCAGCGACTTGTTGGCGCCGCAAGTTTGCCTTTACACGTGCCAACAGTTCCCGCGTGCTAAACGGCTTGATGACATAGTCATCAGCGCCAAGCTCAAGGCCAAGCACTTTATCAATTTCCGAGTCTTTTGCCGTTAACATGATAATCGGCAAATCGTATTGCTTCCTTACTTCACGGCAAACTTCCATGCCATCTTTATAAGGGAGCATAATATCAAGGAGCATTAAATCAGGCTTCCGTTCCTTGACGCGCTCTAATGCTTCGTTCCCATCATACGCACAGGTAACATCAAAGCCTTCCTTCTCCAAGTTAAATTTCAATATATCAGCAATCGACTTTTCATCATCTACCACGAGAATATGTTTGTCCATCCTCATCCTCCTAGATTGGTCGTCGTTCTAAGATCCTTCATTTAGAAATAACAACATTCTTTCCCGGGCAATTGTTTTGCCCTATCTCTTAGTTTACCACAAACGGGCAAGCCAAGAAGAATGCAAAAAAAGAACCTTATATGCATTCGCACATAAAGTTCTTCCGCTATGCCGGCCAGAGGACTTGAACCCCCAACCTACTGATTACAAGTCAGTTGCTCTACCAATTGAGCTAGACCGGCAAATGGTGGCTCGGGACGGAATCGAACCGCCGACACACGGATTTTCAGTCCGTTGCTCTACCAACTGAGCTACCGAGCCATTTTCGCTTCTTTCGACTTTTTATCAAGATGTAAATGGCGGTCCGGACGGGACTCGAACCCGCGACCTCCTGCGTGACAGGCAGGCATTCTAACCAACTGAACTACCGGACCAAGATATGTATCTATATGAAAAGTGACCCGTACGGGATTCGAACCCGTGTTACCGCCGTGAAAGGGCGGTGTCTTAACCGCTTGACCAACGGGCCACTGTAAACATGGTGAGCCATGAAGGACTCGAACCTTCGACCCTCTGATTAAAAGTCAGATGCTCTACCAACTGAGCTAATGGCTCCTCTAAAAAAGCCGAGCAGGCGGTGCAAAAAAAGCAAACCGCTTGTCCCCAAATCCCTTGGCGACAAGATTTATAATAGCATATAAAAACTAGGTGTGCAACTACTTTTTAAAAAGTTTTTTTAGCGCGATTGAATGGAAGATAAGCGGGAAAATACAGGGGCGCTTTCCCTGCATTTTCCCTTGCCATTTAGGCAAAAACGCCGCGCACCATGTTCGTTTGGCTACGGTCCGGGCCGACGGAAAAGACAGTCAATGGAATCCCTGTCAGTTGGCAAACCCGTTCTACATACGTACGGGCATTTTCCGGCAGCTCATGCAACGTTTTTACGCCTGTAATGTCTTCTTCCCAGCCTGGAAGCTCTTCATAAATTGGCTCACATTCTGCCAAAACATTTAAGCTTGCTGGAAACTCATCAAGCACTTCGCCTTTATAGCGGTAACTCGTGCAGATTTTTAGCGTTTTAAGCCCTGTAAGCACATCAATCGAGTTCAGGGATAAATCAGTAATGCCACTTACTCGGCGAGCGTGGCGGACGACGACACTATCAAACCAGCCAACGCGGCGTGGGCGCCCTGTTGTCGTTCCATACTCATTTCCGACTTTGCGGATACGGTCGCCAATTTCATCATCCAATTCGGTCGGAAACGGGCCATCGCCAACGCGAGTCGTGTATGCTTTTGACACACCAACAACGTGGTGGATTTTTGATGGGCCGACACCAGAACCGATTGTCACTCCTCCGGCGATCGGATTGGAAGACGTTACGAATGGATACGTGCCTTGGTCAATATCAAGCATCACGCCTTGGGCGCCTTCAAATAAAACACGGCGGCCATCGTCCAAAGCGTCATTTAAAACGACGGATGTATCGGCAACATATTTCGCGATTTGTTCGCCATAATGGAAATACTCTTCAACAATTTCTTCAGCTGAAAAGCCATCTGTTTCATAGTATTTTTCAAACAGGCGGTTTTTCTCTTCAAGAACAGCTGCCACTTTTGCAGCAAACGTGTCTTTTTCAAGCAAATCGGCAATTCGAATGCCAATCCGCGCTGCTTTGTCCATATAGGCAGGACCGATGCCTTTCCTCGTTGTGCCAATTTTATTGGCGCCTTTTCGGTCTTCTTCGACAATATCAAGTTTTATATGATAAGGCAAGATCACATGGGCGCGGTTTGAAATCCGCAAATTGCTCGTATCGACGCCGTGGTCATGCAAATACGCAAGCTCTTCGACAAGCGCCTTAGGATCAATTACCATGCCGTTGCCAATGACACAAATTTTGTCTTTGTAAAAAATCCCTGAAGGAATTAAATGAAGTTTGTATTTTTTACCGTCAAACACAATCGTATGGCCAGCATTGTTTCCACCTTGGTAGCGGGCAACCACTTCTGCTTTTTCTGATAAGTAGTCCGTGATTTTTCCTTTTCCTTCATCGCCCCACTGTGTTCCAACAACAACGACTGAAGACATTGCTTGCACCTCCGCTCTCTATAAAAACCATTGTAAGTATAGCAGGTCAGCCTACGGGGCGTCAATTAGACACGAACATTTCCATACTAAAAATCCCCAACATTCGTATAAAAACGAAAAAGCTCTCCTTTTAGAGAGCTTTATCCGTTAACCTGGCGGCATGTCGTTCTCGTCATGGCGCCGGTCCAAATTAACGAACTTATTGTATTCTTTTACAAATGCTAGCTCTACCGTCCCAACGGGGCCGTTTCGCTGCTTGGCAATAATAATTTCGATAATATTTTTATTCTCGGTTTCTTTATCATAGTAGTCATCCCGATAGAGAAAAGCGACAATGTCGGCATCTTGTTCAATACTGCCTGATTCCCGGATGTCTGACATCATTGGGCGTTTGTCCTGCCTTGATTCGACGCCCCGTGACAATTGCGACAGGGCAATAACCGGCACTTCTAGTTCACGGGCGATCGCTTTAAGTGTCCGCGAAATTTCCGATACTTCTTGCTGGCGGTTTTCACCGCTGCGGCCGTTCCCTTGAATGAGCTGCAAGTAGTCAATCAAAATCATGCCAAGCCCTTTTTCTTGCTTAAGGCGCCGGCATTTGGCACGAATTTCGCCGACTTTCACGCCAGGGGTGTCATCGATGTAAATGCCTGCTTTCGACAAAGACCCCATCGCCATCGATAGTTTATGCCAATCCTCTTCCTCCAAGGCGCCAGTCCGCATCCGCTGGGCATCGATGTTCCCTTCTGCACATAGCATCCGCGTGACGAGCTGGCTCGCTCCCATTTCCAGCGAGAAAATCGCAACCGTTTCATCGGTTTTTGTGGCAACGTTTTGGGCAATGTTGAGGGCAAATGCGGTTTTCCCTACTGACGGACGGGCTGCGACGATAATAAGATCGTTGCGCTGGAATCCAGCAGTCATTGTATCTAGCTCCGTAAAACCAGTCGCAATGCCCGTAATTTCCCCACGAGTTTGCTGCAACATTTCGATTTGGTCATACGTTTCAAGCAGCACATCTTTAATCGAGACAAAGCTGCTTGTATTTTTCCGCTGTGCGACTTCGAGAATCGTTTTCTCTGCTTGGTCGAGGATCGCATCGACTTCATCCTCGCTCGCATAGCCTTCTTTTGCAATGTTGGTGGCCACACGGATGAGGCGCCGTAAAAGCGATTTTTCTTCGACGATGCGGCTGTAATACTCAACATTGGCGGCAGTAGGGACAGACTCGGCGACATCGGCCAAATAAGCGACGCCGCCAATATCATCCAGCCACCCTCTGTTTTGCAGCTCTGAGGTGACGGTGACTAAATCAACAGGCTCCCCCTTTTCACCGAGGTCCAGCATCACTTCGTAAATCCGCTGGTGGCTAGCTCGGTAAAAATCTTCAGGCATGAGGCGCTCACTCGCCGTCGTTAACGCATGGTCAGCGAGAAAAATCGCACCTAACACGGCCTGCTCTGCTTCAATGTTTTGTGGCGGCGTCCGCTCTGTCAAAAGGTCACTCATCCATTTCTCCCCCCCTTACAACTGACTTAAAAGGAAGCTGGCCAAAGCGAGAGCCAGCTTCCTTTTGTTTCTATGCTTCTACAACGTGGACAGTAGCCGTTGCCACCACTTCTGGGTGGATTTTAATCGGTACTTTCGTATAGCCGAGAGAACGAATCGGTTCGTCCAATTGGATTTTGCGTTTATCGACTTTCTTGCCTTGTTTCCCAAGCGCCTCGGCAATTTGCTTTGTCGATACGGCCCCAAACAGGCGGCCGCCTTCGCCAGCTTTAGCAGGAATCTCGATCTTGAGCGCTTCAAGCTCTTCTTTCATTGCTTTCGCTTTTTGAAGTTCCGCTTCCGCCTTTTTTTGCTTGCTTTTTTCTTGTGCCTCAAGGTCTTTTATATTTCCAGACGTAGCTGCCACAGCTAAATTTTTAGGGATTAAATAGTTGCGGGCATAGCCTTCTGACACGTCTTTCAATTCGCCTTTTTTGCCTTTCCCTTTTACATCTTCAGTGAAAATGACTTTCATGCTCCGCTTCCTCCTTCTCGTACTTCATCAATGGCCTTCTCGAGCTGGAGTTTCCCTTCCTCCAGCGTCAAGTCAGGCAATTGCGTCGCTGCATTTGAGAGATGGCCGCCACCGCCGAGCTTTTCCATGATGACTTGGACATTTACGTCGCCAAGTGAACGAGCGCTAATGCCGATTCGTCCATCAGCAAGCTGACAAACGACAAAAGAGGCAAGCACGCCGCTCATTGTCAGCAACGTATCAGCAGCCTGGGCGATCACGAGCTGATCGTAAACATGGTCGTCTGGAGCCACAGCAATGGCATAGCCCTCTCGGTAAAGATAGGCGTTTTCTACAAGCTTAGCACGCTTTACGTAAGACGCCAAGTCTTCCTTTAATAGCTTTTGCACGAGCGCCGTATCGGCGCCGTTGGCCCGCAAAAATGAGGCTGCATCGAATGTCCTCGCCCCCGTGCGGACAGCAAAACTTCTTGTATCGACAATGATGCCAGCGAGAAGCGCCGTCGCTTCAAGCCGGTCCATTTTAAACTGCATCGGCTGGTACTCGAGCAACTCGGTCACAAGCTCGGCCGTAGATGACGCATACGGCTCCATATAAACGAGCACCGGATCTTCAACAAAGTCTTCGCTGCGGCGATGGTGGTCAATGACAATGATGCGGTCAATCATTTCCAATAGCCGCGGCTCAATGACCATCGATGGCTTGTGTGTATCGACGATGACGAGCAACGTCTCTTTATCAGCTAAATCCAATGCTTCTTCAGGCGAAACAAACTGGCTCCACAAATGGTCGTGTTTCTCCGTTTCTTCCAATAACCGCTGGACATCCGGATTAATATCGTCCACATCGAGCACAATAAAGCCTTCACGGTCATTTAAGTCAGCAATTTTCAATACGCCAATCGCTGCCCCAATCGCGTCCATATCTGGACGCTGGTGACCCATGACAATCACTCGTTCGCTTTCTTTTACAAAATCGCGCAAAGCATGGGAGATAACGCGAGCGCGTACCCGTGTCCGTTTTTCCATCGCGTTGGTCTTGCCGCCATAAAAGCGGACGCGGCCATTTTTCTTTTTGATCGCCACTTGGTCGCCGCCGCGCCCAAGCGCTAGATCTAAGCTTGACTGGGCCAAGGCGCCCAGTTGTTTTAATGACGTTTCTTCCGTGCCGACCCCAATGCTGAGCGTAATGGGCACTTTCTCCCTTGCTGTCCGTTCACGGATATCATCAAGCAATTCAAACCGGTTCTCTTCTAAGAGCAATAGCGTCTTATGGTTCATCACTGCCAAAAACCGATCAGAGGACGTCCTTCTTAAAAAGATATCATAATCGCTCGCCCAGTTGTTCAACGCTGTGGTCACTTTGGCGAGCAGCCGGCTGCGAACTTGATCTTCCATGCTTTGTGTGACTTCATCGTAGTTGTCTAAGTAAATATGCGCGATGACCGGCAGCATATGTTGGTACTTTTTTTGCGTTTGTTCTTTCTCGGTTACATCCACAATATAAATAAGTCGCTCGTCACGTTCAAACGTCATGTAATAGTAAGAGGACTCCATTTGGAACGTTTCATTGGCAACGTCATTGCTTACATATTCGCCAAGCTCTTCATGGATGCAGGTAATGGGCTCGCCGATAAGCCCAGTCCCAAACCGTTCATCAACAAACGGGTTTACCCACTCGATCACTTCATCCTCATTATAGAGGACAATGCCTACAGGCAGCTTGGTAACAGCTTCTTCCCCTGCCTTGTTCACACGGTATGATAAAGTCGAAATATATTTGTGCAACTGCCGTTCATTGCGCTTGTGGGATTGGTGAAATAAACCGATCCATACGATGAGAGCAATGCCAGCAACGGCACCGGCTTCTAAGCGATAGTAAGCGAGAACAGCAATGGATACAACGGCAATAACAAAGAGTGCGATGACATGAAGCTGTTGCCACCACTGCTTTTTCCAATTTGGCATATTGTCATCTCCTACCTGTCATCCAAAAATTACAGTTTCATACGGTCGCGAATTCTTAAAACCATATCCAGTACGCCAATCATTTTCATGGCCCACAACAAAAATGGCACGAGTAAAAGACTGATGACAACCATGATGATAATGAAAACAGAGACCCCTTTTGCAAGCCGCTTTGCCTGCAAATACACAAACAGAAGCGACACCCCTTGGATGATAAGCAATACACTGACCAAATTTATGCCAGTTTGCGTGACTGCCGCCATATAGGAACCAGGCTCAAACGGCAAAAATGACAGGAGCAATAGGGAAAAATAAAACCAAAGGAAAAAACGTGGAAAGGCCCATTCGCGAAACTTCGGCAGCTTATGATATGGTAGGTCCACACGTTTAAAGAGCATGGTAGCCGCTCCATAGACCATAAACGCATACGCGGCAGCCATCAGTAGCAACAAAAAGGTCATCAGCGATTCAATGAGTTGAACGTATTCCTCTATAAATGCTTTATCGTAGGATTCCATCCCTAATTCAGACAAAAGCTGTTGCGTCTCTTGGAGGGACTCCCGGACAAATTGCAGCACGGATAGATCCGTGACGGCTGTAAGGAGTATGTAGGCAGTCGAAAGAAAGACAAACGACGCGACAATCGTTGCCAGCAACAATTCAGCCCCTTTTCTGCGCTTATGCTGCGCATAGCCGAGCACATAGCCAATGACGGCAAAAGCAAATGCTGCCAAAGGGTTTAACGTCGCTATTGTTCCGAGCAAACCAACAGCCGCTGTTAACACCATTCCCGGCCTTGGCCCAAAAATGGCCGTAAAATAAACAATTGGCAACGGCATGGCGACAAGTGCAACCATGTTTAATAGCGGAATGTTAAATGCAAAGATCATGAACAATGCAATGTAAATCACACCGCATAGTAAGCCCTTCATCAGCTGGTTCCTGTGTTCCAAATTCTCACCTCATTTAACACGCTCAACGAGCGCGTCTCATTCACACACAGTTCCCATCTATTTTAGCGTAATTACCTTTAAAGTAAAAGGCGAGCCTCTCGATTCGCCAGTAAGTAGAAGAAAAGAGGGCAACCAAGCCAGCTTTTTCTTAGCTTGGCCCGGTCCGCCCTCTTTATCCCATCTTTAGTTTACATCATTGACGTAAGGTAGCAATGCTACTTGGCGAGCGCGTTTAATCGCTACAGTCAGCTTACGTTGGTACTTTGCAGAAGTTCCAGTTACGCGGCGCGGAAGAATTTTTCCACGTTCGGAAATGAAACGTTTCAGCAAATCAACATCTTTGTAGTCAATATGGGTAATTTTATTGGCAGTAAAAAAGCATACTTTTCTCCGTTTAGGACGACCACGACGTGCCATATGTTTCACTCCTTTCCTTTAAACATTAAAATGGAAGATCATCGTCGGAAATATCAATCGAACCGTCATTCGAGAACGGGTCGTTATCATATCCATTAGAACGGCTGCCACCAGTTTGGTTGCCAGAACCTTGGTTGCCAGCGCCGTACTGATCAAAACCAGGATTATTCCCAGAGGATTGGTTTTGACTGTTGCGAGGTTCGAGAAATTGGACGCTTTCAGCAACGATTTCCGTTACAAAAACGCGCCTGCCTTCATTATTGTCATAGCTTCGCGTTTGCACACGGCCGTCGACTCCTGCAAGGCTCCCTTTTTTAAGGAAATTGGCGACGTTCTCAGCCGGTTTGCGCCAGACAACACAGTTAATGAAGTCAGCTTCTCGTTCTCCTTGCTGGTTTGAAAACGGACGGTTGACTGCAAGCGTAAAATTGGCTACAGCTACACCGTTTGGCGTGAATCGCAATTCAGGGTCACGCGTTAAGCGTCCGACAAGAACAACACGGTTTAACAATGCGATCCCTCCCAGCCTTTTAAATGGTCCCTTATTCGTCCTGGGCCCGTTAAAATACGTCTATTTCGACTTACTGTTCGTCTTTTGTTACGAGAACGCGGATAACGTTGTCGTTGATTTTAATCAAACGGTTAAACTCGTTAATCGCTTCCGTATTTGCTTGTACACTTAGCAATACATAGAAACCATCTTTGAAATCGTTGATTTCATAAGCTAGGCGTTTTTTACCGATCTCGTCCACCTTTAGAATTTCAGCACCGTTGTCAGTGAGCACTTTGTTGTAACGCTCAATGATTTCCTTGTTTGCTGATTCTTCTAGGTTTGGAGCGATAATGTACATAATTTCATACTTACGCATTCCAGTCACCTCCTTTTGGTCTAAGCGGCTCCGTTTACACAGAGCAAGGAGCAAAAGTCAATTCACTCACATTGAACGAGTATACCATTAAAGTAGTCGTTATTCAAGAAGTATCGAAGCAACCACCTGCCTTTTGTTCAAATTGTCGCGATAATTGGGAATCAAGGATGTAAGAGCAAATGAGGGGGCTTTCAAAGGGGTTACCAACTATATACGCTATCTCAACTAAAATTCCTTGTTTTTTCTTGCATTTTTTTTCGACAAAATGAATCTACAAAGCAAGAGGCTGCAACGTTGGCTGCAGCCCCTCCTTTTTACACATTAAACCGAAAATGGATGACATCTCCGTCTTGGACGACGTATTCTTTTCCTTCAAGGCGAACTTTGCCCCGCTCTTTTGCAGCAACCATGCCGCCAGCGTCAATTAAATCGTCATAGGCGACAACTTCAGCACGGATAAAGCCGCGCTCAAAGTCAGTATGGATAATCCCAGCTGCTTGTGGCGCTTTCGTGCCCCGGCGGTATGTCCAAGCCCTGACTTCCTGCTCTCCTGCTGTAAAATACGTTTCCAAGCCTAGCAAAGAATAAGCCGCGCGGATTAATTGGTCAAGCCCTGATTCTTGAATGCCGAGCTCTTCTAAAAACAGCGCTTTTTCATCGCCTTCCAGCTCAGCAATTTCCGATTCAATTTTGGCGCAAACGACAATCACATTGCTGTTTTCCGCTTCCGCAAATGCTTTCACTTGTTTGACGTAGTCATTGTCTTCGCCAGCAAGCAAATCGTCTTCAGCGACATTGGCTACATACAGGACAGGTTTGCTTGTCAGCAAATGTAGCTGTTTGACAATTTTCAGTTGGTCGTCATCAAAATCGATGCTTCGTGCTGGCTTTTCATTTTCAAACGCCTCTTTTAATGCTTCTAGTACAGGCAATTCTGCAACAGCCGCTTTGTCTTTTGCTTTCGCCAGCTTCGCGACACGGCCAATCCGTTTGTCAACTGATTCCAAATCCGCCAAAATCAACTCCAAGTTAATCACTTCAATGTCACGCAACGGATTGACGCCACCGGAAACATGGGTAATGTTTTCATCAGCAAAGCAGCGGACAACATGGGAAATCGCATCTACTTGACGAATATGAGACAAAAACTGGTTGCCAAGCCCCTCGCCTTTGCTGGCGCCTTCGACAATTCCGGCTATATCTGTAAATTCAAACGCAGTCGGCACCGTTTTTTTCGGTTTGACCAGTTCGGTTAATTTTTCCAACCGTACGTCAGGCACTTCGACAATCCCTACATTTGGGTCAATTGTGCAAAACGGGTAATTGGCCGATTCTGCACCCGCTTGGGTAATCGCATTGAACAGCGTTGATTTTCCCACGTTTGGCAACCCTACTATTCCAGTTGTTAAAGCCACTTCCTGTCACGTCCTTTTTATTTGTACAGGCCCGCACAAAAACAAGGTAGAGTACAAACCCTCCCTTGTTATTCGGAACCTAATACTTTTTTTAGTTTTTTTGAAAAGTCCCGGCGTGGTAGCATCACGCTGTGTTGGCAACCCAGGCATTTTATCCGGACATCCATGCCCATGCGGATAATTTTCCATCGATTTTCCCCACAAGGATGTGGTTTCTTCATTTCCACCACATCGCCTAACGCAAATTCCTTTTCTGCTGCCACCGTTTCGTCCTCCTCAAGCTCGTCTGCTTGTATTATACATGAACCAAGCAGGAGTTTGTAGTGTCACTGTTTGCTTTTCGTTGCTGGATGTTTGACAATTGGGTAAAGAACGAGTGAAGCAAGAATAAACAAATTTAAAATGCCGTACAATGGGTACAATATCGAAATTAGTGTCGAGAAGCCAAACATCGTCATAGGCGCCATGCAAGCCACAAGCAACAATGCAATCAGCCAAGCCTCGCCTTGTACGTTTGTTCGTAATCTCGCTATCAGCCCAAAAACCCCTGAAGCTGCCGTTGTATAGATGGCTAGCCACAATAATAAGGAGATGGCAAGAACCATAATCGACGGATAATGTTTTAAGATCACAAACAGCGGAATCTCGTAAAAAATGATCTCTTGAGCCACCGAAAGCAATGACTCATTGTACAAATAGGAAATCGTCCCAAGCAAGAGCCCGCTGCCAATGCTGGCAATGTAAATTTCACCCTTATGTTTGATTTGGTTGCCTACCGCACTTAAAACAGCGACAATCGGCAAAATATTAAGCGACGTAAAGGTCATGGCCGCTGGCCAATTATGTTGCATATGGATGTCAAATGTGAACGAAAAGCCGATTGATGATTGGTAGACTAGTAAGACCGCTACTAAGCAAATAATGAGCACTGGAATGAGACATGCATTGATTTTAGTCATTCCTGTCATATCCTTTACAAACATGAACACCACCAATGCCGCATTAATGACAACGCCGAGCCAAAAAGGAATGTTATATACTTCGAGTGTTGCCCCTGCGCCTGCAAGCATAATAACCGTCACTGAAAACAAGTAAAGAATAATCATCCAATCATACGCTTTTGCTAAGCGCCGCCCAAGCAACTTCTCAAGTATCGGCAAATAATGGGTTGTCTTTTCTTTTTGGGCAATGGTTAATATGACCGCACAGCTGATGGTGAATAGAATCGCAAACAATACGATAGCCAGTCCGCTTTCTGCCCCGAAAAATTCCCACAGTTCCCGTCCAGAAGCATAGCCAGCGCCAATCACCGTCCCGACAATTAAAAACATCCATTTTAGTCCGTTTCCCCACATTTTCGTCACCTTCAATTTCCCCGTCATGTATAGATTCTTGCAGAATCTACTATACTGTTACTACTATGGGAGGTGAGCTTCATTTATGAGTACAAACCTATGGCCCTTTAAAAAAAGACCTACAACCTTTCGCTGCCATGCCGAGGAAGCATCATTAACGGAAGATCTCGCACACGCTCTTGTTGAATTTTGCAAACACCGCGGCAATCGCGACCTGTTGCTTATTTGCATCGGCACAGACCGTTCGACTGGCGATTCGTTAGGGCCTTTAGTTGGAAACTTACTAGAAGGGCAAAACTTAAACCAATTCCACGTGCATGGGACGTTAGCAGAACCGATCCATGCCGCCAACATGGAAAAACGGCTTGCCTCCATTTATAAAAAACACCCTAACGCGTTTGTTGTCGCCTTGGATGCATGCCTTGGCAAAACTGCAAACGTTGGCTATATTACATTGTCCGCAGAACCACTCAAACCTGGAGCAGCCATGGGCAAAAACTTACCTGAAATTGGCGATATTTGCTTAACAGGCATTGTCAATGTCGGAGGGCTGATGGATTTTTATATGCTGCAAAGCACAAGGCTGCATGTGGTCATGAGCATGGCTCAAAAAATAAGCAAGGCAGTTGCTGCGGCTGACCAACAATTAACCGCACTGCAAACTGCCAAAACGAAAAAAGCCTATTCTTTTTTGCCAACAAAAACCGAGCCTCTTTAACGCCATCGTTAAGCGCCCATACGGAATAGCCAATTGCCTAACATCCTAGCGGAACGCATCGGCAATGTCTGTAATCGCATCCACAAGAGCAGAAACATCCTCTTGCTTCGTATAAGGTCCAAAACTGGCGCGTACGAGCCCATCTTCAGCAGTCTTGTACCAATTGTGCAGCTTCGGCGCGCAATGAAGGCCTGCTCGTACAGCCATATCATAATGTTCATCTAAAATCATGGCCGTTTCTTGGCTGCTCACACCGTCAATTGCAAACGAAACAACCGCTACTCTTCCTTGCGGCGATAAAGAGCCGACTACATGTACATGCTCATGGTTGCTAATTCCCTCTAAAAAGATCCGTGTTGCTTCCATTTCATGGGCATGCACAGCTTCCACTCCTCCTAGACGTTCAAGCTCTTGCAAACCTGCAAGCAAACCTGCAATTCCTGGTGTATTGGCCGTGCCAGCTTCATAACGCTCAGGCCATTTGTCCGGCTGCTCTAGATGCTCGGAATAATGCCCCGTACCGCCGTGTACGAGCGGTTTCAAGCCAACATCTCTTGCTGCTGCTAATAAGCCTGTTCCTTGTGGCCCTAATAAGCCTTTATGTCCTGGACATGCCAGCAAATCAATTCCGTCTTGTTCCATATCAATCGCAATTTTGCCAGCTGTTTGTGAGGCATCCACAAGCAGGACGGCGCCGATTTTTTTTGCTTTTGTGGCAATGGGTTTTAAAGGCACGATTTCTCCTGTGACATTTGAAGCATGATTGATCACAACAAGGCGCGTACCTGGCGTCATTGCCTCCACGACTGCTGCTGCTGTCTCGTCCCCTGTTTTTCCGCTTGCATAAACGATCGTCGCCTGCTTTTCTTTTTCAAGTATATGCAACGGCCGCAAAACCGAATTATGCTCAAAAGCGGTGCTTACTACCCGATCCCCTTGCTGTAAAGGGAAGCCAAGAATGGCTTGATTTAACGCGTATGTGGCGTTCGGATAAAACCAAATATGCTCAGGGCCTGGCGCGCCAAAAAAAGCCGCCAACCGTTTTCTTGCCTGAAAAAGCGTGTCTGCAGCTTGCCTCGCTAACTTATGGCCTCCTCTTCCTGGATTTGCACCGTAGGCTAGAATCGCTTCGCTAACAGCGTCAGCAACTGCTTTTGCCATTGGAAAAGACGTTGCTGCTTGATCAAAATACCGCATTATTCCACTCCTTTAAAAAAGAAGCTATCGCAGCCGACAGCTTCATTCCTTTTCTGTATGAACCAATAACGATAAAATCCGTTCCAAGTCGTCCTCGGAAAAATAGTCAATTTCAATTTTGCCTTTTTTCTTTCCAGGTTTAATGAGTACAGATGTACCAAGCGTGTCCCTTAAACGCTCTTGCTGTTCTTTAATAATCGGAGGTAGCTTCACTTTTACTTGCTTTGTTTCACGTGGAACATGTTCATTTAATCTCTGGACGAGTTGTTCGACTTCCCGCACGCTAAGCTTGTCTTGCAGCACTTTTTCTAACAGCTGTGAAAGTTTTTGCTTATCTTGCAGCCCTAAAAGCGCGCGTCCATGGCCCATTGTCAGTTTGCCAACGGAAATGAACTCTTGAACAACTTTTGGCAATTGCAACAAACGCATATGGTTGGCAATATGCGGCCTACTTTTTCCAAGGCGCTTTGCTAACTGCTCTTGCGTGCTATTCGTATGTTCCATTAATTTCTCGTAAGCAATGGCTTCCTCGATTGGATTCAAATCTTCACGCTGCAAGTTTTCGATTAACGCAATTTCCATCATTTTATTTTCATCCAGTTCCTGGACAATGACAGGAATTTGTGTTAATCCTGCTTGTTTTGCCGCTTTTACGCGCCGCTCGCCCATTACAATTTCATACCCTTTAATCGCTTTGCGTACAGTAACAGGCTGCAAAATACCGTGTTCACGAATCGAGTTGCTCAATTCCTTTAATGCTTCCTCAGAAAACGTTTTTCTAGGTTGGTACGGATTTGGCCTAACGTCTGCAAGATCAACTTGTACAATTTGCTCTTCCTGTTTGTCTTCTTGTTCTGGAAAGAACGCTTGTAGCCCTTTTCCCAACCCCTTTTTTCCTGCCGTTCTAGCCATTCGCAACCACTTCCTTCGCTAAGTCTATGTATACTTCGGCACCACGCGACTTGGCATCATACACGATAATTGGTTTTCCATAGCTCGGCGCTTCTCCTAACCGGATGGTTCTCGGAATAATGGTATCAAATACTTTATCACGAAAATATTTTTTCACTTCTTCAATCACTTGAATGCCTAAATTGGTTCGCGCATCTAACATCGTCAACAATACGCCTTCGATCGCTAAGTCCGTATTTAAATGTTTTTGTACGAGGCGAACGGTATTAAGCAGTTGGCTAAGCCCTTCCAGTGCATAATATTCACATTGGACAGGGATCACCACTGAATCTGAAGCCGTTAACGCATTAATGGTTAACAATCCAAGTGAAGGAGGGCAATCAATAAAAATGTAATCATAATGGGATTTCAAAGGCGTCAATGCTTTTTTCAAACGTACTTCCCTTGAAATGGTCGGTACGAGTTCGATTTCAGCCCCTGACAACTGAATTGTAGCCGGTATAACGTCAAGATTGTTCACTTCTGTTGACCTAACAACTTTGCGTGCATCTAAATCCTCTATTAGCAAATCATAGACACATTCATCGACGTCGCCTTTTTCAATGCCAACGCCACTTGTAGCATTGCCTTGCGGGTCAATGTCTACGAGCAGCACACGTTTTCCTAAGTGAGCCAAACAAGCAGCCAAATTGACTGATGTTGTCGTTTTCCCTACACCGCCTTTTTGATTTGCGATAGCGATGATTTTTGACACATGGGCACCTCTTTCCTGCTTTCCTGCAAAACATCAAACAATCCTATTGCTAAACAATTTACGTGTTTCATGAGCGATTTTAATAGTCTAACTCTACTATACATTTTTTCTTGTAGTTTGTGAAACTGAATTAGACCCATTTTAGGGAAAAAACAACAAAAAAAGACCTATCAAAGCTGATAGATCATTTTTTCTTAGGAATGCGGATCGTAAATTGGTAAAATTCTTCATTGTCTTCTTCATCGGTATCGACTTTTAAGCCGCTTTTCATCACCATATCAACTGATTGACGAATCGTATTCATGGCAATGCGCATGTCTTTTGGATAAGATTTTCGTTTCGGCTTTTTCTTTTTTGGCGCTTCTTCTTCCGCTGTTTTAAAATACGCTTTTACTCGTTCTTCCGTCTGCTTCACATTCAACTGCTCTTCAATGATTTGTTTTAAAACGGCTTCTTGGGCTTCAGCATCTTTTAAAGCAATTAACGCGCGAGCATGCCGCTCTGAAATGTCTCTATTTAAAATAGCGTCTTGGACTGCTTGTGGCAAATGAAGCAATCGAAGTTTGTTTGCAATCGTTGATTGGCCTTTGCCAAGGCGTTGCGCCAAACTTTCCTGCGTCAAGTTATGGATTTCGATTAATTTTGCATAAGCGGTAGCTTCTTCAATGGCAGTTAAGCCTTCACGCTGCAAATTTTCAATTAGTGCAATCGAAGCTGTTTGCGAATCATTAAATTCTTTGACAATAGCAGGGATCGTTTCCCATTGCAACGAAGTAACAGCACGCCACCTACGCTCTCCTGCAATGATTTCGTATTTATCATCGCGAACACGGACGACAATGGGCTGTATGACTCCATGCGTCCTGATCGTTTGCGCTAATTCGGCAATCCGGTCTTCATCAAATAGAGTTCTAGGCTGGAAGCGATTCGGCACGATATCTTTAATAGCAAGCTGCTGTACCTCTTCGTTTGCAGTTAATTCAGCATCGTCGTTTTTATCATTTAAGCCAAATAGGCGTGAAAACGATTGCTTCATCGCCTCGGACACCACCTTTTGTTTTTAACCATTTGAATTGATTCGACATATATTCGCAGCATTCCTTTTCTCATTGGAAATTCACATATGTTTCACGTGGAACATTCACGTGATTGGCTGCTTATTGGGCACCCCAGGCTTACGAGGATACTTGTTTGGCGTTGCTTTCGCCTTTTTTATTTGCACAATTTGCCTTTCGCTATGTTCAATTGGCAATTGGAATGAATGGCTTGCAGAAAGTTCCCCGCCTAGAACAGCAATTGCTTTTTTCCCTTCAGCCACTTCTTCATTGCTGCCAGCCCCTTTTAAGGCGATAAAATCGCCGCCTACTTTCACAAAAGGCAAACATAGTTCACTTAAAACGGACATACGTGCGACTGCCCTGGCAATTGCAACATCATAAATTTCGCGGTGATGCTTGCTTTTTCCGGCCAATTCCGCCCGGTCATGGTAAAAGGAAACGCCTGTTAATTCAAGCTCATTAGCCAAATGGGTTAAAAAACCAATCCGCTTATTTAAAGAATCAATAATCGAAATTTGCAAGTCGGGATAAAGGATTTTAAGCGGCAAGCTTGGAAATCCAGCCCCAGCGCCGATATCAACAATTTTTTGGTCAGTAAACGGGTAGTAAAAACTCGGCGTGATTGAATCATAAAAATGTTTTAAGTATACATCCTTTTTTTCGGTAATAGCAGTCAAATTCATCTTTTCGTTCCACTCAACGAGCAGTTCAAAATAGCGCTTGAACTGCTCGTGCTGAGTGGACGATAAGACGATTTTTTGTTCCGCTAATAACGAGGAGAAAAATTCTTCGCCCATCTGCTCCTCCTTACGATGATGTTTTTGCCAGCCGCCCTTGTTCGAGATATACAAGCAAAATGGAAATATCCGCTGGATTTACACCAGAAACACGGGAAGCCTGGCCTACTGAAAGAGGCCGTACTTGTTTTAGTTTTTGCCGCGCTTCTGTCGCAATACCTTGGATCGCATCATAATCAAGATCCTCAGGAATTCGTTTTTGTTCCATCTTTTTCAAACGTTCAATTTGTTGCCACTGTTTCTCAATATAACCTTCGTATTTGACTTGAATTTCAACTTGTTCATATACCTCATCATCAAGCTCCACGTCTGGCCGCGGAATGATTTTCAGGAAATGGTCGTAAGTCATTTCTGGTCGTTTTAACACTGCTGTTGCTTTTAACGCTTCCGTCATCGGCCTTGAACCTAAACGTTCAAGTAGTTGGTTGACTTCGTCTGACGGTTTTACAACCAGTGCAGAAATTCGTTGTTTTTCCTGTTCAATCGCTTCTTGTTTTGCTTTAAAGCGAGAATAGCGTTCTTCAGAAATTAATCCCAACTCGTAGCCTTTTTCCGTTAAACGCAAATCAGCATTGTCATGGCGAAGAATTAAGCGAAACTCTGCCCGCGATGTCAGCAAGCGGTACGGTTCATTCGTCCCTTTGGTGACAAGATCATCAATCAATACGCCAATGTACGCCTCTGAACGGTCTAAGATCACGCCTTCTTTGCCAAATGCCTTTTGGGCCGCATTAATGCCAGCCATAATCCCTTGCCCGGCTGCTTCTTCATAGCCAGATGTTCCATTGATTTGCCCTGCCGTAAACAAACCGCTAATTTTTTTCGTTTCTAATGTTGGCCATAGTTGTGTTGGCACGATCGCGTCATATTCAATCGCATAGCCAGGCCGCATCATTCGGACTTCTTCTAAGCCAGGAATCGTTTTAAGCATCGACAATTGGACATCTTCTGGCAGACTTGTCGACAACCCTTGTACATAGACTTCACTTGTATCGCGCCCTTCTGGCTCCAAGAAAATCTGATGTCTTGGCTTATCGCTAAAACGAACAATTTTATCCTCAATCGAAGGGCAGTACCTTGGTCCTGTCCCTTCTATCATACCGGAATACATAGGGGAACGTCCAAGGTTAGCAGAAATAATTTGATGTGTATTTTCGCTCGTATACGTTAACCAGCACGGCAGCTGGTCTGTAATGAATTTGGTCGTCTCGTACGAAAAGGCGCGAGGTTTGTCATCGCCAGGCTGGATTTCTGTTTTCTTGTAATCAATCGTATTCCCGTGGACACGGGGAGGCGTTCCTGTTTTAAAACGAACCAGGTCGAAACCGAGCTCTTTCAAGTGGTCTGACAACTTAATGCTTGGTTGCATATTGTTCGGGCCAGACTCGTAAGAAAGTTCTCCTAATATAATTTTCCCACGCAAATACGTGCCTGTGGTAACAACAACCGCTTTCGCTCGGTATTGTGCCCCTGTATTCGTAATAACGCCGCGGCACTCTCCGTCTTCGATAATTAAACGATCCACCATTCCTTGGCGAAGAAGCAGATTTTCTTGCTCTTCAATCGTCCGTTTCATCTCTTGTTGGTAACGGAATTTATCCGCTTGCGCCCGCAGCGCTCGAACAGCAGGGCCTTTCCCCGTGTTAAGCATTCTCATTTGAATATGGGTTTTATCAATATTCCGCCCCATTTCTCCGCCAAGGGCATCAATTTCACGGACAACAATGCCTTTAGCCGGCCCTCCAACAGAAGGGTTGCACGGCATAAAAGCCACTGCATCTAGATTCAATGTCAACATGAGCGTGTTGGCGCCCATTCTGGCAGCAGCAAGGCCAGCTTCTACTCCCGCATGCCCTGCGCCGATGACAATAACGTCAAACGTTCCACCTTGGTAACTCATATCGGCTGCGGCTGCTAAATTGCCTAGCAGCCTACCTTCCTTTCTACACAAAAAAATGTGTTTATTTTCCTAAACAAAATTGCGAGAACAACTGGTCAATTAAACTATCTTGGACATCTTCTCCAATAATTTCGCCTAATAATTCCCACGTCCGTGTCACATCAATTTGAATCAAATCAACAGGAACATCGGTTAAACTTGCAGCAATCGCTTCTTCAGCATGGGCTTTTGCTTGGTTTAGTAAACCAATATGACGGGCGTTTGACACATACGTCAAATCAGCGCCTTCCACTCCACCAGCAAAAAACAAACGACTAATTGCTTCTTCTAATTGGTCGACTCCTTCTTCCTGGAGGAAGGAAGTCGCCACGACTGGATTCTCTCCTGCTAGTTGGCGGACACGCTCCATATCAATCCGCCCTGTTTGGTCGATTTTATTGACGATCACGACCACATCCAGTCCTTTAACCGCTTCGAACAAAGCTTCATCCTCTTTTGAAAGTTTTTCTGCATAGTTTAAAACAAGCAAAATTAAGTCGGCTTCTTTGAGCGCTTGGCGAGACCGTTCAACGCCAATTCGCTCGACAATGTCTTCCGTTTCACGAATACCGGCTGTATCAATAAGGCGAAGAGGAACGCCGCGGACATTGACATACTCTTCAAGCGTATCTCTCGTTGTTCCAGGTATATCGGTCACAATCGCTTTTGCTTCATGGACGAGGCTGTTCATCAAACTGGACTTGCCAACATTTGGCCTGCCAATGATGGCAGTGGCGAGCCCTTCCCGTAACACTTTCCCTTGTTTGGCAGTCGCGAGTAACGCTTCAATTTCCGCTAAAACAATGGTCATTTTTTCGTTTATAAGCTTAGCTGTCATTGTCTCCGCATCATACTCTGGATAATCAATGTTAACCTCGATCGAAGCAATTGTTTCTAAAAGGGCTTGACGCAACTTGCCAATTTTTTTGGACAAACGCCCTTCCACTTGGCGCAATGCGACATTCATTGCCCGATCCGTTTTTGAACGGATTAAGTCGATGACGCCTTCTGCTTGCGACAAATCAATACGGCCATTCAAAAAAGCGCGCTTTGTGAATTCTCCCGGCTCAGCCAATCGAGCTCCCTTTGCCAGCACAGCTTGAAGCACACGGTTCACAGACACAAGCCCGCCGTGGCAATTGATTTCCACAATGTCTTCACGTGTATAGGTCCTCGGCGCTCTCATAACCGTGACCATCGCTTCTTCAATCGCTTCCTCGCTAGCATCATCCATTAAATGGCCATACACAATTGTGTGACTCGGCGTATCTTCTAAACGCTTTGTCCCTTTAAACAACTTATCGCCAATCGCAATTGCTTGATCTCCGCTCAGCCGGACAATCCCAATCGCCCCTTCTCCAAGTGCCGTCGATATTGCTGCAATTGTATCCATTTCCATCGTTTTCACCTCCTTAAGGCATATCTTCAACATATAAGAATAGCACAGGAAAACGCGAAAAGCTATCGCCTGAAGTTGACTGCATTTTTAGGAACAAGAAAAAGGAAGCATGCGCTTCCCTTTCAAACTGTAGACAATCGCTTGCATACGTCGTCGGTTGCCTCAGCCATATGTCATGAACACCCGTTCTATTCGCCTCTTCCTTCACCTGCACGCCTCGTCTGACAACGTGTTTCAGTCGAATTGCGTCGGCTCAACGACAACATGCCGTTTTGCTCCTTCGCCTTGCGAATGGGTCTGCACGCCGGCATCGTTTGCCAACGTCGTATGAATGACTTTACGTTCACGAGCTGGCATTGGCTCAAGGACAATCGGTTCCTTTGTCGTTTTGGCCTTATGGCTGATCCGCAATGCGAGCTGCTTGAGCGTTTCTTCCCGTTTGTGCCGGTAGCCTCCGGCATCGAGCCGGACTTTGACGAAATCCGTGCTAGGCGAATGGGAAGCAGCCAGATTCGTTAAATACTCTAATGAATCGAGCGTCTGCCCTTTGCGTCCAATCAAACGACCTTGGTCTTTTTCTTCTTCTGTATGCAACGAAAAAAACGCTTCTTTGCCTACTTGCTCGACCGAAAGTTCAGCTTTTAACCCCATTAAAGAAATGGTTTCTTCAAGAAAGGAGCGGGCAACGTCTGTAGATCTTGGCGGCACATGAGCTTTAATCACAGCTGGCTTTCCGCCAAACAAACCGAAAAACCCTTTTTGTGGTTGTTCGATGACTTCATAGACTAACTGTTCTTCCGTAGTACCCAAATGCTGCACTGCATTGGCAACTGCTTCTTCCACCGTCCGACCTTTGAACGTATGCGCCACTTTTAATCCCCTTTCTTATTTGCGTTTTTTCTTCGGCTTTTTCTTTTTCTTGTTTGGCTTGTTCTTGTTATTTTTCCGTTGGCTGCCTTGGTTTCCTTTTGCTTTTGAAGCAGCGGCTGTTTCCACTGTTGTTTCGAGGCCCCGTTTGCCAGCATTTGGCCCGGTAATAAAGTATGTTTGCATGATCATGAAAATATTTCCGACAACCCAGTATAAAATGACGGCTGCAGGAAGGAAAATACCTACCACCAAAATCATAATCGGCATCGCATACAACAAAATTTTCATTTGTGGATTGTCTTGCACCATCATCATTTTTTGCTGGATAAACGTTAAAATACATGCCAAAACAGGTAAAATAAAATAAGGATCTGGATTGTTTAGTACAAACCAAGCAAACGATTCCCCTTGAAAATTAGGCGTCCGCATAATTGCGTGGTAAATCGCCAAGAAAATCGGCATTTGCACAAGCAAAGGCAAACAGCCGGCAAATGGGTTCACTTTATGTTCAGAAAACAACTTCTGCATTTCTGTATTTAGCTGCATTTGCGTGTTCTTATCTTTTGCACTGTACTTTTGACGGAGCTTTTGCATTTCGGGCTGTAGTTGCTGCATTGCTTTCATGCTCTTCGTCTGCTTGACCATTAACGGCAAAAGCACGATCCGAAACAGAACAGTTACAACAATAATCGCCCAGCCATAACTACTGACCCAGCCGGCAATTAGGATAATGAGCCGTGATAACGGATACACAAAAAACGAATTCCATATCCCTTCGCTCTCAGCCGTAACGGGCTCATTGACGCTAAAGCAGCCGGATAAAAACAACAGCATGCTCGCCAGTACAAGTAGCCAGCCTGTTTTTTTCATCAAACTCGGACATCCTCCCACCAATCAGCTATCTTTCTTTCTATTTCCATATAAAGGGGCCAATACTTTCGCTTTTTTCATAACGTGCTCCAAACTGCTCCGTACTTCTTTAAAGGAAAGGTCGCGTGCTGGATTTCGCGCGATCACTACATAGTCACAGTCTGGCCGAAGCTGTCCTTCAAGTTCATGAAAAGCGGCGCGGACAAGGCGCTTGATCCGATTTCGACAAACGGCATTCCCGACACGTTTTGAAACGGACAGGCCGAGCCGTAAACGGTCTTGTCCCTCTTTTGGCAACACGTATAAAACAAACTGGCGATTCGCCATTGAACTCCCTTTTTTAAAAACCGCTGAAAACTCTCGGTTCTTTTTAATTCGTTGCTCTTTTTTCAATCTGACCACGACCTCTCGCCTGCAATGCTCCTCATACTTGAAAAAGACCACTGGCGCCAGTGGTCTATGCAGACAATACTTTTCTTCCTTTTTGACGGCGGCGCGCAAGCACTTTACGCCCGTTTTTTGTCGCCATGCGGGCACGGAAGCCATGATTCTTTTTGCGTTTGCGGTTATTTGGTTGGAACGTTGGTTTTCCCATTTATTCCACCTCCTTCGAGGATTGTATCTCTGTAAGACACTCTAAAAAATTATATAGACAATAGACTACCTCTGTCAAGAGATAGTTCAATCGGCTACTGCTTCTCCCTCTTTTCGACAATTGTGGATAAAATCCGAGCTCCATTTTTTCTTGTCTACAAGTTATCGACAACCCTTTACACATATCTAGTGTTGTGGACAACTACAAAACACTAGATACAGGGTTTTGTGGATAAGTACATAGAACCATTGCGGTATCTAGTTATTTTTGCTATGATTAAGTTGTTTTCCTTCGTGGACATTGACTTAATCAAAAAACCTGTCCACAGCCTGTGGGTAAGGTTGTGGACAGGTTTTTTATTTCTGTTGGCGTTCTTATCCACAACGCACTGTATAAGGGGGATTTCCGCTTTTCTACTATAATAATTATTATACACAACTATGCAGTGCACGCATAATTATTCGTGTTGATTTTAGATGTTGTACAAATGTTGTACAGCTTATTTATGTCGCAATAAGGGAGGGGTTTTTTTGGAAAATATTGATGATCTGTGGAACAAAGTGCTTGAAGAAATGAAAAAGAAAGTAAGCAAACCTAGCTATGAAACGTGGCTAAGAGCAACCAAAGCGAATGCGCTCCAAAATAACGACACGATCATTGTCACTGCGCCAAATGAGTTTGCACGTGACTGGCTTGAAGACCACTATTCAGGGCTGACGTCCGACATTATTGAACAGCTTACAGGTGCGCGATTGACGCCAAAGTTTGTTATTCCTCAACATAACCAAGAAGAGGAAGCATTACCTGAACAAACACCTCAGACCCCGCCAGAAAAAGATGTAGCTGGCCAATCGACACTGTCGCAAACGATGCTTAACGATAAATACACGTTTAACACATTTGTCATTGGCTCTGGAAATCGCTTTGCCCATGCAGCTTCATTAGCCGTTGCGGAAGCTCCTGCGAGAGCCTATAACCCTCTGTTTATCTATGGAGGAGTCGGCCTAGGAAAAACCCATTTAATGCATGCGATTGGCCATTATGTAATGGAACATAACCCAAATGCGAAAGTTGTGTATTTGTCATCTGAAAAATTTACAAATGAATTTATTAACGCGATCCGAGACAACAAAGCTGTCCATTTTCGTAACAAATACCGCAATGTTGATGTACTGCTCATTGACGACATCCAATTTATTGCCGGCAAAATCCAAACACAGGAAGAATTTTTTCATACATTCAATGCATTGCATGAGGAATCAAAGCAGATCGTCATTTCAAGTGACCGCCCTCCAAAAGAGATACCGACTTTGGAAGACCGATTACGCTCCCGTTTTGAATGGGGCTTGATTACCGACATTACGCCGCCTGATTTGGAAACGCGCATTGCCATTTTGCGCAAAAAAGCGAAGGCAGAAAACTTGGATATCCCTAATGAAGTGATGCTTTACATTGCCAATCAGATTGATACAAACATTCGTGAGCTAGAAGGTGCGCTCATCCGTGTTGTTGCCTATTCTTCTTTAATTAATCAAGATATGAACGCCGATCTGGCGGCTGAAGCATTAAAAGATATCATTCCAAATGCGATGCCTAAAACGCTAACAATTACAGACATCCAAAAGCTTGTTGGCGAACACTTCCAAGTAAAGCTAGAAGATTTTAAAGCAAAGAAACGAACTAAATCAGTCGCTTTCCCGCGCCAAATAGCGATGTACTTATCCCGAGAAATGACGGACGCTTCATTGCCTAAAATCGGCAGTGAATTTGGCGGCCGCGACCATACAACCGTCATCCATGCTCATGAAAAGATTTCAAAACTGCTTGCCACTGACCAGGAATTGCAGCAAAAAGTGCAAGCTATTACCGAGCAGTTGCGTCAATAGATGTGAACATGTGTATAACAGAAACAAGCCTATCCACAAACTACCCACATGTGAATAGGCTGTCTCTTTACGCATTTTGCTTACTTATCCACAAATACACAAGCCCTAGTACTATTACTACGACATTTAAAAGACTTATATATAGATTTATGAAAAGGAGTTTCTTATTATGCATGTCATTATTGAACGGAATCGGATGGTTCACGATGTCCAACATGTTGCAAAAGCCGTTTCATCCAGAACAACGATTCCCATTTTAACGGGAATTAAATTGGTTGCTGATGCAAATGGCTTAACCCTTACCGGGAGCGACTCAGACTTATCGATTGAATCGTTTATTCCAAAAGAAGAAAACGAACGTGAAATTGTGCAAATCGAACAAGCAGGAAGTATCGTGTTGCAATCAAAATACTTTGCTGAGATTGTGAAAAAACTGCCCGGGGAAACGATTGAAATCCAAGTGCATGACCAATTTGCAGCAACAATCCGCTCTGGTTCTTCTGTTTTTACGTTAAATGGCCTTGATCCAGAGGAATATCCTCGTCTGCCACAACTGAAGGAAGATTTGATTTTTAGCTTGCCGCAAGATATGTTGCGCAACATCATTCGCCAAACCGTATTTGCCGTGTCCACTCAGGAAACACGTCCCGTGTTGACAGGTGTAAACATTGAGACGGAAAACGGGGAGCTCATCTGTACTGCAACAGATAGCCATCGGTTGGCGATGCGGAAAACAAAGATTGATAGCCAAGATGAGGGACTCGAATTTAAAAATGTCGTGATCCCTGGAAAAAGCTTGCAAGAGTTGAGCAAAATTTTGGAGGATACAAGCGATTTGGCTGAAATTGTTGTAACCGAGAATCAAATCCTTTTTAAACTCGGAAACTTGTTGTTTTTTTCAAGACTGCTTGAAGGAAAGTATCCAGTAACGTCTGGCATGATACCAACTCAGTTCAAAACGTCCTTTGTCGTAAAAACAAAAGAATTGGTCCATACGCTTGAACGGGCAATGTTGTTATCTAGGGAAGCAAAAAACAATGTTATAAACGTCAAAACACTTGGCGACAACCAAATTGAAATTACGTCAACATCACAGGAAATAGGAAAAGTGACGGAAAAAATGGCTACTGACCAATTTGAAGGGGATGAAATACGGATTTCGTTTAATGGGAAAAATATCCTTGATGCCTTGAAAGTGGTTGACAGCGATGAAGTCCAAATCTTTTTGACAGGTGCGATGAGTCCCTTCGTTATTCGCCCAATTGACTCAGACCACTATTTGCATTTATTCTCGCCAGTCAGAACGTATTAAAGTACTAGGGCGAAAAAAGGTTGGCTAACAGCGCAAACGTTTAGTACAATATAAGAAAAGATGAACAAACGAGATTTGGAAGAAAACCTATATGGCTAACGAAAAAGGCAGCATTCTCGCAAAGTATGCTGTCTTCCTTCGTCCAGCCGATTGTGAGGTAGACCTTGGAACAAATACGAATTGAAACGGAGTATATTACCCTTGGCCAGCTCTTGAAGGAAATTGGCGCTATTGATACGGGAGGCATGGCAAAATGGTATTTGAGCGAGCACACCCCGCGCGTGAATAGCGAAGAAGAAAACCGGCGCGGCCGCAAATTACGAAACGGGGATGTGATTGAATTGGCCGACGGGCGCACATTGACGATTGTTGGAAAGGAATAACGATGATTATCCACACGCTTGAGCTGTCCTCTTACCGTAATTACAGCAAAACGGCTGTCGTTTTTGGCGAAAAAATCAATGTCTTTGTCGGCGAAAATGCCCAAGGAAAGACAAACTTGCTGGAAGCGATTTATGTGGTAGCACTAGCCAAATCCCATCGCACCCAAAAAGACAAAGAAATGATTGGCTTTGAAGAGCCGTTCGCACGCATTCATGCGAAAGCCGAAAAACGTACAGGCGAGGTCGAACTCGATATCATTTTGTCGGCTAAAGGGAAAAAAGGAAAGATTAACGGCCTTGAACAGCGCCGCCTCAGCGACTATGTAGGGACGCTGAATGTCGTCATGTTCGCTCCTGAAGATCTTGACTTAGTGAAAGGCAGCCCGCAAGTCAGGCGGCGCTTTATCGACATGGAGCTTGGCCAGATCAGTCCAGTTTATTTAAACAGCCTTTCCTTGTACGGGAAAATACTAAAGCAACGGAATGTGCTCTTAAAAAATATGCAACAAAAACGCTCGCAAAATTATGCAATGGTGGATGTTTTAACCGAGCAGCTCATTGACAAAGCGGCATTTGTCATGAAAAAGCGGGCTGAATTTATTAGCCGGCTCGAAGAATGGGCCACGCCAATCCATCAATCCATTAGCCGCGGTAAAGAAATGCTCACTCTTTCCTATATCCCGTCAATTGAGGTATCAGACATAGAGAATATGTCGAAAATAAAAGAAGACTTATATAAAGCGTACGAAACGAAAAGGGAAACAGAGGTACGCAGGGGGACCACATTGTTTGGGCCCCACCGTGATGATGTTTCTTTCTCTGTCAATGGTTTAGATGTCCAATCCTACGGCTCACAAGGACAACAAAGAACGACGGCGCTGTCTGTCAAACTAGCTGAAATCGATTTAATCTATGCGGAAATTGGCGATTACCCGATTTTGCTTTTGGACGATGTATTATCTGAACTAGACAATTATCGGCAATCGCATCTGTTAGAGGCGATCCAAGCCCGTGTGCAGACATTTGTAACGACCACTTCCACAAGTGGACTCGATGATAGCGTGTTGGCTGAGGCTTGCCTCTTTTCTGTAGACCAAGGCACAGTGAAACGATTGGAGTAAAGTATGTATATTCACATCGGTGGAGAGGTCATTTTGCCAGCTATAGAAATTATCGCAATCTTGCCCTATGCCGAAGGCGAACTGGCAAAAGATACAGCCGTTTTTTTACACGAATGGGATACGAAACACGATTGCAAAAAAATTGCATCAGAAGATTCAGTGAAAAGTGTCATTGTAACCGATACTTGCATCTATTTTTCCCCGGTTTCCTCGCAGACGTTAAAACGCCGGTCCATGTCTGATGGATTGGAATTGCTAAATGACGAATTGGGGGAGGCGCTTTTAAGCGATAGTGAGTAGACGATCCCTGATGAGAAGGTGAAGAATGTTGGTAAATGAGCAAAATCAAACATACGATGAAAGCCAAATTCAAGTTTTAGAAGGGCTTGAAGCCGTGCGCAAGCGCCCTGGCATGTATATCGGGTCGACAAGCCAAAGAGGGCTGCACCATCTAGTATGGGAAATTGTCGACAACAGCATTGACGAAGCGATGGCTGGTTTCTGTGATGAAATTAAAGTAACGATCGAGGAAGGAAACGCCCTTACGGTTGAGGATAATGGCCGTGGCATTCCTGTCGGCATCCAAGAAAAAATGGGCCGTCCGGCGGTCGAGGTCATTATGACTACCCTTCATGCCGGAGGGAAATTTGGCGGTGGCGGCTATAAAGTATCAGGCGGCCTTCACGGAGTTGGTGCTTCCGTCGTCAACGCGCTGTCGACACACTTAACGGTCAATGTCCATTTAGACGGGAAAATCCATAGCCAATCTTATAGCCGTGGTGTTCCCGATGCTGATTTGACCGTCATAGGTGAAACCGATAAAACCGGCACGACTATTACGTTCCAGCCAGACCCAGAAATTTTCCGGGAGACGGTTGAATTTGATTATGAAACACTTGCTGCCCGCATTCGCGAGTTGGCGTTTTTAAACAAAGGGCTGACGATCAAAATTGAGGACAAACGAACAGAGGACGGCAAAAAGGCCACCTACCATTACGAGGGTGGAATTTCGTCGTTTGTCAAACACCTCAACCGTTCAAAAGAAACGCTCCATGAAGAGCCGATTTATGTGGAAAGCGAAAAAGACGGCATTTCTGTTGAAGTAGCCGTCCAATACAATGACGGATTTACGAGCAGCATTTACTCCTTCGCGAATAACATTAATACCCATGAAGGGGGCACGCATGAATCAGGCTTTAAAACAGGCTTGACGCGCGTTATTAATGATTACGCCCGCAAAAATGGGTTGTTTAAAGAAAACGATCCAAACTTAAGTGGCGAGGATGTCCGTGAAGGGCTGACAGCAATCATTTCCGTCAAAATTCCTGAGCCCCAGTTTGAAGGGCAAACGAAAACAAAGCTAGGAAACAGTGAAGCACGCACAATTACTGACTCTTTATTCAGCGAAAGTTTTGCAAGGTTCCTGTCTGAGAATCCAGGAGTTGCCCGCAAGATTGTCGATAAAGGGTTGATGGCTTCCCGTGCCCGTGAGGCTGCTAAAAAGGCCCGTGAGTTGACACGGCGGAAAAGCGCCTTAGAAGTAAGCTCGCTTCCTGGAAAGCTAACCGACTGTACATCAAAAGATGCGTCGATTAGTGAATTGTTTATCGTTGAGGGCGATTCTGCCGGCGGTTCGGCAAAAGGGGGCCGAGATCCCCATTTCCAAGCGATTCTTCCTTTGCGAGGGAAAATCCTTAACGTAGAAAAAGCCCGTCTGGACAAAATTTTAGCAAACAATGAAATTCGGATGATCATCACGGCAATTGGCACGGGAATTGGCGATGAATTTGATATTTCAAAAGCACGCTACCATAAAATCGTCATCATGACCGATGCCGACGTAGACGGCGCCCATATCCGGACATTGATTTTAACGTTTTTCTATCGCTATATGCGCGAACTCCTTGAAAATGGCTATGTGTACATTGCGCAACCGCCGCTTTATAAAATTGAGCAAGGAAAAAACAATGTAACGTATGTTTATTCTGACCGGGAGCTTGATGCGCATTTAGCAACTGTGGCAGACCGCAGCAAAGTGAGCGTCCAACGCTACAAAGGTCTTGGCGAAATGAACGCTGGCCAACTGTGGGAAACAACGATGGACCCACAGGTTCGCAATATGCTCCAAGTGACTCTCGCTGATGCGATCAAAGCAGATGAGATATTTGAAATTCTCATGGGCGACCGAGTGGAGCCAAGGCGCGATTTTATTCAAGAAAATGCACATTACGTGAAAAATTTGGATGTGTAGAAGAACGGCTGACGCAAATCATTGCCAGCTGCCCTGGAGGTTTACGGAATGGCTGAAGAAGATGTACCAAGACTAAGAGAAAGACAAATAGACGAGGAAATGAAAGAATCGTTCATCGATTACGCGATGAGCGTCATTGTCAGCCGGGCGCTGCCAGACGTAAGGGATGGCATGAAGCCCGTGCATCGCCGGATTCTGTATGCCATGTTTGAGCTTGGGATGACGCCAGACAAACCATATAAAAAGTCGGCGCGGATCGTAGGCGAAGTGCTTGGAAAGTACCACCCACACGGCGATACTTCTGTATATGACGCAATGGTACGGATGGCACAAGATTTTAGTTATCGTTATATGCTCGTCAACGGGCATGGCAACTTCGGTTCCATTGATGGCGACTCTGCCGCGGCAATGCGTTATACAGAATCAAAAATGTCCAAGATTTCCATGGAACTAGTCCGGGATTTAAACAAAGATACCGTTGATTTTATCGATAACTATGACGGCACTGAGCGAGAACCGAAAGTGATGCCTTCCCGTTTTCCGAATTTACTCGTCAATGGCACGTCGGGGATTGCAGTCGGGATGGCAACCAATATCCCGCCCCATCAATTAGGTGAAGTGATTGACGGTGTACTTGCTTTAGCAAAAAATCCTGACATTAGTATTCCTGAGCTCATGGAATATATTCCAGGCCCTGATTTTCCAACAGGCGGCGAGATCCTCGGCCGCTCTGGCATACGCAAAGCCTATTCAACAGGACGAGGCTCGATTACCGTACGGGCTAAAACCGAAATTGTCGAAAACAAAGGCAAACAGTCGATTATCGTCACGGAACTGCCATACCAAGTCAATAAAGCGCGTCTGATTGAAAAAATCGCGGAACTAGTGCGTGACAAGAAAATTGATGGCATTACCGAACTGCGTGATTCCTCGGACCGCAATGGCATGAACATTGTCATCGATGTGCGTAGAGACGCAAATCCAAACGTCATTTTAAACAATTTGTTTAAACAGACTGCCTTACAAACAAGTTTTGGCATTAATATGCTTGCTCTTGTGAATGGCCGGCCTGAAGTCTTAAACTTGAAACAGACGCTGGAACAATATTTGGCTCACCAAGTAGAAGTGATCCGCAGGCGCACTCAGTTTGACCTAAACAAAGCGGAAGCCCGCGCCCACATTTTGGAAGGCTTGCGCATTGCCCTTGACCATATTGATGAAATCATTGCCTTAATCCGTGGTTCGGACACAGCAGAAATCGCTCGAAACGGCTTAATTGAGCGATTCGAACTCAGCTATGACCAAGCACAAGCGATTCTCGATATGCGCTTGCAACGGTTAACTGGTTTGGAACGGGATAAGCTTGAACAAGAATACAAAGACGTGTTGGCGCGAATTGCTGAACTCCGTGCAATTTTGGCTAGTGACGAGAAAGTCATTGACGTCATCCAAGAAGAAATCCTTGCCATTAAAGAGAAATTTAATGACGAACGGCGGACGGTCATTTCGGCGAGCGAAGAACATTTGGAAGATGAGGATTTAATCCCACGGCAAAATATTGTTATTACTATTACCCATAACGGCTACATTAAACGCTTGCCTATTTCTACGTACCGTGCTCAAAAACGGGGCGGAAAAGGCGTACAAGGCATGGGTACGAATGATGACGACTTTGTCCAGCACTTGTTTACGACCAACACGCACCATACCGTGTTAGTCTTCACAAACAAAGGGAAAGCCTACCGCCTAAAAGGGTATGAAATCCCTGAACTAGGTCGAACAGCAAAAGGCATTCCGGCGATTAATCTGTTGCCATTTGATCCAGGCGAAACGATTAGTACAGTCATCCCAATTGAATGCTTTGATGACGATTCGTATTTGTTTTTCGTAACAGAGCACGGCATTGCCAAACGAACAAAGTTGTCTGCATTTGCGAATATCCGTAAAGGTGGTTTGTTCGCGATCAATTTAAGAGAAGGCGATTCACTCCACGGCGTGCGTTTAACCGATGGCAACCGTGAAGTGATGATCGGGACGAAACAAGGAATGGCGATCCGTTTTCCAGAAACAGATGTCCGCCTAATGGGACGTACTGCAGGCGGCGTCAAAGGCATTACCCTATCTGAGAATGACGGTGTGGTCGGCATGGACGTAGTGGATGAAAACCAAAGCGTGCTCGTCGTTACCGAGAAAGGCTACGGCAAACGGACGCCACTTGATGAATACCGGGTCCAAAGCCGCGGCGGAAAAGGGATTAAAACATGTAACATTACTGATAAAAACGGTCCTCTTGTCTCTTTGAAAATGGTGGCCGACGAAGACGACATTATGATTGTTACCGCCAATGGGATTATTATTCGCACCAACGTAGACGGCATTTCAACCACTGGCCGAAATACTCAAGGCGTGACGTTGATTCGTGTCAGCGAAGGAGAAGAAGTAGCGACAGTCGCCCGTGTGAACATTAACGACGACGAAGTCGATGACTTAGAAGACGATGATGAGCAAGAGCAACCGACATCAGAGGAAAACGCAGAATAAAAAAGCAAAAAACCAGTTAGCATCGTATTGAGCTAGCTGGTTTTTTTCGTGTGCGTTTCGCGTTAAATAATCGGGTAGGAAGGCCCATAACGAGGATAGGCATAAAAAGGGGGGCGAGGCCCGATTTTAGGAACTAGCCAAGAGTCCTTTAAATAAAACATCCGTTCTTTTTGATTGACGTCCTTTTCCAACAGCAAAGTTACTTCAGGATAAAAAGTATACAAGCGAAAACACCCCTTTTTCTTTACTGTACGCAAGCAATTGATTTACGAGCCTATCCTTTTTTAGCGAAGACGGGCACCACGGCTCCTGCCTATACATACGGTGGCAATAGCTAAAAGGGACGGAGGAGAGGCAAATGGCAAGCAAAAATGACGGGGACTTTAAAGAAAAGGAAATAAAAGCGCTACAAGACTGGTTTGAACGCCATAAGCAAACGAAACCCTATCCCCAATATCCTTACTATGGAAAAATTACACGTTACGAAGACATTCCACTAGTTGCTCCAGAACAAAGGCAATTAAAGCACCCTGGCGTTGAACGCTTAATGGTTCCAAAACCGATTATTGAAAACCCTAATGTACAAGGAAGTGGAAAATTAACAGGAAAAACGGCAATCATTACTGGTGGCGACAGTGGCATCGGCGCTGCAGCAGCAATTGCCTTTGCTAAAGAAGAAGCAGATGTGGTAATTAGCTATTTGGATGAACATGAAGATGCCCAACGGACGAAAAAGCGAATTGAAGAATTGGGGCAACGTTGTTTGCTTTTGCCTGGCGATGTTAGTGAAAAACAGATGTGTGAAACAATTGTTGCGAAAACGATCGAAGC
This sequence comes from Shouchella rhizosphaerae, assembly GCF_900142675.1. Classification (GTDB taxonomy): domain Bacteria; phylum Bacillota; class Bacilli; order Bacillales; family Bacillaceae_D; genus Shouchella; species Shouchella rhizosphaerae. Next base: position 1,684 of record NZ_FRBS01000002.1, on the reverse strand, counting down.
ATTTGGGAAAATCGATATTCTTTGCAATAACGTCGGCATCCAATTTCCCCAACACTCCATCGTCGATATTACCGATGAACAATTTGACCATACATTTAAAGTCAATTTTTACTCCCATTTTTATTTAACGCGAGCCGCCCTTCCATATTTAAAGGCAGGCAGTTCTATTATTGGAACGACATCGGTCGTTACCTATGTCGGAGAGCCTCAGCTTGTAGATTATACGGCGACAAAAGGGGCAATTGTCGGATGGACCCGTGCCCTTGCCAAACAAATTGGCGATAAAGGGATCCGCGTAAACGCCGTCGCTCCAGGGAAAATATGGACGCCGCTCATCCCCGCTAGTTTCTCCGCTGATGACAATGCCCTTCCAGGGGACAATGTCTTTAACCGGGTAGGGCAGCCATTTGAATTAGCGCCTACTTACGTCTATTTGGCATCTGATGATTCCAGGTTTGTGACAGGGCAAGTTCTCCATGTAGATGGCGGGCAATCGACGAATTCGTAAAGCAAAAGCCTCCTGTCTGGTCTAGGGAACTGCACGAGCTGCATGAATACATTAAACTAAATTTTATGGGGACTGTTGGAGGATATTGAAAACAACGGTCTCTTTTTTAGATAGATATGTCATTAAACGAAGAAGCAAAATAGTGTAAGAAAAAAATAACTTAAATTTTATTACATAATTGTAAGAGTAGCATTGCATCATTGTAAGGTTTACGTAAGGGAAATCGATTATTAACTAACAACACATTGCTTATACTTCTTCTATATCAATATAAAATTCAAGGAGAGGTATAAGCATGGATTTATTTCAAAGGAATGTTGATTTGTTTAGACTAATTAATGATTTTGGTAAAGAACATGCATATCTAAACGATACTTTTATATTCATAGCTGAATATATGGTTTTTGTTCTTGCTTTATTTGTTTTAATGTTCTGGTTTACTAGGATAAGGGAAAATAGGATGATGATAATTTCGGCTATTATAGCCTTTATTGTAGCCGAGGTTATCGGGAAAATTGCTGGGAAATTACATGCAAATAATCAACCATTTGCGGAATTGTCTAATGTAAATCAATTAATAGAGAAAGCAGTAGATAATTCGTTTCCGAGCGACCATACTATTTTATTCTTTGCGTTTTGTACAACTTTCTGCATATATCGAAAAAGATGGAGTTACATATGGATGACGGTTGCTTTTTTTGTTGGCCTTTCTCGTATTTGGGTGGGTGTGCACTATCCTGCAGATGTCTTAGTTGGGGCGCTAATTAGTATCGCTTCAGCTTTAATGGTTTCTTTTATTGTCCCTCGTCTTAAATTTGTAAGGAAATTACTATGGTTTTATGAAAAACGGGAACAACAGTTTTTACCTACTAGGGAAAAATCTAAAGAATTATAAGCTAAGATATCAGTAGATAGGGGAAGTACCTATACGGACGGCCAGTTCCAACTAAGGACAGCTAGGGCCGTCTTTTATAGTTTACAAGCATTACTTTAAAAAACCACAAATTATTTTCCTGAAATAGTTGACGCTATTTAACAAACATGATATATTAATTGAGTCGCCAAGAGAGAACGGCGGCAAAACGAGTCCTTTGAAAACTGAACAAAAGCCAAGCGTAAAAGAGATACAAGGTATCTCGTCAATCATAGTGAGCCACAACTTCGGTTGTGCAATGA
>NZ_FRBS01000001.1 GCF_900142675.1 Shouchella rhizosphaerae | reverse complement strand
AAGGGGCCTCGCCAAATTCATTACAACCCTGTCTACGAGGAGCTCAAAGCCAAAGAAGCGGCCAAACTACATAGTGAAAGAGGAGCCACACTCTACGCGCAAAGAAAAACGGACGTCGAGAGTGTATTTGGGCATGCCAAACAAAATCTCGGGTTTCGACGATTCCACCTTCGCGGGTTGGAAAAGGTGACGGTGGAGCTTGGTTGGCTGGGGTTGGCCCTCAATCTGAAGAAAATGGCGGGCCTTGCCCGCCATCATTCACCGAAATACCGATCCATCCAAATAAAGGGGAGTCGAGATCAAGTCAGATCTCGACTCCCCTTCTTCATTTTAAAGGCTTTTGGGACAACCTCCAAACAAGCGCTCTCCTAAACGGAAGCGCTTGTTTGGGTGTGAATATGCTCTGCAAGTGCTTGTTGCAGCTTTCTTGTTACAGGGCCGACGGACAGTGTAGCCACTACATCGCCTTTAAACGTATGGACAGGCGTAATTTCAATCGATGTGCTAGTAATGAACGCTTCCTCCGCATGAGCAAGCACTTCTTTTGGAAACGGCTCTTCCACAACATCGATCCCCATGTTCTTGGCAATCGAGATGATTTCTTGGCGTGTAATGCCATTTAAAATTAGATTGTTTGCCGGGTGTGTGTATAAAGTCTCATTGTTAACAAGAAATAAGTTAGATGAAGACCCTTCTGTGACCGCCTCATCACGGTAAAGCACCGCCTCTGCACAATCGTGGTCGCTTGCTTTCCGTTTGGCGAGGACATTGCCTAGCAAATTGATGGTTTTTATGTCACAGCGGAGCCAACGGATATCAGGCGTTACATAAACGGAAACGCCTTTTTCCTGACTTGCTTGCATCGGCTTATCAGGGAGTGCAAAGCCAGTTAAAACAGGCGTTTCTTCACGGGTATACAAATGGTTGCGAGCGCCTGCGCCCCTTGTAAATTGGACGTAAACAGAGCCATTTTCGATTTTTTCGGTGTTCTTGTAATCGTTTAGGCGGGCAGCCAACGTTTCTTTTTGATAAGGGATGCGCATGTCGAGTTTTTCTGCGCTGGCATACAACCGATCTAAATGAGCATCGAGCGCAAAATAACTTCCTTCATAAATGCGTATAACTTCATAAATGCCATCACCGAAATGGTACCCGCGGTCATTGTATGAAACATGGGCCTCTGTTTCAGGGACGATGGAGTCATTCACGATAATATGATTCATTTTTAGCCCTCGTTTCCTATATTTTCTTCTTGATGTCTCTTCTATTTTCCAAAAAGAACGCTTGTTTGTCAATGGGAGTAATGAAATTCACCCGAGATACACATTCTATAGGAAAATAAAAAGGAGCGTTTTGATGAGGCCATTTTATCCCCAACTTGTGTACTTTGAACCACAAGCACTTAATTATCCACTTGGTAAGGAATTATACGAGAAGTTTAAAAACGCAGATGTCGAAATTCGGGAGACAACGTCACACAACCAGGTACGAAACATTCCCGGGAAAAATGAAAATCAACAATACCGAAATGCCAAATCGACACTCGTAGTAGGTGTCCGAAAAACATTAAAATTCGACACATCCAAGCCATCGGCAGAGTATGCCATTCCATTGGCAACAGGGTGTATGGGGCATTGCCACTACTGTTATTTGCAAACAACGCTTGGAGATAAACCATACATCCGAACATATGTAAACCTCGATGATATTTTTTCAGCAGCTGATGATTATATGAAAGAGCGTGCGCCAGAAATCACCCGTTTTGAAGCGGCGTGCACATCCGATATTGTCGGCATCGATCATTTAACACATTCATTAAAGAAAACAATTGAATTTATTGGGGAGCGTGAACATGGCCGGCTTCGCTTTGTCACGAAGTACCACCATGTCGATCACCTCCTCGATGCCAAACATAACGGCCACACGCGTTTCCGTTTTAGTGTCAATGCTGCACATGTTATTAAGTATTTTGAACCAGGAACGTCCAATTTTTTAGAACGGATTGAAGCTGCTGAAAAAGTCGCTAAAGCGGACTATCCACTCGGCTTTGTCATCGCACCGATTATTTGGCATGAAGGCTGGGAAGAAGGTTATCTGGAATTGTTTGAACGCTTAGAGGCCAGTTTGCCTTCCTATGCAAAGAAAGATTTGACATTTGAAATGATCCAGCACCGTTTCACACAAACGGCGAAACGGGTCATAAACAAACGTTATCCGAAATCAAAGCTGGAAATGGAGGAGAAGGAGCGGAAATACAAATGGGGCCGGTATGGACGTGGAAAGTATGTTTACAAAGATGAACGGGCGGCCGAGTTGCGAGACACTCTTACTGGCTATATTGACAAGTACTTTCCACGTGCAAAAATCGAGTACTTTACGTGATCCCCCTGTCTCTTATCTCCATTTTATAGTAAGATAAGAAGTGACGGCTTTCGCCTGTTTGATTGGAGGGATTTCATGCCAACACCAAGCATGGAAGATTATTTAGAGCGGATTTATATGTTAATTGAAGAAAAGGGATATGCAAGGGTATCGGACATTGCCGAAGCGCTTGAAGTCCATCCATCGTCGGTGACGAAAATGGTTCAAAAACTGGATAAAAGCGATTATTTGGTGTATGAGCGTTATAGGGGTTTGGTTTTAACGGCAAAGGGCAATAAAATCGGCAAAAGGCTCGTTTATCGCCACGAATTGCTTGAGGATTTTATGAAAATCATTGGTGTGGACGATACCCATATTTATAAAGACGTAGAAGGGATTGAACATCATATCAGCTGGGATGCGATAGACCGGATTGGCGACCTTGTCCAATACTTCCAAGAAAACCAAACGAGAATCGACGATTTGCGGGAAATCCAAAAGCGCAACGACTTTCCCGAAGACGAGTAACGATCACAGTTTATTAACTCCATTTATAGCCCCCCACAAAAAGAAGGAAACCATCCTTCTTTTTTCACATATAGGTGATAAGGGGGTGACGAAAGTGAATGTAGATGCCGTGTTTGCAGGAGGAGGCGTTAAAGCGTTTGCCTTTGTAGGGGCAGTGGAAGCAGCGGAAGAACGCAAGCTTTCTTTTACACGGATTGCCGGTACAAGCGCAGGTGCGATTATAGCAGCGCTGCTTATGGCTGGCTATACGAGTAAAGAGCTGTATCGGCTGTTAGATCAGCTTGACGTCGTAAAAATGAAAGATGAACGGATGTCGTTTTTGCCTTTGCCTGTTGCCAAGTGGATCAATCTTTACTTTCGCCTCGGTTTATATAAAGGCGATCAGTTGGAAGCATGGCTGCAAGACGTTTTGGCGGCAAAAGGCATCCGTCGTTTTGCTGATCTTCCGAGCGGCTCATTGCGGGTGATTGTTTCCGACATTACTCAAGGACGGATGGTTGTGCTCCCAGATGATTTGCCTAAATATAAATATGACCCCGGCGCCTTTAGCGTAGCAAAGGCCATTCGCATGAGCTGTAGCATTCCGTATTTTTTTGAGCCGGTAAAGCTAAATGACAGATCCACGAAAAAAAAGACGTTTTATATGGTCGATGGTGGGTTGCTGAGCAATTTTCCGATGTGGCTTTTTAAAGACGGCAGCCAAGGAGGTTGGAGGCGGCCGGTGATTGGCTTTCAATTAGCGCCCCGGCTTGACGAGCGGCCGCCAGCGGTGATTAACAATGCTGTTGACATGTACAAAGCGCTGTTCGAAACGGTGACAAGCGCCCATGATGTTCGCTATATTAGTGAAAAGCATGCGAAAAATGTCGTCTTTATTCCAGTCGAGGACATCAAATCAACCGATTTTTCGCTAACGAATGAAGAAAAACGGCATATGATTCAACTCGGTCGAGAAAAAACAACTGCCTTTCTATCGACTTGGACACCTTAAAAACAGGAGGCTCTTTCACGAAAGAGCCTCCTGTTTTTAGCTAAACGCAATGGGCCGTTCCACTATTCCCCCAATTGACTTGGTGGATAAACATTACGCTTTTTTCTTGCGCTTCGGTTTCGTTCCTTTGCCCTCAATGACAGTTAACTGGGGACCTGACCGGCGTTTTGCTCCTTTTTTTAATGGGCTTTTTGCCTTTGTCGCTGGTTTGGCTCCGTTTTGTTTGAACACTCGTTTTTGTTCCTGCTTGTTTGCAGAACTCGTTCGTTGCGCTTTTTTTATTTGAGCGCGTGTCGGCCCGTCTTTCCGTTTCGGAAAAATACTCGTGCCGTACCGTTTTGCGATCACAAGCCGATAAATAAAGTAAATTGCCGCGATGGCGATCACCGCTTTGCCAACCATTGCAAAGAAGCTGCCAATGTTGCTGAAAATGCCAATTGCCGCCAGTGCGAGTAAGACAACAAAAATGGTTTTCATTGGGTTATTCACGTCCATGTCCCCTTTCTAAATAAAAGCTTAAAGCTTGCGCAAACACGTTCGCAAAAATAGCGTCCATCGTCTAAAGCGGTTCCATGGACATTCGGCCAAATGAGGAAGACACATGCACAAGATCGTGAACATGCAAGATGGGGAAAACGAAGTTCTGATTTTATCGCTCATTCATTTATAAGTAAAGTATAAAACGTCTATGAACAGTGAGCAAGGCAAATTGACGAAAATTGGTTTTTAAAAGTATGTACGGCAAATGCTTGTTTATACCTTTTTTTAGCAAAAACGAACAAGCGTACAAGTATTTTTTCATTTAGGGCATGCTAGCAAATGGAGGTGTGCAAGCATGTCAAGAAGAAAAGAGTTGCATCGGAAAATAAAAGAAGAAAAACAAATGAGCTTTACTACTAAAACGATGTTGATCGGGTTTTTTGGTGGGCTTATTTGGTCGTTGATCGGCTATTTCTCTTATTATTTCAATTTTACACAAGTCGGGCCTTCCTTTGTCTTATTGCCATGGGCTTTAGGAGAGTGGAAAACAGGCCACATCGGTCAAGTTGTTGGCGTAGGCGTCATTGCGATTTGCTCGATTGGGGTTGCGTTTTTGTACAAATGGATGCTGCAAAAAGTAAATAGCATCTGGCCTGGAGTTGGTTTTGGCGTATTGATATGGGTGATTGTTTTTTACATTCTTAATCCTTTTATCCCACAATTAAAACCAGTCCAATCGTACACAGTCAATACACTGGTAACAACGTTATGTCTATTTATCCTTTACGGATTGTTTATCGGCTATTCGATTGCTTATGAGTATTCGGAACAAAACGAAGCTCGCCATTAATTAGCGCCCCGTTTCCCAGTGGCAAAAATTGTGCTACAATTTGCTTATTCAAGGATGAAGCGAGGGATAGCCATGTCGATTGTAAAAGCATTGCAAGCAAAGCTAAGCGATTATGAATTGGACGGTTTGCTCATTTCCAGCAACGTTAACCGTCGCTATGTCAGCGGTTTTACCGGAACGGCTGGCGCTGTTTTACTTACGGAAACAGACGCACTGTTTTTGACCGATTTCCGTTATACTGAACAAGCAATGAAACAAGTCGTTGATTGTTCTGTAATGGAACAAAAAGGCACGCTACCACAGGAAGTTGCCGCGCAAGTGGAACGCCTCCGCATAAAGCGCCTTGGTTTTGAGAAAACACAGCTTACATATGCAGAATTTGAAACATATCAGAACTTGCTGGACAATACGAAATTGATCCCCGTTTCGCAAGTGGTTGAATCGCTTCGTGTCATTAAAACACAGGAAGAGATTGCAATTATGCAAAAAGCGGCAGCGATTGCCGATGAAGCGTTTGCCCATATCCAAGGATACATTAAACCTGGCGTAAGAGAAATAGACGTATCCAACGAGCTGGAGTTTTTTATGCGCAAAAAAGGAGCGACGTCGTCTTCATTTGATATTATTGTTGCTTCTGGCGTTCGTTCTGCTTTGCCTCATGGCGTGGCTTCTGAAAAAACGATTGAGCATGGTGAATTGGTAACGCTCGATTATGGCGCTTATTATAACGGCTATTGTTCAGACATAACACGGACGCTCGCAGTAGGGGATATATCGGATGAACTGCTAGCTATTTATGAAACGGTCCGGGTTGCTCAAGAGCGAGCTGTTGAGGGCATTAAAGCAGGCATAACTGGCAAGGAAGGCGATGCCCTTGCACGAGATTACATTGCTGAAAAAGGATATGGTCAATATTTTGGTCACTCAACAGGCCACGGGCTCGGCATGGAAGTACATGAAGGACCGAGTTTATCAACAAAATCGGACATGGTTTTGCAGCCAGGAATGGTCGTGACGGTTGAGCCTGGTGTTTATATACCTGGCGTTGGTGGTACGCGTATTGAAGACGACGTCGTCATTACAGAAAACGGGAACTCGACGCTGACCCATTCGCCGCGGACGCTCATTCATGTCGGTGTATAAAGACACAGAGCGAAAGCTGTGGTATAGTAAACAAGGCAAATTGTGCAAATGGAGGAAACGAAATGATCTCAGTGAATGATTTTAAAACGGGCTTAACCATTGAAGTCGATAATGGCATTTGGCAAGTGATGGAGTTCCAACATGTTAAACCGGGAAAAGGAGCAGCGTTTGTCCGTTCAAAACTGCGTAACTTGAGGACGGGCGCAATCCAAGAAAAAACGTTCCGTGCTGGCGAGAAAGTCGCAAAAGCGCATATTGAAAACCGCCGTATGCAATACTTGTATGCTAGCGGCGACACGCACACATTTATGGATAACGAAACGTATGAACAGCTTGAATTGCAAACAGCACAAATTGAATACGAGCTAAAATTTTTAAAAGAGAACATGGAAGTGCATGTGATCTCGTATGAAAGCGAAACACTGGGCGTAGAAGTGCCGAATACGGTCATTTTAGAAGTAGTGGAAACCGAGCCTGGAATTAAAGGCGATACAGCCTCAGGTGGTACGAAGCCGGCAACTTTAGAAACAGGCTTGACGGTTCAGGTGCCTTTCTTCGTAAACCAAGGCGATAAGCTTGTAATTGACACAAGATCGGCTTCTTACGTATCAAGAGCATAACAGAATGAAAGCGGCTTTTCCTGACTACCAAGGAAAAGCCGCTTTTTTAGCCTTCGATTTCATAGGCGAGGTGGAGCGATTCTTTTAAATACTCTGCGGCTTCATCGACATTGAACGCATCTGTCGAAAAGCGGGAGTGATAATTTTCATAAGCCTTGCGTCTTACCGTGTATAGTTGTTTTAATTCAGGCATCGTTTTTCCTTGGAGAATCGGGCGGTTGTCAATCAGCATGTGGACACGATCTTTCCAAGACTCAAATGAAAGATCCAAATGGATGACAATGCAGTTCGCAAGGCAGCGCTGGCGGATCGCTTCTTGTGTAAAAGCGCCGCCGCCAAGGGAAATAATTTTCAATTTTTCATTGCAAGCAGAAAAAACGGCTTCCTTTTCATGTTGGCGAAAAAAAGCTTCCCCATGTTTTTCGAAAATCGTGGGAATGCTCATGTTCAACTTTGCTTCGATTTCGGCGTCAATATCAATAAAATCACGGTACATTTTTTTGGCGAGCGCTTGGCCAATGCTTGTTTTGCCGACGCCCATAAACCCGACTAAAACAATGTTTTTTTCAATTAAAGGCACTTCAGTTCTCATAGGTGGCACTCTCTTTTACAATCAATTTGCTTTTAGTATAGCAAAAAAATCAGCAGCGTGGGGAGGCGTATGCCCGTTTTTACGAAACGGCAGGATGGGCTTGCGTAAAAGGAGAACATCCGTTAAATTGAAATAATGTCATTTTGATTTTATTGGCTAAAATGTTTTAGACGGGCCAATTAACTGTAGAGAAGCTTCATTCAAAGGAGAGAACTTTTTTGGCTACTAAAAAAAATCCTGTTTCGTTTCTAAAAAAGCCTTGGCTATCTTCTATTTGTGTATTTTTATTGTCACAAATAATTTTTATTATATTTGAGACGACAGGCTGGATCCCTTATAGGGATTTTGATGATGGAACGTTATATGGAAAAATCGTTGGATCTCCCATTTTTACAAAGTGGTTTGCTTTTTATGAAGAACCACATATGAATTTACTTACTATATTTTTTGGTATCTTTTTTCTAGTACCTGGAATTATAGGGGCAATAAAAAATATTTTTGTCACTGGGAAATAGTGGCTTCCACAACCGGGCGCGATTGTTGGCTAAAAGATACGGAGAGCTTTCTCTTGTATCTTTTTTTATTTTTGAGTGGTTTTGTCCGTTACATTGGAAAACCAAAAGGCAATAAAAATGTTCTTTTTGCTGAGTCTTGCTTCGGTCCGTAAATGGCTGCTATGAAACAGTCGTTTCATTTGCGAGAAAACCGTTGTTTATGAACCACTCGTTCTATTCGCATCTTCCCTCGCCTACACTCCTCGTCTGTCAAACGTTTTCTATCCGTCCGATTCATTTTGTTGGTGTTTTTAATCGTTTTATCCTGTTCTAAAACGGTCCATGCCTTTCATAGAGTGTACAAAGTGCTTGTCTTTCGAAAAGACCGAAATGGGGTGACCGGCAAATTGAATATGTTTGTTGCCATTAAATGGGCGCTTCTTGTCATGGTAGGGTTGAGGCTGCTTTCTGGCTTGATTGAAATTAGCGCTGCCTTGCTAATGCTCAAATACAACAGCATTGAACGCGCTGTAGCGATCAATGCTGTCCTTGCCATCGTCGGTCCTTCAATTTTTTTACTATCGATCGCCATTGGCTTGATTAGCGTTGCTGATAAACTGTCGCCAAGCAAATTAGTCTTTATCGCCACAGGCGTTGCCCTCATTTTAATTGGCATCCGCAAATAGGAGGATCGCTTATGCTTCGTGACTTACTGCGGCTGTTTCCCCAGCCGGTTCAATCCTTTATAGAAAGCCTTCGCACAACGGAATTGGAGGAGCTTGAAGAAATCCGGTTACGGGTGGGTCAACCGGTTGAATGTCTGTTTGCCTCCCGTTCCGTTTATTCAACCAATCCGCTATACCGATTTTCCGTTGCTGACGCTAGCTATGTTTTAAACCAACTTAGCCAGTATTCACTCTATGCGTTTGAAGAAGAATTGCAAAAAGGCTATATCACCGTAGCTGGCGGGCACCGAGTCGGCCTTGCTGGGAAAACCGTTTTGGAAAATGGCGCGGTCCAGACCATTCGTCCAGTCAGCTCTTTTAATGTGCGGATTGCCCGCCAAAAAATAGGCGCTGCAGAACAGGTAATTGACAAACTGTATGATCGACAAACACGTAGTTGGCAGAACGCGTTGCTCATTGGACCACCGCAAACTGGGAAAACAACGGTGTTGCGCGATGTAGCTCGGATCGTGAGCACAGGAAGCAAAAAAAACCACATACCCTCCTGCAAAGTCGGCATTGTCGATGAACGTTCAGAAATTGCTGGCTGTGTGGCTGGTGTGCCACAGCATGAACTCGGGGTACGGGTGGATGTTCTCGATGGTTGTCCAAAGGCAGAAGGGATGATGATGTTAATCCGCTCTATGTCGCCTGATGTTCTCATCGTCGATGAAATTGGCAGAGAAGAAGACGCAAAAGCGATTCTAGAAGCACGGCATGCAGGCGTTAGCCTTATTGCCACCGCTCACGGCCATACATTGGAAGAAGTAGCCAAGCGCCCCGTTTTTAAAGGGCTGTTTGAACAAGAGGCGTTCACTTGTGTCATTGAATTAGGGAAAAGCCCGCACCCTGGTAGCATTAAGCGAGTAAGACGCCCGCAGCAAACGAGGATCATGCGATGAAATGGTTCGGTGCTGCGCTCATTCTTTTATGCTCCACTCTTTACGGGTTAGAACAGGCGAAAAAGCTAAGAGACAGACCTCAGCAAATTCGCCAGCTTCGTGTAGCATTACAGGCGCTTGAAGCAGAAATGCTTTACGGGCAAACGCCTCTCGCTCAAGCTAGCGAAAACATTGCCAAGCAACTAGAAGGCGCAATCGGAGACATGTTTGCCTGTTTCGCCGCCAATCTTCGGGCCCGTAAGCAAACGGCAATGGACGCTTGGAGGGAAGCGTTAGAGGCTGTGTGGGAAGAAACGGCATTAAAAAGCGGAGAACGGGAAGTGCTGCATCAGTTTGGCGCTACGCTTGGAACAATGGACCGCAGCCAGCAACAAAAACAGCTAAAGCTCGCCCAAACCCATTTGGAGCGGGAGGAGCTTGAAGCGAAAGAGACACAGCTTCGCTATGAAAAAATGGCAAAAACGCTAGGCGTGCTTGCAGGGCTGTTACTGGTCATTTTATTTGTATAAAAAGCGAAAGCAGGGAGGATGAGCAGGTGGCATATGATGTGAATACGATATTCCAAATTGCCGGAATTGGCATTATCGTGGCGATGATGCATACCGTGCTTAAGCAAATGGGCAAGGAAGATTGGGCCCACTGGGTGACGCTAATCGGCTTTGTCGTTGTTTTATATATGGTTGCCACAATCATTGACGACTTGTTCCAAAAAATCCGCAGCGTGTTTTTGTTCCAGGCGTAGCCAAGGAGGTGAGCTGCGATTGAAATCGTCCAACTAGTTGGATTAGGGCTGATTGCCACATTTCTAGCACTTGTCGTAAAAGAGCAGAAACCGGCATTTGCTTTTTTGCTGACAATGTTCGTTGGCGCTTTTATTTTTCTATTCTTGATTGACGAAATTGCCGTCATGATTGAGATGATCAGCCAGCTTGCCGAAAGTGCCAACATCCATATGGTTTATTTGCAAACGATTTTAAAAATCATAGGCATTGCTTATATTACAGAATTTGGTGCACAAATTGCCAAGGATGCCGGTCAAAGCTCAATCGCTTCAAAAATTGAACTGGCAGGGAAGATTTTTATTCTTGTGCTGGCAATCCCTATCATTAAGGCTGTCATTGAAATGATTTTGTCGCTTTTGCCCATGTCGGGATAAGGAGGACAAGCGTAATGGGAAGCAAAAAAATCGCCGTTTCCTTGCTTTTCTGCATCGTTTGTTGCTTTGGCCTTCAAAGCGAGAACACGTTTGCAGAAGAAAATAACGTCCAACCGCCAGCAGAAGAGCTCGTAAACGAGCAGTTAAATATATTAAAGCTTGATGAAATCCAAGAATACTGGGAGTCCGTCTCAGAAGAGTACGGGGGCTTTCTTCCTGAAAGCCAAAAAGGGCAATTAATCGATTTTTTAAAAGGAGACAAGCAGTTTGAGCTAAAGGAATGGGGCGTCGGCCTCGTTAAATACTTGTTCCATGAATTGATCGTCAATGGAAAACTAATGGGAATGCTGCTGTTGTTAACGATTTTTTCTTATATCCTTCAATCATTTCAAACTGCATTCGAACATCAGACAGTGAGCAAAACCGCTTATGCGGTCACGCTGTTGGTATTAGCGATGATTGCAATGAATGGCTTTCATACAGCCATTACATATGCGACAGAAGCGATTAATTCGATGGTGCACTTTACAATTGCGTTGCTGCCGCTGTTGCTGGCAATGATGGCTTCCATTGGCGGCGCATCGACTTCCGCATTGTTTCATCCGATTATTATTTTTTTAGTCCATACGAGTGGGTTAATCGTCAATGCTGTCGTTTTGCCGCTTTTGTTCATTTCGGCTGTTCTTGGCATCGTCAGTACATTTAGTGACCACTATAAAGTCACACGACTAGCGAATTTATTCCGGACTGGAGCAGTTGGGCTGCTGGGCATTTGTATGACTGTCTTCCTAGGCGTCGTTTCAGTCCAAGGGACGACAACTGCCGCTGTCGACGGATTAACGTTGCGGACCGCAAAGTTTATCGCGAGCAATTTTGTGCCAGTAGTAGGACGGATGTTTACAGATGCAACGGATACTGTTGCGAGCGCTTCATTGCTTTTAAAAAATACGATCGGCATGAGTGGGCTTGTCATTCTCTTGGCTATATGCGCTTTTCCGGCGATTAAAGTGTTGTCGATTGCGTTTATTTTTCAGGTTTCGGCTGCCGTTCTACAGCCACTTGGCGACGGGGCAATCATTGATTGTTTAGGGATCATCGGCAAAGCCGTCCTATACGTGTTTGCGGCGCTTGCACTCGTCGGCTTCATGTTTTTCTTAGCAATCACATTAATGGTTGCGGCCAGCAACATCGCTTTTTTGATGAGGTGAGGAGGCGTGCAAAATCGAATTTATTAATGGGTGGGTAACGTCGATTGTGCTGTTGATTTTGCTTGCGGTCGTCCTAGAGTTGCTTTTGCCAAATACAGCGTTAAAAAACTATGTCAAACTGGTTGTTAGTTTAATGCTGCTTGTCATGATGCTCCAACCTGTGCTTTCCCTGTTTCATCAAGACCCAGAAAAATGGCTCTACAGCCTGGTAGAGCAGGCATCTCAACAAGAAAAAGCCATTGACATTGAGGAAAAAATAAATTCACAAAAAAAAGAGATAGATCAGTTCTTTGATGCATATACATCTGAACAAGTGGCTGTCCAACTAAAAGACCAAGTTGAGGAAGAGTTGGCGAGTCGTCATCAAATGTCCATTACGCACATTGCCGTGGCGGAGACAGCAGAGGAACCTGGAGTGGCAATAGAAGTCCATGTAGGTTCGTCGGAAAAACCAGAGTCCAGCTTAGGCGCGGGGAAGCCCATTGAACCTGTATCCATTGAAATCGACACAACCGACGGGCGTAGCCAGCAAAAGCCAGTTGAAAACAAGGATGAGCTTGCTCTGTTTTTGGCCGACGAATGGGGTGTTCCAGAGTCCGCAATTACATTGGTAAGAGAAGGAGGGGTGGGTGAATGAATGACAAAGAAAAAGCTGACGATTGGTTTAAAAAATGGCTACCAAAACAGCCAGATAAAAAAAAACGCAGCTTTTCGCCCAAATACATCTTACTGCTAGGCTGTCTCGGTGTAGCGTTAATGCTTTTGAGTCAATTTTTGCAACCGGAAAATGATGACGCAATGCCAACTACAAATGAGGCAGACTCGAATGAAGACGGCGAGGAGGACACAGCCCCTGTGTTTGGCCGGAAAGTCGAAGAAAATTCAATGGCTGACTATGAAATGCGCTATGAAAATCAATTGCGCGAGGCGCTGCAAGAGATAGTCGGCGTCAATAATGTCTCAATCGTTGTCAATCTCGCGGAAAGTGAAAAGCAAGTCTATGAAAAAAATGTAAAACGCGGGCGCCAAGAGACAAATGAGACAGACCGTGAAGGCGGCAGCAGACAAGTAGAGGATACGCAAGAAGAAGAAAATGTTGTAATTACCCGCAACGGCGATCAAGATGAGCCGCTTGTCATCTCGAAAGAAAAACCAGCGGTAGCAGGCGTGCTTGTTGTTGCGGAAGGAGTGGAAAATGTACAAGTAAAGGCTTGGGTAGTAGAAGCGGTGAGCCGTGTGTTAGATGTAGCGCCCCATCGCGTATCTGTTATGCCGAAGAAAATGAAGGAGGAATAAAAATGGTTCTTAAAAAGCAAACGGTTTGGCTATTGACAATGTTAAGCTTAATGTTGGTTCTTGGTGTGTACTATGCCTATCCAGGTAATCAAAACGCCGGGGATGAAGGGACAGACCCAATCGCTTCAGAAGAAGCAGGGGTGGAAGTCGAAGTAAATGAAGATGGCACGGTTGATGGTGATATGATCGCAAGCCTCTCTGGTAACGACAATTACACGGAAGCGCGTTTAAAATTGAATGAGGCACGCCACAAAGAAGCAGAGCAGTATACTCGTGAAGCATCTGCTGAAGGCAGCTCAGCTGAGGAAGCGGTAGCCGCGAACGACAAATCGATTGAAATCCTTGCCGTAGGGGACAATGAGCAAATGCTCGAATCACTCTTGCGTGCAGAAGGGTATAATGATGCGCTCGTCATGTCTGAAGCAGATAGCGTACAAATCATGGTTCAAGCTGAAAGCCTTTCAAAAGCCGAAGCCAACTCCATTATGCAGCTTGCCAAAGAGCATTTGCAAACAACGGCAGACATTTCGGTCCATTTGGACGAAATAGCAGAATAATACTAGTTATTAGCGGCTTGATGCAGCCTTTGCACAAGCTGCTTTTTTTGCAACATGCATTCCTCTTCTACACATGGTATAATACAGCAATGTATAATGAAGTAAGGAGAGATTGCAGATGGAATGGTCTGATTTAACAGAGGGAGCGAAAGCTGTCCTCGAGCAGACGCGCAATATAAAAAATGACCATATTCAAATCGTCGAATTTGAAGTTGGCTTTTCTGAAGAAATCGAAGACGAAGACGGCGACCGTGTGAGCGTGTCGATCCAAGAGGAAGACTACGAAAACTTAAAGCGTTATACCCAGGAAAATGAATACGGGGAAAAGTACCATATGGCCCGCAATAAAAATATTGTTAAGATCATTTTGCTGGAAAATGGGAAAATACCGGACAACCTCTCGGAATTTCCTGTGTTTCGGCAATACAAAAAAGACGCACAAACGACAGAAGAACAAGAGTAAGGGGGAGCACTCCCTCTTACGCCTGCAATTTTACTACATAATAAAGGATTTTTCCTCGCGAACCCCGAACGTTAGTACATGATGTATGGGACGGGTGGCGCTGAAGTGGTATGACCACTAAACGAAGCAATTGAAAAGGAGCTGCTACAAGATGTTTAAAGTTGAAGAAATTAAAAGTCTAATAGAAGCACTTGATTCCTCTTCTCTTGAGGAACTTGAACTGGAGCAAGAAAATGGCAAACTTGTATTAAAGAAAAACAATGGTCAAGTTGCAGTGCCGCTCGAACAGCCGACAGCCGCTGTACAAAAAGCGCCTGCTGCAGCGCCGGCACCAGTGGCGCAGCCGGAAGAAATAGTTGAAAGCAAAGAGCCAGAAGCCGATGCAGATGGCCGGGATTTGTTTACAGTTACGTCGCCGATGGTAGGGACGTTTTATGCTGCGCCATCTCCTGATGCTGATCCGTATGTGCGCACAGGCGATAGCGTTGAGGAAGACACGGTTGTCTGCATCGTTGAAGCAATGAAACTAATGAACCCGATTGTTGCCGATACAAAAGGGAAAATTGTGGAGATTGTGGCAGAAAACGGTGAACTTGTTGAGTATGGACAGCCGCTGATGGTTGTTGAACGGAATAAGTAGGGGCGATAACGATGATCAAACGAATTTTAATAGCAAACCGCGGCGAAATTGCCGTTCGGGTCATTCGCGCGTGTAAGGAGCTCGGCATTGAAACAGTGGCCGTTTTTTCTGAAGCAGATGCTGATTCATTACACGTCCAACTTGCAGACCAAGCATTTTGTATTGGGCCAACGGAGTCTGCCAAAAGCTACTTGAATTTCACAAACTTAATGAGCGTGGCGACATTAACGGAAACGGACGCGATTCATCCTGGCTATGGCTTTTTAGCGGAAAACGCCGATTTCGCGGAAATTTGCGCAGACTGTAACATTACCTTTATTGGTCCAAGCCCGACAGCGATAAGCCGGATGGGAACAAAAGATGTTGCGAGGGAAACAATGGCAAAAGCTGGCGTGCCAATCGTACCTGGGTCAAATGGAATTGTGGAAACAATTGAAGATGCAAAACAAATTGCCCGCGATATTGGCTACCCTGTTATTATTAAAGCAACGGCCGGTGGAGGCGGTAAAGGGATCCGTGTCGCCCGCAATGAGAAAGAATTAGAATCGGGCATAAAAGTGACACAGCAAGAAGCAGAGACGGCCTTTGGCAATCCTGGCGTTTATTTAGAAAAGTATATTGAAGATTTCAGGCATGTTGAAATCCAAGTGCTTGCCGATAACCACGGCAATGTTATCCATTTAGGCGAGCGCGATTGTTCGATTCAGCGCCGTTTGCAAAAATTGCTTGAAGAAAGCCCTTCTCCTGCAATTACAGAGGAAAAGCGTCAAGAAATGGGGCGCGCGGCCGTAGAAGCGGCAAGGGCCGTTCAATACTCTGGAGCTGGTACAGTTGAATTTATTTATGACCACAATACGGGCGATTTTTATTTCATGGAAATGAATACGCGCATTCAAGTTGAGCATCCTGTGACGGAGATGGTCACCGGTGTTGATTTGATTAAAGAACAAATCCGCATCGCAGACAATGAAAAGTTGTCGTTGACGCAAGAAGATGTCACGTATAATGGGTGGTCAATCGAATGCCGCATTAACGCTGAAAATCCAGAAAAGAACTTTATGCCATCTCCAGGAAAAATCGTTGACTACCTTGCTCCTGGTGGACTTGGGGTCCGCGTTGATTCAGCTGCTTACCCAGGCTGCGTCATCTCGCCATTTTATGACTCGATGATCGCCAAAGTAATCGTGCATGGCGCTACTCGGGAGGAGGCCATTGCCCGGATGAGACGGGCGTTGTCTGAATTTGAAATTAGCGGTGTTGATACAACGATTCCGTTCCATCTCCAGCTTCTAAACCATGAGGTGTTTGTTTCTGGCGATTTTAATACGAAGTTTGTTGAAGAACATGATGTGATGCCAGTAAAAAAATAAGCAAAGGGGCGTTTAAACATGGAAGACCACCAACTGTTAGAACTTGACGAGCAAAAAGGCGGGCTTGGGAAAGTCGAAATCTCTCCAGAAGTCATTGAAGTGATTGCCGGGATCGCGACACAGGAAGTGGAAGGTGTGGCTGCCCTAAGAGGCAACTTTGCTGCTGATGTAGCCGAACGCCTTGGGAGAAAGAACCATGGAAAAGGCGTTAAAGTGGAACTAACGGAAGAAGGCATTATTGTCGACGTATCCATTATTATTTCCTATGGCGCGGCTGTGCCGGAAGTAGCCAAATTAATCCAGCTTAATATTCAACAAGCGCTGGAAACAATGACGGCGATTCGCTTAAATCAAATCAATGTCCATGTCGTCGGTGTTTACTTTGAGTCCCCAGAAGCACAAAACTCAGTGGATAACGACTACGAATAAGCGCCTTGAGACTTGATTCGAAAAACTTGATCAGGCTAATAGAAAACGCTTGTCAACCACAACGTATGCGAGCGTTTGTCTACAGTCTGAAAAACCGGCTACTGCCGGTTTTTTCTGTTTTTACGTCGCCGCTGATTTGCGCTATACTAAACAAGACAAATCATAAAGGAGTTAATTATGAACCGACGTGTAGCAAGGCTGCGAGCTGTGCAAACACTCTACCAGCTGACTTTAATTGATATCAACGTGGACAAAGCGATCGAAAATACGCTAAATGATGAAGAAGAACCGAGCGAATTTTACAATACGCTTGTCCATGGGACGCTTGAACACCAAGATGAAATTGACGGGTATTTAAGCGAAAATTTAAAGGGGTATACGCTTGACCGACTGGGCCACGTTGACCGGGCAATCGCCCGCATGGGGCTGTTTGAGATGTTGTATTTAGACGATATCCCTGTAAATGTAACGTTGAATGAAGCAATTGAGCTTGCAAAAGCATTTGGCGGGACTGATGCGGGGCGTTTTATCAATGGGGTATTGTCCAATTCATATGATATGGCAATGAAAAACAAATAAATTAGGAGGCTCGTGGGATGGCTGGAAATGCTGGTGTCGCTGAAGCTTGGACAGTAAGCGAAGCGACACGTTACATTAAGCAATTGTTAGAAGACGATCCCCATTTGCCTGAAATATGGATACGCGGCGAACTTTCCAATTTTAAACAGCATACGCGGGGCCATATGTATTTTACAATCAAGGATGAAGGATCGAGAATGCAAGCTGTCATGTTTGCTGGCTATAACCGCTTCCTCCGCTTTAAGCCTGAGAATGGCATGAATGTGCTCATTCGCGGTGAAATCAATGTGTACGAGCCATATGGGCAGTACCAATTTTACGCCAAAGAAATGCAGCCTGACGGCATCGGCAGTTTGTTTGCCGAGTACGAGCGTTTAAAGAAAGCGCTTGAGGCAGAAGGGCTATTTGCCGAGGAACGTAAGCGCCCGATTCCCCGTTTTCCAACGCATATTGCGATTATTACGTCGCCAACAGGTGCTGTGATCCGTGATATGATGACGACATTAAAACGGCGCTATCCGCAAATACGCGTGACGCTTTTTCCTGTACTTGTCCAAGGAGAAGGGGCGCCCCTTTCCATCAGCCGCGCGCTGGAACAGGCAAGCATGGCCAATATATTTGATGTCGTCATTGTCGCCAGGGGCGGTGGCTCGATTGAAGAGTTGTGGGCTTTCAACGAAGAAATGGTGGCTCGGGCGATTGCAGAAGCTGCTGTTCCTGTCATTTCGGCTGTCGGCCATGAAACAGACTTTACGATCAGCGATTTTGCAGCTGACAGACGGGCTCCCACTCCTACGGCGGCAGCAGAATTTGCAGTGCCTGATGCCCGTGAACTAATGGAGCATATCGGCCATTTGAAAAAGCGGCTAGAACGTTCGCTTGTCGAGCAAGTGAAAACAAGACGGAGAGAGCTAGAGCGGCTGAAACGCTCCTATGCGTTTCGTTACCCTGTCCAGCTCGTCCACCAAAAAGAACAGCAACTTGACGGGCTAATGGAACGGTTAAACCGGGCCATGCAAATAAAATTGGAGCAAAAGACACTGGCGTTTAAACATATGAACCAAGCCATTCTTCGTCAACATCCTGCTACCAGGGTGAGCCAATTGCAAAAAGAACGACGGCAAAACCATGCCCGTCTCGTTCGAGCAATGGCGGCAGAGACGCAAAGGAAACGGCAAAGCCTGTCTGCCGTAATCCAACAACTTCAGCTCTTAAGCCCGCTAGCAGTAATGGACAGAGGCTATTCGCTCGTTTACAAAGACGAGGCGTTAGTAAAGACGGCAAAAGACGTGGAGATTGAAGACGATATCGTAGTGAAACTGGCAGATGGAAACTTACACTGCCAAGTAGTGGGGAAACGAGAAATGAAAAATGGAGGTGAATCAAATGGCTGAAACAAAGGATTTGCCGTTTGAGGAGGCCATGAGGCAGTTGGAATGGCTCGTGGAAAAACTAGAGGAAGGCAATGTCCCTCTCGAACAAGCAATTGATATGTTTAAGGAAGGCATGGACTTATCGCAAAGCTGTCATGAAAAATTACTGAAAGTCGAGAAGCAGCTTGACCAAATTATGCATGAGGATGGGGAACTGGTTGAAGCGAATTTAGAAGAGGAGGCAAACGAGTGAGCGCATTGTTCCAAACGTTCTTAGAAGAGGCTAGGCAGCTTGTCGACAAAAAGTTGCCTGAATACGTGCGGGAGTTAGAGGCTGAGCACCGGTTAAAGGAAGCGATGCTTTACTCACTCGAAGCAGGCGGCAAACGAGTGCGTCCTGTGTTGTTGTTGGCTGTGTTGGAGGCATATAACCAACCGATTTTACATGGCCTCGACACAGCGTGCGCAATTGAAATGGTACATACCTATTCTCTCGTTCACGACGATTTGCCTGCGATGGATGACGATGACTTACGCCGGGGCCAGCCAACGAATCATAAAGTATTCGGAGAAGCAACAGCGATTCTTGCCGGCGACGCTCTATTGACACAAAGTTTCGCCTTGATTGCCAATGCCGACGCTCCCCTTTCGGCAAAAACAAAAGTTTCGATCATTGCTGCTCTCTCTAAAGCGGCTGGCGCTAGCGGCATGGTTGGCGGGCAGCTTGCGGACATGTTTGCGGAAGGAAAACAGCTTACCGTTGAACAGCTTGCCAACGTTCATAAGCGCAAAACGGGCGAATTGTTGGCTTTTTCAATCGAAGCAGGAGCGCTTATTGCCGGGGTGTCAAACGAGGAACGGAGCAAATTAAACGAATTTGGACAGGAGATTGGGTTATTATTCCAAATTAAGGACGACATTCTTGATGTAGAAGGCGATTCAATCGCCATCGGTAAGCCTGTTGGCAGTGACGCTGTCAATAATAAAAGCACGTATCCAGGGCTTCTTGGCCTTGATGGAGCGAAAACAATGCTTCACACTCATTATGATCGGGCTTTACAAGTACTCGATGAGCTTCATTTGCGGGGGACGTTGCTCGAGGATTTGGCTAAGTACATCGTTACACGTGACCATTAAACACCAAACAGGGAAAAGAGAAAGCTGGAAGGAAGATCGAACGGCTTTATACAACGAGGCAAACGACGACGTATGGGAGCGTTTGCCTGCAGTCTGAACCAACCTGGAGCCGGTTGGTTTTTTTTATGAACAGCGATCGTAGGTTATTGCTGTTCTTTCCGTCCATCTTTTTGTTATAATTGCCTAAACAAAGACAAGACTCATTCTCCGGTAACAGCGATTGATTTGTAGGAGAGAAGCAGAACAGAAAATGGGGGTTTCAGCGATGAACCTTGAAGAAATCCAAGACCCGAGCTTTTTAAAGAACTATTCGAATAAACAATTGGAAGAGCTTGCTGCAGACATACGTCGTTTTTTGATCGAAAAACTTTCGGCGACAGGCGGCCATATTGGACCGAACTTAGGGGTAGTTGAGTTGACACTTGCGCTCCACCAGCTTTTTGACAGCCCGAAAGATAAGTTGCTATGGGACGTAGGCCACCAAGCATATGTGCATAAAATTTTGACTGGGCGCGCACCTCAATTTGACACACTCCGCCAATACAAAGGCTTATGCGGCTTTCCAAAACGTACGGAAAGCGAGCATGATGTTTGGGAGACGGGACATAGCTCCACTTCTTTGTCAGGGGCAATGGGAATGGCGACAGCCCGGGATTTAAAAGGAACCAATGAAAACATTGTGGCGATTATAGGCGATGGTGCCCTTACAGGGGGCATGGCCCTGGAAGCATTAAACCATATTGGCCATGAACAGAAACATTTAATTGTTGTCTTAAATGACAATGAAATGTCAATTGCACCTAATGTCGGTGCATTGCACAGCATTCTTGGCCGCTTGCGTACGGCTGGGAAATACCAAAAAGCAAAAGAGGACTTGGAAACGATTATCCGCAAAATCCCAGCCTTTGGCGGGAAACTTGCAGATACGGCCGAACGATTAAAGGACAGCTTAAAGTATTTAATGGTATCAGGCATGTTTTTTGAAGAAATGGGGTTCACTTATTTAGGACCTGTAGATGGGCATGACTTAGACGATTTAAAACACCAGCTAAGCTATGCGAAAAAAACATCAGGACCAGTATTGGTGCACGTGCTAACGAAAAAAGGCAAAGGCTATAAACCAGCAGAAGAAGATGCGACAGGAGCTTGGCACGGGACAGGGCCGTACAAGATGGAAAGCGGTGAAATGGTGAAAAAGCCTGGACCGCCAAGCTATCCGAGCGTTTTTGCAAACACATTAAAACGAATTGCCCGCGAAGATGAACGGGTTGTAGCGATTACGCCAGCCATGCCAGGAGGCTCAAAGCTCGACTTGTTTGCTGAGGAGTTTCCTGATCGCATGTTTGATGTCGGCATTGCTGAGCAACATGCAGCCACGATGTCGGCTGGCCTTGCGACACAAGGAATGAAGCCTGTTTATGCTGTCTACTCAACCTTTTTGCAACGTGGCTATGACCAAGTCGTCCATGACATTTGCCGGCAAAACTTAAATGTGCTTATTGCGATTGACCGTGCTGGCCTTGTTGGTGCTGATGGGGAAACACACCAAGGCGTATTCGATATTGCGTTTTTGCGGTCATTGCCAAATATAACGATTTTAAACCCAAAAGATGAAAACGAGTTCCAGCATATGCTCTATACAGGCATTTGCTACGACGACGGCCCAATTGCGATCCGCTATCCCCGTGGAAATGGCACAGGCGTGAAAATGGACGCTAGCCTTTCAAGGCTGCCAATTGGCAAATGGAATGTGCTCCAAGAAGGCACAGATGCCGCTATTCTCACTTTTGGCACGATGATCCCAGTGGCAGAAAAAGCGCTGGCGCAATTAAAACAAGCAGGCTATAACATTCGTCTCATTAATGCGAACTCTGTTAAACCACTTGACGAGAAATTGCTTGAAGCGCTTGCTGAAGAAGAGCTGCCCCTGCTGACCATCGAGGAATCTGTCCTTCAAGGCGGCTTTGGCAGTGCTGTACTTGAGTTTTACAATGAGAAAGGCATGCACGTGGAATTGAAGCGGATGGGCATTCCTGATTATTTTGTTGAGCATGGGAGCGTAAGTGAGCTCTATCAAGAAGTTGGATTAACGCCAGAGCGGATTGCCGACACGCTCATTAGCATGTTGCCGCAAAAGCGGAAGAGGGCCTAAGCGAATGGCAGTGAAAGAACGCCTTGATGTTCTCCTCGTTGAAAGGGGACTATGTGAGACAAGGGAAAAAGCAAAACGAACGATCATGGCCGGGCTTGTCTATAGTGACTCCGAGAGGCTTGACAAGCCGGGCATGAAAGTAGCCGTTGATATGCCGCTGCGTATTAAAGGAGAACAAATGCCTTACGTGAGCCGGGGCGGCTTAAAGCTGGAAAAAGCGCTGCAGACGTTCGATTTTCCTATCGCCGGAAAAGTCGGCCTTGACATTGGCGCGTCCACTGGCGGTTTTACTGACTGCGCCTTGCAGCATGGAGCGGAGCACATGTATGCCGTTGATGTTGGCTATAACCAGCTTGCTTGGAAAATTCGTCAGGACGAACGTGTGACGGTGATGGAAAGGATGAATTTCCGCCACGCTGTACCTAGTGATTTTGGCAACGGCATTCCCCAGTTTGCGACGATCGATGTGTCCTTTATTTCTTTGCGTTTAATGTTGCCGCCGCTTTTTGCAATTATCGCTACCGGCGGGGATGTATGCGCCCTTATAAAGCCGCAGTTTGAGGCAGGGAAGGACCAAGTTGGGAAAAAAGGGATTGTCCGCGACCCGGCTATTCATGAACAAGTGATTGAAAGCATCGCCGCTTTTAGCTGTTCGATTGGATTTGATGTTGTCAATTTAAGCTATTCGCCCATTACGGGCGGTGAAGGCAACATCGAATTTTTAATCCATTTGCAAAAAGGCAGTGGGCGCATGGATATACAAGAGGGAGTCATTCGCCAAGTCGTTGAGTCCTCCCAACGTTTAAAAAACCATTAAAAAACAAAGGAAAGCCAAGCTGGCAGCAGAACGGGCAAGCTTGCCAACCGGCCGCCATGCTGGATATCTTGGAGAAGGCAGCGGCATGCGGCCTTCTTTTTTTGTAGATAAGCAAGTGTATCAATCTTGCCGAAAGCGGGCAAACCGTAGATAATATAAAAAAGACGTTGTTCGTTGCAAAAATTGAATTTAATTTGAGGTAAGGTGAGGGCATGAATAAAGGGCAACGCCATATTAAAATACGGGAAATCATTACCAATTATGAAATTGAAACACAGGATGACTTAGTGGATCGGCTAAAAAGCGATGGCTACAATGTCACGCAAGCCACGGTTTCTCGTGATATCAAAGAACTTCATTTAGTAAAAGTACCGTTGCAAGACGGGCGTTATAAATATAGCCTGCCTGCAGACCAAAAATTCAACCCACAGCAAAAGCTGAAGCGGATTTTAACCGACAGTTTTATTAGTATTGATCGTACAGGCAACCTTGTCGTCATGAAGGCGATGCCAGGCAATGCGAACGCCATCGCTGTTCTAATTGATAATTTGGATTGGAACGAATTAATGGGGACGATTTGTGGAGATGACACGATTTTAATTATTTGCCGTACCGAGCGAGATGGACAAGTTGTAACAGAACGGTTCTTGAATATGCTTTGAGGAAGGTGGCGAGAGGATGTTAATGGAACTGTCGATAAAAAATTTTGCCATTATCCGCTCTTTAACAGTCCCTTTTGAAAAAGGGTTGACCGTGTTGACTGGGGAGACGGGCGCAGGCAAGTCCATTATCATCGATGCAATCGCATTATTGTTAGGCGGGAGAGGGTCAGCCGAGTTTGTCCGCTTTGGCGAAAAACGAGCCGAAATTGAGGGCTTGTTTGCGATTGGCGAGAACCACCCGGCTCTAAAAAAACTCGACCCAATTGGCGTTGAATGCGAAGAAGGAATGCTCATTCTCCGGCGTGATATTACAGACGCTGGAAAAAGCATTTGCCGGATAAATGGCAAGCTGACAACGATTGGCATGTTGCGGGAAGTCGGGCAGACATTAATCGATATGCACGGCCAGCATGAGCACCAGTCATTAATGCGGATAGAAGAACATGTTGAACTATTAGACAGTTTCGGTGGCGAGGCCTTAAAAAAAACGCGTGCTGAGTATACAAGGTTGTTTAATGAAGTCCAAAAAATGACGGACCGGATCAACAGTTTAAATCAAAATTCGCAAGAAATGGCAAGAAAAGCCGATTTGTATGCGTATCAACTACAAGAAATCGAACAAGCGAAGTTAACGCCAGGAGAAGACGAAGAGTTGCTGGCTAAACGTTATAAACTAGCCAATAGTGAGAAGCTTTATGAGGCCTTAACCCGTAGTTATGAACATATGTACGGCGAGGAACGAGGCCTGGATTACATGAGCGGCATGCTTTCCCACTTAGAAACTGCTGCCTCGATTGACAAGGAATTAGCGCCTTTATATGAACAAATGTCTTCAAGCTACTATATGCTTGAAGAAGGTACGTATGCGATTCGTGAAGCGATTGAAGCAATTGATTTTGATCCCGAAACACTTGCGTTTATTGAAACGAGGCTTGCTGAAATCGACAAGTTGAAACGCAAATATGGTGATTCGGTTGAAACGATATTGGAATATGCCGCCACGATTGAGGAAGAGCTGGAAGCGATAGAACATAAGGATGACCGGTTAGCGAATTTAACCGAAAAACGCGACGCCCTTGTAGAGGACTTGTTGCTTGAAGCGGAAGCATTAACTGATTTGCGCAAGGCGGCAGCAGCTGAATTGATGGAAGCGATTGAAAAACAGCTGCAGGACCTGTATATGGAAAAAGCGCAGTTTCAAGTAGCGATTGAGCCTTATCCAAATAAAGAAGATCTATCTAGCTTAAAACGGTTAGGCCAAGACCGAATTGAATTTATGATTTCGGCGAATCCAGGTGAACCGTTAAAACCTCTTGCGAAAGTCGCTTCTGGAGGGGAATTGTCGCGGATTATGCTAGCGCTGAAGTCCGTTTTTTCCGCAAAAGAAGGAATGACCTCTGTCATCTTTGATGAAGTGGATACGGGCGTGAGTGGCAGAGTCGCCCAGGCGATAGGTGAAAAAATCCAACGAATATCTGCTGGCTCACAGGTGTTATGTATTTCTCATTTGCCACAAGTGGCAGCATTAGCTGACCACCATTTGTATATTTCCAAAACCGAAATCGATAACCGCGTGTTCACAAGCGTCAAGGTTTTAAATGAAAACGAAAAAGTGGACGAACTGGCACGGATGCTTTCTGGCGTCGAAGTGACAGATTTGACCAGGAAAAATGCAGAAGAATTGCTCGCGCTTGCTCAAACAAAAAAAATGTAGAAAAGCTACCCATTTTGGGTGGCTTTTTTCTCTTTTGCATGGTTATAAATATGGCCGTAGGAGGCAACATTAATAGTACAGCCAGCATGGAGGTGTGGGTTGGGAGCGAGGAGTGAAACGTTTGAGAAAAGAGGGTGTACGATATGTAATTGGCGTCTTGCTTTTTTTATGTGTGGTAGGGCTAGGTTTTTCACCACAAGTAAGGCAATTTGTCAATACGCCTGTTGACCTGACCATATTTGAAGGAAGCAATGCTGTTATTGAAATGGCTGGCGCAACTGCTAAAGGCCATGTTGTTATTAAGGAACAAGATAACCGCACTTATTTGCATGGCAAATCGCCTGGCAGCGAAGAAGTTCTTGTAAAGGCTGGCCCGTGGCCAGTTAAAGCGATTGACGTTTCTGTTTTACCGAGCATAAAAGTGATTCCTGGCGGTCAGTCGATTGGCGTCAAACTAAACACGGAAGGCGTCTTAGTCGTTGGCCACCATTTGATTGAAACGGCAAAGGGACAAAAATCACCTGGGGAATTTGCTGGAATTGAAGTGGGTGACCGGATTACGAAAATCAACGGCATCAAAATGCACTCAATGAATGAAGTGGCTAAGCTTGTTCAAGATGCCGGGGAAGCAAACAAAGAACTGACGATAGAAGTACTCCGCAATGAAAAACCAATTAAAACGGTTCTTAAACCAGAAAGAGCAAAAGGCGACCATTTGTACCGTTTAGGCCTCTATATTCGTGATTCTGCAGCGGGTGTTGGGACAATGACTTTTTATGAACCACAAAGCATGAAATATGGGGCGCTGGGCCATGTGATTTCGGACGTCGACACCCGTAAGCCGATTTCGGTTCACGATGGGCAAATTATGCGCTCTTCTGTCACATCGATCTCAAAAGGGCTCCATGGCGAACCTGGCGAAAAGTTGGCGAGCATTGCGAAAGACCAAGACATTCTTGGCACCATTAGCAAAAACAGTTCTTTTGGCGTATTTGGGCAACTGGATCAAAAAGCGAAGATGAAAAATGGCTTGTATGACGAACCGATGGCAATTACCACAGCAGATGAAGTGAAAGAAGGGCCTGCCAAAATCCTAACCGTTCTCGAAGGGGAAGAAGTCGAACAGTTTGATGTTGAAATCGTCAGCAGCGTGGCTCAAAATGGGCCTGCGACAAAGGGAATGGTCATTAAAGTGACCGATAAAAAATTGTTGCAAGAGACAGGCGGCATTGTGCAGGGGATGAGCGGGAGCCCGATTATTCAAGACGGCAAATTGATTGGCGCAGTAACGCATGTATTTGTCAATGACCCGACAAGCGGTTATGGCTGCCACATTGGTTGGATGCTGGAAGAAGCCGGCATTCATACAGGATTGCTTGAAGCTAAAGCGAGTTAATTACTCGTTTTAGCTTCTTTTCGTGTAAAATCCTTTTATTCCTATTTTTTGTGCGCCATTCTTTGATACAATGGTACTGGACAATTTATGTCGAACAAATGGGATTTTAGGAGAATACGGTCTATTTTAAATTATTTAAAGGATTGCAGCCATCCTTGTCGAATCGATTACATACACCAAAAGGAATTGGGGGAAAACGAGATGAGCAACGTTACAGTCTGCATTGCAGATGATAACCGCGAATTAGTCCATTTATTGAGTGAATATGTAGGTGCTCAACCAGATATGGAAGTAATCGGAACGGCCTTTAATGGGCAAGAATGTTTAACGGTTGTAGAAGAAAAAATGCCAGATGTACTACTGCTTGACATCATTATGCCCCATTTGGATGGGCTAGCTGTGCTGGAACGTTTAAGTCAACGGGAGAAAAAGCCACAAATTATCATGTTGACTGCTTTTGGCCAAGAAGATGTAACGAAAAGAGCCGTCGATTTTGGCGCTTCCTATTATGTATTAAAACCGTTTGATATGGATGCGTTAATGGAGAAGATCAGGGAGATAGGCGGCAGCAAAAAAGCGAAGCGGACAAGAACATCCTCTTTGTCGTTTCATACTGCTCATCGCCCTGAAGACAGGCAAATCAACTTGGATGCGAGCATTACAAGCATCATTCATGAAATTGGTGTTCCAGCGCATATAAAAGGGTACATGTATTTGCGTGAAGCGATTACGATGGTTTATAAAGACATTGAACTTCTTGGCTCGATCACAAAAGTGCTTTATCCGGACATCGCTAAGAAATTCAACACGACAGCGAGCCGAGTCGAACGGGCTATCCGCCATGCGATTGAAGTTGCGTGGAGCAGAGGAAACATTGACTCCATTTCAAATTTATTTGGCTATACAGTAAGCCAGTCAAAGGCCAAACCAACCAACTCTGAATTTATTGCAATGGTTGCTGACAAGCTACGGATTGAACATAAGGTGAGTTGAAACTTGAATAGGCAAGAAACCAAGCGCTTAAGCCGAAGTGTCTTGGTTTTTTTGCGTAAAAAGAACGAATGGGCCCATACTAAAGGAGAGGTGGTGGCTATGACACTTACAAAAAGGAAGATGTTCTTTCCCCTATTGTCGGAAAGGACAAATCGAAAGAACCCATTAAGTACAAAGGCAGAACGAGCTAATGCGGGCAATCAATGGTTGTGTGCGAAAGACGTTCGTCCATTAAAGCGTGTCGATCCTAAATGATTACATTGTTTTTATTATTGCCGCTCCTTTCCATTGCCCTGAATATTGGTTTTGCTGATGCTGGATGGGCATTATCAGACAGCGGTGGCAAAAGGAAAATGCCATTTAGCCTAGGGGCTTTTATATTATTTAGCTATGCTGCTTTATGCAGCCAACTAGCGGGGTCGGTGGCCTTTTTTTCTTATTTGCCGTTAGCGTACGCCACGCTTGTTTGGGCAATTGGTTTTTATTATGATTGGCGCAAGAGCACCGATATCACGAGAAACGTTTTCGTTTGGAATGATCCACTAATTCTTCTTGGGATTTTAGCCGCTATGTTGTTCGCTTGGCAGATGACAAGCATGGCTAGCTTCTGGCATTGGCTCATTGCAATTGCGTTGTTGGTGATGCTTCCTTACACCGGACAAAAAATGAACAAACATCCACTTTTCTTATGGAAAGCCAGCTTCTGTTTTCTTGTTGTTGTCTTTTTCGTCATCGAGACGCCTCAATTCGCCGACGTATTATACGTTGTCACTGTGTTTTATATTGCTTTTGTAATGGAGGGAGAACGTGAAGCTTGTTTTGGTACAAGCGGGGCGTTGTTTCTCGGAAGCATGGCGGCGATTTGGGCCATATCTACCCATTCTTTGACACTGCAATTTGCTTGTTTAGCCGTATCCATATTTTTGGCGTATATACCGTTGACACAACTGCCTAGCAGAATAGGTGTTTTTCGCTGGATGGGCGAATTAGGAATAAACAAGCATGAATAAAAAGCATAACGAGCTCGCTATGCTTTTTTTCGCGTAAATGAACGAGTGACTTTTCCTCGTTTTTTATCACGGTGAAAAATAAAACCGGCCAAAAACCACATCCCTAACGCAAAAAAGAGCAATCCTGCCAAAAACTGAACCCAAATGGCCGGATAAGGCGGTTGTTGAATAAAGAAAAAGGCGTCGCGCATTAGCTTGATTCCATAGCCAGCGCCGATAATCGGAATAAGCAATATGCATAAAGCGATCACTCTGCCCATGATATCCCAACTTTCAAAAAGTCGCTTTGTTTCTGGAGTATTCTTTCTCTATTGTAAAGGAGTTTGCCAAAAAAGTACATGTATTAGTTGCATCCTGGGCGTAATTGTACGATACTTAAAGAACTAATAGCAGCGTATATGACCAAGTCCTAATTTTGGGGTGATAGAGTGAACAGCGCAATTTTTGTAGGCTCTGGCAATGAATCAAAACAGTTGCTAGCCGTGCTTTTGCAATTAGAATTGTTTACGTCAATCGCAGTAATATCAAATGATGCCCCGATTCAAGTGCTTGCCAAAAAGCATCGACTGCCTTGTTACCCTGATGCACAAGAAGGGATACAACCAGCCGACGTTGCTATTAGCGATGATCCGCGCTGGGATTCATTCTGTGTAAAAAGATGGACGTTCCAAATGGCGTGGGAAAAAGTGCTGGAAGCAATCAAAGACGACTTGCTCATGAAAAAAGCAATTCATGCGATTCAAGACGGGATGATTGTTGTCAATCGTTTTGCCCAAGTTCAATTTATGAATGAAGCCGCAGCACATATGGCTGGCGTTGAACTTGCTAAAGCAATTGGCAAGCCAATTCAAACACTTTTGCCTTCGAGCGGCTTACCACGGGTGATCGAAACACAACAACCGGAGTATAACCAATTGCATGAATTTGATAATGGCACGGTTATTGTCACGACGCGTGTGCCCCTTATTTTTGGCGGCGCGTGTAGCGGCGCAATTGCAGTCTTTAAAGATGTGACGGAAGCGACGCAATTGGCCGAGCAAGTCACGGACTTGCGTAGCATTCAAACGATGCTCGAAGCAATCATAAATTCATCCAACGATGCGATTTCAGTCGTTGATGAGAACGGGACAGGCTTAATGGTTAATCCCGCTTATACAAAGCTGACTGGGCTTGACAGCGATCAAATAATCGGTCAGCCGGCAACAGCTGACATCTCTGAAGGGGAAAGCATCCATATGCAAGTGTTGCGGACGAAAAAACCTGTCCGTGGGGCACGGTTGAAATTAGGGCCCCATAAAAAAGATGTCATCGTGAATGTAGCCCCTGTAGTTGTTGATGGCGAACTGAAAGGAAGCATCGGTGTCATCCATGATGTGTCTGAATTGAATCGCCTATCGTCCCAGTTACAACATGCACAAAAACGGCTGGCAACATTGGAGGCGACCTATTCCTTTTCCGAAATTGTCGGCACTTCGAAAGAAATGGCCTTTGCGATTGAACAAGCAAAGCGCGGCGCGAAAACGTCGTTTCCTATTTTGCTGTTAGGGGAAACAGGTACAGGGAAAGAATTGTTTGCCCATGCGATACATAACGAAAGCGAACGGAAAGGGCAGCCATTTGTTCGCGTAAATTGTGCAGCATTGACTGAGACGCTGCTTGAGTCAGAGCTGTTTGGCTATGAACAAGGTGCTTTCTCAGGAGCATTAAAGTCTGGGAAGAAAGGGTTGTTTGAAGAAGCAGAGCATGGCAGCATTTTTTTAGACGAAATTGGAGAAATGTCTCCTAATACACAAGCCAAACTGCTGCGTGTTTTACAAGAACAGGAAATCGTCCGGGTCGGTGGCACAAAGCCCATTCCTATCCATGTCCGTGTTATCGCTGCCACAAATGTCGATTTAGAGGGAGCAATTCGTGAAAGACGATTTCGAGAAGATTTGTATTACCGGCTGAATAAATTGCCAATCCGGATTCCCCCTTTGCGTGAGCGGCTAAGTGATTTGCCTGCGTTAATTGACCATCTTCTTAGAAAGTTAAATTTAGATTATGGCCATAACATCCAGTCGATTTCAAAACTTGTTCTTTCCCGTTTTGAAGGGTATTATTGGCCGGGGAATGTTCGCGAACTTGAAAATGTCCTCGCCCGTTCGATGATTTACATGGACCTTGGCGCGACAGAATTAACAGATGTCTCGCTGCCCCAGGAATTTGGCCAGTCAGGCAAAAGGGAAGAAAGCGATGCTGCAGCTCCAAAACAACTTCAGGCGTTTTTAGCTGAAAAAGAAAAGGAACATTTGCGACGTACGCTTGCTGAAGTAGATGGTGTAAAGACAGAAGCGGCGAAACTACTTGGGATTTCCATTCGCTCGCTCTATTACAAGCTTGAAAAATACAACCTCGCATAATTTTGCCTGCAAAAATATGCATGCCTGCAAAAACGTGCAGGAAATAGCAGCCAATGTTAGGTATTTTTATCCCTAAAAGATTGGCATATCTTTTGCATGTTTGTTTAAGGACCAAGCGGCAATAGAGCCATAGCTTGAGTGAAGGGGGACCAAAACATGGAATTATTTGCAAAGATGGTAGAGCGCGATTACGAACAAGTAGTCGTGTGTCAAGATAAAACGTCAGGATTAAAAGCAATCATTGCGATTCATGACACCACACTTGGGCCTGCGTTAGGGGGAACAAGAATGTGGAAATACGCCACGGAAGAGGAAGCGATTGAAGATGTGCTCCGTCTGGCTAGAGGGATGACGTATAAAAACGCCGCTGCTGGGCTGAATTTGGGCGGAGGAAAAGCTGTGATTATTGGCGATCCACGCTCAGATAAAAATGAGGAAATGTTCCGGGCGTTTGGCCGCTATATCCAAGGGCTTAATGGCCGTTACATTACAGCTGAGGATGTGGGCACGACCGTTGAAGATATGGATATGATCCATCAGGAAACAGACTATGTGACCGGGATTTCGCCGGCATTTGGCGCTTCGGGAAATCCTTCTCCAGTGACCGCTTATGGTGTTTATGTAGGGATGAAAGCGGCAGCGAAAGAAGGGTTTGGTTCTGAGGACTTAGCTGGGAAGACGATAGCAGTCCAAGGAGTAGGCAATGTTGCTTACAATCTCTGCAAATACCTCCATAAAGATGGAGCTGAGCTGATTGTAACCGATATTCATAAACCGTCTGTAGAGAGGGCTGTTGCCGATTTTGGTGCTACTGCCGTTGATCCAACTGAGATTTACAGCATCAAATGCGATATTTTCGCGCCATGCGCCCTTGGAGGCGTCATTAACGATGATTCCCTTGCCAAGCTGAAGGCATCAGTCATTGCCGGTGCTGCTAACAATCAGCTTAAAGAAGAAAAGCATGGTGTTCGCCTGCAAGAAATGGGGATCGTATATGCTCCTGATTACGTTATTAATGCT
The DNA here is from genome assembly GCF_900142675.1 of Shouchella rhizosphaerae. Lineage (GTDB taxonomy): Bacteria > Bacillota > Bacilli > Bacillales > Bacillaceae_D > Shouchella > Shouchella rhizosphaerae. Next base: position 1,141,454 of record NZ_FRBS01000001.1, on the reverse strand, counting down.
GGCGGCGTCATTAATGTAGCGGATGAGCTAAACGGATATAATCGTGACCGGGCATTTAAAAAAGTCGAGGGCATTTATGATAATGTCGCCCGTGTGTTTGAAATTGCCAAGGAAGAAAATATCCCAACGTTTCAAGCGGCTGACCGTATGGCCGAGCAGCGGATCGAGCGGGTCCGTTATGCAAGAGGGACGTTTTTGCAAAATGAGCATCACATCCTTTCGAGGAAAAAGTAAGCAGGAAGAGGTGGGCTAAATGGCGGAAAACTACGACCTTGTCATTGTCGGAGGCGGCATTGGTGGCTATGTGAGCGCAATTCGCGCCGCCCAAGAAGGGTTGAAAACAGCGCTCGTGGAACAAGCATTGCTAGGAGGCACATGCTTGCATAAAGGCTGCATCCCAAGTAAAGCATTGCTAAGAAGCGCGGAAGTGCTGCGCACCGCCAAAGAAGCAAGCGTGTTTGGCGTCGCAACGGGACCAGTCGCATTTGATTTTGCCGGTGCGCAAAAACGGAAACAAGAGATTGTTGATCGTTTAGCGCAAGGGGTAAAGGCGTTAATGTCAAAAGGGAAAATCGATGTGTACGAAGGAAGAGGGCGGATGCTCGGGCCATCGATTTTTTCGCCGAGTCCAGGCACCATATCAGTTGATTTGGCTAATGGCGACAATCAAATGCTTATTGGCAAAAATGTCATTTTGGCAACAGGGTCGGTACCAAGACCACTTCCGCATACACCCTTTGATGGCAAACAAATTTTAAGCTCCGATGACGTTTTGCAGCTAAAAGAGCTACCCGCGTCGATGGTGATTGTTGGCGGCGGTGTGATTGGGATTGAATGGGCTTCAATGCTTGTTGACTTTGGCGTCAGCGTCACCGTTGTCGAAGCAAGTGAAACGATTTTGCCAACAGCAGATCAAGCGGTAGCGGCAGAAATGGAAAAACAGCTGAAAGCGCGAGGGGTCGTGTTTTATACGAACGCCCAATTAGATGAACAAACGGTGGCCACGACAAGTTCAGGCATAAAGGCGACTGTGCACCAAAATCAAGAAGAACATACCATTGAAGCAGATAAAATGCTTGTCGCCATCGGCCGTGTCGCCAATGTCTCTGACATTGGCATTGACAATACAGACATCGCCTTGGCACATGGCTGCATTGCTGTAAATGAATATGGGCAAACAAAGGAATCACACATTTATGCCGTTGGCGACTGTGTCGGCGGTTTGCAGCTTGCCCATGTCGCTGCCCATGAAGGCATTGCCGCTGTTTCCCATATCATTGGCAAACAGGTCGAACCAGTTGATCCGCTTGCTGTTCCTTCATGTGTGTACAGTTTTCCTGAAGCGGCACAAGTGGGAATGACAGAAACGCAGGCGAGAGAAGCAGGCCATGCTGTGAAAATTGGAACATTTCCGTTTGCGATGAACGGCAAAGCCCTTATTCATGGCGAGGCAGGCGGTTTTGTCAAATTGATTGCCGATAAAGACACAAGCGATTTATTAGGCGTCCATATTATTGGCACGCACGCAACGGATTTAATTAGTGAAGCGGCGCTTGCAAAATTCCTTGATGCAGCGGACTTTGAGCTAGCAGAAACCGTACACCCGCACCCGACTTTAGCAGAAGCGATCGGCGAAGCGGCGCTGGCAGTTGATGGGTATGCAATCCATAAGTAGAGGGGATGGGAAGATGACGAACAAAAAACATGAAACGCTTGGATTAAGCGATGCTGAAGTGGTGGAAATGTACAAGACGATGTTGCTTGCAAGACGAATTGATGAGCGGATGTGGCTCTTAAATCGGGCCGGTAAAATCCCATTCGTCATTTCCTGCCAAGGTCAAGAAGCGGCCCAAGTCGGCGCTGCCTTTGCCTTAAATCGCGATGTTGATTACGTTCTCCCGTACTATCGCGATATGGGCGTGGTGCTGGCATTTGGCATGTCAGCGAGAGATTTGATGCTTTCTGGCTTTGCGAAAGCGGAAGATCCAAGTTCCGGCGGCCGGCAAATGCCAGGGCATTTCGGTCAGAAGAAAAACCGGATCGTCACTGGTTCTTCTCCCGTGACCACACAAGTCCCCCATGCGGTCGGGATCTCACTTGCGGGCAGGCTAGAGGGCAAGAATTTCGTCACGTTGACAACGTTTGGCGAAGGATCGTCTAACCAAGGTGACTTTCATGAAGGGGCCAACTTTGCCGGCGTCCATAAACTTCCTGTCATTTTTATGTGTGAAAACAACAAATACGCCATTAGCGTCCCAATTGAAAAGCAATTAGCATGCGAGCATGTCGCAGACCGGGCAGTAGGCTACGGGATGCCAGGGGTAACGGTGGACGGCAACGACCCTCTTGCCGTATATGAAGCAGTCAAAACAGCAGCGGACAGGGCACGGCGTGGGGAAGGACCTTCTTTGATCGAAACCGTTTCTTACCGCTTGACACCTCATTCAAGCGATGACGATGACCGCGCTTATCGCTCACGGGAAGAAGTGGCAAAAGCAAAAGAAAAAGACCCGCTTGCCACATTTGCAACCTATTTATTAGAGTCAGGAACAATCGATGCCACTGGAATGGAAACGTTGGAAGAAGAAGTGAAACAAATCGTCGACGAAGCAACTGATTATGCGGAAAAGGCTGCTTATGCTGCCCCGGAAACCGCTTATTTGCATGTGTATAGCGAGGAGGCAAACTAATGGCCGTAATGTCCTATATAGAGGCTGTCACAAGAGCACTCGAAGAGGAAATGGAAAAAGATAAACGCGTATTTGTGCTTGGGGAAGATGTCGGCAAACGCGGCGGCGTTTTCCGGGCGACAAAAGGGTTATATGAACGCTTCGGTGAAGAACGCGTCATTGACACGCCCCTTGCGGAATCAGCGATCGCTGGTGTGGCAATTGGCGCAGCCATGTACGGCATGCGGCCAGTCGCAGAAATGCAGTTTGCTGATTTTATTATGCCAGCTTTTAACCAAATTATTTCGGAAGCAGCCAAAATCCGTTATCGCTCCAACAATGATTGGTCATGCCCAGTGACGATTCGTGCTCCTTATGGTGGCGGCATTCACGGCGCCCTTTACCATTCGCAAAGCATTGAAGCACTGTTTTCAAGTACGCCAGGGCTGAAAGTGGTGATGCCTTCGACTCCTTACGATGTCAAAGGTCTTTTGAAAGCGTCGATTCAACTCGATGATCCAGTATTGTTTTTAGAACATAAACGGGCTTACCGATTAATTAAAGGCGAAGTGCCTGAAGAGGAATACACGTTGCCAATTGGCAAAGCTGATGTAAAACGGGAAGGAGACGATGTGACGGTCATTACGTATGGATTGGCTGTCCATTTCGCCTTGCAAGCGGCTGAAAGACTAGAAAAAGATGGAATTTCGACCCATATTCTCGATTTGCGCACTGTTTATCCGCTTGACCAGGAAGCGATTAAAGCAGCAGCAAGCAAAACAGGAAAAGTCTTGCTTATCACAGAAGACAATAAAGAGGGCAGTGTCCTTGGTGAAGTAGCCGCTATTATTGCGGAACATTGCCTATTTGATTTAGATGCGCCAATTGAGCGTCTGGCCGGGCCTGACATCCCAGCCATGCCTTATGCGCCTACGCTAGAAAAAGAATTTATGATTAACCCTGATAAAGTGGAGCGTGCGATCCGCAAACTTGCTGAGTTTTAAGGAGGTAGAACCGTGGCGACAAAAATGACGATGCCTCAATTAGGCGAAAGCGTAACGGAAGGGACGATCAGCAGGTGGCTAGTTGGACCAGGCGACACCGTCCAAAAGTATGAGCCGATTGCTGAAGTGTTAACGGATAAAGTGAGCGCAGAAATTCCTTCCTCCTATACAGGTACGATTGAACAGTTGCTTGTTGACGAAAATGAAACAGTTGCTGTCGGCGTTGACATTTGCACCATTGTAGAAGAAGCGAGCAGCGAGGCCGAGGAAAGCAACAAGGAAATCAAAACGGAACAAAAGCCTAATCCCCCGGCGAAAGAGCAAACAAAAGCGGAAGCTAGCCAAAAAAGCCGTTATTCGCCAGCTGTTGTCCGATTGGCCCAAGAACATGGGCTCGACCTTACGACCATTTCTGGAAGCGGCAGAGGCGGACGCATTACAAGGAAAGACGTTGAAGCTTATATCGCTGGCAACCATACACCGGAGCCGCAACAACCGCCAGCGCAGGCAAAGCAACAGGAACCCGTTCGCAGCACACCTTCTCAAGCAATAGCAGCCCACGACCAGGAAATCCCAGTCACAGGTGTACGCAAAGCGATTGCTGAAAACATGGTTAAAAGCAAAATGGAAGTGCCTCATGCTTGGACAATGGTGGAAGTGGACGTAACCAATCTCGTCAAGCTCCGTGATAAGAAAAAGGCCGCATTTAAAGAACAAGAGGGGATTTCGCTAACGTATTTTCCTTTTTTCATGAAAGCATGCGTCGAAGCGCTAAAAGAATTTCCAGAAATCAACGCCCAATGGAACGGCACAACCATCGTCCGCAAAAAAGACATCAATCTTTCGTTAGCGGTGGCAACGGAGGATGCTTTGTACGTTCCTGTTATTCATCAGGCCGATGAGTTAACAATAAAAGGGCTGGCCAAAAAAGCCGATGAATTGGCGAAAAAAGCACGCACTGGGAAATTGACTGGAGCCGACATGCAAGGAGGAACGTTTACGCTCAACAATACAGGCTCGTTTGGATCAATCTTGTCACAGCCCATTATAAACAGCCCCCAAGCAGCGATCCTTTCAGTCGAATCAATTGTCAAGCGCCCCGTTGTCCGCGAAACGGAAGAAGGCGACGTCATTGCGATTCGCCATATGGTCAACTTGTGCTTGTCGCTGGACCACCGTGTGTTAGACGGCCTCGTTTGCGGCCGGTTCCTCGCATCGATGAAACGTCGGTTAGAACAAATGAACGAGGATTCGACATCCATTTATTAACCAAGCAGTTCCTGGCAGCTTAAGTCTACAAAATGGGGACCACGGAAACGCATTGCTTGTGAAATAAAAGCGAGCAGCTTACAATAAGGTCAGAACAAAAAGGAGGGCGAAACATGCAACAGTTTAATTTTTTTATGAATGACGTCGTCCAAGAGGCGCGCAATGATATGGTTCACGCTGGTTATACGGAACTAAAAACCGCTGAAGAAGTCGAAGAGGTATTAACACAAAAAGGAACAACGCTCGTGATGGTCAATTCCGTATGCGGGTGCGCAGGCGGGATTGCCCGCCCAGCGGCAGCTTATATGAAAAATTACGAAACACAACCTGATCGTTTTGTAACTGTATTTGCTGGCCAAGATAAAGAAGCGACGGCACGGGCGCGTGAGTTCTTTACAGGATATGGACCATCTTCGCCTTCATTTGCATTGCTAAAAGACGGCCAAATCCAAACAATGGTTGAGCGCCATGAAATTGAAGGCCATGAGCCAATTGAAGTGGTGCAGAAGCTAGAACAGGCAGTCGACACGTACTGCAAATAAGCCGTTTTGGCATAGTCAGACATCGAGCAAAAACGCTTATACAGAACTCATAAGCGAGTACGCTGAAACGGTGTGCATAGGGCCTTTCCTTACAAGGGAAGGCCTTTATTTTTGCTGTAGGTCAATGCTTCAAATGCGCTTGGCAAACATGAACTTAAGATGGCAAGCAAGCAGTGCATATGCTATAATGGCAAAGTGTAAAGGGGTGTTTCTAGTGCAAGCACAGTATGAACGAATCCAACAATATTTAAATATGGATGAGGAAATTTCATTTAAAGAATTTCAAAACTTCTACAAAGAAGTGATCAATGAATTAAGCAAAGCCCATCAAGGAATGGACGAGGCTACATTGTGGAAAGCGCTATTTGTCGTTGAAAATATTATCTCCAATGCTGATGGGCGCGCCAAAGAGACAAAGGGAGCAGAAGCAAAAAAATACAGCAAAATGTCCCAGCGCTTGCAGCTCTATGCGAAAAATTTCGGCGTACGACTAGGCGAAGCAGGCTATACAGAAGAAGATATTAATGAACGTTTCCAGCAAATGTTTGCTGAAGGAGAAGAAGCAGCCAAGTTGTCATAATAAAAAAGAGGGAGAAATGGATTGTTGACAGCTCCCTCTCAATCAAGTATACTTATACATGTCGTTAAAATACTTATAGGCGCCTATGGTGAAATGGGATATCACACGAGATTCCGGTTCTCGCGTTGTGGGTTCGAATCCTGCTAGGCGCGTCTTTTAAAAAACACATCACTGATGTGTTTTTTTATTTTGGCAAACCGTGATCAGAAAAGCAGACAAAAAGCCCATTCTCCGTTTCGAATGGGCTTTGTCTATTAGAGTAATCCAACCATTTTTAAGCCATGATCAATGCCATTTTCATGCACAGGCTTTGTTACGTAGCGAGCTTGTGCTTTCACTTTTTCAGGCGCATTGCCCATTGCTACTCCATGCTCAACAAATGAAAGCATTTCTAAATCATTTAATTGGTCGCCGAAAGCATAAACATTGGCCAAGTCTATGTTTGCACGCTGAACAAATTTGGCAATGCCATTTGCTTTTGAACCTTCGCGAGGCAGCACATCGACAGACAGTGGATGCCAGCGGACGAAGCGAAGCGCTGGAAAGCGAGTTTCATAGTCTTTTTCTTCGCCTTCCTCACAAAAGAGCAATGCTTGATGGAGCGGTTGCTCGTTGTATAAATCAGGATTGTATTGGGGCAAGTCAATTTTTAATGTCTTGATGCTTTTAATCACATAAGGGTGGTCTTCACGGTTAGAGGTATACGTTTTTGAACCCATAAACACTAGAGGGTGCTCCTGCGAAGACGCATAACGCTCCATCTCGGTAAATGCGTCCATATCAAGCGTGTTTTCGTAAATCAATTCCCCTTTAAAGACGACGTATTGGCCATTAAAGCAAATATATGAATCGATCTCTAGTTCTTCGCGCAATTCCTTAAAAAAGTAAGGCGCGCGCCCTGTGGCAATGGCCACTTCATGTCCTTTCTCTTTTAAAGCAGCGATCGCTTGCTTTGTTGATTGCGGCAGGCGCTTCTCTTCATCTAGCAACGTACCGTCAATATCAAAAAAAATAGTTGCTCTCTCCATCCGATCGATTCCTCCTTCACTCTGTCAATGAAAACAATACATGACTCGATTTTGCCTGTCAAATGCGATACAGGGGGTTAATAGGCACTGCTGGCGGGTAAGATGATAATAAAAGGAGTGATTCGTATGCCAGCATATAAAGTTGTGCTCAGTTTTATTGACGGGACGATGGATGAGTGGCTCTTTGAAGAAAACCCCAATTTAAAAATTAGCGAGTGGACAAAGCAACAAACAGGATGGGTTAATATCCAAGGAACGTATGTAAATACCAATACGGTAAAGCGGATTGAGACGATTGAAATTGATGAGCAGACGGATCGATAACTTTTTACTTCTGCCCTTAAGGCATGTATACTAACAAGAAAACGGGTATGAGGTGAAAAGGTTGGAAGAGCAAGTCACAGACCGGACGAGACATCGCCATACAACAGATAAAGCAAAATTGCAAAACCGCTTAAAACGGATTGAAGGCCAAGTGCGCGGCGTCCAAAAAATGATTGAAGAAGACCGCTATTGCGTCGATGTCCTTGTACAACTTTCGGCAATCCAAGCCGCACTGAAAAAAGTAAGCATGCATATGCTTGAAGACCATTCCAAACATTGCGTGGCAGATGCGATTAAAAAAGGCGACGGCGACGAAGCCATTTCAGAATTAATGGATATCATCAGCCGCTTTTCAAAATAAGCTGCTGATTTTTTGTGCACCCTATATACCTAACGGGGGTATTGTGTTATGCTAAATAGAACAACGAAAAGGAGTGAGTAGGATGGCAACAATAACCCTTTCTGTGTCAGGAATGTCGTGCAACCATTGTGTAACAGCGATTCAAACTGCGGTTGGCGAACTAAACGGCGTAAAAGAAGTCAATGTATCTCTCGACAAAAATGAAGTAGCCGTTTCCTACGATGAAACAGCGGTGGCTGAAGACAAAATCAAGGCAGAAATCGAAGACCAGGGGTACGAAGTCAATTAGGCTCCTGAAGGCAAAAAAAACCGCAGCTTGTCCGCTGCGGTTCGTTTTTTACTCCATTTCCTCCCGAAGGAGAGAAAAGACGAGTTGGTCGACGTAACGGTTGCTTTTATATAACGCTCCGCGCAACCTGCCTTCCTGCATGAATCCAAGTTTATGTAAAGCATGAATAGAACGGTCATTATCCGGTTCGATATAAGCCTCGACTCGATGAAGACGGCGTGTCCGAAAGCCATCCGCTAAAATACAACGCAATGCTTCGGACGCATAACCTTTGCCCCAATAAGGTTTCCCAAGTTCATAGCTAATTTTCGCACTATGGTGTTCTGTTTGAAAGGTTTCAAACCCGCATGTGCCAATAATGTGACCCGTGTCCTTTAGTTTGATTACGTACCGCGAAGCTTTTCCTTCTGCCATTTCTTTCACAATCGTGCGGATCAGCGAACGCGCTTCATCAATCGTCCGGAGTGTGTCAATTTTCATATACCTTGTCACGCGCACGTCAGACCAATAAGGAAACAACGCTTCTGCATCACCTTCTAAAAGTTTACGCAAAACCAAGCGAGGGGTTTCAAAACGACTTTCACTGTCCACCAGTGGTCACCATCTCTCTCTTTATGCTTTTTTTCATATTTTAGCATGAACGACACCTACTTGCACGCTCTTCGGCAAGTAATTTAACAGTTGACTTCTATGAAAAAATCGGTTATAGTTATAAATGTCCAAGAGATGCATTGCTTATACATACTGATTGGATCCGTTAGCTCAGTTGGGAGAGCGCTACCTTGACAGGGTAGAGGTCACTGGTTCGAGCCCAGTACGGGTCATCTGTTGAAACCCTTATGTGATAAGGGTTTTTCTTTTTGTTATGAACCGAAAGTAACCTCAAAAAATATTATCGGGGACAAATTGGGGACGAACTATTTTACTCGTTTTAACTGTGGCTTTGAATGAGTTGTGGAAGTTTCATTGTTTCGAGCGAATTTATCAAACACACCATACTAATGTGCGATAACCTCCACAAACAGCTCTTCCCACCCTTAGGGATGGCTTTTTTCCTCCTGATCTACACTTGGGCTAAACAACGAATGATTTAATTGCTTTTATTAAATATCTTTTTGACTAATAGGGTTAATTGTTTTAATAAATTTTGATAAAATTCTTCAAAATACTTTGCGACGAATAAACGTACTAGATAAAAGAAAACCCCTACTATACCAATAACTAGAAGTAATTGAAATCCTGTGCTTATAGCATCCAACTTTATCACCTATTTATTATATTTCATAAAAAGAGTCTCTAATTTACTAATAAAGAAATTGTCATTTAATATATATCATAAGGTTACTTTACTTTTAAACCCTGCTTTAATAGCAAAGTTGTTTTTTGTTAGGTGGAATGAAAAGAAAATTTCGAAACCTTTACCCACCGTAGTCAATCCACTTATTGTATCATCGCTAATACCCTTTAGCCAATAATCACTATGGAAATTACTATCAAGTCATTAACTACCCACTCTATAACTACGGTTTTGCCTATACTGACCAATCACTATCCTTCACGGGCTATCCTTTATGAAAGGATTCGCTCTAATGATTAAAGGCACTGCACATCACACAGTATGCCTCGTATTAATCGTTCGCCTAACAGAGTCATTATGTGGGCCGTACTCGAATTCTAGTTTTCTCAAGTGAATCCCTATGGCTTTGTCTGTTGATCGGTTTGCGAGATTGGCATAGGCCAAACTACATTTAACTATAAAAACGCCCCCGAAACGACTTTCAGGGGCGTTAACACATGCCTCTCTTTTTCTAAAACCCAGCCTTATACTGAGTAGGAGCCTCAACAGGAAGCTGTAATTCAGACGCAGCGCCAAGGGCCCAGTATGGGTTGGCTAACAGGCCGCGGCCAACGGCGATGAGATCGGCTTCTTCATTGCCGATTACGGCATTGGCTAAAACAGGGTTTTCGAGGCGGCCGACGGCGATGACAGGGACAGATAGTGCCTGTTTGATCTGTTTTGCCAGCGGCGTTTGGTAACCTGCGTGGCTTCCAGGCAGCCCTCTAGAGCCGATTGGCCCTTCGCCGCCAGAGCTGACGTCGAATACGTCGACTCCTTCGTCTTTTAAAATCTGTGAGAAGCGGATGGCTTCTTCTATATCGTAGCCGCCATCGACATATTCGGTTGCTGAAATACGCATCAATAAAGGCATGCTGTCGGGGATGACGCTTTTGACCGCGCGAATGACTTCTTTGGCGAAGAGCGTGCGGTCTTTACCGTAACGGTCTGTTCGTGTATTCGTATATGGTGAAAGGAATTGATGGATTAAATAGCCATGGGCGCCATGGAGTTCAATCGCGTCAAATCCCGCTTCTACTGCTCGGCGGGCTGCTGCCTTAAACGTTTGTACCATCTCAGCGATTTCGTTCTCTGACAGCGCTCGAGGGGTTTTGTATGTTTCGTCAAATGCCTGGGCGGATGGCGCAACGGGTTCAGGTGCGTCTTCCGCTTTTCTGCCAGCATGGGCGATTTGAATGGCGATTTTGGCACCATATTGGTGAGCTGCATCGACAATCGGCTTAAACGCATCGCGATGGGCGTCTGACCAAAGGCCAAGGCAGTAATCGCTAATCCGCCCATTCGGCTCGACATTGGTCATTTCCACAATAATTAGGCCAACGCCGCCAATTGCTCTGCTCGTGTAATGGTGCAAATGCCAGTCAGTCGGCATTCCGTCTTTGCCTATAGCCGAATATTGGCACATAGGCGACATGACGACACGGTTTTTAAACGTAAGCTCTTTCAGTTGAAAGCTGTCCATTAAGTTTGGCAAAAGAACCCCTCCCATTTTTCGTTTGTTCAGGCTTATCGTAAAGAGATGTTGCCCGCAATTCAAGCAAAATGCTTGCAAGGGGGCGTTTCAGTACGGTTAACTAGAATCTATAGAAGCCATTTTTGACTAAAGGGCGAGGCTAGTGGAGCGACATGCTGCGGTTGGAAACCGTGCCTTTTGGTGAAAAGGAGGAGGAGCGTTTTGCAGAAGGAATTACATAAGCAGTTTACAACGATGATTGCTGAACCACGTGTTCAAGAAGGGTTGGCTTTTTTAAAAAACGATGACAGGCAAACGTTGCATGAACAAATGACGATCGCTGAAATTCCCGCTCCGCCGTTTCAAGAAGAAAAGCGGGCCAACTATGTGCAAGAACAGTTTAAGAAGCTTGGTTTAACAAACGTAAAGCAAGATGAAGAAGGCAATGTCTATGGGCTTAGGCCAGGAAAAAAAGACGTGCCGGCGATTGTGGTGTCTGCCCATTTAGACTCTGTCTTTTCAGAAGAGACGGATGTCACCGTAAAGGAAAGGGACGGTGTCTATTATGGGCCAGGCATAACCGATGATGCCCGGGGCTTGGCGGCATTGCTGTCCGTTATTCGTGCTTTCCAACATACAGGTATTCAGACGGAGGCTCCGATTGTTTTTCTAGCTACAGTTGGCGAAGAAGGACCTGGCGATTTGCGTGGTGTAAAAGCATTTATTGATGGAAATGCTAATATTGCTAGTTTTATTTCGATTGATTCGGTTTCTCCTGAAGAAATCATTTACCAAGGCACTGGCAGTTTCCGCTATGAAGTAACGTTTTCTGGGACGGGGGGCCATAGCTTCCAGCATTTTGGCACGCCGAGCGCTGTTCACGCAGCTGGCCGGGCGATTGCGGCGATTGCTTCGTTGGATGTGCCGGAAACGCCAAAAACAACGTTTAATGTTGGTGTGGTGGAAGGGGGAACGATCCCAACAGCTATTGCTGAAACGTGTACGATTAAATTGGATCTTCGTTCCAATGGCCGAGCTGAATTGGATAGCATTGCTGAAAAAGCGCTCTTGTTGTGCGAAACCGCCTGTTCGCAAGAAGGAGAAGGCGATCAAACCATTCGTTTATCTTCGAAAAAAGTCGGCGATCGTCCTGTGGGTGTTCAATCAGCTGACTCTGAAATCGTTGAAATGGCTGTTTTGGCAACAGAAGCACTCGGCCTTACTCCAGAGTTAGCACCGCCAAGTAGCACAGATGCCAATTATCCGATTAGCAAAGGCATCCCTGCCCTTACCCTTGGAGGGGGCGGAGAGGGCGGCGGTTACCACTCGCTGAATGAATGGTACAAACCGGTGAACAGTTATTTAGGGCCGCAACGTGTATGGCTTGTGGCGTTAGGGCTTGCTCGGGCCATACCGGGAAGTCAAAACAGCTGATAGCATTGTTTTGTGAGCTATGTAAAGGGTATAGAAAAAACAGATAGAGGAAAGGTGGTAGGTCAAGTGAGAGTACTTGTAATCGGTGCAAACGGACAAATTGGCAAACAGCTTGTCGAAAAGATTGAACAGCAATCGCCTCATGAAGCACGGGCGATGGTACGTTCAAAAGAACAGTTGGAATCGTTTCAACAGGCAGGAGTAGACGCTGTGCTGGCGAACCTTGAAGGACCAATTAGCGAATTGGCTGAAGCGGCAAAAGGCTGTGACGTAATTGTTTTTACGGCAGGTTCTGGCGGGCACACAGGCGCAGATAAAACGATGATGATTGATTTGGATGGCGCGATTAAATCAATGGAAGCTGCAAAGCAAGCAGGCGTAAGCCGTTTTGTGATTGTCAGCGCGATTGGCGTTCACCACCGGGAGAAATGGATGTCCTCTGCCCCTTATTATAGCGCCGCTAAGCATTATGCGGATGAATGGCTAAGAGCCAGTGGGCTTGATTATACGATTGTTCGTCCAGGCGGTTTAACGAATGAAAAGGGAAATCAGAAAATCAACGTTGCGGTAGATTTACAGCGTGGCAACATTCCTCGTGAAGATGTCGCGAATGTCCTTCTTGCTGTGTTAGACATGAAGAACACGATCGGCAAGTCGTTCGATGTGGTTAGCGGGGAAGAAGACATTGAAGCTGCTCTTTCTTCTCTATAAAACAAAAAAAGGGTCTCCAGCGCAATCGCTGGAGACCCTTGTCTTTTATACATTTTCTCCTTTTGCTGTTGGTTCCTCTGGGGCATTTAAACGGAACAAACCTGCTTCTATTGCCGAGCGGACAGCAATGTAAACAAAAGGCCCAAAAATCAATCCCATGACACCGAAGAATACAAAACCAAAGTACATCGACAGCACGGTTGGCAATGCATTTAAACCAATTGAGTCACCTAAAACTTTTGGTTCAATGATACGGCGCAAAATCAACAGCACGAGGGCAAGCACCATCAATTGAATGCCCATTGCCGTATTCCCAAGTATGATAACGACCAAGCCCCATGGTACTAGAATAAGGGCAGGTCCGACGTACAATGGAATAATGTCGACTACCCAAATCAAAATCGACATAATCAAGGCAGAGCTTGGAGCAATAAATAATAAGCTGATATAACAGGCTAGGAAGACGCCGATGCTTAAAATAAATTGCGCTTTCCAATAGCCTAAAAATACTTTGCCCATGCGTCGAAAAACGAATTGCAACTTTTGTGACGTTTCGTCTTTAAATAAATTGAACGTGTTGCTGAGCAGACGCGGCAAATCAAGGCTAAATAAGAAAAGGGTGATGATGTATACAAGAGTAACAAACAGCAAGTTAGGAATCGATTGAAGCCATGCTGCAATCGTTGTAATGACTGTGGCTGTGAATCCTAGCACGGTGTCAACAGCTGTCTCAGAAAGGCGTTGCAGTTCCGCAACAATGGCCGCTCCTTGAGGAATACGATCCAACGTATCTGTGAAGTCACTAATAAGCTTGTCAGCGAACTGCTGGATTTCAAATGCATATTGGGGCAGCTGTAATGTCCAACCATAAATAGATTCAATTAAATAGCGAACCGTTATGTATAAAAGAACACCACTGACAAACAAAAAGCTCAAAAACACAATCGTCACCGGCAAGAGCCGTTTTTCTTGTTTCATCTTCTTCTGTAAAAATTTTACGAATGGCTCAAACACCATCGCTGTTAGCAGCGCCAGCAAAATCGGCATAAACGCTGAAAGATTAAAGTAGACAAATAATCCAGCGGCTGCAATGACAACAATCAAAAAGATTTTCTTCACGAGTGAACGGTTCAACTATTGAAAACCTCCTACGCATACAAAACAAATGGAAAGTGCTCCTAGATATGAGAACATCCTTTTAAAAAAAGAATGATCGACGGACAAAGGTGCCTCTTTCCATTATAGCTTAAACCGTCCAATCTAAAAACGAAAAGCACTGGAATCACGCAGAAAATTTTTTTGCTGTTTGGTTGGCTCAGACTGTAGACAAACACTCCCATACGTCATTGTTTGACGAGTGTTTTCTAACCGCCCGAGTCATTTTTATGATTTGCGTTTGCGTAACACGGTAAAAATGACGAGCGCTACAATAAAAAGGCCAGCAATAATGATAGAAAGCCAAAGAACAGACGTGCCAGCTGTGTTTGTTTCATCCTCTCCTGGTCCACTTGCTTCGTGGTCACGATCTTGCTTCACTTCGTTTTCGTTTGCGGCATTTTCTTCCGCTATGCTTTCATCCTCAGGAGTTGTTTCTTCCTCTGCATTTACTTGAAACGAAAAAGATCCATCCAAAGAATGGCCGTCGTCGCCAATGTTTTGCCATTCAACGGTGTATGCCCCATTGCTTAGAGGTTCCTGCAAAATCGCTGTCATCGATGTGTTATCTACATCAATGGACTCGATCGCTGCCTCTTCATCTGTGTCGGTGTTTGTGATCGTCATATCCGCTGTGCCAATTCCGCCATCAAAAGAAACTTGGACTTCCGTAACAGGTTCATTGACTTCTTCATTTTCACCAGGTGTTGACGATTGAAAATGGGAGTGTGCCCCGGCTGTGAGTGGGAAAACAAACAATGGCAACAACAGAAAAACTGCAAGACTTAACCGTTTAAAAAACATGTAAGAATATCCTCCATTCATCTTTAAGTGCGATGTTAGTATAACAAGAAATTGTGAGCACTTAATGAAATTAGCCGTTGTTTATAAATTGTTCACAATGTAAATGGACTAACAACTTGTATGCAAGCTAGGCGGTCATTTCGCTTAATAACCATAGTATAGACAAATGTTAACCCGTTCATAAGGGACCGTGCTTCTGTCAGCCGCCAATCTCCTGTTCACATAAACGATTGTTTTTACGCGCAAGCTACTTCCATCTGGATCGGAAAGGGGGATGTCTGTGAAACGGCAGTGGGTGGCGGCAGCGGTTGTGTCTTTCTATTTGGCTGTCAAGTGGGCAAGCCGAAAGGAGGCAATCAAACGACAGGCAGTGCCTCGAAACGAAGAATTTTCAAATGAGTTTTACCCGCTGGATAGCGATGGGCTAGTAACTAGCTCGCACATTGGCAAGCTGCTACGGCAACTCTTGCAATAGCCTCGTCCACTAGATCATGTTAAAATGAAGCGGTACATTTTGTTAAGAGAGGTTTTTGCCATGAACACCATCTGGAAGAACATAACGGACTATTTGATTGAGTTTCCGTGGATGAACCTGCTCACAGCAATCGGGCTGTTTCTTATTTTTCTCCTGTTTCGCAAACTATTCACGAAGTATTTGTTTAAAGTCATTTTAGCGACTGCGAAAAAAACCAATGTGTCTCTTTTAACGCAGCTGCTCCTTTCGTTTGAGCGGCCGTTGCGTGTCTTTTTTATCGTGATCGGCACTTACGTTGCTTTAAATGCGCTGGGCATCAATATGAGAGAACTGGCCTTACTAAACAACGTTTATGGCAGTGTATTGATTGTGCTTGGCGGTTGGGGGCTCTATAATTATGTTTCCACTCATGGGACATTTATGGCGTTTGCCAAACAAAAATTGCATTTAAGAGACGACCATATGCTCGTTCCCTTTATTTCAAACATTCTTCGTTTCGTAGTGATTGCTTTGACAATCGTTGCTTGCTTGTCAGCGATGGGCGTGAACGTAAACGGATTTATCGCTGGCCTTGGTCTTGGCGGATTAGCATTTGCGTTAGCTGCCCAAGAAACGGTTGCCAATTTGTTCGGCGGTGTAGTTATTATTTTGGAAAAGCCTTTTAAAAAAGGGGATTGGATTTCTACGCCATCTGTTGAAGGCGTTGTAGAAGACATCACGTTTCGTAGCACGAAAATCCGCACGTTTGCGGATGCGGTGGTGATTGTCCCGAACAAAACGTTGTCTAACGAAGCAATTACCAACTGGTCGGAAATGAATATGCGGCGTGTAAACTATTCGATAGGCGTCGGTCAAGAAGCAACAAGATTCGAGTTGCAAAGAGCCGTGGAGGAGATTCGCGAACGGATTCTTAACCATCCTGGCGTTGTCCAAGATACAGTCATGGTTTATTTTGACGAATTTGGTGAATCGAGCTATAACATTTTTGTATATTACTTTACGAAAACAGTCGCTTGGTCTGAATGGCATGAGATTAAACAGGAAATTAACTACGACATTCTCGATATTTTAAAGGACGAAGGAATATCTGTCTTAAAGCCAATTGTTGTGTTAGATCAACAAGATGATGAACAGTTTCAAAAAGCTGGCGAATCATCTTAGCCGAACGAATAGAGAACGCTTGGAGCCGAGGGGAGCAATGAAGGATGCGAGCGTTCGTCTATAGTTTGAAACCTTGCCTAACAGCAAGGTTTTTTAGCTTAGATGCCTTTACCGAAGGGCGTTTTAGCGTTTCCCCTTTCTTTCGGGACAAGAGTTCGTTATAATGAAAAGGCAATCATTCGTGACGTAATTTGAAAAAGAGGAGGGGCCTGGTTGCGATGCCAGGTGTATCTTTGTATGAGGTATGTCAACATTGAAGATGTTTTGCCTGGCGCATCCCTTGGGAAAGAGATATTTTCCATGGACGGCCAGGTTCTGCTAAGTAAAGGGGCTTCTTTAACAGCTAACCATATTGCAAGATTGCGAAAATTTGGTGTCCATATAGTGCCCCTTGATCTTCCAGAGGAAAGCAATTTTGAAGAGGAGGCGGCGTCTCCTAAAACGCAAATCGATTCTATTTTTGAAGAAGATTCCCTTCGTTTTATTGGCTATGGGGAAGAGGAGTGGAAAGAGCGTGTGTTAGCGGTGATGGAAAAAGTAGTGGAAACCGCCAAAGCACAGGAATTTCTTCAGTTTATTCGAAACGGAAGCG
The DNA here is from genome assembly GCF_900142675.1 of Shouchella rhizosphaerae. GTDB lineage: Bacteria > Bacillota > Bacilli > Bacillales > Bacillaceae_D > Shouchella > Shouchella rhizosphaerae. Next base: position 1,124,246 of record NZ_FRBS01000001.1, on the reverse strand, counting down.
ATTCTCTTTATGCCCACGCGCTTATGGTTGGCCTTATTTCGACTACGATCGGTGCCCGGCACGGGTATTCAGATAAAAAGCTAGAGCAACTGGCGATTTCTGCTCTGCTTCATGATATCGGAAAAGTGCTGCCTGCATCCTATGACGAGCCTGGCGTTGTGCATGGTTCAGACCATACGTGGAGAGGATACAACTTTTTGAAAACGGTCGCTGAGTTTGGCAAAGTTGTCGCCCATGTTGCCTTATGCCACCATGAGGACTTTTCGCAAACAGGCCATCCCCGCAAAGTGGCTGCTTCGGCTGTCCATGAATTTGCGCAAATTGTAGCGATCGCCAACGCGTTTGACCATTTGACCCACCGGCGTAACGGAGAAGCATTAATGGAACCTGGGGAAGCATGCGAATTTATGTTGGCTTTTACGAATAAACGTTTTAGCCATGTGTTTATGAATGACTTTTTGCGGAGCGTGGCCCTTTATCCAACTGGAAGCCAAGTCGTGTTGTCCAACGGCTTGCACGGCATTGTTGTAAGCCAAAATAGCGGTTTGCCGCAACGCCCTGTTATTCATATTTTGCATACGAATAATGGAGGACAACAAATTACAGTGCAAACGATTGATTTGGCTCAAGAGAATACGGTGTTTATTGAGGAAATTATCTCTTAAACGAAAGTGTTCGTTCGTGTGTGTTGCTGACAACGTTGGCAACACACGCAGACTGAGCGCTTATGGCGAGGGGAGATGCGAAGAAACGTGTTTATGGGCAATACGTTTTCTTGCCTGTGCCACAACTATTCTAAAGCATAAGAGCGAGGCAAACGGACGTTTTCGTTCGTTTTTTGTTTTTAAGGAAGGTGTTCTGATGGGGATTTTTTTGCAAGTCGTATTGCCCGTTTGTTCCATTTTTGCAGCAGGTTTTTTGCTGCAGCGGGCGTTTATGCTCGACATACGTTCGGTGTCGTCTGTAGCGATTTATATTATGACGCCGTGCCTCGTTTTTCGTACTTTTTATACTGGGAATCTTGACGCCCAATATGCCTATATGGCCTTGTTTGCCCTTCTCTTGCTTGCGTCGTTAATTGTCATTACAAAAGGGTATGCAAAACTGCGCAAACTAAGTCTCAGTGAAGAAAGCGGGATGATCTTAGCCACTTCCTTTATGAATGTAGGGAATTACGGAACGCCGATTATATTATTTGCTTATGGCGAGGGTGCCTTTGACCTCGCTGTTTCATTTATGGTGTTGCAATCGATTATCATGAATATTTTCGGCGTGTATTACGCAGCTAGAGGCAAAGCCGCTATGAAAGGGGCCGTGTTAGCGGTTTTAAAAATGCCAGCAACGTATGCAACGGTTCTAGCACTCGGACTCAATGTAGGTGGCGTCGCACTGCCGCCAAACCTCTTTCAACCGATTGATATCGTCGCGGAGGCGGCCATTCCGACGGTAATGTTAATTTTAGGGATGCAACTAGCAATGATTCCATTGCGTGGGTTTGCGTGGGAAAAGCTGACCGTTGCGACAGTCATACGGATGGCGATTTCCCCTGTTGTCGCGTTTGTGATCGTTTCCTTTTTGCCTATTAGCGAAATCCTTAGCAAAGTGTTGATTATATCGGCGGCAATGCCAAGCGCGGCCACAATCGTGATGTATGCGGTCCAGTTTGATTCAGAACCAAAACTTGTCTCCTCGATTACGCTCGTCACCACACTTGTCAGTTTGTTTTCACTGACGTTCTTTCTAGCGATTTTAAGCTAGTCCATTGCAATTTTAAGCGTGACACTTTATCATAATGACAGAACAAAGGAGGCTACATACATGAAAATGATGGATGCAAACGAAATTATTGAGTTTATTTCTAAATCTGAAAAGAAAACTCCTGTAAAAGTTTACATAAAGGGTCAACTTGACAACCTTTCCTTTGGCGAAGGCGTGCAGTCATTTATAAATGGCAACACGGGCGTGGTCTTTGGCGAATGGAGCGAGATTGAAGCTGTCCTTAACGAAAATGCTGCGTTGATTGAAGATACTGTTGTTGAGAATGACCGCCGCTATTCAGCAATTCCGCTCCTCGATTTAAAAGGAGTAGAAGCGCGAATTGAACCAGGCGCCATTATTCGCGACCAAGTGGAAATTGGAAAAGGGGCCGTTATTATGATGGGGGCAAGCATTAATATCGGCGCTGTCATTGGCGAAGGAACAATGATTGACATGAATGCTGTCCTTGGCGGGCGTGCGACTGTCGGGAAAAATTGTCACGTTGGTGCTGGTGCTGTGTTGGCTGGTGTTATCGAGCCACCATCAGCTTCTCCTGTTATCATTGAGGACGGCGTTGTCATCGGCGCAAATGCCGTCATTTTAGAAGGTGTCCGTGTAGGCGCTGGTGCTGTAGTAGCAGCTGGTGCGATTGTAACAGAAGACGTTCCTGCCAATACAGTAGTTGCTGGGACGCCAGCACGCGTGATTAAAGAAATTGATGAGAAAACAAAAGGCAAAACGGAAATAAAGCTGGAGCTTCGCCGTTTAAATGAAGACCAATAACGTATCGTGTGCAGCTTTGCCCTTAGGCAAAGCTGTTTTCATAAAAAAGGAGTGGATTGGTAGTGGACTGGATTGCGCGGGATAACGCGGCGATTATGGGGACGTATGGGCGGTTGCCCCTTGTTATAGACCGGGGAGAAGGCAATTATTTAATTGATGAGAATGGCAAATCCTATTTAGACTTAATTACAGGTCTTGCTGTCAATGTGGTTGGCCACTCTCACCCTGAAGTGATAAAGGCTCTTCAAGAACAAGGTCAAAAATTTCTGCATATTTCCAACTTGTATGTAAACAAGCCGGCGGTTGAGCTTGCCGAACAACTGAGTGAGGCTACGCTTGGCGGCAAAGTGTTTTTTGCGAATTCCGGCGCTGAAGCGACAGAGGCGGCTGTTAAGTTGATCCATAAATGGAGCATGGCACAAAAGACAGCGAAACGAGGCATTGTCGTTTTAAAAAATAGTTTTCATGGCCGAACGTTAGGCGCGTTAAAACTAACGCGGCAAAAAGGCGTCTACCAAGACTTTCCGAAACATGATTTGCCTGTCTATGAAGTGGAGAGGGAAAATGTCGATGAGTTGCGAGCAGTCATCAAAAAGAACAAGCCTGCTGCACTGCTTATGGAACCGGTGCTTGGCTCAGGGGGAGTCATCCCATTATCCCATTCATTTTTACAAGAAGCACAGGCGTTATGTAATCAGGAAGGCATGCTATTTTGCATGGACGAAATCCAAACGGGTATGGGGCGCACAGGCAAGTTGTTTGCCTACATGCATGCCGACTTAAGCCCAGACGTTGTCCTGTTTGCAAAAGGAGTAGGCGGAGGGCTGCCACTTGGTGGCATCATTGTCAAGCAGGATTGGAGCGGGTTGTTCTCCCCTGGGGACCACGGTACGACGTTTGCTCCTTCGCCATTAAGCTGTGCGCTCGGCCTTGCCGTGCTCCGTGTGCTCCAGCAACAAGGCGTCCTCACTGCTAGCCAACAAACAGCAGCCTACTTGCATGATACATTAACAAAGTTGCAACGGGAATTTCCAAACATTTTAGAAGCGTTCCGCGGCAAAGGGATGATGATTGGCTTGCCGACCAAATTAACGGCGGAAAACACGAAAAAACTTCAACAAATGATGATGGAACAAGGGGTGCTCATTGACGTCACCCAACAAACGATCGTTCGTTTGCTTCCGCCACTTACGCTTACAAAAGCCGAAGTCGACACGTTTGCTGGCCACTTCCGCAACGCATTGGCGCAAATTGACGGAGTGGTGGCATCATGAAGATGAACGATCTCATTCACATACGGCGTGCTTTTCATCAAATTCCTGAACTCGGATTTAACGAATTTAAAACACAACAACTCCTTTTAGACACCATTTCAAACATGGAGCAAACGCGCCTGCAAATCAAAACGTGGAAAACAGCCGTGTTTGTCCGCGTCGAAGGCAGACAAGACTATACGATTGCCTATAGAGCCGATATGGACGGGCTGCCTATTACCGAGGAAACAGGCTATTCATTTGCCTCTAAGCATGAAGGAGCGATGCATGCTTGTGGGCATGACTTCCATATGACGATTGCCCTTGGCTTGCTAGACCATTTTGCCAGCCACGAACCAGAATGCCATTTGCTGTTTATTTTTCAACCGGCAGAAGAAGGGCCAGGAGGAGCAAAACCGATTATAGAAGCAGATGTACTAGGTGCTTGGCAGCCCGATGAAATTTATGCACTCCATATTGACCCGAACCTTCCTGTCGGGTCAATCGCCACGAAACCAGGGTTATTGTTTGCCAATACATCTGAGCTTTTTATTGATTTTCAGGGCAAAGGCGGGCATGCGGCTTATCCCCATACAGCGAACGATATGGTGGTTGCTTGTGCCCATTTTGTTACACAAGTGCAAACGGTCGTCGCACGCAACATTGATCCTCTTGATTCAGCAGTTGTAACACTCGGCGTTATAGCAGGAGGCACGAAACAGAATGTCATTGCCGCAACGGCCCGGTTAGAAGGGACGATTCGGACGCTGTCGATGGCATCAATGGAAGTTGTCAAAAGCAGGCTTGAAGCGATTGCTGCTGGGATAGAGGCAAGTTTTGCGTGCAAGATTGCGATTGATTACGGCTCCAATTACTGCGAAGTCTACAATGACCCAGAATTGGCAGAAGCGTTTGCCGCTTTCTCAAAAACACGAAAAGGCATTACGTTTGTAGAGGCAGAAGAAGCAATGACAGGGGAGGATTTTGGCTACTTTTTAAAACAATACCCCGGCGTCATGTTTTGGCTTGGCGTTGATAGCCCGTACGGCTTGCATGATAGCCGCCTGCAACCAAGCGAAGAAGCGATTGGGATTGCCATCGAGCATATGGTCGCCTTTTTAAGCGCGAAAAAGCCCCGCTAATAAGCATGGTATAAAGCCTTCGTTTGCAGCGCATACTAATGTGGAAATAAACGAGGGGGTGCCATATGGCTAAAATAGGGGTACAATCCAATTTGTCAGATGTACAGCAAGAGCTTCAGTCTAAAGGCTATGAAGTTGTACAAATTGAAAATGAACAAGACGGGCAAGACTGCGAATGCTGTATTGTTTCTGGAAGAAATGCGGATGTTGCCGGCATCAGTGTTCCTGGGCAAATGAGCATTATCCACGCAGAAGGTTTAAGTGCAGAAGAAATCGGCCAACGTGTCGACGAAATTGTGACTCAACACTAAAAAAATACCAGCTTTTGCTGGTATTTTTTTTATTCATTTTCTGATTGTGAAAAGGCATCGTATCGTTGCCGGATCGCTTGGCGGATTTCGCGTTCCACTGCCCATTGCTCCATATTATCCGTTTTGGCAATCACACGGATTGTCGTCGTCGCTAAATCGTCGCTTTCGACGCCTAACACGTCAGGGCCAGATACAATAGCTGGATGGCTAAAGTTTTCTAGTGCCTCTTTCACCATTGCTAGCGATTCGTCTAATTTTTGCCCAGCTGGGATGGAAATGTCGACGAGGGCACGCATATTGCCGCGGGAATGGTTGTCCACATTGGCAATGTTGCGGTTTGGCACGTAGTGGAGTGTACCGTCAAAACCGCGAATCAACGTCGTGCGGAAGCCGAGTTCCTCGACAATCCCTTCCACCCCGCCCGCAGTCACATAATCGCCGACTTCAAGCTGACGTTCTAACAATAAGAAAAAGCCAGTCACCACATCGCTTACAAGGCCTTGTGCGCCGAAACCAACGGCAAGCCCTACAACACCTGCACCAGCTAAAATCGGCCCTAAATTGAAACCGAGTATTTCTAAGATCGTCATTGCTACAATAAACAACAACACATAAGAAAATACATTTTGAGTCAGGCTTTTTAACGTTTTCAGTCGAGCTTGTGAGGCGCGGATAGAACGGTTAAATGCCCCGGCGATCAGTTTACGCCCTAAGGCGCGGACGATGAAAAAAATGACGACCACAAGCGCAATTTTCCAAACGGTATGCACAAGCGGATGGGAAAGCCATTCGTTAATAGTACTGTTCACTGATAACCCGCTCCTTCCTCAATATCATTGCTTTGTTGAGAATAGCATAAATCGACAAATCTTTCAAAGACCGCTATGTAAGTAAGGCAGGAATGTGAAGATTTATGTTTCTAGATTAAATTCATTCTCAATTAACATTGACTCCAAAAAGCAAGCCCGTTATAATAATGATTGTATTGGATTTGCAAAGGAGGAGTTAGACTTATGACTGAAAAACGTATGGTTGGCAAACAAGCACCTCGTTTTGAAATGGACGCAGTGTTGCCAAACAAAGAATTTGGTAAAGTTAGCTTAGAAGAAAATATGAAAAATGACAAATGGACAGTGTTATTCTTTTATCCAATGGATTTCACGTTCGTTTGTCCGACTGAAATTACGGCGTTGAGCGACCGCTACGACGAATTTGAAGACTTGGACGCTGAAGTAATTGGTGTTTCTACAGACACGATCCATACACACAAAGCGTGGATTAATACGTCACGTGATGACAATGGATTAGGCGACTTGGCTTATCCACTTGCTGCTGACACAAACCATGCCATTTCAAGAGAGTATGGTGTGTTAATTGAAGATGAAGGTGTGGCGCTACGTGGGTTGTTCATCATTAGCCCAGAAGGTGAATTGATGTATTCTGTAGTGAACCACAACAACATCGGCCGTGACGTTGATGAAACGTTGCGCGTGCTACAAGCGTTACAAACTGGCGGACTTTGCCCAGCAAACTGGAAGCCTGGACAAGCTACGCTTTAAAGGAATAGTGGCAAGGGCCTAGCGTGTTGTTAGGCCTTTGTTTTTCGGAAAAAGAATAAGTTTCGAGCGTGTGCGCTTTTTATACAGGAGGGAAACGAGATGGCTTTGAAACTACGGTCGGAAATGCCAGAATTGACAGGCGCGACTGAATGGCTGAATGGAGAAGTAGCGAAAGGGGACTTAATTGGCGACAAACCAACGCTCATCCACTTTTGGTCCATTAGCTGTGGCTTGTGTAAAGAGGCAATGCCAAATGTCAATGAATTTCGTGACCAATACAAAGACGAGCTAAATGTCATTGCTGTCCATATGCCGCGGTCTGAAAAAGACTTGAACATTGATGAGATCAAACAAGTTGCCGATGAGCATGGGATCACTCAACCAATCTTTGTTGATAGTGAACATAAGCTGACAGATGCTTTTGAAAATGAATATGTGCCAGCTTACTACGTGTTCGATAAAGAAGGGCAGCTGCGCCACTTCCAAGCAGGAGGCGGCGGCATGAAAATGCTGACCAAACGTGTGAACCGAGTACTCGGCATTAAAGAAGAAAAATAAGCAAAGACGCGCGCCTCTTTTTAAGGAGGGGCGTCTTTGCTTATTGGCCGATTGTTTGGTACAGTCAAGTTACGATTGAGCAGCGGAGGGCCATTATGAAAAAACAGTTTGCGATTATCGGCTTAGGACGCTTCGGAGGAAGTGTCACCAAAGAGTTAGTGGAGCAAGGCGCTGATGTACTGGCCATTGATAGCGACCGAACCAAGGCAGACGAATTTCGTGACATTGCCACACAAGTGGTGATCGCCAATGCTACAGACGAGCAAGTATTAAGGGAACTAGACATCCCGTTGTATGAGCATGTTGTAGTTGCAATCGGCAATGACATTGAAGCGAGTATTTTGGCAACGTTATTATTAAGCGAAATGGGCGTTAAACACATTTGTGTAAAAGCAGAAACCGATCATCACGAAAAAGTGTTGAAAAAAATCGGCGCCCACCGCGTCCTTCATCCTGAACGGGAAATGGGCGCGCGGCTTGCCCATCACCTTTTATCCGCCAACATTGTCGATTACATCGAGCTATCGTCTCAGGATACGATCATTGAAGCAGTAGCAACGCCTTCACTTATAGGGCAGACGATACAAGATCTTAACATACGCGCCCTTTACGGCTGTACGATTATTGCTATCCGCAGGCAAGGGAGGTTGATGGCTGCTCCTCAGGCCAATGAAGTGATTCAAGCAGAGGACGTACTTGTTTTGCTCGGGCCAAAAAAAGCCATTTATGCATTTGAAAAAGACTTTATTGCCAACTAATAGCTGCTAAACAAGCCTGCTGACAATGGCTTTCATTGTCAGCAGGCTTGTTGTTATACTTCCATGATAATCGGCAAAATCATCGGTTTGCGTTTCGTACGCTCGTACAAAAATGGTCCGAGAAGCTCGGTCATTTCGTTTTTAATTTCAGACCACTGAGACGTTTTCTTTTCCATGACGCTGTTTAAATGTTTAGCGAGCATTTTTTGGGCTTCATGAATCAAATCGCCTGATTCCCTCATGTACACAAAACCGCGGGAAATGATATCTGGCCCAGCTGTGACTTTGAATTCCTTCATATCTAAGCTAACGACAACGATGACTAAGCCTTCCTCTGAGAGAATTCGGCGGTCACGAAGCACAATATTGCCAATATCGCCGATGCCATTCCCATCCACATAAACAGAGCCAGACGGAATTTTGCCGACGACCCCTGCTTCATTAGGATGGAGCGCGAGAACATCGCCGTTATCCATAATAAAACAGTTTTCTTCTTTAACGCCACAGTCTTGAGCGAGGCGGTTATGAGTGCGCAGCATCCGATATTCGCCATGGATGGGTAAGAAGTATTGCGGTTTCATAAGCCGCAACATCAGTTTCTGTTCTTCCTGCCCGCCGTGCCCAGAAGTATGGATATCACTAAGTGGGCCATGGATGACATTTGCGCCAACACGGTATAGTTGGTTGATGATTTTTCCAACGCTAAGCGTGTTTCCTGGAATTGGCGAAGAAGAAAACACAACCGTATCCCCTGGAATAATTTGAATTTGGCGGTGTGTTCCAAAAGCTATCCGTGATAGGGCTGCCATCGGTTCACCTTGGCTTCCTGTACAAAGAATCGTTACTTTGTTATCAGGGAGTTTGTTTAACTGTGAGTGCTCAATGAACGTATGTTTAGGCGCATTGATGTAGCCAAGCTCTTGGCCAATGGTAATGGCTGATTCCATGCTACGGCCAAATACACATACTTTGCGGCCGTAGTCAACTGCGGCCTGGATCACTTGTTGCAAGCGATGGATATTCGAAGCGAACGTTGCAAAAATAATGCGCCCATCGACTTTTTGGAAAACGTTGTTGATGCTTTCGCCTACTTTTCGTTCGGACATTGTAAAAGTCGGAATTTCGCTATTGGTGCTGTCAGACAGCAAGCAAAGTACGCCTTCATCGCCGATTTTCGCCATTTTCGTTAAATTTGCCGGTTCGCCAACAGGAGTAAAGTCAAATTTAAAATCGCCTGTATGGACAATGTTTCCTGGTGGCGTTTTGACAACAACGCCGTATGAGTCAGGAATGCTATGGGTTGTCCGGAAAAACGACACCGATGTTTTCGTGAATTTGACGACTTGGTCTTCTGCAATCTCGTGAAGCTTAGCGCTGCGTAGCAAGCCGTGTTCTTCAAGTTTTCCTTTTAAGAGGCCGAGTGCAAGCTTGCCGCCATAGACATCAATGTTGATTTCCCGCAACAAATAAGGAATTCCGCCGATATGGTCTTCATGGCCATGGGTAATAAACAAGCCTTTGATTTTGTCCCGATTTTTGATTAAGTACGTATAGTCGGGAATGACATAATCGATGCCAAGAAGCTCGTCTTGAGGAAACATAATTCCAGCATCAATAAGAATAATTTCGTCTTGGAACTGAACACCGTACGTATTTTTGCCAATTTCGCCTAAGCCGCCTAAAGCGAAAACAGCTGTTTGGTTGTTTTTTACTTGTTTCATGGTTAGATGTTCACGACCTTAAAGTCGCTGTTTGCCTGCTCATATTCTAAATATGCTCCAGTTACAGCTGTTACGTATTCAATGTTGAAGTTTTGCTTGGCCAACTTAAGGCGGACGTCTGCTTCGCTTTCGCCTTCTATGTACAATGACTTTGTCCGTTCCCGTACAGGCATCTGCGCGGCATCTTCTTGATAGTAAACTTTAAAAATCATTCTTACCTCTCCTTTAAATGTAGTCCTTCCATTATAATAGAAGTTCGCTTATATTTGAATGGTTTCCTTTATTCCCTGCTGCAATGATAAAAAGCCAACCTGATTGAAAGGCTGGCTTTCTTAGTTTTTCCAAGTTCGACATTCATTAAACGTCAAGCAATAATGACTTCGGCAGGAGGTTTCGGCAACCTTTGACTAGTTTTTTCCGCCACTTTCTTAACATCCCGTTCCACTCCTTTTCAATGCCCTTGTACATGTAGTGTATGCACGTAGGCATTGAAGAATCGAGGGAATTGTTGGCAGCTGTTAAAGCGCAAATCCAGGCAATGGTTTTTTGAAAGGGTCTTCGAGTCCCTCAATTCGGTCGTAAAACATAATGCCGTCTAAATGATCCAACTCATGTTGAAAAACAATGGCAATATATCCCCGCAAGCGCATACGCACGTCGTTGCCTTCATGGTCGACTCCAGTGATCGTTAAACGGGCACGCCGAGGCACAAGGCCGGGAACGTCACGGTCAACAGAGAGACAACCTTCGCCATTTTCAAGTTCATTGGTTTCAACAGAATGGCTAACGACTTTCGGATTGGCGATTCCCATGCTGTAGAGGTTGCCGTTTTCATCTGTGGCATGGATGGCAAATAGCCGTTTAGAAATGCCGATTTGTGGCGCAGCTAAGCCTACGCCAGGACGGAGCCCGTATTTTTCCGCGATTTCAGGGTCTTGGCTGTTTTTAATAAACTCGAGCATGTCGACCAATGTTTGCTTGTCTTCATCTGTTAATGGCAATTCGACCGGCTCAGCGACTTTACGTAAAATTGGATTGCCTTCGCGAACAATGTCGTCCATCGTAATCATATGTACCACTCCTTATTTTCTCTATATAGTTTAAGGATATTCAGTAGCAGGCGCAAGTAGAAAAAGCGAGCAGACGACAGGCTGCTCGCACATATGGCTTGCGTTATTTGTGAGGGCCAGGTCCTGGGCCTACTGGGCCGCACTGTTCTTCGCCGCCGTAGCCGAACCAAGATGCGCCGACAATGATCAAGAGAATAAACAGAACGACAATTAAGGCAAAGCCCCTACCGCCGCCGTAGCCGCCGCAGCCATAACCATAACCACCATAACCACCATAAGCTTCAGGGCCGTAGCCGTAACCACCATATCCGTAACCCATAAAAAAATTCCTCCTTTTTCGTCATCGCAAATATGTTAGGCGATTCAATACACATCATATGCCTCCACCTAATAAACGATTGGATATTCGCCCAGTTTTTCAGAAAATAGTTGAAGCATCTTGCCAAATTTGACCATGTCCGATAATGTGGTATTTAGGCGAAAAAAGCTTAAATCGTCGAAGGAGGAGAAAATGTGTCGAAGACAAAACTTGCGACAATCGGCGTAGGATCGATTTTATTGCTGACTGCCTGTGGCGAAAACGTAACGGAAACCATTTATGACCATTTAGAAAATGCTGCGCAAATTGAAAAAGAAGGGTTTGAAGTGCAGCAAGAACCGCTCGTTCAGGCCGAGGAACATGAGGCTGACTTATATAATCAAATAATGGAACTGGACATGGAACAGTTCGAAGAAATCGTTTCTCTCGCTGATGAGGCGATTGCGTCCATCGAAACAAGGCGAGAACTGTCTGCCAACGAGAAACAAAGCATTGAAGAAGGGTACGAAGAATTTTCAGCAGCAAATGAGGCGTTCGCTGCTTTGGAAGAGGAACCGCTTGCTGAATTGGGACAAACTCTTAAAGAAGCGATGGAAGCTCGCTATGAAAGTTATCAAAAATTGCATGAAGTGTATGCGGAGACGCTTGACCTAGACGAACAACTTTACAATTTGTTAAAAACAGAAGACCTTGATGTCGAGACGTTAACAAACCAAGTAGAGGAAACGAACGCCAAATATGAGGAGTTTCAAGAGGCGACGGACTTATTTAATGAACATACAAATACATACAACGACGCAAAACAAGCATTTTACGAAGCGTCAGATTTAGATGTGCGCTTTGAATAAGCGCACATCTTGTATCTGTATTAGTTCACCGTCTCGATATTGTATAACACAGTTTCATTTTCTTACTAATTAATCATTTGTTTTAGGGAGAAATAAAGAAAGCAAGCAAAAGGATTGACGCATTGTTTCCTTTTCATGTAGACTTATGTCATAAGGTGAGTTGTACTACTGATAAGCAATTTTTTTTGTAACAGTTGAACGAATGCTCAGCCCCGTATCAATGGCTTGTGTAAAAGGGGCCAGCCGCGGTAATGTATCTTTTAGGTTTGGGCATGCTAATGGGGATTTTATAGATGCATTAGGTCATGGATATAAAGAACAATTACCGCTTACTAACGAAAGGATTGGTGGACAAATTGAGTACGAAAACAATTGAGCAAGTCGAAGAACAATTTGAAACCTTCCAGATCTTGAATGAGGAAGGCGAAATCGTGAATGAGTCAGCAATGCCTGACTTAAGCGATGAGCAATTACAAGAGTTAATGCGCCGTATGGTTTATACGCGCATCTGGGACCAACGGGCCGTTTCTTTAAACCGCCAAGGCCGCTTAGGCTTCTATGCGCCAATGGGCGGTCAGGAAGCATCCATGCTTGGCTCTCAATTTGCCCTTGAAAAAGACGATTGGATTTTGCCTGGCTACCGGGACATTCCGCAAATTGTTTTCCATGGCTTGCCTCTCTATCAAGCGTTTCTATGGTCTCGCGGCCACTTCCATGGCGGCCAATTTCCTGACGGCCTAAACATTGCTGTGCCGCAAATCATTATTGGCGCGCAAATTGTACAAACAGCAGGGGTTGCTCTAGGGCTAAAACGGAAGAAAAAAGACAACATTGTCATCACGTATACAGGCGATGGCGGATCTTCACAAGGGGACTTTTATGAAGGCATGAACTTTGCTGGTGCCTACAATGTTCCTGCTGTTTTTGTTGTTCAAAATAACCGTTTTGCGATTTCCGTTCCAGTGGAAAAACAATCAGCAGCAAAAACAATAGCACAAAAAGCCGTTGCCGCTGGAATCGAAGGCATCCAAGTTGATGGCATGGACGTTCTTGCTGTTTACAAAGCAACAAGCGATGCCCGCAAACGTGCGCTTGCTGGCGAGGGGCCGACATTGATTGAAACGCTCACGTACCGTTATGGCGCTCATTCTACTTCTGGTGACGACCCGACTCGCTACCGTACTTCTGAAGAAGAAGACGAATGGGGCAAAAAAGACCCACTTATTCGCTTCCGTAAGTTTTTAGAAAGCAAAAACTTGTGGAGTGAAGAAAAAGAAAACGAAGTGGTTGAACAAGCAAAAGAAGAAATTAAAGCTGCGGTGAAAGAAGCAGACAAAACGCCTAAACAAAAAGTAACTGACTTGCTTGGCTTTATGTTTGAAAACCCTCCTGTAAACATTCGTGAACAATTGGAAGAGTATACGGCAAAGGAGTCGAAGTAACTTATGGGTAACTGGACAATGGCTCAAGCGATCACGAACGCGCTTGCTAATGAATTAAAAACGAACGAAGATGTTCTCATATTCGGGGAAGACGTTGGCCAAAATGGCGGTGTTTTCCGGGTAACAGAAGGTTTGCAAAAAGAATTTGGCGAAGACCGAGTATTTGATACGCCGCTTGCCGAGTCTGGAATCGGCGGCCTGGCAATTGGCCTTGCACTGACAGACCATCGGCCAGTAATGGAAATCCAATTCTTTGGCTTTGTGTTTGAAGTGTTTGACTCAATTGCTGGACAAATGTCACGCTGGCGTTACCGCACTGGCGGAAAACAAACGATGCCGATTACCGTACGTTCTCCATTCGGCGGTGGCGTAAAAACGCCAGAAATGCACTCTGATTCTCTCGAAGGTTTAATGGCGCAAACGCCAGGAGTAAAAGTCGTTATTCCATCAAACCCTTATGATGCAAAAGGATTATTGATTTCTGCGATCCGCGATAATGACCCGGTCGTGTTTTTAGAGCATATGAAACTTTACCGTTCATTCCGCCAAGAAGTGCCAGAAGAGGAATACACCATTGAGCTTGGCAAAGCGGATATTAAGCGAGAAGGAAAAGACATCACGATTGTGGCCTATGGAGCAATGGTTCAAGCTTCCTTGAAAGCAGCAGAAGAGCTTGCGCAGGAAGGCATTGAGGCAGAAGTGATCGACTTGATGACCATTAGCCCATTTGACGTGGAAACCGTTGTCGCTTCAGTTGAAAAAACAAACCGCGCGATTGTAGTCCAAGAAGCACAAAAACAAGCAGGGGTGGCTTCCCATATTGTCGCTGAAATTACAGAACGGGCGATTCTTTCCTTGGAAGCGCCGGTGCTTCGAGTTACAGCTCCAGACACGGTTTATCCATTTGCTGCTGCTGAAGATGCATGGCTGCCAAACCACCAGACGATCGTAGAAAAAGTTAAAGAAGTTATCAACTTCTAAATAAGCGATTAAAAAGAAAGCAACGAAGCTGGGGAAAAACCAGTATCGTTCTTTCTTTTATAGAAGATGATTTAGAGTTATAATGAAGGAGGCGTTTTAGCCGTGGCTTATAAATATAAACTGCCTGAAGTGGGTGAAGGAATTCACGAAGGCGAAATTGTGAAGTGGTTTGTAAAAGAAGGGGATGAAGTCAAAGAGGATGACATTTTGCTTGAAGTGCAAAATGACAAATCTGTCGTTGAACTTCCTTCTCCAGTAGATGGAAAAGTGCTTGAAGTGAAAGTGGAAGAAGGCACGACAAGCTATGTTGGCGATGTCATCTTAGTCATTGATGATGGCTCTGGCGATGATGACGCTGAAGAAGAAAGCAAAGAGGAAGCGCCGAAAGAAGAAAAACAAGCAGCCTCTGAGCCTGAAAAAGGACAATCTTCTTCTGAAGAAAGCGATGAAGAAGAAGGTTCACGCGTCATTGCCATGCCTTCTGTTCGCAAATATGCTCGTGAAAAAGGCATTGCCATTTCTAAAGTAAAAGGATCAGGCAAAAATGGCCGCGTATTAAAAGAGGATGTAGATGCCTTTGCATCAGGCGGGCAAACGGAAGAAGCAGCGGCTCCGAAAGAAGAAGAAAAGACTGCTTCCTCAAAACCAGCAGCTACAGCACAAGCTGGCGGAAACGAGCAGTTGGAAGAGCGCGTACCGCTTAAAGGCATCCGCAAAGCGATTGCAAAAGCAATGGTGAACTCAAAACATACGGCTCCACACGTGACACATCTCGACGAAGTGGACGTGTCAGCCCTTGTTGCCCATCGCAAACAGTACAAACAAATTGCTGCAGACCAAGGCACGAAACTGACGTATCTTCCATATGTCGTCAAAGCTTTGACGTCCGCTCTTCGCAAATATCCGGCTTTAAATGCGTCAATTGATGACGAAGCAGGCGAAATCGTCTACAAAAAGTACTTTAACGTCGGAATTGCAGCAGACACTGAGCAAGGCCTCGTAGTTCCTGTCGTCAAAGATGCTGACCGTAAGTCTATTTTTGCGCTTGCTGATGAAATTAACGAGTTGGCTGGAAAAGCCCGTGAAGGCAAGCTGTCAAGTGCAGAAATGTCAGGTGGATCGGCAACGATCTCCAACCTTGGATCAGCAAGAGGACAATGGTTTACGCCAATTATTAACCACCCAGAAGTCATGATTTTAGGCATCGGCCGTATTGAAGAAAAGCCTGTTGTAAAAGACGGCGAAATTGTTGTGGGCACTATGCTGGCACTGTCAATTAGCTATGACCACCGCTTGATTGATGGCGTGACAGCACAAAGCGCGCTTAACCAAATCAAGCGTTTGCTAAACGACCCACAATTACTATTAATGGAGGGGTAACAGATGGTTGTTGGAGATTTCGCACAAGAAGTAGATACACTCGTAGTTGGCTCCGGCCCAGGAGGTTACGTTGCGGCGATCCGTGCTGCGCAACTTGGGCAAAAAGTAACCATTGTCGAGAAAGGCAGCCTTGGCGGCGTTTGCTTAAACGTCGGCTGTATCCCATCAAAAGCGTTAATTCAAGCTGGGCACCGCGCTCATCTTGCCAAGTCTTCTGAAGACATCGGCATTCGCGCTGAAAACGTTGCTATTGATTTTGAGAAAGTCCAAGAATGGAAAGGCTCTGTTGTGAAAAAGCTAACGGGCGGCGTCGAAGGCTTGCTCAAAGGCAACAAAGTCGAAATCATCCGTGGCGAAGCCTATTTCTCCGGTGAAGACACTGTGAAAATTATGGATGAGAAAAGCTCAAGCACGTACAAGTTCAAACATTGCATTATCGCGACTGGCTCAAGCCCAATTGAAATTCCAAACTTCAAATACACAGATCGCGTTATTAATTCCACAGGCGCTCTTGCTTTAAAAGAAGTGCCGAAAAAATTGGTTGTCATTGGCGGCGGCTATATCGGAATTGAGCTAACAGGTGCCTATTCAAACCTTGGATCAGAAGTTGTCGTTCTTGAAGGCACAAAACAAATTTTGCCTGGTTTCGAAAAACAAATGGCAAAACTTGTTGAGCGCAAGTTGAAGAAAAATGGCGTTACGTTCCATACAGAAGCAATGGCCAAAGGCGTGGAAGAAACGGATAACGGCGTAAAAGTAACAGCCGAAATCAAAGGCGAAGAAAAAGTGATCGAAGCTGATTACGTCCTTGTGACAGTTGGCCGTAAACCGAACACTGAGGAAATCGGCCTTGAAGGCATCGGGGTAGAAATGGATGACCGTGGCTATATTAAAGTAGACAAGCAAGGCCGCACGAGCGTGAAAAACATTTTCGCGATCGGCGATATTGTTCCAGGTCCAGCTCTTGCCCATAAAGCTTCTTATGAGGCTAAAGTAGCAGCAGAAGCGATCAGCGGCGAACCTTCAGAAGTTGATTATCTCGCCATTCCTGCCGTTTGCTTCTCTGAGCCAGAATTGGCGACAGTTGGCTACAATGAAGCACAAGCAAAAGAAGCTGGTTATGACGTTAAAGTGGCGAAATTCCCATTCGCTGCAAATGGCCGCGCTTTGTCTTTAAACGATGCTGACGGCTTTATGAAGCTCGTTACACGTAAAGAAGACGGCCTTGTTATTGGCGGACAAATCGCTGGGCCAAATGCATCAGATATGATCGCTGAAATCGGTTTAGCAATTGAAGCAGGCATGACAGCTGAAGACATTGCATTAACCATCCATGCGCATCCTACGCTTGGCGAAATTACGATGGAAGCGGCTGAAGTTGCCCTAGGCACGCCAATTCATACATTGTAAATAGCAAATAAAAAGCTCTTTAAGGGTTCTCCTTAAAGGGCTTTTTGCGTTTAGAGAAAAGCAATGTGAGAAAATCTATTAAGAAAAATAAAAAAACAGAAAAAAACTTGCCGAAAAATCATTCGTTTGTGCTATACTTATCACAAAATTTACCTAGTACTGATGGAGGATAAACATGGCAGAGCCTTTACTTCGACTGCAAGATGTGAAAACATACTTTCATTTGAACCAATCACGCACTGTTAAAGCAGTAGACGGCGTTACGTTTACCATTCATGAAAATGAAACGGTAGCGCTAGTCGGGGAATCGGGCAGCGGAAAAAGCATGACGTCCATGTCGATTATGGGATTAGTGGATGAACCTGGAAAAGTAGAGGGGTCGATCCAGCTTGAAGGACAAGAACTGTTAAAGCGAACAGAAAAACAACTTGATCACATCCGCGGCGCACAAATCGCGATGATTTTCCAGGAGCCGATGACTTCCTTGAATCCTGTTTTTACAATCGGAAATCAGATAATTGAAACGATCAGAAAACATAAACAAGTCTCAAAAAAACAAGCGCATAAACGGGCAGTCGAACTGTTAAAGCTAGTTGGCTTTGCCCGCGCCGAGGAAAGCATGAAACAATATCCTCATCAACTTTCAGGAGGGATGCGGCAACGGGTCATGATTGCCATTGCTATATCATGCAACCCAAAGCTGTTAATAGCGGATGAGCCCACTACGGCTCTTGATGTCACCATCCAACAACAAATTCTTGATTTAATGTTAAAAATAAAAAATCAGTTTCAGTCTTCAATCCTGTTGATTACCCACGACCTTGGCGTTGTCGCTGAAACAGCTGATCGCGTCCTTGTTATGTATGCGGGTCAAATCGTGGAAGAAGCGCCTGCTTATGATTTGTTTACGAATCCGCTCCATCCGTATACGCAAGGGTTGCTGAAAAGTATGCCGAAGCTTGAAGACAACAAAGATAGGCTTGAGGCCATAAGCGGAATGGTTCCGCCAGCCCATCGTTTTCCACAAGGCTGCCGCTTTGCCTCGCGCTGTGAGTTTGCCACTCCATTATGCGCAGAAGCGATGCCTGAACTAGTGAACGTAAGCAAAACGAGGGATGTGCGCTGTTATTTATACAAAGAAGGCAGTGTAGAACCTGACAAGCAGCGGCTTAAAGAAGGAGCGATCAGCTAATGTCCAATGTGCTACTAGAAGCAAAAGGGTTAAAGATGCATTTTCCGATAAAAGCTGGCGTGATTAGACGTACAGTCGGCTATGTAAAAGCAGTAGATGGCATTACGTTAAACGTCTATAAAGGGGAGTCTCTTGGTATTGTCGGCGAATCTGGTTCAGGCAAATCAACACTAGGGCGAATGCTTTTAAGGTTGCTTGATCCAACCGAAGGCGAAGTTTATTTTAATGGGGAGCAAATTTCAAATCTTTCAAATAGAAAAATGCGTCCTTATCGCCGTGATATGCAGATGGTTTTTCAAGACCCGTATGCTTCGTTAAATCCTCGCATGACGATTGGTGAATTGCTTGAAGAGCCACTGCTTGTACATAAAACAATGAATACAAAAGCGGATCGGAAAAAACGGGCTGAAGAATTGCTAGAGACTGTTGGTTTGCCGAAGTCGTCTTACAATAAATACCCACATGAATTTTCTGGTGGGCAAAGGCAACGAGTCGGCATTGCCCGTGCCCTAAGCACTAAGCCCAAACTGATTATCGGCGACGAACCGGTATCGGCGTTGGATGTTTCGATTCAATCACAAGTGTTAAATTTGATGAAAGACTTGCAAGATGAATTTCAACTTACGTATTTGTTCATCGCCCATGATTTGAGCGTCGTTAAACATATTAGCGACCGCGTCGCCGTTATGTATTTAGGTAGAATTGTCGAAATTGCACAGAAAGACTCTTTGTATGAAACGCCGCTTCATCCTTACACGGAAGCACTTATATCCGCTGTGCCTTCAACCGATGTCACAGTTAAAAAAGAGAAGATTTCCTTGAAGGGAGAATTGCCAAGCCCGGCGAATCCTCCAAAAGGCTGTGCGTTTCATACACGTTGCCCACATGCTTACGAACGTTGCAAACACGAACGCCCAGAAATGACGGAGCAAAAGGACGGCCATTTTGTCGCCTGCCATCTTTATACGGATTCAAGCCCATCACCAGTATAATGGCTCACTTTAAGTGAAGGAGGTGGTGCTCAATCAATTCAAGCAAGCTTAAATGAACAAAAGGTTTGTTTCATGAAAGAAAAGGGGGAAATTGTGTTGAACAAAAAACCATTTTACACGTTTTTGCTGGCAACTGCTTTTGCAGGTACGCTAGCTGCGTGCAACAGCGATACTGGCGGTTCAGACGAAGGCACTGACGGAGGAGAGGCCGTAGAAGGCGGCAATGTCAATCTTGGAATGATGTCACCACCAGACAATTTATTCAATCCGATTTTTTACACATCTATGTATGACTCTCATATTCTTGAAATCACTCATGAAGGTCTTGTCCAACAAGATGAAGAATTTAATTTCATTCCTGAATTGGCAGAAGACTGGGAATTTAGTGATGACAACCGTGAGTTGACTTACTTTTTGCGTGAAGATGTAAAGTGGCATGATGGCGAAGATTTTACTGCCGATGACGTCGTCTTTACGTTTACGGCCATGGCCGATCCCGATTATGCCGGTGCAGGTGGGATACGCCAAAACTATGTAAACACCCTTGCTGGCTATGAAGGCTACGTAAGCGGCGAAAGCGACACATTTGCTGGCGTTGAAAAAATAGATGACTATACAGTTAAATTTATTTTTGAAGAACCGAGTGTAAAGGCACTAGCCGATACATCAATGGATATTATTCCTGAGCACATATTTGGCGACGTGCCAGTTGCTGACATTCCATCTCATGCTGGGTCGATTAACGCTGGCGAAGTGATTGGCACAGGACCGTTCCAATTGACTGAAATGCTTGAGAATGAGCAATACGTATTAACCGCCAATGAAGATTACTATAAAGGCGCGCCGAAACTAGATACGATCACGTGGAATGTTGTCTCTGCTTCTGTTGTCGCAGGGATGTTGGAACAAGGCGAGCTCGATTACGTGCCTCGGGATTTTCCAGCTGCTGATGTCGATACGATTGACGGGAATGATAATTTGACTGTTTTTGAACAAGCGCAGCTAGGCTATCAATACTTAGGCATGAAAATCAATCATGGCCCTAATGACAGTCTAACTAATCCAGATTCTTGGGAGCCAAACGAAAAACTGCAAGATGTTGAGCTCCGCCAAGCGATTGTGCACGCGATCAATCGTCAGGAATTTATTGACGGCTTTTTACGTGGCCACGGTGAATTATTGGATGCGCCATTTCCAAGTGCGTCATGGGCATACAACCCTGATGCGGTTGAAGGCTTAGCATATGATCCAGACCTTGCCAAGCAAAAGCTAGCCGATGCAGGCTATGAAGATGTCAACGGCGACGGCTTTGTCGAAGATCCGGACGGCAATGAACTCGTTCTCAACTTAGATTATCCAACAGGCAACCCAGTACGTGAACAAGTCGCGCCTGTAATGAAAGAACAGCTAGAGGCAGTTGGCATTCAAGTCAATTTAAATACACCGCGTGAGGCGCCAGCTCATTTTGAAATCATTGAGCAAAACGACACGGATGTCGATTTATTCTTAGCAGGTTGGTCCCTTTCTTCTGGCGACCCAGACCCATGGCCAATTAATGGCGGCACAGCAGGTTATAACTATTCGCGTTTCCTTGACGAAGAGCAAGAAAAATTGTTGCAAGAAGCGGTTAATCCAGAATTGGCATTTGACAACCAAGAGTTCCGTGCAGAAAAATACGGAGAATGGGCACAACTCTTTATTGACAATGCTTATACAGTTCCGCTTTACGCTGAAACAGAACTTCATGTGTACAACAAACGTCTGGCAGGCTTGACGATCAAACCGTTTACCTTCAAAGACGAGACACATGAGTGGCACTTAACCGAATAGCGCGTGTCTGCACATTGAAGCAGCTGTAAAAGCTGCTTCAACTTTCTTCAATTTGCTGGAATAAGAGAGGTGGCCCGGATGCTTAAATATATTGTGAGGCGTGTTCTGCAGTTTATCCCAATGGTCTTCATTTTATCAGTAATCGTGTTCTTATTTGCATACCTTGCTCCAGGGGACGCGTTGAGTGGAGAAGTGATTGACCCAAATACGCCACGAGAAGTAATTGAGGAACGCCGGGAAGCATTAGGATTGAACGATCCGGTACATATTCAATATTGGAGCTGGCTCAAACGGGCAGTGACAGGCGATTTAGGGATGTCGACTCATTTCACCGGTAGGTCTGTCAGCGAGCTAATCGGGCAACGGCTCGGCAATACATTCTATTTAGGCGCATTTGCGCTTTTAATTACACTCATTGTGTCGATTCCAATTGGTATTTATTCTGCACGTAAAAAATATTCTGTTTTAGATTATGCGGCGACGTCATTTGCCTTTATTGGCCTAGCGACGCCAAACTTTTTTGCCGGATTGCTGGCGATTTATGTGTTTTCTTTTGGGCTTGGTTGGTTTCCAACACAAGGGTCGATCGGTTCCCCTAATTTAACGGGGTTTGATGCTTTTGTGAGCCGGATTCAGCACTTAATTTTGCCTGGCCTTACACTTGGTTTATCAAGTACAGCGATTTTTATGCGGTATATGCGCTCAGAAATGCTTGATGTAAAAGGGAGCGACTTTATCCGCACTGCTCGGGCTAAAGGCGTTGGCGCAAAGTCGGTTTTGTACAAGCATACTCTCCGCAATGCGATGATTCCCATTATTACGCTACTTGGTATGGAAATCGGCGTGCTATTGAGCGGCGCGTTCATTGTCGAAACCGTATTTAATTATCCAGGTATCGGCACGTTATTTTTATCCGGCATGGCCAATCGCGATTATCCAGTCATTATGGCGATTAACTTGTTAATTGGCTTATCTGTTTTAGTCGGAAACTTATTAGCAGACATCTTTTATGCGGTGGCTGATCCGCGCATTCGACTTGATTGAGGTGAACGAAGAATGGAACCGAGATTAAATGAAACACCGAGTGTGTCCCCTCCGACGCCAACATTGTCAGAAGAAAAAAGCGTCAGCCCTACGGTCCTAGCTTTTCGCCGGTTTCGCAAAAATAAATTGGCTCTAGCGGGCATTGTCTTTTTATCGTTTATCGTGTTGGTCGCTATTTTTGCTGATGTCATTGCGACACATGATCCGACTGCTTCCCAGCTCAGCAAAATCGAAGCGAAAGCAGATGGCGAAAACTGGTTAGGCACAGACGGTTCTGGCCGCGATAACTTTTCAAGGCTTGTCTATGGCGCGAGAATCTCTCTTACGGTTGGCTTTTTTGCAATGTTGTTTACGGTGTTAATTGGCGGAACACTTGGTTCAATTGCTGGTTATTATGGCGGGAAAATCGATTCTGTCATTATGCGTTTTACGGACATTGTCCTTATTTTCCCATTTATTTTGCTGTTTATGACGATTGTGGCGATCCTAGAACGGACGACAGTACCGATTTTTATTCTCGTTATCGCGATTACATCCTGGCCGCAAGTTTGCCGAATTTTACGAGGTACGTTTCTTTCCATTCGTGAAAAGGAGTATGTGTTAAGCGCCCGAAGTATCGGCTGTTCCGATTGGCGTATCATCCGCAAGCATTTTTTACCTAATGCGGTCGGACCGATCATCGTCAATGCAACGATTGTCATGGCGACGATGATTGTCGCCGAATCAGCATTAAGCTTCATCGGTTTCGGCGTGCCTCAACCTACACCGACATGGGGAAATATGCTAACAGAAGCACAAAGCGTCCGCTTGCTACGCAACAATCCAGAAGCTTGGTTGCCCCCTGGATTATGCATTTTGCTTACTGTTCTTTCCATTAACTTTATTGGCGATGGTCTCCGGGACGCATTTGATTCAAAAGCGTAATAGAGCAAAAAGAGCAAAACCAACGCTTTTCGCGGTGGCTATGCTCTTTTTTATTGTTTTAAGGCTCCTTCAAGCCGGGCGTATAAGTCTGTGATGTCGTGTTTGCCGGAAATGCGCAGTTTTTCGTCATCACCCTTATAAACAAGCATCGCTGGAAATTCATCTATGTCATAATAGTTGATAATATGGCGCTCGCTTGCGTCACAAATGACTAACTCTGTTACCTGTTCTCCTAAATCCTGTTGGACTGCTAATACCGCGTCATAGTAATTGGCTTCATCTGAAAGTCTGTCAGGATCGGAAAAAATAAGCGTAACGGGATCCTCTTTCTCGTTAGAATGCAGCTGAGGAGACGAAAAGGCAGGTAAAATGGAACAGCCTTGCAGAAAAAAGATGAAACAGCCGATGAACAGAAGGCGTACCCCTTTATTTTGCATTTCTTCTCCTCCTTTTTGGTTAATAAGCAGTCGCAGCAATAACTGAAATCCATTTTAGCATAAGGAAAACAGTCTTTTTCTAGCGTCATAAAAATGTAAAACGACTGTGAATCGATTGTAAATATCGCAAAAAAAGCTCCTAGATCGATTGCATCTAGGAGCACACCAAGTTAGTCTTTTTTTCTGTCCTTCTTCTTGTCTTTTGTTAGTTGCCGAAGTTTTTGTTGTTCTTTGCGAAGCAACATCTGTTCCCGTTTAATGCGTTCCCGTTCATTGCGCAAAGCTAGGCGCTCTTGCCGGAGCCGTTCACGGTTTACTGCCAGTGCTGCTTTTTCATTGCGGAGTTCTTTAAAAAGCGACACAATCATTAAAATGATAATCACAGCAAACGGAAAAGCACCAATAATCGATGCCGTTTGCAGCGCGGCCAAACCTTGTTCGCTTGTTAGCAGTAGTACAGCAGCTGTTCCGGAAATAATAACGCCCCACACCAACTTTACCGCATTAGGCGGATTTAGAAGGCCGCCAGTTGTTTGCATACCGAGCACGACCGTTGCCGAGTCGGCTGATGTTACAAAAAAGGAGGCGATTAGAATGACGGTAAGAATGGAAACGAAAAAGGTCAATGGGAATTGCTCAAGCAAGGCAAACAATGCCATTTCCGTGCCGCCTGTTTGCATTTGCCCATAAAGGGCACCTGTTTCGTTTTCAAAAAAGATGCTAGAGCCGCCAAATACGCTAAACCAAAAAGCGCCGAACAAAGACGGCAGTGCGATAACGCCAATGACAAACTCGCGAATTGTGCGCCCTCGTGAAACACGGGCAATAAATGCCCCGACGAAAGGGGACCACGAAATCCACCATGCCCAGTAAAACAATGTCCATTCTTGCACCCAAGAAGATTCTGGGTTATAAACATCCATGCTAAAACTCATGCCAAAAAAGTTTTGGGCATAGCTGCCAATGCCTTGTGTAAAAACGCCCATTATGTAACTGGTCGGACCGAGAAGCAACACAAAGGCCATTAAAATAATAGCAAGTCGTACATTAAAATTGCTCAATATGCGAATGCCTTTGTCGACGCCGGTTGCCGCCGAAATACAAAAGAGAATTGTTACAATGGCAATGACAACCAACTGAAATACATTATCGGAAAACGAATTTAATGCAGGAAACAAATAGCGAAGACCGGCTGTAATTTGCGCGGCTCCGAAACCAAGTGATGTCGCCGTTCCAAAAACGGTCGCGAACACGACAAAGACGTCAATGACCTTGCCAAGCGGCCCTGTAATGCGGTGGCCAATGAGCGGCCGGAATGTCGAGCTAAATAAAGCAGGCTCGTCTTTACGGTACTGAAAATAGGCGAGTGCCAGCGCCACAACAGCATAGATGGCCCATGGATGGATGCCCCAATGAAAGATCGCATACCGCATCGCCTGGGCAGCTGCATCTTGCGTGCCTGGTGCAGCATCTGGAGGAGCAAAATAATGGGACAGTGGTTCAGCCGCTCCCCAAAAAACAAGGCCGATGCCCATGCCGGCTGTAAAAAGAAATGCAAACCATGTCATATAGCTATATTCAGGTTCTTCCTCAGGTTTACCGAGTTTAATACTTCCATAAGGGCTAAAAATTAAGTAAATGCCCACGCCTACATAAAAAGTGGCAGAGAGCAAATAGAACCAACCAAGTTCAGATGAGATAAAGCCTTGGATGGAGTCCATTACGGTCGCCATATTTTGAGGGAAAAACACTCCCCAAAGGATAAAGGCGCTTGCAATTGCAACAGCCGTTCCAAATACTGAAGTTGTTTGTTTCATTTGTACAATCTCAACCTTTCCTTGTTGTCCACAAGTCGTCATCATACCATAGGATGGCAAACAATCCAAGGGAAGATACGCCGATTTTCATCGCGATCGCTTTATCATACCCGCTTCATTGGGCGAATAAACGCAATTTATCAAAATATATGGTTGGCTTTCCAGTTGTCGGATGAAGGCAATCTTTGCTAACATGGCTACAACTGAAAGGGGAGGAAGAACTAACATGAAAAAATGGTTGGCAGTTCCCGTCTGCTTGCTCGTGCTAACAGCTTGCGGAAATGAGTCTGATAACTCATCGCAAACGGCGACAGAGGCAAACGAGAACGAAGGCGACAAAGAGCACGCTATGACAGAAGATGAAAATAGCAGCGAGGATCTTGAAAAGCCAGAAGAAAATGAAGTCGAAGAGCAGGATCAGGATAGTGAACCTTTATACGAAATCAATTCAAACAGCTGGACAGTAGAGCCGATTGAAGGTACAGACGCTAATGAAAAAGTGGTGCTTCTAACGATTGACGATGCTCCTGATGCCTACGGACTCGAAATGGCGCAAACACTGGAAGAGCTCGACGTGCCGGCGATCTTTTTTGTCAATGGCCATTTTATTGAGGATGAAGAGGGGGCGGATGAACTCAAACAAATTCACGACATGGGTTTTGCCATCGGCAATCATACAATGAGCCATCAAAAGCTTGATGATGTGGGAGAGGAAGTGCAGCAACAAGAAATTGTCGAACTAAATGACCGGATCGAAGACGTAATTGGCGAACGCCCCCGTTTTTTCAGGGCTCCTCATGGCATTAATACGGAGTATTCCCGTAGCCTGGTTGAGGAAGAAGGCATGCTAAACATGAATTGGACATATGGTTATGATTGGGAAAGCGAATATCAAAGCGAAGAAGCCATCGCCGACATTATGGTCCATACTGAACTTCTTACCAATGGCGCTAATTTGTTAATGCACGATCGTGAATGGACGGCAGGCGCTCTTGAAGAAATTGTTACTGGTTTGCGGGACAAAGGCTATGACTTTGTCGACCCCGCCCAATTAAACTAATGCTCAAGCCACCCGAACTGGGTGGCTTATTTATTTTTAATGTGACATGCTAAAGAGCCTTGACGAATTAAATGAGCCATACTATTATAAACATAAGCAATAGAAAGCGATTCCAACCTAATGAAGAGGAGCGATGCAAGTGGGTACAATTGTTTGCCAACATTGTAATGAAGCCGTGGAGCATTTCGAAGGGGAAAAAGTCAGCCGTTTGTACGCGGTATCATCTTGCTCACGTTGCCAGCAACAAACGACTGAAACGCTCGCAAATAAATAGACGATAATGAACACCTTGCAAGAATGACTGCAAGGTGTTTTTATTGTTTACGCATAAGCGCTGACTTCTTTTTAGATAAACGTTTTATTTTCAAATAGATTCCAATTAACCAATTCTATTGATGCGGGTATTTAGGCGAATTCTAAAGGATTTCTAAAATGTGACGATGCTGGATTGTGTCGCTATTTATCGAATCGTATACTAAATAGCGTTCAAATATCACCATGAGGAAAGAAGGAAGAACCAAGTGAATGAATCAGCTATTCAGTCACCACGAGAGACACCCTATTTTATTATTTGCCTCTTATTTAGCATTCTCGTCTACATTCTTGCAGTCATCTCCATTATTGGCATCGCTATTGTATTGACTGTCTTTGCGATCTTGTATGTCACTCAATTATTAGCAATCGGATCTATTCGTGGGAACGGCGTCCGGATTCACGAACATCAATTTGGCGATGTCTATGAGCGTGTGGTCGCGATTTCAAAGAAGATGGGTGTTGAGAACGTACCTGATGTGTTTGTCGTTGAAGCGGAAGGTCTCATGAACGCATTCGCAACACGTTTTTGGGGCAAGCATATGATTTTACTCACCTCTGACGTATTTGACCTTGCCAGGGGAGCTGGTGAAGCGGAACTCGATTTTATTATCGCCCATGAATTGACCCATATGAAACGCAATCATGTATGGAAAAATGTCCTTATTGCACCAGCTAAGCTCATTCCTTTTTTAGCACAAGCGTATAGCCGCTCATGTGAGTATACATGCGACCGTGCTGCTACTTACTTTACAGGAAATGTGGCTGCTGCAAAACGGGCTTTAGCGATTTTTAGCATTGGCAAGCGTTTAGCGCCAGAGTTAAATGAGGAAGCGTTTAGACAACAAATCGAAACCGATTCAAACGGAGCGGTTTGGCTTAGTGAAGTGTTGTCGACACACCCAAGGCTACCAAAACGGATTCAATCCATTGCTCTGTTTGCCAACGAACAAGAAGTCAGTGTTTATAGACAAAATAACGGTGTGATTGTTCTCGGAATTGGATTGGTCGTTATAGGTGGCGTGTTTGTGTATGGGGCGGTCCTGCTCGCAATTGTGTTCGGCTCTCTCACATACGGATTGTTTGATGATAAATTCGATCCATCCTTTTCTATTGGATACAAGCAATTTAATTGGAGCAGTACGGATACGACAAATGTTGGGGGCGCCGTCGATAGAAGTTCTAGCGACAGGTCGCCATTGTTCCAAGCTGTCATTGCAGAAGACCATGCAAAAGTGAAACAACTTTTGCAAACGGGCAATTTTGACGTGAACGAAATGGACCGTTATGGGAACTCGCTTCTCTATCATGCAACCTTTTATGAAAACAAAGAGCTAGTAGAATTGCTTCTTGAGGCGGGTGCGGATCCAAATGATTATTTTCAAGATGATAGCCCCCTCGTTTCCGCCGTTTATTACGATGATTATGACACAGCGTTGCTTTTGCTTGACTACGGGGCAGACCCTTATTACGAAGATTCTTACGGCGATAGTGCCTTATCGCTAATGGATGCAGAAAATGAAGAAGAACTTAGAGACAAATTAGTTTTTTATGCAGAGTGAACCACCCACCATTTATCACACTTGCAGGTCGCTTGAAGTAGGGGCTTCTTTTGGAAATGTGTTAAATAGAACAAAAAAAGCGTGCTGAAACTGTCCGATTTTCAGCACGCTTTTTGTGCTTCTCTACTCTCGCTTAACACTAGCAACACGCACGTGCGTATTTTATCGAATGGCGCGTTGCTCTTTAATCACTTTCAAGTTGGAAAGTGTAGCGTCTTCTGGACCTTGGACAGGAAGGCCAGCTTTCAAGTTTTCTTTTACATAAGCGAGGTTTTCTTCACTGATCAATTCCCCTGGGCTAAGAATAGGGATGCCTGGAGGATAGACCATAATAAACTCGGCAATAATCCGGCCAACTGATTTATCAAATGGCACTGTTTCTGTTTGCGCATAAAAGGCTTCACGCGGCGAAAGGGCAAGCGTTGGAATATTGGCGACATGGACGGGTAAAGACGCACAACGATTAGCTGTTGAAGAAAATTCCAGCGCCAGTTGCGTTAATGCTCTCAGCAACAAAGCAAGCTTTTCCTCTGTATCGCCAATGGTAATGATGCAAAGAATATTGTACAAGTCGGAAAGTTCAACTTCAATATTGTAATGGTCCCGTAGCCAAACTTCTGCGGCAAAACCAGAAATGTTTAAGCCTTTTAAAGAAATTAACAGCTTCGTGGGGTCATGGGAAAATACAGCGGATCCATGGAGTTTTTCGCTGCCAAGGCAGTATAGTCCGTCAATCTCATTAATTGCATGGCGCATCCAAGTCGACAAGTCGATGGTCTCATCGAGGAGTTGGGCTCCTTTTGTAGCTAGATGTTTTCTCGCCGCATCCAGGGAGGCAAGGAGCAAATAAGAAGTCGATGTGGTTGTCAGCATGCTCATAACGGCCGTTGTATGTTCAACGGATACAAGCCCGGCACGAACATTTAATATGGAACTTTGTGTCAGCGAACCTCCTAATTTATGCACGCTCGTCGCTGCCATGTCTGCTCCTGCTTGCATTGCGCTTACCGGCAGACGCTCATTAAAATGGATGTGTACGCCGTGTGCTTCATCAACAAGTACAGGAATGCCCGCTTGATGGGCTAATTCGACAATCGCCTTTAAATCGCAAGTAAATCCGTAGTAAGTAGGGTTGATCACAAGGACGGCTTTTGCGTCAGGATGAGCGCGTATCGCTTTGGCAACTGACTCTGTCGCTACCCCGTGAGCAATCCCATGTTCAAAGTCGAGTTCTGGATGGATAAACACAGGCAATGCCCCGCAAAAAATAATCGCTGACATAATGGATTTATGAACGTTGCGAGGGACAATAATTTTATCGCCTGGCCCACATACGCTCATAATCATAGTCATGATGGCCCCGCTTGTGCCTTGTACAGAGAAAAATGTATAATCAGCTCCAAATGCTTTGGCTGCCAATTGCTGAGATTGATCAATAATGCCATGAGGATGGTGTAAGTCATCGAGAGGGGCAATGTTAATCAAGTCAATGGACAGCGCTTCTTCGCCTATAAAAGTGCGAAAATCGGCGTCCATGCCTGCTCCTCGTTTATGGCCTGGTATATGAAAAGGGATTGGCTCTTTTTTGGCATATTCGGTTAAACCCGTAAATAACGGGGTTTGTTCTTGGTCGTGTCCCATGAAGGCCACCTCACTTAAGGAAATTGAAGCTTATACAAAGCAAACAAGAAGAGTATAGCAAAATGGAGCGCATTTGCCTACGGATAGAAAAAAGGAAAGGGGGATGGACATGAATATTCCGATTAGGTACGACTGGTCACAAGAAGAGATTGTCGTTGTCGCTGAGTTTTTTGACTGTATCGCGCTTGCTGTAGAGCAAGGCGTGACCGCCGGGGAAATCAAGGCTCACTATAACCGGTTCAAAGGGGTAATCCCTGCAAAGTCTGAAGAAAAACAGCTTTTTCGGGAAGTAGATGAACAACTAGGTATTTCCTGTTATAAAATCGTGAAGCGAGCACTGGAAGCAGCCGAACATGAACTTATAAAAGGCTAACGATAAAAGCCAGTCGGACAAGAATCGACTGGCTTTTCGTCAACGTGTAGGGGCACCAGCTGTAAGCGAGAGCTGATAAAGAGGCAACAGCGTTTTGACTGTTTGGCGAATCGCCTCCATAAGCTGCTCGCCATTCTCGACTGTTTCGCTCCCTTTTGCAAAATGGCGTCCAACGAGCCATTCTGCTTTTTTGACGTCGCGGAACCGTTCAAGAGATTGGGTTAAATCAAGCTCTGACAGTGGGTTTGCTTCTTTTTTTGTGTGGTCAACGGAAACAACATAATCAGAAGGGACGACCTCTTCTATAAGCGGTTTGTTTTCCAAAAAGGTTTTGGCGATGTTGCCTTTTTCCGGCAGCTCGTAAATAAACGCTAGCCAAATAAAGAGATGGTCATCAAACAACCCGACTTGAAAATGGGGGTGTTTTTTGTAGCCCCGTTTATTGCCTGCAACAGCAAGCCACGTATCATTCGGTGGATTTGTCGTTCTCCTTGCATGTTGGGCAATGTGCAAAAACATCTCATTCCCTAATAGCGTCGAGAGCTCGTCTCTAAGTTCTGCGCCAATCACTTGGAATTTTGGCTGTATATTTGAACGGATTGCGGCCATTCTTTCCTCTAGACCATCGATTAAAAATGTCTCAAAGTCTGATTTTGTAAACCCAGGTAGCGGCATACGTATACACTCCTTTCGTCTATAGGATAGCTTGATGAAGAAAAAAGATCAAATCGCTTGTTTTGCCTTTCCGTTTGTTTTGTTTTCAATTTATGCCATAATAGAAGCAACAGTAGATAAGATATAGGAGGCTTGTATGGAGACGACATGGGTAGAACTTGAAAGGCAAGCACGTGCGTGGATCGTTGAGGCGGGAGACGCAATTAAGCAAGCGCTTCACCGGCCGTTTCACATTGATGCCAAATCGGGTCCTAATGATTTGGTAACCGATGTGGATAAAAGCACGGAATCGTTTTTTTATGACAATATTGTAGCCACGTATCCAACCCATCATTTCCTTGGCGAAGAAGGGATTGCCGATCGCCTTGATACGCTAGATGGCATTGTCTGGATTATCGATCCGATTGACGGCACAATGAACTTTGTCCATCAAAAACGAAATTTTGCGATCTCTGTAGGCATTTACGAAAACGGAAAAGGGAAAGTCGGGCTTGTTTATGATGTGATGTCAGGCGAGCTGTTTCACGCAATCGAAGGCGTTGGCTTTTTCATCAATGACAGAAAACAATCGCCTGCGAAAGGAAATGAGTTAGCTCAGTCCGTAATCGGCATTAATGGCAATTGGCTTGTGAAGGACAACTTGCCGATCCAGCCTGACTTGGTAGACATCGCTAAAACATGCCGGGGAACACGCAGTTATGGATCTGCTGCCCTTGAAATGGCTTATGTAGCGAGCGGTTTACTGGATGCATACATAAGTCCAAAATTGTCCCCATGGGATTATGCTGGCGGTGCAGTTTTGTTGCAAGAAGCAGGATGCAAGACAACTCGCTTTAATGGAGAGGCATTGTCGCTGCTGGAAAGAGGGTCAATCGTTGCCGCAAAACCGTCTTTGCATGAAACATTAGTATCCACGTACTTGCATAAGGGGGAGAGCACATGAAAGTAGGATTTATTGGCCTGGGAACAATGGGGTTGCCGATGACGCGCCATTTAGTGGAGGCAGGCTATGAGACATATGTTGTCAGCCGCAGCCGTGGGCCGATTGAAAAAGCGCTTGCATTTGGCGCTGTGGAAGCGAGCTCGCCAAAAGCGTTAATGGAAACCGTTGATATTGTGATGACATGTTTGCCGCTACCGTCAACGATTCATGATGTGTATGACGGTCCGAACGGACTTATTGCCGGTGCTTCCGCAGGCAAAATCGTCATTGACCATTCCACTGTGGACCGTGCGACCAACGAATGGGCGAGCAGCCGCTTAAAAGAAAAAGGAGCTTCGTTTCTAGATGCACCAATTAGCGGTGGGCCAATGGGAGCAGAAGCCGGCAATTTAACGATTATGTGTGGAGGCGAGGAAGACGCATACGAAAGGGCGCTGCCTGTGTTAAAGGCATTTGGCGACTACATTGTCCGCGTTGGCGAGACAGGGAGCGGCACGACGGTAAAGTTGCTCAATAACATGCTTATTGGCGTTCATCAGTCGGCGCTGGCAGAATGTTATGTCATGGCAGAAAAAGCTGGTGTTGATCCGGCAGTTGCCTACGAAGTTATTAAGCGAAGCGCTGGCTTTTCCAAAAGCATGGACTGGGCAGTAAATGCGATTTTGGACAGGCAGTTTGAAGCCCGTTTTTCCATTAACTTGCTTCATAAAGATATCGGCTTGGCCTTAAAGTTGGCAGACGACATTGGCATGCCACTCGACGTCGTTAAATTAGGGGCTGAAAAAGTCGCAAAGGCAAAAGAAAAGTACGGAGACCAAGATGTGAGCGCTATTATTCGACCACTAGAAGAAGCAACAGGGACGATTGTGAAACGCCATAAAAAAGAGAGCCATTGACCGGTCAGTGGCTCTCTTTTCATTTTAAAAAGAGTTATGATTCGATTCATTTTTTTTTCTGCGGCTAAAGCCGAGTCCCATTGAAAGGAAAATACCTAAAATCGCAACAATGGCTATAACGAGACTCCGCTCTGCCACTGCAACGCCAATTGCCATAATGCACAATACCGTTATAATTGAAAGCGTTAAAAACAATAGATTTTCTTTTTTCAAAACGGGCCTCCTTCCCTCGCTATTGATTAGTGTACCGTGATCCGCGAAAAAGGGAAAGTAAAGACTGTGACAAAACGGAAAACATTTCGAATCACGATCTTTACGACATTCTTCAGCAATTGAAGTAGGAACGGGGCTCAATTTGTGGTATACTTGTACAGTTAAAAGCCTGAATGAGAGAGAACCTTTCATCCATGATTGCCCATGCCTTCCAGTACGGATGACCAAAATGGGCTTAACATAGAAGGAGAGAAAAAACATGACTGTACGCGAAGAGTTGCGTAATATTGCGATCATTGCCCACGTTGACCACGGAAAAACGACATTAGTGGATGAACTCTTAAAACAATCTGGCACATTTTTGCAACATGAAACTGTGCAAGAAAGAGCAATGGATTCGAATGCGATTGAAAAAGAAAGAGGCATTACCATTTTAGCAAAAAATACAGCAATCAATTACAAAGGGACACGTATCAACATCATGGATACGCCAGGACACGCCGACTTTGGAGGCGAAGTTGAGCGGATTATGAAAATGGTTGACGGTGTTCTTCTTGTCGTCGATGCTTACGAAGGCTGCATGCCGCAAACGCGTTTTGTTTTGAAAAAAGCACTTGAGCAAAAGCTGGCACCGATTGTAGTCGTGAATAAAATTGATCGTCCTGCAGCCCGGCCGAATGAAGTCGTGGATGAAGTCATTGATTTGTTTATCGATTTAGGAGCAGATGAAGACCAGCTTGATTTTCCGGTTGTCTACACTTCTGCTATAAATGGGACGGCATCCTTATCGCCAGAAAAGCAAGACGAAAACATGGATGCTCTTTTCCAAACGGTTGTAGAGCAAATCCCGGCCCCAGTAGACAATAGCGATGAGCCGTTGCAGCTGCAAATTACGTTGCTTGATTACAACGATTATGTTGGCCGTATTGGGATTGGCCGAGTATTTAGAGGCACGATTAAAGTGGGCCAGCAAGTGGCTCTCATGAAGCTTGACGGCACAGTCAAACAATTTCGCGTCACAAAGCTGTTCGGCTTTCTTGGCTTAAAACGCGCTGAAATTAGCGAAGCAAGAGCTGGCGATTTAGTGGCTGTTTCGGGAATGGAAGAAATCAATGTTGGCGAAACGGTTTGTCCGATAGAGCATCAAGATGCGTTGCCACCGTTACGGATCGATGAACCGACACTTAAAATGACTTTCCTAGTCAATAATTCACCTTTTGCTGGTCGTGAAGGAAAATTTGTAACAAGCCGTAAACTAGAAGAACGGCTTAAAGCCGAATTAGAAACCGATGTTAGTTTGCGTGTGGAAAATACAGATTCCCCTGATATGTGGGTTGTCTCAGGGCGTGGCGAGCTGCACTTGTCCATTTTAATTGAAAACATGCGCCGTGAAGGGTACGAACTACAAGTATCCAAACCGGAAGTCATCATCCGCGAAGTCGATGGTATCCGGTGCGAACCGGTAGAACGTGTGCAAATTGATGTGCCAGAGGAATACCAAGGTGCCGTTATGCAATCTCTTGGGGAGCGCAAAGGCGAAATGGTGAACATGGCCAACACAGGAAGTGGACAAGTTCGGCTTGAATTTCTCGTACCTGCTCGTGGGTTGATCGGTTATACAACGGAGTTTTTAACGCAAACACGAGGATACGGGATTTTAAACCATTCATTTGATTCCTATCAGCCAGTTACTGCTGGCCAAGTTGGCGGTCGACGCCAAGGAGTGCTTGTTTCCATTGAAACAGGAAAAGCGACCCAATATGGAATTATCAATGTAGAAGACCGAGGCACCATCTTTGTAGAACCAGGCACAGAAATTTACGAAGGCATGATTGTGGGCGAACATACACGGGAAAATGATTTGACTGTCAACATTACGAAAATGAAGCAGCAGACAAATGTCCGTTCTGCCACAAAAGAGCACACGGTCACGATGAAACGACCACGCATTTTGACGCTAGAAGAAGCGCTTGAGTATTTGAATGACGATGAATACTGCGAAATGACGCCACAATCGATTCGCTTGCGCAAAAAAATCTTGAACAAATCAGAACGGGAACGGGAAGAAAAACGGAGAAAAATCGCTTCAAGTAAGTGATGATTATTGGTGAGGAAGGGCTGAAAAGAACATGGAATTTCTAGCTGAGCAAAAAACGGTTCCGCTTGAAAGCATGCCGTGGCTTATGCAAGCGACCTATGAGAACCCATGGATTGGTTTTATTGCTTTTGTGGCGACAATTGTCCTTTGTGTGATTGTTTTCAATCTCGGTTTTGCGAGGAAACTGCCGTTATTGAAAATGGTCGTTATTTACGTTTTGTTAGTAATTGGCAGCTTTGGGCTCTGGTTTTTGGAATTCGTTTTTGGCGCGCCGATTTTAGCCGTATTAGCCATTTCTGCTGTCGTGCTAGGCATTTATCGTTTTCGGCTGCACCTCCACCGCAAAGAAAAATCGCAAAATGTATAAACGGAAAGTGATCGTACCAATCAGGCGGATGAATACGCCTAGCGTTTTAAAAAGAGTGACTGGCTTTTATGGCCAGTCACTCTTTTCTTTTTGATGGGGGGTATAAAATAAGCCAGTCGCTTTACGCTCAATCGTCCGTTTTTCAATTCTTGCTTTACAAGAGTCGCACATATAGGTATGGATAGGACGGTTGCGCAGCCGTTTGGCAAGGGTGCTAAAATC
Organism: Shouchella rhizosphaerae; assembly: GCF_900142675.1. Classification (GTDB taxonomy): domain Bacteria; phylum Bacillota; class Bacilli; order Bacillales; family Bacillaceae_D; genus Shouchella; species Shouchella rhizosphaerae. The sequence goes on along the minus strand of NZ_FRBS01000001.1, from coordinate 1,088,355 downwards.
TTCAATATCATTAATTTTGTCGCACATGACACATTTTACTTTCAATTTTGGCTGCACCTCCTCGAGTTTTATATGGATCAATTATCCAATTTCTTTTAAAAAAACAGGCACATACGGATGGAGGAACTTGAACCGTTATTGTTATTGTAAACAATTTACGAAAAAAAAGAAACGCCTGCATTTCTTTCTAAACTTTCGTCTAAGTTGTTTTGCTCCTACATACGATAATGAAAAGGAGGCTTGCCTTAAAAAGGAAATCGAGCTGCACATGTCGGGAGGCGTATGATTTGGGGAAAGCTAATCAAATTTATGTATTAGACACAAATGTCCTGCTTCAAGATCCATATGCGATCTACCAATTTCAGCCGCATGAAGTGGTCATTCCCGCTGTCGTATTGGAAGAAGTGGATTCTAAAAAGCGAAACATGGATGAAATCGGGCGCAATGCGCGTTTGATCGCAAAAATGGTCGACCAATTGCGTGATGGCGGCAAACTCCATCAAGGGGTCGTCCTTGACCGGGGCGGGGTGTTCCGCGTGGAGCTAAATCATCGCTCTTTCAAGCATTTAAAAGATAGCTTTGCTGAAATGACAAATGACAATCGCATCATTGCGGTTGCCTTAAATTTGCAGAAGGAAGAGAATGAAAAAGCAAACGGATGTGAAGTCGTCCTTGTCAGCAAAGACGCGCTAGTTCGTGTTAAGGCAGATGCGTTTGATTTAAGAACAGAAGATTTCCTAAATGACCGTGTGATTGAAACAGATAAAGGCTATGATGGTTTTGAAACTTGTTATGTCGACCAGGAAGTCATCGACCAATTTTATAAAAGTGGTCAAGTGTCTGTGACAATGTTGCCAGACCGCTCCTTTTTCCCAAACCAATTTGTCGTTTTAAAAGACCACGTCCAACCTTCTAGTTCAGCGCTTGGAAAAGTCGATTTGCTTGGCCATTCGATTAAACCGCTTGTAGGCGAGCATGAGCAAGTATGGGGAATTCGCCCACGTAATGCCCAGCAAAAGATGGCACTGGAGCTTCTGTTGCGGACAGACTTGCCGCTTGTGACGATGATTGGGAAAGCTGGGACAGGCAAGACGTTATTGGCGCTTGCTGCGGGGCTTTTGCAGACGGAAGACCTCCACCTTTATAAAAAGCTTGTTGTCGCCCGCCCTGTTGTTCCACTCGGCAAAGACATCGGCTATTTGCCAGGCGAGAAAGAGGAAAAACTAAAACCTTGGATGCAGCCTATTTACGATAATCTTGAATTTTTATTTGACACAAAAAAGCCAGGCGAGCTGGATCGGATTCTAGCGGGAATGAGTTCGATTCAAGTAGAGGCGCTTACTTACATTCGGGGCAGGAGCATTCCCGACCAGTTCATCATTATTGATGAAGCGCAAAACTTAACGAAACACGAAGTGAAGACGATATTAACGCGAGTGGGGGAACGCAGTAAAATTGTGTTGATGGGGGACCCTGCACAAATTGACCACCCGTATTTGGATGAATATACAAATGGGCTAACGTATGCAGTGGAAACGTTTAAAAAAGAAGCGCTGAGCGGACATGTTCGATTGATCAAAGGAGAACGCTCAGCGCTAGCGCAACTTGCCGCAGATTTGCTTTAGATGAACACGATTTCGTGCACGCGGCGAACGGGTTCTTTGCTGCTGTCATCGGCAAGATAGACATGGACAGGGCCATCCTCTTTTAAAGGCTGGCCTTTTTCGGAAAAAGCAGCAATGAACGAATCGCCCTGCTCAATGCTGAAAGGAAACGTTTTGCCATCCGTCGTGCGTATTTCGATTGCTGTTGCACTTTCTTCTGGAGCAGCGTTGCGGATAAAGGGCTTTAGCGGCATGCCAAAAGAACCATTTGTCCATTTTTGCCGTTCAAAAGCAATTTGATTCGAATCACGGTTCGGGTTCGGTGGCTCAGAGCCTTCAAGCATTTCCTTATCCCATTTTTTTGCTACTGCTTTCGTGTAGCTTACTAAATCATTGTCATCAGGCAAGCCTTCTTCACTTTGAAAAAACGCTTCCAAATCAATTTTTCGCTCATCAAATATCCATACAGTCGGGTCAAGCGTTAGTGGTCTAGCGACTTTTCCTGAAATAAAAAACACAAACTCTTCCATTGAAGCACCCTCCATTTTTACACCGTACCAAAAGTATAGCGGGGAATAGCGCAATTGTCACGGCTTCTGCCTGTTCGAAACTGGGGAAAAAGATTGCAATTTCGGGGAAACAAAGATACTATGTAAGTAGAACGAACATTTAGCCAAGGAGGGGACACCTTGACGACGAATGCTGTGACTAGCCAGAGCGAGAAAGCGTACGCGCTCTTGCAGGCAGATGCTGAAAAAATTCAGAAACTCATTGAAGTGCAGCTGGAAAATTTGACGATGCCGCAATGCCCCCTCTACGAAGAGGTTTTAGATACGCGGATGTTTGGCTTGTCAAGGGAAATTGACTTTGCCATCCGTCTTGAATTAGTAGAGGAAGAAAAAGGGAAAATGATTTTAAGCGAATTGGAACGCAAACTTGCGCTGCTGCATGAAGCTTCTATGAGAAAATAAAAACCGGGCAACTTGCCCGGTTTTTCTGCAATCCAAGCATCGATGATGGACGAGTTAGGAGCGAAATAAAAATTTTAGATTGACAGAAAGGCAAGTAATATAGCGGATCTAGCTTTTTTTTTTAGCCTGAAACGAAAAAATTTTTAACTTTATAGTTGCCAAATCGACAAAAATCGTTCAAAGTATAAAAAAAGAAAAAAGCTTGTTTGAAACGAGTTGGGGAGGTAGTCGTTATGAACGCATTAAAATCGATTAAAAAAGTGCTCGTTGCAAATCGTGGGGAGATCGCTATTCGGATTTTTCGAGCATGTTCAGAGTTGAACATCCGCACTGTCGCTATTTATTCAAAAGAGGACACAGGTGCTTTTCACCGCTATAAAGCGGATGAAGCGTATCTCGTTGGCGAAGGAAAAAAGCCGATTGATGCTTATCTGGACATTGAAGACATCATTGCGACAGCAAAAGCACATGATGTTGATGCGATTCACCCAGGCTATGGGTTTTTGTCAGAGAATATCGAATTCGCCAGACGTTGTCAGGAAGAAGGGCTGATTTTTGTCGGGCCTGAGCTTGAGCACCTTCGGATGTTTGGTGACAAAATACAGGCACGGGAACAAGCATTAAAAGCAGGGTTGCCTGTCATTCCAGGAAGCGATGGCCCAGTTGCTAGCTTAGAGGAAGTCCAAGCATTTGCGGACGAACACGGCTATCCGTTCATCATCAAAGCTTCCTTAGGCGGAGGCGGTCGCGGTATGCGTATTGTCCGCGAAGAAAAGGATGTAAAAGAATCGTATGAACGGGCGAAGTCTGAAGCGAAATCAGCGTTCGGCAACGATGAAGTGTATGTAGAAAAATTTGTCGAACGCCCTAAACATATCGAAGTGCAAATTTTAGCTGATAAGCACGGAAATATTGTCCACTTGTATGAACGGGACTGTTCGGTGCAACGGCGCCATCAGAAAGTAGTCGAAATTGCGCCAAGCGTATCCCTGTCCGATGAAGTGCGGAACAATATTTGCGATGCAGCCGTCAACTTGATGAAAAATGTCGGCTACGTAAACGCCGGTACGGTTGAGTTTCTCGTCACCGATGACGGAACATTCTATTTTATTGAAGTCAATCCTCGTGTCCAAGTGGAACACACGATTACGGAAATGATTACTGGCATCGACATCGTGCAGTCGCAGTTGAAAATTGCCGACGGTTACAAACTCCATGAAAAAGAACTCGACATTCCTAAACAAGAAGATATCGCTTGTTTTGGCTACGCGATCCAGTCACGGGTAACGACGGAAGACCCTGCAAATGGGTTTATGCCGGATACGGGAAGAATCAATGCCTATCGTTCAAGTGGCGGCTTTGGTGTTCGCCTTGATGCTGGAAACGGGTTCCAAGGCGCTGTCATTAGCCCCCACTACGATTCGTTGCTCGTAAAAGTATCAACGTGGGCGTTAACGTTTGAGGCTGCAGCCTTGAAGATGGTACGTAATCTACGGGAATTTCGGATTCGCGGCATTAAGACAAATATTGCATTTTTGGAAAATGTCGTCACGCACCCGCAGTTTTTAAATGGCGAATACAATACTCATTTTATAGACGAAACACCTGAGCTATTTGTCTTTCCTAAACGAAAAGACCGGGGGACAAAAATGTTGTCCTTTATCGGAGAGACGGTTGTGAATGGCTACCCAGGTTTGGAAAAAGGGGAAAAGCCGCTGTTTGACAAACCGGTTGTCCCTGCATTTAATAAAAACGAGCCGATACCAACGGGCACAAAGCAAATTTTAGATGAGCGTGGGCCAGAAGGATTAGCGAAATGGGTCAAGCAAGAACAAAAAGTGTTGTTGACCGATACGACATTCCGCGATGCCCACCAGTCACTGCTAGCGACACGTGTGCGCACGTATGATTTAAAGAAAATTGCTGAACCTACAGCGCGCTTGCTTCCTGATTTGTTTTCTCTTGAGATGTGGGGCGGAGCGACTTTTGATGTCGCGATGCGTTTTCTGCATGAAAATCCGTGGGAACGGCTTCTTACATTGCGTGAAAAAGTGTCTAATGTGCTGTTCCAAATGCTTTTACGCGCTTCCAATGGCGTCGGTTATACAAGCTATCCTGACAACGTCATTGCTGATTTTGTCCAGAAGTCGGCTGAAGCAGGCATCGACGTTTTCCGGATCTTTGACAGCTTGAACTGGGTGGAAGCAATGAAGCCAGCCATTGAAGCTGTGGGGGCGAGCGGAAAAGTGGCAGAAGCGGCTGTATGCTACACGGGCGATATTTTGGACAAAAATCGCGATAAATATGATTTAAATTACTACAAAAAAATGGCCAAAGAATTAGAAGCGTCAGGCGCCCATATTCTTGCCATTAAAGATATGGCTGGATTGTTAAAACCGGAGGCGGCCTACCAACTTGTCTCTGAGTTAAAAGAAGCAGTCGACATTCCGATTCATTTGCATATGCACGACACGAGCGGCAACGGTATTTTCACGTATGCCCGTGCCGTCGATGCAGGCGTTGATATTGTCGATGTCGCCGTCAGCTCAATGGCAGGCCTGACTTCGCAACCAAGCGCAAACAGCTTGTATTATGCATTAGCGGAAAAAAGCCGCCAACCAAAAATGGATGTTGGCAATTATGAAAAGCTCGATCAATTTTGGCATGACACACGCAAATTTTACCGTGGGTTTGAAAGCGGCATGAATGCTCCGCATACAGAAGTGTACGAGCATGAAATGCCAGGGGGTCAATATAGCAACCTTCAGCAACAAGCAAAAGCAGTTGGACTGTACAACCGTTGGAATGAAGTGAAACGAATGTACCGTCGCGTTAACGACTTGTTTGGCGATATTGTAAAAGTAACGCCATCCTCCAAAGTAGTTGGCGATATGGCCCTTTATATGGTACAAAATGATTTAACGGAAGAAGCGATTTTTGAGCGTGGCGAAAGCCTTGATTTTCCTGATTCCGTAGTAGAGTTTTTCCAAGGGCACTTAGGCCAGCCGTACAAAGGCTTTCCTGAAAAGCTGCAGCGCATTATTTTAAAAGGCAAGCAGCCGATTGAGGGGCGCCCTGGCGAACATATGAAGCCAGTGGACTTTAAAGCAGTTGGCAAAAGCTTATTTGAAGAGCTTGGCCGTCAAGTCACGAGCCATGACGTGCTTTCCTATGCCTTATATCCAAAAGTGTTTATGGAGTATGAGCAATTTTGCCAACGATTTGGCGATGTGTCCGTCCTGGATACGCCGACATTCTTTTACGGCCTCCATTTAGGCGAGGAAATTGAAGTTGAAATCGAACGTGGGAAAACGTTAATTGTCAAGCTTGTATCTGTGTCAGACCCACAACCAGACGGGACACGGATCGTCTATTTTGAACTGAATGGGCAACCTCGTGAAGTTCATATTCAAGATTTGGATGTGAAGACAACAACCGTGACACGTCCGAAAGCAGAGAAAAACAACCCGAGCCATATTGGCGCTTCAATGCCAGGAACGGTCATTAAGGCCCTTGTAGCTGAAGGCGACAAAGTGGAGAAAGGCGACCATTTGATGATTACAGAAGCGATGAAAATGGAGACAACTGTCCAAGCAGCAATTAGCGGTACGGTTAAAAAAGTGTATGCACGAGATGGAGAGTCGATTTCAACAGGCGACTTGCTCATTGAACTATCCGAGTAGCTTGTATGAAACGTAGACGATTATCAAACAGACAGCGCTTGGCCGTCAAGGCGCGAAACCGAGTGAAGATGCGAATGAGCAAATGAACGAGGGAGCAACGTAGAATGGGAAACCGAGCGTTTGTCTACAATCTGAAAACCGGCTGGGCACTAGCCCAGCCGGTTTTTGCGTTTTTTATTTAGCTTTGTGCCGCGTGACAAGCATGACCATGTAACAGAGCAGTGTAAATAGGAGCGAAATGAGCAACGCATGGAAAATACCGAGTGTTAGCGTTGCATTGTATGTCAGGACAACGGCAACACCTGAAGCGGCTTGACCAATAACGAGCAGCATTGCTAGGCTTGCGCAAACGACGAGCACGCGGGAAGCGCGAAACGTTTTTACCGTCCAAATAAATAAAACGAGCAAGAGCAGTGAAAGCAAGATCGCAGCGCTTCGGTGTAAGAGCTGGACGCCGATCGCTTCAGTAAACACATCAGGAACCCATTGCCCATTGCAAAGGGGGAAGCCTGAGCAAGCAAGCGTTGCGTTCGTATGTTTTACATATGCGCCTGTGTAGATCGCTACATAGGAATAAATCGCTACAAAAATAACATAGCCTTTGTATGCCTTTGAAACAATTGGTGCATACTGCTTTTGGGGATTGCTATCTTCAAAAGCGAGCCTCGTTAATAGCACAACCGATGCAAATGACAAAGCGGAGAAGCCGAAGTGAAGCGCCATGATTAAATCAGACTGGCCAAACACAACCGCGCCTGCTCCTAGCAAACCTTGAAAAATGATCATAAAGACGGAAATAACCGCGAGAAAGCGAGTTTCTGGCATATGCTTTAGGCGACGCCAAGACCAAATCGCCATTAAGATCACAAGCATGCCGACGATGCCGGCGACAAGGCGGTGTGAGAACTCAATGACCGTCTCAGGAGGCGGGTCGAGAGGGATGACTTGGCCAAAACATAAGGGCCATGTTTGCCCACAACCTTCACCAGAACCTGTATTCGTGACGAGGGCGCCTTGGATGAGCACCAACAGCACGCCGAGCGAGGTGATAACGCCTAATCTTTTTAATCCTTTATGCAATCGTTTCACCTTTCCTTCTATAATCTTATCGAAAAATATGGTAAAGTTAGAGTGGGTCTTGAAAATGCTTCTTCCATCTTAAAAAAGGTACTAAGTAAAGTCAATTTTTCAGCTGCGAACATTCTTTGACGGTTTCAATTGTGACATTTACGTGAACAAAAGGAATATGATGAAACCGTCCCCATTTTGCGTTATAATCAAAAAGACAGTTTTTACAAGGCTGCCTGACAACTAGGTACCAATCGTTAGCACAGTTTGCAATCCTAAGTGTTTTCTGTTTAATCGGAGTGCTGAAAAATGAATACGGTTGCGTAAAGTGCTTGTAAAAACGAGTTTTCGTTCGCTGTTGGCAAAAAAAAGAGATCAGACAATGTGAAAAAGAAAGTGAGGGGCTTTGATGAGAAAACAGATATGGCGGCTTGTACCGGTAGCATTAATGCTGTTTTTGCTTTCAGGCTGTCTAGGGGAAGAAAACCTGACTGCGCTTGACCCTAAAGGGCCTGCAGCACAATGGATTTATGACAACATGCTATTGTCGATAGCGGTTATGACGTTCGTCTCCATTGTTGTATTTGTGATTTTTTTCCTCGTCATTTTTAAATTCCGTCGCAAAGATGGCGATGACGTACTGCCGAAGCAAGTACACGGGAATACGGCGATGGAAATTACATGGACCGTCATTCCGATCATTTTGCTAATTATTTTATTCATCCCTACCGTTACAGGAACGTTTGATTTCCATGTGAACGCGGATCCAAGCGAACATGAGGACGCAGTGTACATAAAAGTAACTGGTCATCAATACTGGTGGCAATTTGATTATGAAGAAGGCTTTACAGCTGGACAAGAGGTGTATATCCCTGCAGGGGAAGATGTCGTATTTGAACTGAATGCCGAAGATGTAATCCACTCTTTCTGGGTGCCGGCTCTTGGCGGGAAAATCGACAATATTCCAGGGGTAACCAATGCGTTGACGCTTAATGCCGACGAACCAGGCGTCTATAAAGGCAAATGTGCTGAACTTTGTGGACCGTCCCATGCGCTCATGGATTTTAAAGTAATTGCTTTGGAACGCGATGAGTATGACGCGTGGGTGGAAGACATGCTTGCCGTTGAACAAGAAGCTACGGAGGCCAATGCCGAAGCAGGCTATGAAGCTTTCCAAGAAAATGCCTGCATTTCTTGTCATGCCATTGGCGGACAAGGCATGGCGACAGGACCAGCGCTGACCAACTTTGGTGATCGCCAAACGCTTGCTGGCGTCTATGACATCGACGACGACGAGCTGTTGAAAGAATGGATTCGAGACCCGCAATCTTTGAAGCAAGGCAACAACATGCCAGCTCATCCCGACATTAGCGATGAAGATCTCGATGCGATTGTCGAGTATTTGCGTTCGTTACAAGTGCGGGGAGCCGATCAAGAGTATTAATATAGAAAGAACGGGTAAAGGAGGGTCTTAGATTGGCTAGTTATAAAAAAGAAAAAAGCGTTATTTGGGATTGGCTGACGACAGTCGACCATAAGAAACTCGGCATTATGTATTTAATTGCCGGAACGCTTTTCTTTGTTAAAGCAGGGTTGATGGCTGTGTTTATGCGGATACAGCTCATGTTTCCTGAAAACACGTTTTTAAGCGGCCAGACGTTTAATGAATTTATTACAATGCATGGCACCATCATGCTGTTTTTGGCAGCGACGCCTTTGTTGTTTGGTTTTATGAACTACTTCATTCCTTTGCAAATTGGCGCCCGCGACGTCGCGTTTCCGTTTGTAAACGCGCTCGGATTTTGGATTTTTATGTCGGGCGGACTGCTTTTATCACTTAGTTGGTTCTTTGGCGGCGGCCCTGATGCAGGCTGGACAGCTTACGTGCCGTTGTCACTAAATGAAAACCAGCTTGGCCTTGACTTTTACGTACTCGGTTTACAAGTCTCGGGGATTGGGACATTAATATCTGCGATTAACTTCCTCGTGACGATCATTAACATGCGTGCACCAGGTATGACAATGATGCGCTTGCCGTTGTTCGTTTGGACATCATTCGTCACGTCCACGTTAATTTTGTTTGCCTTTACGCCTCTAGCGGCCGGGCTTGCTTTGCTTATGCTTGAACGCATATTCGATGCCCAGTTTTTCAACCCGACAGCAGGGGGAAATGTCGTCATATGGCAACATATTTTCTGGATCTTCGGGCACCCAGAAGTGTACATTCTCGTTTTGCCGGCGTTCGGAATCATTTCTGAAGTCATTCCGGCCTTTTCACGCAAACGGCTTTTCGGTTACACAGCGATGGTATTCGCGACGATGATCATTGCTTTCCTTGGTTTCATGGTGTGGGCTCACCATATGTTTACAGTCGGTATCGGTCCAGTGGCTAACTCAATCTTTGCGATTGCTACAATGACCATTGCTGTTCCGACAGGTATTAAAATCTTTAACTGGCTCTTTACGATGTGGGGCGGCAAAATCACATTTAATACGTCGATGCTATTTGCTTCTTCATTCGTGCCGACGTTCGTGCTTGGCGGCGTTACAGGGGTCATGCTCGCAATGGCGCCGGTAGACTATTTGTACCATGATACGTACTTTGTCGTTGCACACTTTCATTACATCATTGTCGGCGGGATTGTGTTTGCGCTATTTGCCGGATTGTTTTATTGGTATCCGAAAATGTTTAACCATAAGCTGAATGAGAAGATGGGAAAATGGTTTTTTGTTTTGTTTACCATCGGATTCCATTTGACTTTCTTTATCCAGCATTTCCTTGGACTGATGGGAATGCCCCGCCGCGTTTATACATACCTTGGCGGCCAAGGCTTGGATGATTTCAACTTAATTAGTACAGTAGGCACGTTCTTTATGTCGGCTGCTGTCATTTTGCTTGTCATTAATATTATTTATTCAGCGTTTAAAGGGGAGCGTGTCATTGGCATAAACGATCCGTGGGATGCACGGACGCTTGAATGGGCAACGCCAACGCCTGTGCCTGAATACAACTTTGCGCAAACGCCGCAAATTCGTTCCCTCGATCCGCTTTTCTATGAAAAAGTGCATGGTGACGGAACAATGAAACCGGCAGAACCTGTTGGCGACATTCACATGCCAAACGGTTCAATTTTGCCGCTTATTATTTCGATTGGCCTTTTCTTTGGCGGTTTTGGCCTGATTATGTTGGAAATGGATAACCCAATTGTCAGCCCATGGATCGTTGTTGCCGTAGGTGCGATCCTCACGTTCGGATCAATGGCGCTCCGGTCGATCAAAGACGACCATGGCTATCATATTCCAAAAAGCGTCGTTCAGGCCGATTTGAAAAAATGGGGAGGTGGCAAATAATATGGCTGGATCTGTAGATGCTACAAAAGGACTGCCCTCCCATCCAGAGCGGGCAACACTGGAAGGCAAAAACAAGTTTTTAGGCTTCTGGTTTTTCCTTGGCGGAGAGACCATCATGTTTGCAACCTTTTTCGGCACCTATTTAGGGCTTCGCAATGGTGTCGGCAACGGTCCCGCTTCGACCGATTTGTTCACACTGCCGCTCGTGTTCCTCATGACGATGCTATTATTGACAAGTTCAATGACAAGTGTGTTTGCCATGTTTGCGATGAAGAAAAACAAATTCAAGCAAATGATGACATGGATGATTATTACAGTTGTGCTAGGATTGGCGTTTTTAGGGTTGGAAATTTACGAGTTCCAACACTATGTCCATGACTATGAATTCGGCTTTACGACTAGCGCGTTTTCATCGGCATTCTATACGCTAGTTGGTTTGCACGGCGCCCACGTGTTGTTCGGACTCGGGTGGATCACGCTTTTGATTATCCGCAACTTCCGTGCCGGCATCACATTGACCAATGCACCGAAGTTTTACGTGGCTAGCTTGTATTGGCACTTCATTGACGTCGTTTGGGTATTTATTTTTACGGTTGTTTATTTAATGGGAGTAGGAGGGTATTAAGATGGCGGATGACCATTTGAGTAAGCCGTTTGATAAGAGCGCAATGACGGAAGCAGAAAAACGGGAAATGAAAACGGAAATCCGCAATCAAATCGTCGTGTTTGTCCTCATGTTGTTTTTAACCGTGCTGGCATTCGCGGCGGTTGGTGCCGATATTATTCCAACGAATTTCGCTGTACCGTTTATCCTTATTCTTGCTGTTGTTCAGCTACTGCTCCAACTGTTGTTCTTTATGCATATGAAGGATAAAGACCATACTTGGGCAACGGTGTTTATCATTACGGGCATCTTTGTCACAGTACCAACGATTGTGTCGCTTATGCTGCTAATCGGTATTGTGAAATATTAGTGGGAAAAGCCTTGGCTCCTTAGTCAAGGCTTTTTCTATATTTCATCAAATTGCAACATCAACAAGCGCTGAAATGCCCGTATGTATTGTAGTATACTTAGTAGGCAGTAATTGGAGGAGTGATGGACATGGAAAATGGCTCAAATCAATACAAACAAAAACGGAATTATCGACCAGCGATTATTACCATCTCGGCCATCTTGATTGGCGCAATCATGATTCTATCGGGAATGCCAGGCGTAGAAGACTTTGATTTGTTTGACGTTACCATTTTGCCGATGTTGAATGCGATATTTAATTCTTTTACCTTTCTATTCTTGCTTTGTGCATTGATTGCCATTCTGAAGCGGAAGGTAAACGTACACCGACGTTTTATTTATGCTGCCTTTTTGACGACAACGTTATTCTTGGTGACGTATGTGGCCCATCACGTCTTAGCTGAGTCGACAGCTTATGGCGGCAGCGGCTTTATGGCCGTGTTTTATTATTTCATTTTGATTACACATATTGTGCTTGCTGCAGCCATTGTCCCGTTGGCACTAACAAGTGTTGCAAGAGCTTGGAACATGGAAAATGAGCGCCATAAGCGGATTGCCCGCTGGACGATGCCGCTATGGTTGTATGTCAGTTTTACGGGTGTGCTCGTTTACATCTTGATTTCACCTTATTATTAATGGTTTCCTTAACGGCTCCCTTTCAGGTATACTAGAGGTGCGGCATCAGCGAACAGAAGGGACGAGAAGGAATGGCAGTGACATCTATGTGGAAAAGGCAAGTTGCCGTCGTACTATTGGCAGCGGCTTTACTCGGCGGGTGCAGTGATCCGAAGCCGGGAGCACTCCATGCCGTTCCAGACGAGACTGCTGAGCGTGTTTCAGCGTTTGTAACAAGCTACAAACAAGATATGGTAGCGGCGGTTAATGATCACGAATTGGCTCAATTGGAAGCGGACTATTTGCTTCCGAATACATCCTTTTTCCATGCGTTACAACGCTACGGAGAAGAGCTCCAAAAAAATGGCTCAACGAAAGAGCTTGTTTCATTTGAAGTAGAAAACGTATATGAAGATGACAAGGAAGGCGACTATTTTGCAGATGTCATTGAGCAAGTCCATATTATGACAGACGACCAAGTCGATGACATTACCAGAAACGTCCGTTATTGGGTTGTGGAGGGAGCTGACCAGTCATTGCGGCTGTATACGATTATCGACAGGACGAATGAAAGCGATTGATTTATCGGTCTCTAAAGTTATTTTGGCAAAAAAATAAGGCGAGATCCTACTCCTGTAGCATCTCGTCCTTTTTTGTAAAGATGAAGCGGCTCGCTCCTTACCACTCAGCTTTAATCGTCTTTGCGAGAAGAGCCAACTTGTTATTGCATTTGTCAATAACTGCTTGTGGGAAAGTTTCCCCTTCGTATTCGACGCCGTGAGGGTAGTAATACTTACCAAGAATCGGCGTCATAATTTGCACAATCGTGGAAGGCCGTGGAATTTCTCCTTTCACAGCATAGGCAGGGACACGCAAATAAAACGTGCCTTCATGGTGGACGATTTTGTAGTCGAACATAACCCGTTCGTAGTCCCACTGGTCGACATGGATAAAGCCGAGCGATTTGGCTGCGTGATTCACGATTGAAAATGCTACTTCTTTTTCTTCAAGTCCTGTATCCGGAAATTTCACAGGTTTTCCCCCTTCATTCGACAGCTGTTTCTCATTCCTAATGATAGTATGAAACGCTTTCTTATGCAACGGGAAACGCAATTTTCCTAGACTGGATGTAAGACAGAAAAAGACACCATTCCTCAAGACTAGAGAAAGGAAAATCGGCAGTTGGTGCCAATTTTATAGCTAAAGGTACGGAAGGATGTGAGAAGATGCTTAAACGCTCTGCACTTCTAATGGTTCTACTCGCGATATTGGCAGTGCTTGTTTATGAACAACAAAACCAGATGGCGCCTGCGCCGGATGCTTCACTCGGTCAAATGGCAGCTGAAAAAAGAAAATCTGGCAATGGCGGCAAAGACAGTGCCCAAACAAGCCGCTTTGCCACTGAAGAAAAGAAAGATGACGTTGATGAGGGAACGGATGAGGATACAGGCGAATCAGACGCCAAAACGGAGCAAGCTTCCGCTTCGCTCGTTAATGTCTCTGCTTTAATGGGAAAGCAGGAGAAAGATGTGATTGCCACATACGGTGATCCAGTGCGAAAAGACCCTTCTGCCTTTGGTTATGTGTCATGGGTCTATACAAATGTGGATGATGGGTATTTAGTCGTCTGCGTTGAACATGGCGAAGTGGTGTCTATAGTTGCTAGTGGCTCCGCTGCCGCGGGATTTTTAGGAAATGAGCGCGCCAGTTTTTCTGAATTAGAGAAAGCCTACTCTTTTGAAGAAAACGTACCCGTCGAAACAGATGATGGCCAGTTCACGTTCCGTTTAACAGGGGAAGATTACAAGATGCGACCGCTCGCACCAGTTGATGATTACTGGCTGCAAGTTTATATGGATATCCATACCGACGAAGTGTCAAGCATCCGTTTAATGACGGACGAGGTGCTCCTCAAACAAAAACCGTACTCATTAAGCTATACAGGGACGCTTCCAGAGAGGCCAGAATTGTCGGAAGAACAAATGAAGCAAGTGGAAGCTGCCAATGAACAACAAATCTTTGAACGGACTAACCACATACGCGCTTACCATGGCTTGCCTCCATTTGAGTGGTCCGAAGAGGTAGCGGATGTCGCTTATTTGCACAGCAAAGACATGCACGATGAACAATATTTTGACCATGTCTCGCCAGTTAAAGGAAACTTGGCCGACCGTTTTAACACGGGCGAGGTGCCATTTGCGATGGCAGGAGAGAACATTGCTTTGAAATACGTCGATGGCATTGCAGCAACAGAAGGTTGGTTAAACAGTGAAGGGCATCGCGTCAATTTGCTTCACGAGGAGTTTACGTTTTTAGGCGTTGGCGTGTACGAAGATTACTATACGCAAAATTTTCTGAAGCCCCAATCGTAGCGATAGCAACAAGCCAGTAGGTGCACAAACGCGCCTACTGGCTTTTTATGCCGACTAGCGGCGAGGAATGACAAAAAACGTAGCAGTCGCTTTGGCAAGCAAACGTTCTTGGTCATCAAACGCTTCCCCTTCTAAAACAATGAGCTGTTTGCCTTTATGGACAATTTTGGCTATGCATCGCATGAAAGAGCCTTTTCCAGGGCGAAGGTAATGGATATTGAGCTGGGAAGTAACCGCCGTTAAATGGGGCGGGAGGCTGTTCATAGCAGCGCCGCCTAGAGTAGAATCAAGGAGGGTAGCAGTCATGCCGCCGTGGACGATTTGAAGGGGATTATGGACAAGGGGGCCTAGCGGCATCCGCATTTCAAATGTTTCATTGTCGTGTTGGCTTATTTCTGCTTTCGTAATCCCGGATAAATAGGTAAGTTGTTCATTTTGTTGTTTGGCGAGCAGCCCGTCTGTGATTTGCTCAAGGACAGCCAGCTCTTCTTCTGTTGCATGTTCGATATAGTGGTTCAATTTTTCTTTAACATCCATGTCATTCACCTTTTTTCACATATCTAGTTGGTCTACATACTCTAGTAGTGTACCAAACATTAAAGTGCTTGCGCAAAAAAAGATGAACGTTGGACTCGGTGGGCGGATATACTACTATACATAATCCATTTAAGAGAGGATGGTACAGATGGAAGACAAGGCGAATCTGCATCCTTCAGTTGAGGAATTTAAAGCGTTTGTACGGGAACATCCGAGGCTCATAAAAGAAATAAAAGAAGGGAACAAAACACTCCAGCATACCTATGAGGAATGGACGGTCCTTGGCAGTTCACATGAACACTGGGCTCCTTATAAAAATAAAGATACCACTGCTTCGTCCGCTGCCAATGAAAAAGAAGAAACTGCCGACGAGTCTTCTAGCACGGGTACAGAATTTATCAATCAATTGATGGGCATGGTTAAAAAAATGAATATCCAAGATTTGCAATCACACTTAAACCACTTTAGTACAATGCTTACCAATGTCCAAGGCTTGATACAAACGTTCCAAAAGCCGTCAGAACCAGTGCGGCAAAGGGAAAGCGAATCGCCTTTTTCTTTTAGAAGAGATTAAGGGGGGCAGCAAATGAGAGAAGAAGTACAGCGAAAAATTTTTGAACAGCCAGAATTAAAGGCATTTATCCGCTATCATCCTGAATGGTACCGCCGACTTGGGCGACAGCCTGACCAGCTTGCGGCAATGGAAAGAGAAGCAAATTATTTTTATGGAAAAACATGGCCGCAACGGGTTGAAAAAATGCAAAACAATGTCAGCATGGTCATGATGTTGATGGAAATGTTGAAAATGGGGCAAAACACAGTAGCGGAGACAGTCCAATCCGTAACGAACAATTAAATGTCCGTTGCGGATTTTTTGATGGCCTCATAAATGAATGATTCTGGGCGCAAACCTTGCTCATGGAAGCCTTGGTTGCCGAAGAGCACATTGAATTCAAGGATATAGAAACGATTTTTAGCAGCGAGGACATCAAAGCCAGCGTGGTTGATGTTTAATGCTCTGGCCACTTGTTCAACGAGAGCGACCGCTTCTTTTGGGATGGCTTCAAAGGAAATCGCGCCTCCTTGAGCGATATTGTTGCGAAACCCTGACTCATTTATGCGCCAATAGCTGTTGACAACGCGATCTCCAATCACACATAAGCGCAAATCACGGTCGCTTTCAATGTATTCTTGAATGTAAAGGACTTCATGGCTGTCAGCGTAAGCGTGGAGTTGTTGTTCATTTTCAATAAAGAACACGCCTTGTCCCATCGATGAACGCACCGTTTTGGCGATAAAAGGAAAAGAAAAAGATTCAATGATTTTCTGAACCATGGCGTTACTCGAGCCAACAATCATCGTGTTCGGGACATTGTCTGGACAAACAGCCCATAACGCACGTGTCATTTCGATTTTGCTATAGCCAAGCTGAATGCTTTCAATGCTTGGGAAAATCGGTTTTTTAAAGCCATAGACGAGGCTCGTCACTTGCCAATTTTCAGGGAAAAGGCATAGATCGGCGTTCGTAATCTTTTGGCGTTCCTGAAACATCGCTTCAGGCTTTATGTAATCAATGCCTGGTATGCCAATTGTCCGGAATGGGTTAAATGTAACAAGGTTCAAAGTATTTCCTCCTCAAGGAAAAATAGGTGTTGGCAACAAAGGAGAGAAGCAATTAACGGAATGAATTATAGAGAGGTTTTAGGTGGCTTGTCAACGTATAAATGATTAGCCTAAAAAGAAATAATCGTGCTACAATGGAAGAGGAGGTGTGCCATGATTGCTACAATTGATGCGATGGACATGCTTCAAGCGTCAGATGAGCTGGCAGCAATGGTGCTGCAATCAAGCGTGTTTGCTAACTATCGCTTATCCCGTGCCCGTTTTGAAGAAAACCGTGCTGCGCAAGCAAAGGTAGAACGCTTTAAAAAAGTGAAGCAAGCCCATGAGGAAGTGCAGCGGTTTGGCAAATATCATCCCGATTATAAGTCGGTATCCGCGGAAATTCGGATCGCAAAGCGCGAGTTGGATAAAGATGAGGTCATTTCCGCTTTTAAGCAAGCAGAAACAGAACTGGAGTCGCTTTTGAATGAACTCAGCACCATCATCGCCCATAGCGTTTCTTCTTCTATAAAAGTACCTACAGGTAACCCGTTTTTTGACTCAATGCCTTGTAGCGGCGGCTGTGGCTCAGGAGGGAGCTGCAGCTGCGGCTAGGCAGTTTTAGGCCTTGAAACGTGGATAAAATCAATGTAGGATGAGAAAAATGATAGCAACGCAAATTGATTTGATCAAAAGGGGAATGGAAGATGATTAGCCCAAATCGGCAAGGGATTGTTGTCTGGCTTACGTCGCTTAAATATGCACGCCAGCTAAGACGGTTTGGACATGTCCAGTACGTCTCAAAGAAAATGAAATACGTCGTTTTTTATTGCGACCAGTCAAAAGTGCCTGAATTGGTTGACAAGCTTTCCAGCTTTCATTTTGTTACGGACGTTAAACCATCCATGCGCCCGTTTATCAATACGGAGTATGAAGGGGCGAAACCAGATAAAGCGAAAGAATACGATTACAAATTAGGCATATAGCCTGGAAGGTGGTTGATCCTTCCAGGTTTTTTTATGTCGATTCCTTAACTTAACGGTGGTAATATTCGCTGGAAGCGGAGTAAGCCAACAAGGTATTGGTCGTATAATTCGATATCGTAAAAGGCCCTTTTTGGCTTCACTTCCAGTTTGAAAACGGTAAAGCCAAGTTCGGAAGCGAGTGCGTAGAAGGCAGCTAGTCGTTTATTTTGGCGATTGTTTGCCTGAAACCCTTCCCTACATATGTAAATCGGCATAAATTGGCTGTCTCCGGCTGGCTTAAAGCATACGGCCAAGGAGGAACGCCCTTCTTCTGTTTGCAATTCTAAAAAAGCATGGGCGCGCTTGGCATTGCTTTTTGCCAGTTCTAGCAGTTCAAAGAAATCAGTATAGCCATTTCCTAGTTCGATAAATCGTTGAATCATCGTGCATTTCCTCCAACTACGTTTGAGTGCAGAATAGCATGGGAGCGAGCCTTTGTCGAGCAAAAAATAGGCGCCCTTCATGAAGAAGAGCGCCTTGCCATGATTTTCACATGGCTATGGGAGAGGAGAAACCGGAGGAAGAGCTTATGGGGAAACGTAAGCCTTCTCCGCGGTTGTCGCAACACGTACTGTGCTGCTAACATCCAGTATGGTCATGGAATCGGCGCTTTATACACATCTTTTAACAGCTTTTTGAAACAAGTCGTTTTGCTCTAGTGGGGAGGGGACGAATGATCCGGCTATTCGAGCCTGGAAGTCTTATTGCTCTCGTTTGTAGCAATTTGCTATCATCAATGTTAACTAGAGATAATGTTGCTATATGAATAAAAGAAGATGGAAATCATTTAGTACTGAGCTAGCTCTTTATCTGTAGATTGTTCGTTTGGCCTTAAAGCGATTGTCTGCGTGTCCAATCGATCAATACAGCTTGGACTGTATGCGTGTTGCAAGTAGGAGCGGTTCATATATGGTACGATAGAAGAAAAACAGATGATTAGGTGATGGAAATGAGGGTTATTGCCGGTGAAGCACGGGGCTTACAGTTAAAAGCTGTTCCTGGAAAAACAACACGGCCGACGACAGATAAAGTAAAAGAAGCGATGTTCAATATCATTGGCCCTTATTTTGATGGAGGGAAGGCGTTAGACCTTTATGCAGGTAGCGGCGCTTTAGGGATCGAGGCGCTGAGCAGGGGGATGGAATCATGCATTTTTGTTGACCAGAACAAGCAAGCAATTGCAACAATCCACGCTAATTTAAGCCATACCGGCTATACAGATAAAGCAGAAGTATACCGCAACGATAGCTTGCGCGCTTTAAAAGCAGTCGGTAAACGAGATGTCGCCTTTGAGCTGATTTTGTTAGATCCCCCGTATGCCAAGCAACAAATCGCGACGATTTTTGGCTTGATTGACGACTACCATTTGCTTGCACCAGCAGGCGTAACAGTTTGTGAAACAGCGCTACATATACAGTTGCCAGACACAGCAGGGCCTTTAATAAAAGAGCGGGAAGAATGCTATGGCGATACAAAACTAACGGTTTACAAGAAGGGTTGATGAGATGAAAAGAGCAATTTGTTCAGGGAGCTTTGATCCTGTCACGAATGGCCATATTGACTTATTTGAGCGGGCTGGCGCCCTGTTTGACGAGATCATTATTGCGATTTTAATCAACAACAAAAAAAAGCCGCTTTTTCCATTGGCAGAACGGGAGCGGCTGTTACGGGAATCGATTGCCCATATAAAAAACGCAACCATTGATTCATTTGATGGCCTGCTTGTCGATTATGCGAGAGAAAAGGAGGCAACGGCGATTGTACGAGGCCTCCGCTCAAATGCTGATTTTGAATATGAAAAAAATATTGCCACCATGAACAAAGAACTGGCGCCACAGTTAGACACCCTTTTTTTAATGACAGATCCGAATTATTCTTATGTCAGTTCCAGCATTGTTAAAGAGGTGGCGAGCTACTCCCAAGATGTGTCAAAGCTCGTGCCACAGCCTGTTGCTCATGCTCTTAAGGAAGTATACCGGCGCTAGTCGGTTTCTCGTAACAAAACGCGGGCGTTGGCGAAAATAAAATACAACAACGCACATAGGGTGATCATGCCGCCGTAAGCAGCGAGCCATTCCCAAATACGTTCGCCAAACAAAGCAGGGGCGTTGGCGCCAAAGCTTCCTGTTTCGTGGGCATTCGGTTTATAGAGTGGTTGGAAAAGAAGTGCAGCTAGCAAAGCAGCAAACACACCGTGCAGAAAACGGGCGAAAAAAAATGGGCGGAAGCGAAGGTCTGACTCAGTCAAGATGCTGGCCACTTGGGCCTGCACTGAAAAGCCGCCGAACCCAAGGATGAAAGAAACAACAATGAGCTGAAACCATATAGATACGCCGTCTGTGCTGCTTATTTGTTCAGCGCCAATTGTGATTTCAAACAGACCAGCTAAAAAAGGCTTAGCTAGTTCAGGCGGAAGCCCAACAAGGGAAAAGAGCTGTTGGACTGCGAATGCTACAAGGCTAAGAACGCCTAGTAGTGACAGCATCTGGTTTAATACGGAAAACAAGATAATAAAACCGCCAATCAACAGCAGCGTTTGGATCGATGAGCGAACCGCATCGCCGAGCAACTTACCGAGCGTGCGCCCGTCTTTTAAGCGTTCTTCATGCAAAAGCAAGAAAGCGTCTGTTAGCTGTAGCCCCTTTTTGCTGCGGCTTCTCTCGTCCGTTTCAGAAACTCCATAAAAACGCATGGAAAGCCCGACTAACACGTTGCCGCCATAGTGGGCAATTGCTAAAACCATTCCTAATGCAGCGTCGTGGAAAAAACCGACTGCAATCGCCCCAAAGATAAACAAAGGATTGGACGAATTGGTAAAAGCGGCAAGGCGTTCGCCTTCTATTCGCGTGACTTTTTTCTGTTGGCGCATGCGGACAGCTAGTTTAGCTCCTGCAGGGTTGCCGCTGGCTAGCCCCATTGCCCAAACAAAGCCGCCAATGCCAGGTACAGAGAAGAGCGGGCGCATAAGCGGTTCCAATAGTACGCCTATAAACGAAACGACTCCAAAGCCGATCAGCAATTCGGAAACGATAAAGAAAGGCAAAAGCGACGGAAAGACGACATGCCACCACATCTCAAGACCGCGAGTAGACGCGTCCAGTGCCTCTTTAGGGAACAGCATGAGCGCACATGCAAGCACAATTGCGGCGCCCGCAAGGAAACCAGTTTTAACGAGCGATGCAAAGTGGGCTTCTTTCATGAATGGGCGTCCTCCTTTTTCATAGCCGATGCCTGTCCTCTTAAATATACGCATAACGGTTTGGTTTAGACCATAAGATTGAAACACGTTAAGCGAACGAGTACAATAAGGAGGAAATGCCTATGGGCGCCAAAAAGCCAACGATTGGACTGGCCCTTGGGTCTGGCGGGGCTAGAGGCTTTGCCCACGTTGGTGTGTTAAAGACGCTTACAGAAGCGGGGGTTCACATTGATTATTTAGCTGGTAGCAGTATGGGTGCATTGGTGGCGACTATGTATGGCGTAGGCCATTCGGTTGAAACGATGGAAATCTTTGCGAAACATTTCAAACGAAAATATTACTTGGATTTTACGGTCTCAAAACAAGGGTTGATAGCTGGACAAAAGATTGAAAGCCTTATTCGTCTACTAGCTAAAAGAAAAAAGCTGGAGTCGCTTTTTCCGCCAGTTCAAGTGGTAGCAACTGATCTTTTAAGCGGCCAAAAAGTGGTGATGACAAAGGGAGACGTCGCCAAGGCCGTTCGAGCAAGCTTGTCGATTCCAGGCATTTTTGTCCCTGTCCAACGGGACGGGCAGCTTTTAGTAGATGGCGGGGTGGTAGAACGGGTGCCTGTATCTGTTGTCCGGCAAATGGGGGCGGATATTGTCATTGCTGTTGATGTTTCCTTTTTCCGCACAACCCTTACATCGCCCTCAATCTACGAAATTCTTATGCAAACAATGGATGTAATGGGAAGGGAGTTAGCCCGGAAACAGGAACATGCTGGTGACATTTTGCTGCGGCCGATTTTGAAACACTCGTCTCCGTTAGATTTTTCAGAGACAGACCAGCTCATTAAACAAGGGGCAGATGCATGCAGACAACAACTCCCGGGGATTTTGAAGTTGATTGACCAATGGAGGTAGGAGATGGAAGGGACGCGACGTACGTTTGCTTGGAAGCGTTGGGTGCTATTATTTATTATTATCGTTGTTCTTGGACGGCTGGAGCTTCCTTATTATTATAGTCAACCTGGGATTGCCCAAACGTTGGAGGGAATGATTGAGGTAGAGGAAGGCTATAAAGACGATACGGGTGCCTTTATGCTGACAACGATCAGAAGTGCAAGGGCGACACCGTTGCTAGCAATTTGGTCGCTGTTTAGCCAATTCCGCTCACTTTCTCCGGCTCCTAAGAACATTTCAGATGAAGAATATGATGAGCGGCAAATTATGCTGATGAACAATTCGCAAGAGAGCGCGAAAATAGCGGCATATCGAGCTGCTGGCAAAGGCGAAGTGGAAATTGACTACAACGGCGTTTTCGTCACAGGCGTGGTTCCTGGTATGTCGGCTGACGGTGTGCTGGAAGCAGGCGATTTGATTACTGCTGTGAATGGCGAAACGATCGAAACAGTCGAAGAGCTATTTGACCACATATCCAATTACAAGGAAGGGGAAACGGTAGAACTAACGTATGAGCGGGGTACGGCTATCCGCACAGATACGTTTACCTTTTCGACTTTTCCTGTAGACCAAAGCGTTGAAGACGGGCAAGTAGGCATTGGCATTGTCGGGCCAGTAACGAAACGGTCAGCAAGGTTTGATCCGGATGTCGAGATTTCAGCGGGATCCATTGGCGGGCCATCCGCGGGATTGATGTTTGCCCTTGAAATTTATAGTCAGCTTCTTGAAATTGATTTAACAAAAGGGTACCAAATTGCAGGAACAGGAACGATTGACGATGATGGGAATGTTGGGCCAATTGGCGGAGCCAAGCAAAAAGTGGTTGCCGCTGATCGGGAAGGCGCTGATTATTTCCTTGCCCCTAATGAAAATGGGGCGCACAATTCCAATTATAAAGAGGCGAAAGCAGCCGCCGAAGCGATTGGCAGCAAGATGGAAATCATTCCAATCGATACATTGGAAGAAGCATTAAGCTTCCTTAAAGGGCTTCCCCCAAAAGAAAGCGCAGCATCTTAGCTGCGCTTTTCCCAATTAATCGGTTTTTGCTGGAATTCTCGGGTGACCTCCTGCTTTAGCGCCTGTGGAGGCAATGGCAGCCAATAACATTGGCTAATGCGGAGCTCTTGCTCCCCTGCTTGCCCGTAGCGGCGCAGTTCCCCTTGTCTTGTAACGAGGGGCAAAGAAAAGTTTTTTTTGTTTTCTCTTATGTATGTTTTGCCTGTTTCGCTCATACCGAGAAGGCGAATGTAAGCGGGGCCGCTTTGCTGGATAGCCGCATTTTCTTCTGCGGTTGTGCCCGTTAACAAATGGGCAAACAAACGTTGGAGCCTCGTTTGTGTATAACGTTTCGATTTCGTAGCTGATAGCCAGCCTTGAAAGGAAGAAGCGCTAAATAGTGAATCTCTTAAGCGGTGCTCAAGCCCTTCGCTGCATTCAGCCGTTTTTGCTAATTCAGCAAGTGGCGTCGTCAGCACTTTGTGCTGGAGAAAGGGGAAATAATGTTCCCATGTATGCAGCAACTGGTAACGGCGCTTATACATTTGAATGAGGCGGGCTGTATGAGCAGGTACGGCTGTCTCAATGTTTTCGCCAGACAATAACGCTTTGCGGATTGCCGTTGCGCTTGCAATGGGCCCGGCAAACTCCTTGTCATGGTAACCGGCTTGAATACGCAACGTTGTCGTTGCTTCCATGCTGATTCCAAGGCGTTGGATCGCTTTCACGTAATGGTAACCAAGAATATTGTTCGGCTGATCTAACGGCAGCAATTTTTCGTGTCCAGACAGCATTGAAAAGGCCTGTGCGCTTGCTTTTGGGTATGAAACCCCATCTTTTAAAAACTGTTTCACATGGTGGTTAAACGCTACTTGGTGGTCGTTCATAAACTCGGCAAGTGCATAAAAAGGAGCGATTTCCCCTTTCTCACTGCCGAAGTTTAGTACAGAACAACGGAGTGCCGCTAAGATCGTCACTGCGCCTTCGGCGAAGCGCTCTGCCGTCTGTACGGAATAAGCATAAGGGAGTTCAACAACGAGGTCTGCTCCAGCAGCCAATGCCATTTCTGCCCGGTACCAGCGTGATAAAAGCGCTGGTTCGCCCCGTTGCAAAAATGTGCCACTCATGACAGCGACGACCACGTCTGCGCCCGTTTGCTGCTTTGCTTGTGTCAAGTGGTGCAGATGGCCATTATGAAATGGATTGTATTCTACAACTAAGCCAAGTGCCCTCACGCCAATAAGCCCTCCTCTTGATTTTGCGCATGGTCATCCCACATGCTAAAATGGGACGTACTTGGGTAAATTATAACCTATGGTAGCGTTAAGGGAAACGCCAGTAGCTGTAAAGAAAAAAGATTGACATTATGAAGCCTTGGTTTTATAATGATTCTTGTTGCCTTATGAGGTGAATTAAGTATGGAATGGAATGTTCAGCAGTTGCAACAGGCTCGCTTTGAGCCCATTCATTTCGAGCAAACGATCGAAGTGGAAGACGGTCTTACTGAACATCAAGATGTACGAGCGGCGAGCCCCATTCAAATCAATGGGACAGTGTCGGCAAAGCACAATGTATACTCGTTTTCATTTACTTTAAAAGGTGAGCTGACGCTTCCTTGTTCACGGACATTAGCCGACGTCGTTTGGCCATATGAGCTAAAGGAAGAAGCGCATTTTGTGCCCGAAGGTGAAGTGCCTCCGCCGGAGCTTGAAGTAGAGGATACGTACACGTATACAGGTGAAAAGATTGATTTGCTGCCAGTTATGAAAGAGCGGATCTTTGTCAACATACCGATTCAAGTCTTTGCGGACAATCCTTCAGATGTGCAGGCACCCCCGTCAGGAAATGGTTGGGAGCTTGTGACGGACAAGGAGAAAAAAGAGCGGATTGACCCGCGGCTCGCTGATCTAGCAAAATTTTTTGATAAAGAGTAGTACTGTATCGTCCGAATGCTTGAAGGAGGTGTTAATAATGGCAGTACCGTTTAGAAGAACTTCTAAAACAAGGAAAAATAAACGCCGTACGCACTTTAAATTAGAAGTGCCAGGTATGGTGGAATGCCCAGAGTGCGGAGAGTACAAACTTTCTCACCGCGTCTGCAAAGCGTGTGGAACATACAAGGGTGAAAAAGTAGCATCTAAGTAAGCAGAGAGCCTCCAGGCTTTCTGCTTTTTTTTGAATAATATTCTGCAAAATAGGGTAATCTGGTTTAATAGAAAACGTCTATTTAACCAGAGGAAAGCATAGATTTTAGGAAAAGAACCGATTTTTTCGTCTATCGCCATGCTATACAACAAGCCGTTTAGCTAGGTCGTTGCCGTTTTGATTCGATCGCCTAGAGTCGGAAACAAGCAGCTTTGCTAAAAACCGTACTGATCCATCCCAAATAGAGGAAAATGCGTGGCGAGCGTCCATCGGCTTTCACTGGGGTAGTTTAAGCCCATTAGTATAGGAAGAAAAGAGGAGGACAAACAATGACAGCTAACCGCCAAGACGCGTGGGCGCAGGAAGATGATTTGCTCCTTGCCGAAACGGTGCTTCGCCATATTCGGGAAGGCAGTACTCAGCTTGCTGCATTTGAAGAAACTGCAGAAAAATTATCACGGACAAGTGCAGCTTGCGGATTTCGTTGGAATTCCACGATTCGCAAAAAGTACGAAGCCGAGGTGGCGCTTGCCAAGAAAAAAAGGGCTGCGAAGAAAAGGGAGCAAGCAAAAACAAAGGCAAAGACTGGAACGACTAGCGATAACGCCGTTATGCGAAGAGCAACTGAAGAAAAAGCAGTGCCTACATCCAACAACATAGAGTTAGCCGATGTAATTGCATTTTTACAAGGGCTTAAAGAGCAACAACATAGCCAAGCAGAAGCGAAACAGTTACAAGAAGAAAACGAACGTTTGAAACAAGAGTTAGAAAAAATAAAAAAAGAAAAACAAGTGATTGCAGACGATTACCGTGCCCTGTTGGAAATTATGGAGCGTGCGCGAAAATGGACGAACACAGATGGAGAGGGCAATGTCTAATGGACGATGTTGCACTTGTCAACGAAAAAACAAGCCGCTATTTAAGTGAACGGCTTGTTTTTTTGATTATTCCGCCCTTGCTTGCTCAGGCTTTGTTGTTTGTTCTTGCACCCCTTGAGGAAACCATACGTATGGGCTCTCGCCCCGGTCTCGTGCTTCATTGTAAGTGATAGGTTCGAAGCCAAGTTTGTTCCAAAATTCGCCTGTGCTTTGACGTGCATTCGTTTTAACTGGCAGGCCGAAGCTTTTGGCAAAGTCAACGAGTGCCCGCCCGTAACCTCGTCCGCGGTAAGGCTCTAGCACTTCTAGTTTCCACAGTTCCAAGTAGTCTTGCGGAGGGTCAAAATAGCGGTCGAAGTTGCCGTCAATTTTGTATAAACTCATTCGTGCAACCAGTTTTTTTCCGTAATAAATACCATAAAAAGGGGACTCGCTGTCATTTTCAATTATACTGTTCTTTAAATCGTCTTTCATGGAAAGCTCAGCAGCGCCATATTCTCTGAAATGGCGAAACTCTTCTAATGTCTTGTAGTTGACGAGCAAGCGCTCAACTTTAATGGTCATAGTCATCCTCCTCCAGTACCTTTACTCTTCCTCTTCTATTTTACTAGAAAACAAATGAAAACGCATTAAAAACAAAAAAGTTTGCCAACGATGGCAATCTATGAACTTGGCTGTGATACAATAGGACCAACTAAAAAAAGAGGGGTCATTTTGTGAAAATTGCAGTAATCGGAGCTGGGGCTGTAGGCTTATTTTTGGCAGCTAGTTTTAAGCGCCCAGGACAAGATGTTGTTTTAGTAACAAAACGGGCAGAACAAGCCGCTCTATTAGCAGACCGCGGCATTGGAGTAACAGGGAAAATAAAAGCTGAGAAAAACGTGCAGACGCAAGTAGGCATCGGCACGAAACCATTTGACCTAATTGTGTGCGCTGTCAAATCTTATGATGTAGCTAGCATAGTAGCGATAGGTCAGTCATTGGCGCACGATGAAACAAGATGGTTGTTTGTACAAAATGGCATGGGCCATTTAAAGGAGATTGCCCATCTAACGGGAAAGGTGGCAGTCGGAGTATTGGAATACGGGCTGTTCAAAGAAGGCGACACTGTAGTTGAGGTAAGAGGCCTCGGCAGTCTGAAAATCGCTCCTTTTAAAAGAATGACAGAACAAGATATCACTGTCATTGGCGATGCAGCCGATGGGCAGGTTTTGCACATACAAACATTTCCCGACTACAACCCGATCCTCGAAGAAAAACTGATTGCCAATGCGTGCATTAATCCATTAACAGCCATTACTGGTGAAAGAAACGGCGCCTTCATTAAGCAACAAGGCTATATGGCAGCAATGAAAAGCGTATTCGATGAAGCGGTAGCTGTACTTGGGCGCAATAATGACGAAGCGCTCTGGCATTACGTAGTAGCGGTATGCAAGAAGACAGCGAATAACGAGTCATCGATGCTTGTCGACTATCAGCAGGGGCGGAAGCTAGAGCTTGATGCCATTTTAGGTTATCTTATCCACCTTGGCGAAAAGAAACAAATTGATACGCCACGCTTATTATTATTGTATCAACTTTTGAATAGAGGTGAGACGAAATGACAACAGCTGTGTCTGCTATTGTCGCGACATTTGTCACATTCCCGCTCTTGCCTTGGCTACTTATCTGCTTCGTTTTGCTCCGTTGGCAACCTAAGCAAAAAGCAATCCGCCATGCGAGCGATTGGACGCTGCCGTTTTTCTTGCTGGCTGTTGTTTTTATATGCCATGAGCTATGGCCAGGACATGGAGCTTGGCTCGCAATCATTTTTATTGCCGTTTTAACAGTGTCGCTGCTTTTGTTTATGCATTGGATCCATCCGACTGGAACGCCAAAAAAGAAAACGACTGCGGCTTGGCGCAGTTTATTTCTCATCGCTGGCCTTTTGTATCTTTTTTTGCTAGGGGCGGCATTTTTAGACCGTGTCGTGTTTGCTTAAAGGCGCAAAGCAACTTATTTGGTTGCGCTTGCTGTTTTTGCTATGATGGAACACGATAAGGTCATAGGAATTGAGGGGAATTGAAAATGAGAATTGAGGCGTTGGACACACGGCGTTTAACGGGGTTTTTAGCTGAATATGTCAACCAACCAGATCAATGCAGCGATCTGTTCTCGTATAGATGGAAAACGAATGGCTGGGAGCAAGAACGGAGCGAAGATTTGGCGAAGCGCTCTTTTTCCCATCGTCAAGCGCTTTGTCGCTTGCTTGAAGCACGCCATGCGCCATTAAGGAAGCGAGAGGCTTGTATGGACAACATACATAAACTCAAGCAGGAAAATGCATTAGTCGTTGTGGCGGGGCAACAAGCAGGGCTCATGACTGGCCCCCTATATACAGCTTATAAAGCAATGAGCGTCATTTTACTGGCGAAACAATATGAGGCAACGTTAAACCAACCTGTTGTACCACTTTTTTGGATAGCCGGAGAAGATCATGACTTAGACGAAGTTCGTTATGTTCATTATTTAAAAGGCGACATGTGGAAAAAGTTGATGTTAGGAGACGAACCGAACGGAGAAGCTGCTAGCACAAAAGTTCTTCCTAAAAAAGAGTTGGACACATTTTTGGCAAAGCTGTTTGCCTCTTTGCCTGAGACGAGCTACACAAACACGCTGAAAGCAATGGTTACGCAGGCTGCAGCTACAGCCGGTACTTACACAGAATTCTTCAAATTGCTGATGCATGAGCTTTTTTACCGTGAAGGCTTGCTCTTTTTAGATAGCAATGACCCAGAATTGCGGGCCATTGAACGTCCTTTTTTCAAGCAATTGATACGCAAAGTCGACGCTTTGCAAGAATGCCAGGCCGCTGGGGAAGCCCGTTTCGTAGAGAAAGGCTATCCATCTCCAATCGCGACAGAAAAACAAAACGCCCATCTGTTCTATACGCTCGATGGCAAACGGCGCCGTCTTGATTATGAAGCTGGCCGTTTTTATGTCAGGGAAACCGAACGGCAATTTACAAAAGAGGAGTTGCTTGCGGAAGTCGACAGCCATCCACAACGTTTTAGCAATAACGTCGTCACGCGCCCGCTTATGCAAGAATGGCTGCTACCTACGCTTGCTTTTGTGGCTGGACCTGGCGAGCTTGCCTATTGGGCGACATTGAAAGACGTGTTTGCGCTGTTTGATTATAAACTGACCCCTATTATTCCGAGATTATCGGCCACATTCGTCCCTTGCCGAGTCGAAAAGCATTTGCGCGAACGCAAAGAAGCAGCAGAAACCTATATTTTGGGCGAAGGAGAAAAGCTCAAGGAAGCGTGGCTTGCGAGCCAACATTCTTATCCAGTCGCGCAAAGGGCACAAGCGGCCGCTGAAGCAATTGAAGCAGCCCATCTGCCTTTTAGGGAACTGGCCGGAGAAATTAGCCCGACATTGGAAAAAATGGGTGAAAAAAACCGCGCATTTATTCAAGGGCAAATTGCCTTTTTGAAAGAACGGATGGAACGGGAAATACGGGAACAGCATCAAGTGGGACTGAGCAAATACGATGAAGCGATGACGTGGCTACGTCCGAAAGATGCACCGCAAGAGCGAATTTTACATTCGTTCATTCTGTTAAATACAGCAGGGATAGACATCTTTTCCCGCTTGCTTGAGAAAAAACCACCCCATACGGGCGCCCATCTTGTTTTTTACGTGTAATCTTGTCAGCTTGTGTCAATCGAAAATGTATGTGAAATCCTGCTCCGTGAGCAGGATTTTTTTTAATTCTGTGGAAAATTACACGATAAGGTGGTGAAAAGTGGAGGGTTGTGGTAAGTTAAGGGTAGAAAGTGGGGGAGGAGGCAGGCAACAATGTTTTTAGGGGAATACCGGCATACAATTGATGAGAAAGGCCGGATGATTGTGCCTGCTAAATTTAGGGAACACCTCGGCACCCCTTTTGTGATTACCCGTGGCCTAGATAATTGCTTGTTTGTTTATCCCCAAAGCGAATGGGACAAATTGGAAAGCCAATTAAAAGAACTGCCTTTCACAAAGAAGGACGCCCGTGCTTTTACGCGCTTTTTCTTCTCAGGCGCAAGTGAATGCGAGCTTGATAAACAAGGGCGAATGAATGTACCCCAACCCCTTAGAGAATACGCAAAGCTAGAAAAGGAATGTGTGGTGATCGGCGTTTCTAACCGGATGGAAGTATGGAGCAAGACGCTTTGGGAAGACTATGTATCCCAGTCTGAAGATTCCTTTGCCGACATTGCCGAGAACTTAATTGATTTTGATTTATAAGATAGGATGGGACGTATGTTTTCACATATAACGGTACTAAAAGAAGAATCTGTAAATGGTCTCGCGGTGAAACCAGGAGGCGTGTATGTGGATTGCACGTTAGGAGGCGGCGGCCATTCAGAGCGGATTTTAACGGCGCTAGCAGGCGAAGGCCATCTTTATGCCTTTGACCAAGATGAAGCCGCCCTTTCGTTCGCAGCAGAGAAGCTCTCTCGATTTAAGGAGAATATCACATTCATACGTAGCAATTTCCGGCACATAAAGGAAGAGCTGCAAATGAGAGGCGTTGACAAAGTAGATGGAATTCTTTTTGACTTAGGTGTTTCATCCCCACAACTTGATGAAGCAAGCCGAGGCTTTAGTTATCATCAAGACGCCCCACTTGATATGCGGATGGACCAGAGCGCATCGCTCACAGCCAGAGAAGTGGTCAATACTTGGCCGTTTGCCAAGCTCCATTCGATTATTTCAAGATACGGTGAAGAAAAGTTTTCTAAACAAATTGCCCGCAAAATTGAAGCATACCGGCTGAAGCAACCGATTGAAACGACTGGTGAATTAGTGGACATCATTAAAGAAGCGATTCCTGCCCCTGCTCGACGTGCAGGAGGACACCCAGCAAAACGGACATTTCAAGCCATTCGGATAGCCGTCAATGATGAACTAGGCGCTTTTGAGGATGCGTTAACGGATGGATTTGAACTATTAAACGAAGGCGGGCGCATGGCTGTCATTACCTTTCATTCCCTTGAGGACCGCTTATGCAAGCAAATGTTTAAGGAGAAAACGAAGCTGCCAGATTTGCCTAAAGGGCTGCCTATTATTCCTGCCGATCAAAAGGCGCCATTTGCCTTGATCACCAAAAAGCCGATTGTAGCCAATGACGAAGAAATAAAAGCAAATAACCGTGCACGCTCTGCAAAACTGCGCATTATTGAAAAAGAAAAACAGACAGATTAAGGAGGCGTTTACATGGGAGCACAACGACACTATCAACCACATCCTCAGCGGCACAAAGAAGGATTGCGAAAAGAAAAGCAAATTGTCCGCTACCGGGCACGCATCACTCTTGGCGAAAAAATCATAGCGAGCTTTTTGGCAATGGTACTTTTTCTCATGCTCGCTTTCATTGTACATAATTATGCGACACTCTATGGTTTGAATGTATCGATCCAACAGGAGAAATCAGTCATTAGCGAGCAAGAATTAACCAATGCAGGCTACCAAATGCAGCTTGATGAACTAAGCTCACCTGAAAATGTACTTGACCGTGCACAAAGAATGGGAATGGAATCTTCTGGAGAAAAAGAGTAACGGTTTTCAAGACGAGTTCAAGCGAGCTCGTTTTTCTTACTTAGGAAAGGAGTGGTGGAAAGTGGAAATAAAACGGGCGGTGACAAATAAACGTGCCGTCACCCTTTTGTTTGTGTTTCTTGGTTTGTTCACTATTTTGCTTGGCCGCATGGCGTACATTCAAATAACCAAAGAAGTGAAAGGCCATGATTTGGTCGCTATGGCAGAGGCGAAGTATAACCGCTCGCAAGTGCTTGAAAGCGAACGAGGGGCTATTTTAGACCGGCACGGCAGCGTACTTGCCGAAGATGTGCCAGCTTATAATGTCATCGCTGTTTTATCCGATTCCCAAGGCCCAACCCAATATGTGAAAGATCCACAGGAGACAGCGCAAAAACTAGCGCCTTTGATCGGAATGGAAGAAGGCGAGTTGGAAGCGCGTTTGACGGATGGGAAAGAAAACGGTCGTTTCCAAATTGAATTAGGGGCGGGTGCTAGGAACCTTACATATGAGCAAAAAAATGAAATTGAAGCGCTGAATTTGCCTGGTATCCTAATTCAAGAAACGAAGAGACGCTATTACCCGAAACAAACGTTTGCTTCTCATGTGATTGGTCACCATAATAGCGAAGACAGCGCCTATAATATGGGCTTGGAAGCAAGCATGAATGACTACTTGCATGCCGAAGACGGCCATATCGAATATGCAAGCCTTGGCAAAGGACTCTCGTTAGGAGCGGGGTCAGACCGAGTAACATTGCCTAAAAATGGAGCAGATATTTATACAACGTTAGACACGTCGATTCAGGCTGCAATGGAGCAGGCAATGTCGCAAGTCGAGGCAGAATACGAGCCTGAAAAAATGACCGCGATTGCTGCTGATCCCCGGACAGGGGAAATTTTGGCGATGTCAAATCGGCCGAGCTTTAATCCGAATGATTACCGTAATATTGAAAATTACTTAAACTTGGCTGTTCAGGACGTAGTTGAACCAGGATCAACGATGAAAATGTTTACGATCGCCGCAGCGATAGAGGAAGGGGAGTTTGAGGACGACAGTACATACCAGTCAGGGCGGTACGAAGTTGACGCCAATTCTCCCCCTATTAATGACGTAAACCGTTCTGGTTGGGGAGAAATCTCCTATGCTGAAGGGTTCCAGCGTTCTTCCAATGTGTTAATGGCGAAGCTTGTCCTCGAACGGCTAGGGATGGAACGGTTTTACTCGTATTTGAAGCAGTTTGGCTTTACTGAACAAACAGGCATTGACTTAGCGAATGAAGCATCAAGCAATGTCGTTGAAGGAAGGCGTGCCGACGCCGCCCGCACCGCTTTTGGACAAAACTCAACGGTGACAGCGATCCAAATGATCCAAGCGGCAACAGCGATCGCAGGCGACGGGAAAATGAAAAAACCTTATATCATTAAAGAAATAGTTGATGAAAACGGCGATAAGATCCGGGAAACAGAGCCAGAAGTGGCTGGGGAGCCAATCTCCGAGGAGACAGCCAAACATGTGAGAGAGCTATTGCGTGGAGCCGTAGCCGAGGACCACGGCACAGGCAAGGCATACAACATTCAAGGACTTGAGGTCGCAGGCAAAACAGGCACAGCGCAAATTGCTGAAGACGGAAAATATTTATCAGGCCATGGCCAATACCTTTACTCTTTTCTCGGTATGGCCCCTGCTGATAATCCGAAAGTAATCCTTTATGTCTCTGTCACAAAGCCGAAATTAGATGACAACGAATCGGGCAATGCCCCTGTCTCGATGATATTTAACGCTGTTATGCAGAGCAGCATGACGTATATGGACTTGGAGCCAAATGAAGAGGAATTGCTGCAAGAAGCAGAGGAGCAAGGTTTTGAAATGCCTCAACTGGCCGGTGAACGGGTAGACAAAGCAGCCGAAACCATTCCTGGTGAAGTGGTTGTCCTTGGTGAAGGAGAACATATTACGGACCAACAGCCAGCGCCAGGAACGAAGGTTCTTCCAGGCGATCGGATCGTCTTGCTTACAGATGGCGAGGTCAAGATGCCAGACATGGCAGGCTGGTCATCGCGTGACGCCATGAAAGTGGCAGCTTTGCTTGACTTAACGCCAGAATTTAAGGGCAATGGCTATCTGCAGTCCCAGAGCATAGCCCCTGGTGAGCCTGTAGAGGAACAAAACCTTCTCAATGCTGAGTTTGCCTCGAACAACGAACGAGATGAGCAAGAGGGCCATGATCAAGGGGGAGCCGGCGCAAATGCGGAGCGAACAGACGAAGAACTCGAACAAGCTTTCGAGGATGTAGAGGAACCAGTGTCTGAAGGAGATGAGGAGGCAACGACAGAGGAGGAAGAGAGCGATGGCGATCAGCCTGAGTAACGTTCTCGCCTTTGTCTACAGTCTGAGGAGCTTGCCAAACGGCAAGCTCCTCTTTGTTCTATCAGGTGGTGAACAAGCATAGGCTAGACCATAAACCCGTCCAGTGCAGAAAGTGAGGGATAGCCGTGCGCGTATCAAACGTGACTGTCAGAAAGCGGCTGCTACTCGCCTTTTTCATCGGTGTAGCCGTGTTTGCGATCATTGCTGTCCGCTTAGGCTATGTCCAGTTCGGACAAGGCGTCTGGCTGACTGAACAGGCAGAAGATTCGTGGGGAAGAAACATTCCGTTTGAACCAAAACGAGGCGATATTACCGATCGAAACGGCGTGGAGTTAGCTACCAATATTAGCGCCCCGTCTGTCATTGTTTTTCCACGGCAAGTGACAGACCCGGTGGACGCAGCTGAAAAGTTGGCTGCTGTTTTGGAAATGGATCAACAAAAAGCATATGAATCGTTGACGAAGTCTGCTTCGAGCGTTTGGCTGCGTCCAGAGGGACAGAAATTATCGCAGGAAAAAGCGCAAGAAGTGCGGAGCCTCAACCTGCCTGGTGTTTACATTGCCGAAGATTCAAAACGCCATTACCCATTTGGCAGCTACCTCTCTCATGTCCTTGGATTTGCCGGCATTGACAACCAAGGTCTGACAGGGCTTGAGCATTATTATGACGGGAAGCTCAAAGGCGAAAAAGGCTATGTCTCCTTTTTTTCGACCGCTAAAGGAACGAAAATGCCCAACTTGGCTGACGAATATGAGCCTCCCATTAATGGCCTTAATTTAACGTTAACGATTGACAGCCGCATCCAAACGATTATGGAACGGGAGTTGGACCAGGCAGAAGCAAAGTATGAGCCAGATGGAGCGATGGCAATCGCTATGGACCCCAATACAGGAGAAGTGTTGGCGATGAGCAGTCGCCCTGACTTCAACCCGGAACATTACCGAGAAGTGCCGGCAGAAGTGTACAATCAAAACAAACCAGTTTGGATGCAGTATGAACCAGGTTCCACTTTCAAACTTATTACACTTGCCGCCGCGTTGGAAGAAGGTGTCGTCGATTTAGAAAACGATACCTTTCACGACCCTGGTTACATCAATGTCGCGGGAACAAAGCTTCGTTGCTGGAAAAAAGGCGGGCATGGGCACCAAACATTTTTAGAAGTCGTGCAAAATTCTTGCAACCCTGGGTTTGTCGAACTTGGCCAGCGCCTCGGAAAGGATCGTCTGTTCGATTACATTGAGGAATTTGGGTTCGGCCAAAAAACAGGCATTGATTTACAAGGAGAAGGAACAGGAATTTTGTTTAACCGCGACCGTGTCGGTCCTCTTGAGCAGGCAACAACCGCTTTTGGTCAAGGGGTGGCCGTAACGCCGCTCCAACAAGTAGTCGCTGTTTCGGCAGCTGTAAATGGTGGATATTTGTATGAGCCTTATTTAGCGAAAGAGTGGACGGATGGAGAAACAGGAGAGGTCGTTGAGTCGATTTCGCCTGTGATGAAACGGCAAGTGATTTCCGAAAAAACATCAGAGCAAGTCCGCTATGCAATGGAAAATGTAGTCGCCAAAGGCTCTGGTAAAAATGCGTTTATTGACGGCTATCGTGTTGGCGGCAAAACAGGAACAGCACAAAAAGCCAAAAACGGCAAGTACTTGGAAAACAACTACATCTTATCGTTTATTGGCGTCGCACCAATGGATGATCCGCAAATTGTCGTCTATGTCGCAATTGATAACCCTAAAAATACGATTCAATATGGTGGGGTAGTGGCGGCACCAATCGCAGGCGCGATTATCGGTGACAGCCTTGAAGCGATGGGAGTGGAAAAAAGGGATAACCAAATTGAAAAAGAATTGACGTGGGCTGATGAACCGTTGGTGGAAGTTCCAGATTTGATCGGTCTTTCAAAACGGGATATTTATGAGTCCCATTATGATCTTCGCCTTGATGCCTCGGGTGAAGGCAATACTGTGTTGCGCCAGTCTCCCCAACCGGGGACACGTGTTGCAAAAGATTCAACAATCCGTGTGTATATGGGTGACAAAATGAGCGGGAACGACTAAAATGGATACGTATGTTTTTATTCTGCTCATTCATCGTTTTCCAATACGGTGGACTGTCAAAACTTTGGAGGCATTAACATGGAATTGAATGAATTGCTTCGTGTGCTTCGGGGCATTACACCTTTAAAAAAAGAACACCAATCGATAGAGATTGCGCATTTAGAAATGGATTCGCGCTTAGTGAAACAAGGAACATTGTTTTTTTGCATTAATGGCTATACCGTTGATGGGCATGACTTTGCAAAGCAGGCTGTAGAAAAAGGGGCGGTCGCCGTTGTTGCTGAGCGCCCTCTTGCCCTTGACGTCCCTGTCGTGATTGTCCGTGATACAAAACGGGCAATGGCGCGGTTGGCGAGCCATTTTTATGGAGAACCAACGAAACGATTGCAGCTGATCGGCGTGACGGGCACGAATGGGAAAACATCGGTTACGCACATTTTGGATACGATGTTTCGGGAGGCAGGTCAGAAAACCGGCCTCATCGGCACGCTTTATACCAAAATTGGCGATGAAACAATTGAAACACGGAATACGACGCCTGAATCACTTGTGTTGCAGCAGCGGTTTGCCTCAATGGTAAACAAGCAAGTCGAGACAGCGGTAATGGAAGTATCTTCCCATGCCTTGCATTTAGGTCGTGTGCGCGGCTGTGATTATGATATTGCCGTGTTTACAAATTTAACCCCTGACCATATTGATTATCATGAGACAATGGAACGTTACCTTTATGCAAAAAGCTTATTATTTTCACAACTAGGAAATACATATGACGGCAAAACCGCTGTCATAAACAGCGATGATCCTGCCAGCGACCGGCTTATTCAAATGACAACGGCAGACGTTGTCACATATGGCATCAAAAAACAAGCGGACGTTTACGGGGAAAACATTAAAGTAAGCGCTGCGGGCACGCGGTTCACATTACATGTTTTTGGTGAAAAAACCGATGTTCAGCTCAAGCTGATTGGCTTGTTCAATGTCTACAACGCCCTTGCTGCTGCTGCCAGCGCTTATGTCTCAGGTTTGTCTCTCTCTACGATTAAGGCTAGTCTAGAAAAAGTCACAGGTGTAGCGGGGCGTTTTGAACCTGTTGATGAAGGGCAAGACTTTACCGTAATTGTTGACTATGCACACACGCCTGACAGCCTCGAAAATGTGTTGCAAACCGTCCAAGACTTTGCAGATAATGATATTCATGTAGTCGTAGGCTGCGGAGGAGATCGCGATGCGACGAAGCGTCCTGTTATGGGGCGAATTGCCGTGCAATATGCGGATCGAACGATATTCACGTCAGATAACCCTCGCACCGAAGACCCTGATGCGATTCTTGCCGATATTACGGAGGGGCTTGACCCCGACCAATACACCGTCATTGTTGACCGGAAAACGGCAATCGAGCAAGCGATTGCTGCGGCAAATACAGGAGACATTGTCGTGATTGCTGGCAAAGGGCATGAAACGTATCAGGAAATTGGCCGTCAACGGATTCATTTCGATGACCGAGAAGTGGCCCGTGATGCGCTGAAGGAGCGGATACAATGAAGATCGATGCAAGTTTGCTGAAATCCATTGCGAAAGGAAGCCGTTTGAAGGAAGATAGGCGCGGCTTTTCGGGCGTTTCGACGGACACGCGGCAGCGCATGGAAAATGGGCTGTTTGTGCCTTTAAAGGGAGAACGGTTTGATGGCCATCGCTTTATTGAACAAGCGATTGAAGCTGGGGCAACAGGTGCCCTTTGGAAAGAACAGGAGCCCGTGCCTGAGCAGTTGCCAGAGACGTTCCAGCTCTACTATGTGGAAGACACGTTGAAAGCATTGCAGGCTTTGGCGCAAGCGTACCGTGAAAAAGTGAATCCGTTTGTGATTGGCATTACGGGCTCAAACGGAAAAACGACGACAAAGGATATAGTTGCTAGTGTGCTAGCCGGAACGGCTGCTGTCCATAAAACGAAAGGGAATTTAAATAACCATATTGGCGTACCGCTCACATTGTTGGCCATGCCAGAAGACTGTACTTATGCGGTCGTTGAGATGGGGATGAACCATGCCGGTGAAATTTCGACGCTTACGCAAGTAGCGAAGCCAAATGCGGCGATTATAACAAGCATTGGCGATGCTCATATCGAGCATTTAGGTTCCCGTGAAGGGATTGCAGCTGCAAAAATGGAAATTGCCGATGGGCTCATAAAGGAAAGCTGGCTGTTATTCGACGGAGACGAACCATTGCTAAGTCCGTATAACGAACAAGCGGAAACGACAGTTGGCTTTTCGGATCAGGCGGCAACCAAAATAAGTGACGTCAAAACGCTAGAAAATGGCTATGTCTTTTATTTGAACGGCGCACGCTGGCAACTTACAATGCTAGGCAAGCATAATGTTAAAAATGCCGCTTACGCGATTTTGCTTGCGCAAAAGCTAGGTTTTAGCAATGCCATGATCCAAAAACAACTTTCTTCCTTGGCAATAACGGGTATGCGGCTAGAGAAGCTTAAAGGGCCAAACGGCTCGACCATTATTAATGACGCCTACAATGCCAATCCAACATCGATGAAAGCGGCAATTGAGACTGTGAAAGAGCTGCCCCATTATAAACGGCGCGTTCTTGTCTTAGGAGATATTTATGAGCTAGGCCAAGATGAAGAAGCTCTTCATAAAAGCGTGGCTACTGCCATTGAGCCGCCTATCACAGACGTTGTGACAGTCGGCAAAAAAGGCCGATGGATTTACGAGGCCCAACTTGACAAAAAGGACAGCCGCATTTCGCTTGTCCATGCTGATACGGTTGTGGAAGCAGCCGAAATTTTGAAACCTTACTATACGAAAGATACCGTTGTATTAATAAAAGCTTCACGCGGTTTGGCGCTTGAGGAAGTTTTACCGGCGGTCAAAGGAGGCAATTAATATGGAAGAATGGACGCTGTTGTTCGTTCTCATTCTCTCATTTGCGGCTGCTGTTATTATGTCACCGCTGTTTATTCCCTTTTTGCGGAAATTGAAGTTTGGCCAAAGCATCCGTGAAGAAGGGCCGAAATCCCATCAGAAGAAAAGCGGTACGCCAACAATGGGCGGCATTGTTATTGTCTTATCGATTTTCATCAGT
This sequence comes from Shouchella rhizosphaerae, assembly GCF_900142675.1. Lineage (GTDB taxonomy): Bacteria > Bacillota > Bacilli > Bacillales > Bacillaceae_D > Shouchella > Shouchella rhizosphaerae. Next base: position 1,049,255 of record NZ_FRBS01000001.1, on the reverse strand, counting down.
GCCCTCGCGATCGGCATCGCCATCACCGGATTTACTCCGGAATTGTTGTTGTTGATGGTTGTGACGCTTGGTTATGGGATCGTCGGTTTCGTTGACGACTATTTAAAAGTGGTGCGCAAGCACAATCTCGGCTTGACCTCTAAGCAAAAGCTAGCAGGTCAGCTAGTCATTGCCGCTATTTTCTATATCGGATTGCTTGCGATCGGCTTTGATACATTTATTGCGATTCCAGGCACGACGTTTGGCTTTGATTTAGGCTGGCTCTACCTCATTTTGATTGTCTTAATGCTGCTCGGGGCGAGCAATGCCGTCAATTTAACTGATGGCCTTGACGGGCTCTTGGCTGGCACCGGCTCCATTGCTTTTGGCGCTTTTGCCATTCTTGCTTGGAGCGGAGGATTCATTGACACGGCTTTATTTTCGACGGCCATTACTGGAGCACTTCTAGGGTTTCTTGTCTTTAATGCCCATCCAGCAAAAGTTTTTATGGGGGATACAGGCTCCCTTGCTCTTGGCGGAGCGATTGCTGCGATCGCGATTCTAACAAAAATGGAATTGATGCTCATTATTGTGGGTGGCGTGTTTGTCATTGAAACGCTCTCGGTCATCATTCAAGTAGCATCGTTTAAATTAACAGGGAAACGCGTGTTCCGAATGAGCCCATTGCATCACCATTATGAGCTTGTCGGTTGGTCCGAATGGCGAGTAGTCGTGACATTTTGGCTTGTCGGGATGATCTTTGCCATTATGGGCGTTTACATTGGAGTGTGGCTGACATGAAGCAAGTAAAGGAATTGATCGGAAAGCGTGTTCTCGTTCTAGGAATGGCGAAAAGCGGCGTTGCTTCGGCATTGCTGCTTGCCCGTTTAGGAGCAGAGGTTGTCATTAACGACAGTAAAAGCCGTGCTGAACAACCACAGGCAGGCGAATTAGAGGCTGCGGGTATTCAAGTGGTGTGCGGTGGGCATCCACTCACCGTGCTTGATGGCTGCAGCTTGCTCGTGAAAAACCCTGGCATTCCTTATACAAATATAGTGGTGAAGGAAGCGGAAGCCCGTGGCATTCCGATTTGGACCGAAATCGAGCTCGCCTATTTGATTTCAGAAGCAGAAATGGTCGCCATTACTGGCTCAAATGGCAAAACAACGACGACGACATTGGTAAAAGAAATGCTTGAGCATAGTGGGCGCAAACCGCTTATTGCCGGGAATATTGGCACAGTAGCCTCGGAGGTAGCTCAAAAGGCAAAAGCTGAACATGTGATCGTGCTGGAAGTTTCTAGTTTTCAATTAATGGGCACAAACGCATTTCAGCCAAAGGTAGCTGTTTGGCTGAATATCTTTGACGCCCATTTAGACTACCACGGCACCCGTGAAGACTACATAGCGGCCAAGGCGAGAATTGCTGCCAACATGGGCCCTGCTGATTATCTTGTGTACAATGCGGATGATCCAACAGTCGTTCAGGCCATTGCTCGTATAGGCGCTACCCTTGTCCCGTTTTCGCGCATCAATGTCGTGGAAGACGGCGCTTATGTGAAAGACGGCACGATCTTTTTTAAAGATGAACCGATCCTTGCATTGGCTGATGCCGTCCTACCAGGGGCCCATAACGTCGAAAACATGTTAGCCGCTACTGCGGCGGCTCGCTTAGCAGGAGCGACAGTAGAACAAATCAGGCATGTGCTCAGTCATTTCCCTGGAGTGAAACATCGGCTTCAATATGTGGGGAGTTGGGAAGGCCGGCAGTTTTACAATGATTCAAAGGCAACAAATATATTAGCTACAAAAGCAGCGCTATCGGGATTTGCAAAGCCGGTTGTTCTCATTGCCGGCGGGCTTGACCGCGGCAACGATTTTGACGAGCTGTTGGCGAGTCTAAAATACGTCAAGGCTGTCGTTGCATACGGTGAAACAAAAAGCAAACTGTTGGCATTGGCAGCTAAAGCAAATGTCCAAGCGGTTACGGCTGAACGGGTCCAAGACGCCACGGAGAAAGCAGTGGCGCTGTCACAACCTGGTGACGTTGTCCTTTTGTCGCCAGCTTGTGCTAGCTGGGACCAATACCGCTCTTTTGAAGAGCGAGGCGATGAATTTCTTGATTACGTAAATACGATCATCAAACCATCGTAAAGGCGGCGAATAGCCTGGAAAAAGCACCGAACGCAAATGTATGCGCATCTGCATGAAATCGCTCCGTCTGAAGTCTGCTGGAAACAGCAGGCTTTTCTTTTACAATGCGAATGGACATGTTTGCCGCTTCGGCTTCATATAGTAGTGTTAGAAGTCGCATGAAGCCGAGGTGTGTGATGGGAAAACAGAAATCAGCCCCCGATTTAACTCTACTTGCTGTAACGATTGCGCTTTTAGTCATTGGCTTAATCATGGTTTATAGTGCCAGTGCGGCTTGGGCCTCTTACCGTTTCAGCGATTCTTTTTTCTTTGCAAAACGACAATTGTTTTTTGGCGGAACAGGTGTTTTGCTCATGTTTGTGATGATGCGGTTAGACTATTGGGTATGGCGCACTTACAGCAAAATCCTTTTGATTGTCTGTTTTGCTTTGCTCGTCATTGTGCTTATCCCTGGGGTCGGCCTTGTCCGCGGTGGTGCCCAAAGCTGGCTTGGCGTTGGCGCCTTTTCAATCCAACCATCAGAGTTTATGAAAATGGCGATGATTATTTTCCTAGCAAAGTTTCTAGCCGATCATCAAAAATGGATTGTGACGATAAAGAAAGGGTTGGTTCCTTCCCTTGGCCTTGTTTTGTTGGCCTTTGCCCTTATTATGATGCAACCTGACCTTGGCACAGGTGCCGTCATGGTTGGAACTTGTACAGTAATGGTTTTCACTGCGGGTGCGCGGATCAAGCATTTTGTCGCCCTTGGCTTAATCGGTGTGTTCGGATTTGTGGCGCTCATTGCCAGCGCTCCTTACCGAATCCAGCGCATCACGTCTTTTATGGACCCGTGGAGTGACCCACTCGGCAGTGGCTTTCAAATTATCCAATCGTTGCTGGCTATCGGTCCTGGAGGCTTGCTCGGCATGGGCCTTGGTGAAAGCAGGCAAAAGTATTTTTACTTGCCAGAGCCACAAACAGACTTTATCTTTGCGATATTGGCCGAAGAAATGGGGTTTTTAGGCGGAGTGACAGTGCTGTTGTTATTTGCGATCCTTTATTGGCGTGGCATCCGCATTGCGCTAGGGGCCCCAGACTTGTTCGGTAGCTTTTTAGCGATCGGCATCATTACGATGATTGCCATTCAAGTAATGATTAATATTGGTGTGGTGACAGGGCTCATGCCAGTCACTGGCATCACCCTTCCGCTTTTAAGCTATGGAGGGTCTTCGTTAACGCTTATGCTAGTTTCCATCGGTGTGTTGTTAAACATTAGCCGGCATGCTAGATAATGATCAGACAGAGAGCGAAAAATGATCGCTCTCTGTTTGTTGTTTTGTAGTGGCAAACAGGAAAACATGCTAAAATGGAGAAATAAGCAATGAAAACATCGTTTCATCTACGTTCATGAGAATATGGAAACGAGCCGTGGAAAATGATGCCTGTGACTTGTTCGCATTTCGAGCAGTTTGGAGGAGCATAAGTGAGTCAAGATAAAAAAGTGGTATCGGTCAATGAGCGGATTCCAACATTGCAGGAAAAACGGAAGCAAAAAGCAAATCGGCGGATTCTCGCATTTGTTTTGTTGTTCTTTCTATTGATTGTCGTTTTGGTTTATTTCCAAAGCCCCCTTAGCGGTGTGAAAACCATACATATAGACGGCAACCAACTCGTTGCTGAGGAGACGATCTTAAAAGCAAGCGGCCTAGAAGAGGGCATGAATATTTGGCATTTGTCAGAAGGGGAGCGTGAAAAAGCGATAACGTCATTGAAAGAAATCGAAAGTGCCAAAATTGAACGGGAGCTTCCTGTGTCCGTGCGCATTACTGTAAGCGAGTATCCACGCGTTGGTTATGTTGCTGACGGGGATACGTATTTGCCTCTATTGCAAAACGGAGAAACACTTGACCCTATACCGAATGGACAGCTTGTCGGCGATGCGCCAGTTTTAGTCGGCTTCAACGATGATGATGACGTTTTAGCACAGCTTGGGGAAGAGCTTGTTCAAACGGCACCTGAAATTGTCGGTCGGATTTCTGAGATTTTGTTTACGCCAACAAGCACACAGCCTTCTGAATTAACGCTGTATATGACGGATGGCAATGAAGTCAAAACAAATGTCGAGTCCTTTGCTCAATCGATGCAGCCTTACCCGCAAGTAGCCGCTCAACTTGACCCTGAAAAACAAGGCGTTCTTTATATGAAAATGAGCCCATATTTCAAAGAAACAGAACATGACAGCCAATAGGCATTTTGATTCAATTTTTGACATCAACATGTAACGCAAGCGCAATGCGATGGCGGTTCAAAGCCGTCATGAACTGGTTTGCAAAGGGATGGTTTGGATAAAAAGTAGGACCTAGGAGCCAAGGTGGAGAAGGTTTTGGCTTTTCACCTTCTCCATCTTGGTGTAGACTAAATAGAAAGAGTCTTGCCAGGCTTACTTTTATACATAAGAAACTGCGAGATTTAAAGGATTCCATAAATGCATGTTGAATACTTTACGTACTGGAAAAAAGAACCGAATTTAAAGAGGAGACACCATGACTTTGCAGATGGGGAGGTGCCGTGGTGAGCAGTGACACTTATGTTAGTTTAGATATTGGAACATCCTCTGTACGGGTCATTGTGGCCGAAGTTGCCAATGGCTCAATCAATATTTTAGGGGTTGGTAATGTTCCATCCGAAGGAATTAAGAAAGGCACGATTGTTGATATAGATGAAACGGTGAAATCAATTGAACGTGCTGTAGACCAAGCTGAACGCATGGTCGGCATTACGATTAAGCACGTTGTCGTCGGCGTTAACGGCAGCCATGTAGAGCTATTGCCGTGCCACGGGGTTGTTGCTGTTTCTTCAAGCGATCGGGAAATTGGCGTGGAGGATGTCCGCCGAGTCATGGATGCGGCACAAGTAGTATCCATCCCGCCAGAACGGGAAATTATCGATGTGATCCCAAAACAATTTATCGTTGATGGCCTTGATGAAATTACAGATCCAAAAGGAATGATTGGCGTCCGTTTGGAAATGGAAGGGATGATGATTACAGGTGCCAAAACCGTTCTCCATAATTTGTTGCGTTGCGTGGAACGGGCAGGCTTGGAAGTGGCTGAAATTTGCTTGAATGGGCTGGCAACAGGTACTGTTGCGGTTTCAAAAGATGAAAAAAGCCTCGGCGTTTGTGTCATCGACATTGGCGGCGGCTCCACAACGATTTCTGTCTTTGAGCAAGGCACGCTGGCGGCTACTTCTGTTTTGCCTATTGGCGGTGACCATATTACAAACGATTTGGCTGTCGGTTTGCGCTTGACGACAGAGGAAGCAGAGCGCATTAAATGCAAATACGGCCATGCGTTTATCGAGGAAGCATCCTCCGATGAGCAATTTGCGATCCAAACGGTAGGTTCTAATGAAAAAGAAATGCTTACACAGCTTGATCTTGCTCATATTATCGAGCCACGGGTCGAGGAAATTTTAGAACTGTCGGCAAAAGAGCTCGTCCGCTTAGGGTTTAGGCATTTTCCGAGCGGTTTCGTACTGACTGGCGGGACAGTGATGCTCCCTGGCGTGCTTGAGCTGACAAAGGACATGCTCCAAGGCAATGTCCGTGTGGCCATCCCGAACTACATCGGCGTTCGGGAACCGAAATATACGGTCAGCATCGGTTTAATTCAGTTTGCCCATAAAAATGGACGCGTTCAAGGGAAGGAAGTTGCTGCGGCATTCTCGCAGGCATCAGAGGCTGAAACAGCAGACTCTAGTGAAAACCACCAACCACTTCGGACGACTGAGCGTGAACCGAAACGCCAGGAAGCAAAAAGAGAATCAAAAATGAAAAGTTGGTTTAAAACATTCTTTGAATAAGAAAAAGCTGTCAGCCAGTCTGGTTAGGGGGAAATAACATGTTTGATTTTGAAATGGATATGGAACAATTAGCGCAAATAAAAGTGATTGGCGTTGGTGGCGGCGGTTCAAACGCAGTCAATCGCATGATTGAAAATGGCCTGCAAGGTGTCGATTTTATTGCAGTCAATACAGATGCACAAGCACTCCATTTATCAAAAGCGGAAAAGAAGTTGCAACTTGGCGGCAAACTTACTCGCGGCCTTGGCGCTGGCGCCAACCCGGAAATAGGCAAGAAAGCGGCAGAGGAAAGCAGAGAACAGCTGGAAGAAGTGCTTTCAGGTTCTGATATGGTCTTTATTACTGCTGGAATGGGAGGAGGAACAGGCACCGGAGCAGCTCCTGTTATTGCTGAAGTGGCAAAAGAGCTTGGGGCATTGACAGTCGGTGTTGTGACACGTCCATTCTCTTTTGAAGGCCGTAAGCGGCAAAACCAAGCGATCTCTGGCATTGCAGCGTTAAAAGAAAAAGTGGACACATTGATCGTGATTCCAAATGACCGTTTATTGGAAATGGTTGATAAAAATACGCCGATGCTTGAAGCGTTCCGCGAGGCGGATAACGTGTTGCGCCAAGGAGTTCAAGGCATTTCCGATTTAATTGCCACACCTGGGTTGATCAACCTTGACTTCGCAGACGTCAAAACAGTCATGAGTGAAAAGGGTTCCGCTTTGATGGGCATTGGCGTCGCTACAGGTGAAAACCGTGCGGCCGAGGCAGCCAAAAAAGCGATCTCCAGCCCGCTGTTGGAAACGTCTGTCGATGGGGCACAAGGAGTGCTCATGAATATTACAGGCGGCACGAATTTAAGTTTATATGAAGTCCATGAAGCGGCTGAAATCGTTTCTGAGGCTTGTGACGCAGAAGTGAATATGATATTTGGGTCGATCATCAATGAAAATTTGAAAGATGAAATTGTTGTTACCGTCATTGCAACAGGGTTTGAAGAAACGGCAGAAGCAAAACAACCACAAAGCCGTACGATGCAACAACAACATGCGAGGCCGCAACCGAAAGAAGAGCCAAAACGTACGGAAAGCCGCCAGCAGGCGAGGCAAAAAGAAGAACAGCCAGATACACTCGATATTCCTACATTTTTGCGCAATCGCCGCAACCGCTAATCGCGAAGAAGCGGTTGCTCGTCAAACCAAATCGTCTATTTGCTCCTAGTGTCTTTGACACTGAGACTGATAGATAACTGTAAGAAAACCGCTGCTTTCGCAGCGGTTTTTTTTGCGGTTATTTCCGAGCGACCGAGAATGGGACAGCGTTTGCCAAAACTTATCAAAATAACATCCTTGCTTGCGCCATAAAGTGACAGACTTTCTTATGAAGATCTACTATACTAAATTCTATCACTGTGAGGGAGCAAGCCAATGACCGTTTACCTCGATTTGATCTGGTTGTTAAATGCAGGGATTGACTACTTGCTGCTTGCGGCTACTGCCCTTTTGTTAAAAAGGCGTTTTAGACAATGGCGCCTTGTCTTGGCGGCTTTGTTTGCATCGTTGATTGTCTTTTTAATGTTCACCCCTGCTGCGCCATTGTTTTTGAATCCTGTTATTAAACTTATTTATTCGGGGCTAATCGTATTCATTGCATTTGGCTACAAACGTTTTTCTTTCTTTCTGCAAAATCTGGCAAGTTTTTATTTTGTCACCTTTGTGACCGGAGGCGGCTTGTTTGCTATGCATTATTTCTTCGAAACCAATGTCGACGTGCTGGCGTTTTTGCCAGGTCATGGAGTAGGCGGAAGCATGGTCAGTTGGGCATTTGTGCTTATTGGTTTTCCACTCGCACTCTATTTTTGCAAACAACAATTTGGGGCAGTGAAAAGCAAACAGTTTCATGCGAGCCAGCTGGCAGAAGTGGAGTTTTGGATTGAAGGGATATCCTTTTCCGCCCCAGGATTAATTGATACGGGCAACCGTTTAAGAGATCCGTTAACGAAAATGCCCGTCATGGTTGCTGAGGCGGCACTGCTTTACAGTGCTTTTGGCAAACAGCAAGTCGACGCACTTCTTGAGTTGGAAGCTGAAAATGAACCGTCACCGCTCATGAAACGGGTGCGGCTGATTCCTTACCGTGCCGTTGGGCAAGGAAGTTCTTATATGGCCGCTTTAAAACCTGATCGTGTGAAAATCCGTTACCAAAATGAGGCGTATGAAACGAATCATGTCTTGATTGGATTATCCCGTGAGACGCTATCTCCAGAACAGCATTATCGTTGTATTGTTCACCCCCAAATCATGCACGAATATGCAAGCTAAATAGCAAAAGGAGGAACGTTTAATGATTAAGTTGAAACTGCAGTTGTTTTGGTACCGGCTTCTAAACAAGTTAGGGTTAAAAGCGGATGAAATTTATTACATAGGCGGAAGCGAGGCATTGCCGCCGCCGTTGTCGAAAGAAGAAGAGGCTGAACTATTGGGCAAGCTCCCAAGTGGAGACAAAGCGGTCCGTTCTGTGCTCATTGAACGGAATTTACGCTTAGTTGTCTACATTGCCCGCAAGTTTGAGAACACAGGCATCAATATTGAGGATTTGATTAGCATCGGCACAATTGGCTTAATCAAAGCGGTCAACACCTTTAATCCTGAAAAGAAAATTAAGCTCGCTACGTATGCCTCCCGCTGCATCGAGAATGAAATTTTAATGTACTTGCGGCGAAACAACAAAACACGTTCTGAAGTATCGTTTGATGAACCGCTCAATATTGATTGGGATGGCAATGAGCTGCTCTTGTCCGATGTGCTTGGTACAGAAGAAGACATTATTACGAGAGGGATTGAAGAACGCGTCGACCGCCGCTTGCTTGTCAAGGCGCTCCATACGTTATCGGAGCGGGAGAAACAAATTATGGAACTGCGTTTTGGCTTAGCTGGAGAAGAAGAAAAAACCCAAAAAGATGTCGCCGATATGCTAGGGATCTCCCAATCGTACATTTCCCGTTTAGAAAAGCGCATCATTAAACGGCTGCAAAAAGAATTTAGCAAAATGGTGTAAGACAGAGGACTCCCAAAATGGGGTTCCTCCTTTTTTATTTCACAAAAAATTTTTTCCAAGCTTCAACAGCGTCGTGTCAAAGGCCCATTCTTTCTAACTCATGTGAGCGGGTTTTTTGCCGTGCATATTTTTTTTGCCCAGGGAGATACTTTTTTTGACATCATCTTCCGTTTAGGGGGTAAGGAATGTGACTCGAAATAAAGTGGAAATCTGCGGCGTTGACACGTCGACGTTGCCAGTTTTAAAGAACGCTGAAATGCGGGAGTTGTTTACGAAGTTGCAAGCTGGCTATGAGCCAGCGAGAGAAACGCTCGTAAACGGGAATTTGCGCTTAGTGTTAAGTGTCATTCAGCGATTTAATAACCGTGGCGAGAACGTAGATGATTTGTTTCAAGTCGGCTGCATAGGATTAATGAAATCAATCGACAACTTCGATTTAAGCCAAAACGTCAAGTTTTCAACGTATGCGGTCCCAATGATTATTGGGGAAATTAGACGGTATTTACGGGACAATAATCCAATTCGGGTTTCACGCTCTCTTCGGGATATTGCCTATAAAGCGCTGCAAGTGCGTGACCAAATGATGGCGGAAAAAAAACGGGAGAAAGAACCGACCGTCCAAGAAATTGCTGCAGTACTAGAGGTGCCAAAAGAAGATGTTGTCTTTGCTCTAGATGCGATTCAAGATCCTGTCTCCTTGTTTGAGCCGATTTATAATGATGGCGGCGATCCAATCTTTGTGATGGACCAAATTAGTGATGAACGAAATAAAGATATAAACTGGGTAGAAGAAATTGCTTTAAAAGAGGCGATGGTCCGCTTAAATGACCGCGAAAAAACGATTTTGAACATGCGTTTCTTTCAAGGAAAAACGCAAATGGAAGTAGCCGAGGAGATCGGCATCTCACAAGCGCAAGTGTCTAGGCTAGAAAAAGGCGCGATCCAACAAATGAATAAACATATCGAATCATGAAGGCTAAAATCGATTTCGATTTTAGCCTTTTTTGTTTGGAGTTGCTGCTAGACTCTACTTTTTTTCATGCCAGGCTGTAAGCGCGCATACGTTTTATAAATGGATAACAGGAGGGAAAAGGAATATGCAAAAAATTTCGGAGCTATCGCAAAAAGATATTGTCAATATGGAAAATGGCAAACGCCTAGGCCATTTAAATGATTTGGACATCAACTTGGAATCAGGAAAAATTGAAGCGATTGTCATTGCTGGCACTGGGAAAGTCATGCAGCTACTAGGGCAACGGGATGCAGCAGAATTGGTGATTCCGTGGAAAAACATTGTTAAAATTGGTTCTGACGTGATTTTAGTTGAAGTGCCTGAACGTTATCAGCCAAAAAGGGTCGCTAGCCCGATGGAGGAGGCAAGGAAGAAAGGATAAGTTTTGTTTCTTGTATGGCATGCCTTGTGATAAACTAAGACCATAAAGGAATTGCAACTAGTCGGGGGGATTCCATTTAATGGTTGAAGAAAAATGGGAAAAGCGGAGTGAGCGCGTGCTGGCGGCAACCGTTTTTTCAAACGTTATGCCGGGCATGTTTGCTGGATTTACAACACGGCACGGAGGCGTAAGCAAACATCCTTATGCCACGTTGAATATGGGCTTTCATGTGGGCGACGACCAAAACGATGTACAAAGAAACCGCAATCTTGTGGCAGCAGATATAGGGTTTCCCCTAACAAAATGGATTGGTTCAGAGCAAGTCCACCAAGCAGAGATAGCGGAAGTGACGGCGGCAGATGCTGGCAGGGGCGCTGATTGCCTAGAAACAGCGCTTCCTGGTTTAGATGGCATTTACACGCAAGAACAGGGGTTGTTGTTGACAAGCCTGTATGCGGACTGTGTCCCCCTATACTTTGCAGCAAAGTCGGCCGGTCTAATTGGTCTTTGCCATGCTGGCTGGAAAGGGAGCGTTGCCAAAATTGGCCCGAAACTGCTAGGCATCTGGAAAGAAAAGCATTGCGTTTCCGCAAGCGATGTCCATGTGTTAATAGGCCCCAGTATTTGTGCTTCCCGTTACGAGGTTGATGAAGTGGTTGCTTCCAAAGTAAAGGATGCCCTCGGCGGCGAAGCGGCTGGTGTGCTGACGCCAACCAAGCCTGGACATAGCCTGCTTGATTTGCCGATGTTGAATAAGCAGCTCCTAGTCGCTGCAGGTGTTAATCCATCTCATATACATACTTCAAACGTATGCACGTACGAAAGCGATGCGTTTTTCTCCCACCGCAAAGAAAAGGGGCAGACGGGCAGAATGATGAGCGCAATCGGGTTACAAAAAGGGTGAAAAATCAGTGAGTGTAAATGTTGCAGAAAACGTAGCAAACATAAAAATGCGAGTCAGGCAAGCATGCGAGCGGAGCGGGCGCGCTATTGATGATGTGCGCATCATCGCTGTCACGAAATATGTCTCCGTTGCCACTGCCAAACAAGCGGTGGAAGCGGGAATTGCCGATATAGGTGAAAACCGGATTGAAGGTGCACTCGAAAAAGCAGCTGCCATTGGCCAAGCACGGCTTCATTTTGTCGGTTCGCTCCAATCGAGAAAGGTTAAAAACATTGTCAACGTTGTTTCATGCATCCATTCTTTGGACAGGCTGAGCTTGGCAAAAGAGATTGACAAGCGACTCGAGCCAGGAAAGACCATCGATTGTTTTGTACAAGTGAATGTTAGCGGCGAACAATCGAAAAATGGATTATCGCCAGATGAAGTAAGGCCATTTATAAATGAACTGGCCGCTTATCCAGCCGTTCGGGTGATCGGTTTGATGACAATGGCCCCTTTTGAACAAGATGCAGAACGAACGAGGCCGATTTTTTCAAAGCTCAGAGAGCTTCGCGACCAAATAAAGGCGGACAAGCTTTCATATGCCCCGTGCACGGAGTTGTCAATGGGGATGTCTAACGATTTTGAAGTTGCAATCGAGGAAGGCGCAACGTTTATCCGTCTTGGAACGTCTCTTGTTGGCAAAGAGGAGTCGTAAAAAAGGAGAGGAAGGCCATGGGCTTTAAAACAAAGTTCAAGCGTTACTTTAACCTAGATGACCACGTTGAAGAAGTCGAGCGTTATGTAGAAGAACCTGAACAGCGTGACGAACGCCCTGCGCTTGAGAAGGGAAGGGCACCGAAAGAAAAGCAGACTGCAGGGATGGAACAAAATCAAAACATTGTAAGCTTGCAAAGTGTGCAAAAATCAGCGAAAATGATATTACTGGAACCGCGCTCTTATGATGAAGCTCAAGACATTGCCGACCATTTGAAACGACGCAAGGCGGTTGTCATCAATTTATTGCGGATTGAACAAGAGCAAGCGTTAAGAATAGTAGATTTTTTAAGTGGAACCGTTTATGCTATTGGAGGAGACATTCAAAAAATCGGACCAGGCATTTTTCTTTGTACGCCAGACAACGTGGAAATTACTGGCTCAATCAGTGATTGGGTCACAAGACAAACAGATAGCACGGTATGAGGAAAGTAGGTGACGGAATCACAAATGGAAACAATGGTCAACTTTATTTTTAACTTGCTTCAAAATGCCGCCTTTTTGTATTTAATAGCGATTTTCATTTACATTCTAATGTCATGGGTGGGCGGCCGCGATTCGGCTTTCGGGCAAGTGCTTGGGAAAGTGGTTGATCCCTATTTAGATATGTTTCGCAGCTTTATCCCGCCACTTGGCATGATTGATTTGTCGCCAGTTGTCGCCATTATCGTCCTCAACTTGGCAAGGCAAGGGCTTTACCCTTTGCAGCAAATGATTTTGTCGTGGCTGTAGGTGGGACTTAAAATGTATGAACACTTTCGCGAAGAAGAGCGCCCGTTTATTGACCATATCCAAACTCTTCGTGAACAGGCAACCCGCTATCATCAAGAAAAGTTAACTGGTTTTCTTGATCCGCGAATGCAAGAAGTTGCGAAGTCCGTTATTGGCCAAGACGGAGAGATCGATTTGCAGTTTTTTGGCGGAGCCGATGGATGCGAGCGCAAACGTGCGTCCATTCGCCCTGCTTACTTAAAAAATGAGCCAATCGATTGGGACATTTCCCTTTTTAAAGCCGCCTACGCGAATAAATTTGTGACGCTTACACATAGGGATGTGCTTGGCGCATTAATGAATACAGGCATGAAACGGGAAACGTTCGGCGATATTTCCGTTACGGACAATGCGTTTTATGTCGCCTGTACGAAAGAGGCAAGTGCTTATATCGCCATTGCGCTTAAGCAAGTTGGCAAGGCAACCGTTACTTTAGAAGAAACCGATACGCTTGATTTGCCTGACGAGAAGTGGGAAGAGAAGCCAGTGACTGTGTCCTCTCTGCGCTTAGATGCCCTCTTGAGCGCTTTGTATGGCCTATCAAGAGCGAAAGCGGCTGACTTGATCGGCAAGGGGCTCGTGAAAGTCAACTGGAAGGTAGTAGAACATCCTAGCTTCCGCGTGGCAATTGGCGATGATTTGTCTGTAAGAGGGGCTGGCCGGGCTAAAGTATTAAAGCAAGAAGGCGTGACAAAAAAGGACAAGTACCGGCTAGTGCTTGGCAAAAAAAGCTAGTTTTACATAGCGAGACGAGGCAAAATGGAGGATTTTCCGCGAAAAAGAAGGAATAAGCAAAGACGATGTCGAAAAAAATAAATGGATGATGAGTCTGTGATGGAGGTGGCTGCGTTGCCTTTAACGCCGTTGGATATTCATAATAAAGAATTTACCCGTGCTTTCCGCGGATATGACGAAGATGAAGTCAATGAGTTTTTGGACCAAGTCATTAAAGACTATGAAGCGGTGCTGCGTGAAAAGAAAGACTTGTTTGAGCAAGTGACTGCGCTTGATGAAAAGCTTTCCCATTTTACTAATATTGAAGAGACGCTAAATAAATCGATTCTCGTTGCACAAGAAGCGGCCGACGATTTGCGCAGCAATGCCCAAAAGGAAGCGCAGTTGATCGTGAAAGAAGCAGAGAAAAATGCGAATCGAATCGTGAACGAGGCGCTTTCAAAGTCACGGAAAGTCATGATGGAAATGGAAGAGCTTAAAAAGCAAGCATCTGTCTATAAAATGCGCTTCAAAATGTTGATTGAAGCACAAATGGAAATGCTGCAAACGGAAGACTGGGAACAGTTTGCTGGGAACGAAGATTTTGACGAAGAGGAACTGCTCAAAGAACAAGAAGAGCAGGAAAACGTATAACCAGTTGCATTTTCTGGGAACCGTCCTTATAATGAAACCATAAAATGAATGAACGTTAAAAACAAGGATAGGGACAGTGGGCAATCGCGTACATGCCAAAGCGAGCCGGGAGTGGTGGAAGCCCGGTGCATGGGCTTGCCCTGAATCGCCCTTGAGTTCTGCCTGCGAACCGCACATATGTTTATCCATTTGTGCTAGTAGTGGGGTGCGTGCTGCCTACGTTAACGGCGTGAAGTGGAAAAGGCGCCAGCGCTTTTTCTATGAGGGTGGTACCGCGGGAAAACCTTCTCGTCCCTTTTTGGGACGGGGAGGTTTTTGTTTTTAACAAATAAAGGAGCGAAAACGGTGGATTATAAACAAACATTACTAATGCCGAAAACGGCGTTTCCGATGCGTGGCAACTTGCCAAATAGCGAACCGAAACGCCAAGAACAATGGGAAGAGATGGACATTTATAAACAAGTGCAAGAACGCACAGAAGGCCGTCCTTACTTTGTTTTGCATGACGGCCCTCCATATGCAAACGGTGATATTCATATGGGGCACGCACTTAACAAAATCATTAAAGACTTTATCGTACGCTACAAATCCATGTCTGGCTTCCATGCCCCATATGTTCCTGGGTGGGATACCCATGGCTTGCCGATTGAAACGGCATTAACGAAAAACAAAAAAGTAGACCGAAAATCAATGAGCATTGCCGATTTTCGCAAGCTTTGCGAAGAGTATGCACTTGAGCAAATAAATAGCCAACGCCAGCAGTTCATGCGGCTCGGCGTCCGCGGCGACTGGTGGAAGCCCTATATTACGTTGGAAAAAGAATTTGAAGCGGAGCAAATCAAAGTTTTCGGGAAAATGGCTAAAAAAGGCTATATCTATAAAGGCAAAAAGCCTGTTTACTGGTCGCCATCTTCGGAGTCTGCCTTAGCGGAAGCAGAGATCGAATACTACGACAAACGTTCCGCTTCCATTTATGTCGCCTTTCAAGTTGCAGATGGAAAAGGGGTATTGCCTGAGGATGCTGCTTTAGTTATCTGGACGACGACACCATGGACCATTCCTGCAAACTTAGGCATCACCGTCCATCCTCAATTGGAATACAGCGTCGTGCGCACGGGCGGCCGTTCATTTGTTGTAGCAAGCGGTTTGCTTGAACATGTCCAAACGGAATTAAGTTGGGAAGATGTGGTTGTTGAAAAGACAGTCACAGGAAAAGAATTGGACTATATTGTTTGCCGCCATCCGTTTTATGATCGTGACTCCATTGTCATGAATGGTGAGCATGTGACGTTGGATGCTGGTACTGGCTGTGTCCATACGGCCCCTGGGCACGGCGTTGATGACTTTGTTGTCGGCCAAAAATACGGGCTAGATGTGTTATGCCCTATTGATGACAAAGGGATAATGACGAGTGAAGCGCCAGGTTTTGAAGGTGAATTTTATGACAACATTAACAAAATGGTGACTGAGAAACTAGAAGCAGTAGGCGCTCTGTTAAAGCTCGGGTTTATTACTCACTCGTACCCTCATGATTGGCGTACGAAAAAGCCTGTCATTTTCCGGGCAACGTCGCAGTGGTTTGCCTCAATCGCCAATATTCGTAAGGAATTGCTACAAGCGGTCGCAAATACAGAATGGATTCCAGCGTGGGGGGAAACGCGGCTGCATAATATGGTCCGTGACCGTGGCGACTGGTGTATTTCGCGGCAACGTGCGTGGGGCGTGCCAATTCCGGTTTTTTATGGCGAGGATGGCACTGAAATTGTTAGCGAGGAAACGATTGAACATGTCTCGAACTTGTTCCGTGAGCATGGCTCAAATGTCTGGTTTGAACGTGAGGCGAAAGACTTGCTGCCGCCAGGATTCACTTCTCCGCACAGCCCGAATGGCCATTTTACAAAAGAAACCGATATAATGGACGTTTGGTTTGATTCTGGATCGTCGCACCAAGGCGTTTTACGGGAACGAAATGACCTTGTGTTCCCGGCGGACCTTTATTTTGAAGGCAGCGACCAATACCGTGGTTGGTTTAACTCTTCGCTATCTACTTCGGTTGCAATTAATGGCGTTGCTCCGTATAAAGGGGTGCTGAGCCATGGCTTTGTGATGGACGGCGAAGGCAAAAAAATGAGCAAGTCCCTTGGCAACATTGTTGTGCCAAATACCGTTATGAAACAGCTTGGCGCGGACATTCTACGGCTTTGGGTGGCATCTGTCGATTATCAAGCCGACAGCCGCGTGTCTGATTCGATTTTAAAACAAGTTGCCGAAACATACCGGAAGATCCGCAATACATTCCGCTTTCTTCTTGGCAATTTGCATGATTTTGACCCGAAAATCAACGCTGTCCCACGGGATCAACTAACAGGCGTGCATGCGTTTTTGCTTGTACGTTTAAATGAGCTAACGAAACGCATGCATGAAGGCTACAATGAGTATCAGTTCTTAAATGTCTATAATCACTTCCGCAATTTTTGCACGGTGGAATTGAGTTCCTTTTATATGGACATTTCAAAGGATACGCTTTATATCGAACACGCTGACCATCCTGAACGCCGCGCTTTCCAGACGGTAATGTATGAGGTAGTGACGGCACTGACTAAACTGATTGCCCCGATTTTGCCTCACACGGCAGATGAAGTATGGGAAAACATTCCTGGCGTCAGCGAACAAAGCGTACAACTCACGGATATGCCAACTGCCGAAGAATTAAGCGGTACAGATGAGTTAAAAGCACACTGGCAAGCCTTTATGGATATCCGAGCGGATGTGCTTAAAGCATTAGAAGTAGCCCGAAATGAGAAAGTAATTGGTAAGTCGCTGCAAGCATCGTTGACGCTTTATCCAAATAAGCAAGCACGTGCTCTGCTTGAAGCGACCGAAGGCTTGAAAAAACTATTCATTGTCTCCAATGTACAAATCGCTAATGACGGCGACGAAGTGCCAGCAGCTGCACAACAATTTGCGGATGTTGCTGTGCTTGTGGAAAAAGCGGAAGGCGAAACGTGCGAGCGTTGTTGGCAAGTCTCCAATACAGTTGGAGCAGATGAAAAGCATCCTACTTTGTGCTTGTCATGTGCCCAAACCGTTACGAACCACTACAATGACGTCGTTTAAGGCAACGATCAGCTTGTGTCCACATCCCATTGAACGAGGAGTCTTGAGCTAGTCGAGTGTACACTCGACTAGCTTTTTTCGTGTTCTTTTGTATTTCCGATCTGGTTAGATTTGCTTGGGCAAAAACGGCTGTTTTTGGTGATGCTAATTTCAAGAAGGGGGATGTTAGCATGGATCAAAAGTGGTTAAAACTAAAACAAGCATTACAACAACAAAAGCACGAGTTAGAACAAACACTTGCCAATCAAATCAATGACCATGATACAGGGGAACTATCACAGTATGACAACCATCCTGCTGATACAGCGACGGACTTATTCGAACGGGAAAAGGACCAAGCTGTTCACAATCATATAAAAGATGAACTTCATGAAGTTGAACATGCACTGGAAAAATTTAACGATGGTTCGTACGGCATTTGCGAGAAGACAGGGAAAGCGATTCCTTATGAGCGCTTGGAAGCTTATCCAGCAGCGAGAACGGTAGTGGAAGAAAGCAGGCCGTTTGAGGAGTACCGCCCTGTTGAGGAAGATGTCTTAAAAGGGTTTGAAGCTTATAACAATGATGATAAGGACGCTACCTTTTTTGACGGCGAAGACGCATACCAATCTGTTGCCCGTTTCCATGATACATCGCCGGAATATGACGAGGAAACAGGGGATACGGACGAGTATGGCGCAAACGGAGTAGAGGCATATGAAGGCTTCTTATCAACGGGGATAGACGGTTATCATGGCCCTGACAGTGTCCAAATTGAACGCAACGACCATTACAAACGATATCGCCGCGACTAAGATTGCTCACCGCTAGCGGGCGCTTACAAACAAGTAAACGCTCGCAAACTTCATATAAGCAAGAATTGACTTAGGGGTTGGGCAGTGTCGAAAGGTCGCTCGTTTTTGGCACGACGCGCGCGTTTGCTTTAATCTGAAGCGGACATTTTCATGGATTTATGCTACACTTACCCTATGTATATGAAGTGGGGGAAAAGCAATGGCATACATAGTGGCACTGATCATTATCGCACTAGACCAGTTAACGAAGTGGCTAGTCGTAACTTCTATGGAGTTGGGCGAACGAATCCCGATTATTGATCAAGTCCTTTACCTATATTCTCATCGCAATACAGGAGCCGCTTTCGGCATTTTGCAAGGCCAAATGTGGTTCTTTTACGTCGTTACCACCATCATTGTTGGTGTGATCATTTATCTCATCCAAACAGAAGCAAAAGGCAACCGCTTGTTAAAAATCGCTCTCGGACTTGTGCTAGGAGGGGCGATTGGCAATTTCATTGACCGCCTTTTACGGCAAGAAGTCGTCGATTTTATCGATACATTTGGCGATTTCCCGATTTTTAATATCGCTGATTCAGCCTTGACCATTGGCGTCGGCCTTTTTTTACTAAACATATTGATTCAAGGGCGCAATGAAAAAAGGAGCACACGATAAATGGAGCAATGGATCATTACAAAAGAACACCACGAACAGCGTATTGATAAAGTGGTCGTTGATTTGCACGGACAAGCATCGCGGACAGCGGTTCAACGCTGGATAAATGAAGGAGCTGTGCTTGTCAATGAGAAAGAAGTCAAAACAAATTCAAAAGTTCAGCAAGGCGACAAAGTCACGCTGACAGAACCAGCAGCCCAGGAAGTGGAACTTTTAGGGGAAGATATCCCGTTAGACGTTGTTTATGAAGATAGCGATGTGATCGTCGTCAACAAGCCCCGGGGCTTGGTTGTCCATCCTGCTCCTGGACATGAGAGTGGCACGCTCGTCAATGCTCTGTTGTTTCATTGCAAAGACCTCTCAGGCATTAATGGGGAAATTCGTCCAGGGATTGTCCACCGTATTGACAAAGATACATCGGGTCTCATTATGGCTGCAAAACATGACGCTGCCCACGAGCATTTGGCGGCCCAGTTAAAAGCAAAGACGACTGAAAGACGTTACAAAGCAATCGTTCATGGCGTGATCCCACATGCAAAAGGGACGATTGACGCACCGATCGGTCGAGACCCAAAAGACCGCCAGAAGATGGCTGTCACCCATGTCAACAGCCGGCCGGCTGTGACCCATTTTTCACTGGAGGAAACGTTCAAACAATATAGTTATATATCTTGTGAACTGGAAACGGGACGAACACACCAAATCCGCGTCCATTTCAACTATATCGGCCATCCATTAGCAGGCGATCCGAAATATGGTCCGAAAAAAACGCTCCCGATCAATGGCCAAGCTTTGCACGCGGAAACACTTGGCTTTACCCATCCACGAACAGGGGAACGACTCCGTTTTTCTGCACCTCTCCCAGCAGAGATGGAAAAATTGCTCGTTGATTTGCGAAATGTCCATTGACAACCATTGACGAGTTTGCAATAATGAGTGAGATAGAAAACGTCCTTTAAACGAGTCCTGTGAGGCTGGCAAGGAGACGGAATGGCATAGGTGAAGTATGCCAAAAATCCCTGCTGCCTTTAGGACAGCAGGGATTTTTTGTACAGAGGAGGGGATCGCAATTTCGAGAATCATTTTAGATGGCGATGCGATTCGCCGCGCGATTACACGAATGTCCCATGAAGTGATTGAACGCAACAAAGGCGTTGATAACTGTGTGATTGTCGGCATTAAAACACGTGGTATTTATCTGGCCAAACGGCTAGCTGAACGGATTGAGGAAATTGAAGGGCAGGCTGTTCCTGTCGGCGAAGTCGACATTACCCTTTACCGGGATGACTTGACGCCGTCGACATCAAACAATGAGCCACTTTTGCGCGGCACCAATATTCCCGTTGATGTTACCGGCCGTACCATTATTCTTGTCGATGATGTCCTTTATACTGGGCGGACTGTGCGAGCTGCTCTGGATGCACTGGTCGATCTTGGCCGTCCAGCATCGATCCAACTTGCTGTTCTTATTGACCGGGGGCACCGGGAACTGCCGATCCGTCCTGATTATGTTGGCAAGAACGTGCCGACCTCTAAAAAAGAACGAATCTCGGCGCAACTACGGGAAGTAGACGCCCAAGACACTGTGACAATTATATAAACCCTCTTTAAACGCAGTCCAGTGAGGCTGGCAAGAGGACCGAAACGCACGCTGTTTTTTGCCTGCGCTTCTTTCTTGCCGCCTCCTGTGCTTGCACAGGAGGTTTTTTATTAGCTTAGGAAGCGAAGGAGATTAATTATGAAGCAAACGAACATGAGATTAGGCATCAAAGAAATTCCACGCCCTGGAGAGTGGCTGCTGTTTAGCTTACAGCATTTATGCGCCATGTTTGGGGCAACTGTACTTGTTCCCTTTCTTGTTGGCATGAGCCCGGCTACAGCTCTTTTTTCAAGCGGTCTCGGAACACTTGCATTTATTCTTGTCACAAAAGGGCAAGTTCCTGCATACCTCGGCTCCAGCTTTGCTTTTATCGTGCCACTGACAACCTCGCAGGCACTTGGCGGGATAGAGGGAGCGATGGTCGGCAGTTTCTTTGCCGGTTTGGTATATGGGATTGTCGCCCTGTTTATTAAATTCGCTGGTACAGGCTGGATTACAAAAGTATTGCCGCCAATTGTTGTCGGCCCAGTGATTATGGTAATTGGGTTAAGCCTAGCCACAACCGCTGTTGGAAATGCCATGTATTTGCCTAATTCAGAAGAATATAGCCTCGTTCATATCGCTACGGCAGGCGTCACTTTATTCGTAGCTGTTGTCGCAACGATGTATTTCAAAGGATTTCTAAACTTAATCCCGATTTTGTTAGGCTTAATTGCTGGCTACTTGTTCGCCCTTTGGCAAGGGTTGATTGATTTAGAACCGATCCGCACAGCCAGCTGGTTCTCTGTCCCTGAATTAATCGTTCCATTTGTGACGTATTCGCCAACAGTTAACTGGGCCATTGTTGCAATCATGGCGCCAGTGGCTCTCGTAACGCTCGCAGAACACACGGGCCAATTGATGGTATTAAGCAAAGTAGCTGGCAAAAACTTTCTTAAGCAACCAGGAATGCACAGAACGGTGATGGGGGATGGGTTGGCGACTATGATTGCAGCCGCAGTTGGCGGTCCGCCAAATACCACTTACGGCGAAAACGTCGGTGTTGTCGCCATCACGAGAGTGTTCAGCGTATTTGTTGTCGGCGGCGCCGCCGTGTTGGCTATCGCATTCGCCTTTGTCGGCAAAGTAGCGGCATTGATTAGTTCGATTCCTCCAGCAGTAATGGGCGGTGTTTCGATCCTCCTATTTGGCATTATTGCCTCGGCTGGCATTCGAATGCTTGTCGATAATCGAGTTGACATGGGTGAAAAACGAAATATGGTGATTGCTTCCATTATCCTGGTGATTGGCATTGGCGGTGCTGCGGTCCGCTTTACTGATTCGTTTGAAATTGCCGGCATGTCCCTTGCGACGGTCATCGGCCTTATTCTTCACGGGTTGTTGCCGAACCGCAGTGTTAGTTACGGACAAAAAGACATGTTTGAATCAGACGCCAATTAAAAGCGCTGATTCGCGCCTAATTGTTGCCATAGACGTTTGCTTAAAAAAAGGAGGCCGACTACATGTTAAGCGCACAAATCGAGAAAGCCACACAAAAAGGCTTGTGCACGATGAATGAGATGGGTGTAAGCGAGGTGTTAGACCTCCTAAAAACGGCTGAATCATTTGCGGCTGGAGCTGTTTGGAAACCAAGGATGCAACTGTTTGTGGCGAACTTGTTTTTTGAACCGAGCACGAGAACCCGCTTTAGCTTTGAAGTCGCTGAGCGGCGCCTCGGCTTAGAAGTGCTGCAATTCGATGGGCAGCACGCGAGCACGCAAAAAGGAGAGAGCCTGTATGATACAGCACGTACACTGGAATCAATTGGAGCAAGCGCGCTTGTCATTCGCCACCGCCAAGACGCTTACTTTCATGAGTTAAAGGGACTGTCAGTGCCAATCATTAACGCAGGCGATGGCTGTGGCAACCATCCAACTCAATCGCTGCTTGACTTATTAACAATCAAACAAGAATTCAGCTCGTTTTCAGGCTTACATGTTGTCATTGCTGGTGACTTGGCTCATAGCCGTGTAGCTCGCTCCAATGCAGACATTTTGACAAGGCTCGGCGCTCGTGTATCCGTTGCTGGGCCAATTGAGTGGATGGGTGAGTTTACAGATACGTACACGCACGTCTCAATGGACGAAGCTGCCAGACAAGCAGATGTCCTGATGATGCTTCGCGTCCAACATGAACGTCATGATGACAACGCGCTATTTTCTAAAGAGGCGTACCATCAAGCATATGGTTTAACCGAACAACGTGAAGCACTAATGGCAAAACAAAGTATCATCATGCACCCCGCACCTGTTAACCGAGACGTTGAAATCGCGAGCGTGCTCGTTGAGTGCAAACGGTCACGGATTTACAAACAGAGCGCCAATGGCGTTGCCGTACGCATGGCTGTGTTAAAGCGGGCACTTGCATAACAGCGATTAGACTACAAAAAAGGGGATGAGCGACAATGGCAATGAAAGTGACTGGTGGGTTTATTCTTGACGAAAATGGCGAACAAGTAGCTAAAGATGTGTATATAAAAGACGGAAAAATTGTTGAGCATGTTGCTGATGGGGACATTCGTGAACAATTTGATGCAACAGGTTTGTTGATCAGCCCAGGTTTTGTTGACGTACATGTTCATTTGCGTGAACCAGGTGGCGAGAAGAAAGAAACAATTGAAACAGGAACTAAAGCCGCGGCACGGGGTGGCTTTACGACAGTGGCAGCTATGCCCAATACGCGCCCTGTCCCTGACAATGCTGAACAATTGGACCTGTTGCAAGCGCGTATTTCGGAAACGGCAGTGGTGCGCGTGCTTCCGTATGCTTCGATTACAACAAGGCAACTTGGCCAAGAGTTAACAGACTTTAAGGCATTAAAAGAAGCGGGGGCATTCGCTTTTACAGACGATGGCGTCGGCATTCAAGAAGCAGGGATGATGCTTTCGGCAATGAAAGAAGCAGCAGCATTAAATATGGCCGTTGTCGCCCATTGCGAAGACAATTCACTTATAAATGGCGGCGCTGTTCACGAAGGCCACTATGCAAAAGCACACGGCTTGAATGGCATTCCCTCTGTTTGTGAAGCCGTCCATATCGCCCGCGATGTGTTGCTGGCCGAAGCGGCTGGTGCTCACTATCACGTCTGCCATGTTTCCACAAAAGAATCGGTGCGTACGATCCGTGATGCGAAAAAAGCAGGCATACGCGTAACCGCAGAAGTGACACCACATCACTTGCTTTTATGCGAAGACGATATCATTGGCAAAGATCCGAATTTTAAAATGAATCCGCCTCTTCGCGCAAAAGAAGACCGTGACGCATTAGTAGCCGGTTTGCTCGATGGCACGATTGATTTCATAGCAACTGACCATGCGCCGCATACAGCAGAAGAAAAGAGTGCTTCACTCGAACGGGCGCCATTTGGCATCGTCGGATTGGAAACCGCCTTTCCGCTTTTATATACACATTTTGTCAAGCCAGGAACATTTACGCTAAAACAGCTTATCGATTGGTTGACAGTCAAGCCGGCGCAAACATTTAATCTTCCATATGGGACACTCCAAGTTGGGGCAGCAGCCGATCTAACGCTGATTGACTTAAAGGCAAATGAAACCATTGACCCGAGTATGTTTTTGTCGAAAGGCAAAAATACCCCTTTTGCTGGCTGGGACTGTGCAGGCATCCCACAAGCGACGATGGTGGCAGGAAAAACTGTGTATAAAAAGGAGCGTATCACCAATGAATAAACTGCTTGTTCTTGAAGACGGTACAGTTTTAAGAGGAGAAGGATTTGGCGCTGATGTCGAAATGAGCGGGGAAGTCGTCTTCAATACGGGCATGACTGGCTACCAAGAAATTATGTCTGATCCCTCTTATTGCGGGCAAATCGTCATGCTGACCTATCCGCTAATTGGCAATTATGGCATTAACCGCGACGATTTTGAATCACTGCAACCAGCGATTGCCGGATTGATTGTGCGTGAAATCGAGCACGAACCAAGCCATTGGCGCAAACAAGAATCGCTGCACGACCTACTTGCCGCCAAAGGCATTCCTGGGATTGCTGGCATTGATACACGCATGTTAACAAGAAAAATTCGCGCACATGGCACACGCCGTGGCCGCATTTGCGATCTTGATGTAGACGTCGAACAAGTGGCAAGGGGTTTGCGGGAAAGCAAGCCGCTTACTGACCAAGTTGCCCGTGTATCAACGAATACTGCTTACCATGTACCAGGGAAAGGCATGCGGGTTGCTTTAATCGATTGCGGCATGAAACATGGTATTCTGCAATCACTCATCGACCGCCATTGTGATGTCGTCGTTGTCCCTTACAATACAGGTGCAGATGAGATTAAGCGCCTTGGCGTCGATGGTGTGCTTGTTTCAAATGGACCAGGCGACCCAGAAAATGTCCCTGAGACAGTGGAAACAGTCAAGCAACTGCTTGGCGATATCCCTCTTTTCGGCATTTGCTTAGGCCACCAATTGCTGGCGCTTGCTTGTGGAGCGACGACGAGCAAGATGACATTTGGCCACCGTGGTTCCAACCACCCCGTACGGGAGCTCGCTACTGGACGAATTGACATTACCGCCCAAAACCACGGCTATACAGTCGATGCTGCGTCATTGGAAGGGACTGCGCTCAAGCTCACACATGTGGCTGTCAATGATGGCTCCGTTGAAGGCCTTCGCCATAAAGAAGGGCATGCATTTAGCGTGCAGTATCATCCAGAAGCATCGCCTGGCCCTCATGACGCCAGCCATTTATTTGATACGTTTATCCACATGATGACCGAAAAAAAAGGAAAAGTTTACGCATAACAGCTAGGAGCGTGTGAATATGCCAAAACGGACAGACTTAACAAAAATACTTGTTATCGGCTCAGGGCCCATTGTAATTGGACAGGCAGCAGAGTTTGATTATGCCGGAACGCAGGCATGCCAAGCGCTGAAAGAAGAAGGGTATGAAGTCATTTTAATTAATTCGAACCCAGCGACAATCATGACAGATACAGCAATGGCGGATAGGGTTTATATTGAACCGCTCACGCTTGAATTTGTTACCCGGATTATCCGCAAAGAACGCCCCGACGGCCTTTTGCCGACATTAGGCGGACAAACGGGCTTAAACATGGCGCTTGAATTAAAAAATGCTGGAATTCTTGAGCAGTATCAAATCGAGCTGCTCGGCACGAAACTAGATGCGATTGAGCAAGCAGAAGACAGAGAACAATTTCGGGCGTTAATGAACGTGCTTGGCGAACCAGTTCCAGAAAGTGAAATCGTCCATACGCTTGACGAAGCGTTCGCCTTTGTCGAAACGATTGGCTACCCTGTCATTATTCGTCCTGCTTATACGCTTGGCGGCACTGGCGGGGGGATTGCTTATAATGATGAAGATTTAGCAGAAATCGTTGCGAGCGGATTAAAATACAGCCCTGTTACACAATGTTTAGTTGAAAAGAGCATTGCTGGCTTTAAAGAAGTAGAATACGAAGTGATGCGTGACAGCAAAGATGAAGCCATCGTCGTCTGCAACATGGAAAACTTTGATCCTGTTGGCGTCCATACTGGCGATTCCATCGTATTTGCACCTAGCCAAACGCTTTCTGATAACGACTACCAAATGTTGAGAAATTCAGCGCTTTCGATTATCCGCGCTCTTGGCATAGAAGGTGGCTGCAATGTCCAGTTTGCCCTTGATGCACACAGCGACCAGTATTACATCATCGAAGTCAATCCGCGGGTGAGCCGCTCTTCGGCGCTGGCCTCGAAAGCGACAGGCTACCCGATTGCGAAAATCGCAGCCAAAATTGCAGTCGGCTACCATTTGGATGAACTGAAAAATCCAGTAACAGAAACGACGTATGCCAGCTTTGAACCGAGCCTTGACTATGTCGTCGCGAAAATACCGCGCTGGCCGTTTGATAAATTCGAATCAGCCAACCGCAAACTTGGTACGCAAATGAAAGCGACAGGAGAAGTGATGGCGATCGGCCGCTCCTTGGAAGAATCGCTTTTAAAAGCAATTCGCTCTCTAGAAGCTGGCTATGATCATTTGTTCGATGAACAGTTAGAAAAGAAGCCGGAAGACGAGCTATTAGAAAAAATAGCAAGAGCAGACGATGAACGGCTGTTTGCGATTGGCGCTTTGCTGCGAAAAGGCATTTCAGTAGAGACCATTTATGAAACGACAAGCATCGACCGCTTTTTCTTGCAAAAGCTTGCGCGTATTGTTGCTCTAGAAGAGACGATAAACGAGGCCCGTAGCAATGAGGCGATGTTAGTGCGCCTGAAACGTGCTGGCTTTTCAGATTCCTACATTGGCCGCAAGTGGGGCAGTGAAGAGAAAGATGTTTTTGCAGTAAGGCAACAGGCAGGAATTGTGCCCGTATATAAAATGGTTGACACCTGTGCAGCAGAATTTGCTTCACCAACGCCTTACTTTTACAGCACCTACGAACAAGAGAATGAATCACAGCGGACAGAAAAAGAGAGCATTCTTGTTTTAGGCTCAGGCCCTATCCGCATTGGACAAGGAATTGAGTTCGACTATGCGACCGTCCATACAGTATGGGCCATTAAGGAAGCCGGTTATGAAGCCATTATTATGAACAACAATCCAGAAACGGTGTCGACAGACTTTTCTACTTCAGACAAACTCTACTTCGAGCCATTGACAGTTGAAGATGTGATGCACGTCGTCGGTTTAGAGAAACCAAAAGGCGTGATTGTCCAATTTGGTGGGCAAACGGCTATTAATCTAGCAGCCGCTTTAGCAGAGCGGGGCGTTTCCATTATTGGCACAACGCTTGAAGATATGGACAGGGCAGAAGACCGGGACAAGTTTGAACAAACACTTGTAGAACTAGGGATTCCACAGCCGCTTGGCAAAACAGCTACATCCGTTGACGGAGCTGTCGCTATTGCCCGTAAAATCGGCTATCCTGTTTTAGTGCGCCCTTCGTATGTCCTTGGCGGCCGGGCAATGGAAATTGTCTACCATGAGGAAGAGTTGCTGCGCTATATGCAGACGGCAGTTAAAGTGAATCCGAAGCACCCTGTGCTTGTCGACCGCTATTTGACAGGAAAAGAACTAGAAGTCGATGCGATTAGTGACGGCAACGACGTTTACATTCCTGGGATTATGGAACATATTGAACGGGCAGGCGTCCATTCTGGCGATTCGATTGCTGTTTATCCGCCGCAAACCGTGCCAGACCATTTGAAGCAACGCTTAATTGAGCGGACAACGAGCATAGCTAAAGGGTTAAACATTGTCGGTCTTTTGAACATCCAATTTGTTTGGCATAAAGATGACGTCTATGTCCTTGAGGTAAACCCGCGCTCAAGCCGGACCGTGCCATTTTTAAGCAAAATTACGGGCGTGCCAATGGCTAAAGTTGCCACGCATGTCATGCTCGGCAAAACACTGCGCCAGCTCGGCTACCAATCAGGCTACCACCCAGAGACGGAGGAAGTGTCTGTAAAAGTGCCAGTGTTCTCCTTTGCCAAATTACGCCGCGTCGATATTTCCCTCGGCCCGGAAATGAAATCAACAGGTGAAGTAATGGGGCGGGATCAAACGTTGGAAAAAGCGCTTTACAAGGGCCTTGTTGCTTCAGGCATGAACATCCCTGCCCACGGTGCGGTATTGTTTACAATCGCTGATAAAGATAAAAATGAATCAGTCAGCATTGCCAAACGGTTCCATGAAATTGGCTATAGCCTTGTGGCCACATCCGGGACGGCAAATGTACTGGCAGAAGCGGGCATCCCAGTCAAAGTCGTTAACAAAATTAATGAAGGGGAACCCCATTTGCTTGATCTAATCCGCCAAGGCGAAGTCCAGTTTGTCATTAATACATTGACCAGAGGCAAACAACCAGCGCGTGATGGTTTTCGGATTCGCCGTGAGTCCGTAGAAAATGGCGTTGTCTGCTTAACGTCCATTGATACAGCACAAGCGCTGCTCAGCGTGCTTGAGTCGATTACATTTGCAACTTGGAGCATGCCGCAACACGGGTAATTTTTTCTGGAGCCACTTGCCTAAAGCTTG
Source organism: Shouchella rhizosphaerae (assembly GCF_900142675.1). GTDB lineage: Bacteria > Bacillota > Bacilli > Bacillales > Bacillaceae_D > Shouchella > Shouchella rhizosphaerae. The sequence goes on along the minus strand of NZ_FRBS01000001.1, from coordinate 1,020,830 downwards.
TGGCTTTGTATGTATGACTAGCGTTGGGAGGCAGCAGGATGAGAAAAAAACAAGGGCGATTAACGATCGTCAAACAAACTGAGGTTGCTCGAGACAGCTATGAGCTTGTGCTGGAAGGCGAATTGGTTAAGCATATGAGTCAACCTGGCCAGTTTTTGCATGTACGTGTGGATGAATCAGAAGACTTGCTCTTGCGCCGGCCGATTAGCATTGCCAATATCGATCCTGAAAAAGAGCAAGTGACGATGATTTACCGCGCTGGTGGGGCAGGCACAAAACGCCTTGCTGCCCAAAGAGTAGGGACCGAAGTCGACGTGCTTGGGCCACTTGGGCAGGGCTTCCCACTTGAGGAAGCAAAACGGGGAGAAGAAGTGTTGTTAGTTGGGGGCGGCATCGGCGTTCCACCTCTCTATTATTTAGGAAGACGTCTAGTAGAAAATGGCGCCCGTGTTACTTCTGTGCTTGGATTCGCCTCGCAAGCGGATGTTTTTTACGAGCAACCGTTTAAGCAGTTGGGCAATGTCCATATCGCAACAGCAGATGGCAGTTACGGCGCTCCTGGCTTTGTCACTGACGTCATTAGCCAACAAAGCCTCGATTTTGATGTTCTCTATTCATGCGGGCCAACGCCGATGTTAAAGGCGTTAACAGCCCGTTACCGGGAACGGCGTGCGTTTATTTCCCTTGAAGAGCGGATGGGCTGCGGCGTGGGCGCTTGCTTTGCTTGCGTTTGCCACGTAGAAAATGGCCAGGCTCATGAGTACCGCAAAATTTGCACAGACGGGCCCGTCTTTCCAGTAGGGGAGGTTGTGCTGTAATGGAACGTTTGCAAATAAGCTTGCCAGGCTTAGAGATGAAAAATCCGGTTATGCCGGCATCAGGCTGTTTTGGTTTCGGAAAAGAATACGGCCAATTTTTTGATTTAAATCAGTTAGGGGCTATTGCGATAAAAGCAACGACAAAAGAGGCACGCTTTGGCAACGAAACGCCGCGAGTGGCAGAAACAAAAGCGGGAATGCTCAATGCCATCGGCCTGCAAAATCCAGGGCTTCAAGGGGTAATCGAGCAAGAATTGCCACGGTTTGACGATTACGATGTGCCGATACTCGCCAATATTGCCGGCTCAACGATGGACGATTACATCGAAGTGGCTGCAGAGCTGTCACAACAACGGAACGTTTCAGCAATTGAGTTGAATATCTCTTGCCCAAACGTGAAACAGGGTGGAATTGCGTTTGGAACAGTGCCCGAGATAGCGGCAGAGCTGACAAAGGAAGTCAAGGCTGTGTCAGCCGTGCCTGTCTATGTCAAACTTTCTCCCAATGTAGCGGATATTGTCGCCATCGCCAAAGCGATTGAAAAAGCGGGAGCTGATGGGCTGGCGATGATTAACACGTTGCTCGGTATGCGAATTGATGCCAAAACGCGTCGGCCTGTGCTGGCGAACCAATATGGCGGATTGTCGGGAGCCGCCATTAAACCAGTCGCACTTCGGATGATCCACCAAGTTAGCCAACAAGTCGACATTCCTATTATTGGAATGGGAGGCATTCAGACAGCGGAAGATGTGATTGAATTTTTACTTGCTGGAGCAAGCTGCATCGCTGTCGGCACGGCTAATTTTACGGATCCATACACATGTCCAAACATCATTCGTGACCTGCCGCATTGGCTTGACAGATTGGAAGTGCAATCAATCACTGACTTGATTGGAGGGAGCTGGAACGAATGAATAGGCCATTTTTTATCGCTTTGGATTTTGATGAGCACGCCAAACGTCACCGCTTTTTGAAGTCGTTTGCTGCCGAAACGCTTGATGTAAAAATCGGTATGGAACTGTTTTACCGGGAAGGGTTGTCTGTAGTCCATGAATTAAAGGAAGCCGGTTATCGGTTGTTTCTTGATTTAAAACTTCATGATATTCCCAATACCGTTGGTAGGACGATGCGTGCTTTAGCCGAATTGGACGTCGATGTCGTCAATGTCCATGCTGCAGGGGGAAAAGCAATGATGGAAGCGGCTTTAGAAGGGCTCGATGCAGGGACAAGAGCAGGAAAACAGCGGCCGAAACTCATCGCTGTTACGCAGCTGACGAGCACGGACAGCCGTATGCTCGCTGAAGAGTTGCTGATCGATAAGGCGATGGATGAAGTCGTGGTACGGTATGCGCAGCTTGCCCAGGAAAGTGGATTAGACGGTGTTGTTTGCTCAGCCCATGAAGTCCCCCTTATTCGGGCAGCATGCAGCGATCGGTTTTTGACGGTTACGCCTGGCATTCGCAGGCAAGTCGACCAAGTTGGCGACCAAGTGCGTGTCGTCACACCAGGGGAAGCAAAAGCGCTCGGTAGTTGGGCGATTGTCGTCGGGCGAAGCATTACAGCAGCAGCAGATCCACTAGCTGTTTACAGAGAAATGAACCAAGATTGGAAAGGGGCGACCGAACATTGACTAGCAGAACCATTGCGAACCATTTACTTAATATAAAAGCGGTGACACTTTCACCTGCAAAACCGTATACGTGGAGCTCGGGATTAAAGTCTCCGATTTATTGCGATAACCGTTTAACATTATCTTATCCACATATACGTAACGAAATTGCTGAGGGGCTAGTTGCTATGATTAGAGAGGCTGCCCCTGACGCTGACATCATTGCCGGGACGGCAACAGCTGGCATCCCACACGCTGCTTTTGTGGCAGAAAAACTCCAATTGCCAATGATTTACGTTCGTTCGAGCGCTAAAGGCCATGGAAAACAAAATGCGATTGAAGGACATTTGCCGTCTGGCAGCAAAGTAGTTGTAATCGAAGACTTAATCTCGACTGGTGGCAGTTCCATTGCAGCAGCGGAGGCATTGCGCGCGGCTGGGGCAGAGGTGCTGCTCGTTGCCGCGATCTTTTCGTATCAACTCTCGCAAAGCGATGAGAACTTTAACGGCGCTAAGCTTCCTGTCCGTGTGCTAACGACTTATGCTACGCTTGTCGAAGAAGCGCAGAAACGGGGCGCCATTACGAGCGAAGAACAAGCCAAATTGGAAGCTTGGCGGAAAAACCCTAAAGATGAAGCGTGGATGAATCTGTAAACTTTTCGTGAAGGGGCTGTGTTGATGAGACGAATGGAAGGCGCTGAATTCGATCAACTTGTTGATTTTTTTGATCAAATGGCAACGACGAATTGGCTTTCGCAGCTTCACAGTCACTTAAAGCAACAGTCAGGGAGTTGGCAAGGAAAAGCCGTTGCCGACATTGGCTGCGGGACAGGGAGGTTGCTGCTCCGAGGCTCAACGGAAGCGTCTGAATTAACAGGCGTCGATTTATCAGCAGGCATGGTGACACGTGCCAATGCCCTTTTTCAGGAGAAAGGGATCGCCCATAAAGCAAAGGCTGTGCAAGGGGATGCCGCATCGTTGCCTCTCGCAAGCGGTGCCTTTGACATCGCCTTTTCGACATGTGTGTTGTTTTTGCTGCCAGATTTGCACCAAGGTGTAAAAGAAATGGCCCGGATTTTAAAACCAGGTGGCATCGCAATCTTGTTAAACCCTGCTCCTGCAATGGCGGTGGAGACGGCGAGAGCCTATGCACAAAAACAGCAATTTCCGAAAGAGGAAACGGACTATTTGCTTAAATGGGCGACTGTCTCTGAACGCCGCCACCGAAAAAGTACAGCGGAGTTAAGCGACATTCTAAAAAACTGGGGTTTTGCCGACGTAAGCCACGAGCTTGTGCTTGAAGGCCTGGCCTTAATCAGCAAAGCGGAAAAACAACCGGCTTCTCCTTAACAACAAAGACATCTTTCCAGAAGCACAATGATTTTGTATGCTTAATGGGAATACAAGGAAAGAGGTGGCTTGTGTGGAAGAAGCGAACGAGAAAAAGGCAGAGCTTGAAGCGCGACTAGCCAGTTGTGAAAAAACAATTGCTCATTTAGTCGATGAAAATGCAAAAGCCAATGCCAAAATCGATGCGTTATTTGGTGTCATCCGGAGCATTAGTTCAATGACCGACCGCCATTTTGTCGAAGATGCAACCGCGATATTAGAGGCAAACGGCGATTTGTATAGAGCCGATGCGTATGGGCTAAGTTTAGAAGAATATAAAAAACAATTCGGCAAGTAGTGAGCAACTTTTACTTAGCAGCTGTTTTTCGCTGTCGTTGCCTTAACGGTTTGGGGGATCAACGGAAAGGGAAATTCGATACCCGCACTCAGACCATTCTGAGTCAGCTTTTCTATTAAAGAAAGGCTGGCTTTTTTGTGTTTGCAAGCAACACGGATACGAATGGCAGGTTTGGCGAAGGGCATGCTAAACATACATTATGACGCAATGGGAATAAGTTGGGGTTAACATGAGTAAGAAACAATTGCTGTTAGTAGGAGGAGCAAGCATCGTCGTTGCTGTGCTCGCCCACGCTCTGTTTTTTTATGAAACAGCAGCTGGCCGATTTATGGTAGGGCTAAATGACGGACTTGGGCAAATCCTGCCTTTTAAGCATTTTTTATACCAACAGTTAAAAAATGGTCATTGGAGTTATTCGATCCAGTTTGGTTTAGGCGCAGGCACGTTTTCACAACTCGCCTATTATTTTTCAACAAGTATGGTTTATTCCTTCTCTTGCCTGCTTGTTTATGTCGGGGAAATGAGCGGGCTGATTGCCAACGTTGACCTGTTGTTCTGGGGAAAGGCAGCTGTGTATATCAATGCAGCTAGGTTGGCGCTGATTCTCTTTCTGGCGACGAGTGTATTCCACTACATGAACATGTCTCTTCCGTACGCCTTTTTAGGAGCCGTTTTTTATGGGGTGAGTGTCATGTATTTCACTCACGGGATTTACTGGGAATTTTTTGCTGATGCCTTTTTGTGGTTGCCTTTGCTTGTCCTAGGCGTCGAAAAGCTGATCAGGGAAGAAAACCCGTTTTGGCTGATTGCTGCCATGAGCCTGTCACTTATCAATAACTTTTATTTTTCGTATGTACATTTTATCTTTTTAAGTGTATACGCTTTGCTACGCTGGCTGATTCGCTTTCCCGAAGACCGCCTGACTATAAACGTTCAACTGCGTTATTATGTGGCGATTGCAGTGCTCAGTTTTTTCATAAGCGCGGTGGCGTTTATTCCAGCGGTTAGCGGTTTTTTTAGCAACTATCGCCCGCCGTTTACAGACAAAGTCCCACTGTTTTCTGTCCATGATAATCTTTTATACGGAAGCAAATTTTGGCTGTTGCCTCCTTTATTTGTCTTGTTTGCTTGTATAAAGCAGCTTTATGTCGACAAAACGGCACGCTTGTTTATCGTCATTGCCCTATTGTTTTGCTTGTTCCATTACAGCCCGTTTGTGGCGAGCGTCTTTAATGGGTTTTCGGCGCCACAATTTCGCTTTGAGTATATAGGGACATTTGCGGTAGGGGGCGTGATTGCCCGTGGCATGATGCACTTGCAGGCGCTAACAAAGCCTGATCTTGCCCGTGGTGTCGTTGCCATGGTAATGATTTATATGCTCGCTTTTCTTCTTGACGATACGTTGTCATTGCCTTTTTTCTCTAGCCAGTATGCAGTCGGCATCGCCATTTTGGCTGTCGTAAGTGGGTTAGCCGTTTTGTGCTTGCGCCAGTCCCGCCAGAGGGTGGCTTTGCTTTGCGTCTTGTTCATCGTTTGCCAATTGCTGTTCATTAACGTCGGAGCGAGCACGTTTTTTTCGACTACAAGTACAAAACAAGCATCTGAACGCTTTATGAGCAGCGAGTCATACGATTCGCCTCAACAAGGGGAACTGATCGAACAAGCGTTAAAAAGGAAAAAACACCCATTGGCCCGAATCGAATGGATGGTCGATTTCCGCAACAACACTCCGCTCATACAAGGTTTTTATGGCAATAGCGCCTATTCAAGTGTGCTGAACGGAAACATTCTCCAGTTTTACTACGATCATTTGCAAATTGACATGGGAAGAGAAAGTGTCAGCCGGTATTACGGTTTTGGTGATCGCACCAATCTCCATAGCCTTATGAACGTTCAATTTAAATTAGTTGACAAAAAGGAAGAGACTGCTATTCCTTACGGCTTCACTCTTTTCTCTGAAAATGATCGTTATGCGTTATATGAAAATCAATGGCTGCTCCCATTTGCCAGGGCAACGTCAAACGTCTTCCTTGAGGAAGACTTAGAAAAGTACAGTCCGCTTGTTCGCGAACATGCGATGTTAGAAGGGATTGTGCTCGCATCTGGAAAAGCAACCGCCAAAGCGGTTCCAGAGACAGATGTATTGGAAAGGGCGCGAATCAACGCAGTAGGAGGCACATACAAGAACGGCACACTCACTGTTACGGATAAGGTCGGCGGCATTGATATTGTATTTGTGAACCGGGCTGCCGAGGAAATCGATGATTATGTTTCGTTTTATTTGCAAAACCACTCGAAAACGGCACCCCGTTTTACATTGCAAGTCAACGATTACAAAGCGTGGCGCAAATCACGGAGTTCGATTTACAAAACAGATGCCAATGATTTGACCATTCGCGTTCCTTCTCGTGAAATCGTGTCGTTACGAGTACCAAAAGGCATATACACACTTAAGGACTTATCGCTTCAAAGTGAGACGTATCAACGGCTCCAATATGTGTATGCCCGTGAGGCAAACAAACCCATTCACGTTTCCTTTGAGGGTCGAACACTGCGTCTTTCCTACGACAATAAAAAAGGCGACACTCATTTAACTGTCCCAATCCCTTATGAGAAAGGATGGGAAGTGAGCGTCAATGGGAAGAAGCAGCAAGTCGAAAAGGCCAATTATGCTTTCCTCGGCACGGCGATTGCAGAAGGGAAAAATGAGATTGTCTTTTCTTATTTGCCGCCTTATTTTCGCACATCGCTTCTTCTAAGTGGATGTGGATTGTTGGCGACAGCGATGTGGATATATGTGCGCTGGCGAAGTACGTCATAAATGGCTAACAACACTCCTGTTTGCCGCTCTCGCCTGCGACCGTACAGGAGTGTGTTGTGCGATCATCGTACGTTTTCTAATCGATACGAAGCGAGCGGACAACGTCTTCTTTTGGCGTTACGTAAAGCGTCGTCTGCTTGTCGTATGTGACATAGCCAGGCTTGGCGCCGCTTGGTTTTTTCACATAGCGGATTTTCGTATAATCGACAGGAACAGAAGCGGAGTCACGCGCTTTCGAGAAAAAGGCGGCGACAAGCGCTGCTTCTGTTAACGTTTCCTCATCTGGAGAGGCCGAGCGGATGACGACGTGTGAACCTGGGATGTCTTTCGTGTGGAGCCAAATGTCATCTTGCCGTGCGAGACGGTTTGTCAAATAGTCGTTTTGGCGGTTGTTTTTCCCTACTAAAAACTCAATGCCAGTAGAAGAACGGTATGTTTCCAACTGCGGTTTATCCAGTTGTTTTTTCTTCTTTTTGCCTTGTTGCCGCTTTTTAATGTAGCCACCTTCAATCAGCTCTTCGCGAATTTCCTCGATGTCGCGTGGAGAGGCAGAAGCCATTTGCGCGAGCAGCGAATCAAGATAGGCCAGTTCTTGTTCTGTTTTCTCTTGTTGGTTCATGACTTCAATACGCGCTGTCTTCGCTTTCTGGTAGCGTTTAAAATAGGACTGCGCATTTTCCGCTGGGCTTTTCTGCGGGTCGAGGGCAATGGTGATGGTTTGCCCATTTTCGTCATAATAGTCAATGACGTCTACCGATGAAGCGCCGCGGTCAACAGCATGAATGTTGGCAGTTAGCAACTCACCTCGTTTTTGGTAGCTGTCTGCTTCATCTGCTTGTTGAAGCGTCTGCTCTAACTTTTTTAACTTCCGTTTGTTTTTTTGGTATTCGTTTTTGAGCAAGCGCTCCAGATCGAACGCTTGTTGTTTGACCCGGTCTCGTTCTGCTTTGCCGTAGTAATAGCGATCTAAAAGAGCGCTTGGTGAGGAATACACGTGGCGTTCCCCGTCTTTATGACTTAGATGGATGACTGAAAAAAAGTCTTTTTCACCTTGTACGAGTTCTAGCGTGTACTCGTGGTTTTTCAACGGTGCCAACGTGCTAACAAATGCAGGGGGCAACGTTTGCCGGTTCGCCAATTTGGCCCGGGCGACAATTTCAGCTGCGATCAAGGGAGAAAGACCCGCAAATGATTGGACAAGTTGTTTGTCCAATTTCCCTCCATGAAAGTCAAGCGCGAAAAGAACATCTTCTTCTGTCGCCGTAAGAGGATCGAGTTTATTTTGCTCTGGTGGCCATTTATATGGCTGTCCAGGACCAACGAGACGGTAACTGCTTTGGTCAAAGCGGACGTGCTTAATGCTGTCGATAATCGTGTTTGTTTTTTCGTCAACTAAAATAATGTTGCTATGTCGCCCCATGATTTCCACAATCAACGTTTTTTCTGTTGTATCGCCAAGCTCATCTTTATTGGCGACTTTTAAGACAATTATCCGGTCATAGACATGTTGGGTAATCGACGTAATGATGCCGCCTTCCAAGTGTTTCCGCAACAGCATACAAAACATCGGCGGCTCGGCGGGGTTGTCGTATTTTTCCGTTGTTAAGTGCAGGCGTGCAAACACAGCGTTGGCAGAGGCGAGAAGGGCACGGGTCTTCCCTTTTGCTCGAACTGTAAATACAAGTTCTGTTTTAAATGGCTGGTGGATTTTATTAATCCGGCCGCCGACTAATTGCTGCAATTCATGTGTGATTGCTCTTGTCATCATGCCGTCAAAAGACATGTATCTCACCTCTTCATTCCTCATCTTCCGTTGCGACGATGTTTCACAATGAGTATAGCATTTTTTTGCCTGACACTGAATAAGATGGCTTGTATACCGAAGCATGTACAAGTTAGGGGGGCATCTTGTGAGTACAAGTGAATGTGGGGTGAGGCAATGAAATGGTATAGCATGAAGCCAGAGGAAGTCGAGTACAAAACAAATACAGATATAGCGAAAGGATTGACAGATAAAAATGTCAAAAAGCGCCTCAGCACATATGGCCCGAACAAACTAAAAGAAGCGCCACGGCCATCAGCGTTGGCCACGTTTCTGGCGCAATTTAAAGACTTTATGGTGCTTGTTTTGTTGGCTGCGACGCTCGTATCTGGTTTGATTGGCGAAGTGCTCGATGCGATTACAATTATGTGCATTGTGTTGCTAAATGGGATTCTCGGTTTTGTCCAAGAGCGCAAAGCCGAAAAATCACTTGATGCCTTAAAGGAGCTGTCAGCACCTAAGGTGGATGTCCTGCGCAATGGCGAATGGGGGCACGTTCCTTCAGCTGAAGTCGTCCCTGGTGATGTGATCAAAATAGGGCCTGGCGACCGAGTTGGCGCTGATATACGCTTGATCCACGTAGCCGGCTTGCGCATTGATGAAGCCTCGCTCACTGGCGAGTCCGTCCCTGTCCACAAACATGGACAGGAAATCGCCAAGCTGGATGTGCCAATCGGCGATCAGGAAAACATGGCATTTATGGGAACGATGGTGACGCAAGGAAGCGGAGTTGGCATTGTTGTCGGTACAGGAATGAAAACGGAAATGGGGAAAATCGCCCATTTATTGCAAGAAGCGCAACCTGTCATGACCCCTTTGCAACGGCGGTTGGAGCAGCTTGGCAAAACGTTGATTGCTGTCGCCCTATTCTTAACGGCGCTTATCGTCTTGATTGGCTTGCTTCAAGGTCATGATTTGCATACGATGTTTATTTCCGGTGTTTCTCTTGCCGTTGCAGCTATCCCAGAAGGTTTGCCAGCGATTGTCACTGTTGCACTCGCTCTAGGTGTGCAGCGAATGATTAAGCGCAAAGGAATTGTCCGCAAACTCCCAGCAGTCGAGACGCTCGGTTGTGCAACCGTCATTTGCTCTGATAAAACCGGCACCCTTACACAAAACAAAATGACGGTCAAGCAGCTATGGGCGAACAATGAATGGCTTCATGTGAGTGGCACAGGTTATGAAGCAGAGGGCGAATTTACGAAAAACGCAGAAGTAGTGGCGATTGCAAAACGTCCGACTTTTTGCCGATTGCTTAGTTATGGCGTCTTGTGTAGCAACGCTCAATTTGTTGAAAAACAAGAGGGAAAGAAAAAAAGCAAAACCGGCCTTTCTCTTGATGGCGACCCGACGGAAGGGGCTATTATCATTGCTGCTTTAAAAGCGGGCTTTACGAAAGGAGGGCTAGCAGCAACCTACAAGCGAGTCGAAGAATTTCCATTCGATTCAACGAGGAAAATGATGAGTGTGATCGTTAAAGACGAAAGCGGCAAAGCCTATGTCGTCACAAAAGGAGCACCTGATGTCGTTCTTGCCCGCTGCAACGCAGTTGCCACGGATGGGCGCACAGAGACGTTGACAGCAACCAAACAGACTGAAATTGAGGGCGTTGTCGAGCAAATGGCATCAAAAGCGCTAAGGACATTGGCGATTGCTTACCGTCCTTTGATGGGAAAGGAGAATGTCAAAGATGGCGATGATGCCGAAAGGAATTTAATATTAGTCGGCATCCAAGGCATGATTGATCCTCCTCGGGCAGAAGCAAAAGATGCGATCCAAGAGTGCCGAGAAGCGGGAATTAAAACGGTTATGATTACAGGCGACCATCAAGTGACGGCTGCCGCGATTGCGAAAGAGTTGCAGATTTTGCCAAAGGGCGGAAAAGTCATGGACGGAAAAACACTTTCCCGTTTATCGGTTGAAGAACTGGAAGAAGTCGTTGACGATGTGTATGTCTATGCCCGCGTTTCCCCTGAGCATAAATTAAAAATTGTCAAAGCACTGCAAAAGAATGGCGATATTGTCGCCATGACTGGGGATGGTGTTAACGATGCGCCAGCAATTAAGCAGGCGGACATCGGCATCGCTATGGGAGTGACAGGCACAGACGTTGCTAAAGAAGCTTCGTCACTTGTCCTTGCTGATGACAACTTCCTTACAATAAAGGAAGCAATAAAAGAAGGGCGCAACATTTACGAAAACATTCGCAAGTTTATCCGCTATATGCTGGCTTCGAACGTTGGCGAAATTTTGGTGATGTTATTTGCCATTCTGCTCGGCATGCCTCTGCCGCTTGTCGCCATTCAAATTTTATGGATCAACCTAGTGACAGACGGGCTTCCTGCTGTTGCTCTTGGAATGGACCAAGCGGAAGGGGATGTAATGAAGCGGAAGCCGCGCAAACAAGACGAAGGTGTCTTTGCCCGGGGACTTGGCTGGAAGATCATTAGCCGTGGTTTTATGATCGGCGCGGTAACGATTGCTGCCTTCTCACTCACCTATGAAAATGATCCGGCACAGCTTACGCTTGCGCAAACCGTTGCCTTTTTAACGCTTGTCATGGCCCAGTTAATCCATGTGTTTGACTGCAGAAGCGAATATTCGATTTACCACCGTCATTTGTTTGAAAACAAATACTTAGTTGGCGCTGTTTTCATTTCGATCTTGTTAATGGTAGCCGTTATTTATGTGCCTCAGTTGCAGCCTGTCTTCCATACAGTTGCGTTAGGGTTTAGAGAATGGCTGCTTGTTATTGGCATGGCGGCAATTCCAACGGTCGTCCTTGGCGGTTTCCAGCTATTTAAAAAGGAACCAAAGAACAACGCTAGAGAAAATACCCCCCTTGCCCCTTAAGCAAGGGGGCATTTTGTTGATGTCTTGTAAAAAATGAGGTAAAATACAAGATTGAATACGTATCTACTTGGGACTTCATAATCATTCGTATAACTCCTAGAAGATTTGGTATAATGGATGATAGAATGCATGGCTGACCGAAAACGGGGGATTATTTCATGACGATAAAGCTTATTAACATCGGGTTCGGCAATATTGTTTCCGCAAACCGGATCATTTCAATTGTCAGCCCGGAATCCGCGCCAATCAAACGAATTATGCAAGAGGCGCGTGACCGCAATATGTTGATTGATGCAACCTACGGTCGGCGAACGAGAGCTGTTATTGTTACAGACAGCGACCATGTCATCTTGAGCGCCGTTCAACCAGAAACGGTCGCCCAACGGCTACATACGAAAGAGGATGGAGTGGAAGACGCCTAAGCGAAAATGGAGGTAGAGTCAGTTTGATGAAAAGAGAAAAAGGGCTGCTTATCGTATTATCAGGGCCAGCAGGCGTCGGCAAAGGCACGGTTTGCGGGGCATTGCGGAACCAGAATACAGCGATTGAGTATTCTGTTTCGGCGACGACGCGGAAACCACGCGAAGGCGAAAAGCATGGTGTCAACTATTTTTTTAAAACGCGAGAACAATTTGAGCAAATGATCGAGGATGGAAAATTACTAGAATGGGCCGAGTATGTCGGCAATTATTATGGCACGCCCATTGACTATGTCCAGGAGACGATCAATGCTGGGAAAGACATTATTTTAGAAATTGAAGTGCAAGGAGCGCAAAAAGTCCGAACCGTATTTCCAGAAGGGGTATTTATTTTTTTAGCGCCTCCAAGCTTAAAAGAATTGCGTGACCGGATTGTCGGACGCGGCACGGAAACAGAAGACATTATTAATGAACGGATGACCGTAGCAAAAGAAGAAATTGATTTAATGACCATGTATGATTACGTCGTCGAAAACGATAAAGTCGAATGGGCCGTTGAGCGGATTAAAGCGATTGTAACAGCTGAACATTGCAAACGGGAACGCCTAATAAAAAAATACAAAGAACTTGTGGAGGTCGAAAAATAATGCTGTACCCTTCAATTGACAATTTGCTAGAAAAATTGGATTCAAAATACTCGCTTGTTACAGTCTCTGCACGCCGTGCTCGTGAAATGAAAGAAGACTCTGCCCGGGTGCCACTTGTGGAAAAGCCGAAGTCATATAAGTTTGTCGGCATTGCCCTTGAGGAAATTGTGAACGACCAGCTGACAAAGCGTGTGCCAAAAGAGGAGCAGTGAAAAAAGCGAATAAAAACGAAAGCTGTCTTCGTACACATTTGGTTTGCCATAACGGCACCTTTGCCCAAAGAAGACAGCTTTTTTGCATCTTTGCCTAAATGGAGGAAAGCACGATGTTAAAAAACAAGACGATTGTAGTAGGTGTGAGCGGAGGCATCGCCGCTTTCAAGACAGCAGCGCTTGTCAGCAAGTTAACACAGGCGGGAGCGAACGTTTATGTGGTCATGACAGAAGCAGCCACGAAGTTTGTAACGCCTTTGACGTTTCAAGCACTATCTCGCAATCCTGTTTATACAGATACATTTACAGAACCAGACGCAACAAAAATTGCCCATATTGACATTGCTGACCAGGCAGATCTTGTTTTGATTGCTCCTGCAAGCGCCAATACAATTGCGAAATTAGCGGCAGGCATTGCTGACAACATGCTGACAACGCTTGTGTTGGCAACGAAAGCGCCAGTGGCATTAGCGCCAGCAATGAACGTCAACATGTACGAACACCCGTCTGTACAGGAAAACATGGAAAAACTGCGGTCTTATCATTATCAATTAATTGAGCCTGGTGCTGGTTATCTCGCGTGCGGGTGGGTCGGCAAAGGCCGTATGGCCGAGCCAGAGCAACTGCTCGAACTGGTCGATACGCTTTTGGAAGAGGCGACAGATTTGCGTGGCAAACAGGTAATCGTAACGGCAGGACCAACAAGGGAACCTCTTGACCCAGTTCGTTTTTTCAGCAATTACTCTTCTGGAAAAATGGGGTATGCGCTCGCACAAGAAGCGCGGCGACGCGGCGCTCATGTCACGTTAATAACAGGTCCGACGGCGCTTGAAGCCCCTGTTGGCGTTGAAACGGTCGCCGTACAAACTGCTGAGGAGATGTACAATGCGGTAAATAAGCGCTATCAACAAGCGGACATCGTCATAAAAGCAGCAGCAGTTGCCGATTACCAACCTGTTGACGTTTTTGCCCATAAACAGAAAAAAAACGCAGACGAATGGTCGGTTGTACTAGAGCGGACAAAAGACATCTTGCGTTTTCTTGGCGAACATAAAAAGGAACAAATTCTTGTCGGCTTTGCGGCCGAGTCTGAGCAACTGCACACATACGCCAAAAGCAAGCTTGAGAGAAAAAACCTTGACTTAATCGTCGCGAACAACATTACTACTGAAGGCGCTGGCTTTGATGTTGATACAAATGTGGTCACTGTATTTACTAGAGATGGACAGGAAACGGCTTATCCGCAAGCCTCAAAACAAGAGGTAGCCAAGCAAATCCTCAATGAACTAGAAGCTTATATGAAAAGGCGTGAAGCGTAAAGTGATTGCCCGTGTCATTGTTGATGTGCCGACAGCACAGACGGACAGGCTATTTGATTACGAAGTGCCGCACGAATGGCGAGCGTTTGCGCGCCCAGGTGCCCGTGTGATCGTCCCTTTTGGGCCTAGGCGCATACAAGGCTTTGTCGTCGCTCTTGAACAAACGAGCGAAGCAACGAAACTAAAGCCAATCAGTGAAGTGCTTGATCCATTGCCAGTGCTTAGCGAAGAATTGTTAGAACTTGGGGACTGGTTGGCAAAAACAACTGTTTGTTACAAAGTCAAAGCGTTTTTTGCGATGCTGCCAGCCGCTTTAAAAACAAAAGTCAGCAAACAAGTAGAGCGTAAAGCGGCACTGGATTTGTTGCCATTGCCGCTGCAAACGTTGTTCGCGGACCACGATGTCGTACCATGGGAAGAAGCACGTAGTCTTATGAAACAAGATTTGTCGCTTCTCAAAACAGCGCTTGACGAAGGGGACGTCTCGCTCGTTTATAAAGTGACTGAACAAGGCGCCAAAAAGACAGCGAAACTGGTACAAGCTTTGCCGAAACAAGTAGAGGACATTCCCGAACGTGCCAAAAAGCAGCGGGAACTTTTTTGCTATTTGCAGGAAAATGGCCCACTCCTAACCAAGGACGCGCTACAACAGAGCAAAACGACTAGAGCAACATTAAAAGCGTTAATTGAAAAAGGGTTTGCGGAAGAGACGGACGTAGAAGTTTACCGTGATCCGTTGCAACATGAGCAAATCCCTCCTAGCGCCCCTCTGGAATTAACACCAGCGCAGGCAGCGGTGATTGCCCCCATTGAAGCAGCGATTGAAAACGGCCGCCATGAAGCGATGCTCCTTCATGGCGTAACAGGGAGTGGGAAAACGGAAATTTACTTGCAAGCCATCGCAAAAGTGTTGGAAAAAGGCAAAGAAGCGATGATGCTTGTACCGGAAATTTCATTAACACCGCAAATGGTCACACGTTTTAAGGCAAGGTTCGGTGACTTGGTGGCGATTATGCATTCTGGTTTATCGAATGGCGAAAAATATGATGAATGGCGGAAAATCCACCGCAAAGAAGTCAAAGTTGTGGTTGGAGCGCGCTCGGCTGTGTTTGCTCCGTTTACAAACATTGGTCTCATCATCATTGACGAAGAACACGAAACAAGCTACAAACAAGAAGAAACGCCGCGCTACCATGCGAAGGATGTGGCCCTTTACCGGGGACGGAAGCACGAGGCTCCCGTTCTTTTAGGCAGCGCCACGCCTTCAGTTGAATCGTTTGCGCGTGCAAAAAAGGGCGTCTACCGCCTTTTGTCTTTGAGGGAACGCATTAAAGGCCGCCCCCTCCCAGAGGTCGACGTTGTCGATATGCGTGAAGAACTGCGACGTGGCAACCGTTCGATGTTTTCCGGGCAATTGCTGCAAGCATTGCAAGCACGCCTTGAACGCAACGAACAAAGTGTGCTGTTTTTAAACAGGCGCGGCTACTCGACGTTTGTTATGTGTCGGGATTGTGGTTATGTGGCCAGCTGTAGCCATTGTGACATTTCCTATACATACCACCGGGCTGGCAATTCGCTCAAATGCCATTACTGCGGCGATGAACAGCCAATGCCAAAGACGTGCGCAGAATGCGGAAGCGATCATATTCGTTTTTTTGGCTCTGGTACGCAAAAAGTCGAAGAAGAGTTAGCGCGCCTTTTGCCTGAAGCAAAAGTAATCCGCATGGACGTCGATACAACGAGAAAAAAAGGGGCGCATAAACAACTTCTGGAAGCATTCGGGAAAGGTGATGCTGACATCTTATTAGGAACACAAATGATTGCCAAAGGGCTCGATTTTCCGCGGATTACCCTTGTTGGCGTATTAACAGCGGACACGATGCTGCATATTCCTGATTTCCGCAGTGCTGAGCGGACATTCCAACTGTTGGAACAAGTGGCAGGGAGGGCAGGGCGTGACCAGCTTAAAGGCGAGGTCATTATCCAGTCGTATACACCTGATCACTATAGCATCCAGCTCGTAAAAAGCCATGACTATGAACAGTTTTTCGCTAAGGAAATGCAACTGCGCAAACAGGGCAGTTATCCGCCTTATTACTATATGGCACTCTTAACCATTTCCGATACAGAGCTAGCGAGCACGATATCAGCCGCACAAAAAGTTGCCCGTTACTTAAAAGAAAGCTTAAACGAAGAAACCGTTGTCCTCGGACCAGTTGTCTCGCCAATTGCCAGGATCAAAGATAGATATCGCTACCAATGCGTGATAAAATACAGGCATGAACCAAAGCTTCAAGAAATACTTGATACCGTCATGCGCCATTATTTGCGCGATGCAACGAACAAAAAACTGCAAATTAGCATAGATGTAAATCCGCATTTCTTTATGTAAGTAAGGAGTGGAACTGTTGAAAATTGTGTTTATGGGAACGCCGGCATTTTCAGTGCCGATTTTAAAACGGCTGATCGATACTCATACGGTATTGGCAGTCGTCACACAGCCTGACCGCCCCGTTGGGCGCAAACGCCTGCTAACGCCAAGCCCAGTAAAAGAAGAAGCGCAAAAACATGGAATTCCCGTATTGCAACCGGAAAAAATTCGTAAGCAGTATGAAGACATTCTTGCGTTTGCGCCGGAGTTAATCGTAACCGCTGCTTACGGGCAGATTGTCCCAAAAGCTGTCCTTGATGCTCCTCCATACGGGTGCATCAATGTGCATGCTTCACTGTTGCCAAAATACCGCGGAGGGGCCCCGATTCATCAAGCGATTATCGACGGCGAGAAACAAACAGGCATTTCGATTATGTATATGACAGAAAAGCTTGATGCCGGAGCTGTACTTTCCCAGCAGGCGGTAGCGATAACAGATGAAGACGACGTGCAGACGATGCATGACAAGCTAAGCGCGATTGGCGCTGACTTGCTTGAAAAAACGATTGTTGCTTTAGAACAGGGTACAATTGAGGCAGTTGCGCAAGATGAGGACAAGGCAACGTTTGCTCCTAATATCAAACGGGAGCAAGAAGTACTCGATTGGCAAAAGCCAGCAAGGGCGCTATTCAACCAAGTGCGCGGCATGCGCCCGTGGCCAGTTGCCTACACGCTTATAAATGGCAACCGTTTGAAAGTGTGGGAGGCAAACGAAATAGCAGGGGAGCATGACCGTGAGCCTGGTGAAATCCTAGCCGCGACAAAACAAGGAATTGACGTTGCTTGTGGGAATGGGACGATTTTGCGATTGACAGTTGTCCAGCCAGCAGGAAAAAAAGCGGTGCTAGCAAACCACCTGCTGCAAGGAGCCCATCCGTTCCAAGTAGGAAAGCGTCTCGGTGAAGGGCATGAATAGGCCGAGCGTTCGCGAAGTGGCGCTTGATGCGCTGCTCAAGGTCGAGAAAAACCAAGCGTATAGCCATCTGTTGCTTCATTCGACTTTAACAAACGCCGGATTGGACAAGCGCGACAGCGGGCTGCTAACGGAACTCGTTTACGGTACGATTGCCAGGAAGCGAACGCTTGATTACTATTTGGCGCCTTTTATAAAATCGGGTAAAAAACGTGCTTTATGGGTAGATGTACTCTTGCGCCTTTCTGTCTATCAAATGGTATATTTGGACCGCATTCCTGACCGTGCAGTTGTCCATGAGGCGGTTACGATTGCCAACAAACGAGGCCATAAAGGCATTAGCGGCCTTGTCAATGGTGTCCTCCGCTCCATCCAACGGCAAGGATTGCCGGACGTGGGCGCGATTGCTGATCCAATCGAGCGAGCCGCCGTGCATACGAGCCATCCGCAATGGCTAATGGCTCGCTGGATGAACCAATACGGCGAAAACGATGCGATTGCAATGGCAAATGCCAATAACATTCCCCCTGAAGTGTGTTTGCGCGTCAATAGGATGAAGACAACAGCAGCAGAACTAGTGGCGCATTTAGGGCATGAAGGGGTTGAGGCAGAAACGAGCAAGCTGCTACCTGATTTGGCTGTCATAATAAAAAAAGGCAATCCATTTGTAGGGAAAGCCTACAAAGAAGGACTTTTCACCGCTCAAGACGAAGCGTCTATGCTTGTAGCTAAGCTTCTTGGTCCAGAAGAGGGAATGGATGTCCTTGATGCTTGTGCGGCGCCTGGAGGGAAAACCACCCATATTGCCGAACAAATGAGCGGGACGGGTCATATTTTAGCTCTAGA
The DNA here is from genome assembly GCF_900142675.1 of Shouchella rhizosphaerae. Taxonomy (GTDB): domain Bacteria; phylum Bacillota; class Bacilli; order Bacillales; family Bacillaceae_D; genus Shouchella; species Shouchella rhizosphaerae. The sequence continues at coordinate 1,002,434 of NZ_FRBS01000001.1, read as the reverse complement.
CCTCCACCCTCATAAAGTGAAGCTCATTGCCGAGCAAGCAGCGAGGCTCGGTCTTGAGAACATTGAAACACGTGCAGAAGATGCGAGGACGCTTCAAACAAAAAAACACTATGACCGCGTCCTTGTCGATGCGCCTTGTACGGGATTTGGCGTTATTCGACGCAAGCCTGACATTCGTTGGTCGAAGACAGAAAAGGACGTTAAACACATTGCCAATGTCCAAGCAGCGATTCTCGCCCATGCAAGCCAGTTTGTCAAACAGGGCGGCACGCTTGTCTATAGCACGTGTACCATTGAAAAGGAAGAGAACGAACATGCGATAGAACGCTTTTTAGACACTCATCCACAGTTCGAAACGAATGAACGATTTTATAGAAGGCTGCCTGATCACATTCAAGCAAACGGGCGTTTTAGTCCGCTTGGCTTAACGATTTTGCCCCATGATTTTGGCACAGACGGGTTCTTTATGGTTGCTTTAACACGGAAGTCTTAATGAGCCTGGGCGCAAAGAAGAGACTGCTAAATGAGGTGACGTTTTTGATTGAAAGCACAGCATTTTTAACAGATGTAGGCAAAGTGCGGTCCCATAATGAAGACAATGGCGGCATTTTTGTATCGGCAGCAGGTACGCTTGCAATCGTCGCTGACGGCATGGGCGGCCATTCTGCCGGCGATGTTGCTAGCCGCCTGGCGACAGAAGTAATGGAGGCCGAGTGGCGCAAGGTAAAAGAGCCTCTGTCAGCGTCATCTGCAGAACAATTTTTAAAGGAGGCGTTTGAACACGCCAATGCCTCGATTTTGGCCCATGCCAAAGAGAATCCTGATTGCGAAGGGATGGGCACAACTGCTATTGCTGCTGTCTGTACAGAAGAATACACGACGATTGCCCATGTCGGTGATAGTCGCGCCTATATTTATAATGGAAAGCAGTTGGTCCAGCAAACCGATGACCATTCTCTTGTTGCAGAGTTGGTCCGCAGTGGCCAAATTTCTGCAGAAGAAGCTGACCACCATCCCCGGAAAAACATCGTGCTACGGGCACTCGGTACAGAAGCGCAAGTGAAAGTCGATTCTTTTACGATTCCTTCTGAGTTTATCGATACGCTAATGATCTGTTCGGATGGTCTGTCCAACAAGCTTGCCATTAAAGAGTTGCAAGTCGAGGTCGAGCGCAAAGAGGAGCTGTCTGTCATCGCCAAGTCTCTGATTGCTCGAGCAAATGAACGTGGCGGAGAGGATAATATATCGATCGCTCTTGTCCGTTTTAGCAAGGAGATAGGTGAATAATATGATAGGCGAACGAATTGGCGGGCGTTACGTCGTTTTGGACAGCATTGGCGGCGGCGGAATGGCCAATGTTTATTTAGCGCTGGATGTGATTCTTGATCGGCACGTGGCAGTAAAAGTGCTCCAGCCACAATTCTCGGAAGACGAACAATTTATTAACCGTTTTAGACGTGAAGCCCAGGCAGCGACAAGTCTAGCCAACCCGAATATCGTAAACATTTACGATGTTGGCGAGGAAGACAACGTCTACTACATTGTGATGGAATATGTGCGAGGACGCACCCTAAAGCAAGTGATTCAAGAAGAAGGGCCTTTAGACATTGCTGTTGCCCTTGATTACTTTAAGCAAATTTTATACGGTGTCGGCCATGCCCACGCCATGCAAATCGTCCATCGGGACATTAAGCCGCAAAACATCTTAATTAGCGAAAATGGCGAAGCGAAGGTAACCGATTTCGGAATTGCGAGGGCGATGACGTCGGCAACGATTACCCATACCAATTCTGTTATGGGCTCTGTCCATTACTTATCGCCGGAGCAAGCACGTGGCGGCCATGTCACTTATCGATCTGACATATATTCACTGGGCATTGTCTTATATGAAATGGTGACCGGGCAGATTCCGTTTTCTGGCGATACGGCTGTTTCGATCGCAATCAAGCATTTACAAAACGACATACCCTCTGTACGTGAATTGGTGCCAAGCGTCCCTATAAGTGTTGAAAATGTTATTAGGAAAGCGACTCAAAAAGACCCGCTGCAACGCTATGAATCTGCAGAGGAAATGGTCTGGGCTTGCGATGCTGCACTATCAGCGGATGCTGAGGAAGATGTCGCTTTTGTCGAAGACACGGTTAGTGACGAAACGACAAAGGAATTGCCGATTATTGGCGTTTATGCCGATAAACAATTAGAAGATACCATTGCCGTGCCAAGCAAACCTAGTAATCATCAAGAAGAGGCAGAGGGTGACAACGTGCCTGAACCGGAAGCGAACACCACTTCTGATGATGGCAACGGAGTGAAAAAGAAAAAGCGGAAAAAATGGCTATGGTTGAGCGCGGTTGCACTAGCAGTGCTCATCGGGGCGACGGTCCTCGCTTTTACGTTTTGGAACGCGCTTTTCTTCGTTCCTGAGCAAGAAGTGCCTGACGTTGTCAATATGACCGAAGCAGAAGCGGTTGAGGAAATTGAAGCCCGTAATCTACGGGTAGAAACGGAAGAAATCGCCGATGAAAACTACGATGAAGGGCGCGTCGCCAGACAAAATCCACAAGCGGGCCGCGTCATTAAAGAAGGCCAGCCAGTTAAACTGTTTATAAGCGCCTCGAAAGATGAAGTCAAAATTGATGATTACCAAGGGCTAACCCTTTCGTCGGCAACGAGGCTTCTTGAGCAGAAAGGATTTTCTGTAGAGACACAGCCACGGGAAGACAACAGCGAGCCGGAAAACACAGTATTGTCCCAAAGCCCGTCGCCGGACACAATGGCCGTTCCTGCCGAGACGACGGTCGTGCTCACATACAGCGTGCCTGAATCGATTCAGTTGGATGACTTGACGAACCAAACAGAAGATGATGTACGCGCTTATTTTAATAGCGAAGGGTTGCGCGGCTCTTTTTCGAGGGAATACGACGACGAAATCGCGGAAGGGCGGGTTATTAGCCAGTCTCCAGAACCATTGTCAACGCTAGAGAGAGGGGACAATGTGAGCGTGGTGCTATCAAGAGGGCCAGAGCCGCTTCAAGAACAGCCTGGCTCACCTCCAGCGGAAGTTCCCGAGCAGCCTACAGATGAAGCCGAAGACCCTGTAGAAGAAACGCCAACTCAAGGCGAAGACAATGAGGGAGACCCGACGATGGTTTATCGCGTCACGCAAACGATTGTCGTATCAGAAGAACAGCAAGCAGATGGGCAAAGTTTTGACATTCGCATCGTTGGCAAAGATGCCGATTCACAAGGTGATGAACGAGTGCTTGTGGAAGAGACGATTACCGAGACGACTGATTTTGAAATCGATTTGCGTGTAAGTCCTAGCTATACAGGCTCTTACGATGTATATATAAATGATGAATTTAACCGGCAGTCGCAAATCTATACGTACACCGAGGAAGAGGAATAGGCGCAACGGCGACGTATGTGAGCGTTTATTTACAGTCGGAGGGCGTGGAAACGCGCCCTTCTTTCAATAAACGAGCAGTCAGACTTTAAAGAGAACGAGTGGTCGTGAAAATCAAGCAGAAAAGAGAGGGATGGTATGCCAGAAGGACTGATTGTCAAAGCGCTCTCTGGCTTTTACTATGTACAAAGCGAAGGGGCGCTTATCCAATGCCGAGGCAGAGGTGTTTTTCGGAAGCGCAAGCAGACGCCGCTTGTTGGCGACTATGTCGAATTTGAGGCGGAGAATGAAACGGACGGTTATGTGATGGCGATTAAAGAACGGAAAAATCAGCTAAACCGGCCACCTATCGCCAATGTTGACCAAGCGATTCTTGTCTTTTCGGCAAAGGAGCCTGATTTTCATACGCTCTTGTTGGATCGCTTTTTGGTACATATCGAACAACATGACATCAAGCCTGTATTAATCATTAGCAAAACCGATTTGCTTGAGGCGAGTGAACGGGATGCCCTAACCCGGCAAGTGGCGATGTATGAGCAAATCGGTTATCCCGTCCTATATACATCAACGAAACAGGCCGATGATCCTAGCGAATTGCTCCCGTTGTTGGCGAATCAAGTGTCGGTGATTGCTGGCCAGTCTGGAGTCGGGAAGTCTTCGCTATTGAATGCGCTTGCCCCAGAGGCGAAAATTGAAACGAATGAAATATCAAGGCACCTTGGACGGGGACGTCATACAACAAGGCATACTGAACTTTTGCCAATAGGTGAAGGCCTTGTCGCTGATACGCCTGGGTTTAGCTCGCTGGAGTTTACAGACATGGAGGCGGAAGACCTCCGCTTTTGTTTTCCAGAGTTTTTAAGTTTAATGGATGACTGTAAATTTAGAGGCTGCCTTCATGACAAGGAGCCTAAATGTGCCATTAAGGATGCAGTAGAAACGGGGGAGGTTGATTCTTTCCGCTATAAACACTATTTGCAGTTTTTACATGAAATTCAAGATCAAAAAAGGAGATATTAACATGATCAGAGTAGCGCCTTCGATTTTAGCGGGTGATTTTTCAAGAATGGGAGAGACGGTCCAAGCTTGTGACAATGCAGGCGCCGACTGGATTCATGTCGATGTGATGGACGGGCAATTTGTGCCGCCAATCACATTTGGACACCAAATGGTGGAAGCGATCCGCCCTTATACCGATCTTCCATTAGACGTCCATTTAATGGTCGAGCAGCCTGAAAAACAAATTGCGTTTTTTCAGCAAGCCGGCGCCGATTGCCTCAGTGTTCATGTTGAAGCTAGCGCTCATTTGCACCGGACGGTTGCCGCTATAAAAGAAGCAGGCATGAAAGCCGGGATTGTTCTTAATCCTGGCACCCCCGCTTATGCTGCTGAGCCTGTGCTTGCAGACGTCGATTATGTGCTGCAAATGACGGTCAATCCCGGTTTTGGCGGACAATCGTTTATCCCAGGGGCACTTGCTAATATTAAAAAGCTCCGCGCTATGATTGATGAACGCCAGCTGCCAGTGGACATTCAAGTAGACGGCGGCATCAACCCGACGACAGCACAACAATGTGTCCAAGCAGGGGCGACGATTCTTGTTGCTGGGTCGGCAGTGTTTAAAGAAGCCGATTTAGCAAAAGCGATTGCGCAAATCCGTGGGCAGTGAATGGAGCGAATTACCCCCTTATGTTAAAAGCCTTGAGAGGACTAGGAAAACAGGTCTGATTTTTCCTCTTGCTGCATAGTCTAATAATAGCTACGGGTGGACACGTCAAGAAGGCGTTTGACCTCATGAAAGGAGAGCGGCAAATCGGGCTGCTGACTCATTCAAATGACGGGCAAATCTCGGTTTGGCGTGTGCTCGCAAAATTTATTGTTCAGGCGTGCCTGATTGCCAGTGCTTGAGGAGGAGGAGCAATGAAATTTTATACGATCAAGCTGCCGAAGTTTTTAGGGGGATTTGTTCGAGCAATGCTTGGCTCATTTAAAAAAGAATAAGATAAAAAAACACCGCGGCAATTGCGGTGTTTTTTTTGCGTATTTAGACGCGTTCTACTTTTCCTGATTTAAGGGCGCGCGCCGAAACATATACACGCTTCGGCTTTCCGTCTACCAAGATACGAACTTTCTGTACGTTTGCACCAAAGCGACGCTTTGATTTATTCATTGCATGAGAGCGCTTATTCCCAGAACGCGCTTTACGACCAGTTATATAGCATTCACGAGCCATGTAGTGCCACCTCCTTAACATTCTCAACAAAAACACGTAGTCAACGTTACTCAAACATCTTAGCATAGGCCTTTCCATAACGCAATAAAAAAAGACAAGTAAAAAGGCTTGACGCAAATCAAAAGCTTTTAAAATAGAAGGCGATATAGTAAAATGGCGATACGTATGGTTACTATTTGAAGGAGGCAGAGCAATGACAATTGAAATGAAAACGGAGCTTGGTACAGTCGATGTGTCACAAGATGTGGTTGCAACGATTGCCGGAGGCGCAGCGATTGATTGCTACGGCATTGTCGGCATGGCCTCACAAAAACACTTTAAAGACGGGTTAGCGGAGCTGTTAGGAAAAGAAAACTTCCGTCGAGGTGTGATTACCCGTGAAGAAGGGGAAGAACTTCACATTGATATGTACATTATCGTAAGTTATGGCACAAAAATTTCGGAAGTCGCCCATATGGTCCAAACAAAAGTGAAATACGATTTAGAGAAAATGCTTGGGCTTGAAGTGGAATCGGTGAACATTTTTGTGCAAGGGGTTCGCGTCGCGAATCCTTAGGATCGAGAAGGGGGAAGACAAAGTGAGCAAGAAATTGAATGGCGAGACGCTTGCCCATATGTTTATAGAGGGGGCAAGCGAGCTAGCGAATAAAGCGGATGTGGTTGATTCGCTTAATGTGTTCCCGGTTCCAGACGGGGATACGGGAACAAACATGAATTTGACGATCACTTCTGGCGTCAAAGAAATCCAGAAGTCGCAGCAAGAGGACGTGGCTAAAGTTGCTAGCGCTTTTGCAAAAGGGCTTTTAATGGGCGCACGAGGGAACTCAGGCGTCATTTTATCGCAATTGTTCAGAGGTTTTTCCAAAGCGGTGGAACGACATAGCGAATTGACGACTGAACAATTTGCAAAAGCATTGCAAGCGGGTGTTGCCACTGCTTACAAAGCAGTAATGAAGCCAGTCGAAGGGACGATTTTGACTGTAGCAAAAGACACTGCCAAAGCAGCAGAGCAGGCTGCGAAAAAAGAAACAGACTTTACGCCATTTTTAACGACAATCATCAAAGCCGCGGAGCGCTCTCTTGCAAGCACGCCGGACTTGCTTCCTGTCTTAAAAGAAGTCGGTGTTGTTGATTCAGGCGGGCAAGGGCTTGTCTATATTTATGCTGGCTTTCTACAAGCGCTTACAGGTGAGCGGAGACCGAGCTTGTTGGCAGAGCCAAATATAGGCGATTTGATTAATGCAGAGCACTTCCATGCGCAAAATGCCCAGTCTCATATGGAAACGGGCGATATTGAATTCGGCTATTGCACGGAGTTGATGGTGCGTTTTGACCGTGAAAAACTGGAAAAGCAGCCATTTCATGAAGAAGCTTTTCGGGAAAAATTAAGCGAGTACGGCGATTCCCTTCTTGTTGTATCAGATGACGATTTATTAAAAGTGCACATCCATGCGGAATATCCAGGCGAAGTGTTGACAGAGGCGCAAGCGTATGGGCCGCTCATGCAAGTGAAAATTGAAAATATGCGCGAGCAGCACGCACGCCTTACAAATGATAGCCACGGTGGGCATGCCCCAGCATCGGCACGGCCGAAAGCAGAGTTTGCGATTGTGACGGTCGCGATGGGTTCAGGAATCGAGAAATTGTTTAAGGGCCTTGGCGCTGACCAAGTCATTGCTGGCGGGCAGACAATGAACCCAAGCACAGAAGATATTGTCCAAGCTATTCAAAAAGCCAATGCCAAACAAGTGATTATCTTGCCAAACAACGGCAATATTGTCATGGCTGCCAAACAGGCTGCAGAGGTAAGCGAAGCGGACGTTGAAGTTGTGGCGACGAAGACGGTTCCCCAAGGTTTAGCAGCGTTGCTCGCATTTAATCCATCAAACAGTTTGCAAAAGAACGCCGCCGCAATGGCCGAAGCGATGAAGGAAGTAAAAACAGGTGAGCTAACGTATGCAGTCAGGGATACGCAAATGGATAATCAGACGATAAACAAGGGCGATTTTATGGGGATAGCCGACAAAAAAATCATTGCTTGTGGCCCTCGTAAACAAGACGTGGCGAAAAAGCTCCTTGATGAAATGATTGATGAGGAAGCAGAAGTGTTGACCATTATAACGGGCGAAGACGCTACCGCAGACGATACAAGTCAAATTGAAGCTTACGTCAATGAGCGCCATGCCGACATGGAAGTCGATATTGTTGAGGGCGGACAGCCGTTGTACTCGTACATTTTTTCAGTCGAATGATCCATCTGCATACAGGACGAGACCACGGATGGAAGCGCATAAAGAGCATAGACGATAACGGGGAGGGGATCGTTTGGAAAAGGTGAAAATTGTCACAGACAGCACGGCAGACATTCCTAAGGAAGTAGCAGAAGCACATGGAATTACCGTTATTCCGCTCAACGTTCATTTTGGCAATGAGCAATTCGAGGATGGGGTCACGTTGACACCGCCTGCATTCTATGAAAAATTGCAGCAAGCGAGTGAAATGCCGAAAACGTCGCAGCCATCGCCAAACCAATTTGAAGAATTATACCGTAGCCTGGCAAACGATGGCGCAAAGGAAATTATGTCGATTCATCTTTCTGCAAAAATGAGCGGTACTTTGCAAGCGGCTCTAATTGCGAAAGAGTCCCTCAAGGGAGAACTGGATGTTCATGTATATGATTCCAAGCGCGCTTCGTATGCGATCGGGATTATTGTCGTTGAAGTGGCAAAACTGGCGGCAAAAGGGGCTACACTGGCAGAATGCCAAAAGCGCTTTGAAGAGATGCTTGAGCTAACGACTGTCTATTTCTTGGTGGACACACTCGAATTCTTGGAAAAGAATGGCCGGATCGGCAAGGCGTCTGCTCTTATTGGCACGTTGTTAAAAATGAAACCACTTCTTTCCTTGTCAGAGGACGGCGAAGTGTATGCCAAAGAAAAAGTAAGAGGGCAGAAAAAAGCAATCGCCAAGATGCTTGCTTTACTAGAAGAAGCATATGGAAACAAGAACGTCCATGTCGGCATTTCCCATGCTGTCAATGAGACGCTTGCAAATGAGCTGGCCAATGAAGTGAAAGCTCGTTTTCAAGTACAGTCGCTGACAGTTACAGAAATTGGCGCAGTCATTGGCGCTCATGTTGGCCCTGGGACGGTTTCGCTGTCAATGACAGAAGCGGAGCAAAAGTAAAAATCGAAGGCTGCCCATTCCCCATAAGAAGATGGCAGTCTTCTTTTTCCTTAAAAATGGAGGGATGGTAATGAAATATCGGACTGTTTTTGATATTATCGGCCCTGTCATGATTGGCCCCTCGAGTTCTCACACAGCTGGAGCGGCACGGATTGGCAAAGTGGCGCGTGCCCTTTTTGCTGAAGTCCCTGAACGGGCAGATGTACATTTCTACGGCTCTTTTGCGAAAACGTACCGTGGGCACGGAACGGATGTCGCTGTTGTAGGTGGATTGCTTGATTATGAAACGAACGACGAGCGCATCCGTGATGCTTTCCACCATGCAAAAGAAGCAGCAATGGACGTTCATCTCCATGAGGAAGAAGCCGTCGTCCACCACCCTAACACATGCCGGATCAAGCTGACAAAAGGCGATAAACGCTTAGATCTTGTCGGCGTTTCGATTGGCGGAGGCAAAATCGAAATAGTCGAGTTGAACGGTTTTGACCTCCGTTTATCGGGGAACCACCCGGCTATATTGGTTGCCCATCTTGACCGTTATGGCGTGATTGCCGCAGTAAGCAACCTCCTTGCAAAGCATCAATTGAATATCGGGCATATGGAAGTGTCGCGTAAAGAAAAAGGGGAAACCGCGTTAATGGTTATAGAAGTCGACCAAAATGTCGATAAAGCGCTGCTTTTGGAACTAGAGAGGCTCCCTCACATTACCCATGTCTCGAAAATCCACGATTAAAGGGAGGGGATCCGTTTGTTTAAAAATGTCGAAGAATTAGTTACGAAAGCGGAACAGGCCAATATGCCGATTTCAGAAGTGATGATCACCCAAGAAATCGAAGTGACCGGTAGAGAGCGGCGCCAAATTATTGAACAGATGCGCGGGCAATTGCTAGTCATGGAGCAAGCAGTAGAACGAGGGATCCATGAAGACGTCGTATCCGTTTCTGGGCTGACTGGCGGTGACGGCAAGAAGCTGGCTGCTTATGTGAAAAACGGGACAATGATTGGCGGGGAGACGACCCTTTTGGCTGTAGCGGGGGCGATGGCAACAAATGAAGTGAACGCAGCAATGGGGACAATTTGCGCGACGCCAACAGCAGGTTCTGCTGGCGTTGTTCCTGGTGTGCTGTTTGGTGTTGCTCACAAACTGAAGCCTACGGAAGAACAAAAACTCAACTTTTTATTTACGAGCGGCGCGTTTGGTTTTGTCGTCGCAAACAATGCTTCTATTTCCGGGGCTGCTGGCGGGTGCCAGGCCGAAGTAGGCTCAGCAACGGGCATGGCGGCGGCAGCGCTAGTCGAACTGGCAGGTGGGACCCCTCGGCAAAGCGCCCATGCAATGGCAATTGCTTTAAAAAATATGCTCGGCTTGGTGTGTGATCCAGTTGCCGGCTTAGTCGAGGTGCCCTGTGTGAAGCGGAATGCGGCAGGCGCATCCCTTGCAATCACGGCGGCGGATATGGCTTTAGCTGGTATCGAGAGCCGCATCCCTTGCGATGAAGTCATTGATGCGATGTATAAAATTGGTCAAACAATGCCAGAAGCACTGCGGGAGACAGGAGAAGGCGGACTTGCGGCAACGCCAACTGGCCGCAAGCTTGAAGCGGAGATTTTTGGTAGGAGAACGAAACAAACGAAATGAGCATTGGCACCCTTGATGTAACAGCCATAAAAGGCGTTGGCGAAGAAAGCGGAAAATTGCTCAATAAAATGGGCATTTTGACAGTTGGCGATTTGCTTGAGTATTTTCCGTTCCGTTACGAGGATTATGCGCTCAAACGGCCTACAGAAGCAGCCCATGATGAGCGTGTGACAATGGCGGGTAAAATCCAAAATGAAGCGAGCGTGCGCTACTACGGCAAAAATAAAAACAGGCTGACGTTTCGAATCGAAGTGGATGGTGTGTTGGTGACAGCCACTTTCTTTAACCGTGCGTTTTTAAAGAGCAAGCTTCAGCCTGGAATGGACGTGACTGTCACCGGAAAATGGGACGCCCATCGGCTGACCATTACAGGATCTGAATTAAAATTTGGCATCGTTGAACGAGAAGGCAACCTCGAACCCGTTTATCACAGTTCAGGCAAAGTAACAAGCAAGGCATTGCAAAAATGGATTGCTGCCGCCTTCTCTGCGTACGGTAGCCAAATTGAAGATCCGTTGCCTGAAAGCATTCGTAAACGCTATAAGTTGATGGGCAAAGGCGAAGCGCTGCGCCATCTTCACTATCCCTTCAATCGAGAAGCAACGAAGCAGGCAAGACGACGTTATGTGTATGAAGAGCTGCTATTGTTTCAATTGAAAATGCGCGCGTTTAAAGAAGCGATTCGCAACCAGCAAGGCGGGAGGCAGCTTGACGTAAAAGAGGATGATATTGCCGCATTTACTTCTTTATTGCCGTTCCCCCTTACAGGCGCTCAACAGCGCGCGATTGCTGATATTGTGTCAGACATCCGCTCTCCGTTAAGGATGAACCGTCTCTTGCAAGGAGATGTTGGCTCAGGAAAAACAGCTGTTGCGGCGGCGTGTATGGCCGGAGTTGTCGGAGCTGGCGGTCAATGTGCATTAATGGCGCCGACTGAAATTCTTGCTGAACAGCATGCCACAACGATTGAAGCGTGGTTTGAGCCACTCGGCCTGAAAACGGCGTTGCTCGTTGGCAGTGTCAAAGGCAAAAAACGCCGTGAACTGCTTGATCAAATCGCCAAAGGAGAAGTGGATATTGTCATCGGCACACATGCCCTCATTCAAGAAGATGTTGTCTTTTCTGCACTCTCCCTCGTTATTACCGATGAACAGCACCGTTTTGGCGTAGAACAGCGCCGCATCCTTCGCGATAAGGGCGAACATCCAGATGTATTGTTTATGACGGCCACGCCTATCCCGCGAACGCTGGCGATATCGGTTTTTGGCGATATGGATGTATCGGTGCTTGATGAAATGCCTGCTGGCAGAAAGCCAATTGAAACGTATTGGGTCCAGCACGAGATGTTGGAGCGTGTGCTTGAATTTGTGCGCAAAGAAGTCAAGAAAGGCCGCCAAGCATATGTGATTTGCCCTCTGATTGAAGAATCTGAAAAGCTGGATGTGCAAAACGCAATTGACTTTCATAGCATGCTAACTGCCCATTTCCAAGGAGACGCCCAAGTTGGATTAATGCACGGCCGTTTACAAGCAGCCGAAAAAGAGGCAGTTATGGCTGCTTTTGCTCGCAATGAATTGCGTATTTTAGTTTCAACAACGGTCGTCGAAGTAGGCGTCAATGTGCCGAATGCAACCGTTATGGTCATTTACGATGCCGACCGATTTGGCCTTGCCCAACTCCATCAATTACGAGGCCGCGTAGGGCGAGGCGATGAAAAATCGTATTGTATTTTAGTTGCTCAACCGAAGACAGAAGTCGGCAAAGAACGAATGCGGATTATGACAGAGACAAGCGATGGTTTCGTTTTGTCAGAGCGAGACCTAGAATTGCGGGGTCCAGGTGATTTTTTTGGTTCGAAACAGAGCGGGCTTCCCGATTTTAAACTTGCTGATGTCGTCCACGATTACCGAACATTGGAAGCAGCACGCCAAGATGCTGACCGTATTTTTAAAGCGAATGTCCTGAAAACAGATCCAGAGTACAGGTTGCTCTATGATTACTTGAAAAAAACAGGCGCCTTCGAAGAAGTCAAGCTCGATTAAAAGGTTGAATCCTACGCTGAAGATCTATATACTAGTCTTAGTACCTAGTCTTAATTCTGAAATGGAAATGTGGAATACAGGCGGTGTGGAGATGAAGATAAAAAAGAAAGAACGGCAACGGCTGTTAATGGAGCTGCTTGAAGGGAACCCTTTTATGACCGACGAAGAGTTGTCGGCCCACTTTGGTGTCAGCATCCAAACAATTCGTCTTGACCGAATGGAACAAAACATTCCAGAACTACGGGAACGCATTAAAGACGTTGCCTACAAACAACGAGACTCGGTTATTGCTTTAGCGCCTGAAGAAGTCTTTGGCGAAATTGTCGATCTTGTTCTTGAAGAGCGTGCCATTTCCATCTTTGATGTTGGGCCGGAGCACGTGTTTGAAAGAAGCGGCATCGCCAGAGGCCACCATTTGTTTGCACAGGCAAATTCCTTGGCTGTAGCACTCGTGAACAATGAATTCGTCCTTACCGCCAAAGCGTCTATTCAGTTTACTAGACCCGTCCGTGCAGGCGAACGTGTCGTTGCGAAAGCAGAAATGGCTGGAAAAGGGAGCGGGCGTACACGGATTCTAGTGACAAGCCATGTAAACCAGGAAGTCGTGTTTACTGGTGAATTCGCGATGTATCAGCAAAACGAAACGGAAGAGAGGCCACAGCAATGAGAATAGCTTTGGATGCCATGGGGGGAGACAATGCGCCTAAAGCACACGTCGAAGCGGCGATTCGGGCGGTTCAGACATTTCCAGAGCTTGAGGTCACCCTTATCGGCAATGAAGAACAAATCAGACCACATCTTACCAACACGACACGCCTAACTGTCATACATACGACTGAAAAAATCGAGGACACGGACAAACCGACAACAGCTGTCCGCCGAAAAAAAGAGGCATCAATGGTGCTTTGTGTAAAAGAAGTAAAAGAAGGCAACGCTGATGCATGTATTTCTTCTGGAAACACAGGTGCGCTCATGACAGCCGGTCTCCTTTATGTCGGGCGCATTAAAGGCGTCGAGCGCCCAGGGTTGGCGCCAACGCTGCCAACGATAGACGGCAATGGCTTTTTGCTCCTCGATGCTGGTGCCAATATGGACGCCAGTCCTGAACACTTACTCCAATACGCAATCATCGGCGATGCGTATCGACGCAACGTCTATCAACAAAAAAATCCACGCATTGGCCTCCTGAACGTCGGCGCAGAGGCTGGAAAAGGCACGGAGCTGACGAAACAGGCGTATCAGCTTCTTGAAAACAGCTCCCTTCATTTTATCGGCAATGTCGAAGCAAGGGATTTGTTTGCAGGCGTCTGCGATATTGTCGTTTGCGACGGCTTTTCGGGAAATGTCGTGTTAAAAAGCGTGGAAGGGACAGCGAAAATGGTTTTCTCACTGCTCAAAGAGCAATTGACAAGCTCATTGCCCGCTAAGCTTGCAGCGGGTATGCTCAAGCCCCAATTCCGCAATCTCAAAGAGAAAATGGATTACTCGGAATACGGTGGTGCTGGGTTATTTGGCCTAAAAGCGCCTGTAATAAAAGCCCATGGCTCATCAGATGCGAATGCGGTTTTTCATGCGATACGCCAGGCGAAAGAAATGGTCGACAATGAGGTGACAAAGACGATCACACAAAAATTAGAAAATGGGGGAGAGTAAAGTGGGGAAAATTGCCTTTTTATTTCCTGGACAAGGCTCACAAAAAGTTGGCATGGGAGCAACGCTTTTTGCTGAAGATTCATTGGCAAAGGAAGTGCTTGAACGGGCTGACAAAGCGCTTGGTTTTCCTCTTTCAGAGATCATCGAGCATGGACCAGAAGAAAAGCTGAAACAAACGGCTTATGCCCAACCTGCTTTAGTCACGATCAGCACTGCAGTCCTCCAATTGTTCCGCGACGCTGGCATTCAAGCAGATTTTGTTGCAGGCCATAGCCTAGGGGAGTATTCTGCTTTAGTGGCATGTAAGTCCCTTACATTTGAAGATGCGATCACACTTGTTCATCAACGGGGGACACTCATGGAGGAAGCTGTGCCACAAGGACAAGGGGCGATGGCAGCGGTACTCGGGTTAAATAAAGAGGAGCTTGAAGAAGTGGCTTCCGAAATTGCAGCGGACGGCGAAGTTGCCGAACTTGCCAATTTGAATTGCCCAGGGCAAATTGTCCTGTCAGGGACTGCGAAAGGGATTGAACAAGCAGCAGTGTTAGCAAAACAAAAAGGGGCCAAGCGTGTCTTGCCTCTTGCCGTCAGCGGGCCATTCCATTCGTCATTGATGAAGCCTGCGGCCGATCAATTTAAACAAGCATTAGAGCAAGCGCCATTTGCCAATCCGACTGTTCCACTGATCGCGAACGTGACCGCTGAAGTGACAGATGCCCCTGAAGTCATTCGCGAACAGCTTGCTGAACAAATTTATTCACCAGTACGTTTTGAAGAGAGCGTTCGCCGCATGATTGAACTCGGTGTCGACACATTTATTGAAATTGGCGCAGGCAATGTATTGTGCGGATTGGTTCGTAAAATTGACCGTAACTTGCGGACATTTGCCGTCAGCGACCGTGAGTCATTTGAAAAGATGGCGGCTGCGCTGAAAGGAGACAAGCATTCATGTTAACAGGAAAAACGGCTGTTGTAACAGGCGCTTCACGTGGAATTGGCAAAGCGATCGCCCTTGAACTTGCTGCCAAAGGGGCGAATATCGTCGTCAATTATGCAGGAAATCGAGACCGTGCTGAAGAAGTAGTGGCCAACATTAAGGCGCTTGGCCAAGAGGCGTTTGCGTATCAGGCAGACGTTGCCTCCGAAGGGGAAGTGGCAGCGATGATGAAAGAAGCCATCGGCCGCTTTCAATCAATTGATATTTTAGTAAACAATGCAGGCATTACGCGCGATAACTTGCTAATGAGAATGAAAGAAGACGATTGGGATGCCGTCATCAATACGAACTTAAAAGGGGTGTTCCACTGCGCGAAAGCAGTCAGCCGGCAAATGATGAAACAACGTGCTGGCAGAATCATCAATGTCTCGTCTGTCGTTGGCGTAATGGGTAACGCTGGACAAGCCAATTATGTTGCCGCCAAAGCAGGCGTCATTGGCTTGACTAAGTCTTTGGCGCGGGAATTGGCAGGGCGAGGCATTCTTGTCAATGCGGTGGCGCCAGGCTTTATTACGACAGATATGACAGATGAGCTAGCAAGCGAAACAAAGGAACAGCTGCTTCAACAAATCCCATTGGCGAAGCTTGGCGAACCAGAGGATATCGCCCGTGTTGTTCGGTTTTTGGCAAGCGATGACGCCGCTTACTTAACCGGTCAAACGATCCACGTTGACGGCGGCATGGTCATGCCTTAATAAGAGTCAGCTTGACAGGCTTACACTCTGTCGGTACAATTCTTGTGCTGATACTTTTGGGAGGAGGTGAACGTTTTGGCAGATGTTATGGAGCGTGTTACAAAAATCATCGTTGACCGTCTAGGTGTCGAAGAATCAGAAGTAAAACTAGAGTCTTCTTTTAAAGAAGATTTAAAAGCTGATTCTCTTGATGTCGTTGAGCTTGTTATGGAGCTTGAAGATGAGTTTGACATGGAGATTGCCGATGAAGACGCAGAAAAAATTGCAACGGTTAAAGATGTTGTCGATTACATAAATAACAACCAATAACCGCGAGAAAAGGGCCCCTTGCAAAAGGGGGCTCTTTTCACATCTTCACACAAAAGGAAACTCCACAAGGCCGCGGGATTCTGTTACAATCAACAATGAGCACTATGAATACGTATGTTGCAAAATGAGTAGCTCCATTGTTTGGAGGGAATTATGGCACAATCATCGAAGTACCAACGCAAGCCTCGGTCAGGCGAGCGAAAACGGAGTCAGCGGCGGTTAGAGCTGACGGAAGAACAAAAAAAGCAGTTTGACGACCTCCTTGTCCGCACGGGTCTAACGTTTGAAAACCGCAAACTGTTGATTCAAGCATTTACCCATTCCTCGTATGTGAATGAACAACGAATTTTTTCATCATCGGATAATGAACGTTTGGAATTTCTTGGCGATGCTGTTTTAGAATTGGCGGTTTCCCAATATTTATTTAAAACGTACAAAAATATGAGCGAAGGCGATATGACGAAATTGCGTGCTTCGATCGTATGCGAACCATCCTTAGCCCGTTTTGCCGAAGAGTTGCAGTTCGGCAAACTTGTTCTTCTTGGCAAGGGGGAGGAAGTGACAGGGGGACGAACACGCCCTGCGCTCCTTGCAGATGTGTTTGAGGCGTTTATTGGTGCCCTTTATATGGATCAAGGGCTTGAGCCTGTGTTTATGTTTTTGGCGCGTTTTATGTATCCGAAAATCAAAGAAGGCGCATTCACATACAAGATGGATTTTAAAAGTCAACTGCAAGAATTTGTGCAACGGGATAACCGCGGCCAAATTCGCTATTTAATAGTCCAAGAAAGAGGGCCTGCCCACGATCGTGAATTTGTCTCAGATGTGCAGCTCAATGAAGAAACAATTGGCACAGGGACAGGGCGCTCCAAAAAAGAAGCTGAGCAGCTAGCTGCGAAACAAGCGCTGCTTGCGCTCAACCAAAAAGAAAGCTAGAAAAAAGGAAGCGGATCATGCCTCCTTTTTTCTAGCTTTTTCTACCTCGAAGCTGGCCAAGTTCCTGGACAATTTCGTCCATCTCGCTAATCGAGAAGGACGGGCTCCGCATCACATGGGCGTGCAACGCAATTAAGTCGTCGTGTTTAGCGGGGCTAACACTGTCGCTTGTAATAACGCTGGCATTAACAACATTCAGTTTCTTTTTCATGTCATCAAGCATCGTTTCAATTTCTTCAAGTGTTAATGAAGCCAAGTGAATCCTCCTTTTGCAATGCTTACTGATCTCTACCTTACCAAATCAAAGGGGAAACAGGCAATTCATATTTCCAGCTGTTTTTTTGTGTGATAAACTAATAGAGTTATACAGTTTACCGGGTATCGTTGATGTGACCTAGGTAACGCAGCGATGGCAGTTCCAGAAAGTGGGGATGAAGATGTTCCTCAAGCGACTTGAAGTAAAAGGATTTAAGTCTTTTGCAGAACCGATACTAGTAGATTTTGTGCCAGGCGTCACAGCAGTTGTTGGGCCGAATGGCAGTGGGAAAAGCAATATTGCCGATGCAGTCCGTTGGGTGCTCGGCGAACAGAGCGCTCGATCGCTCCGAGGCGCAAAAATGGAAGACATTATTTTTGCAGGAAGTGATTCTCGTAAAGCTGTAAATATGGCCGAGGTTTCACTTATTCTCGATAACGAAGACGGCCATTTGGCAATTGACTACAGCGAAGTAAGCGTAACAAGACGTTTGTACCGCTCAGGGGAAAGCGAATACTTAATTAACCGCCACTCGTGCCGTTTAAAAGACATTGTCGATTTGTTCCTGGACTCTGGCCTTGGCCGGGAAGCGTACTCCATTATTGGTCAAGGGAAAATCGAGGAAATTCTAAGCAGCAAGGCTGAAGAGCGGCGAACCATCTTTGAAGAAGCAGCAGGCGTGCTTAAATATAAAACAAGGAAAAACAAAGCTGTGAAGCGGCTAGAGCAAACGGAAGAAAACTTAGTCCGTGTCGCCGACATTTTAAATGAATTAGAAGAACAAGTAGAGCCACTTCGCGAACAGGCATCCATTGCCGAAGAGTACAAATTGTTGGCCGAAGAACAACGGACATTAGATATACAAGTGATTGCACAGGAAATTACAGAGCTTTACGAAAACTGGACAGCGGAGTCTGACAAGCTAAAAACGTTAAAAGAGCAGCTGCAAGCGCGCAAAGACAGCTTAGAAAAGGCTGAAGAAAAGCTTGCGTCCTACCGTGAAGAGCATGCCGCTATCCGGCAAACGGCAGCAGACCTCCATAAAAAACGATTAGAAGTGAGCGAAGCGCTTGAAAAAAATGAAGGGCGCCGCGGTGTGCTGGAAGAACGAAAAAAGCATGCCCTCCATAATGAAGAACAGCTGATCGAGTCGATAAAAGAGCGTGAAGCCAATCAAAAAGCGGTGCAACAAAAACTGGACGAACTGTTCAAACAATATGAGACGGTTAAACAGAAAGACGACGAATTAAAGGCGGAATTTGATGAGGCGACACGCCATTTAACCCGTTCAAAAGAAGACGTAAGCAGCGAATTGGAAGATGCAAAAGGCGATTACATTGAATGGCTGAATGAACAGGCATCGCTTCGAAATGAACGGCGTTACTTGGAGGAGCAGTTGCAGCAAAAACAACGCAATGCACGTCGGGCAGAGTCGGCGGCTGCAGCTAGCAAAAAAGAAGCACAACAGCTAGAGCAAGAAGCAGCAGAACGGGCACAGGTGCTAAAAGCGGCAGAACAGTCTTTTGCTGAAGCAAAAATGACGCATCATCGTCACCTATCTGAAGAAGAAACCGTTAAAAACCGCTACTATAAACGAGAGGCAAAACTGTATGAAGCCTATGGGTTGTTGCAAAAAATCACTTCCCGGCGCGAAGTGCTCCAAGAAATGGAAGCTGAATATGCTGGTTTCTTCCAAGGCGTAAAAGAAATTTTAAAACAGCGGGGATCGTCCCTTTCAGGCATCGTTGGGGCAGCCGCCGAATTAATAAGTGTGCCTAAAAAGTTTGAAGCGGCTATAGAATTGGTGCTCGGCGCCCAAGCGCAACACGTGGTTGTCGACGACGAGGCTGCTGCGAGAGAAGCGATCTCATTTTTGAAACAACGGCGCCTAGGCCGGGCAACGTTTTTACCGCTAACTACGGTCAAAGCGCGTGTCGTTCCAGAAGCAGTCATATCAGCGATAGCGAATGAGCCAGGTTACTTAGGGATCGCTGCAGATGTGGTCGAAGCTAAGCCTGAACATAGGCAGGCTGTCGGCTTTTTGCTCGGTTCGACCATATTGGCGGAGACGCTTCCACAAGCAAACAAAATTGCGAAACGCAGTGGCCATCGTTACCGTGTTGTCACGCTAGAAGGAGATATTGTCAATCCAGGCGGGTCGATGACG
Source organism: Shouchella rhizosphaerae (assembly GCF_900142675.1). GTDB lineage: Bacteria > Bacillota > Bacilli > Bacillales > Bacillaceae_D > Shouchella > Shouchella rhizosphaerae. The sequence goes on along the minus strand of NZ_FRBS01000001.1, from coordinate 982,915 downwards.
GGAGGCAGCGCCAAGCAAAATCAGTCCTCCTTACTTGGGCGAAAGCGGGAAAAAGAGGAATTGGACGCCAAAAAGACCAAGTTAGAAGAAGCGATTCGCGATTTAGAAAAACAAGTAAAGCAGGACAAAGAACGGCGCCAAGAGCTGCAAGAAACGATTGCTAAAGTCGAAGCGCAAAAAGCGCAAGCGCAAGAAACGCTTGAAGAGGCTCAACGTGCTCACCAGGAAGCAAGCATTGCCTATGAACGTTCTAGGCAGGAAGTAGAGCGGATCGAACAGCAATCGAAAGAACAAGATGCGGAAGAAGCCAAAACGCAAGACCGCTTTCTGGAAATTGAAGAGGCCGAAAAAAAAGCGATTGCTGAGTCAATGCGCTTAGAAGAAAAAATAAAACGGTTGGAAGCGCGACTGGCGTCTGAGCAACAATCCAAAGAAGAATGGCAAGCGAAGTTAACGGAACTCCGAGTCGCACGTGCAGAAACGAAACAACAACTCCAATACGTGGACGCACAGCGCCAAGAACTCACAGCGGCTCTTGAAAAAGAACAACAAGAGTTATTGCAAGCAAAAGAGCATTTAGCCCTTGTAACAAGCAGTGCCGACGAACAAGCGCATACCTCCCAGTCACTTGCTGAACAAATTGCTGCTGGAAAGCAGGAAAAACAGGCTTTGGCAGCAAAGCTTGCAGAGCTGGAAGAAAAAGAAGCAGCATTAAATGACCGTTACAAACAACTTGAAGCAGAAACGAAGAGCGCCCAAGGCGAACATTCCTACTTACTAGAAGAAAGCCAGAAGCTAGAAGTGCGTGTCAATCGACTTGATGTCGACTTGGACTATCGCCTAAATCGCCTTCGTGAAGAGTATGAACTTTCCTATGAAGCAGCGGCAAGCCGCTACCCGCTTTCCCAGCCTTTGGAACAAGCGAAAATGCGGCTATCATTGGTGAAACGTTCAATCGATGAACTAGGAACAGTCAATTTAGGCGCGATTGAAGAATATGCCCGTGTCCGGGAGCGGTATGAGTTTTTGCGTGAACAAAAAAGCGATCTGCTCGAGGCAAGGGTTTCACTCGATCAGGCAATTGCAGAGATGGACGAAGAAATGTCCAAACGCTTTGGTGAGACGTTTGCGAACATCCGCGCCCACTTTCAAACCGTGTTTACGAAACTATTTGGCGGGGGCGATGCGGATCTCGTATTGACGAACAAAGACGATTTATTAACAACAGGAATTGAGATTATTGCTCGCCCTCCAGGAAAAAAGCGGCAGCAACTTGGACTGCTTTCTGGAGGAGAGAGGGCGCTGACAGCGATCGCGCTTCTATTTGCGATCTTGCAAGTTAGGCCTGTTCCTTTCTGCGTCCTCGATGAAGTCGAAGCAGCGCTTGATGAAGCGAATGTAAGCCGCTTTGCCCAGTACTTGCATGATTTCTCACAAAAAACGCAGTTTATTGTCATTACGCACCGTAAAGGAACAATGGAAGGGGCTGACGTCCTTTACGGGGTGACGATGGAAGAGTCAGGGGTTTCACGGCTCGTATCCGTTAAATTGGAAGAAACTCGGCAATTAATTGGAAGCTAGGAGGAAAATGCGTGAGCTTTTTTAAAAAATTGAGAGAAAAAATGGCGCAGCAAACGAATGAAGTAGCGGACAAATTTAAACATGGATTAGAAAAAACACGGACAAGCTTTTCGGGCAAAATCAACGAGCTTGTCGCCCGCTACCGTAAAATCGACGAAGATTTTTTTGAAGACTTGGAGGAAATCTTGATTGGCGCCGATGTCGGTGTTTCAACAGTAATGGAACTTGTTGACGAATTAAAGGAAGAAGTGCGTTTGCGCAACTTAAAGGACACCGAAGAGATACAGCCTGTCATTTCCGAAAAACTAGCTAGTCTCTTAGAAAAAGACGATAAAGACACAACGCTCCAATTGCAAGAAGGGTTGAGCGTCATTCTTGTTGTTGGCGTAAATGGTGTCGGCAAAACGACGTCCATTGGCAAGCTCGCCCATTATTTAAAAGGGCAAGGAAAATCTGTCGTGCTCGCCGCTGGCGATACATTCCGAGCGGGTGCGATTGACCAGCTTGACGTTTGGGGAGAACGTGTTGGCGTTCCAGTTATTAAACAGCAAGAAGGCTCTGACCCGGCGGCGGTCATGTATGATGCGATTGCTTGGGCACGCTCCCGCAAAGCCGATGTGCTTATTTGCGATACAGCGGGGCGCCTGCAAAACAAAGTCAATTTAATGAATGAGCTGGCAAAAGTAAAACGCGTCATTGAAAGGGAAGTGCCAGGAGCTCCCCACGAAGTACTGCTTGTCGTCGATGCGACAACAGGCCAAAATGCTTTGTCGCAAGCAAAAGCATTTGCAGCTTCAACGGACGTGAGCGGCCTTGTCCTCACGAAACTTGATGGCACGGCCAAAGGAGGCATTGTCATTGCCATTCGCCAAGAGCTTGATTTGCCAGTTAAGTTTATCGGGCTAGGTGAACAGAAAGACGATTTGCAGCCTTTTGACGCCGAGCAATTTGTATATGGGCTGTTTCAAGATGCGATCGATGCCGAAAAGGAATGACCAGTGCCTGTTTCGATGTTAAGATAAAAACTTGACAGGAGCAATGAGTTGCGGTAGTATCGGTAATTGTAAAGGGAAAAGACTTAACAAGGAGCGGTTTGCATGCTTGATAAGACGTTACGCATGAACTACTTGTTTGATTTTTATCATTCCTTGTTAACCGAAAAGCAGCGCAACTATATGTCCTATTATTATCTTGATGATTTATCGCTTGGAGAAATTGCAGACGAATATGACGTCAGCCGCCAAGCGGTTTATGACAATATTCGCCGGACAGAAGCCATGCTTGAAGAATACGAACAAAAGCTGAGGTTGCTTGAGAAGTTTGAAACGCGCCGTAGCTTGCTAGCAGAGCTGCGCAAAGCGATTGCTTCCGATCAAGCTGTCGAGGCGTGCAACTCCCTTATTGACCGTATAGAGAAACTTGATTAGCATTCCTTTCAAGGAGGCGATTGGATGGCATTTGAAGGACTTGCCGCGCGCCTGCAAGATACGTTGACAAAAATTCGCGGCAAAGGCAAAGTCAGCGAACAAGACATCAAAGAAATGATGCGAGAAGTCCGGTTGGCACTGCTTGAAGCGGACGTTAACTTTAAAGTCGTAAAGCAATTTATTGCGAATGTGAAAGAAAAGGCGCTTGGCCAAGAGGTTATGAAAAGCCTAACGCCTGGCCAGCAAGTGATCAAAGTCGTAAACGAAGAGTTGACCGCATTGATGGGAGCCGAGCAAAGCAAAATTGCTGTTGCTCAAAAACCGCCAACTGTGGTGATGATGGTAGGCTTGCAAGGCGCTGGGAAAACGACGACAACGGCAAAGCTCGCCAATCATTTGCGCAAGAAGCACAACCGCAAGCCACTGCTCGTTGCCTGTGACGTTTACCGTCCAGCGGCTATCCAACAGTTGGAGACGCTTGGCAAACAACTGAACATGCCTGTCTTTTCCAAAGGGACGGACGCCAATCCAGTTGACATAGCGAAAGAGGCAGTTGCAGCTGCTAAAGCAGAACATCATGATTATGTGTTGATAGATACGGCTGGCCGCCTTCATGTAGATGAAACGTTAATGGCAGAACTGCAAGATATGAAAGCAGCTGTTACTCCTGATGAAATTTTGTTAGTCGTTGATTCGATGACAGGTCAAGATGCTGTCAATGTCGCAGAGAGCTTTAACAACCAGCTTGATGTCACAGGTGCTGTGTTGACGAAACTAGATGGCGATACGCGCGGAGGGGCTGCGATTTCCATTAAGGCGGTAACAAATACGCCGATTAAATTTGCCGGCATGGGTGAAAAAATTGACCAGCTAGAACCGTTTCATCCAGATAGGATGGCTTCTAGAATTCTCGGCATGGGCGATGTTCTGTCATTAATCGAAAAAGCGCAAGCGAATGTCGATGAAGAAAAAGCAAAAGAGCTTGAGAAAAAACTTCGCAACATGGACTTCACGTTCGATGATTTTCTAGAGCAGCTCGACCAAGTCAAAAGCATGGGGCCTCTTGAAGATTTGCTAGGGATGATGCCGGGGATGAATAAGGCAAAAGGCATGAAAAACCTAAAAGTCGATGAAAAGCAATTAACTCGAGTTGAAGCGATTGTAAAGTCAATGACGCCTCTTGAAAAACGAGATCCGAGCGTCATAAACGGCAGCCGCCGCAAACGTATTGCAAAGGGAAGCGGGACGACAATCCAAGATGTCAACCGCTTGTTAAAGCAGTTTGAAGACATGAAGAAAATGATGAAACAAATGACCGCCATGCAAGGCGGCAAAGGCAAAAAACGAGGCAAAGGCCTTGGCGGGCTTAAGCTCCCGTTCTGATTAAGGAATCCATTTTAACAGTTTGTCTTGCAGATTGTTAGAATTGATGATATGATAAAAAATTGTGTGCAATTATTTTTGGAGGTGTACAGCAAATGGCTGTTAAAATTCGTTTAAAACGCATGGGTTCAAAGAAAGCCCCATTTTATCGTGTAGTAGTTGCCGATTCTCGCTTTCCGCGTGATGGCCGCTTTATTGAAGAGATTGGTACGTACAACCCAATCGCGCAACCTGCTCAAGTAAACATTAAAGAAGACAAAGCGCTAGAATGGATGAAAAAAGGCGCGAAACCTTCTGATACTGTGCGCAGCTTGTTTTCGAACGCTGGCCTAATGGAAAAGCTACACAACGAAAAAAACGGTAAGTAATCACCCCTTAAGGAGGATGGGCTAGCATGAAAGCTTTAGTTGAACATATCGCCCGGTCGCTTGTCGATCATCCAGAGGCAGTTCAAGTTGAAGAAATTCATGAAGAAAAGGCACATGTGTTGCGCCTTTCGGTGCATCCTGACGATATTGGGAAAGTGATTGGCAAACAAGGAAGAACGGCAAAAGCGATCCGCTCGGTAGTGTATGCTGCTTGCGGCAAGCAAAACGGGCGGGTGCGCCTCGATATTGTCGACTAAAAGGGCGGGGGGAACCTCACCCTTTTTTTGTATGAAACAAAGAATGGAGGGCTTTACGTGAAATGCATCCGCACGGCCACCGTAAAGCATGTGTTAACGGAGTCGAAAAAAGCAGACTTGAAGAAATCATTTGAACGTGATTTAACACAAATCGAAACAGAGTTAAGCCAAATGGAATTTCAGCTTCAGCGGGCGCTGAAACCGATGAAACATACGACCGCCCATGGCGAACTCCAACAAAAATACAGGAAAGAAATAAAGCGGAGAGAAGAACGGATGGCTTCTCTGACGTTTCGGATTGAGCAGTTAATGAATTTGCCAATTGGGACTGAACTGGCGATGGGAACAACAGAAATCATTCTCGATGTTAAGGAAGGCGACAAGTGGATTGACGAAGAAACGGAGTTGACGATTGTCGTCAATGATGGGTATATTGCTGAAATTAGAGAGGGCGGGGCAAGTAATGACGAACTGGTATAATGTTGGCAGGCTAGTGAACACACACGGAGTCCGCGGAGAGGTGCGTGTCCTCTCAAATACCGATTTTCCAGAGGAACGCTATGCGAACGGTTCGGTTCTAAAGGTGGCGAAATCTCCTCAAGCAGAGGGGACACTTGTAACCGTTCGTAGCCATCGAACGCACAAAAACTTCGACTTGCTTACATTTGAAGGCTATAACTCCATCAATGAAGTCGAATGTTTTAAGGGAAGCTATTTATATGTATCAGAAGATCAGCTTAGCGAATTGGACGAGCATGAATATTACTACCATGAGATTATTGGCTGTACAGTCGTCGATGAAGAAGGCACCAAGCTAGGCAAAATTAAAGACATTATTGAAACAGGAGCAAACGACGTCTGGGTGGTCGACAGACAGCAGCGGAAAGATTTGCTGTTGCCGTACATTGAAGAAGTGGTCAAAGAAGTGGATGTGGAAAACAAACGCATCCGTGTCCATATCATGGAAGGCTTAGATGACGAATGAAAATAGATGTACTAACGTTGTTTCCGGACATGTTTACGGGCGTTTTCGGCTCGTCGATTTTGAAGCAAGCAAGCGACAAGGGGATTGTCTCCTTCCAGACGGTTGATTTTCGCGAATACGCAGCGAACAAACACCGTAAAGTCGATGATTACCCTTATGGCGGAGGGGCAGGGATGGTATTGAGCCCACAGCCAATTTTTGACGCCGTGTCTGCGTTAACGAAGAACGGAAAAAAGAAGCCGCGTATTATCATGCTTTGTCCACAAGGAGAGCAGCATAGCCAACAAAAAGCGGCAGAATTAGCAAAAGAGGAGCATTTGATCTTCCTATGCGGCCATTATGAAGGCTTTGACGAGCGCGTCCGTCATCTTGTGACCGATGAACTGTCGATTGGCGATTATGTGCTTACAGGTGGAGAACTCGCGGCAATGGTCATTGCCGACAGCGTTGTTCGCCTTTTGCCAGGCGTACTTGGAAATGATGAATCTGCAGTTACAGACTCCTATTCAACGGGCTTGTTGGAACATCCCCATTATACACGGCCCGCCGATTTTCGCGGCATGAAAGTCCCCGATGTACTCCTTTCTGGCCATCATGCCAAAATTGAAGAGTGGCGGATGGAGCAATCGCTGCGCCGTACGTTAGAGCGGCGCCCAGACTTACTAAAAGGGTATGAACCTACTGCCAAAGAAGCAGACATCCTTAAGCGGCTAATGGACAAGCAAGAGTAAGGCGAACACTCCGGGAGATGTCGCCCGATAAGGTTGTCGCCAAAAAACTTGCCGCACGGACCAAAAATTGCTTCCTTTTAAGTAATCCACGTTTTCCAAAAAAGCGATGTTCCTTTACCGAAGGATCATGTATACTAAATAGCATTATAGCAAAAGGTGGTCTCATACAATGCATGTAGAACAAACGCTGATTGAAGCGATTGCAGCCGCAGCCAGTGAGTTCCAAAATGACATCGACGTTGAACTCGAGCAGCCAGCTCAATTGATCCATGGCGACTATTCGACAAACGTGGCGATGAAGCTTGCACGCGTAGCGAGAAAAAACCCGCTAACGATTGCGGAAACGATAAAAGAAAAGCTAGAGCGTCAGCGTTTGCCAGTCACAGGAATAGAAGTAGTCAAACCAGGCTTTATTAACTTTTTTATTGAATGGGATGAAGCGTTGGCTGACGGCGATGAGCCACAGGCTCTTTCCAGTAGCGGCAAGACGGTGATCGAACATACGTCCATAAATCCAAATAAGTCGGCTCATATTGGTCATTTACGCAACGCTTGCATAGGCGATACGTTGGCACGGCTCCTGAAAACATGTGGCGAAAATGTGGAAGTACATAACTATGTTGATGATTTAGGGAACCAGCTTGCCGACACGCTGACTGCGTTGCTCCATACAAACTCAGACAGCGAAGCGACACGCTTTGGCGATTATTGTTGGAATGTTTATTCACGCTTAAATGAGGCATACGACAAAGGGACCATTTCGACAAGTATCCGTGACGAAGTGCTACATAAATTAGAAGAAGGCAACAACAGCACGGCATGGCTTGGCTATGTGGTCGCCGATAAAATTACTTCAGAACATATTGAGGAAATGGGCCAATTTGGGATTGACTATGATTTGCTCGTATGGGAAAGGGACATCGTTCAAAAAGGTTTCTGGCAGACTGCCTTTCAGAAGCTAAAGCAGAGTGATGTGTTTGTCAAACAGGACAGCGGTCCACAAGCAGGCTGTTGGGTGCTTCGGATGTCAGACAACGAAAGCGAGGAAGGCAGCGAGCATCAAAGCGATAAAGTTCTTGTCCGCTCAAATGGCGTGTTAACGTACACAGCAAAAGATATTGCTTATCATATGTGGAAGTTTGGCCTTCTCGACGATGATTTTGCCTATAAAGAAAAATGGCCTGGCCTATGGACAACCGCTAGCTCAGGCGTGCCAGCCGCTTTTGGGCGAGGCGATGCAGTTATTAATGTCATCGACTACCGCCAAGAATACCCGCAAAAGGTTGTCAAGCAGGCGCTTGCTGCTGTCGGCTATGAAAAGGAAGCAGAGCGGCTTTTCCATGTGCCTTATGGTGTCGTTTCACTAAGTAAACAAACGGCCAGCCAGCTTGGTCTTGAAACGGAAGATGGAAAATCGGTCTATGCAATGTCTGGGCGTAAAGGCATCGGCATCAAGATTAGCGAGCTGATTCAACATATGAAGGAAGCGGTCCGCGCGCAAAGCACGGATGCGAGCGAAGCGACCGTTGAAGCGCTCGCGTTTGCGGCGATCCGTTACAATATGCTTCGGTATAACACGACATCTGACATTGTGTTCGATTTAACAGAGGCAACGCAAGTGACAGGCAATACAGGCATCTATTTGATTTACACGTATGCCCGGGCAAACAGCATTATTACTAAAGCCAAACAGGCAGGCTTGTCTCCAGAAGGGGCAACCTTTAAAGGCGCTGAAGACGCGGAACGGGCGTTGCTCAAGCACTTGGCAGGCTGGGATACAGTCAAGCGCAAAGCAGCTGCATCGTTTGAACCAAATTTAATTTGTACTTTTGCTTTTGAGCTTGCAAGCCTCTATAACCGTTTTTATTCACAATGCCCTGTTTTAAAAGCTGATCCGTTAGAACAAGCGAAGCGTCTAGCGATCACAGAACGTGTTAGCCAGCAACTCGAACGCGTTTTCATGATACTCGGTTTGCCGAGCTTGAAAAAGATTTAATCTTTATTGTGCAAGCTTGTTTTCTATGCTATGATAATGGTTGTGGCTGATTGAACGTTCTTAGACGGACGGTTAGCAAGATTACGATATTCCGCTGCTGCAGTGTTGGCATGAATGTCTGTAGGGAAGGAGGGAACGATACGATGAGCAACCTCATTACAGAAATCACAAGTGAGCAATTGCGCACAGACCATCCTGATTTCCGTCCTGGCGATACGCTATCGATCCACGTAAAAGTTGTCGAGGGTACTCGCGAGCGGATTCAAGTGTTCGAAGGCGTTGTTATTAAACGCCGCGGCTCAGGGATTAGCGAAACGTTTACTGCGCGTAAAATCTCATACGGTGTAGGTGTTGAACGTACATTCCCATTACATTCACCAAAGATCGATAAGATCGAAGTGAAACGTTACGGTAAAGTACGCCGCGCGAAACTTTACTACTTGCGCAGCCTCCGTGGCAAAAAAGCACGTATTAAAGAAATTCGTCGTTAAACATGCGGCATTTGATGAAAAGAGAAGGAACGTTCCTCGTAAGGAGGAGCGTTCTTTTTTTGGGGCAAAATAGGGACATAAGAAAAAGGGCCTCTAAAAAAATCGACTACGGCAATTGTCCAGGCGTTATCAAGGCAACAGCACGCTCTAATTAAAGTGCGAAGCTGGATGGTCAGCGAGTCAGCGGAAAAGTGACGACAACATAGAAAGCAAATAGGATAATGCCAAAGCCGGAAAAGAACACAATTTTGGCAGGTTTAGGCCAATTTTTTAGCCACCCCCATCTCTTACTGTCTTGGTCAATCCACAAGAAATCGGCAATGACAAACACAAAAATAAGAACGAGTGCCAATGTCGGATTCATACTGACCACCCCTTTTTTATTGTTGTGTTCATCCTATCATATTTGGGAGTAAATGGGTTGTCATTTTGCTGCTTTTAGAAAGTTTAGTGGTTGTATGTGTTGTGCAGAATTTTGCAGAACCGCCAAGTGACTACGTGCTTCTTTTTATGGTAAACTAAAGAGAAAAAGAGGAGGCATCACAGGTGGCATTTCGCGGATTTCCAATTGAGTGGGCCAAAGCCATTTGCATCGCGTTATGCGCCACAATGCTCGTACGCCTTTTTTTGTACGCGCCCATTGTTGTAGACGGCCATTCGATGCAGCCAACGCTCGACTCTGGGGACAAAATGATCGTCAACCAAATTGGGTATGTTTTTATTGAGCCGAAACGGTTTGATATTGTTGTTTTCCACGCACCTGGCGGGAAAGATTATATCAAACGGATCATTGGCCTCCCTGGCGACCATTTGAAATATGAAAACGATACGCTTTATATTAACGGGAAAGAAACAGCGGAACCTTATTTAAACTCGCTGAAACAAACGCTTTACGGCGACCAATTGCTTACTGGCGATTTTACTCTGGAAGAGATGATCGGCGAAGAAGTAATCCCTGACGACTATTATTTTATGATGGGCGATAATCGCCGTTTAAGTAAAGACAGCCGTGATATTGGCCTCATTCCGAAATCAGAAATTATCGGCAAAGCCAACGTCATTTTTTATCCGTTTGAACATATAAGCATTGTCAATGATTAATGGGCTATTTTTGCCCACAAAGCAGGTGAAATGGTTGAAAACGATTCAATGGTACCCTGGCCATATGGCCAAGGCACGCCGAGAAATAAAAGAAAAATTAAAACTGATCGATGTTGTGATTGAACTTGTCGATGCTCGCCTTCCCCAGTCTTCCCGCAATCCACTCATTGATGAATTGGCGCAACAAAAGCCGAGGCTGATGCTGTTAAATAAGGCTGATTTAGCGGACCCAGCGGAAACGGAACGGTGGCGCGCTTTTTTTAAACGGACTGGAGCTGAAGTCCTGGCAATCAATGCGCAAACAGGAGCAGGCGTTAAAAACATTGCGCCTGCCTGCAAAACGCTAGCAAGCGCCCTCTATCAAAAATGGGAACAAAAAGGGATGAAACCGCGTCCGCTGCGAGCGATCATTCTCGGTATCCCCAATGTCGGCAAATCGACACTTATTAATCGCCTTGTTAATAAACGGCAGGCGAAAGTTGGCGATCGCCCTGGAGTGACCAAACAACAGCAATGGATCAAAGTCAAGCAGGAACTTGAACTTCTTGACACCCCAGGGATTTTATGGCCTAAATTTGATGATCAAGAAGTCGGTTTACGCCTTGCTGCAACAGGTGCCATTAAAGACGAATTGCTAGACTACGGCGACGTGGCTGCCTATGCGCTTCGCTACTTAGCAGCTGAATATCCAGATTTGCTCGAAGCACGCTATGGCATCGAACGAAACAGCGAAGAGGACGACATCGTCCCTTTGTTTGAAGCGATCGGAAAAAAAAGGGGTTGCATTGTTCGTGGAGGCCTTGTCGATTTTGATAAAACGGCTGAATTGATCTTGCGCGAGCTGCGTAGCGGCACAATCGGAAAAGTGACGTTGGAAAAAGCGGAACACGAAGCGCTGTAGGCATCACTCAAACTAATAGACGAGGAATGCAGGCGAGAGACGTTGCACAAATGGACGTATTTCATGGACAGTGTTTTTTTGGACATGGAACGAAAGCATAGTCTGCTGGAAACGACGACGCCTGTCGACTTCGCCTTGGAAAATAAGCGACGAAACTGTATGGATCATATCGGCAAAGAAGCTGATAAAAAGCAAGAGCCGCCATCCTTAAGAGCTTCTCCAATTCCTTGGCGTTATACATACTATTCTATTGCTAGTTTCATAGACAAGGAGGAAAGGCATTGGTGCCAATCGCGGCAATCCGCAGAAAGCTAATGGACGGGTCCATTAGCCACAATGAGTTAGACGAGTTAAAAAAAGATCAGCGCAAAGGAGTGCAAGAGCTGCTTAAGCGTTATCAAGCGCAGCAGGAAAAGCAGCAAACGCTTATACAAATGCATAAGCAAATGTGGCGTTACGAACAAGAACTAAAACAGCGCGGTTATGTAGCTGTTTGCGGCGTTGACGAAGTAGGGAGAGGCCCCCTTGCTGGCCCTGTAACAGCGTGCGCTTGCATATTGCCAGATGGCTTTCAATTATTAGGGCTGACGGATTCGAAAAAATTGTCAAAAGCCAAACGGGAAGAATATGCAAAAATGATTTCCGAACAAGCAGTCGCCTATTCGATTGCCAGCGTAAGTGCAGCGGAAATTGATGAAATCAACATTTTGCAAGCGACGAAAAAGGCGATGACGAAAGCAATCAACGGCCTCAGCCAGAAGGCTGACCATTTGCTGCTCGATGCCGTTCGTCTTGATGTGCCAATCGCTCAAACATCGCTTATAAAGGGAGACGCCAAAAGTTTATCGATTGCTGCCAGCTCAGTGCTCGCCAAAGTATGGCGTGACCGTTATATGGAGGAATTGGCCCAGACATATCCAGGATACGGTTTTGACACACATGCTGGATATGGCACAGCGTCACACTTACAAGCTTTGCGGACTTACGGAATGACACCGGAACACCGCAAGTCCTTCCGGCCGGTGCTGGAAGAAAGCCAAGGCTTGATTTACGGTACATAAAAAAGGAGAAACCAATGGAAATCGGAGGTTTGTTCGTTGATCGTGTAAATGGATCAGGCCAAACATTGGCCTTTCATGAAGGGCAAGTCTTGCGTGGCGTTGTGCTGAACCGTTTTGCCGATTCTGGGCTTGTGCAAATTCAATTGAAGGATACACGTGTGGTGGCCGAGCTAAAAGCCGATTTGACGGTGGGCAAGACCTATTGGTTTACGGTGCAAAAAGGACAACCTTTGCCGATCTTGCAAAAAGCGGCAGAAGGCCATTCATATGAACAGCTTCTCACATCGTGGGATAGAACGCCTTCACACCGCAATGTCCGTGTGCTTGCATTGCTGGATTCAACTGGATTGCCTTTGACAAAAAAGGGATTTGCAGGCGTGGCCCACGCGTATGCATCATTGAAGCTGTCTGAACAGCAGACAAAAGAAGCATTGCTTTACATCAAGCAGCAGAACGTAAGCGTGACAGCCGCCACGCTCCAAGCCGCCCATGTGGAAGTAAATGCATCTGAGTCACTAAGTGTCGCGCTACGGCAGTTTGCTGCAGCTTGGAAACATACAGTGCCTGCCCAACTCCTTTTACAATTGGAGGAGCTTGGGCGCCAGCTGGAAGCGGGCGAATTTCGACGAGGCGAGCTGTTAAAAGCGTATCTGAGCACGCTCGGACGGGTGACGGAGCTACTTGAGCCTATTCGGAATGGAGCAGGAGACAGAAAAGCAAAAAAAGCCGCTGAAGACCTGGCTTTGCGCTTTTCTCTTTACCAAGAAGGCACGCTTATCCCTTCGCTCAAACAACAATTTATTCCTTTGTTTGGCCATGATTGGTTGTTGCAGTGGGAAAGTGCTGCTGAGAACAGCGAGGAGAAAAAGCCGCTGCGTTTTTATATTAGCGCTGAGCTTGAACAGCTTGGTTATGTATTAGTAGATGGACGTCAGCATGAACAGCGGCTATTCGCGACGATTTACAGCGGGCAACCAGCACCGCCTGCTTTTGTTTCGTTAGTGGAACAACTCCGTGATCGATTGGCAGCGGCAGGTTATACACTTGAAACATGCCGTTGGCTGAAAAGCGAAGCCCATACAAACAAGACAATGCCCCGTTTGCCTGCTAAAGGAGTCGATATTCGCCTATGAAGCAAAAACGTATGAAGCGCGCCTACGCTCTTTCTTACAAAGATGGAGACGTGGCGCCGCGCCTTGTCGCCAAAGGAGCACGGAAACAAGCTGAAGCCATGGTCGCTGAAGCAAAAAAACAGGGCATCCCCGTTATCAAGCACCAGCAACTTTCAGAAGAGCTCGCTCATCTTCGTGAGATGCAATTCATCCCCGAGTCCCTCTATGAAGTAGCCGCCGAACTATTTGTTTTTCTCCATTCCCTCGATTCTGTTCATGATTTTTCTGGATCAGCCCATACTAAAACAGAGAAAGGGGGAAAAGAGATGGATGAAAAACGTAAAATCGGCGAAGAGGAATTTTCCGATGAATTTGGCCAACATCGCCCTGCGCTTGAAAAGGACATGATCGCAAAGGGGCTGAAGGCACTGTTTTCGAAAAAAAACAAACCGCGCCAAGAAAGCGCTGAGCCCACCGAGGAAAAACAGAAAGATAAAAAATGAAACAAATTGTCGGAATGATAACGGTTACCCCTCCCCAAGCGGCGAAAAAAGTGCTAAAATGGAAAAGAATTTCGTATTAACACGAAAATTCTCGTGCAAAGCAAAGCACGTGATTACAGGAGGCTGGAGAGAGAATGAATATCCATGAGTACCAGGGTAAAGAAATTCTTCGTTCGTACGGCGTAGCCGTTCCAAACGGAAAAGTAGCATTTTCTGTTGATGAAGCAGTAGAAGCCGCAAAAGAGCTTGGCTCATCTGTATCTGTTGTTAAAGCACAGATTCACGCAGGGGGGCGGGGAAAAGCTGGCGGCGTAAAAGTTGCAAAGAACCTCGATGAAGTTCGTACATATGCGGAAGAAATTCTTGGAAAAACGCTTGTCACGCATCAAACTGGACCGGCAGGGAAAGAAGTAAAGCGCTTACTCATTGAAGAAGGCTGTGACATTAAAAGCGAATACTATATAGGCCTTGTTGTCGACCGTGCGACTTCAAGCGTTGTCTTGATGGCTTCTGAAGAAGGCGGCACTGAAATCGAAGAAGTAGCCGAAAAAACACCAGAAAAGATCTTTAAAGAAGTGATTGACCCTGCTGTAGGCTTGCAAGGGTTCCAAGCGAGACGCATTGCTTTTAACATAAATATTCCAAAAGAACTTGTCGGCCAAGCCGTCAAATTTATGATGGGCTTGTACCAAGTGTTTGTGGATAAAGATGCATCGATTGCTGAAATCAACCCACTTGTAACGACTGGCGACGGCAAAGTCATGGCATTGGATGCCAAGTTCAACTTTGATTCAAATGCGCTTTACCGCCATAAAGACATTTTAGAATTACGCGATTTGGAAGAGGAAGATGTAAAAGAAATCGAAGCGTCTAAACATGACTTGAACTATATTGCCCTAGATGGAAACATTGGCTGCATGGTGAATGGAGCTGGCCTTGCTATGGCAACAATGGACATTATCAAACACTACAACGGCGATCCGGCTAACTTCCTTGATGTTGGGGGCGGCGCAACGGCAGAAAAAGTAACGGAAGCGTTTAAGCTGATTTTGTCAGACGAAAACGTAAAAGGCATTTTTGTCAACATCTTTGGTGGCATTATGAAATGTGACATCATCGCGGACGGCGTCATTGCAGCAACGAAAGAAGTTGGCCTAGAAATCCCGCTTGTTGTCCGCTTGGAAGGCACCAACGTGGAACTTGGCAAAAAAATGCTAAAAGAATCAGGCTTAAACATTACTGCAGCCGATTCAATGGCCGATGGCGCACAAAAAATCGTTTCATTAGTGAACTAGAAGGGTGGAGCTAAGCAAATGAGCATCTTAATCAATAAAGATACAAAAGTGATTGTTCAAGGGATTACAGGCGCTACTGGGCTGTTCCATACAAAGCAAGCGCTTGAATATGGGACAAACATCGTCGGTGGCGTAACGCCAGGAAAAGGCGGAACAGACATTGAAGGCGTACCTGTATTTAACACGGTTCAAGAAGCTGTAGAAGCAACAGGTGCCAATGCGAGCGTGATTTATGTACCGCCAGCCTTTGCCGCTGATGCGATAATGGAAGCAACCGATGCAGAACTTGAGCTTGTCATTTGCATTACTGAAGGCATTCCTGTTCTAGATATGGTAAAAGTGAAGCGTTATATGGCAGGCAAGCAAACACGCCTCGTCGGACCAAACTGCCCAGGTGTTATTACACCAGAAGAATGCAAAATTGGCATCATGCCTGGCTATATTCATAAAAAAGGCCATATTGGCGTTGTTTCCCGTTCAGGGACATTGACTTATGAGGCGGTTCATCAACTATCAACGGCTGGCATTGGGCAATCAACAGCTGTTGGCATTGGTGGCGACCCTGTAAATGGCACTGATTTTATTGACGTTCTATCTTTGTTTAATGAAGATCCAGACACGTATGCTGTAATTATGATTGGTGAAATTGGCGGCACTGCTGAAGAAGAAGCGGCAGAATGGGTCAAAGCAAATATGACAAAACCAGTCGTAGGCTTTATCGGCGGGCAAACAGCCCCTCCAGGAAAGCGAATGGGCCATGCAGGCGCGATCATCTCAGGCGGCAAAGGGACGGCAGCAGAGAAAATCAAAACGATGGAAGCGTGTGGCATTCGTGTAGCTGCTACCCCTTCTGATATGGGAGAAACACTTATTGAAGCATTGAAGGCGAACGGCTTGTATGAAAAAAGCCTCACCCACGAAACCGCAAAATAATGGTATGGCTTTTGGCCCCTTGCCTCGTTGTAAGGGGCTTTTCAAAGTGTGGCAGAGTTCTCCCCCGGAACGCTTAAACAACGTTATGCGGTCCATTCAAATACAGAAAGGAGTTGTCCCCTATTTCTTTTGTACGACGCTATGTACACGTGCATACGTGGCTGTACGGCCATTATCGTGCGTTTTCGAAATTGCTCTGCTGGGATCCGTCACTACAGGCGCCTTATCACGCTAGCCCCTTGGAAATTGCTGCTAAGCTCGGCATAAATGAAAATAGCGCCACTGCTTTTTGGCGCCATCTCCATAAGACAACTCCTGAAAACATGTACGCCAACCTTGTTGAGACAGGTATTCAAGTACTGCCGCTTTTTCATCCTCTCTACCCGCCTCTATTAAAAACGATTTACGATCCCCCTTATTTGTTATACGCAAAAGGAAACATCAAACGATTGCAAACGAAAAAAATTGCCATTTGCGGCACGCGCACGCCGACTGCTTACGGCCGGGCAGCGCTTGCGACGATTGCGAAACCAATTTCCGAACATTCTTTGACAATTGTTAGTGGAATGGCTCGTGGTATTGATGGGCTGGCCCATGAGCAGGCGATTCGAACAGGTGGCGCCACGATTGCCGTTCTTGGTTCCGGTTTTGACAACATTTATCCTCCTGAACATTCTACACTTTTCCATGCATTGGCAGAACACCAGTTGCTGTTAAGTGAGTATCCGCCGTTTGTAAAACCCCAGCGCTGGCACTTTCCTGTCCGAAATCGTATTATAAGCGGTTTGTCACAAGCAGTGATCATAATAGAAGCAAAGCGGAAAAGCGGATCGCTTATTACGGCCGACTTAGCGTTAGAGCAAGGGCGTGATGTCTTTGCTGTGCCAGGACCTGTCACTTCAGCACAGTCGGAAGGCACGAATTGGCTCATTAGCCAAGGCGCCGGCTGCCTATACGCGAGCGAAGCATTATTCGAAGCAATGCCGCAACTTTTGTCAAAAACAGGCGAATCCCAGTCTTTTTAAACCGGCTGCTTTCTACCGTTTGACAAATGGGGAATGTCTGTTTAATAATGAGGAAGATTTACATTATGAATAAGTTGAGAGGGAGCTGCTTTACATGTCCGATTATTTAGTAATCGTGGAATCTCCCGCTAAAGCCAAAACCATTGGCAAATATTTAGGTAAAAAATATGTGGTCAAAGCCTCGATGGGCCATGTGCGTGATTTGCCTAAAAGCCAAATGGGCGTTAGTGTTGAAGACAATTATGAGCCAAGGTATATTACAATCCGCGGGAAAGGCCCCGTGTTAAAAGAGTTAAAAACAGCTGCCAAAAAAGCCAAACGCGTTTATCTAGCTGCCGACCCTGATCGCGAAGGAGAAGCGATTGCTTGGCATTTGGCACACAGCTTGAATATTGACGAAAACTCCGATTGCCGTGTTGTTTTTAATGAAATAACAAAAACAGCGATTAAAGATGCCTTTAAACATCCACGTCCGATCAATATGGACTTGGTCGATGCCCAACAAGCAAGGCGTATTTTGGATCGCCTTGTTGGCTATAACATCTCGCCGCTTTTGTGGAAAAAAGTGAAAAAAGGCTTGAGTGCTGGGCGCGTCCAGTCTGTCGCAGTCAAACTGATTACAGATAGGGAGAAAGAAATTCAGCAATTTGTGCCTGAGGAGTATTGGAGCATAACGGGGACGTTTTTGCTTGGCGATGAGCCATTTGAAGCAAAGTTTTATGGCCGAAATGGCAAAAAAGAAAGCTTAACGAGTGAAGAGAACGTCAATGAAGTGTTAAAGCAAATAAAAGGAAAACAATTTGCTGTTGCTGATGTTGTCAAAAAAGAACGGCGCCGCAACCCTGTCTCGCCTTTTACGACGTCGTCGCTGCAGCAAGAAGCGGCAAGGAAGTTAAATTTCCGCGCTAAGAAAACGATGCTGATTGCCCAACAATTATATGAAGGCATCGATTTAGGGAAAGAAGGGACAGTCGGTTTAATTACGTACATGCGTACCGATTCAACCCGAATTTCTGATACTGCCAAACAAGAAACATACGAGTACATTCGCTCCACATACGGCGAAGAGTATGCCCGTAAAGGGGAAAGAAAACAAAAGCAGGACAAAAATGCCCAAGATGCCCATGAAGCGATTCGACCGACTTCGGTTAAGTATGAGCCAAAACAACTAAAAGAGTATTTGTCACGGGACCAACTCCGCTTGTATCGCCTCATTTGGGAGCGCCTTGTCGCAAGTGAAATGGCACCTGCGATCATGGATACGATGACGGTTGATTTGGAAAATAATGGTGTAAAGTTTCGGGCTAACGGCTCAAAAGTCAAATTTCCTGGTTTTATGAAAGTGTACATTGAAGGAAATGACGACAATAAAAAAGAAGAAGATCGGTTGTTGCCAGCGTTGGCAAAAGGGCAGCAAGTTGAAAAAACAGAAGTGACACCCAATCAGCATTTTACACAGCCGCCTCCACGCTATACGGAAGCAAGGCTTGTAAAAACACTTGAAGAACTTGGGATCGGGCGGCCGTCTACGTATGCGCCAACACTTGATACCATTCAGCGACGTGGATACGTCGCCCTAGATGAAAAGCGCTTCGTTCCGACAGAACTTGGTGAAATCGTGTTGGACTTGATTGTTGAATTTTTCCCTGAAATCCTCGATGTGGAATTTACGGCGAAAATGGAAGAAGACCTTGATAGCATCGAAGACGGGCGGGACAACTGGATTAGCATCATCGACCAGTTTTACCAAAGTTTTGAGAAACGCTTAAAAGTGGCTGAAGAAGAAATGGAAGAAGTCGAGATTAAAGACGAACCGGCTGGAGAAGACTGTGAAAAATGCGGCCATGAAATGGTCTATAAAATGGGGCGCTACGGGAAGTTTATGGCCTGCTCCAACTTCCCTGAATGCCGAAACACAAAAGCGATTGTCAAAGAAATTGGCGTCACTTGCCCTACGTGTAAACAAGGAAACATTGTTGAACGTAAAAGCAAAAAGCGCCGGATTTTCTATGGATGTGACCGTTACCCAGACTGTGAATTTGTGTCTTGGGATAAGCCGATTTCGCGCCCGTGCCCAAAATGTCAAGGGTTGTTAGTGGAGAAGAAATCGAAAAAAGGTGTGTTTGTTGCTTGCACTTCATGTGATTATGAGGAAGAAAAACAGTAATTTGTCGAAAAAAGGCTTTAGCGAATGCTATTAGTTGAAATCAAGCTAGAAAGATACTATGATAGGGGTACTTGATGATGAAAGCCTTCACTCTGCTAAGGAGTGGAGGCATTTGTGTGAAATGATTGTCGGGAAAAAGGAGCATTTGTTTAAATGACGCATAAACAGTCGATAAATGTAATAGGGGCTGGTCTCGCTGGTAGCGAAGCGGCTTGGCAAATAGCGAAACGAGGAGGCCATGTTCGGCTCTATGAAATGAGACCGGTGAAACAAACGCCTGCTCATCATACGGACAAGTTTGCCGAACTTGTATGCAGCAATTCGTTAAGGGGCAACTCACTTGCCAATGCTGTCGGCGTGCTGAAAGAGGAAATGCGCCATCTTGATTCAGTCATTATTAAAGCAGCTGATGAAGCAGCCGTTCCTGCTGGTGGCGCCCTTGCTGTAGACCGCCATGATTTTGCTGGCAAAGTCACCGAATATGTCAAAGGCCATCCAAACGTAACAGTCGTCCAGGAGGAAGTGACTGAAATACCTGAAGGCCCGACGATTATTGCTACCGGTCCACTCACTTCTGAAGCATTGGCGGAACAATTAAAGGCATTTAGCGGCGAAGAATATTTATATTTCTATGACGCTGCTGCCCCTATCATTGACGCCGAAACGATAGACCGCGACAAAGTCTACTTAAAAAGCCGTTATGACAAAGGGGAGGCTGCCTATCTCAACTGTCCAATGACAGAAGAAGAATTTGATCGATTCTACCAAGCATTGATTGAAGCGGAAACCGTTCCGCTGCGAGAATTTGAAAAAGACATTTTTTTCGAAGGCTGCATGCCAATTGAAGTGATGGCTTCCCGTGGCAAGAAAACGATGCTGTTTGGACCATTAAAGCCAGTTGGACTAGAAGATCCGAAAACAGGGAAGCGCCCTTTTGCTGTCGTGCAGTTACGGCAAGACAATTCTTCCGGAACATTGTACAATATGGTTGGTTTCCAAACGCATTTAAAATGGGGCCCGCAAAAAGAAGTGATCCGCATGATTCCTGGTTTGGAAAACGCTGATATTGTCCGCTATGGGGTTATGCATAGAAATACGTTTTTAAATTCCCCTAACTTGTTAAAGCCGACCTACCAATCGAAGAAACGCAGTGATTTGTTCTTTGCAGGACAGATGACAGGGGTTGAAGGGTATGTAGAGTCAGCGGCAGCAGGATTGGTTGCAGGCATTAACGCTTTTAAATGGACGCAAAGCCAGGAGCTTGCTGTTTTTCCTGAGGAAACGATGATCGGTAGTATGGCTGCCTATATTACAAATGCTAATGCGAAAACATTCCAGCCTATGAATGCGAACTTTGGTCTTGTTCCACCGCTTAATGTTCGTATAAAAGCGAAAAAAGAACGCTATGAGGCGCTAGCTAAGCGTGCGTTGGAGTCGATTCAGAATTTTATGAAAGAAGTGTGACATCAGTTGCTTCTCCCTCTTGTACTATGGTAAAATTTATTAGTTCTAAGAGGGAGGCATGAATGTGGAATTATCTGAACGGCTTTTGATTGACCAATTTGTCCGCTATGTCCAAGTCGAAAAGAACGGTTCAAAATGGACAATCGACCACTATCGAAAAGACGTACAGCAATTCGCCGCATTTATGTCGGCAGCGGGCATTGCCGAGATAAAAGACGTAAAGCACCAAGATGTCCGCCTTTTTATAAGCGAGCTTGTCGATAAGAAGTATGCGAGAAAATCGATCGCAAGAAAATTGTCGGCGCTTAGAAGCTTTGGGAAATTCTTAATGGAAGAAGGGCATATTAGCGAAAACCCTTTCTTGCACACGCATTTGCCTAAACAAAAAACACGTTTGCCTACTTTCCTCTATGAAGAAGAAATGGAGCATTGGCTTTTAGCGCTTCCAGCAAATAAGCCTCTCGAAAAGCGTGATAAGGCGATCATCGAGTTGCTGTATGCAACGGGAATGCGTGTTTCGGAATGCAGCATGTTGGCACTTGACCAGTGGGATCGAGTAAGCGAGACGGTACGTGTTTTTGGAAAAGGCCGCAAAGAGCGGTATGTTCCAGTAGGGAAAATGGCTGTTAGCGCTGTTGAATCGTACATACACGAGGCGCGTCCTAAGCTACTCCGTGCAAACGATCCGACTTCCCATTTGTTTTTGAACTATCGTGGAGGAGCGTTAAGTGATCGGAGCATTCGGAAGATTGTGGAAAAAAGGCTGGACGAAGCGGCTATGCAGAAAAAAATAAGCCCACATGCGATTCGCCATTCCTTTGCGACCCATTTGCTTAATGCTGGTGCTGACTTGCGCGCTGTCCAAGAGTTGCTAGGCCACCAATCGCTTAAGACGACACAAGTTTATACACATGTAAGCAAGGAGCGGCTCTATGCCGTTTATAAAGGCGCCCATCCGCGAGCCTAAGTTTATAAAAAGGAGCGTTTGACAATGGAGGGTTTCCACGCAACAACGATTTTTGCGATTGCCCATAATGGCGGGTTTGCTATGGCTGGCGACGGCCAAGTGACGTTTGGGAATGCTGTGGTGATGAAACATACCGCACGCAAAGTCCGCAGGCTATACCATAATAACGTTCTTGCAGGCTTTGCTGGTTCAGTTGCTGATGCTTTTACATTGTTCGAAAAGTTTGAAGCGAAACTGGAAGAATACAATGGCAATTTGCAGCGCGCTTCTGTCGAGCTAGCAAAGGAGTGGCGCAGCGACCGGGTGTTACGAAAACTTGAGGCGATGCTAATTGTGATGGATAAACAGGCTTTGCTTCTAATTTCGGGAACAGGAGAAGTGATCCAGCCTGACGACGGGATTCTCGCTATTGGCTCTGGAGGAAATTACGCACTGAGTGCAGGACGTGCGCTAAAGCGCCATGCCCCTGGGTTGAGCGCACGTGAAATCGCCGTAGCTGCCCTTGAAACGGCAGGAGAAATTTGTGTGTATACAAATGACCAAATTGTCGTAGAGGAACTGACAGAGTGATGATGAACGATTGGAGGGTAAAGCAATGACAAGCACATTGACGCCTCGGGAAATTGTCGAGCGGTTGAACCAATACATTGTCGGGCAAGACGGGGCAAAACGATCTGTTGCTGTTGCACTGCGTAATCGCTATCGTCGTACAAAGCTTGATCCTTCCATGAGGGAGGAAATTACTCCGAAAAACATTTTAATGATTGGTCCTACTGGCGTCGGTAAAACGGAAATTGCCAGAAGGCTTGCAAAACTTGTAGGCGCGCCGTTTATTAAGGTGGAGGCCACAAAGTTTACGGAAGTCGGCTATGTCGGCCGCGACGTGGAGTCCATGGTGCGCGATTTGGTCGAGTCAAGTGTCCGTCTTGTCAAAGAAGAGCGAGTCGCACTCGTAAAAGACGAAGCGAAACAGTTGGCTGACAAACGGCTTATCGAACTTCTTGTCCCTTCCATGAAAAAGGAAACCAATTATAAAAATCCGTTTGAAATGCTCTTTAGCCAGCCGGATAAAGAGGAGGAGGAAGACGGAGAAGAGGAACTGACCCGTGCCAATTTAAAAAGAAAAATGGCGGAAAAGCTAAAGCAAGGCGAGTTGGAAGAGCGCACCGTTACGGTTGAAGTGACAGAACAAAATCATGGTTTTATGGATTTGTTTCAAGGCGGGGCGGGTATGGAACAAATGGGCATGAATATGCAAGAGATGCTATCAAACATGATGCCGAAGAAAAAGAAAAAACGCCGCATGACAGTAGCCGAAGCCCGTGGTGTACTCGCTGAAGAAGAAGCACAAAAACTAATCGATATGGATGATGTCACACAGGAAGCGATTACACGAGCGGAACAGCTCGGGATCATCTTTATCGATGAAATTGATAAAGTGGCTGGAAAAAACGATCAAGGGGCCAATGTTTCTCGAGAAGGTGTCCAACGCGACATTTTGCCTATTGTAGAAGGTTCGACTGTCGTGACAAAATACGGTGCTGTGAAAACGGACCATATCCTTTTTATTGCAGCAGGCGCTTTTCATATGGCCAAACCTGCAGATTTAATTCCGGAATTGCAAGGGCGCTTTCCAATTAGGGTCGAACTGCAAAGTCTTTCTGTCGATGATTTTGTCCGCATTTTAGTAGAACCGGACAACGCATTGACAAAGCAATATGAAGCACTTTTGCAGACCGAAGGTATAGAAATGAAGTTTTCAGACGAAGCTGTTCGTAAGATTGCGACGATTGCGAGCGAAGTGAACCAAGAAACAGAAAACATCGGAGCGCGTCGTTTGCATACGTTGCTAGAAAAATTGCTTGAAGATTTGTCCTTTGAAGCAGCCGATATTCACTTGGAGACACTTGAAATCACTGAACAGTATGTCGAAGAAAAACTAGGTTCCATTGCAAAAAACCGCGATTTGAGCCAATTTATATTGTAATAGCAAACAAAGGAGAGATGTAGGAATGGATTTACTTACAAGAACAAGAAAGATTAATGAAATGCTGCAGAAAACAAGCGGACAACACGTCAATTTCCGCGAAATGGCGATGACGTTGCGTGAAGCGATTGGCTCTAACGTCTTTGTCGTTAGCCGCCGTGGTAAATTGCTCGGTTTCTCTATTGAAGAAGAGATTGAGAATGACCGCATGAAAAAAATGCTCGACGAACGCCAGTTCCCAGAAGAGTATACAGATGGCCTATTTAAAATTGAGGACACTTCTGCCAATATTGATGTAGACAGCGAGTATACGGCGTTTCCTGTTGAAAACCGTGACATCTTTAAAAATGGCTTGACGACAATTGTGCCAATTAAAGGTGGCGGTCAACGTCTTGGCACGTTGATTCTATCCCGTTTAAACCGCTCTTTTAGCGATGATGATTTGATCTTGGCTGAATATGGTGCAACGGTTGTCGGCATGGAAATTCTCCATGAAAAGACTCAAGAAATTGAAGAAGAAGCGCGCAGCAAAGCTGTTGTACAAATGGCGATCAGTTCACTGTCGTATAGTGAGCTGGAAGCAGTTGAACATATTTTTGAGGAGCTTGACGGCAGAGAAGGATTGCTTGTAGCAAGCAAAATCGCTGACCGTGTTGGCATTACCCGTTCTGTTATCGTTAATGCCTTGCGTAAACTTGAAAGTGCAGGTGTCATCGAGTCTCGTTCTTTAGGAATGAAAGGCACTTACATTAAAGTGCTTAATGACAAGTTTCTGTTAGAACTAGAGCGCATGAAAGAAGACTAAGCCCAATTTTATAAAGCAATCAGACTGCTCGATAGTCTGGGAACCACCCGTCCGATGGAGGACGGGTGGTTTTTTGTTTTGCTGATGTGCTCTTTTTCAACTAGAAAGAAGGACCTAGAGTAGGGTGTTGTTTCAAGTGTTCAGTCGATATGTAACGTCGATAAAGGGACCAAATTCCTAAAAAGTAACAAAGTTAGGTAGGGAAAAGAGGGAGATATGTTCGAAAAGGGCATTAATGCCCAGTTCCAGCTAAAAACTTTCTTTCCAATAAACTAGTAAAAATGACAATTGAACCAAGAGTCTAAAGTCCTAAAAACAGTGACATTATAACGTTTATCGGGACTAAAATCACTCCTAATAGTGGTACATTAGACTTAATTATATATAAATCTCAAATGAGCTTAGACAAACATCTCAAAAACTAGTAAAATTTTATCAGGGCTAAACATGGGAAATAGTGCTTAATCTTTCCTGTTTTTATGAGAAAAGACATGAGTAAAAGGAGGGAGACAGTTGTTCGTTACTAGTACAATTGCGGCGCTTGAAGAAGGCATACGCTACTCGTCGACGAAACAAAAA
This sequence comes from Shouchella rhizosphaerae, assembly GCF_900142675.1. Classification (GTDB taxonomy): domain Bacteria; phylum Bacillota; class Bacilli; order Bacillales; family Bacillaceae_D; genus Shouchella; species Shouchella rhizosphaerae. The sequence continues at coordinate 957,796 of NZ_FRBS01000001.1, read as the reverse complement.
GCGATCTCAACAAATCTAGCAAATGTCGACACACCTAATTTTAAAGAGAAAACCGTGTCTTTTGACCAAGTTTTACAGGCTGTCGGGGAAAAAACGGGACACTTGCAAGCGAAGCGGACAGACGAGCGCCATTTGTCTTTTCCGCTTCCTGGGAATGGCGTTGTTTCATTACGGGAAAAGGGAGAGCTATACAACCACAATGGGAACAGCGTCGACGTTGATAAGCAAATGACCGAAATGGCGAAAAATCAACTTTATTACAATGCACTCGTTGACCGAATTAGTGGAAGCTTTCAATCGCTTGAAACAGCAATTAAAGGTGGCAAATAGGAGGAATGGCATATGACGATGTTTTCAAGCATGAACGTATCTGGATCAGGACTGACACTACAGCGATTGCGAATGGATGTAGCAGCAAGCAACATTGCTAATGCAGATACAACAAGGGCCGAGCGTGTAAATGGCGAATGGCAGCCTTACCAGCGGCGAATGGTTGTCCAAGGACCGACGTCAATGGGGCGCTTTTCGTCAGATCTGCAAAAAGCAACGGCCGAGCTTGATCAGGGAGTTGTAGCAAAACAAATTGTCCGCGATCCTACACCGGCCACTCTTGTTTATGACCCCGCCCATCCTGATGCAAATGAAGATGGGTATGTCTCGAAACCAAATGTTGAGATTGCAAGAGAAATGGTCGACATTACAAGTGCAACGAGGTCCTATGAAGCAAATGTCACAGCGCTTCAAGCTAGCAAAGGGATGGTCATGAAAGCACTGGAAATAGGTCGTTAAAGGAGGATGAGGAAAGATGACAATTGAAGCGATGCAGCCACTTCTTCAACCGCTCGCTACACAAGCTGGCAAAACGGAAGTAACCAGCAAAGGCGCCGATTTTAAGTCGGCTTTATTGAATGCTCTCCATTCAGTCAACCAAGATCAGCTTGCTTCAAGTGAAGCAACACAAGCACTTGTTAAACAAGAACCGATTGACGTGCATGATGTCATGATTGCGGCGAGCAAGGCATCGGTTTCAATGCAAGCCGCGCTAGAAGTACGGAATAAAGCAGTAGAAGCGTATCAGGAAATGATGAGAATGCAAATTTAAGCCGCCTGAAAGGCGAGATGCAAGCGGAGGCGCCATGAAGGAGAAAGCGAAGCAATTCAAGAACCAGGTGCAAACGTTTTGGACAGAGAGCAGTACGCTGCGAAAAAGTGCAGTTATTTCCGTTGTTTTACTACTTTTATTAGCGATTGCACTGGCTGCGGCTCTTTTATTCCGAACGAATTATGCGCCTTTATATAGCCAATTGACATTGGCCGAGGCTGGCCAAATACAAGAAGCGCTCGAACAACGAGGGGTGGCTGCCCGCGTTTCAAATGACGGCACCACCATACACGTGCCTGAGGCGGATGTAGATCGGTTGAAAGTTGACCTCGCCGCTGAGGGGCTGCCTAAAAGCGGCAGCATCGATTATGCGTTTTTTCAAAACCAAATGGGTTTTGGGATGACCGATAATGAGTTTACCGTTATCGAACGATCCCTTATGCAAACGGAGCTTGCCGAATTGATAAGGGGCGTCCAAGGCGTCGAGCAAGCGAATGTCATCATTACGCTCCCTGAAGAAAGCGTCTGGCTGAATTCAGGCCAAGAAAGTTCGACTGCTGCTGTAGTGTTGCAGTTAGAGCCGGGGTATACGCTCGATTCGTCGCAAGTGAAAGCCTTATATCATTTAATATCAAAAAGTGTACCTAATTTGCCTATTGAAAATATTGTATTATCCGATTCGCAGTTCAATAACTATACATACCAGGAAGAGGAAACAAGTCCTGCCGCCTCGTTCCAATCACAGCGTGAAATTAAACAAGAAATTGAGTCGGACTTAAAACAAACGATCAATCAACTTTTAAGTGCGGTGGTTGGGCCAGAAAATGCAATCGTATCTGTCACGGCAGATATCGATTTTACCCAAGAACAGCGAACCGAGGATTTAGTTGAGCCAGTTGACGAAGAAGAGGTTTCTGGACTGGCAATCAGTGTTGAACGTATTAACGAAATGTATGAAGGAACAACAGGCAATGAGGAAGGTGTCGCTGGTGTAGGCGATGAGATTCCCAATTATACCGGCGCAGCAGGCGGTGGCGATTCTGAATCAGAGCGGACGGAAGAGCGGATTAATTATGAAGTTAACCGGATCCACAAGGAAATCATCGAAAGCCCTTATGAAATCCGCGATTTAGGAATTCAAGTAATGGTCAACCCGCCAGAAGGGATGCAAGCATTGCCGCCTCAGCAAACGGCAGACATCACGGCTATGTTAGAAACGATTATTCGTACGACATTGCCAGATGACGGCGAGGAAGAAGGAGAGCAGGATGTTGGTGACCGTGTAGTGGTAACATCGATGCCATTCGCACAAACGGAAACGGGAGAGGCGGAACAGCCGTCGTCAGCAACGATACCGGTCTGGATTTACGCAGTAGCTGCTGGACTCGTCTTGCTAATTATCATACTAGCTGTCCTGTTATACCGGAAAAGAGAACCAGCTGACTTAGCAGAAGAGCAAGACGAGGCGGCAGAACCAGAGCCAGAGCAAGAGGATGAGCCACTTATGGAGACGGAAGAAACAGAAGAGAGCAAGCAGATGCGGCAATTAAACCGACTTGCAAAAGAACAACCAGAAGACTTTTCAAAGCTTTTGCGGACGTGGCTTTCAGATGAATAGCAGAAAGGAGATTGGACGAAATGCCGAAAGCAAAGCTGACGGGACGGCAAAAAGCAGCGATATTGCTGATTTCGCTCGGGCCCGATACGGCAGCGCAAGTGTATAAACACTTAACTGAGGATGAGATTGAACTGCTGTCGCTTGAAATATCCGCGATGCGAAAAGTCGATAAAGATGTTCAAAACAATGTCATGGGCGAATTTCATTCGATGGCGAAAGCACAGGAGTACATTGCCCAAGGCGGTATAGGCTTTGCGAAGACGATTTTAGAAAAAGCATTAGGAGAAGAAGCGGCCGCCTCGATGATCCAACGGCTGACGTCAACGATCCAAGTAAGGCCATTTGATTTTGCCCGCAAAACGGATGCAAGCCAAATATTAAATTTTATCCAGCATGAGCATCCGCAAACCATTGCCGTAATCCTATCGTACTTGTCAGCCAAGCAGGCAGGTCAAATCATTTCTGCTTTGCCGGAAACGATCCAGACCGATGTCGCAAGGCGAATGGCGCTAATGGACAGCTCCTCTCCAGAAGTGATCGCGCAAGTGGAAGCAGTTTTGGAAGAGAAGCTGTCGCAAACATTGTCACAAGACTTTACGGAAACAGGCGGAATTGAAGCGGTCGTAGAAGTGTTGAATGGCGTTGACCGTTCAACGGAACGGACGATTCTTGATGGGCTCTATATCCAAGATCCTGAGTTGGCGGAAGAAATCAAAAAACGGATGTTTGTGTTTGAAGATATTGTCACCCTTGAAAAACGGGCGATCCAAAGAGTCATCCGCGATGTAGACAACGATGATTTGAAGCTTGCCTTGAAAGTTGCAAGCGATGACGTGAAAGAAATGGTGTTTGACAATATGTCTCAACGGATGGCTGAAGCGTTTAAAGACGAAATGGATTACATGGGTCCTGTCCGCTTGCGTGATGTAGAAGAAGCACAATCGCGGATTGTCGCTACCATCAGGCAGCTCGAAGAAATGGGCGAAATTGTGATTGCCCGCACGAATGGAGATGACGTCCTTGTCTAATGTGATCCGTTCTACTAAGAATGTGAGCATTGCACGGGAAATTGGCATTAAACCTTTGTATCAACGGACAAGAGTACGCGAAACAAGACAAGAACTTGCCAAAGAAGAAGCCGAATTCGAACAGATACAAGAAAAAGCAGAAGCAAAGGCAGCCCAATTGATCGAGGAAGCACAAGCACAAGCGACGGCGATTGAAAAAAAGATGGAAAGCAAACAAGCGGAGCTAGAGCAACAATGGGAAAAAGCGCGCTTGAAAGCAGAACAAGAAGGATATGATGCTGGCTTTACAGCGGGTGAAAGCCAAGCAAAAGCGATTTACGAGTCAACGATCGCGGAAGCGAAGCAAGTGTTAGAAGAGGCGCAGGCGGCGGCAGCATTAAAAGTAGACAAAGAACAACCGCTTTTGATTGAGCTTGCCTGTGCCATTGCTGAAAAGGTGATTGGTGTTTCTATTGCAGAAGACCCCTACTTACAGAATCTCGTGCGAGCCGCTCTTGCTGAAGTGCGCGACCATGCATTTGTTAAATTGTATGTGCCGCCCCATTGGTATAAAAGGCTCGCCGCTTGTGTGGACGAGTTGCAAGGGGCCATCCCTGCCTGTGAAGATTTTCAGCTTATACCAGACGGGCAACTACAAGACGACCACTGTTTTATCGTCACCAATGCTGGAAGAATGGATGCTTCTCTTCCGACTCAGATCGAGCAGTTAAAAAAGCAGCTTCATGAGGCTGCGAGGTGTGGTTCATTTGCAAAAGCTCATTGATCATGTGCACACACTTTCTCCCTATAAGTGGTATGGACAAGTTCGCCATGCTGCGGGGTTGACGATTGAATCAGCCGGGCCAAGGGCATTTATCGGCGAACTGTGCTATATCTGGGCTAGCCCAGATCAAAAGGGGACTAAAGTCCGAGCTGAAGTCGTTGGCTTTAAGGATGACCGCATTTTGCTCATGCCGCTAGACGATACGCGGCGAATAGCCCCTGGGAGCTATGTAGAAGGAACAGGAAAACCGTTAAATGTAGCGTGTGGACCAAGTTTGATTGGCCAAATTGTCAATGGCGTCGGTGAACCATTTTTGCAAAGCACAGCATTGGGGGATACTGACGCCAACTATTCGACGGACAATTCACCTCCAAACCCGCTAGAAAGACCGCGCATTTCCGAAATTATGAGTGTTGGTGTCCGCGCAATTGACGGGCTGTTGACAATGGGAAAAGGGCAAAGAGTTGGCATTTTTGCTGGCAGCGGTGTAGGGAAGAGCACACTCATGTCGATGATTGCTAAACAATCAGATGCAGATGTGAATGTGATTGCTTTAATTGGTGAACGGGGCAGAGAAGTAAAAGAATTTGTTGAGCGCGACTTAGGAGAGGAAGGGCTTAAAAAGTCTGTTGTTGTCGTCGCAACATCAGACCAGCCAGCACTGTTACGAGTGAAAGGAGCGCAAACAGCTACTGCCATTGCTGAATACTTCCGCGACAAGGGTAAGAATGTCAATTTAATGATGGATTCGGTCACCCGGTTTGCGATGGCACAGCGCGAAATTGGCTTGGCAATTGGTGAACCACCGACGACAAAAGGCTACCCTCCTTCTGTTTTTGCGATGATGCCGAAGCTGCTTGAACGGTCAGGTACAAACCAGTCAGGCTCGATCACCGGTTTATACACCGTTCTTGTAGACGGCGACGACATGAATGAGCCTATTGCAGATGCCGTGCGAGGAATTCTTGACGGACACTTTGTATTGGACAGGCAACTCGCCAATCGTGGGCAGTATCCAGCCGTTAATGTGTTAAAAAGCGTTAGCAGGCTAATGAAAGACTTGGTCGAAAACGATCATCTTCATGCAGCAAAGCTTTTTAGGCAACGTTTAGCCGATTACGAGCAGTCAGAAGACTTAATTTCACTGGGTGCTTATAAACAGGGCAGTTCCAAAGACATTGACGCTGCAATTCATGACCATCCGGCTATGCTTGACTTTCTTAAACAAGAAGTCGAAGAAAGCGATTCGTTTGCAGAAACGAAAACAAAGCTTATACAACTTTTTAAACAGGAGTGACGCTTGCAAATGGCATTTCAATTTTCGTTACAAACAGCGATGGATGTATGCAAGCAGGAAAAAGAAGCCGCCCATAAGCAATACGAAGTGGCTGTTGACGCATTTGAATGTGAGGCAATGGCGCTGTTCCGTTTGCTAAAGCAAAAAGAAGATGTGCAAGCAGCGACCGAGAAGATGCTAGTTGAAAAAGCATCGGTTTCCGATTTGCTTATTAGCCAGGCGTGCTTGGACGGACTGGAGCAGCAAATTGGAAAACAACAGCTGCGAACCGACCAGGCTAGGGCTGATATGCTTCAAAAGAAAGCGACGTTCCAGCAACATGCCGTTTCGTATAAACAATATGAACGATTGAAAGAAAAGAAACGCCTTGAACAAAAACAAGCAGAAAACCGCCGGGAGCAACAACTGATGGATGAGTTGTGCGTGACCCGGTTCAAAAGGAAATTTGCCTAAATGAACGAGAAACCAACAAAAAAACGCTGGACTGTGATTTTTGCTTTTGCCGTTCCGTTTTTGGTCATCGTCCTTGCTGCTCTGTTTTTTATCGGCCCTTTGCTAGGGTTTTCGCCAATGGACAGCATTAAAAATACACTCGGGTTTAATACGAATAACCAGGCAGAAAATGAGTGGCAAAAAAAGTATGAGCAGTTGGAAGGCGAACTGCTTGATCTGCAAACGCAGTTGCAGGAGCTCTCCAATGAGCTTGAAGTGAAAAATGCTGAACTAGCAGAAGCGCAAGGACAGCTTGATGACATCAAGGAAAACGAGGATGAGGCAATCGTCAATGTGGAAACTGAAAACATGCTTGAAGAAGGCAACTTGACAGCTGTATTAAAGACTTATCAACAAATGACGCCAAAGCGTGCAGCTGCATTGCTCGATGAAATGAATGAAGAAGAAGCTTATCGCCATGTGGCTGCTATGAAAGATCAACTACGTGGCTCGATTCTCGCGAAAATGCCTGAAGAAAAGGCGGCCCGGTTTTTAGAAAGGCTTGCGCAAGAAGGGGGGTAAACGCAAACGTGCACATAACACAAATGGTCAATGAAATCGCAACATCCTCACGACCGTTAGGCCATGTGAAAGGACAAAGCCAATCGTTTTCTGATCTTCTAATAAATAAGGCTTCATCGTCTGCTGAGGGGCGAAACACTCTTTTTCTTCCTCTTGAAGAGGAGGTGGACAACGACGTTGAAACGTCGGTGCCAAACGATGAACAAGCAAATGACCCTGTTTTAAGTGGGGTCCCCGCTGAAAATCAGGCGAATCCAAATCAAATGCCAATAGGCGTTGTTGACTTTGGCCAGCCTAGTGTTGTGAATGAAGAGGGGAGTAGCAGCAGGCCTGGTCTAGTGGACTCGACGGGCTGGAATTTAGGTAAAACCACAGCAGGTGTTTCCGATGCAGCATTGACTGGGGCAACATCGAGTGAGGAAACGGGTGAGCCGTTAGAGAAACTGGCAAAGGAGCCGGAAGAAAAGGACAATGCTAGTGGTAAACCTACTTTAAGCCAAGAAGAACATAAAGACATAGCCGTGCGTGATCGTAAAGCTGGCGACAAGGAATCGTCACCCCGGCAAGTCGCTTCTCCTCCTTTACAAGACATAGGTACAGAACCGACCAAGGGAGACAACCGAGCATTTCGTGATAAAAATCAACAAATGTCTCCTAATCGTTCGGCGCCTTTGCCGCAAGGAGACGACAAAATAGAGTCCGAAAATAGGGCAGAGTCGCTGAGGCAGGAACAAAAAGTCACGCCTTTAACAAAAGAGCAGGCAACGCTAAGTGAGGCGATGAAAGCCGGCAAAAACGATGCAGCGGCGCAAGTCGTTTTACATTCAAGCGTGCAAGACGAGTCACCTGTTAGGACAGGAACAGAACGGGCTCCAGTTTTTAAAAATGAACCAAACAAGCTTGCTGACCATGAAGAAAACGGGGTACATACTGGGCGAAATGAGGCGACAACGTTACCCGATCCTTCGCCAGAAGAGAACTTTGTACAAACAGACTCTAACAAGCGAATCGTTCATGAAAAGGAGCCAAGCACTGCGCCGCGCATCATAGAAGGACCTAACAAACAAACGCCTAACGGCACAGGAATGGCTAGCGGTCAGATGGGAATCGAAGGAAGCGTTACTGTGGAAGCCACGAAACTGCCAAGTGGAAAAAGTGCGCTGCCTCCTATGCTGACTAAGCAGCTTGAACGAGTGCTAAAGGCGGCTGTGTTAAAGCAACATGGAGATGGGGCGTTGCAATTGACGGTTAAGCTGCATCCGGAAACGCTAGGGCGTTTGCACGTACAACTGCTCCATTCAAGCCAAGGGCTCGTCGTCAAACTGCTTGCTGATAAAAAAGCAACTGCAGAAACGCTAGAGCGCGCTCTCCCTGGATTAAGGCAATTGTTTAACCAAGAAGCCACGTTTGAAATTGGGCCAATTGATGAAGAAGGGGACGAGCAAAGCAATGGTGATAGTGGACAGGAAGGCGGGCGGAAGCAACCGGAAGAAGAGGTTAGCGAACAACGGAAGCAGCATTCATTTTCAGATTGGATGAGTCAAGAACAAGGAGAAGGAGAGGGAGCGGATGACGCAAGTTGACCCATCGTTGTGGCTTTCCTCGTCACAAAACCAACAGCGGCAACCAAACAATGCACTTGGACAAGACGCGTTTTTAAAGCTATTGATTACACAATTGCAAAACCAAGACCCGAGCAACCCGATAGAAGATCGGGAGTTTATCGCCCAATTAGCAACTTTTTCCCAGTTGGAGCAGCTCACGAAACTGAATAGTACGATGGAATACATGTACTATGAGCAAAAAAGCCAGCAATTGATGGCGCTAAGCGAGTTAATCGGCAAGTCGGTTGAATGGCTTAATGAAAAAGAAAAAGTTGAGCAAGCAACAGTGACTGGAGTTAAATACAGCGAGTCCGGCGATTTGCTCGTACAAATCGATGATGACAAGTGGATTGAGGCAAGCAAATTAATTTCAATAATTAAACCAACAACAAACGAGTAAAGGAGACGATCCGTTATGATTCGTTCCATGTATTCAGGTATCTCAGGTATGAAAGGTTTTCAAACAAAGCTAGATGTTGTCGGCAATAACATCGCTAACGTTAATACACATGGTTTCAAAAAAGGGCGCGTCATGTTTCAAGATATGGTTAGCCAGCAAGTACAAGGGCCAATGGCCGCCACTCCTAACCGTGGTGGCGTCAATAGTAAGCAAATCGGATCAGGTTCAATGGTTGGCGCAATTGACACGGTTCATACCGGAGGAGGCAACCAATATACGGGGCGTGAATTGGACTTAGCAATAAATGGCGATGGCTACTTTGCTGTTCAAATTGGAGACGATACATTTTATACGCGTGCTGGAAATATTTATTTCGACAATGAGGGCAATGTTGTCAACAGCTCAGGCGCCTATTTGTTAGGGCCAGACGGCAACAGGCTGCAAATCGATCCAGCCCTTCTAGATGACATGGAGAGCACTACCGTAAACAAACAAGGTGAAATCATCGTTTCGATTCAGGGCCAAGAAAACCCTGTAACGTTGCAACTTGGCATCGCTAATTTTGCCAATCCTGAAGGCCTTAATAGCGCTGGCGGATCCCTATTCACAGCAACTCCTGCTTCTGGCCCTGCCAACCTAGTCATTCCAGGAACACAAGGCACTGGCGACATTCAGTCTGGTTATTTAGAAATGTCGAATGTGGATCTCGCTGATGAATTTTCGGAAATGATCGTCGCCCAGCGTGGTTTTCAAGCTAACTCCCGGATCATTACGACTTCAGACGAAATTTTACAAGAGCTTGTCAACTTAAAACGATAGGTGACTGGCATGATTCCATTAACGCGCTTAAACGGGCAACGGTTGTTGTTAAATTTGTTGTTGATCGAAAAAGTAGAAGCGTTGCCTGATACAACGATCACGCTTGTAAGTGGAAAAAAGCTCGTCGTTGCCGATGACATGGAACAAGTCGGCCAAGCGATCAACAACCGCATGGCCGAAATCGGCCTTGTTGGAAGCTACAAAAGGGAGGATTAATCAGGTTGAAAAAAAACCGTGTAATTGGCGTAGCGTTCAGCCTCTTGCTCACCGGAGTCGTCATAGTTGCAGGGCTCTATATGCTTGGCATTGGCCCATTTGCCCAAAACAAGGCAAGCGGTGCGCCAACAATAGAGGACATTAGTGAGCGCTCATTTGATACAGAAGAAATTACGACCAATTTAAAGTCAGGGGAATTCATCCGCGCTCAATTTCGAATTGAACTCGATCACAAAGACACGCTTGCGGACATCGATAAAAGAGGGTTCCAAGTGAATAATGTCATTTTGCTGACACTTGCAGAAATGTCTGCGGAGGACTTGGTCGGTGAAGAGGGTCTAGCCGAGCTGCAGGAAACGATCCAGACAAAATTAAACGACCATTTAGAACAAGGCACTGTCAAAGCTGTTTATACGACAGTGAAAGTGGTCCAATAACAAAAATGAGGTGCTCTAATGGCTGATGTGCTGTCTCAAGGTGAGATTGATGCGCTCCTTTCTGCTTTGACGACTGGAGAAATGGATGCCGAAGAGTTATTAAAGCTAGAGTCAGAGAAGAAAGTTCGGGTTTATGATTTTAAACGAGCGCTACGCTTTTCAAAAGACCAAATTCGGAACTTATCCCGCATCCATGAAAATTACGCGCGGTTGTTGACAACCAATTTATCGGCCAAGCTCCGTTCGCTTGTGCAAATCCAAGTAGCCTCTGTCGAACAGGTTCCATACGAAGAGTATGTCCGCAGCATACCGACGATGACATTTTTAAATGTGATTGAACCTATACCTTTAAATGGACGGGTATTAATTGAAATTAATCCTAATATCGCCTACGCCATGTTTGACCGTGTACTTGGCGGACATGGGATGAGCTTTAATAAAATTGATAATTTGACAGAAATTGAAACGAAAATTTTATCAGGGCTATTTGAATCGATGCTGGCAAGTTTCGCTGAAGCTTGGACGACTGTCATTGAAATGGAACCGATCACCGAAAATATTGAAGTGAATCCCCATTTTTTGCAGCTCGTGTCACCGAACGAAACGGTTGTCGTCATTTCGCTGTCAACAAGCATTGCCAATACGACAGGGCTTATGACGATCTGTTTGCCCCATGTCGTATTAGAAGAAATATTGCCGAAATTAACGAGCCACCATTGGTTTCAAGAACAGCGCGGTGCCCTTTCGACAGAAGATCAGGCACTGTTAAACAAACAAGTCCGGCAGACGACACTTGAAGTTGCCGCCGAACTTGGGCGTTCAACAATTACGATTGAAGAATTTCTTCGCCTCGGTAAAGGGGATGTCGTTGCCTTAAACCAGCTAATTGATGAACCACTTGATGTGCTCGTAGGCGGTGAAAAGAAATTTAGCGGCCAGCCAGGAGTAAAGAGAGACCGGATGGCTTTGCAAGTGACTGACGTATTAGGAGGAACGGATGATGAATGACAAGCCGCTTTCCCAGGAAGAAATAAACGAATTGTTAAAGGGGCTCCAGGACGGCGAAGCTTCTGACGAGGCTGGGCAACCAGAAGTCCGTGAAGGCGAATCCCAGCCAGAAGAATCACAAACGGAGCCCCCGGATATTAACGAGTTTTTAACTCATATGGAGCAAGATACGATTGGCGAAATCGGCAATATTTCCTTTGGTAGTTCGGCGACTGCGTTATCAGCACTGTTGAATCAAAAAGTCGAAATTACGACACCGGTGGTATCAGCAGTCAAATCAGACATGTTGCGCCAGCTTTTTCCACGGCCGAACGTCATTGTCCATGTTAAATACACAGAGGGATTCGAAGGCTCGAACTTATTTGTGATTACGACTGATGACGCAGCGATCATTGCAGATCTCATGCTTGGAGGAAATGGGGAAAACCCTGATCCAGAATTGTCGGAGATGCATTTAAGTGCAGTCCAAGAAGCGATGAACCAAATGATGGGTTCTGCCTCCACATCGATGTCGACATTATTCAATCGTCGTGTCGACATTTCGCCGCCAAAAGTGGAAGTTATTGAATTTGATGAGCAGTCGCGGACGGAGTATGTTTCCGATGGCGAAGATTTGATTGCGATTTCGTTTTCTCTTCGTGTCGGCGATCTGATTGATTCAAAGTTAATGCAACTTATTAGCGTTCCTTTCAGCAAAGATTACGCAAACGCCTTGCTTGGCGGAGGCACCACCGCAGAACCGCCAGTGCAAGAGGCAGAACCGTTGCCTGAACCTGCTCCAGCCATTGGCGGGCCTGGGGATGGCACAAGTGCTGAGCGAGTCAACCAGCATATTGGCCAAAGGGTAAAAGATGCTGAGCAAGTTGTAGAAAAAGCGGTGTTCTCTAATTTTGAGACAACAAAGCCAGACGAAGCAGAAATGCAAAACTTAGACATGCTCTTAGACATACCGCTGGAAGTTAAAGTGGAATTGGGGCGTACGAAAAAAACGATACGCGAAATCTTGTCGATTGCGCAAGGATCGATTATTGAACTGGATAAGTTGGCAGGGGAGCCGGTCGATGTGCTTATTAATGACAAGCTGATTGCCAAAGGGGAAGTAGTCGTGATTGACGAAAACTTTGGCGTACGGATTACAGACATTGTTAGCAAAAAAGACCGTCTTACCCACTTGCGTTAACTTTTATCTATCTTAAGAAATCAACATATAGAAAGAGGGCTTTTCATGTCAAAAAAAGTATTGGTTGTTGATGATGCGGCATTTATGCGCATGATGCTTAAAGATATTTTAACGAAGAACGGCTATAACGTAGTTGGAGAAGCCAATGATGGCAACCAAGCAGTTGAAAAATATAAGGAACTTTCCCCTGACTTAGTGACAATGGATATTACGATGCCGGAAAAAGACGGAATTTCGGCGTTAAAAGAGATTAAACAGTATGATCCGAGCGCCAAAGTGATTATGTGCTCAGCGATGGGCCAACAAGCGATGGTCATTGACGCAATCCAAGAAGGCGCAAAAGATTTTATCGTAAAACCATTTCAGGCGGATCGAGTGATCGATGCGATTTCTAAAGCACTTAGTTAACGTTTCGACTATCATCGCGCTGGCCCTGCTACTCGTTGGTTTAGCAGGGTTCAGTCCCGCTGAAGCCAAGGACTGTAGCGTCAATGACGTGCTCGAGAACGGCGAATGCGATGAAGAGTTGGCCAAGGAAGAAGGAAAAGATGCTGAAGCGGAAGCGGAAGCGGAAGCGCTTATGGAACCGCCTTGGCTCAGCTTTGTCAAGATGATCGCGGCGCTTATTGTGGTCATTGCTCTGTTATATGGACTGTTGCGTTTTGTGAACAAACGGGCGAAAACATTTCAAGAAACAAAGGCGCTTCATCTCGTCTCTGGCGTTTCTCTTGGCCAAAACAAATCCGTTCAGTTGGTTAAAGTCGGGGAAACATTATTGGTTGTGGGCGTCGGTGATCAAGTGCAATTGTTAAAAGAAATCGCCGATCCAGACGAAATAACGGCTATTCTTGCCAAACAGCAAGCTGGGGATGAGGAGCCATTTCTCGGTCATGCTTTAGGAAGCATGAAAGCGGCGTTCTCGAAAAAGACAGGCGCTGCGCCACCGACGTTCCAACACATTTTAAGGGACAAGCTTGCGGCTTCCAAGCAAGAACTGCAAGACACACGCCAGGCATTTATAGAAAAGAGGAAGGACCGATGATTTTACAACATGTAGTAGCTGCTTTTGCCTCGTTTGATTTTACGAATGGCGAGACAATGGCAACAACGGTCCAAATTGCCTTATTGCTAACGGTGCTGACGATTGCGCCAGGAATTTTGATTATGATGACATGCTTCACCCGCATCATCATTGTGCTGGCCTTTGTACGACAAGGGCTCGCAACTCAATCGACGCCACCAAACCAAGTGTTAATTGGGCTTGCGTTGTTTATCACCGCCTTTATTATGGCCCCTGTCATTCAAGAAGTGTATGAGACAGCATATGTACCCTTAGCGGATGGGGAGTATTCCAGCGAGGAAGCATTTGAGGCAGCCGTTGTACCAATTAAAGAATTTATGAGCGCCCATACAAGGGAAAAGGATTTGGCGTTGTTTATGGGGTATGGCGGATATGACAGGCCTGCTTCAATAGATGACGTGCCGTTGACGGCGCTTGTGCCTGCTTTTGCGATTAGCGAGTTAAAAACGGCCTTTCAAATCGGCTTTTTGATTTTTATCCCTTTTCTTGTGATCGATATGATTGTTGCTAGTGTATTAATGTCGATGGGGATGATGATGCTGCCTCCTGTCATGATCGCTCTGCCGTTTAAAGTGCTTTTGTTCGTGTTAGTAGATGGCTGGTATTTAGTCGTTCAAAGCTTGCTGATCAGCTATCAATAGCGCTGGGAACAATCGCAAAGGCTCTCGTATTCTAGTGGGGCTGGCAGTTGCAGGAATGAACCAATGAGATTACCGATTGAATAGGAGTGAGCCGCTATGAGTTTAGAAATGGTTACACACTTAGCCCAAAGCGGTGTATGGACCGTACTGATCGTTGCTGGTCCGCTTTTGGTTGTAGCGTTGGCGCTCGGTTTGATTGTGAGTATTTTCCAAGCGACGACGCAAATCCAGGAGCAAACATTAGCATTTATCCCTAAAATTGCTGGCGTGCTGCTTGCGCTCGTTTTCTTTGGCCCATGGATGTTGTCGCAACTGACTGAGATGGCGTACAGCATTTACAACAATTTGTATAGGTTTATTGGCTGATGGATGAATGGCTAACGCTTTATCCGGCTTTTTTACTTATATTTATTCGCGTCAGCTCTTTTTTCGTCGTGCTGCCGCTGTTCAACCACAGAACGGTGCCTGCTCCGCTCAAGCTCGGACTATCGGCGTTTTTGGCCGCTACTCTCGCAGTGTCTCTTGACGTGCCTGAGTTAGCGCTAGATTTGCCATTTTTGCTACTTGCCTTAAAGGAATTCGCGATTGGCATTGCTGCTGGACTGATCGCTTCGATGATCCTCTATGCTGTGCAAGTTGCGGGCGGTGTGATTGATTTTCATTTAGGGTTTATGCTTGCCAATGTCGTTGACCCGCAAACTGGGGCGCAAAGCCCGTTGACAGGAAGTTATTTATACCTTTTCGCGATGTTATATTTGCTAATTATAGACGGACACCATTTGCTTCTTGATGGCGTCATTTACAGTTATCAGTTTGTCCCTCTTGACCAACTGGTACTTCCGTTTGGCAGCGGGCATGTCATGGAGCATGTGACGCAAGTGATGGTGATGCTGTTTGCGATGGCGGTGTCGATGGCTATGCCTGTAGCTGGTGCGCTCTTTTTAGTGGATGTGGCCTTAGGCATTATCTCAAGAACCGTTCCGCAAATGAATGTGTTTGTCGTCGGGATTCCGATTAAGATGTTGGCAGGTTTTATCGTGTTTGCTATCTATATCGGCGTCTTTTTTATGAGCGTGAACGTTTTATTTGAAGAATTATTGCTTGCGATGAGGCGTCTGCTAGAAGGGCTAGGTGGTGGTCCGCAATGACAAGGCTACCTATGGATCTGCAATGGTTTGCAGAGGAGAAGACAGAAAAAGCGACGCCTAAGAAAAGGCAGGATACCCGTAAAAAAGGGCAAGTGCCAAAGAGTCAGGACGTCAATACCGCTTTTATGCTATTTGCCGCCTTTTTGCTTCTTTCCCTCTTTGCTGGGCCAAGGCTGTTTGCTGCTTTGAAGGAAATGATGGCTGATGTGTTTCAGCGCTTTCTATCATTACCGCTGACAGCTGAAAATATTGCGGCGTTGTTTAACGAATTGACAATTGAGATGGGAATGGCTGCTTTGCCGATTATGGCGCTGACCGTTCTTGCTGGCGCATTTGCTAGCTTCGTGCAAGTCGGTTCTTTATTTACGCCCGAGCCAATGAAACTGAAGCTGGAAAAATTAGATCCGATTAAAGGGGCGAAGCGAATATTTTCGACAAGGGCACTCGTCGAACTTGGCAAATCGATGTTAAAGATTGTCTTTATTGGCGCAGCCGTGGCCTTTGTGATTTATGCAAATATAGGCGATGTCTTGCTTTTATCACAAAAAAGTGTTGAGGTCGGCGCTGCTTCGATTGGCCATTTAACAGTGACAATGGGACTGTTTGCGGCGGTATTGTTAATGGTCCTCGCTATCCCAGATTACCTTTACCAGCGCTATGACCATGAAAAGCAAATCCGCATGTCAAAAAAAGATATTCGGGATGAACATAAAACGATGGAAGGTGACCCGAAAATTAGGGCGCGCCGGAAACAACGGCAATTGGAAATGTCGATGAACAGGATCATGCAAGAAGTGCCAAAAGCCGATGTTGTCATTACGAACCCGACCCATTACGCGGTAGCGCTTCGCTACGACCAAGAACAAGCAGATGCGCCAATTGTTGTTGCTAAAGGCGTTGATTATATGGCTGAACGGATTAAAACGGTCGCTAAAAAACACGATGTTCCACTTGTTGAAAACGTTGCGTTAGCAAGGGCGATGTATGCGTCTGTTGAACTGATGCAGCCAATCCACGAAGACATGTTCCAAGCTGTTGCCGAAGTACTTGCCTACGTGTACAGGTTAAAGAAAAACAAACATTAAACATGAAAAAGGAGGGAGATGCGATGAAAGCGAGGGATTTAACGGTTTTAGCAGGCGTGATTTTAATCATTGTCATGCTGATTATCCCACTTCCGCCTTTTTTGCTCGATGTCTTAATTATATTCAATATTTCACTGTCATTACTCATTTTGCTAGTAGCCATCAGCACAAAAGATGCCCTTGACTTTTCAATTTTTCCAACGATGCTGTTGCTCGTTACACTGTTTCGCTTAGGATTAAGCGTGTCGACGACACGTTCGATTCTCGGCAATGCGGAAGCAGGGAATGTGATTGATACGTTTGGGAGTTTTGTCATTGGCGGCAATGCTGTAGTTGGGTTTATCGTCTTTTTAATCCTCATCGTTATCCAGTTTATTGTCATTACAAAAGGGGCAGAGCGTGTTTCGGAAGTCGGTGCCCGCTTTACGCTTGATGCCATGCCAGGAAAACAAATGAGCATTGATGCGGATTTGAATGCTGGGCTCATTTCTGACCGTGAGGCGAAACAACGCCGGGAAAAAATTGAGCACGAGGCTGACTTTTATGGTTCGATGGACGGTGCCAGCAAGTTTGTAAAAGGCGATGCTATTGCTAGCATCATTATTGTCATCATTAATATGCTCGGCGGCCTCATGATCGGCATGATGCAAATGGGCATGGACATGAACACGGCGGCCAGTACATACACGCTTCTAACTGTCGGGGACGGCTTGGTTACGCAAATACCGGCATTGCTTATTTCTACAGCGACAGGCGTCATTGTTACAAAAGCCGCTTCAGAAGGAAACTTAAGCACCGATTTGTCGAGGCAAATTCTCGCTTACCCGAAGCTTCTTTATGTAACAGCGGCCACTATTTTACTGCTTGGTTTAGCAACGCCGATTACGAAAGTTGTCACGTTTTCGATCGCAGGGTTGCTCGCTTTTGCAGGCTACCGACTGTCAAAAGCAAGTTTGGCAAAAGCGAATTTCGAAGAAGCCCTTTTAGAAGAAGCACCACCTGAAGAGCCGTCTGGCCCTGAAAGCGTCGTCCAACTTTTGCAAATGGACCCAATTGAATTTGAGTTTGGCTACGGCTTGATTCCGTTAGCAGATGCCAATCAAGGGGGAGACTTGCTCGATCGCGTTGTGATGATTCGCAAGCAAATGGCCCTTGAACTTGGTTCTGTCATCCCGGTTATACGGATCCGCGATAACATTTCTCTTGAGCCAAACAGTTATACGATCAAAGTTAAAGGCGCTGTAGTTGCAAAAGGGGAAGTGCTGCTCGACCATTACATGGCTATGAGCACAGGGGAACAAGATGACTCGATTGTCGGCATTGAGACGATTGAACCTGCATTTGGGCTGCCTGCTTTATGGGTAGACGAAGACATGCGCGACCGCGCTGAAATGGCCGGTTATACAGTCGTCGATCCGCCAACAGTCATTTCGACACATTTAACGGAAGTGTTAAAAGCACATGCCTATGAGCTGCTTGGGCGCGAAGAAACGAAGCAGCTTATCGACCATCTGAAAGAATCCTATCCGACGCTGGTCGAAGAAGTAACGCCGAACCCGCTCACAACGGGCGATATTCAAAAAGTGCTCCGCAATTTGTTGCGCGAACAATTATCGATTCGGAATTTGCCTGTTATTTTTGAAGCGCTCGCTGATTATGGCCCGCTTACAAAAGACATGAATGTCGTCACGGAGTATGTGCGCCAAGCTTTATCACGGCAAATTACAACACAATTGACAAACGGCGGAAACGAATTATTCGTCATCACGTTAGCCGCTGCTGTTGAAAAGAAAATTGCCGATGCTATTGGCCAAAATGAGAATGGCAGCTTTTTGGCACTCGCGCCTGCTGATTCACAAGCCATTTTACAAAACACGGCCAAGGAAGTACAAAAAGTGGCTGAACTTGGCAGGCAGGCTGTGATTTTATGTTCGCCAGCTGTACGGATGCATATGCGCCAATTAATCGAGCGCCATTTGCCCTATGTTCCCGTCGTGTCTTATAACGAATTGGAACCGGATGTCGAAGTCCAAAGCGTAGGAGTGGTTAATGCCGAATGAACGTAAAACGATTTGTAGCCCCGACGCTAGAAGATGCGGCAAAAGACATCCGCAAGCAGTTGGGCAAGGATGCTGTCATATTGCATGTAAAAGAAGTGGTGACAGGAGGCCTATTTGGTTTTTTTGGCAAAAAGCAAGTTCAAGTGACCGCTGGCATTGATGGACCGAGTCATCGTAACAGTGTTAGCCGCGACGGTGATGATAAGCAATCACCGCTTTTAAAAGAAGCAAACCGCCATTTGCAACAGCTGGGCGTGTCAAACCGTGTTCTTAAAAATTTGCAGTTGACAGCGCAAATGGCAGACAAGCAAGGCAACGCCCGGACGAAAGAAGAGTTGCTTATGCATACGTTTCGCGCCAGTTTGCAGCTGCAACCATTCGTGCAAAAACGGCAACAAACACTCATTGTCGCTGGGCCAACTGGGGTAGGAAAAACAACAACAATCGCTAAGCTTGCTGCAAAAGCCATGTTTGAGGAAAACAAAACGGTTTCTTTTATCACGTTTGATACGTATCGGATTGCCGCAGTCGAACAGTTAAAAACATATGCTCATATTCTCGATTGCCCTATTTATACAGCATACAATGAATCAGAACTCATTGATTTGTGCGGCCGTCAAACGGCTGATCTTGTCTTAGTTGACACAGCTGGGCGCAATTATTTGCATGAGCAAATGCCTGTTGAGCTCGTTGAGTATATACGGCAGAGCGCGTCATGCGACTTAGTGGTTGCCCTTAGTTTGGCTGCTAAAGCAGAAGATGCCCGGCATATGCTTAGCCGTTTTCCAAAAGAGCTTGTCAATGGCCTGATCTTAACGAAGTTGGATGAAACAGCTTCACTTGGAACACTTTGTGAGCTTTTGTACAGCGAGGCGATTCCAGTTGCTTGTGTGACGACTGGACAAAATGTGCCAGAAGACATTTGCTGGCCTGATAAAGAACAATTGCTGAAGTGGCTTACCGGGGGTGTCTGATGGATCAAGCAGAAGGCTTGCGTATGCTTGCAAGCAGGAAAACAAAAGCATTTGAAATCCAGCTTTCAAACGCGCAAGAAACAATGATGATAGAAGAAGTTTGTCAAGCGCTCGATCGCTACGGGTTCCAAGCGGCTATTATCGCAACCGACGCCGCAAAACAACTGTTTTCAGCCCAGAAACAAGACCATCTATTTACTCGAGAATCGAGTAAAACGCTGTCTGCTGCCAATGTTCAAGTGCTGTTTTACATCCGGACAGCGGGGGAGAAAAAACAATTGCGCCAAGATGTTCCTTTGTTGTTGTTTACAGTGGCCGATAAAGAGGCGCTTCTTGCCAACTATCAGTTTGTGAAACAAGAAATGCCTCGTTCTGTTTTGCTCCTTGGATTGTCACAAGGAGATTCAGAGAAAGCGAAGCGGGCTGCTTACAATATGGCGCATACGATTACGACATTTTTAGAAAAGCGGACAACAATCCTCGGTGTTATTGAAAACGGGTCTCGCGAAGCGTACGTTGATAGCATTTACGAGAGTGTAAGCGTGCTCGTAAAGGAATTTTTGTTGCAATGGTGACCGTAGCGATTGTGAGCCCTTCTTTGTTTAAGCAGCAATTTCTACAAACGGCGCTACGTCAAGTAGAGGGAATTGAGGCAAATGCTGCTTTTTCAAACTGGGAAGAGGCGATTGTGACGGTTGATGCATTTTTATATGCGCCTTGTGAGGAATGGGAGCATATGGACGTCGCCGGGGTGCCTCGCCATACAGTGTTTGTACTAGAACGGCATCAGCAAGTGGTTGACAGCGAACGAACCGTCTTCTGGCAAACAGCAAATGCCAAAGCGCTAACTAAAGACCTTGCCGCCAAACTGTTGCCATGTGGCAAACGGGACGAAGCTCCATTGCAGCCGTTAGGGGAAGTAGTTGCCATTGGTGCATCATCAGGCGGCCCTCTTGCTCTCACCCATGTGCTGACAAAGCTGCCCTCTGACTTTTCAGCTCCAATCGTCATTGCCCAGCATATGCCAGCAGGTTTTACGAAATCGCTGGCCGCTCGGCTTGACCGCTTATGTCGGATTCACGTCAAAGAAGCATCACATGGGGAAGCGCTACTTGCAGGTACTGCTTATATTGCCCCAGGAGGCGCCCAGTTGGAACTAAATAAACGTGGCGCTCGCCTGTACGCCCACATTTCACCTGCTGGCAAACATGATTTGTACCATCCTAGTGTGTCGCTGCTTTTCCAGTCTACCATTGCGTGTACGACGAAAACGCTTGTTGTGTTAACGGGCATGGGAAATGATGGTTCGAAAGTATTGGAAATGGTTAAGCAAAGCGGCGGTTGTGAAATCTTAGCTGAATCGGAAAAATCGGCGGCGATTTTTGGAATGCCTAAGGCTGCGATTGCGAGCAATCAAGTCGACACTGTCATGGACAAGGATGAGATTGGGCGATACTTAGCTAAAAAAGATAAACGGGAAGGGGGATTTTATGCGTAATCGATTAGACGGAATGAAGGAAGTGGCCAATATCGGCACTGGCTACGCGGCGACAGCTCTGTCCAGCCTACTTGGTGCCAATGTCGTCATGGACGTTCCAGCTGCACGCTACCTATGCATGGCTGAACTGCCCCGCTTCCGTTTTGCGGAGGGTGAAGAAATTGCTGCTGTCTATGCCCCCCTTGGCGGCGAGCTTAGCGGCGGAATGTTCTTTATGGCGACCACAAAAGCAGCAGCTGCTTTTTCCGCTTATTTGCTTGAAGAGAAGCTCAAGCTAAAGCCACATGTATTTGCGGAAAGCGAGCTCGCCCAGTCAGCCTTTCAAGAAGTAGGCAACCTGTTGATCGGCGCTTACTTGACTGCTTTATCAAAACTGACAGACTTAAAATGCTACCCGCTTGTGACAGAGCTTTCCATTGACTTAGCAAGCGCTGTTCTCGCAGAAGGAGCGCTACATTTAATCGATGACGAAGAATGTATTGTGATGGAAACGGACATTTGCCTTCCGCATTCGACGCAGCCCCTTGATGGTTTATTGCTATTCATACCCGATAAAAACGCGAGTGTCACCTTAACGCAGGCGTTGGAGGCTAGCTGCCATGACTAAGGGCGAAACCATCTCAATCGGAGAGTGGAAAATTGTCAAAGGCGAGGGTGTCTTACGGACGTGCGGACTAGGCTCTTGTATCGGCATTGTCCTGTATGATCAGGAGCGAGTCATTGCTGGCATGGTCCATGTGATGCTCCCTGATTCGACGAAGGCGCGAAAAGGGGCGAATCCATGGCGTTATGCGGATACGGCCATCGCCTCCTTGCAGGCGGAGTTAAAAAAGCAAGGCGCTAGGAAACTTTGCGCAAAAATGGCAGGAGGGGCACAAATGTTTAAGCACGCAGTGAAGCGTGAATTTATGCAAATCGGCGAGCGCAACGCGGCGGCTGCAAGAGAGACACTCGCGCGCTTAGGCATCACACTTGTTGCAGAAGACATAGGTGGAACGAAGGGACGGACGATTCAATACGACGTCAAAACAGGCGAATTGGCCGTCCGTACGGTCCATCACGGGCAAATGATACTTTGAAAGGGGAGTGCGGCTTTATGGCAAATGCTGCAGAGTTATGGAAACAATGGGATGACGAACATTCAGAAGTAGCTGCTGAAGCGTTGATCGAACACTATATGCCGCTAGTTGCTTACCACGTGCAACGGATTTCGAATGGCTTGCCGTCATCGATTTCAAAAGATGAACTGAAAAGCCACGCGTTAAGCGGCCTGCTAGATGCAATTGCCAAGTTTGATTCCAAGCGAGCGCTAAAATTTGATACATATGCATCGTTTCGAATCCGGGGAGCGATTATCGACGGGCTCCGCAAAGAAGACCGCCTGCCACGGACAATCCGTGATAAAGTAAAAAAGTTGGAACAAATCACGGAACAACTAGAACAGGAGAAAGGTCGGTCTGTTCTTCCTGGCGAAGTTGCCGCTGCAATGGGTTTGCCAGAAAAAGAGATCGAAGCATTAAAACGGGAACAATTTGCCAGCCATACGCTTTCCTTGGACGACGTCATGCATATGAACGACCACTTGGACCCTAGCGCTGTTGCTTACCAATTTGAAGATGAACAAGCGATTATGCCTGATGATAAATTAGTCGAAGAAGATACACGGAAAGAATTAGCAGAGATGATAAAAGAGCTAGGACGCAATGAACAGCTTGTCATCCAACTTAGCTATTACGAAGAGTTGTCATTGACGGAAATCGGGCGCATTTTAAATTTGTCGACTTCACGCATCTCGCAAATCCATGCCCGGGCAATTGCCAAACTGCGGAAAGGCTTGCAAAAGAAAGAATTTGTCCGTTAAAGGGGGAGAGCAATTGACGGAAATCTTAGTATTTGCCCTTTTGTTACTGTGCGGCTATTTGTTTATGAAACAGGTTGCCCTTGAAAGCAAAGTAAAAGCGCTTCAAGAGGGGCATGTAGATAAAAGCGAACTAGAAGAAGCGCTTGAACAATTTTTAGCTGAAGTAAAAGAAAGCAACGACCAGCTACTTGCAGTGTTAGCCGACAGCAGCTACGAACAAGACGTTGACACCTATCAAGCGAAAGACAGGGAACAGCCAACATTCACTAATCAAGCGAAAGGCGGCCCAGGTGTTAAGTCTGTTAATCTAGACAAGGACGTTAAATATCGAGAACGGACCAGTCAAGTCAAAGATGGGAAACTTGTGAATCAAGGCAAAGACGATAACGATGAAGAACAGGCGAGCCGAGGCAAGCATGATCCAGATGTGAAGCTTGCTGATCAGGCTAAAGCCGATAAACAGGAGAACCTTGTTCGTCAAGGCCAAAGCGGTCAATACGCGAGACTTGTCAATCAAGGGGATAGTGGCCGACGGAATAAATACGCTGATCAGGCGCAAGACGATCAACGGGCGCACCTCGAAAATCAAGCGGATTACAATCAACGTCACAGCGATGATACCCCCGCTAATCGTAGTATCGTTGACCACGGTAAGGAAGAAAACGACAAATACAGCAAGCACAACGATCATAACGACAATAAATACGGCAACGGCCAAGACAGCGGGCTGAAGTCCGTTGAAGATAAAGAGGAATTTGCCCATTCAGCTACGTACAGCCAAGTATTTTCGCTAAAGAAGCAAGGGCTGGCTGTGGAAGAAATTGCCCGTGACTTGGGGATCGGTGTAACGGAAGTGAGCTTGCTGCTTCGCTTCCATGAAAAAAATGATGAAAATCCGCATGTATCCAGTTGCAGGGAACCGGACAATATGGTATAGTAATTGACGGTGTTAAATACACACGCCTTGGATTTTGGCGAAGGTGCTCAGGCAATGCGCTGAGTGTCGTCAAAAAATGAAGAGTGCGGAGGAAACTAAAACCAACCTAAGGAGGTGTTCGATGTGGCAGTAATCTCCATGAAGCAATTGCTTGAAGCAGGTGTCCACTTTGGCCATCAAACACGCCGCTGGAACCCTAAAATGGATCGCTACATCTTCACAGAAAGAAACGGAATTTACATTATTGACTTGCAAAAAACGGTCAAAAAAGTCGAAACAGCGTACAACTTTGTTCGCGATCTTGCGGCTGACGGAGGGAAAATCCTTTTTGTCGGCACGAAAAAACAAGCGCAAGATTCTGTTCGCGACGAAGCAATCCGCTGCGGCATGTACTACATTAACCAACGCTGGCTTGGCGGAACGCTTACAAACTTTGAGACGATTCAAAAGCGGATTACGCGCTTGAAAAACCTTGAAAAAATGCAAGAAGACGGCACTTTTGATGTGCTTCCAAAGAAAGAAGTCATCTTGCTGAAAAAAGAAATGGACCGTCTAGAAAAATTCTTAGGCGGAATTAAAGACATGAACGGCGTGCCGGATGCGCTGTTTGTTATCGATCCTCGTAAAGAGCGGATTGCAATTGCCGAAGCGCATAAATTAAACATTCCAATTGTAGCGATTGTCGATACAAACTGTGATCCTGACGAAATCGATTACGTTATCCCTGGTAACGATGATGCCATCCGCGCTGTGAAACTACTAACTGGAAAAATGGCTGACGCTGTGATTGAGGCGACAGCTGGTGAATCAGAAGAAGAAGTCGACGTTGAAGAAGAAACAACAACAGCGTAAATGACGGACTCCAAAAAGGGTGGTAAAGGGAGATGAACCCTTTACTTCCCTTTTTTTGTGGAAAAAGTGAAAACACGTACTGAAGGAGGCAATACTTAATGGCAGTAACAGCTAGTATGGTAAAAGAACTGCGCGAAAAAACTGGCGCAGGCATGATGGATTGTAAAAAAGCGCTTGTCGAAGTAGACGGAGACATGGAAAAAGCAATTGATTATCTTCGTGAAAAAGGCATTGCGAAAGCAGAGAAAAAAGCAGACCGTGTTGCTGCGGAAGGCCTTGCTTCTGTTGTGACAGAAGGAAACAAAGCCGTTATTCTTGAAGTCAACTCTGAAACGGATTTCGTTGCCAAAAACGAGAATTTCCAAGCGCTTGTAACAGAATTGGCTGAGCACATTTTGGCAGAAGAGCCTGCTGACGTAGAGGCAGCTCTTGCGCAACCATTCAAAGGCGGAAGCGAAACGGTGCAAGATCACATTAATACGGCAATTGCTAAAATCGGCGAGAAGCTTTCATTGCGCCGCTTTACGGTTGTGGAAAAAGAAGACGCTGACGTGTTTGGCTCTTACCTTCATATGGGTGGCCGCATTGGCGTTCTAACGGTCATTGGCAGCTCTTCCGACCAAGAGTTGGCGAAAGACATTGCTATGCACGTAGCAGCGATCAACCCGACTTACGTTTCACGCGATGAAGTGACAAAAGACGTTGTTGACCGTGAGCGGGACGTGTTAAAGCAACAAGCCCTTAACGAAGGCAAGCCTGAAAACATTGTTGAAAAAATGGTCGAAGGCCGCCTAAGCAAGTTCTTTGAACAAGTTTGCTTGCTAGACCAGCCGTTTGTTAAAGATGGCGACCAAAAAGTCGGCAAATATGTGAAGAGCAAACAAGCTTCTGTTAAATCGTTTGTCCGCTATGAAGTTGGCGAAGGCATTGAAAAACGCGAAGACAACTTTGCGGAAGAAGTTATGTCGCAAGTGAAAAAGTAAATCGATAGAGAACGTGGGAAGGGGACACTGCGAGAAGTTGTGTCCCTTTTTTCAAAGACTGTTTTTTGGAAGTCATGGATAATGGAGGTTAGATAAGCGTGTATAATCGTGTCGTTTTAAAATTAAGCGGAGAAGCGTTAGCAGGAGAACAAGGCTATGGCATTGATCCAACTGTCATCCAATCGATTGCTAAGCAAATTAAAGAGATTACTGAATTGAACATTGAAGTGGCCGTCGTCGTTGGTGCCGGCAATATTTGGCGCGGCATGGCTGGAAGCGCTCAAGGGATGGATCGGGCAACAGCTGACTATATGGGGATGCTTGCTACAGTTATGAATTCCCTTGCTTTGCAAGACAGCCTCGAAGCAATTGGCGTCGAATCACGTGTGCAAACGTCGATTGAAATGCGGCAAGTAGCAGAACCTTACATACGTCGCAAAGCGATTCGCCATTTACAAAAAAAACGTGTTGTGATTTTCGCAGCAGGAACAGGCAACCCGTATTTCTCAACAGATACTACCGCCGCTCTACGGGCAGCTGAAATTGAAGCAGAAGTGATTTTAATGGCGAAAAACAACGTCGATGGCGTCTACAACGCAGATCCGCGCGTGGACGACAAGGCGCAAAAATTTGACACGATTACGTACATGGATGTCCTTAAAGACGGATTGCAAGTCATGGATTCGACGGCGTCGTCTTTATGTATGGACAACGACATTCCGCTTATCGTATTCTCAATTATGGAAGAAGGAAACATTAAACGCGCCGTGTTAGGCGAAAAAATCGGAACGACTGTAAGGGGGAAATAACCAATGACAAAGGAAATCAAGGCAGATGCAAAAACACGGATGGACAAAGCCATTGACGTGCTGTCACGTGAATTAGCGAAATTGCGTGCAGGCCGTGCTAACCCAGCTTTGCTCGACCGCGTAACGGTAGAATATTATGGAGCGCAAACGCCGCTCAACCAGCTTGCTTCAGTCACAGTGCCAGAAGCGCGGCTATTGCTTATTACTCCGTATGACAAGACGGCTGTTGCTTCAATTGAGAAGGCCATTTTGAAATCGGATTTAGGCCTTACGCCATCCAATGATGGTCAAGTCATTCGCATTGCGATTCCGCCACTTACGGAAGAACGCCGGAAAGACCTTGTGCGATTGGTTAGCAAAACCGCTGAAGAATCAAAAGTTGCTGTCCGCAACATTCGCCGTGATGCCAATGATGAATTGAAAAAGCTACAAAAAGATGGAGAAATGACGGAGGATGAACTTCGCAGCGCCACTGACGATATTCAAAAACTGACTGACACGTACGTTGCAAAAATCGATGAAAAAGCAAAACAGAAAGAACAAGAAATCATGGAAGTGTAACGCGTTTATGTGTATGATGAAGAGTAGTAGGAGACCCTCTTAAGCAAGGGGGTTTTTTACACTTTTCCAGCTGGATGCAGGCTGGCCTAGAGCGCCAGCGAGATGGAGGGCGTAAAATGCTTGAGAGATTTTCAAAATGGAGGCAAGCCTTTACGGATACAGAAGATGAGGAGCCTACATCAATAGATCCGCAAAATATACCGAGGCATGTCGCCATTATTATGGATGGAAATGGCCGTTGGGCCAAAGAGAAAGGGCTACCGCGTATTGCTGGGCATAGGGAAGGCATGAAGACGGTTAATAAGATTGTTCGTGCTGCCAATACCCTCAATATTGAAATATTGACGCTTTATGCTTTTTCAACAGAAAACTGGAAACGCCCGAAAGCGGAGGTCGAATTTCTGCTAAAATTGCCAGAACGCTATTTGAAAAGCGAATTGCCGACGCTAATAGAGGAAAATGTGCAAGTGCGTTTAATGGGTTCAAAGGACGGTTTGCCTTCGTATACACTCCATGCAGTGGATGAAGCAATTGAAAAGACAAAGCATAATACGGGACTGATTTTAAATTTTGCTTTAAACTATGGAAGCAGGTTCGAACTTACGAGTGCCATGCAACAAATTGCCAAAAAGGTACAGCAAGGCGAGTTGATGCCAGAGCACATTACAGAAGAAACGATTAGCGCCCACTTAATGAGCAACCATTTGCGTGATCCAGACTTGCTTATTCGCACGAGCGGGGAGTTGCGGCTAAGCAACTTTATGTTATGGCAGATCGCATACAGCGAATTTTTGTTTATGGATGTGTATTGGCCAAACTTTACTGAGCACCACTTCTATAAAGCGGTCTTAACGTATCAGAATAGGGGGCGGCGCTATGGCGGCGTGTAGGAAGGGGATGTGTAAGTGAAGACACGAGTAGTTACAGGCTTATTTATTGGCGCCGTCATCTTGGCGATGATCGCACTTGGCGGCTGGTGGTTTACGACTTTTGTTAGCTTGATGGCCACCATCGCTATGGTTGAGCTATTAAGAATGAAAAAAATTAGCGCTCTTTCTTTGCGTGGCATCGTCGGCCTCGTTTCAATGTGGTTGTTGCTCATTCCTGACACGCTTTTTCATAGCGCCATTCCCCTCAATGTGACAAAAGTAGAGCTGTTCCTATTTTTAATCTTAGGTTTATTATTGCTGACAGTATTGACAAAAAACAAATTTACATTTGATGAAGTTGGTTTTGTGATCGTATCAAGCGTCTATATTGGCTTTGGCTTCCATTACTTAATTTTAACGAGAGCGATTCCAGATGTAGGCGTATGGCTTGTCCTATTTGTCATTGTATTGATTTGGACAACCGATTCAGGAGCTTACTTTGTCGGAAAAGCGATCGGCAAGAACAAATTGTGGCCAGATATTAGCCCAAATAAAACGATTGAAGGTTCGGTCGGTGGGATTGTCCTTGCTGTTGTCGTCGGCACGATTTTTTATATGATCCATCCATTTTTTAGCTCATACATAATTGCGCTTTGCATCATGCTTGTTACGGCCGTGTTTGGCCAAATGGGCGATCTTGTTGAGTCAGCCTTAAAACGGCATTATGCTGTAAAAGATTCAGGCAATGTCCTGCCGGGGCATGGCGGCATCCTTGACCGGTTCGACAGCTTGATTTATGTTATGCCGATTCTCCATTTGCTTCAACTTTTGTAAGCCGAAAAACGAGCTATCGAACTAACTGTTTAGCAAACATGAATTTTTCATAAGGGAGGCGAGTATAGTGAAACAAATCAGTTTGCTTGGATCGACAGGGTCGATCGGCACACAGACACTTGACGTGATCCGTGATTATCCAGATCAATTTACGCTTTCGGCGCTCGCGTGCGGCACAAACTTAGAGTTATGCCGCAACCAAATAAAGGAGTTCCAACCAAAACTCGTCTCAGTACAACGCCCAGAAGACGCACAAACGCTAGCAGGGGAATTCGGTGATTCTATTGAATTCTTATATGGAGAAGAAGGCTTAAACGAAGTGGCGCGTTATAGCGAATCTGACATCGTCGTGACAGCCATTACTGGTTCGATCGGGCTGTTGCCGACGCTCAGTGCGATCAAGGCGAAAAAAGCAGTCGCCATTGCCAATAAAGAAACACTTGTCAGTGCGGGCCACCTTGTTGTCAGTGCGGCAAAGGAAAACGATGTGCCGCTCATTCCTGTGGACAGCGAGCATTCTGCGATTTTCCAAGCGCTGAATGGCGAACCAAAGAAAGCGGTCGACCGTTTGATTCTGACTGCTTCTGGCGGCAGTTTTCGCGACAAGAGCCGGGCGGAGCTCGATGGCGTGACAGTCGAACAAGCATTGGCGCACCCGAATTGGTCCATGGGGGCGAAAGTGACGATCGATTCTGCTACAATGATGAATAAAGGCTTGGAAGTGATTGAGGCGAAATGGCTGTTTGGTTTGGATTATGACCAAATCGATGTGTTGATCCACAAAGAGAGCATCATCCACTCCATGGTTGAATATGTAGACCGCAGCGTCATTGCCCAGCTAGGCACTCCCGACATGCGCGTCCCAATCCAATATGCCTTAACGTATCCAGAGCGCTTTGCCCGCCCGAAACATGAACGTTTAGATTTAGCGGAGCTTGGCAAACTCCACTTCGAAAAAATGGATATGGAGCGTTTCCGGTGCATGAAACTCGCCTACGAAGCAGGGCGCGCTGGTGGCACAATGACAACGGTGCTTAACGCAGCCAATGAAGTAGCTGTATGCCGCTTTTTGCAAGGCGAGATCACTTTCTTGGAAATCGAGCGCATCATTGAAGAGGCACTAAGTGCCCATTCGCCGATTGCGCATCCATCGCTCGAAGAGATCCAAGCTGTCGATGCTTCAATCCGCAAACAGCTCCAAGCATAACAAACCGAGAGGCGGTATCGTTTTTGAATACATTACTTGCTTTTATTGCGATATTTAGTGTGCTTGTCTTTGTCCACGAATGGGGCCATCTCTACTTTGCCAAAAAAGCGGGGATTCTTTGCTATGAATTTGCCATTGGCATGGGGCCAAAACTGTTTGCCTTTGAGCGAAATGACACGATTTATACCATTCGTTTATTGCCGATTGGCGGTTATGTTCGCATGGCAGGCGAAGAGCCTGAGCAGCCAACGATCCGGCCAGGCTATGAAATTGGACTGGTACTTGACGAGAAAGATACCGTTAAGGAACTAATCGTCAACAACAAGTCAAAACATCCAGAAGCACAAGTCGTGCAAGTGGAACGGATTGATTTGGTCCATGACTTGTTTGTGGAAACGATTGACGAAGACACTGGCGAACTTGTTCGTTATCCAATTGATGAAAAAGCGTTCATCGTTCAAGATGAAGTGGCGCAAATTATCGCTCCATGGAAACGCCAATTTGGCTCAAAACCACTGCCAAAAAGGGCGATGGCGATCTTTGCCGGGCCGTTGATGAATTTCATACTTGGCTTTGTGATTTTACTCGGCTTAAGTTTGTACCAAGGCGTGACTCTTAGTTCAGAAATTGTTATAAATGGGGAGAACTCTCCCGCAGAAGCAGCTGGTCTCCAAGACGGCGACGTTATTACAGCGGTCAATGGTGTAGAAGTCGACTCTTGGAAAGAAATGACAACAGAAGTCAAAAAATATCCTGGTGAAGAAGTGAGCATTGATTATGAGCGCAATGGAGAAGCGCTGCAGACAAATGCCACTCTTAGCCAAGTCGAAGTGATGCCTGATGAGTACGAAGGCTTTTTAGGCGTGAGTGGTGTACCGGAGTTTTCCTTGCTTGGTTCTTTACAGTATGCAGGAAATGAATTTATAAACATGGCTACATCTATTTTTGATACGCTTGGTTTAATTTTCACCGGTCAGTTTTCCCTTGATTATATTTCAGGTCCTGTCGGCATTTATGATATTACAGACCAAGCCGTTTCCTTGGGTATCCAAACTGTTATATTCTTTGCTGCGCTGTTAAGCATTAATTTAGGCGTCATCAACTTAATGCCAATTCCTGCCCTTGACGGCGGACGGCTCATGTTTTTAGCGTATGAGGGGATCCGCGGCAAGCCTGTTTCGCCTGAAAAAGAAGGCGCGATTCAGTTTATCGGTTTCGCCCTCGTGATGTTGTTGATGATTGTAGTGACATGGAACGATATAAGTAAGCTGTTTTCATAATGAGACAATTGCATAAGAAAGGGACGTGTGTCACTTGAGACAATCTACTTACTTAGCCCCGACAATGCGGGATGTGCCTGCAGACGCAGAGGCGATTAGCCACCAGCTCATGCTGCGCGCAGGCATGATGCGGCAAATTGCCGCAGGCGTTTATGCGTACTTGCCGCTAGCAAAGCGGACAATCGCGAAAATTGAAGCGATCATCCGCGAAGAATTAGATGCCATTGGCGCCCAAGAATTGACGTTGCCGAGTTTGCACCCTGCTGAACTTTGGCAAGCTTCTGGCCGTTGGGAGGCGATGGGTGACGAGTTAGTGCGCTTAAAGGATCG
The DNA here is from genome assembly GCF_900142675.1 of Shouchella rhizosphaerae. Taxonomy (GTDB): domain Bacteria; phylum Bacillota; class Bacilli; order Bacillales; family Bacillaceae_D; genus Shouchella; species Shouchella rhizosphaerae. Next base: position 926,300 of record NZ_FRBS01000001.1, on the reverse strand, counting down.
CCATAACCGCGATTTTGCCCTCGGCCCAACACATGAGGAAGTCATCACTTCTTTAATTAAAGATGGCATTGCTTCTTATAAAAAACTGCCTCTTTGCGTCTACCAAGTTCAGACAAAGTTTCGCGATGAGCGCCGGCCACGTTTCGGTTTGCTCCGTGGGCGCGAGTTTATCATGAAAGATGCCTATTCGTTCCACGACTCGCCAGAAAGCCTGGATGAGGCATACTGGCAAATGCATGGCGCCTATAGCCGCATTTTTACGCGAGTTGGCCTCGAGTTTCGGCCCGTGATTGCTGATTCTGGGGCGATGGGTGGCAAAGATACGCACGAATTTATGGCGCTTGCTAGCGTAGGGGAAGATACTGTCGTTTATTCCGATGGATCTGATTACGCAGCGAACTTGGAAATGGCAAAAGCGGCGCTGCCAGAGGCGCCAAGTGTACAAGCACATGGCTTGCTTGAAAAGAGAGCAACGCCGGAAGCAAAAACGGTCGACGAAGCCGCTGAAGCACTAGGTTTTGATGCCGATGACATTTTTAAAGCGCTTGTTGTTGTTGTCGATGACGTGCTATCCCTTTTTATCTTGCGTGGCAACGATGAGCTTAATGAAGTCAAAGCATTGCATGAACTTGGCGCAAAAACGTTGCGCATGGCGAGTGAAGAAGAAGTCGTTGCCGCTTTCGGCGCGACTCCTGGATCGATTGGTCCTGTAGGCGTAAAGGATGTGCCGATTTATGCCGACTATCGGATTCGCAGCATGGAGCGCATTGCGTGCGGAGCCAATGAAACAGGCTATCACTATGTAAATGTCGGCCCAGGCCGCGATTATGAAGTGACCGCTTATAAAGATTTGCGCACTGTGCGCGAAGGCGATCCGTCCCCAGACGGCAAAGGGACATTGCGCTTTGCTGAAGGAATTGAAATCGGGCAAATCTTTAAGCTCGGTACCCGTTACTCTGAATCCCTCGATGCGAAATATTTAGATGGCCAAGGAAAAGCACAGCCTTTTCTAATGGGCTGTTATGGTATCGGCGTATCGCGGACGCTTGCCGCTGTGATTGAACAGCATCATGACGAGGCTGGCATTGTTTGGCCGAAGGCAGTGGCGCCGTTCGACGTCCACTTATTAGCGTTAAATGTGAAAAATGAAGACCAGAAAACACTTGCTGAACAGCTATACAGCGACATTCGCCAAGCTGGTATCGACGTATTGTATGATGATCGACCAGAACGGGCAGGCGTTAAATTTAAAGACGCTGACTTAATTGGCTTGCCAGTACGGGTAGCCGTTGGCAAACGGGCCGGAGAAGGCATCATCGAAGTGAAAGTCCGCAAAACGGGCGAACAGCTTGAGTTGACAGCTAGTGAGCTAGTTCGTTGGCTTAACGATTTTTTACGTGAATAATGCGGAATGCAGGCTGGCTAGTCGTCAGCCTGTTTACGCTTTAGCAAGGAGTGAAACAAATGAGCCAAGCGAAAGAGACGAGAAAAGAGCGCCTTCAACTATTGCTTGACCAGCTGCAAATTCCAGATGACGGCCGTCCTCATTTTCAAGACGGCTATATTGAAAAACTAGCAATCTCAAAAGAACAGAAAATCTGGCATTTTTTCATTCGATTAGAACGGTTGCTGCCAGCCGAATGGTGCGAACTGTTTAAAGGGCGTCTTGCCCAGACGTTTCGGGACATTGCCAATGCACGTTGCTCATTTGCATATGCCAACAGCGAGACGGATGAAACAGTATGGCGCAGCTATTGGCCTCTTATCGCCAACGAGTTGGCGCGTGTCTCTCCACCTCTTGCTGCTACGTTGCAAAAGCAAGCCCCGACAGTCAATGACAATAAGCTGTCTTTAATAGCGCAAAACGAAGCGGAAGCAGAAGCGATAAGGCGAAAGCTTGCCGACCCGTTTAAAGACATATGCGGCCAGTTTGGCTTACCTGTATTGCCCCTTGCAGTCGCCGTACAACAATCACAGGAAGCCTATGATGAGTTTGTCCGCAAACGTGCTGAAGAAGACCGGTCAAAAGTGGTCGAAGCGATGTTGGAAAAACAACGGGTTGAAGAGGAAATGGCGAAGCAAGTAAAGCAAGCGAACTTGTCTATGGGTTATCCCATTAAAGACGAGCCGACGCCGCTGGAAGCGATTGTCGATGAAGAACGGCGCATTACCATTCAAGGCTATGTGTTCGCAACAGATATTCGCGAGCTCCGCAGTGGGCGCACATTGCTAACCTTTAAAATGACAGATTACACCGATTCGATTTTAGTGAAAATGTTTTCCCGGGATAAAGAAGATGTGCCCGTCATGCAAGCGGTCAAAAAAGGCATGTGGTTAAAGGTGCGAGGCGGCATCCAGAACGATACATTTGTGCGCGACCTCGTTATGATTGCCAATGATTTTAACCAAGTAACGCCAATTGTCCGCGAAGATACTGCTGAACAAAAACGAGTTGAACTTCATACCCATTCGACAATGAGCCAAATGGATGGCGTCGTTTCTGTTGGCAGGTATATCGAGCAGGCTGCAAAATGGGGCCATCCAGCGATTGCCATTACAGATCACGGCGTTGTCCAAGCGTTTCCAGAAGCATATGGCGCTGCCAAAAAGCATGACATTAAAGTGATTTATGGCATGGAGGCAAATGTCGTTGATGACGGCGTACCAATTGCTTACAACTCAGACCACCGTCACTTGCTCGAAGAAGAGTATGTCGTCTTTGACGTGGAAACGACCGGTCTGTCGGCTGTCTACAATACGATCATTGAGCTTGCTGCCGTCAAAATCAAAAACGGCGAAATCATCGATACATATGAATCGTTTGCAGACCCAAAAGAGCCTCTGTCCGCAACGATCATCGAATTGACAGGGATTACCGATGACATGGTCCAAGGCGCTCCTGAACCTGCTGAGGTGCTGAAGCAATTTCGTGAATTTGCCGGCGATGCCACGTTGGTTGCCCATAATGCGAGCTTTGATATTGGCTTTTTGAATGTCGGTTATAAAAAACTAGGCTTTTCGGAAGTCACAAACCCAGTCATTGACACGTTGGAGCTTGGCCGTTTTCTGTACCCAGAATTAAAAAACCACCGTCTTAATACGTTATGTAAGAAATTTGACATTGAGCTCGTCAGCCATCACCGCGCGATTTATGATACACAGGCAACAGCATATTTGCTTTGGAAAATGGTCAAAGATGCGGCGGAGAAAGAAATTGTTTACCATGATGAATTAAATAACCATATGGGGCAAGGGAATTTCCACCGTCAACGGCCGTTCCACTGCACGCTGCTTGTCACATCGCAAACAGGGTTGAAAAATTTATACCAGCTCGTGTCCATGTCCCATGTTGATTACTATTTCCGGACGCCACGGATCCCTCGTTCCCAGTTAAATAAACATCGCGAAGGGTTGCTAATCGGTTCTGCTTGCGATAAAGGAGAAGTCTTTGAAGGCATGATGCAAAAATCTGCCGATGAGGTGGAGAAAATCGCTGGTTTCTACGACTTTTTAGAAATTCAACCACTCGGCAATTACGGACACTTGATTGAACGGGAACTCGTAAAAGATAAAACGGCATTGCAAGAAATTGTCGGCAATATTGTCGCTCTTGGCGAGCGGCTAGGGCTGCCGGTTGTGGCCACAGGGAATGTTCATTATTTAAACGAGGAAGATGCGATTTACCGCAAAATTTTAATTGCTTCCCAAGGGGGAGCCAATCCTCTTAATAAGCAGAAGTTGCCGGACGTCCATTTCCGGACAACAACGGAAATGCTTGAAGAATTTTCCTTTCTCGGGGCAGAACAGGCAGAGAAAGTGGTTGTCACTGCTTCTAATGACATTGCCGCACAAGTGGGTGATGTCCATCCGATTCCAGATGACTTATATGCCCCTAAAATTGAGGGCGCTGACGATGAAATCCGGAATATGAGCTATGAACGGGCCAAGATGATTTACGGCGATCCATTGCCGGAAATTGTAGAAGCCCGTTTGCAAAAAGAGTTAAAAAGCATTATTGGCCATGGTTTTGCTGTTATTTATTTAATTTCCCATAAACTAGTTAAAAAATCGCTTGATGATGGCTATCTCGTTGGCTCCCGGGGGTCCGTCGGTTCTTCGTTTGTGGCAACGATGACGGAAATTACCGAAGTGAATCCGCTGCCGCCTCATTATGTATGCCCGTCATGCAAGCATTCCCATTTCTTTGATGACGGTTCTGTTGCGTCTGGCTATGACTTGCCTGATGCTGAATGCCCAAAATGCGGCAGTATGTATATTAAAGATGGACAGGATATCCCGTTTGAAACGTTTCTTGGGTTTAAAGGCGACAAAGTGCCTGATATCGACTTGAACTTTTCAGGTGAATACCAGCCTCGTGCTCACGCTTATACAAAGGAATTGTTTGGCGAAGACTACGTGTACCGTGCCGGGACAATTGGCACAGTAGCGGATAAAACAGCATACGGCTATGTAAAAGGCTACCAAAGCGACCATGATTTGCTCATGCGTGGGGCAGAAATCGACCGCCTTGTCGCCGGCTGCACAGGCGTTAAACGGACAACGGGCCAGCATCCAGGAGGAATCATCGTTGTTCCAGACTATATGGACATTCATGATTTTTCGCCGATCCAATACCCGGCCGATGACAAAAATGCAGAGTGGAAAACGACGCATTTTGACTTCCATTCGATTCATGATAATTTGCTTAAGCTCGATATTCTTGGACACGATGATCCGACGGCGATTCGCATGCTTCAAGATTTAAGCGGAATCGATCCAAAAACGATCCCGACGGATGACCCTGACGTGATGAAAATCTTTGCTTCACCAGATGTCCTCGGTGTGACAGAAGAACAAATACTGTGCAAAACCGGTACGCTCGGCATTCCTGAGTTTGGCACCCGCTTTGTTAGGCAAATGCTTGAGGAAACGAAACCAAGCACCTTTTCTGAGCTGTTGCAAATTTCCGGGCTCTCCCACGGGACTGACGTTTGGCTTGGCAATGCCAATGAACTCATTTACAATGGCACGTGCGAATTGAAAGATGTCATTGGCTGCCGTGATGACATTATGGTTTACTTAATTTACAAAGGGCTCGAATCGTCACTCGCTTTTAAGATTATGGAGTTTGTCCGAAAAGGCAAAGGCTTGCAGCCTGAATGGGTCGAAGAAATGAAAAAGCATGATGTGCCGGATTGGTATATTGATTCATGCACAAAGATCAAATATATGTTCCCGAAAGCACATGCGGCTGCCTATGTGTTGATGGCTGTGCGGATAGCTTATTTTAAAGTCCATCATCCGATTTTGTATTATGCAACCTATTTTACTGTTCGTGCTGATGACTTTGAACTGGACATTATGATCAAAGGCGCAAGTTCGATTCGTGCCAAAATGGAAGAAATCAACGCGAAAGGGCTTGACGCGTCCCCGAAAGAGAAAGCTGTTTTGACGGTGCTCGAGCTCTCACTAGAAATGTGCGAACGTGGCTTCGGTTTTCATAAAGTTGATTTATATAAATCATCAGCAACAGAGTTTATAGTTGATGGCGATAAGCTGTTGCCACCTTTTAACGCACTAAACGGCGTCGGCACAAACGCGGCTCTAAACATCGTCAAGGCTCGGGAAAATGGCCACTTTTTGTCAAAGGAAGACTTGCAGCAGCGGGCCAGATTGACAAAAACGGTTGTCGAGAATTTGTCTGAACATGGCTGTTTAGAAGGCTTGCCTGAGTCGAACCAGCTATCGTTGTTTTAAAGACGGGCTTGCCTTGCAAGCGTAGTGCTTATGTGGTACAATCGTTTATGGTAATAGTTAGCATACGATGATGGAGAAAAGAGTGGGGGGCACCCACTCTTTTTGTTCGCATTGCGGGTTCGGCGTTTAAAAGCGTCTCCTGTTGTGTATGCCTGTTCTAGAAGCGGATACGTTTTTAATGATGTAAAGGAGGAATTGGCGATTGAGTAAAAATGTTTCTCGTACCGTAGAACAACTCGCAGAGCCGATTGTCCGCGAACTTCATTTGGAACTCGTGGAAGTAGAATATAAAAAAGAAGGGCCTAATTGGTATTTGCGTGTGTTTATTGACGCAGACAGAGGGGTCAACTTAGATGATTGCGAAGCTGTGAGTGAAAAGCTGAGCGAAGTCTTGGATGAGGTGGATCCGATTAAAGAGGCGTATTTTCTAGAAGTGTCATCCCCTGGGGCAGAGCGGCCGCTAAAAAAAGAAGCGGATGTAAAAAAAGCAGTCGGCAAAGGCGTGTACGTGACAACGTATGAACCAATTGACGGCCAAAAAGCGTTTGAAGGCGTCCTTGTATCATTTGAAGACGCCACGCTTGTTATTGAAGGAAAAAACAAAACAAGAACAGTGACCTACACCGTGCCATACGCGAAAGTGGCAAATGCGCGGCTGTCGATCCTGCTCTAGTTGCAAGCGAAATAAGGGAGGTTCCTTTCCATGAACAGCGAATTTATGGAAGCTTTGTCAACACTTGAAGCAGACAAAGGCATCAAAAAAGAAGTCATTATTGAAGCAATCGAAGCTGCGCTTATTTCTGGCTATAAGCGTAACTTCGGCCAAGCGCAAAACGTGCGCGTTGATGTGAATCGGGACAATGGCAGCATCCGCGTGTTTGCCCGCAAAGTCGTCGTGGAAGAAGTATTTGATAAACGCTTGGAAATTTCAGAAGCGGAAGCGCAGCGGATTAATCCGCATTATGAAGTCGACGATATTGTCGAAATTGAAGTCACACCAAAAGACTTTGGCCGAATTGCTGCACAAACGGCGAAGCAAGTCGTCACGCAACGTGTTCGGGAAGCAGAGCGGGGCATCATTTATTCTGATTTTATTGACCGTGAAGAAGATATTATGAACGGCATTGTCCAACGTCAAGACCATCGCTTTATTTACGTTGACTTAGGGAAAGTTGAGGCGCTTTTGCCGCTGTCTGAACAAATGCCGAATGAAACGTACAAACATAATGACCGCATCAAAGCATATATTACGAAAGTCGAAAAAACGACAAAAGGCCCGCAAATTTTAATTTCCCGCACCCATCCTGGGCTCTTAAAGCGTTTGTTTGAATTAGAAGTGCCGGAAATTTACGATGGCACCGTAGAAATTAAATCGGTTTCTCGCGAAGCGGGGGATCGCTCGAAAATCGCCGTCCACTCCGACAACCCCGAAGTCGATTCAGTCGGAGCTTGTGTAGGCCAACGGGGCCAACGGGTACAGACAATTGTCGATGAACTCAAAGGCGAAAAAATTGACATTGTTGAATGGTCAGAAGACCCAGTTGTCTATGTGGCCAATGCCCTTAGCCCAGCAAAAGTAATGAAAGTCAATGTGCTTGAAGGGGAAAAAATGACACAAGTCATCGTCCCTGACTACCAGCTGTCTTTAGCAATCGGCAAACGAGGCCAAAACGCCCGATTGGCCGCTAAGCTGACAGGTTGGAAAATTGATATAAAAAGCGAATCAGAAGCCCGTGAGCTTGGCCTTCTTGATGAGGAAAATGAAAATGATGAGTTAGAAGAATTCACAAATGAGGAAAATGAACGTTAGGAGCAGGAGGCGGAAAATCGCATGAAACAACGGAAAGTACCGCTGAGAAAATGCATTGTGACCAATGAAATGAAACCAAAGCAAGAACTTGTGCGGATCGTGCGCACACCTGAAGGCACAGTCGAATTGGACCCAACTGGCAAAAGGAATGGCCGGGGCGCTTATTTGACGAACAGTGAAGACGTGTTTAACAAGGCTAAAAAGCGCGATAGCCTAACGCGCCATTTGCAAGTGCAAGTGACCGCAGACGACTATGACCGCTTGATTGCAGAGCGGGTAAAGGTGAAAAAGCGGTGAGCAACGATAAAAAGCTGCTCTCGCTCCTTGGCTTATGCCAACGTGCCGGACAGCTTGTTACAGGGGAAGAATTGGTTCTTGCCGCGATTCGCAAACAGGAGCTGTCAATGGTGATCCTTGCTGGCGATGCTAGCAGCAATACCGAAAAGAAAATCAAGGACAAATGCGGCTATTATAAAATCCCAGTCTATCAAACGAGCGACCGTTTTGCGCTTGGGCAAGCGATCGGTAAAGAAACGCGCGTGGCAATAGGCATAAGGAGTGAAGGATTTGCGAAGAAAATCGCCGCATTACTGAGCCAATAATGGAGGTACGTATATGTCAAAAGTGCGAATCTATGAATACGCGAAGGCAAATAATGTTCAAAGCAAGCAACTAATCGAAAGTTTAAAATCAATGGGTGTGGAAGTGTCAAATCATATGTCAGCAATTGATGAAGAAACATTAAACAAAGCAAAGCAAGCAGGAAAGCCTGCCGCTGCAAAAGGGCAAGGGTCCACTAGTAACCAAAAGCAAAATAGCCAAAATCAACGGTCAAACCAAGGGCAAAAGCAACGCCCACAAAACAACCAGCAAAACCAAGGACAAAAGCAGCGCCCGCAAAACAATCAGCAAAGTCAATCTCAAGGGCAAACGAAACGCCCAAGCCAAGCGAGCAATAACCAAAGTGGCGCCGCAAAATCGCAAGCTGGGAAACCAAACCAAAACCGTGGCGGAAACCGTCCTGGTGGCCAAGGGCGTCCAGGCAGCAACAACCGCCGTCCAGGAAATAACCAAAATCGCCGCAACCATGGCAACCGTGGCGGAAAGCGTCGTCCGCAGTCAAAAGTCAATCATCAGCAAATGCCGCTGCCTGAAAAAATTACAATTTCAGGTTCCCATACGGTCAGTGAACTTGCCGCTAAGCTCCATCGTGAAGCCTCTGAATTGATTAAGAAATTAATCGGTCTTGGGGTTATGGCTACCATTAACCAGGAGCTTGACAAAGATACGATTGAATTGTTGGCCGCTGATTATGGGGTGGAAGTCGAAGAAGAAGTGATTGTGGATGAGCTCGATATTGAGTTGTATGATCGTGAAGATAAAGAGGAAGAATTAAAAGAGCGCCCGCCAGTTGTGACAATTATGGGCCATGTCGACCACGGAAAAACAACGCTGCTTGATTCAATCCGTAACACGAAAGTGACTGCGGGGGAAGCAGGAGGCATTACTCAGCATATTGGCGCTTACCAAATTGAACACTCAGGTAAAAAAATTACCTTTTTAGATACACCAGGTCACGCAGCCTTTACAACAATGCGGGCCCGGGGCGCGCAAGTGACGGACATTACGATTCTTGTTGTGGCTGCTGACGATGGCGTCATGCCGCAAACGAAAGAAGCGATCAGCCACGCGAAAGCGGCTGAAGTGCCGATTATTGTCGCTGTCAACAAAATTGACAAGGAAACAGCAAGTCCAGATCGAGTGATGCAAGAGTTAACGGAGTTTGAGCTTGTCCCTGAAGCTTGGGGAGGCGACACGATTTTTGTTAATGTTTCAGCACTGACGGGTGAAGGCATTGATGAGTTAATTGAAATGATTCTACTCGTTGCCGAAGTGGAAGAATTTAAAGCCAACCCAGACAAACTCGCGACAGGTACAGTTGTTGAAGCACAGCTTGATAAAGGGCGCGGCCCAGTTGCCACGCTTCTTGTTCAAAGCGGGACGTTGAATGTCGGGGACGCAGTCGTTGTCGGCAGCACATTTGGCCGCGTGCGTGCGCTTGTGAATGATGTCGGCCGCCGCGTCAAAACAGCAGGACCGTCTGCACCAGTGGAAATTACAGGCTTAAACGAAGTGCCGCAAGCGGGGGACCGTTTCCAAGCATTTGAAGACGAGAAAAAAGCCCGCCAATTAGGCGAAGGGCTAATGGCCCGTTATCGGGAGCAAAACTTAACAGCATCGTCAAAAGTAAGCTTGGATGACTTGTTTAACCAAATTCAGCAAGGGGATGTTAAAGACATTAATGTCATCATCAAAGCCGACGTCCAAGGCTCAGTTGAAGCGATGAAAGGATCGTTGGAGAAAATTGATGTGGCAGGCGTAAAAGTCAATATCATCCACACTGGCGCGGGTGCGATCACGGAATCAGACATTATTTTGGCGTCTGCTTCCAACGCGATTGTCATCGGGTTCAACGTTCGCCCTGATGTGAACGCCAAACGTGTGGCTGAAGCCGAAAACGTCGATATTCGTCTCCACCGTGTTATTTACAATGCGATTGACGAAATTGAACAGGCAATGAAAGGCGCCCTTGATCCTGAGTTTGAAGAAAAAGTCATCGGCCAAGTGGAAGTACGGACGACATTCAAAGTTTCGAAAGTCGGCACGATTGCCGGTTCTTATGTAACAGAAGGAAAAATCACCCGCAATTCTTCTGTCCGTTTGATTCGTGACGGCATTGTCATTTATGAAGGCGAACTGAACGCTCTTAAACGCTATAAAGACGATGCTAAAGAAGTGCAGGCTGGCTATGAATGCGGAATTACGCTTGATAAGTTCAATGACATTAAAGAAGGCGACATGATAGAAGCGTATGTCATGGAAGAAGTGAAACGTGCCTAATGATGGCCAGTGTCCGCTGCGAGCTGTTCATTTATGAGGCACAGTCATTGAAGGATAAACGATCCGTCTTGCAAAGCGTGCTTCGCAAAGTGAGGCAACGTTGCAATGTTTCAGCAGCAGAAACAGGTTACCAACAAACTTGGCAACGCGCAGAGCTGTCGCTTTGCGCAGTTGCTGCTAGTAAAAAAAGCGCTGAAGCTGAACTATTACGCGCATTGGCGATAATTGATCAGGCAGAAGCGGCTGAGCGCACATTGACCAACTGGGAGTGGGCGTGATTCCCATTAGTAGAGGTGATCGATTGTGGCGAATAACCGTGCTGTTCGCGTCGGCGAACAAATGAAAAAAGAATTGAGTGACATCCTTATTCGCGATATTAAAGACCCCCGTGTCCGTTTTGTCACGGTGACCGGGGTAGATGTCACAGGGGATTTACAACAAGCGACGGCTTTTATTACGGTGCTCGGTGATGAGGAAGAACGCAAAGCGACCCTTGCCGGCCTTGAAAAGGCAAAGGGGTTTATCCGTACGGAATTGGGCAAGCGCATTCGCCTTCGGAAAACACCTGAGCTCAGTTTTTCGTTCGATGAATCGATCCAATACGGCAACCGAATTGAAAGCTTATTGCGCGATTTGAATAAAAATGATTCGAACGAGTAGTTGCAAAGGAGAGCGCGCAGACGTTCTCCTGAGGGTAGCGCACTGACGCTATCCTTTCTTTTTTTAGTAAGACAGGGAGTGATGTTGATGGAGCCAACAGGGATTGTGGTGCTGGACAAACCGAAAGGATGGACATCCCACGATTGTGTCCACCAAATGCGGAAATGGTTTCAAACACGGAAAGTCGGCCATACAGGGACGCTCGATCCCGAAGTGGATGGCGTTTTGCCGATCTGCATCGGCAAAGCGACCAAAGTGGTCAAATACATGTCCGATTACGATAAAACGTATATAGGGGAAGTCACATTCGGCGTGGCGACGACAACGGAAGACGCACACGGTGAAGTCGTAGAAGAGAAACGCGTCAATAAACCGTTTACGCGTACGGAAATTGAAGCGTTGCTGCAAGCCTTTATCGGCAAAATTGAGCAGACACCCCCTTATTATTCGGCTGTAAAAGTAAACGGCAAACGCTTGTATGAATACGCTCGAGCTGGCATCGAAGTCGAGCGGCCAACGCGCACAGTGGAAATAAAAGCGTTGACATTGACGGAAATAACAACTGCGAAGCCAGGTTGTTTTTCGTTTGCCTTTTCTGTCACATGTACAAAAGGTACTTACATCCGTACGCTTGCCGTTGATATAGGCAAAAAAGCTGGCTACCCTGCCCATATGTCAAAGCTGACACGGACAGCATCTGGCCCGTTTACACAAGCAGATGCCATTCCTTTATCTGCATTTGCGGAAATGAGTTTGGATGAGCGCCTGAATAAGTTGCGCCCCCTTGATACGGCTCTTCAGCATTTTCCACGGGTCACTGCCGATAAGGAACTGGAAAAACGAATACGCAATGGTGCTGTCCTGGAGAAAAGCGCTTCTTTTGGAGATGGGCGTTTTTTGTTTTATAATGAACAAGGAGATTGCTTGGCATTGTATCAAGCACATCCAACAAAGGCTGGACTTATTAAACCAGAAACGTTATTTTGTCATGTTTAACGGTAAAGGGGGAAAAGTGGTGGTAGTGGAGCTAGATCTAGATTCAATTAGCCACATAGAGGCCCCAGCGCCAACAGCTATGGCTCTTGGCTATTTTGACGGCGTTCACAAAGGGCACAAGGCGGTCATCGAAACCGCTAAAGCAGAAGCGGCTAAACGGGGCATTCAGTCTGCGGTGATGACGTTTTACCCCCATCCGAAAGAAGTGCTTGGTAAACCGGATCAGCCAATTGATTATTTGACGCCTCTGCAAGCAAAAGTGGCGCGCCTAAAGGCGTTAGGGGTCGACGTTGTCTACGTTGTCCATTTTACGAAGGCGTTTTCGAAACTGACGCCACAAGCTTTTATTGAGCGGTTCGTGATTGGTTTAAACGTCAAGCATGTGGTGGCAGGCTTTGACTTTACATACGGCGTTAAAGGGGAAGGCAAGATGGACGATATTGACCGTTATGCGAACGGGCGCTTTACGCATACAACGGTCGAACAAGTGAGCGATGAGCAAGAAAAGATTTCGTCAACGCGTATTCGTAAACAGCTGTCAGAAGGAAATGTCAGTGAAGCGGCCAGCCTCCTCGGCTACCCGTATGTTTTCTCTGGAACAGTTGTCCATGGAGACGCACGGGGACGGTTAATTGGCTATCCGACTGCAAACATTGTTGCAAAAGAGCGGTTCATCGTGCCGAAAACAGGCGTCTATGTTGTCACATTGACACATGCGGGCAACACATACGAAGGAATGGCGAACATCGGCTATAAACCAACATTTGTCGATGATTTAGCAAAGCCAATCGTGGAAGTGAACATTTTCGACTTCAATCAGGAGATATACGGGGAGACGGTGGAAGTCGCGTTTTACGAACGGATTCGTTCGGAACAAAAATTTAGCGGCATTGATGAAATCAAAGCACAGCTTGGCCGTGACCGTGCCACGGCGTTGCAGTTTTTCAAGCAACATACGGCCAATGGCTAAGTGCGGACACCTAAACAGTTAACGTCTTTAAGGGGAAGCCTACGTTTTTAGCGCGTCCAAGTGATTTTTGCGATGTGGTTACAGGCAAAGAAGATAAAATGAACGCTTGCATTTGCAGATCAATCAAGCTATCATAGAAAGTGTCTGCATCCCCATGCGGACACGATACCCGTTTCTTGGCAAAACGACTCACCACCGTTTGCTCGGAGATTGGGGTTTTAGGGAAAAGGAGGTGGCTCTGATGGCATTGACACAAGAGCGTAAAAATGAATTGATTGCAGAATTTAAAACGCATGAGACAGACACTGGTTCTCCAGAAGTCCAAGTCGCTATTCTTACGGAGCAAATTAACACTTTGAACGATCACTTGCGCACGCATAAAAAAGATCACCACTCTCGTCGTGGCCTTTTGAAAATGGTCGGTCAACGTCGTAACTTGCTAACTTATTTACGTAATAAAGACGTAACGCGTTACCGTAACCTTGTTGACAAGCTTGGCTTGCGTCGATAGTTTTGCAAAAAAGCGGGGGATGATCTCCCGCTTTTTTCTTCATGCCTTCCGTTAGCAGGCGACAAGCTTAGAAAAATGGAAAACGACCCTAATTTCACTCTTTTAAACTTGTTCTGATTCGGTCATAATAAGAAAGAAGAATTTTAGTTGTACGAGAGGAGTACACATTCATGGATCAAGAACGTCATGAGTTTTCAATTGACTGGGCTGGCCGGACATTAAGTGTCGAAGTCGGTCAATTAGCCAAACAAGCCAACGGAGCGGTTCTCGTCCGTTATGGCGATACTGCTGTTCTATCAACAGCGACTGCTTCAAAAGAACCGAAAGACCTTCCTTTCTTTCCGTTAACGGTCAATTATGAAGAACGTTTATATGCAGCGGGAAAAATTCCAGGTGGGTTTATTAAAAGGGAAGGGCGTCCAAGCGAACGGGCGATTTTAACAAGCCGTTTGATTGACCGTCCAATTCGACCGCTGTTTCCAGACGGGTTTCGTAACGATGTCCAAGTAATCAGCATTGTGATGAGCTCTGACCAAGACGCCTCTCCTGAAATGGCAGCAATGATCGGTTCATCACTGGCTCTGTGTGTGTCTGACATTCCGTTTGAAGGGCCGATTGCTGGTGTGACTGTTGGAAGAATTAATGGCGAATTCATTATGAACCCAACGCCAGCTCAACTTGCAGAGAGCGACATTGACCTAACTGTTGCTGGAACAAAAGAAGCGATCAACATGGTCGAAGCCGGTGCTAAAGAAGTCCCAGAAGACGTAATGTTAGAAGCCATTTTAGCCGGGCATGAGAACATTAAAAAAATGATTGCTTTCCAAGAAAAAGTGGTGGAAGTTTGCGGCAAAGAAAAACGTGAAGTGCAGCTGAAAACTTTTGACGCTGAATTGGAAGCACGCTTGCGTGAAAGCGCGGAAGCGAGCATCAAAGAAGCGGTTCGGATTGCGGAAAAACACGCGCGTCAAGATGCGATCGATGAGATCATTGCTGCACAAGTGGAACAACATTCAGACGATGACAGCATCAATGTGGATGAAGTAAAAGAGATTTTGCAAATGTTCGTGAAGGAAGAAGTCCGTCGCTTAATTACTGTCGAAAAAATCCGTCCTGATGGACGAGGCGTTGATGAAATCCGCCCGCTCTCGTCACAAATCAAGCTGTTGCCTCGTACACATGGCTCCGGTCTCTTTACAAGAGGACAAACACAAGCACTTAGTGTCTGTACGCTTGGTGCCCTTGGCGATGTACAAGTGCTAGATGGTTTGGGCATCGAAGAGACGAAGCGGTTTATGCACCACTACAATTTTCCGCAGTTTAGCGTTGGCGAAACCGGTCCGATTCGCGCGCCAGGACGCCGGGAAATCGGTCATGGAGCCCTTGGCGAACGTGCGCTTGAGCAAGTCATTCCAAGTGAGCAAGAGTTTCCTTATACGATCCGGCTCGTATCTGAAGTGTTGGAGTCGAACGGATCAACTTCACAAGCGAGCATTTGTGCAAGCACGTTAGCGATGATGGACGCAGGTGTGCCAATTAAAGCGCCAGTGGCAGGCATTGCGATGGGGCTTGTCAAACAAGGGGAACATATGACGGTGCTCACTGATATCCAAGGCATGGAAGACGCGCTTGGCGATATGGACTTTAAAGTCGCTGGCACAGCGAATGGCGTTACAGCTTTGCAAATGGATATAAAAATTTCCGGCATTAACCGGGAAGTGCTCGAACAAGCCCTTGAACAAGCAAAACAAGGCCGAATGAAAATTTTAAGCAACATGATGGAGGCCATTGACAAACCTCGTGCCGAGTTGTCGGAGTATGCGCCAAAAATTTTGACGCTAACGATCAATCCTGACAAAATTCGCGATGTCATTGGACCAAGTGGCAAAGTCATCAATAAAATTATTGAGGAAACAGGCGTGAAAATAGACATTGAGCAAGACGGCACTGTCTACATTTCTTCCCTAGATACCGCCATGAACCAAAAAGCGAAACAAATCATTGAAGATCTTGTTCGAGAAGTTCAAGTCGGCGAAACATACCATGGGAAAGTCAAACGCATTGAAAAGTTTGGTGCCTTTGTCGAACTGTTTAAAGGCAAGGATGGCTTGCTGCATATCTCACAAATTGCTGAAGAGCGGATCAACAAAGTCGAAGATGTCTTTAAGCTCGGTGATGAAGTAGATGTTCGCGTCACTGAAATTGACAATCAAGGACGAGTTAATTTGTCTCGCAAAGTCCTGTTAAAAGAACAACGGGAAAAGCTAGAAAAAGAAGAAGCAAAAGATACAGCGAACGAATAAGAAACAAAGACTGGGGAAAATTCCTAGTCTTTTTTTATGGTCAAACGTCTAGTCCTCTTCATTTGCTCATAGACATGCTAGTAAGTATCTAGCAGGAGGGGACACAATGAAACAAAAATGGCTTCACTTCTGTTTGTGTGGTGTCATGGTCGTGCTGGCAATAGGCGCGATTCAAAACCCATTTTCGCTTCAGTATATCGACACCTTGAAAACAAACGCAACGGAAGATGTAGATACAGAAGAGAATGAGTTGTTAAAACAAATTAAAGCGCATGCAGAAAAAGTGGCGATTCCAGCAACAAACGCACGCATTGACAAAGTCTGGAAAGCATTGCCAGGTTATAACGGGCTTGAGGTCGACATTGAACAATCTTATAATAAAATGAAGGAGTCTGGAAGTTTCAACCAGTCTAAACTCGTCTTTAAAGAAACAAAACCGGATGTCCATCTTGAGGATTTGCCACCAGCCCCGACGTATAAAGGTCACGAAGAAAAGCCGATGGTTAGCTTTTTAATCAATGTCGCCTGGGGAAATGAGTATTTGCCTGATATGTTAAAAGTGTTGCAGCAGTATGATGTCAAAGCGACGTTTTTTTTAGATGGATCCTGGGTGAAAAAAAATCCACAACTTGCTGTAATGATTAAAGAAGAAGGCCATGAGATTGGCAGCCATGCTTATTCGCACCCTCACATGAATGCCCTCTCTAAGGCGGAAATAGACGAAGAGTTAACAAAAACGACGGAAGTAATTGAAGCAACACTGGATGTCACACCAAAATGGTTTGCTCCCCCAAGCGGCGAATTTAATCAACTGGTGGTTGAACGAGCCGCTGCCTATGATATGCGTACCATTTTATGGACAGTTGATACAATTGACTGGAAAAAGCCCGAACCATCTGTTATGGTTGAACGGGTTGTCAATCAAATGCAGGCAGGCTCGATGTTGTTGATGCATCCTACAGAGTCATCGTCAAAAGGACTGGAAGCGATTATACAAGGGATGCAAGAAAAACAGTTGCAGATCGGGACTGTTAGCGATTTAATGGATGAAACAAGAATTGCCGCAAAAATGACAGCTGAGAGCAATGGGGGTACAAAACGTGATTAAAAAAGAGACGCTGGACAACGGCGTGCGCATTATTGCGGAAGCCAACGAGGCCATTCGGTCTGTTGCGATTGGCATCTGGGTAAAAACAGGCTCCCGCAATGAATCAAATGAGGAAAATGGCATTTCCCATTTTATTGAACATATGTTGTTTAAAGGAACAAAAACGCGTTCAGCCAAACAAATCGCAGAAGCGTTTGACCGCATTGGCGGACAGGTCAATGCGTTTACGGCAAAAGAATACACATGCTACTATGCTAAAGTGCTAGATGAGCATGCTGCTTTGGCCCTTGATGTACTACAAGATATGTTTTTTGACTCTATTTTTGATAAAACAGAAATAGAGCGTGAGAAAAAAGTGGTGCTCGAAGAAATCAAAATGGTGGAGGACACGCCAGACGACCTCGTCCACGATTTGCTTAGTCAAGCTGTTTTTGGCCGTTCCTCGCTAGCGAACCCTATTCTTGGCACAGAAGACACGCTCCAAACATTTAGCCGTCAGCAAATCAGTGATTACATGAAGCGTTTCTACGCAGGTGAACGAGTAGTCGTGTCGGTTTGCGGCCATTTTGACGATGCGTTGCTTGAGCAAATCAGACAAACCTTTTCCCGTGTGAAACGAGCACCGGAACCGTTTGCTGTGCCAACAGCGACTTTCTCGCCGACAGTGAAATATCGCCAGAAAGATTCTGAGCAAGCACATCTATGTTTAGCCTACCCTGGCCTGGAAATTGGTTCAAACCGTTCATTTGGGCTGATTTTGCTAAACAATGCCCTTGGCGGCAGCATGTCGAGCCGTTTATTCCAAACGATTCGCGAAGAACAAGGCTTATGCTATTCTGTTTTCTCCTATCATTCTTCGTATGAACAAATTGGTACGCTTACCATTTATGCAGGTACGCAAATGGCACAGTTGCCAAAGTTAACGGAAGCTCTCGCAGAAGTAACGAAAGCGGTGCGTGCAGAAGGCCTTAGCAAAAAAGAGTTGGAAAATGGCAAAGAGCAGCTCAAAGGCAGCATTATGCTTGGGCTTGAAAGCACAAGCAGCCGCATGACACGAAATGGAAAAAATGAATTGCTTTTACAAGAACATAAAACATTAGACGAGTTGATCGCGGATATTAATGCTGTCAGTTTGGAGATGGTCAACGATCTAGCTAGCCAGCTCCTTCGGGATACGCCGGCTGTTTCACTTGTCGCCTCAAGCGAAACAATGCCGTCAACGATTTTCAGCAACTAGTCTACTTTCTTTCCGACGTACATACATTGGAATAAGAGGTGATGGGCTTGCGGCTAAGTGAAATTGCTAACAAAGAAATCATTGATTTTGAGAAAGGCGAACGTCTTGGTGTTTTGGGACAGACCGATGTGCTGTTTGACGAGCACACCGGGGAAATTCACGCCTTTGTTGTCCCGACGAGCCGCTGGTACCAATTAAACCGCAAAGACAAAGAAGTAACGGTTTATTGGCAGCAAATTAAAAAAATCGGCCAAGACATGATTATTATTGAAACATAAGGATGGTGGTTGCCTTTGGCGACCGCCTCAATAAGGCAGAGAGACGCTCGCATACGTCGTTGTTTGCCTACCGTTGAAAGCTTGCATTTGCAAGCTTTTTTTGTGTCTGCACCGATTGGTTCACTTAGTCATATGCTTTAAAAGAAGCAACGCATAAAAGGAGGATCAGCATGCTCACTGGAACCCATGTGGTCATGATTGGCGGCGATGCACGCCAGCTTGAGATCATTCGCAAATTATCGGCACTTGACGCAAAAATTTCCCTTGTTGGTTTTGAACAGTTAAATGATGGCTTCATTGGCGCAAGCAAGCAAGAGTTGCCTGATATCGAGTGGTCGACAGTGGATGCGATTTTGTTGCCGGTGGGCGGCATGTCCAATGATGGCCTCATTGCCAGCGTTTTCTCAAACCAGCAATTAAAGTTGAAAGCCGCTTACTTAAATGAAACGCCCGACCATTGCACGATTTATACAGGCATTTCAACAGACCGATTAGAAAAATTGGCTGCAAAAGCAAAGTGTAAAATTGTCCTATTAATGGATCGCGATGATGTGGCGATTTACAACTCGATTCCGACAGCTGAAGGCGCAGTCATGCTGGCGATCCAGCATACAGACCATACGATCCACCATGCGAAAGTGGCGGTGCTCGGCCTTGGCCGCATCGGCATGACCATTGCCCGCACATTCCATGCCCTTGGTGCGAGCGTTTTTGTCGGTGCAAAGGAAACGGCATTGCTCGCCCGTGCCTTCGAACTCGGAGTCGAGCCATTTCCCCTTACTGCACTAAAAGAAACGTTAAAAAACATCGATCTCGTAATCAATACCATTCCAGCTAAAATTGTCACATCTGACGTCCTCGCCGAATTACCACAACATGCTTTTGTCCTTGACTTGGCCTCAAAACCTGGTGGCGTCGATTTTGCGTACGCCAAAAAAAGAGGCTTGAAAGCCATGCTCGTTCCTGGTCTTCCAGGCATGGTCGCCCCGAAAACAGCAGGCAAGATTTTAGCAAATGTTTTAAGTGATTTGCTTCATGAACAAACACAATCATAACGAAGGAGCGTGCGCGATGCTTAAAGGCAAACATATAGGGTTTGGCCTGACTGGCTCACATTGCACATTTGACGCTGTTTATCCGCAAATCGAGAATTTGGTTGAGCTCGGCGCGAAAGTCACCCCTTTTTTAACCTATACAGTAGAGACGACAGACACCAAGTTCGGCGACAGTGGGGATTGGATGAAACGGCTGCAAACGATCACTTCTGAGCCATTTGTCAATTCGATGGTCAAAGCAGAGCCCTTTGGGCCGAAAACCCCTCTCGATTTAATGATTATTGCCCCGATGACAGGAAATTCGATTTCT
This sequence comes from Shouchella rhizosphaerae, assembly GCF_900142675.1. GTDB lineage: Bacteria > Bacillota > Bacilli > Bacillales > Bacillaceae_D > Shouchella > Shouchella rhizosphaerae. The sequence goes on along the minus strand of NZ_FRBS01000001.1, from coordinate 906,404 downwards.
AAATTTGCGAATGCGATGACAGATAACCCTGTACTTATGGGGGCTAAAGCGACATTGCGTAACGGCAAGCCTGTCTTGCTTGGAATTTCTACCAACGATGGCCTTGGATTGAACGGCGTTAACATTATGCGCTTAATGGCAACAAAAAATATTTACTTTATTCCATATGGCCAAGATGACCATGTGAAAAAGCCGAATTCCCTTGTAGCCCATATGGATCAACTCATTCCAGCAGCTGAAGCAGCCATGCACGGCAACCAACTTCAGCCTGTTCTTGTACAAAAATAGGCTTTGGACAGTTGCGTATCGTCGGGAAATCCCGTAAAGTTTAGTAGAGGATAAGAGATAGATAGCTGAACTTTGAGGGAGGATACGAAACCATGAACGAACAACAACATTTTGACGTCGCTGTCGTCGGGGCAACCGGCGCAGTCGGCCAGCAAATGCTGAAAACATTAGAACAACGTGATTTTCCAATTAAGAGCCTAAAGCTCCTTTCATCGAAACGTTCGGCTGGAAAACAAATAACGTTTAAAGGCCAATCTTATACAGTCGAAGAGGCGACGCCTGAGTCGTTTCAAGGTGTACAATTAGCCCTTTTCTCGGCAGGCGGTTCAGTTTCGAAAGCGCTTGTCCCTGAAGCGATTAAGCGCGGAGCTGTTTGCGTCGACAACACGAGTGCATTTCGGATGGATACTGACGTGCCCCTTGTCGTGCCTGAAGTCAATGAAAGCGATTTGCGCAATCACCAAGGTGTGATTGCCAATCCAAATTGTTCCACGATCCAAATGGTAGTCGCGTTGGAGCCGATCCGCAAAAAGCTTGGATTAAAGAAAGTGATCGTGTCCACATACCAAGCCGTTTCAGGGGCAGGGCTTGAAGCAGTCGAGGAAATGGAAAAGCAAACACGGGCTATTTTGGACGGGAAAGAAGCAACAGCAGAAGTGCTGCCGGTCGCGAAAGAGAAGCGCCATTACCAAATTGCCTTTAACGCGATTCCGCAAATTGACGTGTTCCAAGACAATGGCTATACGTTCGAGGAAATGAAAATGATCAATGAAACGAAGAAGATCATGCACATGCCTGAACTTGAAGTGGCTGCTACATGCGTGCGTTTGCCGATTGAAACGGGCCACTCAGAATCGATCTACTTCGAAACGGAGCAGTCTGGAGCAAGCGTAAAAGAAATCCAAGCTTTGCTAAGCGAAGCGCCAGGCATTACACTCCAAGACAACCCAGCAGAACAGCTTTACCCCCTCGTCACAAATGCGGTTGGCAAAAACGACGTATTTGTCGGCAGAGTGCGCCGCGACTTAGATCGTGACAATGGCTACCATGCTTGGGTTGTGTCTGACAATCTTTTAAAAGGGGCAGCTTGGAATTCTGTGCAAATCGCCGAAAGCCTCATCAAGCTGAACCTATTGAACAAGTGAGTGAATCAAACATGAAAATCATTATCCAGAAATTTGGCGGTACATCTGTAAAAACGGACGAATCGAGGCTGCAAGCAGTACGCCATGTTCAAAAAGCAGTCAATGATGGCTACAAAGTTGTCGTTGTTGTCTCAGCGATGGGCAGAAAAGGCGATCCTTATGCAACCGATACGCTGCTTAGCCTCGTTAGCAAATCCCGCATCACGAAGCGGGAACAAGACCTACTCGTTTCTTGTGGCGAGACGATTTCAGCGGTTGTGTTTTCAGACCTCCTCAATGCACATGGTGTCCAAGCGACAGCCATGAACGGGGCAAAAGCAGGATTCCGTACAAACGAGGAGTTCGGCAATGCGAAAATTAAAGAAATGAAATGCGAGCATTTGCTTAAAAAGCTAGAGACAGAAGATGTCGTCGTTGTTGCCGGTTTTCAAGGACAGTCGAAAAGCGGCGATGTAACGACGCTCGGCCGCGGTGCGAGCGATACATCGGCAACAGCTCTGGGAGCAGCTCTTCACGCAGAGTGGGTTGACATTTTTACCGATGTAGAAGGTGTTATGACGGCTGATCCTCGAATTGTCAGCGATGCGAGAGCATTGGAAGCCATGTCTTACAATGAAATTTGCAACATGGCGTACCAAGGCGCAAAAGTCATCCACCCTCGTGCGGTGGAAATTGCCATGCAAGCGAAAATTCCGATCCGGATTCGCTCCACTTACTCAGACAACGAAGGGACGCTCGTTACTGCCCTTGGCGCTTCCCATTCAATGGATGTCAACGAACGGATGATTACAGGGATTGCCCATGTGGCAAATGTGACGCAAATCAAAGTTGCTGCAAAAGAAGGTCAGCTTGACTTACAGGAAAATGTGTTTAAGTCGATGGCCCAAGCTAAGATTAGCGTAGACTTTATTAACATTAGCCCAAGTGGGGTGACCTATACTGTCAGTGATGAGGCGGCAGATAAAGCAAAACAAGTGCTTGAGCATCTTGGATACACGCCCGAGCTTCGGCGCGGGTGCGCGAAAGTGTCCGCTGTGGGAGCAGGAATGAGCGGTGTACCTGGCGTTGCAGCGAAAATTGTCAGCGCCTTAAGTGGCGAGAATGTACAAATTTTGCAATCGGCAGATTCCCATACAACGATTTGGGTGTTGGTCAAAAATGAAGATATGAAAAAGGCAGTGAATGCTCTGCACAAAATGTTTCAGCTCAGTGAAGCGACAACTGTGTAATTTCCCATAAACGGAGGGGGCGCATGTGAAACCAACAGGAAAATACGGCCCAGTGTGGACAGCTATGGTAACGCCGTTTCAATCAACGGGTGCAATTGATTATCAGCAGACAGAACAGCTTATCGAGCATTTGATTGAAAACGGAACGGATGTTCTCATTGTAGCCGGGACAACCGGAGAATCACCGCTGCTGTCCAAGGAAGAAAAATTAGAGCTGTTTGCTTTTTGTGTCAAACAGGCCAACGGGCGCGCAGCCGTCGTGGCTGGCACAGGTTCCAATGATACGCATGCTTCGGTTGAGCTAACAAAGGCGGCGGAAAAGACAGGCGTCGACGGTGTTATGCTTGTCACCCCGTATTACAATAAACCGTCGCAACAAGGGCTTTTTTGCCATTTTAGTGAAATTGCCAACGAGACAAACTTGCCAGTCATGCTGTACAACGTTCCAGGCAGGACGGGAGTCAACCTCGAGGCGGAAACAACGATTGCCCTCGCGAATGTCAACAATATCGTAGCGATTAAAGAAGCAAGTGGCAATTTAGAACAAATTGCGGCCATCATCGAGCATACGCCAGCCTCATTTGCTGTTTACAGTGGTGACGACAGCATGACACTCCCAATTTTAGCGATTGGCGGTGATGGGATCGTTTCTGTTGCCTCCCATCTGATTGGCAAGGAAATGCAAGCGATGATTGGTGCGTTTCAGGCAGGGGAAAATGGGAAAGCGGCAATGATGCACCGTAAGCTGTTGCCTGTCATGCAAGCTCTTTTCCTAGCTCCAAATCCAGCGTGTGTAAAGTATGCGCTTAACAAAAACGGCATTGACGTTGGCGAAGTAAAACCCCCTCTTGCCCCTGTGAACGATCAGGAAAAAGCGGTGGTTGACCAGGCGCTGGCGACAATCCAATCGCGATAAACGTCATTTGAACGCGATGACGCTTGATGCCGAGATGCGACCAAATGAAGGTGAAAATGGAGCGACTGTTCCTAAACATATAAGGTGAACAACGAAGAAAGCAAGCGTTTGTTTATCGTCTAAGCCCCTGTTGCAGCTGGCTGCAACAGGGGCTTTTAGCTGTGTGCGAACGTCGTCAATGAAATCCCCCTTGTTTTTATCTTGAAAATTAAGGTATACTAAGTTCCAAGTGATGCGTTCGGGTAAAGGTGGTCATGGAAGCCGCCATTGTTAAAAGAAAATCGGCATTGGAACGGAACGAAATCGGAAAATGATAGCTCGGTTCTCTAAATGTTCAATCAGCTAATGTGTGTTTCCAAGAAGCGCCACGGTCGCTTTAAACAGGGAATGATTGAATGTTTGAAACCGCGTGTTGTTTGTCGTGCGAGATTGGCGTCCATGAAGCCTGAAGTACGCACTAAACGGAATTTGAAACGATTACAAGAACAACCAGTTAAGTATGACTAGCGTTGTAACTAGGAGGAAAATCATTGTCTAAGCAAGAAACAGAAAAAGTGCGTGTGTTTGCCCTCGGCGGAGTCGGCGAAATCGGCAAAAATATGTACGGCATTGAAGTAGATGAGGATATCATTGTCATTGACGCGGGTTTAATGTTCCCTGATGACGATATGCTTGGAGTCGACATCGTTATTCCAGATGTGTCTTATTTAGTGGAAAACGAAGAACGTGTACGGGGAATTATTTTGACACATGGACACGAAGACCATATAGGCGGGTTGTCGTATGTGCTGAAGAAAATCAACGTGCCTGTGTATGCCACAAAGCTAACGTTAGGGCTCGTTGAAGAGAAATTGAAAGAAGCAGGCATTCATAGGCACGCAGAACTGCGCTTAATCGATTCCAACTCGCGCATTAAGTTAGGAAATACACCAGTATCTTTCTTTCGTGTTAGCCATAGCATTCCAGATTGTGTTGGTGTCTGCGTGGAAACGTCCCAAGGCGCCATTGTCCATACAGGTGATTTTAAGTTTGACCAAACACCGGTCGATGGAAAACATGCTGATATCGGAAAAATGGCAGCAATTGGCCAAAAAGGTGTGCTCTGCCTCATGTCTGATTCTACGAATGCAGAGCGGCCAGGGACAACAAAATCGGAAGCAGAGGCCGGCAAAGGCATAAAAGACGTGTTCGCTCGTACAAAAGGACGCCTTATTGTCACCTCGTTTGCTTCAAACGTCCATCGAATCCAGCAAGTGATCCAAGCGGCTTCCGCTACCAATCGAAAGCTTGCAGTTGTTGGCAAAAGCATGGTGCGCGTTATTTCCATCGCTGGAAAGCTTGGCTACTTGAAAATACCGAAAGATTTATTAATTGATATGGATGAAGTGAACAAGCATAAACCAGAAAAAGTGGCGATTTTGACAACAGGAAGCCAAGGGGAGCCGATGTCAGCGTTAACGCGGATGGCAAAAGGAGCACATCGCCATATTACGATTACACCAAATGACACAGTGATTATCGCTGCTACAGCGATTCCTGGAAATGAGACAAGCGTATCCGCCGTCATCGACCAGCTTTACCGGATTGGCGCTGAGGTGATTTATGGCAGCCAGGCTGTCCATGCCTCTGGCCATGGTTCACAAGAAGAGCTAAAGTTGATGCTGAATTTGATGCGTCCAAAGTTTTTCTTGCCGATACACGGGGAAATCCGCATGCAGCATGCTCACCAGCAATTGGCTTTGCAAGTTGGCATAAAAAAAGAACGGATTTATATAGTCGAAAAAGGGGAAGTCATAGAATTCACAAAACAACAAGCACGGCGCGGGCCAAAAGTGCCATCAGGCCATGTGTTAATTGACGGACTTGGTGTCGGCGATGTCGGCAACATTGTCTTGCGCGATCGCCGCTTGCTTTCTAAAGATGGCATTCTAGTCGTGGTTGTCACATTGAACAAAAAGACAAACACAATTGTATCTGGACCGAATATTATTTCCCGCGGATTCGTCTATGTCCGTGAATCAGAAGAGCTTCTCGAAAAATCAAATGAGCTTGTGACCTCCATTTTGCAAAAATGCGTGACAGAAAATGTTAATGAATGGTCAAGCTTAAAAAGCAACATTCGTGAAGGCTTAAGCCGCTACTTATTTGAAAAAACAAAAAGGCGGCCAATGATCTTGCCGATCATTATGGAAGTGTAGCCGTAAGTTTGTTGGAAAAAAGCGTTTAACTGCATGAACATGCTAAAAGCCTGAGTCCCTTCCTTGAATGGGGCTCAGGCTTTCTTATAGCGGCAACACATAATAATGAATGCTTCGCCCCATACTACGTTTATGTAAAGAGAAGGGGTGTGGACTAGATGGAAAATGAAGAGCAACCTGCTCCAGAAGAGCCGAAAGAGAAACAAGAAGAGAAAAGCACGCTTGTTGAAAAAATCCAGCAGCTCGGGCAATCGAATGTGCCGGATATGGGCGCTTCCAACATCCATTGCATGACGGTCGTTGGCCAAATTGAAGGGCATATGCAACTGCCCCCGCAAAACAAAACGACAAAATATGAGCATATGATTCCACAGTTAGTGGCCGTCGAACAAAATCCGAAAATTGAAGGATTGTTAATTATTTTAAACACAGTAGGCGGCGATGTCGAAGCAGGGTTGGCCCTTTCGGAAATGATCGCTTCGATCTCAAAACCAACCGTTACACTTGTGCTTGGCGGTGGGCATTCCATTGGCGTGCCGATTGCTACAGCGGCAAGCTATTCGTTTATTGCTGAAACAGCGACGATGACGATCCACCCTGTCCGTCTGACTGGCCTCGTCATTGGCGTACCGCAAACATTTGAGTATTTGGATAAAATGCAAGACCGCGTCATTCGCTTTGTCACCTCCCATTCGCAAATATCGGAAGAAAAATTTAAAGAATTAATGTTTTCGAAGGGCAATCTCACCCGGGACATTGGCACGAATGTCATTGGCACAGATGCGGTTGAATATGGACTTATTAATGAAGTGGGCGGCATCGGCCAAGCGATTAGAAAGCTGAATGAAATGATTGAGGAGCAGAAAGCAGACGGGGAGGTTATCCAATGATTTTGTACACGACGACTCCTTATGAACTTCTTTTTCCTGAAGAAGATACGGTTTACCAAAGTCAACAAGTGATTGACTGTGACGCAGGCCAGCTTGTCGTTGAGCGAATTGACGATGGCAGCTTTCGAGTTATCCGTCTCCTTTCGAGTGATCCAAATGCCTTTTTAAAGCCTGAATACGCTCCAGGCTCATTGCTTTCAGCGAGATGGGTTCCATAAAAAAACCGTTAAAAACGGAATCGCTGTAGTGGTGGGCGCCGAAAACATGGTATGATATAATAACAACAGTCGATTTTAAGCAGCCTCGCGTTTTAGGCTGCTTGTTCGAGTATGATTTTCTAGAGGGTGACTCCATGGCAAAACGCAAGAAACGAAAAAAAAACCAGTGGAAGTCCCAGTTGACTTTTGAACTTGTAGGATTAGGCCTACTTGTAGTGGCTCTTGTAACGCTGGCCCGATTAGGGAGCGTAGGGGAAGCATTTGTCCGTTTATTTCGTTTCTTCTTAGGAGAATGGTTTGTCGTTTTGGCGCTCGGTTTTTTTGTAAGCGCATTGTACATCATGATTAAACGGAAAAAACCGGCCTTGTGGGGAAGGCGTTTAGCTGGACTGTACACAATCGTGATTTCGATGGCGATTTTGGCTCACATCAGCTTATTCCGTGAACTTCAGCTAACTGGCAACGTTAACAATGAATCAGTTTTGCGGGGGACATGGAACCTTTATTGGGAAGAAATGACGTCTGGCCAGTCTGTCGATCTTGGCGGCGGTATGCTTGGGGCAGTTGGCTATGCAGTAAGCCACTTTTTGTTTGCCAACGCAGGTACATATTTGTTCTGTTTTATCCTCATTATGATTGGTGCCATTTTAATTTCCGGTCGTTCCTTTGGAGAAATGGTCGGAAAAGCGTACCGGCGCACGTATTTGTTTGTGACTGATTTTGTGAAAGCGGCATGGCAAGACTTTGCTTCTTGGCGGAAACAGGCAAAAGTGAAAATGAATGAAGAACGCCAACAAAAGAAAGTGCGCCAGAAGAAAAAACAGCAAGTAAACGAGGAAGTAGAAGAACAGGAGCTTGAACCATGGGATAAACAGACTGAGCCAGAAATCGTCGATTTTACGCAAAATGCACAGGCAAAGCCTGAAGAACAAACGGTCCATCCTGTTAAGCAAGGAAAAAAAGAAGGCGCTGTTGAAGTGGCGGAGGCTGGCGGAACAGAGGAGGATGGAGCCCTGGTGCCGGCTGACTTGGTGCAGATGGAACAAGCGAATGAATCCTATACATTGCCAAGTCTTGATTTGTTGCTGACGCCTGATAAGCCAGAACAAAAGCAGGAAAAGCAACAGTTGACATCCAATGCCCGCAAATTGGAAAAAACACTTGCCAGCTTCGGAGTCAACGTTCGTGTGTCCAAAGTTCATTTAGGTCCAGCCGTTACAAAGTATGAAGTCAATCCGAGCATTGGCGTAAAAGTAAGCAAAATCGTCAACTTGGCAGATGACCTTGCTCTGGCGCTTGCTGCAAAAGACATTCGCATTGAAGCACCAATCCCGGGCAAATCAGCGGTTGGCATTGAAGTGCCCAATCAGGAAATTGCGATTGTTTCTTTAAAGGAAGTGCTTGAAGGAGCTGCGTCACGACAACATGAAGTGCTTTCTGTTGGACTTGGCCGCGACATTTCAGGGGAACCTGTGCTGGCGCCGCTAAATAAAATGCCCCATTTGCTTGTGGCAGGGGCGACAGGCAGCGGCAAAAGTGTGTGCATCAACGGCATCATTACAAGCATTTTAATGAAAGCCAAACCCCATGAAGTAAAGCTGATGATGATTGATCCCAAAATGGTTGAGCTAAACGTGTACAACGGCATTCCTCATTTGTTGACACCTGTAGTTACAGAACCGAAAAAAGCGTCTCAAGCACTAAAAAAAGTGGTCGCTGAAATGGAACGACGCTATGACTTGTTTTCCCATACTGGCACACGCAATATCGAAGGCTATAATGACTATATTCGCCGCCACAATGAAACAGAAGAAGGCAAGCAGCCATTGTTGCCCTATATTGTCGTCATTGTGGACGAGCTCGCCGACTTAATGATGGTGGCGTCTGGCGATGTCGAAGATTCAATCGCTCGTCTTGCGCAAATGGCGCGAGCAGCAGGCATTCATATGATTATTGCTACGCAGCGGCCGTCTGTAGACGTGATTACTGGCGTCATTAAGGCCAACATCCCGTCACGGATTGCTTTCGGCGTTTCGTCGCAAACCGATTCGCGGACGATTTTGGATTCTGGTGGGGCTGAAAAGCTACTAGGCCGAGGGGATATGCTCTATTTGCCAATGGGCGCAACCAAGCCAACGCGTATACAAGGGGCATTTTTATCGGATCAAGAAGTTGAAAAAGTTGTTGAATATGTCATTTCCCAGCAAAAAGCCCAATATGTAGAAGAAATGACGCCTTCGGTTGATCAGGCAACAAACAGCGAGCCTGAAGATGAATTATACAACGACGCCGTTGACTTAGTCGTGGAAGTCGGTACTGCATCCGTGTCGATGATCCAGCGCCGCTTTCGCGTCGGCTATACACGGGCAGCCCGCATTATTGATGAAATGGAAGCAAGAGGCGTTGTCGGCCCATATGAGGGCAGTAAGCCTAGGGAAGTATTGATCAGCCGTAATGATGAAGAGGCAACTTCATAAATTAGAAAGAAAGGGTTGCGATAGAGAGGATGGAATCGGTGATGAAGGCGGATCATCGGCCGCTTTATATACAAGTGATCGATCAGTTAAAGGAAGAAATCAGCCACTACAGTGAGGGGAGTAAGCTCCCATCTGAATATGAGCTTGCCAAGCATTTAGGTGTAAGCAAAGAAACATTGCGGGAAGCGTTGCGCCTGCTAGAAGAAGACGGACTCGTTGTAAGGCGCTACGGCGTAGGCACATTTGTGCCTTCAAAGCCGCTGTTCTCAGCGGGAATCGAAGAGCTGCAAAGTGTAACCAACATGATTGCGTCTGCAAATATGACGCCAGGCACGATTTATTTGTCGTCAACGATTGAAGTTTCGGCAGAGGAAGACAGAGCGCGTTTTAATCGATCGGAATCGTTTGAAATGCTGCAACTTGAGCGTGTACGGACAGCAGACGGTATGCCTGTCGTTTACTGCCTTGACCAGCTTCCGGCAGATTTAGTCGGCAACCGCTCTATTCATGAAATGAAGTCGATCTTTCAGTTTTTAGAAGAGGCAGGCCGACCAATTGCTTATGCGCTTGCCTCGATTGAGCCGATCGGCTACCATGAGCATGTAACGGAAGTGCTGGAGTGCACTCCTGAAACGGCGCTTCTTCTTTTAAGACAAACCCATTATGATCATCATGATCAAGCGGTGCTCCACTCTGTCAATTATTTTCGGTCTGACAAATTTAAGTTTAATGTTGTAAGAAAAAGCAAATAAGCAAAAAAACCGCCACCTTCGGCGGTTTTTAGACGTTGCGGATGATTTGCCGCCTTTGTTGGCACACTAAAAGGGCCGCTGTTGCATCGTCTGCCTTGCTCGCAGCATGCGAGAAGGAGAGGAACGACAAATTTAAGTTTGTAAAGGAAGTGGGCAAATGGTTGATTTACAAGTACGCTCGTCGCAGCAAGCAGGAATGAATATCCATTATTGGAAAACGGACAAATTTAAAACCGTTACATTTTTATTAATGGCGAAAGCGCCATTGAATGATCGTACATTAACAGCAAGAGCACTCATCCCTTCTATTTTGCAAAGTGGCACCAAAAACTATAGCAATCGCAAACAGCTTAGGCGCAAACTTGATGATATGTATGGAGCGATTTTAACAGGCGACGTTCAAAAAAAAGGCGAGCAGCATGTACTAAGCTTTCGCATGGAAATAGCCAGTGAGCGGTTTTTGACAGGCCAACAACCATTATTAAAAGAAGCGCTGTCCCTTTTTAAAGAAGTTGTTTTTGAGCCGAGACTGGAAGGCGGGTCTTTCGCGAAAGCGATTGTTGAGCAAGAAAAACGGGCCTTGTCCCAGCGGATCGCCGCGATTTATGATGACAAAATGCGTTATGCCAACGTGCGGATCACAGAGGAAATGTTCAAAGGCGAAGCGTTTGCCCTTCCAGCTTATGGACGCGTTAGCGACCTTGATACACTCGATGAACAGGCGATTTACCAAGCGTATGAACGCATGGTCACCGAAGATCGTTTTGACCTGTATATCATTGGCGCCTATGATGAAAACGAGCTGACTGGCTATATCGAGGAGCTATTCACATATAAGCGCCATCCAAAAGCGGAAGGACAAGCAGCAGCCAAGAGCCCGGTTCAGATAACCGAAAACCTCGTGACTGAAAAGCAAAAAGTCAAACAAGGCAAATTGCATATTGGCTTTCGTACACATACAACGTTTGGCGATGAAGATTATGAGGCGATGCAAGTCGCCAATGGCATCTTTGGCGGATTCCCGTCGTCGAAGTTGTTTCGAAATGTCCGCGAAAAAGAGAGTCTTGCTTATTATGCCGCATCTCGCCTTGAAAGTCATAAAGGCGTGCTAATGGTAATGGCCGGGATTGAATTTAATAAATTTGAACGTGCGGTTGCTATTATTAAAGAACAAGCAGAGGCCATGAAAGCAGGAGAGTTTGACGAGGAAACGATCGAACAGACAAAAGCGATGCTCATCAATCAAATGCTAGAAGCGATTGATACTCCAAGAGGATTTGTCGAATTGTCTTACCATGAAATGGTAGCAGGGACGACTTATCCAATTGGCGAACGGATTGAAGCGTTAAAGAAAGTCACGAAAATGGATATTGTCAATGCAGCGAAAAAATGGGAATTGGATACGATTTACTTTTTGAAAGGGGAGAGTGAGTAATGAAGCCGCTTGAATTTAAACAATTAGAAGAGACGCTTTATTATGAGCAACTTGATAATGGGCTTGATGTTTACATTCTTCCAAAAACAGGGTTCCATAAAACGTTTGCCACTTTTACAACCAAATACGGTTCGATTGATAACCATTTTGTTCCTCTTGGACAGACAGAGCCAGTAAAAGTCCCAGACGGCATTGCCCACTTTCTAGAGCACAAAATGTTTGAAAGCGAAGAAGGCGATGTTTTTCATACATTTGGCAAACAAGGGGCACAAGCGAACGCTTTTACAAGCTTTACTCGTACCGCTTATTTATTTTCAAGCACATCCAACGTCAACCAAAATGTTGAAACGCTGCTTGACTTTGTTCAGCACCCTTACTTTACCGATGAAACAGTGGAAAAAGAAAAAGGCATTATAGGGCAAGAAATTACGATGTATGATGATGACCCTGATTGGCGCGCTTACTTTGGGACAATTGAAAATATGTATTCAACCCATCCGGTCAAAATTGACATCGCTGGGACGATCCCGTCGATTAGCAAAATCACGAAAGAGGACTTATACACTTGCTATGAGACGTTCTACCACCCTAGCAACATGTTGCTGTTCATTGTCGGCTCGGTGGACGTAAATGAAATGATGGAGCTCGTCCGGGCGAACCAAAGCAAAAAGGAATTTGCTGAACCAAAACCGATTGAGCGCCATGTGAAGCCTGAAGGGACGCCGGTTGACAGAACCGAACATGTTGTCGCTATGCCTGTTCATACGCCGAAGGTATTTGTTGGCTTTAAAGAGTCAAACCCAACGCGCCAAGGGAAAGAACTGCTAAAATACGAACTGTCGTTAAATGTTTTGCTCGATCTTATGTTCGGCCCAAGTTCCGAGGCATACGAGGCTATGTATGAGGCCGGGACCATCAATGAGACGTTTGCATTTGACTATACTGCAGAATATGGGTTCGGTTTTTCAATTATCGGCGGAGACAGTACAAAGCCAGAGGAGCTAAAAGAGAAAGTTATCGAGACCATTGCGGCATTCAAGCAGCGTCCACTAGCGAAAGAAGAAGCGGATCGGGCCATTAAGAAAAAAATTGGCGCTTTTCTTCGTTCTTTGAACTCACCTGAAAACATTGCCAATGAATTTACACGCTATGCGTTTAATGGCATGAATTTATTTGATGTCGTGCCGATGCTTGAATCGTTAGAAGCATCAGATTTGGAAACAGTGCTCCATCACCATTTTAAAAGCGAGTACCGGACGGTAGCGACAGTCAAAGACAAAGACATGTCATGAAGCGCATTTTAATAACAGGGGCAACTGGAGGAATCGGGCAAGCAACGGCAGCAATCCTTGCACAAGAGGCGTCTGAGCTTTATATCCACTACTCGGAAAACATCGAGGCAGCCAACGCTCTAGCGGCAGCCGTTCCTTGTCCTTGTGTTGCCATTAAAGCCGATTTGTCTAGCGCAGAGGGCGCCGTCGCACTTGCAAAGCAACTACCTGCCGCGCCTGATGTGTTTGTCGATTGTGCTGGCAGCGCTGCATCTGCGCTCTTGCAAGACGTGGATGACGATCTCCTTGAAGCACAAATGCATGTGCACTTGCTTAGCCCGATCAAACTAGTACGATCTTTTTTGCCGGAAATGCTTAGAAAACGCGATGGCGTGATTGTGCTCACATCCTCCATTTGGGGGCTCACAGGAGCAAGCATGGAAAGCATCTATGCGGCAGCAAAGAGCGGTTTAAATGGGTTTGTTAAAAGCATGGCAAAAGAAACGGCCATGAGCGGCATACGCATTAATGCCGTTGCTCCGGGAGCGATCGATACAAACATGCTTAGAGGCTACAACGAGGCAGACCTTCGTCTGCTTGCTGAAGACATTCCGTACGGCAGGCTTGGGACAGCCGATGAAGTGGCAGAGGCGATTGCCTTTTTGGCCAGCGATAAGGCGTCGTACATACATGGTCAAATTCTTTCTGTCAATGGCGGTTGGTACTGTTAAGTCAGCGCATAAAGGCAAGTGAAACCGGCATACTAAGTGTGAATCTTTTTAAATTCTAAAGGAGGGATTCACATGTCAGTACTTGACAACTGGGAACAATGGAAAGATTTTTTAGGAGGGCGTCTTGACCAAGCAAAAAAAGAGGGCATGAATGAACATGTCGTCAGTGACCTTGCTTACCAAGTTGGCGAATATTTGGCAGGGCAAGTTGAGCCGAAAAATGAACAAGAGCGTGTTCTTTCAGACCTTTGGAAAGTCGCAGATGAGAAAGAACAGCATGCTATCGCTAATATGATGGTAAAATTGGTAGACCAACAGTAAGGCGCCCCTGCCTGTTCGCAATTTGTGAACAGGCAGTTTTTTTTACTAAAAACGGCGGTTTGTTTGGCGATTTGCGGAAATTTGCAATTTTACATAGGAAAATACTTTCCTTTTAGTAGTGTATCCTATATCATAGACCCAAGAAGAATAGCTGATTTTGTCCATTTTTCACACTCAAGAAAGGAAGTGCCGCGGTGAAAGAATGGTATTTTGAGTACCAGCTCCATGAAAACCGCCCGGGGATTCTCGGGGATATTTCTTCTCTTCTTGGCATGCTGTCCATTAATATTGTCACAATTAACGGCATTGACGACACGAGAAGAGGTATGCTTTTGCGCACTTCTGACGATGACAGCGTAAAAAGGTTTAAAGCCATCTTACATACAATTGGCAACGTAACCGTTACAAAATTCCGCGAGCCCCGGGTTAGAGACCGATTGGCGATTCGCCATGGTCGCTATATCGAGCGAAATGCCACGGAGAAAAAAACATTTAAGTTTATTCGTAGAGAGCTAGGGCTATTAGTTGATTTTATGGCTGAATTAATGAAAAAAGAAGGCCATTATTTAATCGGCATTCGCGGCATGCCGAGAGTCGGCAAAACCGAATCGGTAGTAGCAGCAAGCGTCTGTGCGAACAAGCGCTGGAGCTTTATCTCTTCGACGCTTCTTAGGCAGACTGTACGGAGCCAGTTGGCTGAAGATGAAATGGATGGGGACAACATTTTTATTATTGACGGCATTGTGTCAACGATGAGAGCCACTGAAAAACACCGCATGCTTGTTGACGACATCATGCGGCTCCCAGCAGTAAAAGTGGTTGAACACCCTGACATTTTTATCCGTGAGTCAGAGTATGAGCTTGAAGACTTTGACTGCATTATTGAATTGCGCAATGACGATAGTGAGCAAATTACGTATGACGTCGTCGAGCCAGGCTTTTCTTCATTTGACATAAGCTAAAGTTTGTAGGTAGGTGTGACCATGTCAGAACTAGGGAACTACTTAAAAGAGACGCGTGAGGAAAAACAGATCACGCTTGATGATCTGCAGCGTACGACCAAAATTCAAAAACGGTATTTGGCAGCGATCGAAGAAGGTAATTTTGATACGCTCCCGGGCATTTTTTATGCGCGGGCATTTGTCAAGACGTATGCGGAAGCGATTGGCCTTGATGCTGATGAAGTGCTGGAAACGTATAAAAACGAACTGCCCAATCCGCAAACGGAAGCAGTCGATTTGCCTTCACGCTCTGAACGGGTAAAAACAAGCGCGCGTACAGCGCCTTCAAGGCCAGGAAAAGGGCGTGGAAAATCGCTGGCTTCTATTTTAGTGCCAATCTTGCTCATTGCTGCTGTCGTGCTTGTCGTCGTTCTTATTTGGAATATTAGCGGCCGTGATAGCGGCGGCGAAGTTCAGAATGAGCAAGAAGCCGGCCAAACAGATACGTATGATCCGCCCGAGAATGCTGGCGATGAAGAAGGCGAAGGAGCAGCTGACGAAGACGAAGCAGCTGACGAGGAAAGCGGATCAGAAGACGAGCAAACGGACAAAGAGCCTCAACTTTCATTGGAAGAGACATCCGGCAACGTCTCCACTTATATCCTTACAAACGTGGAGGCAATTGAAACGTTGAAAATTGAAATGGGAGAAGGCTCTTATGTGCAAGTCCGTGACCGCGATGGACAGGCAATGGATGAAAACGGCGGAGACTACAAAGATGATTTTGAGCCAGACGTGAGCGGTCTTGACGCCCTTGAGCTTAATATTGGCAACGGTTATGGGGTTGAAAGGGTGGAAGTAAACGGCCTTGAAGTCGAACTCCTGGAAACCGATCACCAATATGTGACCATTACCGTTGAAGAACAAGAATAACGAATCGTTCCCGGCTTAGTACCGGGGACTTTTTCGTTGTTGTTGTTTTTGATTAAGCGCTGTTTTTTTCAGTACGGTGCCAACTATGGTACAATAAAAAAGTGAGTCCAGACTGGTTTCATGCAAACTGGCAAAAAGGAAGGGACGGGAAGCTTTTGAATTTAGCAAATAAAATCACCGTAGCGCGGATTTGTTTAATCCCGGCATTTATGCTGTTTTTGCTTGTCGATTGGCCGCATGGCGAAACGGAGTGGTTTCAACAGCCAATTACATACAGCATGCTTGTGGCCACAGCGATTTTTGTCGTTGCCTCTGCCACAGATTGGCTCGACGGCTACTATGCACGGAAGCTTGATCTTGTCACTAGCTTCGGCAAATTTCTCGATCCTTTGGCCGATAAGCTCCTTGTGACTGCTGCCTTAATTGGGTTAGTGGAAGCACAGCTCGTGCCAGCTTGGATTGCCATTGTCATTATTAGTCGTGAGTTTGCGGTAACGGGCATTCGCTTAGTTGCTGCGGCAGAAGGCGATGTTATAGCGGCGAGCAAACTGGGCAAATGGAAAACGCTCACCCAGATTATCGCTATTATTGCTAGTCTTTTACATAATATCCCTTTTTCAGCTCTTTCATTTCCATTTGCTTCCATAATGCTATGGATCGCGGCTCTGTTAACGATCTGGTCTGGAATCGAATATTTTGTGAAAAACAAACACGTCATTTTAAAATCGATGTAAGGGAGAGGATGGATTGAATGCAGAAATAATGGCCGTTGGCTCAGAGCTGCTTCTTGGCCAGATCGCCAATACAAATGGCCAGTTCATCTCTAAACAGCTAGCAAGCATTGGTGTCGACGTGTACCGGCACACAGTTGTGGGAGATAACGAGGACAGGCTAAAAATAGCACTTCAAGAAGCATATGAGCGTGCCGATCTCGTCATTTTAACGGGCGGACTTGGCCCGACAAAAGATGATTTGACGAAAGAAACGGTCGCGGCGTTTTGTGGAAAAAGGCTTGTGTACGATGAAAACGCGCTTCATGAAATTGAAGATTATTTTAAACGCCATAACCGCGTCATGACGCCTAACAATAAAAAGCAAGCCTATGTGATTGAAGGCTGCACCGTGCTTGCAAACCGTCATGGCATGGCCCCGGGAATGCTATGCGAGCTGGAAGACGGGAAAAAATTGGCGCTTTTGCCTGGGCCACCAAGTGAAATGAAGCCAATGTTCGTCAACGAGCTTTTGCCTAAACTGTTAGGCGCCACTGAACAGACAGAAATCACTTCCCGTGTGCTTCATTTTTTTGGAATTGGGGAATCACAATTAGAAACAGACCTTTTGGACTTGATTGCGACGCAAACGAACCCGACAATCGCTCCATTGGCTGGTGATGGGGAAGTGAAACTGCGCTTGACTGTCAAGCATGCAGATAAAAATGAAGCTGCCCGTTTGCTTGATGAAACGGAAACATTGATTCGGAAACGGGTCGGTTCATATTTATATGGCTATAACGAAACGACACTGGTCAAGGAAACGTTTTTGCGTTTGCAGGCGAGCGGTCTGACAATTGCCAGCGCTGAAAGCTTGACTGCCGGGCTTTTCTCAAGCGAATTGGCTGCGTTCGCTGGCGCATCCCACGTGCTAAAAGGGAGCGTGACTGCCTACTCCAATGAACTGAAGCAGCAATTGCTTCAAGTTTCAAGCGCCACCCTTGCTAGCGATGGCGCCATTAGCGAAGCATGTGCATTGGAAATGGCACGTGGCGTCAAAACACTTTACGGTTCTGATATTGCCATCTCTTTTACAGGAGTGGCTGGCCCTGGGGTGCAAGAAGGCCACGAAGCGGGCACCGTTTTTCTGGCGCTTCTTTTGCCAGGAGGGAAAGAGCGCGTATACACACTGTCTTTATCCGGGGGACGCAATGCCGTACGAATGCGAGCGGTGAAATTTGGCTATTTTTATTTACTGGAAGAATTGAAAAGGAGCAATGGTAGTAAATGACCTATTTTACAGACTTTGATATTTCGGACCAAGTGAAACAAGCAATCCAGGATATGGGGTTTGAAGAACCATCCCCTATCCAAGAAAAAGCGATTCCTGCCATTTTGACAGGTGGCGATGTAATTGGCCAAGCGCAAACAGGGACTGGAAAAACAGCTGCTTTTGGGATACCGGTTGTCGATAAAGTGACTGAAGAGCGTTACATTCAAGCGTTAATTTTGACGCCAACAAGGGAACTGGCCATTCAAGTTTCTGGAGAACTGCAAAAGCTATCGGCTCATAAACGGATTCGGACGTTGCCGATTTACGGCGGGCAATCGATCGGCCACCAAATCAAAGCGTTGCGCCAAGGAGTGCAAGTAGTGATTGGTACCCCAGGGCGGATGCTTGACCATTTGCGCCGTGGAACGCTCAAACTTAATTCGGTCCATACCGTTGTCCTTGACGAAGCTGATGAAATGCTCGATATGGGCTTTGTCGATGACATCGAAGCGATTTTAAAGGAAGTCAATCAAGTGCGACAAACGTTGTTGTTTTCTGCTACAATGCCGCCTGCGATCCGCAAGCTGTCACGAAAATACATGAACGATCCGAAAACAGTGACGATTAATAAGGGCGAAGTAACGGCGCCTTCGATCAACCAAGTTTATTATAAAGTATTGGAACGGAATAAAATTGACTCCCTTTGCCGCATCATTGATAGCGATGACGTGGAGCTCGGCATTTTGTTTTGCCGCACGAAAAAAGGTGTCGCTGAACTGACAGAAGCACTTCAAGCTCGGGGCTATCTCGTTGATGGTCTCCATGGAGACTTGACACAATCTCAGCGTGATGTTGTCATGAAAAAATTCCGCGACTCATCGATCGAGTTCCTCATTGCTACAGACGTAGCTGCTAGGGGCATCGATGTGGAAAATGTCACCCATGTCATCAACTACGATATTCCACAAGACCCTGAAAGCTATGTGCACCGGATTGGCCGTACAGGGCGAGCGGGCCGGACAGGCGCAGCGATTACGTTGGTTACGCCTCGGGAAATGAAGCATCTCCGCTCTATTGAAAAAGAAATCAAGATGCACATTCCGTCAGCGAGTGTACCGACGATTGAAGAAGTAGTTGAAAAACAGCAAAGTTCTTGGAAAAACTTAATTCAGGATACAATTGAGCAAGGCGGCAAAGAAATGGAGTTGTTCTTGCCCCTTGTCGATGAAATTCTTGCTGAGCAAGACCCTAAACAAGTGGTTGCGGCGCTATTGAAATTAAAGTTTTCTACAGAGACGGCAACCGAAGATGCTGGCTACAGCTTTGGGGACACAGGCGGTGCTAAAGGAATGGTCCGCTTCTTCATCAATGTTGGACGAAATGTCAATTTGACGCCGAAAATTTTAGGCGAAGAAATCGGCCGCCTTGTCGGCATTCCCGTCAAATCGATTGGCCGCATCGACATCTTTGAAAACTTCTCCTTTGTCGACGTACCAGAAGAGGCGGCGCCATTTGTGTATGAAGGCTTGCGCTATTCCCGTATTAATGGAGCGCGCGTCAACCTTGAACCTGCTAAGCCTCGCCCGAAACGGGAGCGGCGCACGCCAGCAGGGTCGCGTCGTTCATAGACCTTTAGCCAAAGCGTGCTGCTTTGTCCACCACACGTAGTATTTGCAGTCGGAAAGACCGGGTTCCGCCCGGTCTTTCCTATTTGTCGTAAAAAAAGACGAATAAATGTTCGTAAAAACTATTGGCAAACGAAGCAAAACACGTTATGATAGACTCATGCGAAGACTTACAACATTGTCCCTTACATGGATAACGATAGAAATGAGCGAATCGACAAGGAGAGATGAAAATGAGTGATAGAAAACAAGCGCTTGACATGGCTTTACGCCATATTGAAAAACAATTTGGCAAAGGCTCTATTATGAAGCTAGGTGAACAGGCTGAACAGCGCGTATCGACGGTATCAAGCGGCACCCTCGCCCTTGATATTGCTTTGGGCGTAGGTGGCTATCCAAAAGGAAGAGTCATTGAAGTATATGGACCAGAATCTTCCGGTAAAACAACCGTTGCTCTCCATGCAATTGCTGAAGTGCAGCGCAATGGTGGCCAAGCCGCTTTTATTGATGCTGAGCATGCCCTGGATCCTGTCTATGCGAGCAAACTAGGCGTTAATATCGATGAACTCTTGCTGTCCCAACCTGATACAGGCGAACAGGCACTCGAAATTGCGGAAGCACTTGTGCGCAGCGGTGCCCTTGATATCATTGTCATTGATAGTGTAGCTGCGCTTGTACCAAAAGCGGAAATTGAAGGGGAAATGGGCGACTCGCATGTCGGCTTGCAAGCACGTTTAATGTCACAAGCGCTACGGAAATTATCCGGAGCGATCAATAAGTCGAAAACGATTGCGATCTTCATCAACCAAATCCGTGAAAAAGTCGGCGTTATGTTCGGCAATCCAGAAACGACGCCAGGGGGGCGCGCCCTTAAATTTTACTCGTCCGTCCGCTTGGAAGTGCGCCGTGCCGAGGCGTTAAAGCAAGGGAATGAGATTGTCGGCAACCGAACCAAAATCAAAGTCGTCAAAAACAAAGTCGCTCCGCCTTTCCGTTTAGCGGAAGTCGACATTATGTACGGAGAAGGTATTTCCAGGGAAGGTTCGATGCTTGACATTGCCTCGGAACTCGACATTGTCGAAAAAAGCGGTGCTTGGTATTCTTACAAAGGCGACCGCCTCGGGCAAGGCCGCGAGAATTCAAAACAATTTTTGAAAGAAAACCCGGAAATTACAGCCGAAATTGAGCGTTTGATTCGTGACCACCACGGGCTCGACGGGGAAGCGAAGCTGGAAGAGGCAGCTGAAGAACAAGCTTTTGAAGATGTGCCTTTAGATTTAAAATAAAGAGAACAACATTGAGGCTCCCGAACAGAGTCCGCTGATAGACGCCCATACAAGAGGAGGAAAGATCTGGCCTGTGCCATGTTCTTTCCTCTGTATTTGAAAAACACGGGATTTCAGCGGCTGCAACCGTTGAGGGGGCTTTTTTTATAGAAAAAAAGAAGTTTCACTTGCAAAAGGAGCCGACGGGATAAAATGGTCACGTTTTTATATTTTACCGATACCCATATCCGAGGGACAGCGCCTAAAAACCGTTTAGATGCGTTTCCAGAAACAATGAAACAAAAGCTCACAGAAATAATGGCTATCGCCAACCGTGAACAAGTAGATGTGCTCCTCCACGGGGGTGATGTTTTTGACAGGCCTGACTTATCGCCAAGCACAGTTGGCCAATTCGCACAAATTTTTCGGGAAGCGCCGGCGCCCATATACACGATTGCCGGGAATCATGATACATTTGGTCATAACCCGGAGACGGTGTCACGGACGATGCTTGGTCTCCTTGATGCGTTTGGCATTATGAAGCTCGTCCATCCTGGCAAGCCGATTTTGATTGAAAAAGCTGGCGTCCGCGTGCAAGTGTCCGGCCAGCCATACCATTATGAACTCGACCAGCGTGACCCTAAGCTAGACTACTACCCAATTAATGAAACAGAAGCAGATACGATGATCCACCTCGTCCATAGCATGCTCGTCGAAAAAGCACTGCCTGAGGGCATTCCTCATACGCTAATTGACCACATTTGGGGGACGAGCGCCGACGTTATTTTGACAGGACATTACCATACTGGTTTTGGCATTAAGGAACAAAATGGAAAATTTATTTGCAATCCAGGGGCAATAGCGAGGATTAATAACCATTGGACAGAAGTAGAACGGCTGCCTAAAGTCATTATTGGTACTGTGACAAAAGAAGGCATAACGCTACGGGAAGAGACGCTGACTGTCGCCCAAAAAGGGAGCGACGTGTTGGACAGGGCTTATGTGGAAAAAGCAAGCCATCAGGAAGAAAAACTCCACGCCTTTGTCCAGCAAGTGAGAGAACAGGCCGATTTCCAAACGCTGCAAATGAGTGAAATCATTCGCGAGCTCGCCTCTATGCAAGGTGTCGAAGACAAAGTAAAACAGGAAGCGCTAAGGCGGATGACGATCGTGGAAGAACGCTGGGAGCGTGATGAAACTGAATAATATTGTAAGTGTCAGGCTTGAAAATTTCCAATCCCATTTAGATAGCACGCTGCAATTTGACAAAGGCTTAAATGTGATCGTTGGGCAATCTGACAGCGGCAAGACCGCGATCTTGCGGGCAGTTCGTTGGGCATTGTTTAACCAGCCAAGGGGGACCGATTTTATCCGTGTCGGTGCCGATTTTGTCCGTGTGACCATCACAATGGACTCAGGGCGTCTTATCATACGCGAGCGGACAAGCTCAAAAAATCGCTACATCTTAAAAGAGCCAGGAGGAGAAGACTTGGTGCTTGAAGGGTTTGGCAGCCAAGTGCCAGAAGAGGTGCTCCAAGCCCATGGCATGAGGCCGTTCCGGATTGATGGCGATAATGAGTGGCATTTGCAAATTGCCCAGCAGTTAGACGGGCCCTTTTTGTTGGAAGCCCCAGGATCGCTGCGCGCGAAAACAATTGGCCGCATGAGCGGTGCCCACTATTTAGACATGGCGATCCGCGATGCCTCTAAAGATGTGTACGGACTTAGCCAACGAATTAAACAGAAACAAGCAGAAGTGGAGGAAGCCAAAACGGCGCTCGCCCCATTTGATGGGCTTGAGGCGGCGAAGACGAAACTGGACAAAGGCTTTGAAAAATTGCGGCTAGCCAAGGCTGCCCAAGATAGACTGGCGAAGCTAAAGCAATGGCATGCCCGTTACATAGAGCTGACAAGAGCAAAAGCAGAAGCCGACAAACAAAAAGACAGTGTAGCCCAGCTTGCTGATTGGGAAATCCGTTATGAACGGTTGTGTGCGCTAGCCGTTACAAACAAGCGTCTGAGCCAGTTGGCGGAACAATGGGCACGGCTCGAAAAAGACAGCAGCACCTGCTCTTTATGGCTTTCAAAAACAGCGCAAGTAGACAGTGCTTATAGCCTTCACCAGGAGATACGAAACGAGGCAACTCGTTATGTGCGTCTGACCACTCTTAAGCGGCAAACCCAAGCAATAAAGGACAATGAGCAAACATTGACAAAGGCAATGGCGCAAACAGCTTTTGTGCAAAGCCTAGACAGGAAGCAACTTGTACGAATGGAAGAGGAGAAAGCCAAAAAAGATCGGCTCGAAAAACTCGCCCGCCAGTGGCAGCAAACGCAGCACGAATATACATCAGTCAAGGCTACCAGTGCAGAATTGAAAGGGACAGACCAAGCAGCCCGGCAGTTAAACGAGGCGATAGAAACGACGAAGCTTTTAATAAAGTTAAAGGATTATAAAAGGCAATTAGCAGAAGTGACAAAACGTGCTGCTGACGGACAAGCATTTGTGAAAGAAAAGCTAGCTGAAGAAAAGCAGTTGAGCGATCGTTATACGGAAACACTAAAAGCGCTTGGCATCTGCCCGACTTGTGGGCAAGCGATTAATCATGGAGGGGAGCATCACGGATGAATAGTGTAGAACAAGACTTGGAAAAAATGAAACAAGCAATTGAAAAGGCGAAAGACGTCCGTTACCGGGCTGAAGCAAAGCTTGAAGAGTTAGAGAATCAAAAGCAACGGCTGTTAGTTGAATTAGAGGAACTTGGCGTGAAACCAGAGGAGCTCGAACAAGAGATTCAACGTTTAGAAGATAGCATCGCACGTTCCATGGATGAAGCATGGTCCCTTATTCCGAAGGAGCTTGTTAGCCGTGAGCAGTGAACGGGAGCTGGAGCAGTTAGAAAATGCTTTCCAACAAGCGAGAGACCAATGGATGCGCCTTGATGAAAAGAAGCGGATGTTGCAAGAGCGACTTGAAGCAGCTGAAGCGGAACTTGTGCATATGGAAGACACGGTCGATACGTACGAGAAGGCGCGCGTTCTTTTGCAACAATCTGCAGAATATGCCAGGGAGCAGGCTAAGCAACAAATGGAGACGCTAGTGACAAATGCGCTCCAGTACGTATTTGGGCCGCTTGTCTCATTTGAAATCGAATTAGAAGAGCACGGCAACCGTGCAGTTGCGGACATGTACGTCATTTCTAATTACGAAGGCATTCGTGTGAAGACGAAGCCCCAAGACGCCAGAGGCGGCGGCGTTGTTGACATTGTGACGTTGGCGCTCCGCGTTGCTTTGATGGAAACGACACAGCCGCGCCAGGCAGGTCCGCTGTTGCTTGATGAGCCGGGCAAACATGTTTCAGGTGAGTATACGCATTACTTATACGAATTTTTAAAATCGCTGGCAACGATGTTTGGCCGGCAAATCATTATGATCACCCATAACCACCACTTAGCCGAATCAGGCGACAAAGCCTTTTCAGTGTCCATTCGCGATGGACTTAGCCAAATAGAAGACATTTCCAAACCTTGACATCGCCTGCGACTGAGCGTAGAATAAGAAATGATACAGTGTGTAAAAAAGGCTGTATTTTATGTAAGTTTGACCTGTAATTTAGCAAACGTGAATGCACCGTTAAAACCAACAATTGGATAGCAAGGGAGGTGAAACGATGCCAAGTTATACGTTGAGTCTCTTGGTTCTCTGCCTCATTGTACTTGCTTTCTCTGTAGTTTTTGCAGTTGTTGGATATCTTGTTCGAAAATCAGTCGCTGAAGCGAAAATATCAAGTGCGGAACACGCAGCAAAGCAAATGATTGATGACGCCAAGCGCGAAGCAGAAACGAATAAAAAAGAAGCGATTTTGGAAGTGAAAGACGAAGTCCATAAGCTTCGTAGTGATGCCGAGCGTGAGGTTCGTGAGCGAAGAAATGAGATTCAGAAACAAGAGCATCGTTTGGTCCAAAAAGAAGAGATTCTCGACCGCAAAAGCGAAACTCTCGATAAAAAAGAAGAATCGTTAGAAAAACGGGAGGAATCTCTCGCCAAAAAACAACGACAAGTTGAAGAGATGGAAAGTAAAATGAGCCAGTTGCTTGTTGAGCAGAAACAAGAACTGGAACGAGTATCTGGATTGTCACGGGAAGAAGCCCGAATGATCATCCGACAAGAGGTTGAACAAGAAATTGCCCATGAAACAGCTCTTTTGATTAAAGAAAAGACAGCCGAGGCAAAAGAAACGGCAGATAAACGCTCGAAAGAAATTTTGTCTCTTGCCATTCAGCGTTGCTCCGCTGATCACGTGGCCGAGACGACGGTCTCTGTTGTCAATTTGCCTAATGATGAAATGAAAGGGCGCATTATCGGCCGTGAAGGGCGGAATATTCGCGCGTTAGAAACGTTGACGGGGATCGATTTAATTATTGACGATACGCCGGAAGCGGTCATTTTATCAGGGTTTGATCCTATTCGTCGCGAGATTGCCCGTTCTGCTCTGGAGAAACTTGTCCAAGACGGACGAATTCATCCCGCTCGGATTGAAGAAATGGTCGATAAATCGCGGCGCGAGGTCGATGAAACGATTCGCGAGTACGGCGAGCAGACGACATTTGAAGTCGGCGTGCACGGCCTCCACCCTGATCTCATCAAGATTTTGGGCAGGCTGCGCTTCCGTACAAGCTATGGCCAAAATGTCTTAAAGCATTCGATGGAAGTAGCCCACCTAGCAGGAATTATGGCAGCAGAGCTTGGTGAAGACGTGAAGCTAGCAAAACGAGCAGGCCTTTTGCACGATATCGGCAAGGCGATTGACCATGAAGTGGAAGGCAGCCACGTTGAAATTGGCGTCGAGCTTGCGACAAAATATAAGGAACATCCTGTTGTCATTAATGCAATTGCTTCGCATCATGGCGACACCGAATCCACGTCGATTATTTCGACGCTTGTCGCTGCTGCGGATGCATTATCAGCCGCTCGTCCCGGCGCAAGACGGGAAACACTTGAAACGTATATACGCCGCCTTGAAAAGCTCGAAGAAATTTCCGAGTCGTTTGATGGTGTTGAAAAAACATTTGCCATTCAAGCTGGGCGTGAAGTGCGGATCATGGTTCGGCCAGATGTCGTCGACGATGCTTTGGCCCATAAACTAGCGCGTGACATCACGAAAAAAATTGAGCAAGAGCTTGATTACCCAGGTCATATTCGAGTGACTGTCATTCGCGAAACACGTGCTGTGGAATACGCAAAATAAAGTGGCGAAAGCCACTTTATTTTTTTGAAATTTGTTTGGAAAAGAGGGATTCCCTTGAGGATTTTATTTATTGGCGACGTTGTGGGCTCTCCTGGCCGCGACATGGTAGAAACCCATTTGAAACGCTTGAAACAGCATTACAAGCCGACTGTCACGGTCATAAATGGCGAAAATGCGGCACATGGTAAAGGGATTACAGAAAAAATATATAAAGGCTTTCTTGATTTAGGCGCGCAAATGGTGACACTCGGTAACCATGCTTGGGATAAACGGGAAATTTTTGATTTCATTGAAGACGCGAAATGGCTTGTACGGCCAGCGAACTTGCCGCCGACCACGCCTGGTGTCGGCTTCCGGGTGATGAAAGTCAACCAATTGAATGTCGCCGTCATCAATTTGCTAGGACGGACGTTCATGAATCCCGCTGATTGCCCTTTCCGTACAGTCGATCGGATTTTAGAGGATATTGGCGCCGGAGCAGATTGCATATTTGTCGATTTTCATGCAGAAACGACAAGCGAAAAGCAAGCGATGGGCTGGCATTTAGATGGGCGCGTCAGTGCAGTGATCGGTACACATACACATGTGCAAACAGCAGATGAACGGATATTGCCAAAAGGGACCGCCTATTTGTCTGATGTTGGCATGACGGGCCCTTTAGACGGCATTCTTGGCATGGAAAAAGAAGCCGTGCTGTACCGGTTCCTGACAAATTTGCCTGCGCGTTTTGAAGTGGCTGAAGGTCGCAAACAATTAAACGGTGTTGTGATTGATATTGATGGCCGCACTGGAAAAGCAGAGAAAATTGAGCGCCTTTCCTTTTCCGATGAACGTCCGTTTATGGAAATATAGACAAATTTGTGTTTACGAGGCATATCCCTCCTATTTCTTTAATAGACATGTGATAAGGCGTTGGCCTGTTAATTGACAACTTGAGGAGACAACGATCGAACCAGCCCGCTTTATTTTATTTGAGGAGGGGTAGAAATGGAAGTCTTAAAGGTTTCAGCAAAATCTACACCAAATTCTGTTGCAGGCGCGCTCGCCGGTGTCATCCGGGAACGGGGAGCGGCAGAAATACAGGCGATTGGCGCAGGAGCATTAAACCAGTCCATCAAAGCGATTGCGATTGCCAGAGGTTTCGTTGCTCCCAGTGGAATCGACTTGGTCTGCATTCCCGCGTTTACAGACATCCATATTGACGGAGAAGAGCGAACGGCCATTAAGCTGATCATAGAACCTCGTAGCTAAAACAGGCTGCTGCATGAATACACGTGCAGCAGCCTGTTTTGCTTTTTAGTAAAAGTGGATACGCTCACCCATTTCCACGACGATTGCATCCAAAAGCCCAGTACGTGGCGTGTAGCCAGTAGCGGAGAATGTACGCACCAATTTAAAGTTAAGACGTGTTACTTGGTCGAGCAAGTAAGCGGACGTTTGCGAGCCTGGGATGCGTTGCTCGTTTAAAATACGGATGATTTCGGCGCTCGGTTGAATCCCAATCCCATGGCCAAAGTACAAGTCACGATCAAGCTTAATTGCGTTTTCGCCGCGCCAGACGGAATTGTACGGGGCAAAATCGGGATTGTTAAAGTAAACACAGTCGCCAATACAATAATCGGTTCCTTTTCTTGTCACTAGCTGCAAGTCTTCGTCGTGTTCCCATGAATACAAATACAGCCCTTGGAACAACCGGTCAAACGAAGGACGGTCAATCGAATCGAGCACTGCCTTATAAAAAAGAATGATAATGGCAGTGGCGCATTCAAATCCGTAGGCTCTGCCATTTAAAAAGATATCGTTGATCGCATCAGACGGCCTCACAGAAGGTTTTAACTGGAAGGCGCCATTAGGCATACGCTGCCAAAAGCGGGGATTGCAATAGGACTGTTGAAAGGACTCGAATGAGGCGCCACTATGAAACATGGCGATTGATGCTTCGACTGTATGTAAGCGCAAAGCAACCTCAAAGCTGAGTTCATCAACGGATTGGTAGCGGTAAGTGGCGTTGCTTTCAAGCAAACTTGTTAGAATGGCGCGTTCCGCTTGGGATAGACCGTGGCTCGGTATTGTCTGCAACGGCTTTCCTGCAATTTCAATCATTGGACCAGCTCCCTTTATACGATTATTAAAACCTATGCGGCAAAAGGGACGTACAGCCCTCCTTTTTATAGCCAGGGCTAGTGTTAACATTGCTTTCAAATAAGATTGCCGCGAATCGGCTCTGTTCCATTGTTTTCTAAGGATGAGACACGTATAATATGGGAGGAACGTATAATATGGGAGGAACGTTTTGTTTGCATGGAAGGGGATTTTACAATGAGTGATCAAAACAAGACGAAAGATTACAGCAAGTATTTTGATTTTAGCGATGCACGCGTTGTTTCTGAAGACGACGAGAAAAAAATCATTAAAATAAAAGGCCGGGAAATTACCATATACGATCAGCCGAATTATCGGGCAGGGCGAAAGAGAAAACGCGAAGACGTGCAAGTGCTTCGTCCCGAAAATTTGATCCCCGAAGAGGTTGCCAACCTTGGCGCAGGGAAGAAATTTTTAATTCGAACATACGGCTGCCAAATGAATGTCCACGATTCTGAAAACATGTCAGGTCTTTTGCTCGGAATGGGTTTTGAGGAAACAACCGAAACAGAAGAGGCTGATATCATTCTATTAAACACATGCGCGATCCGTGAAAACGCGGAAAACAAAGTGTTTGGCGAAATCGGCAACTTGAAGCCGCTTAAATTGGAAAAGCCTGAACTGATTATTGGTGTATGCGGTTGTATGTCACAAGAAGAATCAGTAGTCGGCAAAATTATGGAAAAGCACCAGCATATTGATTTGATTTTCGGGACACACAACATCCATCGGTTGCCTCATTTGTTACGGGATGCGATTTTCGGAAAAGAAATGGTCATCGAAGTGTGGTCCAAAGAAGGCGATATCGTTGAAAACATGCCACGCTCTCGCAAAAATAAAACACAAGCATGGGTAAACATTATGTATGGCTGTGATAAGTTTTGCACATACTGCATTGTCCCATATACGCGAGGCAAAGAGCGTAGTCGCTTGCCTGAAGACATTATAGCCGAAGTGCGTGATTTGGCGCGCCAAGGTTACAAAGAAATTACGTTGCTCGGCCAAAATGTGAACGCCTATGGCAAAGATTTGCCTGGCTCTTATCGACTTGGCGACTTGATGAACGACATCCATAAAATTGATATTCCGCGCGTCCGGTTTACGACAAGCCACCCTCGTGATTTTGACGACCATTTAATTGAAGTGCTTGCCCAAGGCGGAAACCTTGTTGAACATATCCATTTACCAGTTCAGCACGGAAACTCTGATATTCTTAAACTGATGGGCCGCAAATATACGCGTGAGCAATACATTACGCTGGCAAATAAGATCAAACAAGCGATTCCGAATGCTTCCTTTACAACCGATTTAATTGTCGGCTTCCCGAATGAGACGGAAGAACAATTTCAGGACATGCTTTCTCTCGTGGAAGAAATCCAATTTGATGCAGCGTACACGTATATTTATTCGCCACGTGAAGGCACACCGGCAGCTCGAATGGAAGACAACGTCCCGATGTCTGTGAAAAAAGAGCGCTTGGCCCGCTTAAATGCCCTTGTTAACGACATTTCGAACAAGCGCAACTTGGATTATCAGGACAAAATTGTTGAAGTGCTCGTAGAAGGAGAAAGCAAGAAAAATGCAGATGTTCTTGCGGGACGCACTCGGACAAACCGGCTTGTTAATTTTGTCGGACCGAAATCAGCAATTGGCGAAATTGTCTATGTGAAAATAACAGAAGCGAAAACATGGTCATTAGATGGAGAAATCGTTTCGGCGCCTGAGGTGAAAGCACAATGACAAAGTTGTATACAAGACAGGAAATCAAAGACAAAGCAAAAGAACTGGCAAATATGCTCGCACGGACAGAGGAAGTTGATTTTTTCAAGCGCGCAGAAAAGAAAATCAACGAACATCTTCGCGTCCAGGAAATGATTGCCGACATTAAACGCTACCAAAAAGAAGCCGTTAATTTGAAGCATTACGGGAAGACGGAAGCGTTAAAAGAAGTGGAAGCGAAAATTGATAAATTGCATGATCAAATTGATGAGATTCCTCTTGTGCAAGAATTTAAACGGAGTCAAGTTGAAGTCAACGAATTGTTGCAATTAATCACGAACACCGTGTCTAAAACAGTTACAGATGAAATTATCCGTTCGATGGATGGCGATGTCATGCGAGGAACAACGACGAAAAGCCCCTTTCATTCATGTTAACGACATATGCGAGCGTTTGTCTATAGTCTGAACACGGCAGCAATGCCGTGTTTTTGTTTTATAGGTCTAAACAGGGTCAGTGATTCATAGCTTGGTATAGAGACGTCTAGGCGTAGGGGCGTTGCACAACACGATGAGCGGATGTGGGCAATGTGAAAAACAAGGCGAATGTCTCTTGCAATAGGCAAAATGAAAAATGGGAGGTACACGATGGCTGACTCAAAAAATGAAACGAGTTATCGCGAGATTATTACGAAAGCTGTCTGCGGCAAAGGGCGCAAATTTTCAGAAGCGACACATCATATCCGTCCACCAGAGCCACCGTCAAGCATACTCGGCTGCTGGATTATTAACCATACGTACAGTGCGAAAAAGCGTGGCGATACAGTCGAAGTTAATGGCAGCTATGACATTAATGTATGGTTTTCGTATACCAATAACACGAAAACGGACGTTGCAACACAAACGGTTTCTTATACCGACCTCGTGCCTTTAACAATGAAAGATGACAATGTGATTTCCGAAGAATTGGAAGTGTATGCGAAGTCTGTGCAACAGCCGAATACGCTGGAAGCAGTCATTTCTGAGGACGGCCGCAGCGTCGATGTCCAAGTCGAACGGGAATTTATTGTTGAATGCATTGGTGAAACGAAAGTGGCAGTAGCGGTCAATCCACAAGGGCTTATTGAAGAATACCCGATTGACTCACTTACTGGCGAAATCCGCGACGAAGAGTTTGAGCAAATTGATCCAAACTTTTTACAAGAAGAAATCGACCGATAGGAAAAGCCGGCTCGCTTTTTGGAGAGCCGGTTTTTTTCCGTTAAATTCAAGGAAATCAACTGTCTTCCTATGGTATAATAGCGATTAGATTTTCAACATATCGGAGGCAATTTATGGCACAAATGCATACCCCCATGATGAAACAGTACTTGCAAATTAAAGCAAAGTACCAGGACGCCTTTTTATTTTTCCGGTTAGGCGACTTTTATGAAATGTTCAACGAAGATGCCATTAAAGCTGCCCAAGAATTAGAAATTACGTTAACGGGCCGCGGCCAAGGCGAAGACCGAATTCCAATGTGCGGGGTTCCGTACCACTCGGCTGATTCGTATATAGCCCGCCTAATTGATAAAGGGTATAAAATTGCTATTTGTGAGCAAGTGGAAGACCCAAAAACAGCAAAAGGCGTTGTGAAGCGTGAAGTAACAAAAGTATTGACACCAGGTACGCTAATGAATAGCAAGTTGTTAGCAGAAAAAGAAAACAACTATTTGCTTGCCTTTGCCAGCGAAGGGGAGGACGGGTGGGGCATTGCCCGTTGCGACCTTTCTACAGGCGAAAGCGATGTAACATTGATCAGAGGAGGGAGCGCAGAGCTTCTCCAAGAAATTGCAGCAAGTGGCGTTAAAGAAGCGATTGCACCGGCAGGGCTCGAAGAAGAACTGAAAGCGAAGCTTGGCGAACAGCAAGGTTTTGTTGTGTCCTATGAGGAACAAGAGGACGTGCCTAAAGAATATGAACGGCTTATCAACCATATTCAACAGCCGTTGCTGAAACGAGCTTACGGACGCATGCTCCATTATTTACTAGCGACACAGAAGCAAAGCTTGCGCCATTTGCAACAAGTTGTTTTCCATCCGGCTGATTCCTACTTAAAAATGGATGTCCACGCAAAACGGAATTTGGAATTAGTGCAAACGTTGCGTGATAAAAAGAAAAGTGGCTCCCTCCTTGCTGTGATTGACCAAACAGTAACAGCAATGGGCGGGAGGCTATTACGCCAATGGATTGAACGGCCTTTAGTGGACAGGAAAGCGATTGCTGGCAGACAGGCAGTGGTAGAAGCGTTTCTGGAACATTTTTTTGAACGGGAGCAATTGCGCGATTGTCTCCGCCAGGTTTACGACATTGAGCGGTTAGCAGCCCGTATTGCTTACGGCAGCGTCAATGCACGGGAGCTTGTGCAATTAAAGCGCTCGCTGCAAAACATTCCGGAGATCGAGGCAACGCTGGAACAAGTCGGCCTTGGCGGACGTTGGTTAAATCAGTCTGAGCAGTTTGCTGATTTGGTGGCCTTGATGGAGCAAAGCCTTGTCGATGATCCGCCGCTCTCGTTAACGGAGGGTGGCCTTATTGTAGATGGTTATAACGAAGAACTGGATGCTTACCGGGATGCGAGCCGCAATGGCAAACAGTGGATTGCTGAACTTGAGCAGTCTGAACGCGAGGCAACAGGCATACGCTCCTTAAAAGTAGGCTACAACCGTGTATTTGGTTACTACATTGAGGTAACAAGGGCTAATGCTCATTTGCTGCCAGACGGCCGCTACGAACGCAAACAGACGCTCACCAATGCTGAACGTTACATAACGCCAGAACTAAAGGAAAAAGAAGCGCTCATATTGGAAGCCGATGAAAAGCTCGCTGATCTTGAATACCGTTTATTTGCTGACATCCGTAAACAAGTGGAAGCCTATGTCGCCAGTTTGCAAAAGCTTGCCGCCGACATTAGCGAAATGGATGTGCTCGCTGGTTTTGCCTCTGTTGCCGAACAAAACGGCTATACGAAGCCAACCATCACTGAAAGCCGCGATGTGGCCATCAAAGGCGGGCGCCATCCTGTCGTGGAAACGGTCATTAAACGAGGCAGTTATGTAGAAAATGACATTGATTTAACCGGCGACAGGGATATGCTGTTAATTACGGGGCCGAATATGGGCGGGAAAAGCACCTATATGCGCCAGCTTGCTTTAACTGTCGTCATGGCGCAAATCGGCAGCTATGTCCCTGCTGCGGAAGCAACGCTGCCTTTGTTCGACCAAATTTTCACCCGCATTGGTGCCGCTGACGATCTTGCAAGCGGCCAGAGCACATTTATGGTCGAAATGTTAGAGACAAAAGACGCGCTTGTGAAAGCAACACCACACAGCCTCATTTTGCTTGATGAAATTGGCCGTGGTACGTCGACGTATGACGGGATGGCGCTCGCACAGGCGATCATTGAATACATTTATGAAACCATTGGCGCTAAAACCCTTTTTTCGACCCATTACCATGAATTAACACGGTTGGCCGATTCCCTGCATACGTTGCGCAATGTCCATGTATCGGCAGTAGAGGAAAATGGGACAGTCGTGTTTCTCCATCAAGTGATTGAAGGCGCTGCAGACCGCAGCTATGGCGTTTATGTCGCAGAACTGGCCGGTTTGCCAAAGCAGGTGACAACGAGGGCGGAGGCGCTTTTGACTGAGTTGGAGCATCTTCCACAAAGGCCGACAAGTGCTTCAGTAGAGCAACCAGTCGATAGCGCAAAAACAGAAACAGCAGCAACGGCCGAAGAACCGCAGCAACTCTCGCTCTTTCCGACTGATGAAGAAACAAAGCCAAAGCAGCCAACAAAAAAAGAGCGTTCGGTACTGGCAAAAATGGCTGAAGTCGATGTGTTGCACTTGACACCGTTACAAGCACTTGAAAAAATCAATGAGTGGCAAAAGCAGCTAAACAAGTAAAAAACGAAAAAAGGGGTGGAGACGATGGCCGTTATTCAACAGCTTGACGATGCGCTTTCTAATAAAATTGCTGCTGGCGAAGTCGTTGAACGTCCTGCTTCTATCGTCAAAGAACTTGTCGAAAATGCGATTGATGCAAACAGCAGCCAGATTCTAGTTGAAATTGAAGAAGGCGGCCTTTCGTCGATTCGCATTGTTGACAATGGGACAGGCATTGAGCCGAATGAATTAGAGTTGGCTTTTTCTCGTCACGCGACCTCTAAAATCAAAACGGACCGCGATTTGTTTACGATTCGCACGCTCGGTTTTCGCGGCGAAGCGCTGCCAAGCATCGCCTCTGTCTCCCGTGTAAACATGCAAACGAGCACAGGAAGTGCAGGCATGCAAGTCGAGCTTGAGGGGGGGAAGATCGTCCATAAGCAGCCCTCTGAAGCACGCAAAGGCACAACCATTGTCGTCACTGATTTGTTTTACAATACGCCTGCACGCCTAAAATATTTAAAAACGGTTTTAACAGAGGCGGGGCATGTGAGCGAAGTCATGAACCGAATGGCGTTGGCATACCCGCACATTCGTTTTCATTATGTTAGCGACGGCAAAACCGTGCTGAAAACAGCAGGGAACGGCGACTTGCGCCAAGTCATTGCCCAAGTGTATGGCCGCAAAACAGCAGAAAAAATGGTCCCCATTACGGGTTCATCGTTGGATTATGAGCTAAGCGGCTATATCGCTAAGCCTGAGTTGACACGAGCAAACAGGCAGTATATGTCGATTTTCATAAATGGGCGCTACATCCGCAACTTTAAGTTGGCAAAAGCGATCCAACAAGGCTTTCACACAAAGCTGCCGATTGGCCGCTTTCCGATTGCTGTTCTCAAGTTGGAAATGGATCCGACGCTAATTGATGTCAATGTCCATCCGGCTAAGCTGGAAGTACGCTTAAGCAAGGAAGAAGCACTTAGCGAAATGATTGCCGAAAGCATTAAAAAGGCGTTAAGTGAAGAAACGCTCATACCTGAGCCGAAAAAAGAAAACACAGCTAAAACAAAAAGCGAACAGCTCTCTTTCTCCTTAGCGTACGAGTTGCAACCAGAAAAGGAGCATGTGCGCGAGACGATGCAACAGCCGCGCCAGCTAGCTGCCGACGACCAAGTTGATCGCAAAAAGGAAAGCACAAGCATAGGCAACAGTTGGTCGCCATCACATCAGCAAGAGGAGGAAGTCGAACAAGGAAGAGGCAGCAATGCCAGTATACCTCCTCGAAATGAACGGGTGGAAACCAACACAGAAGAAAAATATGAGCAGGCGGATAGAAGAACAGACGAGTCCCTTCCAATGGAAATGGAAGAGGAGGCGGCTGTAGTTGAGCCACAACTGCCTTTAGGCAACGATGCAGAGGCAAAGGGAGCGATGCCGCCATTGTATCCAGTCGGCCAGATGCATGGAACGTACATTGTTGCCCAAAACGACCAAGGCATGTACTTAATTGACCAACATGCGGCACAAGAACGGATTAAATATGAGCATTTCCACCAAAAATTAGCTGAACCATTAGGACAGACACAAGAATTGCTTGTGCCCATTACACTTGAGCTGACAACGAGGGAAACACTTGTTGTCACTGAATCGAAAGAAAAACTTGAAGCCGTCGGCGTATTTTTAGAAGAATTTGGGAAAAATACATTTGTTGTTCGTTCCCATCCGACTTGGTTTCCTCAAGGCGATGAAGAATCGACGATACGAGAAATGGTTGAGCAGCTTTTGGACAATAAGCGGATTAGCATTGGCGAATTACGCGAAGAAGCAGCGATTATGATGAGCTGCAAAGCGGCGATTAAAGCCAATCGCCATTTGCGCACGGATGAAATGTTTCAACTTCTGGAAACGCTGCGCCGTTGTCAAGAGCCGTATACATGTCCTCATGGCCGCCCGGTTGTGATCCACTTTTCAACGTATGAACTGGAGAAAATGTTTAAGCGCGTCATGTAGAGGAGAGACAAAAAAACGTGATCGTTACGACCGCAAGAAAACAGGCCAATGCCTTAAAAGAAAAAGCAGCTTTGTGTGCTGCTAAACTTGGTGCTCGTTTTGTCGAGCGTCAAGACCGGTCTCTTGAAGCACTCTTTGCCGCATACGGCGAAGATGTATGCATTGTTGGAAAAGAACGGCAAACGCTTTACAAATATAAGGAGGCAGTCCCGTTTTTTTATCACCCAAATGCGTCGTTTATCCGTTACAAACAGTGGCAGAAAACAGGAACGGATCCTTTTATCGACGCTGCCGGCTTGAGCACGGGCGATGAAGTCCTTGATGCTACACTTGGCATGGGCGCAGATGCGGTAATGGCTGCTATTGCTGTCGGCAGAACAGGAACAGTAACGGGACTTGAAGCGAGCCAGTCAATTGCCCATATTGTGTCAACCGGCTTAAAAGAGTGGCAGGAAGGGAACGAAACGTTCTTGCAGGCATTACGGCGAGTAAACGTTGTGAACACAGGCAGCGCTGCCTATTTCCAGCATATGAAAGACAAATCCGTTGATGTTGTTTATTTTGACCCGATGTTTGAGACGAAAGTCGCTTCACCTGGACTCGAAGGGCTGAGACATTTTGCCTGTTCGGAGACGTTGACGAAATCTGTTCTCGACGACGCTAAACGGGTTGCAAGGCGTGCTGTCGTGTTAAAGGGCCACTGGCAAAGCGAGCAATTTGCCCGATTTGGTTTTACCGTCAACAGAAGGCAACATGCTACTTTCCAATACGGCGTCATGGAAGTCTAGCATGGATTTGGATGGAAAGGAGGATGCCTATGACGCAAGAACCGCTCATCGCGATTGTCGGCCCAACGGCCGTAGGAAAAACGGCCCTTGGCATTGAACTTGCGAAAACGTTTGGTGCTGAAATTATAAGCGGGGATTCGATGCAAGTGTACCGGACAATGGATATTGGCACGGCAAAAGCGACAGTCGAAGAAATGGCTGGCATTCCCCACCATTTAATTGACATCCTTGAGCCAGGAGACACATGGACGGTTTCCATGTTTCAGGAAAAAGCACTTTTGGCGATTGCTTCGATTCGCAGCCGTGGCAAATGGCCGCTATTAGTCGGTGGCACAGGTCTTTACGTCCAAGCGCTTACCCATGAATTGTCTTTTGGCGATGCGCCATCGGATTCCTCATTCAGGGAAGAAATGGAATTGTATGCCAGTCGTTTCGGCAACGCTGCACTCCACGGAAAGCTAGCAAAAGCAGACCCAAAAGCAGCAGAAGCGATCCACGCCAATAATGTTCGCCGTGTTATTCGTGCTTTAGAGGTGATCCATCTTACGGGAAAACCATTTTCCGAACAAGAGAACGGCCTTGCGCGGCCTCGTTTTGACAATGTTCTCATTGGCTTAGAAATGGAAAGACAGGCGTTGTATGAGCGGATCAACCGCCGCGTTGATGCGATGATGGAGGCGGGCTTGTTGGAAGAAGTTCACCGCCTTTATCAACGGGGAATCCAAGGCCAGGCCATTCAGGCGATTGGCTACAAGGAACTATATGCTTATTTTGATGGGAAATGCACCTATGACGAAGCAATTGAAGCTCTGAAAACCAATTCACGCCGCTATGCGAAAAGGCAGCTGACTTGGTTTAAAAACCGGAGCGACGCTGTCTGGTTTCATTTGGAGGAGCCAGAGGCCAAGGCAAAAATTTTTGATTATGTCCACGCATTTTTAGCAGGAAAAGGGTTTGCTTAAGGCGAATCAGTAAAGGAACGATGTAGAGAGAGGAGTCAGCCAACATGAAAGCAACAGTAAATATCCAAGATCAGTTTTTAAACCAATTGCGCAAAGAATCCATTCCGGTAACGGTTTTTTTATTAAATGGATTTCAATTGCGTGGGCAAGTAAAGGGATTTGATAACTTTACAGTCATTGTCGAAACAGAAGGCCGCCAACAGCTTGTTTACAAGCACGCCATTTCCACATTTGCCCCGCAAAAAAATGTTCAATTGAAAAACGAAGCGGAAGTATAACCGCTTTTTGCATAGCAACCATAAAAACGGTTCTTTCCAAGGACGGGATGAAAACAACGATTTTCATCCCGTTTTTTAGTTGTCTAAAATGCTCTTTATAAAGCCAGCTTGCTATGAACTACTTAGATGGGAGTCTGCCTCAGTTTCTGCAGCTGTCGGAAGAAGCTCTTGTCTTCTAGCAACGTTCATTTTTTCGACCGTTAAAGCATAGCGCCGCAAGGAAAGCATGCTTTTTAGCCCTGCTTTTTGCTGAATCGTTGTCCACTGTTCCCCTGCGAGCATTAACTTGAGCAAAAAGGAATGACGAAAATGCTGAGCGGAGATGCCTTTGCGCAAGCCAGCCCGCGCCACTTCTGTGCGGATCATTTTCTGCAAGGCAATTTCCGTCAACGCTTTAGGCGCGTCGTTTTCATAGGACCAATGGTATGTGCGCCTTGTAAAATCAAAAGCGACAAACAATGGGTCATCCGTGTGTAAACGTGGCCGTACCGGTTCAGGGATAAGCGTCCAATAAGCATGCAACTGCTTGGC
The DNA here is from genome assembly GCF_900142675.1 of Shouchella rhizosphaerae. Taxonomy (GTDB): domain Bacteria; phylum Bacillota; class Bacilli; order Bacillales; family Bacillaceae_D; genus Shouchella; species Shouchella rhizosphaerae. Next base: position 868,179 of record NZ_FRBS01000001.1, on the reverse strand, counting down.
GTATTTGGGGCAAAGTACAAGCTGACGGTCGTGGCCGCTGTCTCTGCGAATGAGCAACGTCCCTTTTACAAAATTGACATCATTCATTTGCAGGTCACAAAGTTCTTGCAATGTGAGGCCATAATGGGCAAGAAGCAAAAACATCGCAAAGTTTCGTTTTGTCAGTTGCGGCCTTGCAAGCAGCTGATTGTCCGTCAACCCTTCTTCTGATTGACTTGAACGCAAGATCGCAGCGATCTCCTTCGCATTGACCCATTCGTGAGGTTGAAGCGGCTCAGCCTCTAAAGGCGGTGGGTCATAGGTGAGGAGTGGATGACTCGCCAGCTGTTTTTCTGCCATTAAAAAGGCGGTGAATTGCCTGAGTACGGAAGCGACGCGGCGGATGGTTCGTGTTTGATAGGAACGACTCTCTATCAATTCATAAAAGTAACGCTCTGCATCCGTTTGCTCCATAGAATGGAAGTCTTTATCGTCGAGCCACTTGAAAAAGTCAAGCAAATCATAGCGGTAACGCCTAACGGTTGACGGCCGCCGTCCCTTGTCAGCAAGAGCATATGTGAAGCGCTCTACCCATTGAAACCCATCCATACAAAGCCCCCCCTTTCAAGAAAATTGTACCAAATCCCTCCAGCTCCGTCACGAACAGATAATAAGTCATTTGCTTTGCAAAGCGAAGTACTTGCTCGAACAATTGCTCCATATAGTAAAAGGGGAACGTCTTTTCAGTGGATGGGCATTTGTCACGTTTTTTATCCTTTTTGCGTATAGTAGCAACAAAGCAAGAGCCGCCTGAGGCAGGCTGCTGAAGGGGGGAAGATGCGGTGAGCAATCCGCTTGAAACGAAAAACAGTGCTAGAATCAATGTGGTATTAAATAAAGTTCCTGTAAAACGAGCGAGCACAGACTGGTTTGTTTCTCCAGAAGAAAAAGAAAAGCATGAAGTGCTGACGAAGTTTGAACAGAAGCTGTCAGCTTATATCGGCTTGGATGAGATTAAAGCGTTAATCCAAGAGCTCTATGCATGGATTTATGTGAATGAACGCCGCAAAGAGCGCGGGCTTAAAGCGACAAAGCAAGTGCTTCACATGATTTTTAAAGGCAATCCTGGGACAGGGAAAACGACAGTTGCTCGCATCGTTGCTTCTTTTTTACACGAAATGAATGTGCTCTCAAAGGGCCACTTACTGGAAATGGAACGTGCTGATTTAGTTGGCGAATACATTGGCCATACGGCGCAAAAGACGCGGGAAGTGCTGAAGCAGGCAAGCGGGGGCGTGCTCTTTATTGATGAAGCTTATTCGTTGTCACGAGGTGGGGAAAAAGACTTCGGCAAGGAAGCAATTGATACGTTGGTAAAAGGAATGGAAAATAATTCCAATGACTTTGTGCTTATCATTGCCGGCTATTCAAAAGAAATGGATTATTTTCTATCATTAAACCCTGGCTTGCCTTCAAGGTTTCCGATTTCAATTACGTTTCCTAATTATAACGTTGACGAGTTGATGGAAATGTTAATCGGAATGGCAAAAGAACGAGATTACATGCTGTCGGAAGAGGCTTTGCAAGAATGCCGCGAACATATTCGCAAAGTTGCGTCTGAACAGGAAAGGACATTTAGCAATGGGCGCTACATCCGCAATATGGTCGAAGAGGCAATCCGCCAGCAAGCGGTACGGATTTTAAAACAAAACGATTATAGGAAAACAGCGATGGAGCTGCTGAAAAAAGAAGATTTCCAGTTTAAACATAAACGCTTTATGTAACACTACCCGTGCGTCTATTTTGCGGTGCTTCGTTTTCCGTTTCCTTTCTAGCTTATCACGTGGTAAGCTAGAAAGGAGACAGCAGAGTAGGAGAGAACAAATCGTGACAGAGTTTTTATTCAACGAAGAAATACAAGAAAAAATCACCCGAGCTGAAAAACGGATTGCGGCTCATCATCAAGAAATTGATCGGGTTGCTTTAATCAACCAAAAACGGGTAATGGATAGTTTTGCGCGCCATCAAGTTGCTGATTTTCACTTCAGCCCTTCTACCGGTTACGGTTACGATGATGTGGGCAGAGACACGCTAGAAGCCATTTATGCTGATGTCTTCGGGGGAGAAGCGGCTCTTGTCAGGCACCAAATCGTCTCAGGCACCCATGCAATTGCGATTGCTCTATTTGGCTTGTTGCGTCCAGGCGATGAACTGCTTTATATATCGGGGAAACCTTATGACACACTGGAAGAAATCGTCGGCATTCGCGGCCATGGCTCTGGCTCCCTTCGTGATTACGGCATTTCTTACAACATGGTGCCACTAAGAGAAGGGCGCATGGACAAGCAGGCGATCAAAGAGGCGATCTCTGAAAAAACAAAAGTAATTGGCATTCAACGGTCTAAAGGGTACGGCGATCGACCTTCGTTCCATATCGATGAACTTGCTGATGTGATCGCATTTGTCAAATCGATTAAACAAGAAGTGCTCGTATTTGTCGATAATTGCTATGGTGAGTTTGTGGAAACAAAAGAACCGTGCCACGTTGGTGCTGACATCATTGCCGGTTCGCTCATCAAGAATCCAGGTGGCGGGCTGGCAAAAACAGGTGGCTACTTGGTTGGTCAAACTCAAGCAATTGAGCTCGCTTCCTATCGCTTGGCGGCACCAGGGATAGGGGCGGAAGGGGGAGCGACGTTAGGGACACTTTTAGACATGTACCAAGGCTTTTTCCTTGCTCCCCATGTTGTCGCCCAAAGTGTAAAAGGCGCTGTTTTCACAGCTGCTTTGCTGGAAGAACTCGGTTTAGAAACGAGACCTAGCTCCCAAGAACGGCGCACTGATTTAATTCAAGCCGTCCATTTCAAAACGGGCGAACAAATGGTGGCATTTTGCCAAGCGATCCAACAAGCATCGCCAGTCAACGCTCATGTAAAGCCACAACCAAGCTATATGCCAGGCTACGCCGATGACGTCATTATGGCGGCTGGCACGTTTGTCCAAGGTGCAAGCATTGAGCTATCGGCCGATGGCCCACTGCGCCCCCCGTATGCCGCCTACATCCAAGGTGGGCTCACGTATGAACATGTGAAGCTGGCGGTCAGTGCTGCTTGTGAAAAAACGTTTATGACTGAAAAAGATCGGGAAAAAGACGAACAGAGCCCATCAGGTAATAAAGAGAGCAAATTCTGATGTAACTTCGCAAAATCGGGTAAAGGCGCCAGGCAATGCTTGACTTCAAAATAAGCCTTTAGTACGATACTAAAAAAGATAGACGCGAAAGAGGCAAGGAAACAACGAAGCAGACTCGCAATGGGCCTTACGTTGTTTGGCGAGCCTTTCACGAACGAGTGGATGAATGGCTTGGGAACAGGGGATATCCCCCTTTCTACATAGATGAAAAACGAGAGGAGAAAAACCACGCATGCCAAAGTTTACAAAAGAAGATATTGTCCGCCAAGCTCAAGATAACAATGTCCGCTTTATCCGCCTCCAGTTTACCGACCTGCTCGGAACGATCAAGAACGTTGAAATTCCAGTTGATCAGCTATCTAAAGCGCTTGACAACAAAATGATGTTTGATGGTTCATCAATTGAAGGGTTTGTCCGCATTGAAGAATCGGATATGTATTTGTACCCTGATTTAGATACATGGGTTGTTTTCCCATGGACGCCGGAAAAAGGGAAAGTCGCCCGTTTGATTTGCGACATTTACCAACCAGGAAAGCCAGGGGAGGAGCCAAAGCCGTTTGAAGGGGACCCACGGGGCATTTTAAAACGTGTCCTTAAGGAAGCACAGGAACTTGGCTTTACTGATTTCAACATTGGACCAGAGCCAGAGTTTTTCCTCTTTAAAAATGACGAGAAAGGCGAGCCGACACTTGAACTAAACGACCGCGGCGGCTATTTTGACTTAGCGCCGACAGACCTAGGTGAAAACTGTCGCCGCGATATCGTGCTGGAGTTGGAAGATATGGGCTTCGAAATTGAGGCATCCCACCACGAAGTCGCCCCTGGCCAACACGAAATCGATTTTAAATATGCGGACGCTGTCTCTACATGCGACAACATCCAAACGTTTAAGCTCGTTGTCAAAACCATTGCCCGTAAGCACGGTTTGCATGCGACATTCATGCCAAAGCCGCTGTTTGGCGTTAACGGGTCAGGCATGCATTTGAACATGTCGCTATTTACTCAAGAGGGCAACGCTTTTTACGACAAAAACACAGAAAGCCAGCTTAGCAAAACAGCGATGCAATTTTTAGGCGGCATCCTTAAGCATGCAGAAGGCTTTACTGCGATTACCAATCCAATTGTCAATTCTTATAAACGGTTGGTGCCAGGCTACGAAGCGCCCGTGTACATCGCGTGGTCGATGCGGAACCGCTCGCCTCTTGTCCGCATTCCATCGTCACGAGGGGTATCAACGCGGATTGAAGTAAGAAGCCCGGACCCATCGGCGAACCCATATTTAGCGATGGCAGTAATGCTCGCTTCAGGCCTTGACGGCATTAAAAAGAAAATCAACCCGCCTGAAGCAACGGACCGCAACATTTATATCATGAGCAAAGAAGAACGCCTGGATGAAGGCATCAAAGATTTGCCATCAACATTAAAAGAAGCGATTGACAGCCTCCTAAAAGATGAAGTGCTCGTCAAAGCACTCGGCGAACACGCGCTAGAACATTTTGTAGAAGCGAAAGAAATTGAATGGGATATGTTCCGCACGCAAGTCCACCCGTGGGAGCGGGAACAGTTCATGCAGAATTATTAAGGAGAGGAACCCTTGACACATCTTGTGTTGAGGGTTTTTTGTTTTGGGGACAAAATACACTTTGAGGTCTAGTTTTGAGTGCGTGTCCCCAATTAAAATATTATGAAATAAGTCTTAAGAATATTCCATTACCCAGTATCTACTTTCTAATTCACCTTCCTCAATGATTTTCTTCCAACCGTTATTCTCGTAAAAATTTAAGGCTTTATGATTTTTAGATACGCATTTTAACCTTAATGGCTTATCCATCTTTTTAATCGATGCGTTCATCAAGTGACCGCCTACTCCTTTACCGAAAGCAGCAGGGTGAACGAAAAGGTTGTGTATAAAATTATGAGATAAGTCTAATGATGCAAAACCAAGGATGCGATGTTGGTCCTCTGCTATGATGATGTGCTCCCCCACAGTGTCCTTATCAAAATCTTCTAAACTCATTTTATCTATATCAGCCCAATAAAAACTTTCACGTCGGGATTCCAAGTATATTTTTCTTAAAGTTGGAAAATCTAATTTATTTGCTGTTCGGATAATCAACTAATCACTTCCTTTGTGTTGAATAAGAGGCTACTGTATATGCTCAAAACCAGGATTGACCTAAATAGATATTGCAGACGTGGGACATTTATATAGAGAGATCTACTCGCAGTATTATCTACTGAAGTATAACATATAATCTTTCCTATTTAATCTTTCAATATGTTGAGTGAAATCACTTGACTGTTCTCATATTGGGATTTAATCGAGAAGGGGATCCGTTGGTAAAGGGTGAATTGACCCCAGGTAGAACCGTCCGCTGCATTCTATGGGAATATGCGTTCTTATCAACCGTAAAAAATGTAGCAGTAAGCCGTCTTCTCTTGCAGAAAACACGATAACGATTGGTTTGTCTCTATCGTCTTACTGGCGAACTTAATCGGCTTTTGCTTAATGATAGTGATTGAAAAAGGAGCCTAAAATAAGGCCCCTAAGAAATATGTGTGCCTTACCAAGGTAGCATACAGCCTGGATTGTGTGGAGGACATGTTGGTGGAGTAGTGTTGCTTGAAGCCGGTGCAGATAAAGAGAAACTTAAAAGTAATGCCAGTACACTTAAAGAAGCGATTCGTTTTTTCATCGATATTACCTCCTTTCCTTTTATTATGTCATATATTAGCATGAAAAGGATTTAAATGGAAGTGGTGAACTAAAGGCAATGTGCAGAAGTGTGCCATCATTTCTAGTTTTACTATTGATGGTAAAAACGCTGCTTGCAGTTTACAAAATCATAGATCAATCTTTCTCTAAATTGAGAGGAAAAAAGCTCACTCTCAGGCAATTAATAATTAGATAAGAACGAACATTTTACACTAATGGAATTCGCATATAACTTCACAATCTTGAGGCTGTTCTTGCGTATATAGATAAGATGCATGCAGGTCTACAACGGATATTCATTTGACAATTGACAGAAACAGCAGTCTATGTAATAGTATAAAGAAAGTTCGAATTGTTGAATCGTGTTCAATATAACGAACAATGAGGTTGGCAATCAGCAAAGTCCATCTTCATAAAATTGTCATTTGTTAAGTGAAAAATCATAACGACAACCACTCCAATGAGCGATCGATGTTTCAATGAAACGTTCTTCCCTCTGCATGGAACAAGATGATCGAGGGAGGCTACTAAATGTCATTTAGCCGCGTTTTAAGAGAATGAGTAGCTGAGGAGTATACCTCAATTTGAGTTCATTAGGGAGGTGTTGCAGTAGTGTTGTCTGATTTGAAATCTGCTTTTCCTGAGCTAGCGATGGAACCAGGCTCTCCTGACAGTTGGTTAGGCAATGGTGGACATGTCCATGTATATCCAACATCAGAAAAGGAAGTTGTAGGCTTGCTCAAGTTTGCCTACGATCATGGCAAGTCAGTGTCCGTGCAAGGCAACGGATCGAAGCGAGGGTTCGGCGGCCTGAAGGAATCGTATGATGTGCTCTTGTCTTTGTCAAAATATACTGGTGTCATAGAGCACTCCCCAGGAGATATGGTCGTCACTGTAAAAGCGGGCACAGCTTTTCATGAACTTCAGGCCTATTTAGCAAAGCATCAGCAGCAAGTATCGCTTGATCCGGCGATGCCGCACTTATCTACGGTCGGTGGTGTAATCGCTTCCAACGACAGCGGGCCAAAACGCATGGGCTACGGTTCTGCCAGAGATATCGTGCTCGGGTTAAAAGTGGTTTATCCTGATGGAACCGTTATCCGTACTGGCGGGAAAGTCGTCAAAAATGTTGCCGGCTATGATATGAATAAGCTATTTATTGGGTCAATGGGCACAATTGGGGTGATTACGGAAATTACGTTAAAGCTGATGCCTTTGCCTAAATGTGAGAGCCTAGTTTTCATTCCATTTCAGGACAATCGGTTGGATGAGCTGCGCTCTTTTGTAGTCACGCAGTTTGATTCTACACTGGAGCCTACAGCTTTCGAATTCATTAGCCCTTCGTTAGCGGAGCAGCTAACTGGGCGCAAACAATGGGCGTTAGCAATCGGTTTGGAGGATGTAGAAAGCTCTGTCATCTACCAGGAGAATATCGTGAAACAGGCAGTACCTAAGGAAGCAGCAGACGTTCATATTTTTCGCTCTGAAGAGGCTAGAGCGTTTTGGAACGGGCTAATGAACATAAGCCCTAACGGAATGGGGGAGCCGTCTGAGCAAGCAGCAATCAAAGTTGGATTAAAAATCGGCGTGAAGAACATCGACGTGCTTCAAATGCTCGCCGAATGCGTAGCGTTACAGCAACGTCACAACCTCGTTGTTTATGGGCACGGCGGTTTTGGCCATGGCCTATGTCACGTCGTCTTACAAGGTACTAGCGAAGACGTGGAGGCTGCCATTCAAGCATTACGTGGTACTGCAAAGAAGCTTAATGGCTATGTGATTGTCAAGCATATTCCGTTTTTTCTGCGGCAAAGCATCAATGTGTGGGGAGACAAACCAGATTACTTTTTCCTATTCGAGGGCATCAAAGCCAGTATCGATCCTAGACGCGTGCTAAATGAGACAAGGTTTATTGGGGGGATATAATTATGAGTTTGAAAGAAAGTGAGTTGAACGTCGATCCGCCTTGTTCTCCTACCAGCAAGAGCAATTATTTATGGAACGATGCGCCAGATGAGAATAAATGGGCTGATTGCGTACACTGCGGGATGTGTCTAGAATCATGCCCTACCTATGAGATAACAGGTCAAGAACAACACTCGCCGCGCGGGCGTGTCCATCTAATCAAGTCCGTAGCCGAAGGCAAGCTTGAAGTGAATGAACCGTTTATCGATCCGGTCTACCAATGTTTAGATTGCCGGGCATGCACGACTGCTTGTCCAGCTGATGTGGATGTAGGCGGCTTGATTGAAGAAGCAAGAGGACAAATTCGCCAAGCGATGCCGTTAACAGGTATTAAGGGGCTAGTGAGCAAATTTTTCTTGGAAGGGTTGTTTCCTCATCCGAAGCGGATGCAATCTTTAGGCGGGTTGTTAAAAATATATCAGAAAAGTGGCGTGCAGAAGCTTGTTCGCACGACAAGATTGATTCGCATTATGCCAAAGCACCTTGTTGAATTGGAAGCGATTATGCCCGGCATGGGTGTTCCTGTCCGTAAGAAATACAAAAATGAAAACATCATTCTGGCTAAGGGCGAAGAAACACATACCGTCGCCTTCTTAACTGGCTGTATCATGGACGTCATGTTCAGTGATATTAACGAGTCTACGATTCAAGTACTGACGCGGAACGGAAATAATGTCACCATTCCGAAGCAGCAAACATGCTGCGGCGCCTTGCATGTGCATGCAGGCGATCGGGAGACTGGCAGAAGATTAGCCAAGCAAAACATCGAAGCGTTTGAAAACGCACAGACAGTCATCGTCAATGCTGCTGGCTGCGGCTGCATGCTGAAGGATTACCCAGAATTGTTCCGCGACGACCCCGAGTGGCACGAAAAAGCTAAAGCATTCTCTGCAAAAGTACAAGACATAACAAAGTATCTTTACGACACAGGCTATGAAAAGCCGAAGTCAGAAATGAAAATACGCTTGACTTACCATGATGCTTGCCACTTAGCGCATGGCCAAGGAATCCGGCAAGAGCCGCGCGAACTATTGCATGCTATTCCAGGGGTCGAGATCGTTCATATGCCAAACGCTGATCGTTGCTGTGGCAGCGCCGGAATCTACAACATTACCAATCCTGAGATGGCTGGCGCTGTTTTGGAAAGTAAAATGGAGAATGTGCCGGAAGACGTGGAGATGATCTCAATGGGCAACCCAGGTTGTATGCTGCAAATGGCAGTTGGCGTACAAAAGTATGGGCGAAGGCAAAAGATTGTGCATACGGTGCAGTTGTTGGATTGGGCGTACAAGCGAGACGATGAACAGTTGAATGAATAAAATCCCATTCAGGAGGTGAAGGCTGTGGCCCGTAAGATTAAAACAAACGATCCCGATATTCTCAATCTTGCGAAGCTTGTAGACGGCCCGAAGTCAATCCTTTATTTAAAGGAAGACTTGATCGCTTATGATTGTGATGGCTTTACAATTCATAAGCATTTGCCCAAGGCAGTCGTCTTCCCGAAAAATACCGAAGAGGTCGCAAAGATCGTCAACTATTGTGCATCACACGATCTCCCTTTCCTTGCCAGAGGTGCTGGCACTGGTCTCAGCGGCGGCGCGATCCCGATCAATGGGGAAGTCATTATTAGCATGGTTCGTATGAAGCGTTTAATCAGCGTGGATTTGGAAAATCGTCGTGCTGTTGTCGAGCCGGGCTATGTCAACTTGAAGTTGACGAACATGATTGCTGATAAAGGCTATTACTATGCGCCCGATCCCTCTAGTCAGTCCTGTTGTACGATCGGCGGCAATGTAGCCGAGAACGCTGGCGGCGCCCATTGTCTGAAGTATGGCGTCACCACTAACCATATTCTCGGGCTTGAGGTTGTTCTTCCTAATGGCGACATAATCGATATCAACTGTGAAGGTATAGCAGACGTGCCCGGGTATGACTTGCTCGGCTTATTAACAGGCTCTGAAGGAACATTAGGAATCGTCACCAAAATCACGGTTCGTATTTTGAAAAATCCTGAAGCCAAGCAGACGGTACTTGCTTACTTCGACGAAGTGTCAGACGGCAGCTATGCCGTATCAGATATTGTATCGGCCGGAATTGTCCCCGCTGCGCTTGAAATGATGGATAAGACCGCAATTGAAGGGGTAGAAGCTGCTGCGTTTCCGGTTGGCCATCCCCGAGACATTGCTGCCCTTCTACTTATTGAAGTGGATGGCATTTCGGCAGGGATCGATGAACAAATTAATCAGATTCTCGACATTTGCAAGCGGCGACATGTCCGCGAGGTGAAAGTTGCCGAAAATGAGCAAGAACGGGCAAGATGGTGGGCGAATCGCAAGACTGGTTTCGGAGCGATGGGAGCCATTTCAGCGGATTATTTAGTTCAGGACGGTGTGATTCCGCGGAGCAAGTTACCTGAGGTTTTGGAGCGAATCAATCAAATTAGCGAGCAATTCGGACTTCGGATCGCCAACATTTTCCACGCTGGGGACGGCAATCTTCATCCCCTTGTGCTGTTTGATGCCAGAATTCCAGGCGAGACAGAAAAAGCGTTGGAAGCCGGCAGCGCTTGCTTGAAAGCTTGTGCCGATGTCGGAGGATCGATTACTGGGGAGCATGGCGTAGGAATCGAAAAAATGGAAGAAATGCGCTTTGTTTTCAACGAGGAGGAATTGGCTGCCCAGACACGAATCCGTGAAGTGTTCAACCCTGATAATCTGCTAAATGGCGGGAAGTTGTTCCCGAGCCCAGGGCGTTGTGTAGAGGTCAAAAAAAATATGAAGGAAGTTGCTTCGGCGAAGCAAGCCTAATAAAGGAGATGTTCGAATGACAAATTACGTAAAAGCTGGAGATTTGCAGGTTGCACAGGAACTTTATGAATTTATCAATACAAAGGTGATTCCAGACAGCGGCGTGACGAAGAACGATTTCTGGTCTGGCTTTGCCAATCTCGTCAAAGACCTTGTTCCGATTAACAAAGCTTTATTGGCGAAGCGCGACCGTATTCAAGACCAGATACATGCCTGGCATAGAGCGAATCAATCGTATCGCTTTCAAGATTACAAAGCATTTTTGGAAGAGATTGGCTACTTGGAGCCTATGGTGGATGATTTTCAAATCACAACTGAAGACGTCGATGACGAGATTGCCCTCCAAGCTGGACCGCAGCTTGTCGTTCCTGTAAACAACGCACGCTTTGCCATTAATGCGGCGAATGCCCGCTGGGGGAGTCTATATGATGCTTTGTATGGAACCGATGCGATTAGCGAAGAAGCTGGTGCCGATAAAGGAAATGCGTACAACCCAGCTAGAGGAGCAAAAGTCATTGCATATGCAAAGCAATTTCTAGACGATACTATTCCTTTAAAGCAAGGTTCCCATAAGGATGTCGTACACTATAGCATCGATGACGGTGCTTTAGCGGCAAAGCGAAAAGACGGAACAACAACAGGGTTGAAGGACGGTACACAGTTTACCGGGTATCAAGGCGAGACGGCAGCACCATCCGCTCTGTTGTTCGTACACCATGGCCTTCATTTAGAGATTCAGATTGATGCTACACATCCTATTGGGCAAACCGACCCAGCAAATGTAAAGGATATTGTGCTAGAATCGGCCATTACGACAATTATGGATTGCGAGGACTCGGTGACGGCAGTTGATGCCGAAGACAAGGTGCTTGTATATGCCAATTGGCTAGGCTTAATGAAAGGCGACTTAACGTCAACTTTCGTTAAAGGGGACCGGACGATCAAGCGAACATTGAATTCTGACCGAGCGTATATTTCCCCAGACGGCAGCTCCCTCACTTTATCAGGTCGTTCGTTACTGTTCGTCCGCAATGTCGGCCACTTGATGACCACGAATGCCGTCCTTGATAAAGACGGCCAAGAGGTGCCAGAAGGTTTCCTAGATTGTCTCGTTACGAGTTTAATCGGCAAGCACTCCCTATTGGGCAATGGAGCTTATCGAAACTCACAAAAGGGATCGATTTATATTGTGAAACCAAAAATGCACGGTTCAGAAGAAGTCGCATTTGCCAATGAACTGTTTAACCGTGTTGAAGATATCATTGGACTTACTCGTAATACCATTAAGATCGGTGTAATGGATGAAGAACGCCGCACGTCACTTAACTTAAAAAATTGCATCCATGCGGTAAAGGAACGAGTGGTCTTCATCAATACAGGCTTCCTTGACCGTACTGGCGACGAAATTCACACCTCTATGGAAGCTGGCCCAATGATTCGCAAGCAAGAGATGAAATCCTCCGCTTGGCTCAATGGCTACGAGCAAGCAAATGTAGCGGTTGGTCTCGCTGCTGGATTGAAGGGCAAAGCGCAAATTGGCAAGGGGATGTGGGCCATGCCTGATCAAATGGCAGATATGCTCAAACAAAAAGGTGCTCAGCTGCAGGCTGGTGGCAACACAGCCTGGGTGCCTTCACCTACCGCAGCGGTTTTACACGCCATCCATTATCACCAAATCAATGTGAACGCGGTTCAGCAGGAGATTGCATCTGAGCAAAGCGACTATCGAGATGAAATGTTGCAGATTCCAGTCGCTGAAGCGCCGAATTGGAGTCCACAAGAAATTCAGGAAGAGCTCGATAATAATGCGCAAGGCATTCTTGGATACGTCGTCCGTTGGGTAGAAATGGGGATTGGCTGCTCGAAGGTGCCTGATATCAACAACGTTGCGCTAATGGAGGACCGTGCGACACTGCGCATCTCTAATCAGCATATGATGAATTGGCTCCATCACGGAATCTGCACGAAGGAGCAAGTGCTTGAAACGTTGAAACGCATGGCCAAAGTGGTGGATCAGCAAAACGCAGGCGACCCCGAATACGTTCCTATGGCGCTTGATTATGAAAACTCTGTTGCTTTCCAAGCAGCATGCGACTTGGTGTTCGAAGGCTACCAGCAACCAAGCGGTTATACAGAACCGATTCTTCATCGGCGCCGGAAAGAAGCGAAAGCGAAAGCCAGTGTAATGACGAGAAAATAAGCGATTCAAGAGGAGTTACGTTGATGAAATTTGTCCGATTTACTGTAAATGCAAAGACAAGCCAAGGCGTTCTTGAACACGAAACAATTAAAGCCATTCAAGGCGATTTGTTCGCTGAGTGGCGTTTTACAGGCGAAACGTATCCAGCACAAGATGTAAAATGGCTTGCTCCGCTTGTACCGAACCAAATAATTGGAATTGGTGCTAACTATGTCGCCAAAGTTGAAGAGCGGCCTGAGACGTTGCCCGATATTCCTGTATTTTTCTTTAAGCCAACTTCTTCTGTCGTTGGGCCTGATGATCCGATCGTGATCCCAGGCGCTAACGAACAGGTGAAGTTTGAATCTGAATTAGCCGTCATCATCGGGAAGGAAGCGAAAAATATCGATGAGTCCGACGTGTTGGACTACGTTTTTGGCTATACGATTGGCAATGACGTAACAGCCCCGCAGTATTTTCACGAAGCGGGCCATTGGATGATCGGCAAATCATTCGATACATTTACACCATTGGGGCCGCTTATCGAAACGGAATTGAATCCCGATACCGTTCGAGTAGAAGCGCGCCTGAATGGGGAAGAGAAGCAAAACAGTGCTACGGAATTAATGATTGTGCCCGTTCGTGAAATGATTGCTTATTTGTCCCGCGTGATGACGTTAAAGCCTGGAGACGTCATTCTGACAGGCAGCCCACTAGGAGCAGAACTGGTTGGAGCAGGGAATGTGATAGAGTGTGAAATTCAAGGAATTGGAAAGTTGAAGAATAGATTCGTAGACCAGCTATCCTAAATAAGCTGTCTATCACATGTGTGCTTTTTGGAAAAGACTTAAAATGAGACAAGGTAGGGGAGCTCTAAGTGGGAGTAATCGCAGGAGGACATGCTTGAAATTGAGCAAACTGGATACCGCCGTGTTTCATCATGATTGCCTGACAGCTGCAGGTTGATGGATAAACCCATCAATACATGTAGGGTCTTGGTCATGTGTAGGCGCTGCTGGGATCGCTAACACCACATTGTTGCCCCGTTGATTTGAGCAGTTATTGAGGCCGATTTTTCGTTCGGAAAATCCCTTATGCAACAACTAGAAAACCATGTAGCCTTGCTCCGAAACTTGAACATGTCGGAACAAGGCTGTTTTTCATCTCTCAGGAGTGGAGGGGATGATGCGATGATTAAAGGTGAGAAAGGCGCTGGGCAAGTTGGACAATTTCTTCCAAGGCACGCTCTTTCTTCCCTTCCCAATGGTGAATCGGCATGGAACAACTGATCGCAGCGGCGATTTCTCCGTTTGCTTTACGAATCGGTGCGGCTGTACAGCAAAAGCCCATGACGCCTTCCTGAATATCCATTGCATATCCAGCTTTCCGTACATTCTTAAGCTCGTGGATCAAAGCTTCCCTGGAGCCGATCGTATGAACGGTAATTTTAGGAAGTGATTCTTCCGGATATAAGTTGCATATTTGTTGTTCATTCATGTCGGCCATCAAAGCTTTTCCTAGACCCGTTGCATGCGCAGGGAAGCGAACTCCTGGACCTGAAACCATCTGGACAGGACTGGGGGCTTCTACTTTAGCTAAATATTGGACGTCGCTGCCTTCAAGCACTGCTAGTTGGATCGATTCTTGAAGATTGCGCATCACTGGCTCGGCCAAGCGCCGAAAATCTTCACTCAGATCGAACTGCTGGAAAAAAGCGCTCCCAAAACGTCCTATAGCGCTCCCAATCGCATATGTTTCATTGCGATCACGGCTTACCCATTGCAAGCGCTCCATTGTTGCTAACAGCGAATGGAGCGTGCTTTTGCTAATCCCGATCATTTTCGACAAATCGGATAACTTCCATCTGTATGGTTCGTCTCTTAAAACCGTTAATACAGCGTTGGCTCGATCTAAGGCAGGCACATGATATTTTTGCTCCATCTATAAATTCACGCCCTAAAACAGTATATTGTTCGTTATTATGAACAGTTAAAATCGTACCATTTTCGATGATGGGCCGTCAAACGAATAGCAAGGCTTTATCATCAATCGCCGATCTTTGAAAGATGATTACTATAATGAACAAAAATAAGGGGAGGATGAGACATTGCTGGAATGTAGAGTTGGGCCACGATCGCACAGTCTACGTTAACGGTCAAACCATCGCCTCAACTCAGATCCCTTAGAATAAGTGGCTTCCTGTTGCCTTTGCCTAACAGAATGGGGGAGCATTTATTGTTTATAACAGATATAACTTATAGCGTTTCACCCGCTTTTGCTACCTCGGTTTGTCAATTCGTTTCTATGAAACCATATGGAATCACTTGGTTTACATAATATTAATTACGTCAATTATAAAACCATACGAATATAAATTCGCAAAAAAGTGCCGTAGTCGGCACGCATTCATTAAAGAAACTCTTCCATGACGTCTTCGATGAATTCGGTCTCCTCCCGATAAATTTTTAGCATAAAATACATCAAACACGTTAAAGAAAAGAGCAGTGGATGGCGCGATGCTTCTGCGTCGATGAGAAGATCAGCCCCTAAAAACGATTTAGGTTTGATAAGGGCAACCTTTTTTCCGTCTACGCTCACTTCTATTTCTTGATCCCGATTTTCCTCTATCTTCCATATTTTTCTGTTAATGGTTCCACTGACGCAAAAATACAGAACACTGTTAAGCTTGTTGTCTTTTAGCTGAAATTCTTCGCCGTTGAGTTGAAACCGGTAAGCTGCAAATAACAAACGGCCTTTTTTTATTCCTAGCGTCGCTCTTACGCCTTCTTGTTCAAAGACAAACGTAGTGCCTTTCTCATTGCCAGGAACAGTCGTTTTCTTTATTTCCCCTACTATACGGTCTTGTTCGTCTAGCACGGTGACGCTCTTTTTATCATGAAGGATAAGCACATCTTTTATTTTAAAGCTTAGCACGCTCGAACACCCTTTCTGTCTAGCTCTAGAAACGATCTTATAATCGAAATACGAGGACACGGAATAAAAGTTTCACATTCCGCTAGCTGACATGGGTGTGGTGAAAACGCCATTCCTGGCTTTTGAACATGTGGGGAAGACCGTTATTAGCAGCCAATTCCAAACGCCTTTTTTCCATATGCTAAAAGCCCTTCGTAAGGATCGCCGCTAATGCCAAGCAAAGAAGCAAACGCCGGCTCTGTTTTCACGCCTTGTTTTTTCATCTCTATCGCTTTTTCTTTCCATTCAGGATGGGCCATTAAAAGCATGTGTTCAATTTTCATATGCAAATAAGCATATTGACATTCCACACATTGCGGCTGGCCAAATAGCTCGAACGCCTTTCCTTGATAGCGAAAGTTTGCCTTTACTGTCGGCACGCCGCGAATCGTTTTCCGTTTTAGCCGAAATTGGGGGAGTTCGCCATACAGCGCCGTTACGGTTCGTTCAAATCGCTCAAATTGACGGACTTCACAAATTACGTCTAAGTCGGAAGAGGGAATGTCAATCCCTAACGGAATCGTACCGCATAATACCGGGGAATAATGTTTGAGTGCCGCCATTAAGTCGAGTTCTGTTAAAAGCCGATAGGCAAGTTGTTGAGAATGCGTGCCAGTTTGTAAGTCAGCGAACGTTTTCATAAGTAAGTGCGCTCCTTTATAATCGCAAAAGAAGGTTCTATTTACAGGATAGCATAAACGAAAAAGAGGGTGGACTCGATTTAATCGCGTGCTGGATGGTTGTAGCAATCCAATAAATTAAAAATAGACAATGGAGCAACCAAAGAGACAAGCTAAAAGATGGTTGCTAAACAAAATTTCACGTACCATACTAAATCATGGCAATTGACAACCGATCAAACGTTCGCTAAAATGAAAATGGATACTAATTGGAAAGGGAAGAGGGAAGATGCCGTTTTCTGCAGGGATTGAATTGCCAGAACCTCATCGGGATACAACTAGGAAAATCATTCACATTGATATGGATGCTTTTTTTTCTTCTGTAGAGGAACGGGACTGCCCTTCTTTACGCGGGAAGCCGGTTATCATCGCAAAACATCCCCGGAAAACGGGTGGGAAGGGGATTGTTGCTACAGCAAATTATGTAGCGCGGCAATACGGCATCCACTCGGCAATGAGCGCATATGAAGCTTATAAACGTTGTCCTGAGGGGATCTTTATAGAAGGGAATTTTAGCGCTTATCGAGAGGCTTCACTTCAAATTAGGGACATTATGCATCGCTATACAGATTTAGTCGAGCCAATGTCCATTGATGAAGCTTACTTGGATGTCACAGAAAACAAATTAAACATAAAAAGCGCGACCCTTCTTGCTAAAAACATTCAGCAAGATATTTGGCGGGAAACAAGGCTGACAAGTTCAGCAGGCGTCTCCTACAATAAATTCATCGCGAAAATTGCCTCTGATTACCGGAAGCCAGCAGGCTTGACGGTCATCACGCCTGAACAAGCACTTGCCTTCATCCATCAATTGCCGATTGAAAAATTTCCTGGTATTGGCCCAAAAACAAGCAAAAAAATGCACGAGTTAAAAATCTACACAGGCGCAGACCTCTATCAAATGGAACAACTTGACTTGATCCATCATTTTGGCAAAGCAGGAATTTCCTATTATAGAAAAGCCCGTGGGATTGACAATAAGCCACTGAACTTACAGCGTGAACGGAAATCGGTCGGGAAAGAACATACGTATTTCCAGCCTTTGACGTCTGAAGCCGCTGTCTTGAAGGAATTGCGCCGTTTAGCAAAAGAAGTGGAGGCGGTTTTGGAACGACACGGCAAACAATGTAAAACCATCGTTGTTAAAATTAGGTACCGTTCCTTTGAGACGCTAACAAGGCAAACCAGTTTCACGGCACCGATCCGAGACAGCGCCGACATTTATAGCTACGCAGCAGAACTTTGGGACAAGTTCGGCCAGGTAGACCGAGAAATTCGCTTGCTCGGCGTAACCGCCACTAAACTGGAGCCTGTTGAACATCAACTGATTTCATTGTTTCCTTATCATTTATAGGCTCCTAGAGAAAAAACAAAATAATCCCCACTATAATCAACAAAATAAACAACACGAGGATGGTTACCAATAAAGCCCAGCCGTTGTCGTTATCCATATAAACCCTCCTTGCCTTCCTTTGTTAGCCTATTCAACTGCATGAAATATGGTGATAACGGAATAATAAGCGCCCTTTTTCCGTTGCCTGCGATTGTAGCGCCCTCAAATCGCGATTTTCACGGTTTGACGGTTCTTCTTTTCCGCTATATATTTAGATTGACGAAATAAAATCGATAGTAGTATGTAAACGAAGGTGATTGGAATACAACCTGAAAAACGAAATTTGCTCATCATGTGGTTTGCCAACTTTTTTGTTTCGGCAAGTATGACGATGGTCATTCCTTTTTTATCGCTATACATTGAATCTTTTGGTCACTACAACGTTGATGAAGTCCAGCGCTGGGCAGGATATGTGTTTGCTGTCTCTTTTTTTGTCGCCTTTCTTGTTGCCCCGCTTTGGGGTAAAATCGGCGACAGGTTTGGACGAAAAAAAGTGTTGCTCGGTACAGGATTAGGCATTGCCTTATCCGTCTTTTTTATGGGATACGTCCATTCAGCAGAACAGTTGTTTGTATTGCGTGCTTTTATGGGCCTTGCCACGGGGTTCATTCCCGCCTCAATGGCGTTGATAGCTGCCCAAAGCAGCAAAAAAACAGCAGGTGAAATGCTAGGAACATTGCAAACAGGGACAGTTTCCGGCGGTTTGCTTGGACCTCTTTTTGGAGGATTGATCGCTGATACAGTGGGAATGGAACTTACATTTTTGTTGACGTCATCGATTCTCCTAATCGCAACAGTCCTCGTTTTAATTGGCGTAAAGGAAGTTGTTTACGAAGAAAAAGGCGAGAGGAAAAGAAAGTATCGTTCAAAAGAAGTGCTTGGGCGTATCGTAAAAAGCCCGCTGCTCTTAATGGTGATGTTTGTTGCTTTAATTGTGCAAATGGCGCTGTTTAGTGTTCAACCATTGCTCGCCTTATACGTCAACCAGATTACCCATAATACTGAAAACATGGCTTTCTTAGCAGGTGCTGCTTTCTCGGTCACTGGGCTTGGCAATTTAATACTAACTCGTACTTGGGGGCAATTCGGTGATCGGATTGGCCATGAAAAAGTGATGATGATTTTGCTGCTATTATCAGGCCTGTTGTTTATCCCACAAGCATTTGTCGGCTCTCTTTGGCAACTGATTGTCTTACGTTTTCTGTTTGGCATGGCCGTAGGCGGCTTACTACCGTGCACAACCGCTTTTATCCGCCAGGCGTGCCCTGTTGCCATGCAAGGGGAAGTGCTTGGCTATAACCAAAGTTTTCGCTTTCTTGGAAATGTGTTAGGGCCTGTTCTCGGCGGAATGATAGCAAGTGGCTATGGCATCCCATATGTATTTATTTCGGCTGGTTTGCTGTTCCTGATGACAGCAGTCGTGCTTAAATGGACTCTTAGCCATCAGCAAAAGGAACATAGCAGCCAACCAGACTAAAAAAGCTTTCTGCGAGTGTTCTACTCGCAAGAAAGCAAATGGAATTAGGTTAATACGTTGGGCGAGAGGTGTTCTATAGCTAATTTAGTTGTTAAATTTTTGGCTCTACCAGTGCTTGATCGTTCTTGTCCTTTTCGGTGCATGAGAACAGCGATTGTTCGGTCATCAGAGCATAGCTATTATGCTAGTAGCATCGCTATCGTTATAGTAGTACTAAGCTTGTTTTCCTTTGGCATCCTAATGGCTTTTAAAAAAGATTGGTGAAGGAATAGGCAATTAAATACGGCATAAGTAGAACCACCTTCTTCTCATTTATTATATGTACGAGCGAAAAAACTGCTTGGTCATTTGCAAGATGGCAGCTACACAAAAAAGACTCTTTTATCCCCATTCGATGAAAGAGTCTTTAGTGTTTGTAGAAAATTAGCTTTGATCGATTGGACGAGTCGTGTCAAGCACGAACCTCTTTTGTTTTGCTTCCATCTGATTTAAGGGGCTTGGTCAACAGCTTGAAAAAGCCTATTGGTCCGTTAGTGGATCGTGCGGAACACTCCGATGACTTTTCCGAGAATCGTGCAGTTTTCAAGGATAATTGGTTCCATTGAAGAATTCTCTGGTTGGAGACGAATGTAGTCCTTTTCCCGGAAAAACCGTTTTACTGTTGCTTCATTATCTTCTGTCATGGCTACAATAATATCGCCATTATCGGCTGTTTGCTGTTGCCGTACGATCACTTGGTCTCCATCGTAAATACCTGCTTCAATCATGCTTTCCCCTTGAATGACAAGCGCATACGTATTGTCGTAAGCGGCAAGGTGGTCGGGGAGTGGCAAGTAATCTTCGACGTTTTCAACAGCAGTAATTGGCACACCTGCGGTAACTTTTCCGATTACCGGAATAAAGCTTGCTGTCTCTTTTTTGACAAATGTATCATTATCAAATCCGAGAGAAAGGACTTCAATCGCCCGCGGTTTAGTAGGATCGCGGCGAATGTAGCCTTTTTTTTCTAATCTGGCCAAGTGGCCGTGTACGGTGGAACTTGAAGCAAGTCCAACTGCTTCACCAATTTCCCGGACG
This sequence comes from Shouchella rhizosphaerae, assembly GCF_900142675.1. Lineage (GTDB taxonomy): Bacteria > Bacillota > Bacilli > Bacillales > Bacillaceae_D > Shouchella > Shouchella rhizosphaerae. The sequence continues at coordinate 847,741 of NZ_FRBS01000001.1, read as the reverse complement.
GACGGCGGGTACCCTTTTTTCTTTACTTCATCTTTTATGTACGCCAAAATTTCTTCCTGGCGCTTCGATAATTTCGACATTTTCCCACCTGCTTTCATATAACTGTTCTAAACAAACTTTACCATATCGAACGTATGAACGCAAACATAAGTTCTAAAAAAAGTAGTTGACACGAACAGTTGTTCCTTGTATTCTGATAACAGAACAAACATTCTCTAAGAACGGGTGATCGTATTGAGGAAACAAGATATGGGGCTAGTAGGCGGCGGCATTTTAACAGTATTGTTCATTTTCTCAAGTTTGGTATGGCCTGGCGAGCAGGAAAAAGACGATAACAAGAAACACGAACAGCAAATCGTGCAAGAGCAAATCGTTGAAACAACTTCGATTGATCGCGTTTTTTTAATTGACAATTAAGACTGCCAGCAATGTAAGTAAGCGAAGCAAAGGTGCCAGAAAGACATACTTCATCTTTTTTAGATCGGAAGCATCTTTGTTTATAAAATGAAGAGGTTGAGCACAGTAGCCATGCCACTAATGTTGACGACATCGATTTGGTTTTAGATTAGTGGATAGGGGCTAGCGGATTTTCACGGGAAGGAGGCCGCGGAGAATTGGCAGAAAAGGGACAAAAACAACAGGCGGCTATCTATTGCCGGGTGAGCACGACGAAAGAAAACCAAGCCAGTTCTTTAGAGAGGCAAGAAAAAGAACTGGTCGAATTGGCAAGGACAAATGGCATGGATGTACACACTGTTTTTAAAGAGCAGGCGAGCGGCTATAGCCTGGAACGGGATTGCCTCCTTGCTTTATTGGATTTATGCAAAGAAGGGATTGTCTCTTGTTTGCTTATTACGGATGATACTCGCCTAGGCAGAGGAAAAACGAAAATTGCGCTCTTGTACCAATTGAAAAAATATGGCGTTCCTATTTATACGGCCCATCATCAAGGGGAGCTTGTATTGTCTGAAGCGGATGAAATGGTGCTGGAAATTGTCGGTATAGTAGAAGAATACCAACGAAAACTACATAATTTAAAAATTAAACGGGGAATGAGGACAGCAGTAGCGAGTGGATACCGTCCAGAGCAGAACTTGTCTAAGAAACGAGGCGGTGGCCGCTACGAACTCGATTTACCAGTGGAAGAGATTGTCAGGCTCCGTGACCGGGGGCTGACTTTTTATGAAATTGCCTTAACTTTAAAAGGGATGGGCGTTGATTGTTCAAAAGCGACTGTTCATCGCCGTTATCAAAAATACATTAAAGAAAACGCATAAGCTGGTGGTTGACAGCAAAAAATGATACAAACCAATCGCTCAGCCGTACAGGCGAAGAAAGAAACGAGTCCATAAGGAATGCGTGAGCGACGGTTTCTTGGAACGACATTTCCAACGCCTAGGAGCAGGGCAGAGCGTATGCGATGTTTGTCTAGCCTCCCATAAGCGAATCGTTTGCCCTTGTGTTGCATGAGTGCTATGATGAGGGGCGAAACAAAAGGTAGGTGATGACGATGTTGTCAAAAGAAAAACTTGATCGCATCAATGAATTGTCAAAGCTAGCAAAAACAGTTGGTTTGACAAAAAAACAAGCAATGGAACAAAAAGCGCTTCGCAACGAATATTTGTCGGCTTTCCGCTCGTCGTTTACGGACCATCTCCATACTGTAAAAGTCGTCGACGCGAAAGGGAATGACGTAACTCCACAAAAATTAAAGGACAGCAAGGCGCAAAAACATAAACGATTGCATTAACTGTACAAGTCTACTCAGGCTTGTACATTTTTTTCAGAAAGTATATGATGAGAGGGAAAGAAGGCAGCAGAAAGGGTGTTATCCATTGACAAATAAAGTTGAAGAATTGGCTGTTAACACAATCCGTACGCTATCCATCGACAGCATTGAAAAAGCGAATTCCGGCCATCCAGGGATGCCGATGGGCGCAGCGCCAATGGCATTAAATCTGTGGACGAAGCATATGAACCATAACCCTGCGAACCCGAAGTGGTCAAACCGCGACCGTTTCGTGCTCTCTGCTGGCCATGGTTCCATGCTGCTATATAGTTTGCTCCATTTAAGTGGATACGACGTGACGCTTGACGACTTGAAGTCTTTCCGCCAGCTTGGCAGCCGTACGCCCGGCCATCCTGAATACGGCCATACAGACGGAGTCGAAGCAACGACAGGGCCGCTTGGGCAAGGGATTGCCATGGCAGTCGGCATGGCAATGGCAGAGCGCCATTTAGCCGCTACATACAATACTGATAAATACCCGATTGTTGACCATTTTACGTATGCAATTTGCGGCGATGGCGACCTAATGGAAGGCGTTTCCCAAGAAGCCGCTTCATTAGCTGGTCATTTGAAGCTTGAACGTTTAATTGTCCTTTATGATTCAAATGACATTTCACTTGATGGCGATTTGCATGAATCGTTCTCTGAGAGTGTCGAAGACCGTTTCAAAGCTTATGGCTGGCATGTTGTTCGTGTAGAAGATGGCACGGATATGGAGGAAATTCACCGCGCGATTGAAGAAGCAAAACGGGTAGACCGTCCGACGCTCATTGAAGTCAAAACAGTCATTGGCTATGGTTCACCAAACAAAGCGGCTTCATCTGCTTCACACGGATCTCCACTTGGCACTGAAGAAGTAAAGTTAACAAAAGAAGCATACAAGTGGACGTTTGAGGAAGACTTCTACATTCCAGAGGAAGTGAAGGCTTATTTTGCTGCAGTCAAAGAAGAAGGGGCAGCGAAAGAAGCAGAATGGAACGACTTGTTTGCGGCATACAAGGCAGAAAATCCTGAATTGGCTGCGCAGTACGAGCGCGCTTTCTCAGGGGAGTTGCCAGAAGGATTTGACCAAGCTTTGCCTGTTTATGAACACGGCACGAGCCTTGCGACGCGGGCTTCTTCAGGCGAGGCGCTCAATGCTCTTGCCGCCCATACGCCTGAATTGTTTGGCGGCTCTGCTGACCTTGCTGGCTCAAACAAAACAACGCTAAAAGGGGAAAGCAACTTTAGTCGTGATAACTATGCTGGCCGCAATATTTGGTTTGGTGTCCGCGAATTTGCAATGGGAGCGGCTTTAAACGGAATGGCGCTCCACGGCGGATTGAAAGTATTTGGGGGAACCTTTTTTGTCTTCTCCGATTACCTGCGTCCGGCTATTCGCTTATCTGCGCTTATGGGCGTGCCAGTCACGTATGTGCTCACTCATGATAGCGTTGCTGTTGGCGAAGACGGCCCAACGCACGAACCGGTAGAGCATCTTGCGGCATTGCGGGCAATGCCTGGCTTGTCCGTTGTCCGTCCAGGTGACGGAAACGAAACAGCTGCTGCTTGGAAAATCGCACTAGAGTCGTCAGACCGTCCAACCGTGCTCGTTCTTAGCCGTCAGAACGTCGATACGTTAAAAGGCACTGATAAAAAGGCTTATGAAGGGGTCAAAAAAGGGGCATACATTGTATCGGAGCCACAAGATAAACCAGAAGTTGTGCTGTTGGCAACTGGTTCAGAAGTGCCGTTAGCTGTAAAAGCACAAGCTGCACTTGCTGATGAGGGCATCGATGCTTCAGTAGTTAGCATGCCGTCTTGGGACCGTTTTGAGGAACAGCCACAGGAATACAAAGATGCAGTCATTCCGAGAGACGTAAAAGCGCGTTTGGCGATTGAAATGGGCTCTTCATTTGGATGGGCAAAATACGTAGGCGACGAAGGAGACGTGCTTGGCATTGACAAGTTCGGCGCTTCTGGAGCAGGTGAAGCGGTTATTGCTGAGTTCGGCTTTACGGTTGACAATGTCGTTTCACGGGCAAAAGCGTTATTAAAGAAATAAGGCATGCGTTTGTCCTAATTGAGAGTAACGAAAAAGGCTCTACTTGAGCCTTTTTCTTTTTCGACAAAACTAGCGATCAATTTCAGCGGGAAAAGACAGTTATTTCAGAACAAAAAGTGTATACTAGCAGTAGCTTATCCGGGAGGCGATAGACAATGAGGCACTATGAGCTTTATTTGCTTAGCGATGAAGTGGCCGCTTCCTTTTCAGGAAAAGAGGCCAAGCTGTTTCAATTGTTTACAGAACGGGCAAAGGCGAAGCAAAGCGAACGGCATATCTATGATCGGCAAGTGGATTACATTACGAAACCGCTTCCGAAAGCCAAACTCCACGAAGCGCTGCAGAAACGGTATGGGCTTAAAAAAGGAAATGGTTATGAGCTGCGTTCGGTATTTAATGAGCGAAACAGATGCCTCGTAGAGCTTGGCGATAAAAGTATCCAGTTGGAAGCACTTGGTGATTTAAGTGCAGAGACGACTGTATTTGATGTGTTGAAGGAAGTCGACAGTCACTTTTTTGCAGTGAATGTCGCAGATGGGCGGTTTGGCTGGCTCCAACCTTTTGAAAAACAACGCGTGCTTTAAGCGCGCTTTTTTCATGGAAACAAGGTTTGCAGCGTCCTGCTTTGCCGTGTGTCTTGAATAATAATGACTGAATCCATCGCAAGTCCTTTTAAATTAGAAAGGGCTCATGTATAATAGATTAGGTTGTATACGAGTTAACAAGAAAGGGTTAAGGAGGAAGAAGCAGGAATGGTTTGGCATATTATCGGCTATACAGTCGCTGTTCTTGCGGGATTAGCCATTGGCTTTTTCATTGCCCGCAAAACAATGATGTCCTATTTGAAAAAAAATCCGCCAATCAATGAACAGATGTTGCGTGTTATGATGCAGCAAATGGGTCAAAATCCATCGCAGAAAAAAATCACGCAAATGATGAAAGCGATGCAAAAGCAACAGTCTAAATAAGTGAACACCCTGTCTGAGCGGCAGGGTGTTCACTGTCATTTGGTTTTTAAATAATATGAATTTTTACTGAAACGATCGAAGTGGGAGGCAGGGGTATGCGTGTTTTTGTCGACTTAAACTGGTTTTTTAAAAAGCATTGGCGTGCTTATGCAAGCGGAATTGCAGTGCTTGCCGTCGTCTCTTTTTTATCGCTCATTCCCCCTCGTGTGATTGGGGAAGTTGTCGATGGGATTGCCGACGCTAGCTTAACACCGTCTGCATTGGTAAACGCTGTCGGCTTGATTTTAGGGATTGCTGTTGTTTTATACATATTGCGTTTTTTGTGGCGTTTACTCATTTTTGGGACGTCGTTAAAGTTAGCTCGGCAAATTCGTTTTGATTTGTATCGGCATTTTACGAACATGCCTGCTTCTTTTTACCATAAGCGGACAACGGGGGACTTGATGGCCGTCTCCACAAACGACGTGCGCGCGGTCCAAGCGACTGCTGGGGAAGGTGTGTTAACGATAGTAGACGCCTGCTTGCTTGGTGGGATGGTCGTTGTAACAATGGCTGTTTCGATCAGTTGGCAGTTAACGTTTATTACATTGTTGCCATTGCCGTTTATGGCGCTATTAACGAGCTATTATGGAAAACTGCTTCATCGTCGTTTTGCTGGGGCACAGGCTGCCTTTAGTGTTTTAAACAACACCGTCCAAGAAAGTATAGGCGGAATGAAAGTAACGAAAGCATTTGGCCGTGAACAAGAAGAGGTTTCCCGTTTTGCGAAAACATCAGCCCATGTGGTCGAAAAGAATATGGCTGTCGCGAGGGTCGATGCGTTGTTTGATCCAACAATTACGATTGTGATCGGCAGTTGTTATTTGCTAGCAGTCGCTGTTGGAAGTTTGTTTGTCGCTGATGGGGCGATGACGATTGGCCAGTTGACGTCTTTTTTCGTTTATTTAGGTCTTTTGATCTGGCCGATGTTGGCGATTGGCATGTTCTTCAATGTAGTGGAAAGGGGACATGCATCGTATGACCGCATCCGCGCTGTGTTGAATGAAAAGTCAGACATTATTGAAAGGGAGCAGGCACTTGATTTGGACATCCAAGGTGAGCTCGACGTCCGTATTGACGCTTTTCGCTATTCGCCAGACGGGGCAAATGTGCTTGAGAATGTCCATTTTCACTTGCCGAAAGGTGGGACACTGGGCATTGTCGGAAGGACAGGCAGCGGAAAAACAACATTGTTGTCACTGTTGCAGCGCACGATCGATGTTACGGAGGGGGATATCCTCCTTGATGGCCATTCGGTCCGGGCTTATCAACTTAGCTGCATTAAAGACGCATTTGGCCTTGTGCCCCAAGAACATTTTCTTTTCTCAGCGACCATTGCTGAAAACGTTGCCTTCGCGAAGCCAGAAGCGTCAATAGCAGAAATTGTCGCTGTGTGTAAGCTAGCGCAAGTGCATGAAGACATTCTCCGTTTCCCTGCTGGTTATGACACCATCGTTGGAGAGCGGGGCGTGACTCTTTCTGGTGGGCAAAAGCAGCGTATTTCCATTGCACGGACGTTGTTAAGCGACCCAACTTTGCTCGTACTTGACGACGCCTTGTCAGCGGTCGATGCGAAAACAGAGGAAGCGATTTTACAAGCACTTCAAACAGAAAAACGGGAACGGACCATTATCATGACGGCACACCGCTTAAGTGCGATTAGCCACGCCTCTCTTATTCTCGTGCTTGAAGACGGAAAGGTTAGCCAATCAGGCACTCATGCTGAACTAATGCAACAAGGTGGCTGGTATAAAGAAATGTATGAGCGCCAGCAGCTTGAATCGGCCGTGGAGCAGGGGGGAAATGAATGAAACATACAGATGGCGTTATGACAGGACGTGAGCAGCGAGCCGTTTTTTGGCGGCTTCTCCGTTACGCTGGCCCGCATAAGAAGCGGTTCATGTTGGCTCTTGCTATTATGATGGTCGCTGCCGGAGCGGAACTGCTGCAACCAATTTTGATTGCCCGCTTTATTGACGATTATTTAACGCCGCAATTATTTGAACTGAAACCACTGTTAACGCTTGCAGTCTTGTATGTAGGGCTATTAATCGCGGCTGTGATTGGCCAATATGTACAAAGCGTCCTTTTTTGGCGAATTGCGCTAAATATTGTCCAAGCATTACGGCTCGATGTCTTCGCCCATGTTCAAAAGCTAGGGCTGTCTTTTTTTGACCGCATGCCTGGTGGCGCTCTTATTTCACGGATTACAAACGACACCGAAGCCATCAAGGAACTATACGTTAGCGTGCTCGCGGTCTTTGTTCAAAACGGCGTATTTATGATCGGGACGTTTTTGGCGATGTTTTACTTAAATGCGACACTTGCCTTCTATTGTTTGGCTTTTCTGCCACTCCTTCTTGCTGTAGTTGGCTTGTACCGTAAAATCAGCTCTCGCTTCTATGAACAAGTGAGCGCCAAATTGAGTGAGATCAATGCGAAGTTGAGCGAGTCGATCCAAGGGATGGCCATTATTCAAGCGTTCCGGCAAGAGAAGCGTCTGCAAAAAGAATTTGCGGATACAAATGAAGCCCATTACCGCGCAGGGTTCCGGGCAATGAAAGCAGACGGATTGCTCCTTAGGCCGATCGTCGATGTGTTAAGCCACCTTGCCATTGCCATCATTCTTTTGTACTTTGGCTTCGGCTCCTTTGCTGGTCCAGTAGAAATTGGCGTGTTATATGCGTTTGTCAATTACCTAGACCGTTTTTTTGAGCCGGTCAACCAAATCATGCAGCGGTTATCTTTATTCCAACAAGCGATCGTTTCTGCCGGGCGGGTCTTCCGTTTAATGGACCAACAGGAGTTTGCCCCAGGTAAACAGGGGGACGATAAGCCGCAAATGGCAGACGGTGAAATTGAATTTGATAATGTGACTTTTTCTTATGACGGGAAAACCGACGTGCTAAAAAACATTTCATTCACCGTCAAAAAAGGCGAGACACTTGCCATTGTTGGCCACACTGGTAGCGGGAAAAGCTCTATCATTCATTTGTTGTTGCGTTTTTACTCGCTGAAGCAAGGCTCTATTCGTATAGACAGAAACGAGCTATCCGCCTATCCAGAAGAAGAGCTAAGGCAAAAAGTTGGGCTTGTGTTACAAGACCCGTTTATGTATAGCGGTACGATTGCCAGCAATATTACGCTCTTCCGTGATGGGTATACGCAAGCTGATGTAGAGGCTGCCGCCGCTTTTGTCGGCGCTGATGCATTCATTAATAAGTTGCCTGATGGCTATCAAACGGAAGTGACTGAAAGGGGAGGGACGTTTTCAAGTGGCGAACGGCAACTGCTTTCCTTTGCAAGAACGATGATAGCCGACCCGCCTATTTTAATCCTCGACGAAGCGACGGCTATGGTGGATACCGAGACAGAAGAAGCGATTCAAAAAGCACTTGTGGCAATGGAGCAAAACCGGACAACGATTGCCATTGCCCATCGCCTGTCGACAATTAAGCACGCTGACCAAATTTTGGTGCTCCACCAAGGAGAAATTGCGGAACAAGGTTCCCACGAGGAGTTGCTGAGTAAAAAAGGTCTTTATTATAAAATGTATTTGCTACAGGCAAGAGAAAAAACAGCCGCTATTTAAACCGATTAAAGCCTGTCCGGCCATTGGCCAACAGGCTTACTGTCATTGTGCGTTCATTTTACGGCTTTCTGCATTCCGGTCAAGCAAATGTTCGTATGGCGCCAAATCAATTTCTTTTTCGGTTAGTTTTTTAATCAAAAATTTATGGTCGCGTTTTGGTGTAGCGATAATGTAGCCACGGATCATAATGTCTAGCGTCAATGTAGTTGCGTTTTCTTTAATGGCAATCTCGCTAATTTTCCCTGCAATCTTTTCCTTTGCGACATCGCGGAACAGTTCAGGGACAGGCTCAACGAGTTCATTAAGCAACGTACGCTGGTCTTCTCCCCATAGGGGCAATGCTTGATTAATGTAATGTTCTTGCCAATCAAGAATCGATTTGCCGTCTGCTTTTGGCAAGCGCTTTAAAAATTTGCGGAACATAAAATAGCCACCGATGAGCATAAGTCCAAGCAAGATGAACGTCCATAGAATAATAAAACTCATAAACCAATCCCAACCTGACATGTTCATCCTCCCATTTTGCTTGTTCTTCGCATTCACTGTATCATAAAATGGGTATAGGCGCTAGCAACATGGCGTTTTTTTCAATGGAGGAAAAAGGGATGAATGCTGCGTTGATCAAGGGGGGCTGGATAGTGACAGAAGAAAAAGCAGCGCAATTGCTGCAAGCATTACGGACAAATGAAGTAACCGAAGTGACGGTGTCAAAAGAAGAGTTCCCAGTGTTTCGCAACGTATTGACGAAACAAGAGGATATGAAAAGTTTTCGAGGAGCAGCCAAACATTTTGGTGCGGTTGTTTATACGTACGAGCCTGGATGGACTGCGTAAAGAAAAATGCAATAAAAGGCTGCCATGGCAGCCTTTTACGAGCCTAGAACCAGCTTGCGCCGACAATTACTAGCAAGATAAACAAGACAACGATAAGTGCAAAGCCTCCACCATATCCGCTCATAGTTGAACCTCCTTTTAACAAGGTATGTTCTAGTCTATGCAAGCGAAAAAAAAGCGTATGGGCGGACTTTCATGCTCATTCGCCGTTTGTTTGATTGACTTGGTTGGCTTTTTTGGTTTTGTGCGAGCCACTCAATGGCTCCGGCTGGCCACTTCCTTGCTTGCCTTTTGGCTGGTTGCGCCGTTGGCTTTTAAATGTATGTCGTTCCGTCATGAAGCATTCCTCCTTGCTCCTTAGTATAAGGCGGCAACCATTTTTTCTATTCAAATTTAATATTTTTGTCGAAAAAAGATTTAAACTTGGCGCAACTTTTGCTATCCTAATGAAGGGAAATCTTCCTGAATGCCTGTTTGTAAAAGCGCTTACGGACGGGCAAATCTTTAGACAACGCTCTCATAATACGTTATGATAATGCTGATAAGGGGGTCTTTCGATGTCAAAAAAACAAGACGTGTTTAATGCTAAGTCTTCTTTTGACCTGAATGGGAAAACGTACCATTACTATGCGCTTGATGCGCTGGAAAAAGCCGGGATCGGAAAAGTCAGCAAGTTGCCTTATTCCGTTAAAGTCCTGCTTGAGTCCGTATTAAGGCAGTACGATGATTATGTCATTAAAAAAGAGCATGTTGAAAACCTAGCAAAGTGGGGCACAAAGGACGTAAAGGAGATCGACGTTCCATTTAAGCCTTCACGTGTTATTCTCCAAGATTTTACTGGCGTTCCGGCGGTCGTCGATTTAGCTGCGCTCCGTAAAGCAATGGCTGACCTCGGAGGAAATCCCGACCAAATCAATCCGGAAATTCCAGTCGACCTTGTCATTGACCACTCTGTCCAAGTCGACAAATTCGGAACAGACGATTCATTGCTCTATAATATGAATTTGGAATTTGAACGCAATGCAGAGCGCTACCAATTTTTAAATTGGGCGAAAAAAGCATTCGACAATTACAATGCCGTGCCACCGGCAACAGGTATTGTCCACCAAGTGAATTTAGAGTACATTGCCAACGTCGTCCACGCTGTTGAACAAGACGGCGAAACCGTTGCGTTTCCAGATACGTTAGTGGGAACTGATTCCCATACGACCATGATTAACGGTTTAGGTGTTCTCGGTTGGGGTGTTGGCGGCATTGAAGCGGAAGCTGGGATGCTTGGACAGCCTTCTTACTTCCCGGTTCCTGAAGTAATTGGCTTGAAATTTACAGGCTCACTGCCAAGTGGGACAACGGCAACTGATGTCGCCTTAAAAGTGACGCAAGTATTGCGGAAAAAGAGTGTTGTCGGTAAATTTGTCGAATACTTTGGCCCTGGCCTTGCTGATATGCCTCTTGCTGACCGGGCGACGATTTCGAATATGGCCCCTGAGTACGGTGCGACTTGTGGCTTCTTCCCAATCGACGAAGAGGCGTTGAATTATTTGCGCCTGACAGGACGCTCTGAAGAGCAAATTGATTTGGTTCGCACGTACTGCAAAGCGAACGGCATGTTCTATGTCCCTGGTGAAACGCCTGATCCGGTTTACACAGATGTGGTGGAAGTGGATCTGTCTAAGATCCATGCCAACTTGTCTGGCCCTAAGCGTCCACAAGATTTGATCGAGCTACCAGACATGCAAAAGTCTTTCCAAGATGCTGTCGTTGCGCCAGCAGGAAACCAAGGACTCGGTCTTTCAAAAGATGAATTTAATAAAACCGTTGAAGTCAACTTTGCAGATGGCCGCAAAACGACAATGAAAACGGGTGCTGTAGCGATTGCTGCTATTACGAGCTGTACAAATACATCCAACCCATATGTGCTTGTAGCCGCAGGACTTGTTGCCAAAAAAGCGAGCGAGCTAGGTTTGAAAGTGCCTGAGTACGTAAAGACATCACTAGCGCCTGGTTCTAAAGTGGTAACAGGCTATTTGAATGATTCTGGCTTGATGCCTTATCTAGAAAACCTCGGCTTCCATTTAGTTGGATACGGCTGTACAACATGTATCGGTAACTCTGGCCCGCTTGAAGAGGAAGTGGAACAAGCGATTGCGGACAATGACTTGACCGTAACGTCTGTCCTGTCTGGAAACCGTAACTTTGAAGGGCGCATCCATCCGCTTGTAAAAGCGAACTATTTGGCGTCGCCGCCGCTTGTTGTTGCTTATGCATTGGCAGGCACAGTTGATGTTGACCTTTTAAATGACCCAATTGCCAAAGACAAAGACGGCAATGATGTCTATTTTAAAGATATTTGGCCAACGTCTGATGAAGTCCGGACAATTGTTGATAAAACTGTTACACCTGAGCTATTCCGTCGTGAATATGCAGATGTGTTCACGAGCAATGAACGTTGGAATCAAATCGACACGACGGACGACGCTCTTTACCAGTGGGATGACGATTCAACTTATATTGCCAATCCGCCATTCTTTGAAGGGCTTGCCAAAGATCCAGAAGAAGTGAAACCACTTGATGGCTTGCGTGTAATTGGTAAATTTGGTGACTCTGTCACAACGGACCACATTTCTCCAGCTGGAGCGATTGGCAAAAATACACCAGCAGGTCAGTATCTGATGGAAAAAGGCGTTAAACCAAAAGACTTTAACTCCTATGGCTCTCGCCGAGGCAATCATGAAGTCATGATGCGCGGCACGTTCGCCAATATCCGCATTCGTAACCAAATTGCTCCAGGCACAGAAGGCGGCTACACGACTTATTGGCCGACTGGAGAAGTGATGTCTATTTATGATGCCGCTATGAAATACAAGGAAGACAATACAGGCCTTGTAATTCTAGCTGGTCAAGATTACGGCATGGGTTCTTCTCGTGACTGGGCAGCCAAAGGTACGAACTTGCTCGGTATTAAAACGGTTATCGCCGAAAGCTATGAGCGTATTCACCGTTCCAACTTGGTGCTCATGGGCGTCTTGCCTCTTCAATTTAAAGCAGGCGAAAGTGCAGAATCCCTTGGCTTGACAGGAAAAGAAACCATTTCTGTCGCTATTACTAACGAAATAAAACCACGGGATTATGTGACGGTGACGGCTGTTAGCGAAGATGGCAAGAAAACAGAATTCGAGGCGCTTGTCCGTTTCGATAGCGATGTAGAAATCGATTACTATCGCCATGGTGGTATTTTGCAAATGGTGTTACGTGAAAAATTGGCTACCGTGTAATGAAATAAAAAAACTGCCTGTAAATCAGGCAGTTTTTTTATTAGCGCCGATTCATGCATTTTTTAGCAGCGGGACGAGAGCGGCGGTTGTGATGATTGCTTTTTTGGGCCATCCAAGAAAGAAAGTGCTGTTCTTTTTCGGACAATGGCCGTCGCAATTTTGTTTCAAAAAGTTGTTCAAGTTCCTTTTTTTCCATGCTATTCACCCTTTTTTGTTGTAATGGTTTACTTATATGACCAAGATGGTTGTCGTAGACGTCAATCGGAGCAGAAAGTGAAAAAATTGGCGAATGCCGGCTAATGAAAATGGTTTAAAAAGTAAGAATTCAGGCAATAGTAATAGAAAAAAAGAGGTGAACAAATATGAGGCGAGTAGGAAAAGTATCTTTTGCCGAATTGGTGCGGCAAAACCGTGAGCGTCTTACTCAAGATCGGGAAGCAATGGAGCGTTTGGAAGCACGGTTTGAACAAAAACACTCAATGCCAAAATAAGGAAGCCTCGGTGGGCGCTGCATTGGGCAAGCTAAACTCATGGAGGGGATCACATGGGAGACAACAATCGATTTGCCCAATTTACGCCTGACCACTTAGGCGAACAATCACGCAAATCAGATCGGAACAACGGCAAAAAAATGGCCAACAAGTCCAATGAACAGCCGAACTATGTTCCTCCAAAAGGGTAGTTCCATTAGGTACACTTTTGTTGACCACATCATAGAGATTGGTCTGTAGCCGCCAAAATTGGCGGCTTTTTTGACGTTTTTCGCTCAGTTTGAGCGCTTTGCTATTCACGGCAACAACAGGTTGCTATGATGGGGGTAGCGATTTTTAATGGAGGAGAGACATGATTGATGCAATCTTAAATATGCTGCTCTATACGCTTTTGGCGTTTACGACAGGGATTTTTACCGTCGCTCTTGCCCCTGGCGAACGGGGGCTCCGTGCTGAGCCAAAACAACAAACGGCTGCGCTGATGCTAGGCGGGATTGTTGTTGTGTTATTTGGCTATGTAGCCAAATTGGCGGTTACTTATGCCGATTTTTTTGCTATTTCCTACCTTGATGCGCTTATGACCGTCATTGCTGATCATGCTGTTGGCGCTAGTTTTCTATATGGGAGCTTGATTGTCGTGCTCATGGCTGTTGTATGGCTATCAATGGCAAAGAATACAGCACTGCGGCCTATTGCCGCAGGTATCAATCTTGTGTTCATTGTTTTGTTGGCATTTGCAATCAGCCTGTCAAGCCATAGTGCTTCTCTAAACGGTTTGCACGGGATGATTAGCAGTAGTCTCCATATGGTGGCGATGGCTTTTTGGATTGGGCCATTGCTCGTCATCGGTCTTTATGGAACGTCACTAATCAATGCGTTGAAGTTTCATCAATGGTTTTCGGTTGTGGCTGTTTTTAGTTTGCTATTGCTTGTAACAAGTGGTTTTATCATGATGGGGGAAATTGCACCAGAGTATGTGAATAGCTGGATGCTGTCGTATGGCCAATTGTTGCTCATCAAGCACATTCTTTTTATTCCGTTGCTTGTCTTTGGGTTTCGGCATTTGCTATCTTTAAGCGGAAAAGGGGCCAAGCTATCGCCCGCTGAACGACAAAAATCCTTTCGTGCAGAAGGGGTGATTGCGCTTCTCGTTTTCATAGTGACTTCTTGGCTAACCGAAACAGAGCCGCCTCATAATGTATTGCGAACGTTGCAGAACGAACCGATGAGCCCACTAATGGACTGGTTCTTGCAAGAACCTTTGTTAGAAAACCAGCTGATCTCGTTCTCTCCAGGAATTGGCGGCGTCTTGTTGCTCGTTGCCTCAGCAATCCTGCTTGTAGGCGCCTTAGTTGCAGCATGGTGGTTTAAAAAGACAGTGATCGTCGGAGTGCTGCTAGTCGGATGGACACTTGTCACTTACAGCGGGCTAATGATTAGCGCAGGCCCTGGCGACATTCCAGTGAACTTGACGGTACATGATACGATTGAAGAAGCAATTGCGGTCGGCCGTGAAAACGAACAAGTAGAGCTACTGGCCGTCTTTGAAGAGGAACAAGAAGAAGTTTTTGCTGTTTACCAAATCAATGAACGCCATTTAGCGGCGGAACGGTTGAAAGTGGAAGACGATGGCTACCGCAAGTATTTGGATGCTTCCGTAGAAATTGAAAACGGCTTTTTAACAGGCGGTGACCAATTTATGGACACATTTATGTTTACAACAAATGATTGGGTAGACAATGAACGGGCAAGTACGTATGTTTCTATAGGGTATGCAGATAAAGACATTGAATCTGTGGAAATCGAGCTTAATGGCGAGTGGCGCGATGCGAACGTTAAAAACAATGTCTTTATTCATGTAGAATCGACCAATGAAACGTTTCCAGAGGCCCATCGTTACTTAATCAAACCGATTAATGGCAAGGATTTGGAAGTGGAAAAACGCCAATTTATCCACGAAGGGCATTCCCATTAATAGAAAGGAAGGAACTAGCGTGGCGCAAGACAGACAACAATCCATCCAGGCAGAAGCCGCGCTCTGGCGGAAACGTTTGACAAGAAACGACGCAACCGAGCCCATGTCTGCAAATGAACTCGTAGAGCTAGCTCGGTACCGGTTCGAGCGGCGCAAACAGCTTGACTTGTTTGTGCACCAATGGTTAAAGGAAGCGGAGGAAATGGGCGCTTCTAAGCAAATTGTCCACCAGCTAAAGCAGCGTGGCCAAGCAACAGAGTGGGTAGAAGCTGAACTGATCCCGAAACAATGGCCACACCTCCGTGAAACCGACCAACTTCGCGGCAAACAACAAGCGATTGCTCGCGTTCAAGAACAAGCAAACCGGTTTCTAGCAAATTGGGAGCAGACGGAATTGGCAGGCAATGGAGAACTTGAGGACGTTGTCAGCGCATTTCGCGATCAAGCGCAAGCTCTTGCTGATACAGCTTCCCAACTGCTTGAAAGCTTTCAAGGTCAATACTATTCAAAGCCATTGTTTCAAACGCTAAAACAACTTGTGGCTGAGGCGACAACGCTTGGACAGCGATTTTATGAACAGGCTGCTCAATTGGCCGAGTCGCAAGAGCATCAGTCTGCTTTAGCAGAGCTCGATGAAATGGTCGGCCTTGCAGACGTAAAAGCGAGAATCCATAAGCTGTACTTGTTTCTAAAGTATCAACAGGAACGGAAAAAGCGTGGACTGCAAACAAAGCAGCTGCTCAATTTGAATATGATCATGACAGGAAACCCAGGAACAGGAAAAACGACTTTAGCGAGGCTGCTTGCTAAAATTTATTATGAGTTGGGCATTCTCTCTAAACCAGAAGTGTATGAAGTAGACCGGGCCCAACTGGTTGCTGGTTACGTCGGGCAAACAGAAGAGCAAACAATGGCAGCCATTGAGCGTGCTGCTGGCGGCGTCCTGTTTATTGACGAAGCGTACAGTTTAAAACGAGCTGGGCAAGGAGGCAATGATTACGGGCAAGCAGTTATTGACACGCTCGTATCGGCGATGACAAGTGGCAAGTATGCAGGCAACTTTGCTGTTATCCTTGCAGGCTATCCAAAAGAAATGGCTACGTTTATACGTTCCAACCCGGGGCTAAGGAGCCGTTTTCCAGAACAAAATCAACTTCATTTGCAAAATTACGCGGAAAGTGAATTGCTGGATATAGCCGAAACAATCGCGCTGGAAAACGACTTTGTTTTCACCGAACAAGCCTTAAAAAAAGTATTAGCGGAAATTGAACGAGCAAAAATCGACCAGTCGTTTGGCAATGCTCGTGTTGTCGAAAACATTGTCCGCGCCGCTATTTTTGAAAAAGGGGCTTCTGGCAGTGGTGAGTCAGAGGCAGATTTGGTATTGCTTAATGAAACGCATATTCAATCGACAACGCCTCAACGAGCCGAAGATGCTCTTTCACGCCTTGATGCACTTATCGGGCTCGAAGAAGTGAAGCGCGAAGTAAAAAAACTGACTGCGTACGCGAAAGTAAAAGAAGCACGGCGTGACATGGGCTTAGCCGTACCGCCGATGCCGCTCCATACAGTGTTTTCAGGGGCTCCTGGCACAGGGAAAACGACAGTAGCCAGGCTTTACGCGGAAGCGCTAAACCAAATTGGTTTGTTGAAAAAGGGCCATGTAGTCGAAGTTTCTCGTAGCGATCTCGTTAGCGGGTTTGTAGGGCAGACGGCATTGAAAACAGAGAGAGTGATTGAAGATGCCCTTGGCGGCGTTTTGTTTATTGATGAAGCGTATTCTCTGGCGCAAGGCGGCACGAATGACTATGGCAAGGAAGCGTTGACCGCATTAACGCAAGCAATGACGACCTATGAAGCCAACTTAGTTGTTGTCTTTGCTGGCTATGGCAAAGAAATGGCGCAGCTGTTAACAAGCAATCCAGGTCTCCAATCGCGCGTGCGCAAAACCATTCATTTTCCAGATTATACGCCCGATGAACGATACGAGATGCTACTTGCCAAAGCAAAGAGCTATCGGTATGAATGGTCGCAACCAGCACTTGATTTACTAAAAGGTCATTTTAAGTCTGCGAATAGGGGAGGCAATGGTCGCTACGTCATGAAAGTGTTTGAAGCTATCATCCAAGAGCAGGCTCTGCGTGTGGCAGATGCAGAGGTCGGCCGACCTGGATTTATGCAAATTGAGAAAGAAGATGTAGAGCGAGCATTGTTAAACAATGATCATGAACGTCTATAGCAATAGCCCCTCTAGCGAATCGCTTTTGGGGCTATTGCTTTACTGCGAAAACCAGTTATGTGTAAAAAAGGGGTTTAGTTGTTAGGCGAACGGTTATTTATAAAATAGTGGAGAGATTGAAGGATGATAGGACTATGACCTTTTACTTATAGTGGCGTTTATAAGGCAAAGTGAGGTGGAATTGTTTTTAGGAATAGAGTGACCTGTGTTATACTGATGGAAAACTCGAGTAAAGGGTTTGGTGGGAGAAAGGAGGGGAAGTAGTGGCCCATAAAGTGCAAACAAAAATTGTTCCTCAGTATGCTGATACCGATATGATGGGCGTCGTATACCATGCAAACTACTTGAAATATTTCGAACTTGGTCGTACCGCTTATATTGAAGATGCCGGTTACAGCTACGTAAAGATGGAGGAAGAAGGCTACTTTGCTCCTGTGTATGATGTGCAAGCAACTTACCGCAAAGCGCTTCGCTACGGAGATACAGCAATCGTGGAGACGCGTCTTTCCCTAAATGATGGCGTTAAAACCGTTTATGCCTACGATATTACGAACCAAAACGGGGAGTTATGTGTAACAGGGTCGACGACACATGTGATTGTGAAAAAAGACACGTTCAAGCCAGTTCCTTTTAAACGGGCGTTCCCTGAGTGGTACCAACGTTATGAAGAGTTGAAGGAGCAATAAAATGGCGTTTGGCATTAACCGTACGGAACTAGAAGGCTGGAAAGCGAAAGCACGAGCAGGGGAAATTGCGTTTTTGACCCATTATTGGCATGACCCACGCTTTCCGCAGGCGACTACTGTTACGAAGGCCGCTTGCGTCGATGTCTCGAAGTTAATTGAATGGGGCAAAACGTACGGATTAAACCCTCAGTGGATCGACCACCGCAACGAGTTTCCCCATTTTGACTTGCTCGGGGAAAAGCAAGTCGCCATTTTAGCAGCCGAGGGAAAATTAGACGATTTGCTCCGTTTCCATAAGCGATTTTACAACATTGGAGGTCTTATGATGAAAGTAAACCAAGATTCCATTCGTCGTGACTTACATACGAAAGCAGACATTGATCCAAAAGAAGAAATTCGCACGCGCGTTGACTTTTTGAAAAACTACACTCGAAAAGCAGGGACAAAAGGATTTGTACTCGGCATCTCAGGAGGCCAGGATTCTACGTTGGCAGCAAAACTCGCGCAAATGGCAGTAGATGAGCTCAATCAAGAAGCTCCAGGCACATACGAATTTCATGCCGTTCGTTTGCCTTATGGCGTTCAACATGATGAGAAAGATGCCCAAGTGGCGCTGTCGTTTATTGGGCCCGATAAAATCCATACGGTGAACATTAAGCCAGCTGTTGATGCTGCCGTGGCCTCTTTTGTAGAAGCGACAGGAGAAGAGCTGTCTGGGTTTATAAAAGGCAATACAAAAGCGCGGGAACGGATGAAAGTCCAATTTGATTTGGCTGCCCACTACCAATGCCTAGTACTTGGGACTGACCATGCTGCTGAAGCGGTGACTGGGTTTTTCACGAAATTTGGCGATGGAGCTTGTGATGTTATTCCGCTATATGGGCTGACAAAGCGACAAGGCAAGGCGCTTCTTCAAGAGCTTGGTGCGCCGGAGGCACTGTACCAAAAAATCCCGACAGCCGATCTTGAAGACGACAAACCAGGGTTGCCTGACGAAGAGGCCCTTGGCATGACATATGAGCAAATTGATGATTATTTGGAAGGCAAGCCCATTGACAGCGCCATACAGGAAAAATTAGAGCAGCGTTATGCGGCAACAGCACATAAACGCAAAGACCCGGTAAGTGTATATGATACATGGTGGAAAGGCTGATCGAACACGCTTGTCAAAGCGCGGCAAACGACAATGTATGCGAGCGTTTGGCTACAGTCTGGGAAAGGCTAAAGGTCTTTCTCCCGCTTCTTCTTGTTATGCTTTATGCTGTACAAATCAGACATGACGAGCGTACGAGGTTCATATAAATAGGGTTGTATGAGCATGTATGATAGGGAGAGAAGGAAAAAGATGAAAGAAAAAGTGCTAGTATTGCTAGGCTTGATTGTTTGTCTTTTGTTGATAGTCGGTTTTGCGACGAACGGCCTTTCAAAACCAGAAACGGTCCAAGGCAACGCATCTGATCAAGAAGAGAGCAAACATGAGTCGCAAGAGATCAGTGATATCGAGATTACGTTAAATGGTTATTCTGTAAAAGACGAGAATGAGGAAGAGCTGTTAGTCAAAGTCGATTTAACGATTGAAAACAAACGGGAGTCGACCGTTAATTTTTCGTTAATGAATTTGACATTAATGGACAGTGAACATTATGCGTACAGCCATGAATCAAATGTCGAAACAAAGGGCATTCTCGGTGGTCAAATTTCTCCAGGGCGGTCTGTAAGTGGCGAAGTGGCCTTTATTGTCCCGAGAGATACTTCTTATGAACTTGTTTATACAGATCATTTTCGGACGGGCCAATTGTTTTTTCCAATTGAAGTAACGGACTAAGGCTATGCGAATGCATAGCCTTAGTCCGTAGACAAACGTCCGCATACGTTGTCGCGTGGCGAGTGTTTTGTTTGCGTTTGAACGAGGTTAGCGACTCTGTCGACGCCATCACTATTCTTGAAACGCTGTCCTTATTGCGTTAAGATGGTTAAAAACAAAGATGCGGGAGCGAGTTGCCATGCCGATAAAAATTCCAGACCACTTACCTGCGAAGGAAATTCTGTTAAAAGAGAATATTTTTATAATGGATGAAAGTCGGGCGTACACACAAGATATCCGGCCATTGAAAATTTGCATTTTAAACTTAATGCCGACAAAACAAGAAACCGAAACGCAATTGTTGCGGCTGTTAGGAAACACGCCTTTGCAAGTTGATGTTTCTTTGTTGCATCCAAGCACCCATTCGCCGCGCAATACATCAAAAGAACATTTGAATCTTTTTTATAAAACCATTGATGAAGTGAAACAACAAAAATTTGACGGGATGATAATTACTGGCGCCCCAGTTGAGACGTTGCCTTTCCATGATGTGAATTACTGGAATGAAATGACGTCTATTCTTGATTGGACGACAACCAATGTCACGTCGACTTTACATATTTGTTGGGGGGCTCAAGCTGGTCTTTATCATCATTACGGTATTAAGAAAAAGCCGCTAACGACAAAGCTTTTTGGCGTCTATTCACATAAGCTAGAGGTGAAAAACGTCAATTTGCTACGAGGCTTTGACGATGTTTTTTACGCTCCCCATTCTCGCCACACCACGGTTAGCCGCGAAGACATTGAGCGTGTTGACGAGCTGATCGTTTTAAGCTCCTCGGAAGAGGCGGGTGTCTATATAGCCTCTTCTAAAGATGGAAAGCGTGTATTTGTCATGGGCCACTCTGAATATGATGCACATACGCTAAAACAAGAATACGAACGCGACGTAAAGCGTGGGATTGCCTGTGATCCGCCGTTTAATTATTTTCCAGAAGGCAATGTCGATGCGCTCCCACCTTTGCAATGGCGCGCCCATTCGAATTTATTGTTTTCTAATTGGCTTAATTACTACGTATATCAAGAAACCCCATACCATTTAGATGATTAAAAACCGAGCAATCGGTTTTTTTTCGTGTTCGTGCGAAACACTAATCAAAAAGGGGGGGCTGGTTGTGCAAAAGGTTCGGCCAGATCGTGCATCGTATCTATACATTCAGGGAGCAAGCGTTTATTTTGAATACTACCGTTGCCAAGCGCAAGAAGCAAAAGGAACGTTGCTTTTGTTGCATGGTTTTTTAGCGTCCTCAGCCTGTTTTCATCAATTGGTTCCTTATTTACACAAGGATTATCACCTGATCAGTTGTGATTTGCCTGTGTTTGGCCGCTCAAGTAAGGCACCAGGAACGGCCTATTCTCTTTATGGTTATGCCCGTCTTGTCGTTGAATTGGCAGCTAGGCTCGGCCACGCACATGTGACAATTGTTGGCCATTCTATGGGCGGACAAGTGGCCTTGCATGCGGCCAAAGCATTCCCTGATCAAATTGACCGCCTTGTGCTGTTGGCAAGCTCTGGTTATTTAAACCGTGTTAAAAGAACATACCGCGCTATATCGCATTTGCCTTTTGCAGCCCCGGCCATTAACGCAGCCATTCGTCGCCAAGATGTGCGCGCCTTTTTGTGTGAAGCTGTCTACGATAAGCGGGTAGTTACAAAAGCAATGGTTAATGCGTATACTTTGCCTCTTAGCGACGCCTCGATTGGCAAGGGATTGATCCTACTTGCACGGCAAAGGGAAGGTGATTTAACGTCTGCAGCACTGCATACCATTGCCAAGCCTTGTTTAATCATCAACGGACGAGAAGACCCCGTTATTCCTGTACAAACAAGTGTACGTTTAGCAAAAGACTTAGCTAACAGCCAACTCATTTTGCTAAAGCGATGTGGCCATTTGTTGCCAGAGGAAAAGCCCAGCCTTATAGCAAAACATATGAAACGGTTTCTGAGAAAGACATAAGCGCGTATTTGAACGATAAGAGTATGGTACAATGGGTGGGAGAGGTGATTCCATTGGACCCGCTAGATATTATGATGAACAAGAACCGGGTTATCCCTTTTTTTCTTCCGATCGTAAGTGCAGACAAACAGCAAGTGGTTGGCTATGAAGTCCAACCTTATTGGATGGAGGCAAATGAACGGATCAAGTTGAACTGGTTTTTCGAAGATAGAAGCATTCCTAGCGAATACCGCCTCGAACTAGAAGACGATTTGCAGAAAAAAGCAATTGACTTGTACACAGCCGAAAACGGAAAAAAAATGCTTTATTTCAATTATGATGTCAGGCTATTAAAAAAACAAGCAGGTCAGATGCTGTTGGACCGGCTGGAAGCAATGCAGCAACTCGGCATCCCCTTAAAACGCATCATTGTTAACATTGTGTGTGAACAGAGCGTTGAAGAGTTGCTGGAAGTGAAACATACGATGGTCTATATGCAAAGTTTAGGCGTGCAGCTTGCAGTGAATGCCGATTATTCAGCAGCCAACCAACTGGAGTTGTTCACAAAACTAAAGCCGAATGTTATTTGCGTCAACTGCTCGTTTCTAGAAGAAAATTTGTTGCCAGGGATGTATCGAGATGTCCATCAGCCGTTGGCTCTTTTCGCCCGCAAAATTGGCGCAACCCTATTGTTTCAAGGGGTTGAAACGTTTGCGCAGTTTAATTATGCGTGGCGCAGCGGTGGGCGCTACTATCAAGGTCCTTATTTCCAACAAGCAACCAAAGGGTTTGTCGACGAAAACAGCTTTAAAGACAAATTAAAAAAAGATATGCATCACTTTATCCACTATGAAAGAGAAAAAATGAAGGCGCAATTTACGCTGTCTAACCAATTGTCGCAAACATTAAAACAAGCAATGAAGGACTTGAAACAAGACCAAGGCTACGATGAAATTGTTTTAAACGTGGCAAAAGCGTTAAATGCTTATACATTCCGCGTCTACATTTGTGATGAAGACGGGATCCAACAATCAGCCAATGCTGAGAAAGATGCAGAAGGAAATTGGCTGCTTTTGAAAGAAAGCCGCGCTAAAAACTGGAGCTGGCGCCCTTATTTTCTTGAGAACATTGTGCGGATGAATGTAGAGAAAAAAGGGATTTTATCGGATTTATATACAGATATTGAACGAGATGAGCAAATCCGTACCTATTCTTATCCACTTAACGACAAGCTTTATGTTTTTGTTGACATTCCTTATGCATTTTTGTTTGAACAAAATGGATTGTTGTAAAGCATCGAGCGGGTCAAGTTAGCCGCAGGAAGGAGAAGGAATGAACATTTCGATAACAGCTGCAGCCCATACGTATTTAAGCGAACGAGGGCATGAAGTCGTCCGTATTGCCGCCAAGGATACGTATGAATGTAGCACAATGGTGGAGTACTTTATCCAAGAAGGAATTGTGGAAGCAGGCGACCAAACCGTTGACGTTGAAGGACTCACGGTGATTTATAACGAAAAAGCAGAAGCGGAAATTGGGAACGAAGTTAAAGTAGACTATGTACCATCACAGGGACTAAAGTTAGTGGCACCAACTGGGGTGCTAGCCTATGCCCAGCGAGTCCGTTCAAGCTCGATGCCAGCAGATGGTGGCGATAGCCGCTGTGGGCGGTAAGGCATTTGTGCCAGGCAGCACTTTAGCCTGGCACGTGCTATCTAGTGAAAAAACTGCTAATTCTTGATACATACGGCGATACTTGCTGGAATGTTTTTACAAATTTATCGACTGAAGTCGCTGTTCGGGAGAGGTCGAATTTTCCTTCATCGTCTGTAAACGGAGCTTTCCAGATCGACTTCTTTTTAGGCGCCGCCTGTTGCGGGAATCCGCTTTGCTGGAACGGTTGTGGCATTTGGTGATAAGGTCGGTGCTGATAAGGGGGATGTTGAAAACCAGGCTGTTGCCGTTGCATAAACGCCTGATTATGGCTCATCTGCTGATGATGGGGGCGTCGTGGCGCAGGAAACATGGCATAGCCTCCTTTCATTTAATTGAAATCGTTTTCCGCTTTCCTTTAATGACGATGCGCAGCAACCCATTTTCATAATGGGCTTGAATGTCCTCTTCGGTAAAAGGAAATGGGACAGGAATCGCGCGCTCACTCTTGGAAGAAGCATGTTGTTTGGTGATTAGTTTCGTCTCGTCATCAATGGTCGTGATTTCGCCCTTGTGTCGGACACGGATAATAAGTGCTTGCCGTAGCGATTCCAACTCAATTTGCTCTTTTTTAATTCCTGTAAGTTCGGCCTCTATCACAAAACGGTCTGGTTCTTCTTTAATACGTACCGGTATGGAGGAACCAAACAATTGTGTTGAAAAGTTCCGAAATGCCGACTGAAAAAACTGATCGATTGACGCCATAAAGTCATGGCCGCCCCCTGGTTTCCGTGGGAAATGTTCAGACATCATCAAACCTCCATCCCTTTTAACTGCTCTATAATATGAGAAAAGGGAAAGAAAGGTGATTTGACATGAAGATAATTGATACACACTGCGATGCTCTTTATAAACTGTGGCGTGATGAGGACAAAGCGTTTGCCGATGACGAAGACATCGCGACAAATGCAGCAAGGTTAAAACAAGGGAATGTGTTTGTTCAGTTTTTTGCCATTTGGGTGCCGTCAACTGTTCCGCAAGAATCAAAATTTCAAGTGGTGCAAAAGCAAATCAATGCATTTTATGAGCGTGTCCTTGCTGTGCCGAACATGAAGGCGATTCGCTCATTGGCTGAAATCTCTTCCTTGAAAGCAGGGGAAATTGGTGCTGTCCTTGCTTTAGAGGGGATGGATGCCTTAGGAGCAGATATGGGCAAATTGGAATGGTTGTATGAGAAAGGGGTTTCCTCCATTGGCTTAACATGGAACGACGCCAATTTATGCGCCGATGGCATTGGGGAAATGCGTGGCGCCGGGCTGACCGAATTTGGCAAAAAAGTGATCGCATTGAATAACAAACACCATGTGCTGAATGATGTTTCTCATTTAAGTATTGCTGCTTTTTGGGATGTCCTTGAATGCTCAAAAAAAACGATTGCCAGCCATTCAAATGCGTATGCTGTTTGCCGTCATCCCCGCAATTTGCACGATGACCAAATTGATGCACTGATTGCAAAGGACAGTTTCATCGGCGTCGTATTCTACCCTACTTTTATAAAAAGCGAGCTGGGCGCTTCTATTCACGATCTCATTTGTCATATTGACTACATAGCAAGCCGGGGCGGGGTCGACCATATCGGTTTTGGTTCAGACTTTGACGGTATTTCTATTCATGTTGACAAGTTAGAGCACGCAGGCATGTATGAACATTTAGTAAACGAACTATTAAAACATTATAAAGAATCGGAAGTTGAAGGGTTTTGCAACAAAAATTTCATTACAAAAGCAATAGGCAGATAAAGCGTCGGGATATCAACGGCGCTAGTACAAAATTCTCTATTTTTACTGGCCGAGGCTAAACCGCTAAGGTAGAAGCGCCGATATATTAGGATGAAGGCTTAGTTCGGAGGGAATCGTATGGCGCTTAACATATTTCAAACGGAAGAGCAACGTTATGACCAGGAGCTTGTTTTGTTTAAAGCAGGACAGTCTACCTATGCATTAAATGTATTAAAAGTAAAAGAAATTATTCGACCAGTTCCAGTAACGGAATCACCAAACCGACATAGCATCGTTGAGGGCGTCATTCAAGTGCGCGGCCAAGTAATTCCATTAATCAACTTGTACCGCCTCTTGGAAATAGACGAAAGTGAAACGGTCTATTTTCTCGTAATTGAGATGGGGGAACAATTATTTGCGTTAAAAACGGGACCTGTCTCCCATGTTCACCGTACTCACTCTAGCATAATCAAACAACCAGATGCTGTCACAAAAGGAAAAGAAGCGTTTGTGAGCGGGGTGATTCCGTTGCCAGACAATGGCGTTGCCTTCTCCCTTGATTTGGAGAAAGTGCTTCACTTTATCCAACCGTCTCATATGCAAGGGGCAATGGCAACGGACGAGCGCCGTCGCAACTACCCGCTTCTATTAGTAGAAGACTCCAAAACGTTGCGTTCACTTCTTGTTGATGCATTGAGAGAGGCTGGCTATGAAGACGTTACAACATTCGATAATGGAAGGGATGCGTCTCGTTATTTGACGGATGATGCATGCCCACTATATGAGGCGATCGTTACCGACATAGAAATGCCTTATATGAACGGCCACGAACTGACGAGGCATTTGCGCCAAGACAGTCGCTATCAAGAAACCCCCGTTATTGCGTTCTCTTCGCTAGACAAAGGACTGATGGAACGAAGAGGGGAAGAAGCCGGCGTAACCGAGCATGTGGCCAAGCCAGACATCCATCAACTCGTCGATGCCCTTGATCGGCAACTATTGGAAAAAAAGTGAGTCCATTTAACGGATTCGCTTTTTTGGTTTTAGTAACTCTAGCTGCTCAGTTGTAATAAGACCGGCTTTATGGAGGAGGCATGCATAAAGGTAATGATTTTTTTTAACGAACATGCTGTGTCACTCCTTTTCAAACAGTTTATTCTCTTATGCAAAAAAGTTTCTCTGATGCAAAAAAATAGGCTGCTAAAAGCCGGATTTTGGACGGTTATTAAAAATCTTGGTATGATAGAAAGACGAAGCAAGACTCTACAAGGAGGCAAACTAGATGGAAATTAAGGTTACGAAACCTGCGATAAATTGGTTTAAACAAGAGTTTTCGGAAGCAGAAGAACCTGTCCCGATTCGATTTTATGGCCGTTATGGTGGCTGCGGATCCTTGCAAAGCGGTTTTTCATTAGGGATGAGCCAAACGGAACCAACTGAACCGGCTGTTGTTTATGAAGAGGGCGGTTTTTTGTTTTTTATTGAAGAACAAGATAGCTGGTATTTTAAAGATCAGCTTGTCCGGGTGAAATATAGTCGTAAGAAGGACGAAATCGAATTTGAATATGAACAACAAGCCAACCGCGAACAATAGGCAGTACTAGCAACATTCTCATGTGAAAGAATAGAAGTGAAAAGGAAGAAATGGGGAATGAAAATTGGCAATCGAGAAAGCAATGTTTGCAGGCGGTTGTTTTTGGTGCATGGTCCAGCCGTTTGATCAGCTGCCAGGCATAAAAGCAATTGTATCAGGCTATTCAGGCGGTCATACGAAAAATCCGACTTATGAACAAGTAAAAACGGGCGAAACTGGACATTATGAAGTGGTAGAGATTACGTATGATTCAGAACAGTTCCCTTACAGCAAGTTGCTTGAGCTGTACTGGCCGCAAATTGACCCAACGGATGATGGCGGCCAATTCCAAGACCGTGGAAGTCAGTACCGCACGGCTATTTTTTATTATACAGAAGAACAAAAGCAGTTAGCAGAAGCGTCGAAAGCAGAATTAAACAATAGCAACCGCTTTAACAAGCCAATTGTCACTGCGATTCTTCCTGCATCCACGTTTTATCGGGCCGAGGAAGAGCATCAAGATTTTTATAAAAAGCAGCCAAAGGCTTATAAACAAGACCGGGCGCAAAGCGGAAGAGACGAATTTATCGCAATGAACTGGAAAGAAAACAAACCGAGATAGCCGGGAAGGAGGCACTCATGGAGATGTTTTCCAAATCTGTCAAAAAGGGAGTAGCGGTCTTTGCTTTGGCGGCCGTTACGATCAGCTTAATCTCGATTTTTTTTGTGCAAAGCTGGCGCTATACAGAAGCGGGAAAAGTGCCTCCAAAAACGGCTGTGTTGCTTCACGCCGTTAACAACCGGCTTTTGCCTGAAGGGAAACTGGAAGCGCCTGCTTTTTTAGCAGTCAAAGCGCCGCCAACGATTGAACGTCATCAAGTCACGGTTCCGACTAGGGATGGGGAAGACATTCCAGCGACTGTTTATCAGCCTATCGCTGCTGGGCCACACCCGATCATTGTTTACTATCATGGAGGCGCGTTTTTGGAAGGGTACGGCGACTTGGATACTCATGACAATATTATCCGTTCGCTCGCAGCCCGAACTGGTGCTATTGTAGTTGCCCCAGCTTATCGGCTTGCTCCGACTTATGCTTTTCCTACAGCGGTAAACGATAGTTATGATGCCCTTACCTGGGCTTATGAGCATGCAGACGTGCTAGATGGCGATAGAGATAGGCTTGCAGTGGCTGGCGATAGCGCTGGAGGAAACCTTGCTGCAGCTGTTGCTATCATGTCTGGAGAAGAAGGCGGTCCTGCCTTGTCAGGACAAGCGCTCCTTTACCCGTTGGCTACTTTTGAAGATACGAAATTCCCGTCACGTGACATGTATGCAAGTGGCTTTTATTTTTTATCCCGGGCCGTTATGGAAATGGCGCAACAATCGTATGCGCCCAATGAAGCGGATTGGACATCGCCTTACACATCGCCTCTTAATGCTGAAGACGTGTCGATGATGCCGAGCACGCTTGTTATAACGGGCGAGTTTGATCCGTTACGTGATGAAGGGGAAGCATTGGCAAAACGTTTGTATAATGAAGGGATCTATGTACAAGCACAGCGGTTTAATGGAGTGATGCACGGCTTTATCTCTTTCTATGAAGTGATGGAGCGAGGGGACAAAGGGCTGCAATCAGCGGCGGCTTTTTTGAAAGAGGCGCTAAACAAGGAATTGCCTGAGCCACAAAATAGCCAGCCATTTGCAGTTGAAGTGATCGACGGCCGTGATTCTTGGCGAGATGAGGCAGAAGCGTATGTGATTGGCGTGTATTTATTGTTTAAGCACATGATCCAAGTATTTGAATAAAAACCAGCCCGGCAATAGGGGCTGGTTTTTATTGGAACTGATTATTTCGTGCAAAAGCGACAAATGTGTCTTCAGCCTCGTTTAATCCACACGCCCCACATTGGATGCGAATCGATGGGCCTTTGTATGGCATATGGAAGGCATCAAGTGAATCTTCGCTGTACGTTTCAACAATTTCACCAGTTTGTGGACTTAATTTGACAGGTTCAACTTGTTGAACGATGCGGTGGAACCTTGTCCGGTTGGTTTTGCACTTTGGACATAAATATGGATCATTCATATTATCACTCCTTACGTTTAGTATGGACAAAAAAAGGGAAAGGCATGATTGGTTAACAAGAAAAGTTTGGGAAAGTTGTGTCTGCTTCTCAACTTTTTTTTGTCGAATTTATGATAATTGTTGGTAACCGCTTTAATAGCAGAGCTTTTTTTAAGCGAAAGTGGTAGGATGGAGTACAGCTATGTTGCTGGTTTCTGCTTCACAAAGTATACATGCAACAATTAGTTATTTTGCCAAAAGAAAGGTGATTTTATTGCGTACACCATCGAAAGTCTTTAAATGGTTTGCTCTAGCGATGGTCGGTCTCTTTCTGAGTGGTTGTGGGAATTTGACGGTCCTTGACCCACAAGGTCCTGTAGCGGAACAGCAAAGCGATTTGATCATGCTATCCATCTGGTTTATGATTTTCATTGTTTTAGTCGTGTTTGTTTTGCTTACAGTCATGATTGTCAAGTACCGTGACCGAGGAAACAATGACAATTACGATCCGTCGATTGAGGGCAGCCACAAGTTGGAATTCGTTTGGACGATTATTCCAATTATTATTGTCACCATTCTTTCTGTACCAACTGTCATAACCATTTATAATTTGGAAGAAGCTCCTGAAGTGGCTGAAGGCAGCGTCCAAGTTGATCCGCTTGTCATTCACGCAACAAGCGTAAACTGGAAATGGATCTTTAGCTATCCAGAGGAAAATATTGAAACGGTCAATTATGTCAATATCCCTGTTGATCGACCAGTCCAGTTCAAATTGACTTCAGCAGATTCAATGGCATCGTTTTGGGTACCGCAGCTTGGTGGACAAAAGTACAGCATGTCGGGCATGGAAACAGAATTGTTTTTAATGGCTAATGAACCAGGCACGTACAATGGCCGTAATGCAAACTTCACAGGCGAAGGGTTCACGGAGCAACGGTTCCTTGTTAATGCCGTAACAGATGAGAGCTATGATTCATGGGTGGAAGAAGTGCAAGCGGAAGCACCACCATTGTCAGAAGAAGAATACGCACATCTAATGGTTCCAGGTCACGCTGAAGAAATGACATTCTCTTCAACACATCTTGAGTTTGTCAACCATGCTTATGATCCGACATACGCGCTTGAGAAAAGTGCAGAACTTGGATATGAGCCACTAAATCCGCATTCGAGAGAAGGCAAAGCGTACGAAATGCCAAAACTGACGCAACCAATTGACACATCAAGAACATATAAAGTGGAATTGGATGATGAGTAATGGCGCAAACAACGGAAGAGAGGGGATTTACCGTTGAGATGGGATGAATTTATTGTAACGGGAGACCCGCTTATACTTGGTGCGCAAATTTCCATCGCTTTATCAAGTATAATTGCAATTGTCGCCCTTACTTATTTTAAAAAATGGAAAGTGCTCTGGACGGACTGGATCACATCCGTTGACCATAAAAAGATAGGGATTATGTACATTGCGTGTGCGTTGTTAATGCTTTTCCGCGGTGGCGTCGACGCAATGATGATGCGTTTGCAATTGACCGCCCCAGGCATGACATTTTTAAACAGCCAGCATTACAATGAAATTTTCACGACCCATGGCACAATCATGATCATTTTCATGGCGATGCCTTTCCTGATTGGTTTAATGAACGTTGTCGTGCCGCTACAAATCGGCGCGCGTGACGTTGCGTTTCCATTCTTGAACAATTTAAGTTTTTGGACATTCTTCTTTGGAATGGCACTTTTTAATATTTCTTTTATCATTGGCGGTTCGCCAGCGGCAGGATGGACATCGTATTTTCCACTTGCCTCGAATGACTTCAGTCCTGGCGTCGGTCAAAACTTTTATGCGCTCGGTCTTCAGCTTTCCGGTATCGGAACGCTAGCCACAGGGATCAACTTTATTGTCACGATCTTTAAAATGCGCACTAAAGGCATGACGCTAATGAAAATGCCGATGTTTACATGGACCGTTTTAATCACGTCAATGATTATTGTCCTTGCGTTTCCAGTGTTGACTGTAGCGCTAGCAATGATGACATTTGACCGGCTGTTCGGCACTGCGTTCTTTACCTTGCAAGGCCAAGGCCTTGATATGCTTTGGGCCAACCTATTCTGGATTTGGGGCCACCCTGAAGTGTATATCGTTATTCTCCCGGCATTTGGGATCTTTTCTGAAATTATTTCAACGTTTGCGCGCAAAAAGCTGTTTGGCTACAATGCGATGGTCGCTTCCGTTGTAATCATTTCGTTTTTAAGTTTCCTAGTATGGGTGCACCACTTCTTTACAATGGGGAATAGCGCGGCTGTTAACTCGTTTTTCTCGATTACAACAATGGCGATTTCAATTCCGACAGGTGTCAAAATCTTTAACTGGCTCTTTACGCTACACAAAGGAAAAATTAGAATCACGGTGCCGATGCTGTGGTCGCTTGGCTTTATCCCGAACTTTGTCATCGGCGGGGTCACAGGCGTAATGTTGGCTATGGCAGCAGCTGATTACCAGTACCATAACACGTATTTCCTCGTGTCCCATTTCCATTATGTCCTTATTGCGGGAACGGTGTTTGCCTGCTTTGCTGGTTTGGTTTACTGGTATCCGAAAATGTTTGGCCATCGTTTAAACGAAAAAATTGGCAAATGGGTCTTTTGGATTTTTATGATCGGTTTCAATATTTGCTTCTTCCCGCAGTATTTTCTCGGGCTTGACGGCATGCCGCGGCGGATTTACACATACTTGGAATCCGACAATTGGTTTTCGCTTAATGCGCTCTCCACAGTGGGTGCTTTCATGATGGCGATTGGATTTGCGTTGTTCGTCTATAATATTTACTACAGCTGGCGTTATGAAAAACGCGATACAACGGGCGATCCATGGGACGGCCGCACATTGGAGTGGGCGACGTCTTCAGCAATACCGCCATTTTACAACTTTGCCAAAGTCCCTGAAGTAGCGGAACGTGATGCTCTCTGGGATATGAAAGAAAAAGGCATTGATCCAAATGCCGATACGAATTACCAGAAAATCCATATGCCGAGCAATACATGGCTTGGACCAGTGATGAGTTTGATCATGTTCATTGCTTCCTTTGCCCTCGTATTTAGTTGGTTCCCGCTTGCGATTATAGGCGGTATTGGAATTTTCATTTGCATGATCATCCGCTCCTTTGATTACAACGACGGGTATTATGTAAGTGTAGAAGAAATTACAGAAATTGAAAATAAAGCGAGGGAGGCGTAAAACGTGGCAGCACATGAAACGATAAATCCAAACGAACCACTTGAATATCAATCAGCTGAAGGTCGCAACAATATCCTAGGTTTCTGGATTTTTCTTGGCGCTGAATTCGCTTTGTTTGCAACGCTGTTCGCCTCGTATTTTGTCCTCGTTGACAGAAATGCCGGGGCCGTGCCATCTGCGGAACTGTTTGATTTAAACCTTGTGTTAATC
The DNA here is from genome assembly GCF_900142675.1 of Shouchella rhizosphaerae. Taxonomy (GTDB): domain Bacteria; phylum Bacillota; class Bacilli; order Bacillales; family Bacillaceae_D; genus Shouchella; species Shouchella rhizosphaerae. Next base: position 815,498 of record NZ_FRBS01000001.1, on the reverse strand, counting down.
ATGACGTTTCTGCTTTTGACAAGTTCGTTTACTTGTGGGATCGCGATCCATGAAATGCGTGCCGGTAGAATGAATCAAACACTTGTCTGGATTGGTTTGACGCTTTTACTAGGCCTTGGATTTGTTGGCTTTGAGATATATGAGTTTATTCATTATGTCCATGAAGGGGCGACCTTGTCGGCAAGCGCCCATTGGTCAACATTCTTTGTGCTGCTTGGCACACATGGCTTGCACGTCTCGATCGGCATCGGCTGGATTGTGTTGTTGGCGATTCAAATGCTAAAACGCGGGTTTACGCCGCGGACAACGTCTAAATTTTTCATTGCCAGCCTGTATTGGCACTTTTTAGATGTTGTATGGATTATGATCTTTACCGGCGTATATTTGCTAGGAATGGAGTGGGTGTAAATGGCACAGGAAAAAGAAACAGCAGCCAACCACCACGGTTTTCCTTGGAAACATGTGATTGGCTTTGTGCTCTCAATTGTCCTCACGCTACTAGCAGTATGGGTAATGTCGCAAACCAATTTGGCTTGGGATGTACGTATCATTATTGTCTTTGTGTTTGCCTTTATCCAGATGACAGTACAGCTTCATATGTTTATGCATATAGGTGAAGGCAAAGCAGGTTACGTGCAAGTCGGCCACACATGGTTTGCCATTATCATTGCGGTGATTATTGTAATCGGTTCTTATCTAGTATTGAGAACGGGCCACATTTAAAGAAAAAAGCGCATTCCCAGAGCTGGAATGCGCTTTTTTTATTCAGTCGACTGTGTAAAACGCCTTGATTTGCTGCGGAGGTGTGGGTAAACATAAAGAACAAGGGCAGCAAAATGGGCGATAAAGACGTTGATCAGAAACGCTGTGACAAATGCAGAGTGGTGAAGGTCGAACAAAAATCCATCAAAAATGTGGGCAAGGGCTAGCACCCACATGACAATGATAAACGGAATGCTGGCAAGGGCAATTTTTCGGTGTTCCAGCCACAAAAATAATGGCGTCGCGCTGGCGACAAACATATAGGCGAAAAACAAATCCATTTGAACCACTCCTTTCCCAAGTATTCCATCTTTGTGAACAATAGATGTCAATATTGTGTCTGTTTTGTGCACTTTTATACTATCACAAAATCGACACAATTGAAAGCGTTTGCTATTAATTTGGGCGACGTTTTTTGCTTTGGCAAATGGGTATGGTACAATCAAGCAAATCAGTTAAGGGGGAGCCTATGATGAAACGGTATGAAGTCGAAGTAACAGGAAGAGTGCAAGGGGTTGGTTTTCGCGCTTTTGTGGAACAGACAGCGAGCCAATATCCCGTAACGGGCACAGTTCAAAATCGCCCAGAAGGTTCCGTGGTCATCCAAGTCCAAGGCGAGGAGACTGAAATAGAACAGTTTTTAGCAAAAGTCGGGCAAGGTAACCATTTTGCAAAAGTTGAACATATGGAGAAGAAGGAAATTCCTAAAAAAGAAAAGGAGGGGCGTTTTTCGACCATCTACTGACTACTATCATTGTTGCCAATTTCGCTTTAATCAGCGAGATTGGTTTTTTTTGTAGACTTCTAGGCATAAATTCACTAAACTAAATTTATTCAATTTAAAAAGAAAAAAATCGACAAAAGGGGGCATGTTTGTGAGTTTCAGTAGCATAGTCGATGCAATTAATAATGTAGTATGGGGGCCGATCACATTGTTCCTCATTGTAGGAACAGGGATTTATTTGACGATTAGGCTTCGTTTTTTGCAAATTAGGGACTTGCCTTATGCATTAAGGTTGACGTTTGGCAGAAGCAAAAAGAAAGGAAAGAGTGGAGAAGGGGATATTTCCCATTTCCAATCATTAATGACGGCTATGGCGGCGACACTTGGCATTGGCAATATGACAGGTGTGGCTTCGGCGATTCTTTTAGGAGGCGTTGGCGCCCTTTTTTGGATGTGGGTCGCGGCTTTTTTTGGAATGGCAACCAAGTATGGGGAAGCGATTTTAGCTGTCAAATACCGTGTCGTTAACCATAAAGGTGAAATATCTGGCGGCCCGATGTATTATCTTGAAAAAGGGCTAGGTTGGAAATGGCTTGCTATTTTGTTTGCGCTGTTTGGTTGTTTGGCGTCTTTTGGCATTGGCAATATGACACAATCCAATACAGTCGCAAGTTCATTGGCAACCAACTTTGACGTCAATCCATGGGTAACGGGCTTTATTTTAATGGCATTGACAGGTTTGGTGTTACTTGGAGGAATTAAGGGCATTGGCCGTGTATCGGCTGTATTTGTCCCATTTATGGCGCTCTTTTATATGACTGGCGGCTTAATTATTATCGTAATGAATATTACACACGTACCTGAAGCATTTGCGACGATTTTCCGTGAAGCTTTTAATACCGATGCCGCTTTAGGAGGCACAATCGGTATGGCAATTCGTTACGGGATTGCCCGCGGCGTATTTTCGAACGAGGCAGGCCTCGGTTCAGCGCCAATTGCTGCTGCTGCCGCAAAAACAGACTATCCTGGCAGGCAAGCGCTCGTCTCTATGACGGGAACCTTTCTTGATACGATGATTGTTTGTACGATTACAGGGCTGACGATCGTCATGAGCGGCTTGTATATTGGCCGACCAAGTGACGACCAAGCGCTCATTACAGGAGAAGCGTTTGAGTTTTTCCTTCCTGGCGCCGGTAATTATATCGTTGTATTCGGCATTATCTTTTTTGCCTATTCGACGATTATTGGCTGGTCTTATTATGGTGAAAAATGTTTCGGCTATTTATTCGGTGATAAAAATACAATTATTTACAAAATTATTTTCGTGGTTGTCGTCATGATTGGCGCTGGTACAAGCGTGCAAATTGTCTGGGATATTGCTGATATCTTTAATGGGCTTATGGCGATTCCAAACTTAATTGGTCTGTTGCTACTTTCCAATGTCATTGTTAAAGAAACCGATAAATTTAAGCAAGTCCGTTTGCAAGAACGACAGCAGGCAAAACAAACGAGTAAGCAAATAGTCAGTTAGGACTCGTACGTTCATAAAACGAAAAGCGATGTGCAGCCAGCACATCGCTTTTTTTAACGGGTTAAATTGCCCAATCGCCGTTGCGGAACACAGGTACTCGGTTCCCGTCTTTATCCACCCCGTCGATATCCATATCGGCGGCGCCCATCATAAAATCAACATGGGTAATGCTTTGGTTTAAACCATTTTTTTCAAGTTCTTCAGGGCTCATCGTTTTGCCGCCTTCAATATTAAAAGCATAGGCGCTGCCAAGAGCCAAGTGATTCGACGCATTTTCATCAAAAAGGGTGTTGTAAAAAATAAGGTTTGTGTCTGAAATCGGCGAACGGTGTGGCACGAGTGCAACTTCACCAATGTAGCGTGCCCCTTCATCACTGTCAAGCAGGCGTTTCAGCGTTTCTTCCCCTCGTTCAGCCGAAAAATCGACGACTTTTCCGTTTTTAAAGGTCAACGTGAAATTAGTAATCAGCGTGCCGCCATAATTAAGTGGTTTTGTGCTTATGACAGTGCCGTTAACACCATCTTTTTTAGCAGCTGAGAATACTTCTTCTGTCGGCATATTCGCAACAAAGTCAATGCCTGCGTTGCTTGTGCTTCCTCCAGATGTCCAAATGTGGGTTTCAGGCAGTTCAATCGTTAAATCAGTCCCTTTTCCTTTGTAATGGAGGGCATGGAAATGATGCTCGTTTAATTTGTTTCTTTTTTCATCAAGTGTGGCGAGGTGTTGCTTCCAAGCAGCTACAGGGTCTGTTTCATTGATACGTGTTGCCGCAAATATCGCTTCCCATAACTTTGTCACTGCTTCTTCGCCTTTCGCGTCAGGGAATACTTTTTCTGCCCAACTGACTGTAGGAACAGCCACAATCGACCAGCTCACTTTATCAGACTGGATGTAGCGTCGGAATGTGTCTAATGCCATGCCAGCTGCTTTGTTGGCTCTGGCAACACGGTCAGGATCTGCGTCTTTTAATAAGTCTGGATTTCCGCCAGTTATACTTAAAAAGGCAGCATTGTTGTCTGCTTCTTCTTCAAGCGCTTTCGCTTGCCAATTTGGATATTCATCAAACGCTTCGTCTGGAGCGAGCTCAAATTTCATTTTAGTTAATTCCTCATCGCTCCACTCGACACGGACATGTTTGGCACCAGCTTCGTACGCTTTTTTGGCGACTAGACGGACGAAGTCTGCGGCAAAAAGCGGCGCACGCACAAACAATGTTTGCCCTTTTTGGATGTTGACGCCAACACGCACAGCCAAATTTGCGTAATTCTCGACTTTTTCTTGAAATGACATAACGAACGCCTTCTTTCTGCACGAATGATTTTCCTTCTATAGTAGTTTACCAATTTCATGGAGATATGCAAACAAATCCACACAAGAACATGGTAAAATGAAGGTTGCACGATAATTAGAAAGAAGAGGTTCGCGAACTCCCTCTATAAAAAACTAACCAATTGTTGGAGTATCCGAATGCTCGTTCTCAAAAGGAGAAATGTAGCATGTTAGAAGACAAAGCTGTCGTCGTCTTTAGCGGCGGCCAAGACAGCACGACTTGCCTATTCTGGGCAAAGGAGCGTTATCGTTCGCTCCACGCAGTCATTTTTGACTATGGTCAGCGCCACAAGGAAGAAATCCAGTGTGCTGTTGACATCGCCAATGAGCAAGGGGTTCCTTATAAAGTCTTTGATATGGGCTTGTTGAACCAGCTTACGGCAAACGCGCTAACGAGGGAAAATATTAGCGTCCAAGCCGGTGAAGCAGGGGAATCGCCTAGCACATTCGTCGCTGGGCGCAACCATTTGTTTTTATCGTTTGCCGCTGTATATGCACGGGAAATGGGGGCAAAGCACATTATCACTGGCGTTTGCGAAACAGATTTTAGTGGTTACCCAGATTGTCGCGACGTGTTCGTTAAGTCATTAAATGTGACGTTGAATTTAGCGATGGACGAACAATTTGTGATTCATACTCCGCTCATGTGGCTAAATAAAAAAGAAACATGGGCATTGGCTGATAAAATGGGGCAACTCGAATACATTCGAGCGAAGACGCTCACTTGTTATGAAGGGATTCGCGGAGACGGTTGTGGGACTTGCCCATCTTGCCAGCTCCGTCAAAATGGATTGGATCTCTATTTGCGCGAGAAGGCAGGTGCGGGCCAATGATCCAGCAAATTTATCCGGCGCCAATCCATTCATATCGCTATGAACTGAACAAAGATATGCATGTGGCCGCTGCTCATTACATTGACGATGAACGGGCTGGCCGATGCCAACGTGTCCATGGGCACACGTATTTTATCAATTTGACGATTGTCGGGGATGCCCTTGACGAGACTGGATTCCTTGTTAATTTTAGCAAGTTAAAACAAGCGGTTCATGGCCGCTTTGACCATCGTCTTCTTAATGAAGACACGCTGTTTGAAACGGCCCCTCCTTCTACTGAAAAAATGGCGGAGACCATTTACAAAGTCGTCCAAGAGCAGCTTGATACTTGTCCAAATCGGCCACTGTGCATTCAAGTGTATGTAAGAGAGACGCCTACTAGTTATGTTGTCTACCGGCCGAAGGAGCATGCCCGTGGCTAAATTGATTCCCGTTGTTGAATTGTTTGGGCCGACCATTCAAGGAGAAGGAATGGTGATCGGGCAGAAGACGATGTTTGTGCGTACAGGCGGATGTGATTACCGTTGTCGCTGGTGTGATTCTGCTTTTACATGGGATGGCAGCGAAAAGAGTGAACCGTTGTCTGCAGAAGAAATTATAGAGCGCCTTGATTCACTTTGTGAAAATGGGTATAGCCATGTCACCATTTCCGGCGGAAATCCAGCGATTCATAAAGGCATAGGTGAACTGGTGGCATTGCTTAATGAAAAGGGCGTTGCCACAGCGATTGAAACACAAGGAAGCATCTTTCAATGTTGGATCAATCGCGTCGATGAAGTGACAGTTAGTCCGAAACCGCCAAGTTCAGGAATGGAGACAGATTGGACAAAGCTCGATTTGTTTTTGCAACAATTACAAGCACCGGCGGTAAGCTTAAAGGTTGTCGTGTTTGATGACGCAGACTACCAATACGCGAAGCATGTGCATAAGCGCTATCCAACAGTGCCTTTTTACTTGCAAACAGGGAATGAAGATTTTGCTGAAAAAGAGGATCCTCGCTTTCTGGAGAAACGAATGGGCGCTTACGAAGCTCTCGTCGAAAAGGCGCTAGCTGACAAGGAAATGAACAACGTCCGAGTTCTTCCACAGCTGCACACATGGCTATGGGGCAATAAGCGGGGCGTGTAGGAGGAGATACTATGGCAGGAAGACAAGAAAAAGAGCTTCAAAATGTGACATTGCTCGGCAGTGAGCAAACGGAATACAAATACAGTTATGACCCTCGTGTTCTTGAGACATTTGACAATCAGCACCCTTATCGGGATTACATGGTTAAATTCAATTGCCCAGAATTTACGACGTTATGTCCGAAAACAGGGCAACCTGATTTTGCAACCTTGTACATTAGCTATATCCCTGAGCAAAAAATGGTTGAGAGCAAGTCGCTGAAGTTGTACTTATTTAGTTTTCGCAACCACGGCGATTTCCATGAGGACAGTGTCAATACGATTATGAATGACTTAATTGAATTAATGGATCCACGCTATATTGAAGTGTGGGGAAAATTTACGCCACGCGGCGGCATTTCCATAGACCCTTACTGCAACTATGGCAAAAAAGGGACAAAATACGAGGAAATCGCGAACTACCGGTTAATGAACCATGACCTGTATCCTGAAACGATAACGAACCGCTAATAGACTTGCAAAGGGGACGCGGTGCTTTGACGTTGCCGCCAATGGCAACAACATCGTCCACGTTTGCCGAAAACGCTTTGTCATTCGTGTGGAGAGGCGAACAAGATGTATGTTCATGAGCAACGAAGGACAAGCGTTAACTACGGACTAAAAGTGCAGGGGACAGCCCTGCGCTTTTTTTGTATGAAACACAACACAGAGTCTTCTATTGAAGTTGGCCCACGCCTATTATCTGTTTGTTTGATGTTTCCAATAGTAGATCGCCAGTTGGGTGCGATCCCGCAGTTCGAGCTTGTCAAGAATGACAGAGAGTGTATTCCGTACAGTACCGACACTTAAAAATAGATGGGCTGCAATTTCTTTGTTTGAAAGCCCTTGGGCAATGCATTCGGCAATCTCACTTTCCCGCTTTGTTAATCCGGCGAGGGCGTCGGCATGGGGTTTCACCAATTGCTTGAGCACATCGGCGTCCAGTACAGATGAACCGGCGCTTAAGGCACGGATTTGCTTGGCCATATTGGCTACCGCTGTCGATTTGAGCAAATACCCTTCTGCTCCAGCCTGCAAAGCGAGGCGAATGTTTTGTTCATCTTGGAACGTTGTTAGCATCATAATTAACATTTCTGGCCAGCGGCTTTTGATTTCTTTTGTACTTTCAATGCCATCCATTTCGGGCATGCGAATATCCATCAATACGAGGTCAGGCGCTTTTTTCTCTATTTGTACAAGTGCTTCACGGCCATTGTTGGCAGTGCCTACGACAGTAAAATCATCTTCGTTGCCAAGAAGCAGTTCGAGACTCTGGCAAACGAGCGCATCGTCATCAACAATAAGAATGTTCATCTCGCATCTTTCCTTTCTTGGATTGGCAGGACACAAACAATCGAATAGCCCGATGAGCGATTTACAGACAAGCTCCCGCCAGCGGCGCGTGCACGGATTTTTAAATTTCTCAAGCCACTGCCGTCTGTGGACTGAGCAGAACAAGTGCCGTTATCTTGGATGCTGAGGCGGACAATCGTCTCTGTGACATCTAGATGAACAGTGACTTTTGTCGCATCGCTATGCCTGGCGACATTTGTTAATGCTTCTTTTAAACAAGGGATGAGCAAACTCCAAAGATAGACAGGGACGCTGTCCATATTGCCTGACTTTTGGTAAGAAACAGGACAGTATGTAAAGTTTTCGGTAATCGATTCAATCGTTTGCTCGCCGATTAAGGCGACGGGAGTCATGTCATGGACGGTGTCCCGTAACCGTTTTGTGCTCCGTGTTAACCGTTTTTTTACTTGTGCAAACATTTTTTCTGCCTGTTCGCCATGTTGACACTGTTCATAGGCTTGGAGGGCGAGTAGCGCGCCAGTGAGATCGTGGCCGAGGTGGTCGTGGAGATCCCGGGCAATGCGATTTCTTTCTGTTAGTTCCGCCATTTGTGCCGTTTCGCTATTGGCCTGAAGCAAATCGATTTTTAACCGTTCCAGCTCATAACGTGCTTTTCGTTCTTGGTCGATTTCACGCCAAAAAGAAGTCCGTTGTTGTTGCCAATGGCGGAGTACAGTCCCAAACAAGGCAGCGCTTAAAAGAAAGACAACGAAATGAACAGTGGCAGCTCCACTGGCGAAAACGATAAAAGGGATAGGCACACAATAATAGGGCCTTCCTCGCCATAAACTCTCCACTAAAGGCAAGGCAAGACCATATAAGCTCCCTACCCAAAATGGTGAAAAGAGCAGGCAAAAACATAAATCAATGAGCACAGTCCAGCTGGGCAATCGTATTCGCCAACGGAGCGCTGCCATGATTGCCAGCAACATAACCAAGACAAACGGGACCTTCGTTCCGTTTTCGATAAACCACAAAACTGTAAGAAAAAACAAGCCGCCGATTCGCCATAATCCCATATAAAAGCTTGGTCTTGCCAGTTTTGCCATCGGCTAGCCCTCCTACCATTTTTCTAGCTTTAACTATAACGACATCTGACTCCTAGCTCAAGTGCCAGGAGTCGATAAAAAGCTCGGCAGAACGACCCTAAGCGATTTTACGGATACTGCCAATGATCAGAAAACAGACAGAATAGAGCAAGAGCATCCCATGAATGAGCCATATGTCTGCTGTCTGACCGCCGAGGGCGATCCACTTCATACCTGACGATAACCAATAAGTCGGAAAAATGACAGCGAGTCGTTCAAAGCCGGCCGGCATCATCTCGATGGGCATAATAAGTCCGCCAAGGAGGGCGATTAACACAACAATGGACATAAACACAAGAAAAGACGTCTCTTTGTTGCGAAACAGGGAAATCCAGGCAAGCGCAAAAGCAAGGGATGTCAAACTAAAAGTAACGAACAAACAGAACACCGCAAAGGGCGAGTATAACTCTTGGCCATACAAAACGCCTCCGCCAACTGCTAGCGCACATTGGAAAAGGAGAATTACCATGTAGGCAAGCAAGTTTTGCCAAAGATAGTGTAGATGGCTGATTGGTGCAACAGCTAAACGTTTGACAACGCCTTTGAGCCGGTCTTCCAACATCATGGAAGACAAACGAATGCTGACAAACAAGATGAGCACGCCAAAATAATGGTAGCCAAAAGGAAGAAAAGGCCATATTTCACTGGCAGGGAGAAAAATCGCTGCAACAGGAAAGAGAGTTAAAAATAGAAGGTTGGTCTTGTTGCGAAAACTTCGTTTAAGGGCAAATTGAAAAATTGTCATCCCATTCGCCTCCGCCCAAGCGCAAGCATGACAAAGAAGGCAACAATGATTGCTCCGAGTAAAATGCTTACATTAAGCCATACTTCTGCAACGTTTCCTGCTTGATATTCAAAAATCGCAGCGCTAGCGAGCGTCAATGGATTTCCATATGAACCCATAAACTCAAAAAAAGCATTTTCTGGCATGGGGAAAAATAAACCAGCAAGCACAATCGCACCGATGCCATACACTTCACTTAGTCGTTCTGCGACTTTAAACTGTTTGACGGCAAACGTGAACATGAGGCAGACGATGCTTGATAACAGGGCCATTAATGCGATCACAAACACGGCCCAGCCAATGTTCCCCCATTCAACATTGAAGACCCAAAAAGAATAAAACACCAAAATGCCCCCTAGAAAAATGGAAAATAGCGTCCCGAGGACACTGATCGAGAATGCATACAGCGTTTGGTTAAAAGGCAGTGACTGAATGCGAAAACGGCGCTCCGTGAAAAAGTCTTCATGTATATAGGACATGACGATTGAGCCTCCAAACAGTTGAAAGGCAAGAACCATAAAAGTGGTTGATTCTTGAATGTAAGGCATACCAGCTTCTGTTTTAGAATCACCTAAAATAAGCGCAAAAAATGTAATCAACACAATCGGAATTCCGAGCAGCAACAATAACACAATCCAATTGCGGATCAGCCGCAATACGGTAAACCGCAGCGTAGGAAGAACATTGGTCATTCTTTTGCCTCCCCATCACGCAGCTGCTTGCCAGTAAGGGTGAGAAAAACGTCTTCTAAATTTGGTTTTTCAGCATGGATGCCGAGCAAGCCGCCATGTTCCTTGATAATTGAAACGACGCGGTCAAGATTGCCTGCGCCGGCTTTTGAAATAACGGTTATGTTGCTGCCATCAACAACAACTTGTTTCACCCCATCCAATTGTTCCAAACGAGAAATAGGTACGAGCGCTGGCTCGGTCACATCGATTTTGATTTTTTCTTCATGTTGAATCGTTTTAATTAGCTCATCAACGGTGCCATCTGTGATGATTTGCCCTTGGTCGACAATTACGACACGAGAAGCAATCGCTTGCACTTCTTCCATATAATGAGTCGTGTACAAAATCGTCGTGCCGCGTTTTCGTAATTCTTGTACAGCTTCTAGAATGTGGTTGCGCGATTGAGGGTCGATACCGACTGTTGGTTCATCCATGATTAACAGCTTTGGCTGGTGGGTGAGTGCACAAGCAATATTTAAGCGGCGTTTCATCCCACCTGAAAATTTGTTTGGAGCGGAGCGTGCATTTGTGGAAAGGCCAACAAATTCGAGCGCCTCAGCAACGCGTTTTTTTCGCTCCTCTCCGCGCAGGCCATAAACGCCAGCAAAAAATTCTAAGTTTTCTTTTGCAGTCAATTCTTCAAAGACAGTTAATTCTTGAGTGACGAGCCCCATTTTCGATTTGTTTTTTTTCGTAAATGGGTTTTTCGTTGATCCGAATAACTCGATTGTTCCTCGATCAAAAGGAATCATGCCTGTTAGTGTATGAATGAGTGTCGTCTTCCCAGCCCCGTTAGGACCAAGCAACCCGACAATTTCACCTTCATGAATGTCCAAGTCGACATGATCTAAGGCAAGATGGGAGCCATATCGTTTGACCACTCCTTGCAAAGAGGCAATCACCATGTTCATCACCTTTTCGTGTGTAGGATACATGTAGTATCGCGTAAATCTGAACCGGCGAGTAGTTCCATTTGTCACTAAATGAAAAAACAAGGGCCAATGCTTTCGAGTTTTACTCATACCAGACAAACCAAGGATAAGGAAATCGGACACAAAATGACAAATGTAACTATGAGGCGGCGCCTAATTACACTCGTATAGACAGAGAGGCGGCAAATACATACTCGATGGTCATCGTTACAGCAGCTAAGTCCGCATGTGTTCATTTATGGATGATTGGTTTATGTCGTCGCCAAAACCGTTTAATGCCGCTGCAATTGATCGACATGTAGGTAATGGGGTGTTTGTTTCCCTAAGACGAGCACGATCTGTTAATTGGACGGAATGAAACCACGCTTTTCTATTTCCTGTTTTAAAATGGCAATAAACGTTGCATCGAGATTGTGTTCGACTGCTTTGTTCCATGCTTCGTAAAGGATATCGTCTTGTAAATCGCTTAACATGCATTCTCACTCCTAATTTAAAGGGAATAGATTCTTTTTCCCTATGATAAATCAGTCTAAACATACAATGGCTGACGATTCTATCGTAGACGCTAAGGTAAGCAATATATGTCTAACGGTTTGGGCAAGTATGGTATGATTGAGAGAGATTAAAAATCAAAAAAGTGGAGGAATCAAGGTGGATCTTATCCTCGCGGAAAAGCCATCAGTGGCCAAAAACATTGCTGATGCGTTAGAGATTAAAGCGAAAAAAGATGGGTACTATGAAGGGGATGCTTACCTAATTACGTGGGCGTTTGGCCATCTTTTAGAACTGTATGACGCGAAAGATTATGATCCCAAATTTGCCAGATGGCAGGAGAGTTACTTTCCGTTCATTCCAACTCAGTTTAAATATAAAGTGAAATCAACGTACAACAAACCAGATACAGGGGCGAAAAAACAACTTGCCATTATTTCCCGGCTTGCTCGACGCCATGACGTTCGTCGCATTATTTCAGCATGTGACTATGACCGGGAAGGCCAGTTGATTGGCGACAGCATCATTTCTAATCTTCGTGCCGATAAGCCTGTGTTCCGGATGCTCTTAAATGAATGGACGAAACAAGAAGTGCTCCGCGGCTTAAAACATGCGCGCCCTAATTCTGAGTTAATAACATTGCGTGATGCCGGGGTTAGCCGCCAATGGGCCGACTGGGCAATTGGGATCAATTTAACGTCTGTAGCGACACTGAAGTACCAACCTGGGCGGGGAAGCGTCTTAAATATCGGCCGTGTCTTGCTGCCGACGTTAAAGATTATTTATGACCGCGATAAGGAAATTGCAGCATTTACGCCTGAACGTTATTATAAGTTGGTTGCGTTGTTTCAAACGGCCGGCGGCGCTACCTATGAAGGCGTTTATACATGCAAGAAGCAGACTGCCTTTTCGGAAAAACAAGGGCTAGAGCAAGTGGCTTCGCTGCTGCCTGGAAAACTTGCACGCGCTGTGCATGTTGAGAGAAACGAGAAAAAAGAATACCCGCCCGTTTTGTTTAATTTGTCGCAGCTGCAAGGCCATATTACAAATAAATACAAGGGATGGACGGCAGACAAAGTTTTAAAAATCGCCCAGTCGTTATATGAGAAAAAGTTGATTACGTATCCACGTACGTCTAGCACGGCGCTGGAGGAGAGTTTAGTCAAGAAAACGGCGGCAGTCCTTAAGGCCATTAGCAAAGGCTTGCCGTATGAAAAGGACATTCGTTTTACAACGAGCAAACGGATTTTTAACAATGCCAAAGTGGAAAGTCACAGCGCAATCATCCCGACGTACATGTTGCCAAAACGCTTGAATACGGAGGAAGCAATTGTCTATAATGCGGTAAAAAACCGGTTTCTAATGCAATTTATGCCGCCAGCAGAATTTCTAGAAACGACCATTCATACAAAGCTAGAAGAAGGCGTAGCAGAAGGGTTTTTTGTTTCAAAGGGAAGGGAAAAGCGAGCTGATGGCTGGCACCAAGTAGAGCAAGTAAACGGGAAGGAAACGTTTTTGCCCAATGTGGAAGAAGGGGAACGTCTCAAAGCGCTTTCTGGAAAAACGAGCGACCATATGACGACACCGCCTAAACCACATACTGAAAAAACGTTGTTGCATATTATGGAAACATGTGGGCGGAAGCTCGACAAAGACGATGCCGAGCAGCTTATGAAAGGGTATGCGATTGGCACAGCTGCAACAAGAGCAGATACCATTAAAAAGCTAAAAGATATTGGGTATATTCATGCATCTGGAAAAGCGCTCCATTGTACGGAAACGGGCGCCAAACTAGTGGAACAATTTCCGGTTCAAAGATTGTTTGATTTAGCTTTTACTGGGAGATTGGAGAAGCAGTTATTCGATATTGAGAAAGGACGCTTGGACAAACAGTCATTTTTGCAAAGCATTTTTGCCTTTATTGAAACAGCTGTGCAAGAAATCAAAGCCGATGAGACAGGCAAGATCGAATCAATGGCGAAAACGAAAAAACGCCAAGTAACGGAAACGCTTGGCAAATGCCCACTATGCGAAAAGCCTGTGATTGAAACAAACAAAGCGTTTGGCTGCAGTGGCTGGAAAAGCGGCTGCCCCTTTGTCATTTGGAAAAATGATAAGTATTTGGCTCGCTTCAAAAAGAAGCCAACGAAAACGATGGTTAAATCATTGCTAAAACATGGCTTCGTCAACGTAAAAGGGCTAAAATCAAAAAACGGCAAAACGTTTTCCGCTACGTTGCGTTATCAGCAGCAAGGCAACTATTTTAGTTGGGTTCTTGAATTTCCTAAGCGAGGTGATGGACAATGATCCACCAATTTTTATTGGATGCCACCTGGAACGGCGGCCGTAATAGCACTGGTACTATCCAAACAGGCAACTTATCTCATTCCATATCGATTCCGAAAGAAATGGGCGGACCTGGGATTGGCACGAATCCAGACGAAATGCTGCTCGGTGCTGCCGCTACTTGTTTTTTGATCACGTATGCTGCCATGCTTGAGCGGGCTCAAATCGAGGTGGAGTCATTGACACTTCATGCAGAGGCCGATGTGGATGTGACGAATAACATCTTTGAATTCCGAGCAATCCGCCACTTTCCGACAGTGGTATTAAAAGAGCAAACCCAGCTGGAGAAGGCGGAACGCTTAGCGTTTAAAGCAGAATCTTCTTGCATGATTACAAAAGCAGTCGCAGGCAATGTCGCCGTGTCTGTTACACCGAATGTGAAAGCAGTGGATAGGGATGAATAAGCGTCTGGCGTCTGTCTTTTTTGTGATTGCCTTCCTTTCGCTCTCGCTGCTTGCTGGCTGTCAAGGGGAAGACGAACATTCTGAGACGAATGACAAGCCAGAAGGCTATGTGGAGCCTATTCCAGTAAAGCTCGTCGAAGAAGATCCGATTACAGCTTCATAAAAAACGCACACCTACAAATGGAGGTGTGCGTTTTACGTTCCTGCTGCTTTGTGCCTGTTTAGTGGAAGTTGTATAAGCTCGTACCCTTCCTCTGTATACGTGTGGTAGTACCCCATTACTTCTTCTACGTAATCTTCGCTTTTGTTATAAGAGAAAAGCGCCTCTTCATAATTGCCTTCACGTGCGCCGTGGTCAGCCAAATACCGAGCAGCTGAGTAGGCGGAGTCGGCTAGGTCAAAAGGATCGGCTTTGCCGCTACCTGACGCGTCAGTGCCATATCCGTTATGGGCTTCAATTAAATCGGTATCCGTAATGTCAACATCTTCAGCGACATTGCCGATGTCGTCAGTGCCTGGGTAAGACCAGCCGACCCATGTACGGGGCATAAATTGAAAATGCCCAAGGGCGCCAACAGGGCTTTCGAGCGGATCCATTGTTGAAAAGATCGTTTCAACGCGATGAACGGAAGCAAGCAGTTCCCAAGGCACGCCATACTCTTCGCCTGCCTCTTTGTATATAGGCACATAATCTTCAGGAATTTGGTTTTCGGCAATAATGGTTTTGTAAACATTTTGGCGAAAGCGGTCATTTTGTTCAAACAACAACACGATTGCGACCAAGCAAACAAGAAAAAACAACGAAATACCTAAAAACCATTTTCGCATGAATCGAGCCTCTTTCTGCACAAATTACCCTCTTATCGTAACATGACAATTGAAAAAAGAACATAGAAAGAATCGTTTCAATGTTGACGATTTTGGGAATGGCAAGGAGGGGCAACACCGGTTGCTGTAAGGCTAGAATTCTATTGGTGGAAAATAAATGGAGACAGACGTTAAGTTCGCTTTCGCCCCGCAAAAACGAATTCACCATATACTAAGCGAATTAGATGCGAAAAGGAAGCAAAGGGGTGGGCAAATGGCGGTAAATGAATATGTAAAAGTATGGAATGCTCGAAAGTGGCTGAAAGAGGCGGAACCGTTTTTAAAGGTGTGGCATGCCTATTTGGGCTATAGCTTAAATTTATTTTCTTATTTTAAGAGTGGCGCTACAGTCGTCGACGTAGCGGATAAACACGGCCTCAAACCCGAATTGTTGTCGCGCTGGGTCGAAGTGGGCGTTGCGGTCGGCCACTTGCGTGAAAGCAAAGGCGGCAAAATCAAAACCAAACCAAAGATGGGCAAATATTTAACAAAAGAAAGCAAGCATTCAGTCGGTATCTTGCTCGAGGAGCTGTTTGAATTGCATATGCCTACCCTTTTAAGCTACCGAGAACAACTTCCCAACAAAGAGCAAGATCCTCCTCCTGAGATGGCCGATATGGTGGCGGGCACCTCTAGTCTCCTTGAAGCATTGGCTGTGCCAAAAATTGCTGCCGTCATAAAAAAACGCAAAGCCGAATCTGTGCTCGATGTCGGCTGCGGCTACGGTGGCTATGTAAAACGGTTGGCGCACACATTTCCCGGTACACAATTTGACGGGATTGAAGTCGACCACGAAGTGTGCGTTTCCGCTAGAAAAAACAATGTAAACGAAAATGCTACCATTATCGAAGGTGATTTTTTTCACTTTCAAGGCAAGCGTCCTTATGACGTTTTAATGTTCAACAATATCCTCTATTACTTTTCGACTGAAACACGCGTTGAGATGTTTAAACGGGCAGCGGCGCAGCTAGCAACCGACGGAGTGCTCATTGTCATTAGCCCTATAACCGATGGGAAGCACGGCAAGCGATTCGCTAGTGCTTTTAACAGTTTCATGAGCGCCCATAAAAAAATGCACCCTCTTCCTTCAAAGAAAGAGTTGGTCAAAGCAAGCAAACAGGCTCATTTTCGTTTGCTGTCTGCTAAGACGATTGTCAAAGAAGGGGGCTGGCACTTTCTTTTATTTGAGCAACGCGGTAAGCACTAGAGGAATGCAGTTTAAGCGCTAGGAAAGACGATTGACAACTTGTTGGCTTTTAACCACACGCTGCCACTGGTATGATGAAGAGGGGGGAGGGAGCAATAGATGATTCGAATAGATACGTATACGCGCCATCAAGCCGCATTTACGAATGTCTCGCTATTTCATGTTGATGTATTGCCAGACTGGATCGTTGTTCAGCTTGCTTTTGAACTGGATCCGCCCCTTGCTGATATGGAGGCTCCAGGGGCACAGCTCATTATTGCAAAAGACGGCTCTTTAATAGAAGCAACATTTCAAGAAGAGCGCTGTGATGAACCGACCATTCAACTAGAAGAAGAGGAGGCGAAACAGCTACAATCAATCGCGGCAAAAAATTGGGAACTCATACCTAATCCGAAAGACGGAAACGCTTTTTGACGAAATAGGCAGAATGCTCGATAAAAACACTGGATTTTCGCGCGCAAACGCGCTAAAATCGAAGTGACCGCTTCCATTGTCGACGATCCAAAAAATGTGGCATAATTCGTCAATTATTATGCATTTTTTTTGAGATACAGGCTGGAAAATGGTAAAATAGGTTTGTAAGCGCTTGAAAAAGAATTCGCCTTTGGCGAATGAAACGTTTTAGGAGGTTTATATCACATGTCCAGCAAGGAACACAGCCCGGAAAAGCCTTGGCGAGGATTTTATGGTCCTAACCTTGGAGCCGTGATTGAGCTGTACGATCAATATGTGGAAGACCCGAACTCCGTAGATGAACAAACGCGTGCCCACTTTGAGAAATGGGGTCCGCCAGCTTTAGAAGAGAACGTCAGCTCGTCTAATGCAAAGGAAACAATCGGGGCGGACATGATAAGCGCAGTAGTAGGAGCGGTGAGGCTGGCTGATTATATCCGTGCCAAAGGTCATTTGGTGTCTGACATACAGCCGATTTGGAAAACCGACAAAAACAGCAATTTGCTAGACTATGACCGCTTTAACGTAACGGAAGAAGAATTGAAAAAAGTACCTGTCAAGCTGATTTGCAAGGATGCTCCGCCGCATTTAAAAAATGGGCTCGAAGCGATCGAACATTTGAAAAAAGTGTATACGCAGACGATGGCATTTGAATTTGGACACGTTCAAGATGAAGAGGAACGCAATTGGCTCCGCAAGCAAGTGGAGTCTGAAGCGTATGCCGATGAGTTGCCAAATAAGGAGAAAAAAGCGCTGCTTGAACGACTAACGTCTGTAGAAGGCTTTGAGAAGTTTATCCACCGCACCTTTGTTGGGCAAAAACGTTTTTCAATTGAAGGACTTGATACGCTTGTGCCGATGCTTGATAAAGCGATTAGGGAAGTCAGAAAAGAAAAGACTGACCACGTTATGATCGGCATGGCACATAGAGGACGTCTCAATGTTTTAGCCCATACACTTGGGAAACCATATAAAGCGATCTTTTCGGAATTCCTGCAAGCGCCTAACAAATTAAATGCCCCGTCAGAAGGCCTTGGAGAAACCTATACAGGCTGGACTGGCGATGTAAAATACCATTTAGGGGCCGACCGGCAAATTAGCGACGACAAAAGCGCGCAAACGATTGTGTCCCTTGCTAACAACCCAAGCCATTTGGAGTTTGTTTCGCCGATTGTTGAAGGATATGCAAGGGCTGCCCAAGAGGATCGCAGCAGCAAAGGCGCACCTAAACAAGACACGACAAGGGCTTATTCGATCCTTATCCACGGCGATGCCGCATTTCCAGGGCAAGGCGTCGTGACGGAAACACTTAACTTAAGCCGTTTGAACGGCTATCATGTCGGCGGTTCGCTCCATATTATCGCCAACAACAACATCGGTTATACGACTGAAATGCATGATTCGCGTTCAACTACATACGCAAGCGATCCGGCTAAAGGCTTTGAAATTCCAATTGTGCATGTGAATGCAGATGATGCGGAAGCCTGCGTGAGGGCGATTAAATTTGCAGTCGAGTACCGTCGTAAATTCCAAAAAGACTTTTTAATCGACTTAATTGGCTACCGCCGGTTTGGCCATAATGAAGGCGATGAGCCAGCGGTGACACAGCCTGATCTCTACGCGCAAATCCGCAAACATCCAACCGTGCGCGCCATTTACGCTAAACAGCTTGAAGCTGAACAAGTGATTACAGCTAAAGAAGCACAGAAGCTAGATACCGATATGTACAACTACTTGCTGGAAGAATACAACAAAGTCAACAGCGATAAATCAGAGAAAAAGTATGAGCTGAGCCCTCCTGACTTTATTGTGGACGGCTTGCCAAAAGTGAAAACCGCTGTCGAAAAAGAAAAGCTTGTTGCCATGAATGAGCAGTTGCTTGACTGGCCGAGCTCCTTTAAACCAAACCAAAAGCTTGAAAAAATCTTAAAGCGCCGTGCCAATGCATTTGACGGCGAAGGCAATGTCGATTGGGGATTGGCTGAAATCCTTGCGTTTGCTTCGATTCTCCATGATGGCACACCGGTCCGTTTGAGTGGCCAAGATAGTGAGCGTGGCACGTTTGCGCACCGTCACTTTGTCTTGCATGACCGGGAAACCAATGAAACGCATGTACCGCTGCAAACGATTAAAGATGCCAACGCATCCTTTGCCGTTTACAACAGCCCTCTTACGGAGCAGGCATGCGTGGGCTTTGAATACGGATACAATGTCTTTTCAAAAGAGACGCTTGTGTTATGGGAAGCTCAATTTGGCGACTTTGTCAACGGCGCCCAAGTAATGTTTGACCAGTGGGTGTCGGCTGGGCGAGCAAAATGGGGGCAAAAGTCAGGTCTTGTTGTCTTGTTGCCTCATGGCTATGAAGGGGCTGGCCCTGAGCATTCAAGTGGGCGTGTCGAGCGCTTCTTGAGCTCGGCAGCAGAGAATAACTGGACAGTTGCCAACTGCACATCAGCCGCACAATATTTCCATATTTTGCGGCGCCAGGCGAAGATTTTGCAAAAGAATACAGTGCGCCCACTTATTATCATGACGCCAAAAAGCTTGCTCCGTAACCAAGTGGTTGCTTCGCCAACGTCTGCTTTTACAGAAGGCGAGTTTCAGCCGATTTTGGAAGAGCCAACGCTTGGTCATGATCCGAATGCGGTTAAACGGATTATATTGTGCAGTGGAAAACTAGCAATTGAATTGCAAGATTATGTGAACAAAAACGATGAGGACTGGAGTTGGGTTCACATTATCCGGGTAGAAGAGCTGTACCCGTTTCCGCGCCGCGCGATTCGCGAACGATTAAAAGAGTTTCCTAACTTAGAAGAAGTCAAATGGGTACAAGAAGAGCCTAAAAACATGGGTGCTTGGACTTTTATGGAGCCGCGCATTCGCGAAATCTTGCCTTCAGGGGTTCCGTTGAGCTATATTGGCCGCACCTACCGGTCAAGCCCAGCTGAAGGCGTATCCAATGCCCATAAAGTAGAACAAAAACGCATCGTAACGGAGTCATTGACTCGCAAAAACTAAGGAGGCTTTTTGACGTGACTGAAATCAAAGTACCTGAGCTTGGAGAATCGATTACAGAGGGCACCATTTCCCAGTGGTTGAAAGAAGTAGGCGATTATGTCGAGCAAGGGGAGTTTATTGCTGAACTTGAAACAGACAAAGTCAATGCTGAAATTCCCGTGGACACGGCTGGCGTGATTAAAGAATTCAAACGGGAACCAGGCGATACCGTAGAAATTGGCGAAGTCATCGCGATTATCGATGAAAGCGGCTCTGCCGGCGGCTCCTCTGCAACAAGCGAAAGCACAAAGGAAGAAGCCACGGCAAAAGAGGAAGCACCGCAGGAAGAGAAGCAAGCTGAGCAAACGCAACAGCCAGAAAAAGAGGAAGCTGTCAGCAACAACCGCCCGCTTGCCTCGCCAGCAGCACGGAAATTGGCGCGTGAAAAAGGCATTTCCCTTGATGCGATTACGCCAACGGATCCAACAGGAAAAATTCGCCGCCAAGATATCGAAGCCCATCAAGCAAAACCAAAACAGACAGAAGCGCCGAAAGCACAGCCGTCTTCTGCACCAGTAAGCGAAGGGGAAGCAGGCAAACCTGTTGAACGGCAAAAAATGTCACGGCGCCGGCAAACGATTGCAAAGCGACTTGTTGATGTTCAACATGAAACAGCGATGTTGACGACTTTTAACGAAGTCGATATGAGCGCAGTTATGAATTTGCGTAGCCGCCGCAAAGATGCATTTTCTGAAAAACATGGTGTGAAGTTAGGATTTATGTCTTTCTTTACAAAAGCCGTTGTTGGCGCTTTAAAAGAGTTTCCGCTTCTAAATGCGGAAATTCAAGGCGATGAGCTTCTCATCAAGAAGTTTTATGACATTGGCATTGCTGTTTCGACAGATAGCGGTCTCGTTGTCCCTGTATTGCGGGATGCCGATCGCCTCAGCTTTGCTGGCATTGAGAAAGGCATTGGCGAACTTGGCAAAAAAGCACGGGACAATAAATTGCAACTGGCAGATATGCAAGGTGGTACATTTACGATTACGAACGGCGGGGTGTTTGGCTCCCTCTGGTCAACGCCAATTTTGAACGCGCCGCAAGTAGGCATTCTCGGTATGCATAAAATTCAAATGCGCCCAGTAGCGATTGACAACGAACGTTTCGAAAATCGGCCAATGATGTATTTGGCGCTCTCTTATGACCACCGCATTGTCGATGGCAAAGAAGCTGTTAGCTTCCTCGTGAAAATTAAACAGCTGATTGAAGATCCTGAACAATTGTTGCTGGAAGGCTAAGAAGATAAGACAGCACAGGGCTGGCGAACCAGCCCTGTTTGCTGTACAATAAAGGAACGCAGCACAAGGAGGGACGATCAGTAGTGATTCACCAAACGTGGACGAATGCACCGACGATACGCATGGTGAAATGTGTACATACCGATGCGAAAAAATATATTGTCAACCGTGCTTTGACAGCAGGGAAAGAATATCCGCTTAAAAATGAAACCGACGAGTTTTATTTTGTCATTGACAATACTGGAAAAGTGGGCGGCTATTATAAAGAGTATTTTCAAGGCTAGTAGGCGCTTATTGTCGCAATAGGAACCCCCCGTGCTAAGGCAACGGGGGGTTCGATGTTTATTTTACATGTTTTAAGTAATCTTCATACGAGTCTTCGTCTATGATGCCATCCGCTGTCAACTCAATGACGCGATTTGAAATCGTGCGAATGAATTGTTGGTCATGGGAACTGAACAAGAGCGACCCTTTAAAATTAATCAACCCGTTGTTGAGCGCTGTAATCGACTCTAAGTCCAGATGGTTTGTCGGTTCATCCAACAGCAGCACATTCGCGCCAGAGAGCATCATTTTTGACAGCATGCAACGGACTTTTTCGCCACCTGATAAAACGTTTGCTTGTTTAAGCACCTCTTCGCCAGAGAAGAGCATTCTGCCAAGAAAACCACGCAAGAACGTATCACTGTCATCTTCAGGAGAGTATTGACGCAACCAATCGACAAGATTTAGCTCGTTTCCTTCAAAAAAGGCAGAGTTGTCTTTCGGAAAATACGATTGGCTTGTCGTAATTCCCCATTTAAATGTGCCCTCGTCAGGCTCGATTTCACCCATTAAGATTTTAAATAGCGTCGTTTTGGCGACATCGTTTGAACCAACAAGAGCGATTTTATCGTCTTTGTTCATGCGGAACGACACATTGTTCAACACTTTTTCACCATCAACGGTTTTTGACAACCCTTCAACCAAAAGCAAATCATTTCCAATTTCACGTGCTGGCGAAAAGTGGATGTATGGGTATTTGCGCGAGGAAGGTTTAATGTCGTCAAGGGTGATTTTTTCTAATTGCTTTTTACGCGAAGTCGCCTGTTTGGATTTGGAGGCATTGGCGCTAAAGCGAGCGATAAAGTTCTCAAGCTCTTTGATTTTTTCTTCTTTCTTTTTGTTTTGGTCTTGTGCCATTTTTAAGGCCAATTGGCTCGATTCATACCAAAAATCATAGTTTCCAACGTACAGCTCAATTTTCCCATAGTCCAAATCGGCAATATGCGTGCAGACATTATTTAAGAAATGGCGGTCATGGGAAACGACAATGACCGTATTCTCAAAATTAATAAGAAAATCTTCCAACCATTGAATCGCTTTTAAATCGAGGCCGTTTGTCGGCTCGTCCAGTAAAAGCACATCCGGTTTGCCAAATAGCGCTTGTGCCAGAAGCACTTTGACTTTGTCTGATTCAGCAAGCTCAGACAACGTTTTATGATGTTGGTCTTCGCCAATGCCGAGCCCTTTTAATAGGACGGCTGCATCTGACTCAGCTTCCCAACCGTTTAATTCTGCAAATTCGCCTTCTAGCTCAGCTGCTTTCATGCCATCTTCATCTGAAAACTCAGCTTTCATATAAATGGCGTCTTTTTCTTTCATCACTTCATAGAGGCGTGCATGTCCCATAATGACGGTTTGCAACACTTCTTCATGTTCATATTCGAAATGGTTTTGCTTAAGAACAGCTAGGCGCGAACCTTCTTTCATCGAAACATGCCCTGTCTGAGATTCGATTTCCCCTGAAAGGATTTTCAAAAAGGTCGATTTGCCAGCTCCATTGGCGCCGATTAAACCATAACAGTTGCCTGGCGTAAATTTAATATTAACGTCTTCAAATAGTTTGCGTCCGCCATATTGCAAACCAACGTTCGCTACAGTAATCATAAAAAAAGCCTCCTACACATTGAGCATAAAAGGATGCCGCTGTCGGATCCCTATCTCTTTCATCTACTACTACTACGTAGTTTACCGTTTAAACCGTTGCATGTAAACGAAAAGCAGCGATTTTCACGAAAATCATAGAAATCCCTATTTTTTACGATCACTGGAAATGTCAAAAAGGAAACAACCAGCAAACCCGAAAGGGCTTGCTGGTTGGATTTTAACGCGTATTCATTTCGCTCGGTTTAGCGCCCCGGCGTTGGTTGCGGTCAAGGCGATTAATCGCATCCATTTCTTCATCGGACAGTTCAAAATCGAACACATCAAAGTTTTCTTCAATCCGCGATGGCGTGACTGATTTAGGAATCACAATTGTATTATTTTGCAAGTGCCAGCGGAGGACGACTTGTGCCGTAGTTTTGTTATGTGCTTTGGCAATTTTTTCAACGACTTCGTCGGTTAGTACCTCGCCGCCTTGGTCAAGGGGACTCCATGCTTCCACATAAATATTGTGTTTGGCACAAAAGTCTTTTAGTTCATTTTGGGCAAAGTATGGATGGCATTCCACTTGGTTTAATACAGGCGTTATATCGCACTCGTCAAGGAGTCGCTCCAAGTGGTCAATGTCGAAGTTACAAACGCCGATTGCCCGGACGCGGCCATCGTTGTACAATTTCTCAAGCGCTTTGTATGTCTCAATGTACTGGTCATAATGAGGCGTCGGCCAATGAATCAAATAGAGGTCGATGTAGTCAAGGCCAAGGCGCTCCAGGCTCGCATCAAACGCTTTCAGTGTTTGCTCGTACCCTTGGTCTGCATTCCACACTTTCGTTGTAATAAATAGCTTTTCTCGATCAATGCCCGATTCTTTAATGGCTTTCCCAACGCCGGCTTCGTTTTTGTAAATCATCGCTGTGTCAATCGACGTATATCCCACTTCGAGCGCTTTAGCAACAGCGGGCGTTGCTTCTTCATCTGGCACTTGCCAAACACCAAAACCAAGCTGCGGCATGTTTACACCGTTGTTTAATGTCACCATTTTCATGTTCAGACACTCCTTTATCGGAATTGGATCAACTCTATGATAGTATACGACATTTACCGATACTTGTCCTTTTTTGTGCTTGCTTGTGTTAAGACAACTGAATGTTGTTTTTATGTTAAAGGATTTCTCTTAAGAGGGAGTCGACTTTATTATTAGCCTCGTACTATACTAAATAGAACAGATCAGTCTATGTAAGGAAGTGTTCAAATGGGACAGGCGTTATTGGATCAAGCGGAGCACGTGTTGCGGTCATTGTATGGCTATACGGCTTTTCGGCCTGGCCAACAAAAAATTATTGAGTCAATTTTAAATAAGGAAGATGCTCTTGTCGTCATGCCAACTGGCGGCGGCAAGTCTCTATGCTATCAAATTCCGGCTGCCGTGCTTGAAGGCGTTACGCTCGTCATTTCTCCTTTAATTGCGTTAATGAAAGACCAAGTAGACGCTGTCAATGAAATCGGCATACCTGCTACTTACATTAATAGTTCATTGACGAAAGCAGAAGAACGAAAGCGTTTGAAAGATGTCGCTGACGGAAACATTTCGTTGTTGTATGTTGCACCTGAACGCCTTTATGAGCCATCGTTTCAAGCAGCGTTGGCAAAGCAACCCCTTGCCTTAATCGCCATTGATGAAGCCCATTGCATGTCACAGTGGGGGCATGACTTTCGGCCAAGCTATTTGACGATGGCCGACTGGATTGATTCACTACCAGAAAAAGTGCAAGTTGTAGCGCTTACGGCGACGGCGACACCGGATGTGGCGCGCGACATATGCAGGCGCCTTCACATTGATGAAAACAACCAACATCTTACTGGGTTTAAACGAACCAATTTGACATTGCGTGTGTTGAAAGGACAGAAAAAAACCGCCTTTTTACAGCAATACGTTGAAGCAAACCAAGGGGTTCCAGGTATTATTTATGCCTCAACGCGGAAAGAAGCAGAAGCGATTTACAGAGCCATCGATGGAAAAACAAACGCTGTTCTCTACCATGGCGGCCTTCCAGAGAAGGAACGGACCGAAAGCCAGGAAGCGTTTGTCTATGACCGGGCTGATGTCATGGTTGCCACAAATGCGTTTGGCATGGGCGTCAATAAAGCCAATGTTCGCTATGTGCTTCATGCCAATATGCCAGGGACGCTCGAAGCTTATTATCAAGAAGCCGGGCGTGCCGGTCGAGATGGCGAGCCAAGCGAGTGCATGTTGCTATACCAAGCACAAGACGTTCAAACGCAACGTTTTTTTATTGAACAGTCCGACGCCTCTGAAGAGAAACGGAAACATGACTTTGAAAAACTGCAATGGATGAGCCGTTATGCCCATACCAACCAATGTTTAGAGCAATTTATTTTAAGCTATTTTGGCGAGGATGCAGGTGAACCGTGTGGGAAATGCAGCAATTGCAAACGGGAAGGGGAACAGCAAGATGTCACACGCGATGCGCAAAAAGTGCTTTCTTGCGTTGTTCGTGTCAAAGAGCGATTTGGAAAAACAGTGATTGCCCAAGTGTTGACAGGCTCAAAAAACAAGAAAATTGAACAGCTCGGTTTAGATAAATTGTCGACATACGGGCTGATGAAAGACAGATCCGCAAAAGAAGTCCAAGCATTTATCGACTTTTTACTAGCAGAACAATACATTGGGTTAACGCCTGCTTCGTATCCGACCATTCAATTGCTGCCAAAAGGCGCGGCGGTTCTAAAAGGCGAAGGCCAAGTTTATCAGTACAAAGAAACGGTTGAACGAACAGTAAGTGACGAAGACCCCATCTTTGCCGCACTCCGTGCTGAGCGGAAAGCATTGGCTGATGAGCAAGGAATTCCTCCTTATTTGATCTTCTCCGATAAAACATTAAGAGAAATGGCCGCTGTCGCCCCTCAGTCATTGGAAACATTGGCTACGATTTCTGGCGTGGGCGAACACAAGCTCAGCAAATACGGAGAAGCTTTTTTAAAAACCCTTACCCAATTTGAGAAGCAAGAAAACGCGGGTTTGCCTTTGGATAAGGCACAGTCTACCGGGCACAAACGTGTAAGTCGTGAGGAAGTCATCAAGCACTTTGAAGCTGGACAAGCACCAGCTCAAATCGCGGCAACACTCGGTTTTAGCGAACAAACGATTGTGAAACATTTAATTGCTGCTGAGAAGAACAACGAGACGACAGGTGTCGCCAATCTCGTTGAGAAAGAGAAGGCGGCCTTGATCCGCCAAGCAATCAAAGAAGTCGGCTCTTCTTATTTAAAGCCAATTAAGGAACATGCCGGTGATGGGGTATCTTATACAGAGATACGTATTGTCATTGAATTAGGGTGACGGATTTAAGAATGAGCGGTTGCGGCTTACAGGTGTGGTATGGTACAACAAAATGAGAACGCTAAAGGGGATGATCGCATGATTGAAGAGCTAACAACAGAAGCAGAATGGCAAACATTTTTACAGGGAAGTGGGGACACCCTATCGCTGCTATTTAAACATAGTACGCAATGCCCTGTATCGGCAGAAGCATTTGAAGAGTACAAGCAATTTGCGAATGAAAACAATTCCTACCGGTACGGGTTCGTAAAAGTGATCGAATCCCGGCCGGTTTCAAACAAAATTGCCGAAGACTTAGATACCGTTCATAAATCTCCACAAGTGTTTGTTTTAAAAAACAAATCCGTGCGATGGACAGAATCGCACTGGAATATTAAAAAGCAAACAATTGCCGAACATGTCGAAAACGAGCGCTAGCGCTCGTTTCTGCTTTTTGCCGCCTTGTCTTGTTTAAGGATGCAACCATATGTGAATAAAACAAACCCAATCACGAGCAGTGAACAGATCCGCTGAATGACAGAAAACCAATCCATTTTTCCGCCTCCTTGCATGTAGGTTCCCGCTCACAGGCGAATTTATTCTGAAAGAAAAAACAACGGCACTCAAGTTGATAGAAAACACTTGGTTACAGTTTGAAGGACCGAGTCCTGTAGGGTTCGGTCCTTGCAGTTAACCATGCCAAATAACGTGGCCTGATTGTGTTTCTTTATTGACGGAGACATGGAAATGGTGTTTTTTGTAAAAATGGATGAGTCTATCCAAATGATCCCAATCACGCTTGGCAAGCTTGCCTTCAATCAAACAATTGTGTTGCCAGGCCGCATCTTTTAAGTATGCCATGCAAATGGAACCAAAACCACGGTTCGGGTCACCTTTGATATCGTCAATAAAGAGACGATGGGCGTTAACGTATTCTGCTTGGAGGGCAAAATCCCAATGGCCATCATAGGGCGAATGGCAATCGTTAACCATGAGCTGGAGCGTGCGCCCATGTTCTTTTTTGGACACAATCACCCATTCTTCGTTGGGCGTTTGTTCAACGCCAATCACTTCTTTCTGTTCTTCTTTCGCAATTTCCCGAACTTGTTGCTGCATACGGATGAGCTGAATGTCTGTCTGATCAGCACCCCGTATATCGATTGTTGTCACAGAATCACTCCTCTTGAATTTGACACCGTGTTCTAGTATAAAGGAAGAAGTGTATAGGTGCAAAAAAATGTGGCTAGGAGGGCGGGGGAATGAAAGAAATGGCGATCGCGCCAATAAGCATAAAGTATTCAAAACATTTATGGAAATGGGTCTTTTCTCAAGACGACCCAGAATGGAAGCAATGGGATGCTCCTTATTTTGAGCATCATTCGCTCCCTTATGATGCGTTCCGTGAAAAAGCAGAAAACTGGGTCAATCGCCAAGACGTGCAAGGAATTTTTGTAGAAGACGAATTAATTGGGACGGTGTCGTATTATTGGGAATGCGAAAAAACCCGCTGGCTCGAGCTAGGCATTGTCATCTTTAATCCTGCATATTGGAATGGCGGTTATGGCACTGAGGCGCTGCGGCGGTGGTCAGCTATTGTGTTTCACATGCATCCGCAAATTGAACGTGTAGGTTTTACAACGTGGTCAGGCAATAAGCGAATGATCGCAGTTGGCGAAAAATTAGGTTTTAGCCGTGAAGCGCGTATTCGCAAAGTTCGCTATTACCAAGGAGTCTATTATGACTCAATTCGTTACGGGCTAACACGCGAAGAATGGAATACGCGCCAAAACCAACGGTAAAGGCGTCTGTTAAGAAATAAAAGCCAACTCGTCCGCCAATTTAACACGAATAGCAAGACGTGAAAGTTCCTTGTCAACTTCGCCCCGATTCAAAGAAAGAACAGCGTCATTGATAGAATAGTGGCGGAGTTCGGGAATGTCGCAGATAATGGCAGAAAGCTTTTTTGAAAGCTGAGTAGACGCTTGTCCAGCTAGTAGTTTTTTCTGTGCCCGTTTTAATGGCGGCTGGATTGTGTCGATTTGTTGATATAGCGATTCAATCGACCCGTACGCAGCGATGAGAGGAAGGGCGGTTTTTTCGCCTATTCCGGGACAGCCTGGAATATTATCACTTGTATCGCCGACGAGCGCCTTTACATCCACCCACTGGGTAGGGGAGAGGCCGTAACTGGCTTTGAACGATGCTTCATCCAATAACACTTCTGTTTGCTTTTTAGCAACAATTTGAGTGGTGCGGGAACTCAGCAATTGAAACAAATCTTTATCGTTGCTGTAAATATAGCAAGGACCGCTCGTTTCAGCTTCCCATTTGGCCGAAATAGCACCGATAATGTCATCTGCCTCATATGGCGGCACTTTTAATTGCTCAACCCCGATGTAGGAAAGTGTTTTCACACATTGTTGATATTGTTGGATTAATGGTTCCGGAAGCTCATTTCGCGTCAATTTGTAGTCGGGAAACGTTTTTCTTCGCAAGGCTTCCTCCCGAGGCACATCCCAAGTGACGATGCAATGGGAAATCGAATAATCGGTAACTAGCTTAAATAGTTTTTGGATAAACACACGAAGGCCGTTCACATATAAGCCTTCTTCGTTTCGTTCTAACTTTTCAATCGGGCGGTTATAGCTCGTCGCAAAATACCCGCGGCTCAATAAGTTAAAGCCGTCGACTAATAGCAGAGCCTGTTCATTGGCCAAAACAGTTCCTCCTTTTTAATGGAAAAAGCCGCCTCCCTGAAATTGGGAGGCGATTCACGCGAACGGATACGTCCAGAAACGTTCGTTGCAAAGCCGTTCCTTCGCTTCTTCGACGCCGTCATAATAGGCTTTTTCCAAGCTTGGCAGCGTCCATGCTAACTGGGAAGCATGGGCGCGTAACGTATCAAGCTTGCGGATGGCGTACGCTGAAACATCATGGACGATATCCGCTGGGCCAATCTCTTTTTCGTGGTTGTTTGAGAACGCGACTGCGTAAAAAGTAGGGCGCTCGCTCTTTGGTAACTCTGCTAGTGCGGACGCGACGGCAAGGCCAGTAGCGTCATGGTCAGGGTGAACAGCATATCCTGGGTAAAACGAGATAACGAGGGAAGGCTTAAGTTCAGCAACTAGGTCAAGCACCATCTGTTTCAAGCGTCCTGGTTGTTCAAATTCAAGCGTTTTGTCGCGATAGCCCATCATCCGCAAATCGGTGATGCCCATCACGGCGGCAGCCTGCTGCAATTCTTTGCGGCGAATGTCTGCCAATGATTCCCGTGTCGCAAAGGGAGGGTTCCCTAAGTTGCGTCCCATTTGCCCAAGCGTCAGGCAGGCGTATGTCACGGGCGTTCCTGCATCAATATAAGCAGATATCGTTCCTGAAACACCGAATGCTTCATCATCTGGATGAGGAAAGATGACAAGGACATGGCTTTGTTTTTTCATGCTCGTTCAACTCCCAGCAATCAATTAATCGTCAAAAGGCGTGCGTGAAAGTTCAAAGGCGACGCCAAGTTTTCCGTCAGGGCCATGGCCAGCCATTAGTAGCCGCCCCCTTTTGTCTAGCTCAAAATGGGTTAATCCTTCGCCATATACCCAGCCGATGTTCAATTTTAACCCAACTCTGTATGGTCCGTTGCCCGCGACAACGCCATGTTCGTACGAAATAAGGGCATTGCGGATGTAGGCGCTGGCTGAAAAAAACGATTCATCAAAATGGGAAGCGTAAGCCCCATTTGTCGTTTCTAAATGCAAGTAAACGTCTTCGTTCAGAAAAGAATCAAGCAACGATTGAAGGCGTTCTTTCTCAATCGGTTCCATAATAAACCTCCAGCAAGTAGCATCTATGTATCCACATTATAAGTGAACGATCCAAGGCTGGCAACGGCAACGACTTGACAGGCAGGACAGTCATTTTTGTAGCAAAGGGACGAGCGATGGTATACTGAATGTAAGAGAAGACAACGTCGAGGTCATTTTTTGCGAAAGGGTGTGCGGCTATTGACCATAATTACATTGACTTTGCCTCGTATAACGAGGGAATGGGTTGAACCCAACCAAGCTGTTGCTATGTACAAAGAATGGGCAGCTACTAACAGCGAAAAAGGCACATTGGCCCAATGGTAAACAACCATCCGCCAGAAGAAGAACGATTTGAAGAAGAGCCGCCACTTGAGGCATTTATGGAAGAAGAGCCGCCCCAAAAAACGAGACCTCTACGAAAAGCGGTCGTTATCATTGTAGCAGCTGTTGTCGCGTTGGCTATGCTTGTGCAAGGAAGTGCCTTTTTGTTTCAGCATTTCAGTTTAGACGCACTCCGCTTTACAAGTGAAAGCCAACAATTGGAAAAAGAAGGCGATTTTGAACCATTTAAAGAAGCGGTCGTTGCTGTGCAAACAGACAGAGGCCACGGGACAGGCTTCATCATTTCAGAAAGCGGCGACGTGCTCACCAATGAACAAGTGATTCGTGGAGCTTCGTCCATTTATGTCCATTTGCCAGATGGAGAGCGTTACGAAGCGACTGAGACGAAAACAGACGAAACGAATGACTTGGCCATGTTGGCGCTTGAAGGGCAGCCAGACAATTTACCGACATTAACGCTTGCCGATACGGCAGCGAAACCTGGAAACACGGTATACGTAATTGGCCATCCGATGACGCATTCCTACATCACAAACAAAGGGGAAGTAAAAGAAAGCCATGATGCCTACCAAGTTTTAGCAATTACCAATGCTGTCTTCCCTGGACATAGCGGTTCGCCGGTGTTGTCAGAAGAAGGAGAGGTCATAGGAGTGGTCTATGCCCGCAGTAGTGGGGAAAACGGAAATGGCGAAGGGCTTGCTGTGCCGCTCCGCCAAATCCATGCATTTGTCGAGGATGATTCAGGCATTTAATCGTCGACTTTAACGCCTGCTCCTTTGTTTTTTGCAATTTTGCGTGCTCTTTGCAACGCTTCTTCTTTTGTATTTGCCACATAGGAAGCGCGCTTTGCTCCTTCCGCATAAACAGCCCATCCATCTTCGCGCTTGACAACATGTTCAGGCTTGTCGGCTGTTTCTGGTGAAGACGAGGAAGAATCATGTTTAGACGGAGTTACTTTGCCATGTTTCAAAAAATGGGCGATTTCGTTATCGTCAGCGTTTTCTTTCCATTTTTTCGCCTGTTCAGTGGCAATTGGAATGGCGCGGCTTTCAGAGTAGCCGTCTTTAACCATCGAGTTGGCCATTTCAATCGCTTTTTTGCGGATGGCCTTATCGAAATTTTTTAAAGATGAGGGGTAGTCATCCATTGTCCATGGCATAGCCAACACCTCCTTTTTCCTTTGTATTTCCATTTTGCTGACATTTAAACATGGTTTGTTTTCATGCACAAAGGGTATACAGGCAGCAACGAAGAGAAAGGAAGTGTAGACAAATGAATGATCAAAAACAAAGCAATAACCAAGAAGATAAAGGCGAGGACATTGTCAAACGCCAATTTAACGAGTCGTTGCACCAAGGAACATCCGAGGACGACAAACAAAAAAGAAAACAGCAAAAGAAAAAATAAGCATGTGGCAGATCCACATGCTTAAGGTTGTCGACAAAGTCGATAACTGTTCTCAGACTGATAGAAAACGTTTGTCAGACGAGGAGTGCAGCCGAGGGAAGATGCGAATAGAACGTGGGTTCATGAGCATATGAGTGAGGCAAACGACGACGTATGCGAACGTTTTTCTACAGTCTGAAGCATGTGGTAGATCCACATGCTTTTTATATATGGTATAATTTATCGGAATACACAGAAAAGGATGAGGCAAAGTTGTCAATTTTGGATGAACAATCAGCGGTGGGCCGGGAACAAGCATTGCGCCACATTCTAACAGGTTTTTCTGAAATTGGCGCCATCCACGACCACCAACAAACGGTGCCAATTGAAAATATTGCCGCCCTCAAGAAATCTGGCTATACAGCGTTGCCTGTAGAAACGAAATATGGAGGGAGACAGATTTCCCTTAGCGAAATGCTATACCTTCAACAATTGATTGCCGAAGAGGACGGTCCAACCGCCTTGTGCATCGGCTGGCATATGGGGACGATGTACCAGTTGGTCGAGGAGAAAAATTGGCCTAAGCATTGGCACGAACAGATCAGTTGTGACGTTGTTGAAAAAGGGGTTCTCCTCAACACGGCTGCAACAGAAAAAGCGACAGGGAGCCCGACACGAGGAGGAGCTTTTCAAACGACAGCCAAGTATGAACGAGGGGAGTGGGTCCTAAATGGTACAAAAACCTTTACGACGCTTGCCGAACACTTAGATTATTATTTAATTCTTGCTACTGTCGAACCGGAAAAACAGGTAGGCTTGTTTATCGTACCGCAAAACACGCCAGGAGTGACCGTCGAAAAAACATGGGACATGATGGCAATGGGTTCTACTGGAAGCGAAGATTTGCACTTGAAAAATGTCAAGCTGCCAAGTGACCATTTTATTAAAAAGCAAGAAAAGGATGGCCTGCCAACAGCATGGCTGCTCCACATTCCTGCCTGCTATTTGGGAATAGCCCGTGCTGCCATCCGAGAAGCAGCGAAGTTTGCCAATTCGTATTCCCCTAATAGCATTCAAGGAACGATTGCTCAATTGCCACACGTCAAACAAAAACTTGGTGAAGCCGTGATTCTATATGAACAAAGCCGCCACTTCCTGTACAGCGTGGCTAATAAATGGGACAATAGTGACAAAGAAACTCGTATGCAGTTAAACACAGAATTAAAAATGGTCAAATACGCAGTAGTCAACAACGCAAACAGAATCGTCGACACCGTGATGAGAGCTGTTGGCGCCCATAGCCTATCCAATCAGTCGCCATTGTCACGGTATTATAAAAATGTCCGTGCCGGTCTCCACAATCCGCCCATGGACGACATGGTTGTCCAAGCCGCCGCGGAAAGCGTATTGCAGAGGGAATCGTAGCAGCTCGGATGGAATTGCATAGCGACACAAAGCCAGCCTAACGAGAAGGCTGGCATTTTCCATTCACCTACCAAATCACAAGCGCGAGTATCGTTGAAACGAGCAAGCCGGCAATTACAGGGATAAAACAGATCCGCACTAAATCTTGAACATGAACGCGAGCAATTCCTGCCACAGCAACGAGAGAAGACCAAGCGATCAACGTACCGCCGCCAACCCAGACCGCCCCCATTTGCCCAATTGCCGCCAAAGTGGCTGGATCGATCCCTGAAACAGGCGCCAATGCACCAGCAAGAGCTCCAGTCAACGGCAAACCAGAA
Organism: Shouchella rhizosphaerae; assembly: GCF_900142675.1. GTDB lineage: Bacteria > Bacillota > Bacilli > Bacillales > Bacillaceae_D > Shouchella > Shouchella rhizosphaerae. The sequence goes on along the minus strand of NZ_FRBS01000001.1, from coordinate 781,664 downwards.
AATCCAGAGCCATCAAGACCTGTAATCATGCCAATCATTAACAATCCAAATGCAGTCCAACCTGGTTCGGTAGGAATATAGGATTCGCCTGCTTTAACTAATTCAAATAAAAACGCGGGCGCTTCGTCAATAGCAAGAATGGCCGGAGCGAAATCGCTGCTACCGAGAAAAAAGAACCCGGCAATAGGAATAACCGGCCCCATGGCTTTAAAAGCAAACAAAAAGCCATCGACTAAATGATTGCTAACATCTTCAAACAACTGTCTTGGCCGGTAAAACAAGCCTGCCACTAGCAAGAGCAAGAGCGCCGCTCCACCAACCAATGCAGCTCCACTGCCGCCTTCCAACTGCAAATTTGTAAAAAAAGACGTATAGAGCATATACAAAATCACTGCTAAAAAAGCCAATGGCACGAAAGCGGCAAATAGTTTAGCCTTCCACGAGACCACTGCTGTGTACCTTTGCTTATAAGGCTGCATCCATTCCTTAGGGAAAGACGCACGAAGCCGTTCTTTCCGTCTCCGTGCCAGTAAATACAGCACGATCATAGCCGTGCCCCCTGCAATCAAAGAAAGCACCAAAGCCCGGTCAGCAACATCAGATACGGGGACGCCTGCGGCCGTGGCGCTTAGCATAGGAGCAATTTGAATCATATAATCACTTGAAAGAGCCATACCTTGCCCAGCGATGGCAATTGCTGCCGCTCCCACTAGAGGAGGCAGGCCCGCGCGGATCGCCACTGGGAGCAACAACGTGCCTACAAGCGGCACAGCGGGGGTAGGCCAAAAGAAAAGCGATATCACATAAGTCATGACAATGAGAATGAGGTAAGAAAGAGTAGCATTTTTCATGACTTTCCCAAATGGCTTAATCATTTGTTCGTTTGCCCCTAGGGAGTCGAGGCTTTGCAACAATGCCGTCATAATAGCGATGATCAAAAAAATGCTAAATAATTCTCCAGCTGCGACAAGGCTCGCCGAGAAAATGGTTTGTAAGGCGGCTGCGATTGAACCGCTAAAAGCATAACCAACTAAAAACGTCATAAGGATTGCAGGGACAACGACATTTTTGCGCATCAGCATAGTACCAATGATTAGCAAAATCCCGACAAAATACAGCCAATGCGGTGCAGTTAAGTCCATTAGGCATCCTTCTTTCGTAGGTGGATGCGATAGTGTATGAGCTTACCTAACAATAGGTGAATAGCCTAAATCTAAAGAAAAGCTAACAGAAGTTAATATCTCTAAAATTAATTTTAGACTTTTAAAAATGGAGACCTTAATTTGTTATATCGTCAAAAGAGAAAAAAGGGAAAATAATATTAAGAATTTTTTATGAAATAACGTCAATAGTTTTGTTTCTAAATCAAAAGAGACCCACTCAGCGTGTAGGATCTCTTTTTAGGTATAAAGTATAATCTATAAAGCTACAACCATGAGTGTGTCCAATTATGTCTTTTATATTTTTATATACTCTTTATATGAAGCTGGTTCTGAAGAGCAAGACGAAGAAATGATTAACCATATTGGAAAGTGTTGCACCAAGTTAAAGACAACAATTTAAATTAAATGTATGAGCCATAAGGCTGTATACGCTTTTTTCTATACAAAAGGGGATGAACCCCTAAAAGGCTCCGTAATTAGTTAATCCAAATTCATCTGCTTCTACCATCGTATTAAACTCAAGCATATCACCAACGCCGTTTTCCGGGGTAACTTCTACGCCGAGAAAACCATCTTGAGCAATCCATACGTCGAAAGATACGGAATCGGATTCATTAAAGTAGCTTTCGGAAAGCATGAACTCAAACATAGTCTCTTCAATGTATGTATTATAATCCATCCCTGAGTAGATAATGTCTTTCATCTGCGACATACTATAGTTCGATTCGGACTTAGCTTCTTCGTAAGACTGAAAGAGATCGTCCGAATCGGATGAGTGCTCGTCCGACGTATCAGCATCATTGGCATCATCACCAGCAGACTTATTTGTATCAGTATCTTTTCTTGCTGTTTCGTTGGAGTCATTTTCAGCGGTCATGCTGTTAGTCTCTTTCGACTTTTTCTCACTGTCTTCCGTATCGCTTTCATCACTAGTAGGATCTGTTTCTTTCTCTGTTGTTTCTGTTGTTTCTGTTGTTTTTTGTTCAGTGTTATTGTTGTTTTTTAATGCACTAGTATCGTTGCCGCTCCCGCAAGCCGCTAAAGTGAGGGCGCTTAGTAAACCGAGGGTAACGAGTAAGTAATTTTTCTTCATTTCTTTCTCCTTTACCTGTATGTAATTTTGTATAATTCTAGTATAACTGGAATGTGACATAGGGTGTACTCATTCGACAAAACAAGACAGCGTTAGATGCTGCAAATTTAAGTAGATGGTGACTTTGGTAAACTGACTGAGGATGCGGTCCGACACTTTCAAAAGGTATATCTTCCTCGAGAAGTTGATGGAGTTGCAGGGCTGAACACTTATCGCGAATGGGATAAAGTGGTGAATTAATACAAAAAGTCCCCGCTGAAACAGAGGGGAGCTTACATAATCACTTTTCCGAATACTGGTTAATCCAATCCCTAATATCCTCATCATCATACATGTATTCTCCAGGGCTTTCTAGAGTATCTAGGCCTGAGACAACTGTTAAAAAATCGAAAACAACCAAATCAGTTACAAGGTGATCGTATGTCATCACATATTCTGCGGCCCAGTCAGCTACTTCCTCTTTAGTAAGTTTATTTTGAAGTACGAGCTCCAGTTTATCAATAATCTCCTTTAAAGTAGGTTCTCTCATTTACTTTACAACCTTCCTATGGAATTGTCATGTTTATCAAAAATATAATGGAATCTAGTAGCACCTGCTAGGTATCCTTCTCATTCTTCTAATTCTCGGCCTGTAATTAAATCTTTTCCTATTACAGCTTCCAGGCTTAATGTTGCCAACCACGGGAATGAAATCGAGAATGGTTGATTCTGTTTCCTTTCCTACCGCCGGTAGAGGCATCTTCAATGCCAGAAGCAAGCTCATCATTGTCTTGTAGTAGGGATGGGCTGGCACAGGCGTTAATATATCTTTCTTGCGGTATCTGCGATATATTTTGTATTTCGTTCCCATTCGCATCTAGCATTGTCCCGGCAATTTGGTGATCTGGCGAATAATGGTGGACAACATCAATATGTCCGCTAGCCAAGTAAAACCAATTAGCAATGTTTACGATGAACGGGTTACTAAAATAGATAAATCCAAACGGGTTTGGCAAAAACGAAAAGTTCTGCGTATGTACGGCATGGTCTTTAAAGTGATGATAGGGGTTAATACACTGTACGTGCCGTTTAGCATATCTCCATCTTTGAATGGATAATAAAAGACCTAAGAGCATATGTCCAATTAAGTGTATCCTATCCATTTACGCTCTCCTACTAGTATAAATACAAAAGTAAAGAATAAAAATTTAAGTTAAACCCTTGCAATACAAGATATGAATTTATATAATACGTATATAACTTGCATTGCAAAACATTTTTTTGGTAAATACCTTGTAATACATGGTATTGGGAAGGGGGTATAAATTGTCAAGTTCAACACAAATGTTAAAAGGAATTATTGATGGCTGCCTACTAGCAATTATTAAAAAAGAAGGTGAGATTTATGGATACGAGTTGGCAACTAAATTAGAAGAATATGGCTTTCATTCATTTAGTGAAGGGACAATATACCCATTGTTAATAAGAATGCAAAAAGAAAGCTTGTTAAGTACAGCATTGAAAAAGTCTACAGCTGGACCAAAAAGAAAATACTATTCCATCACGGGAAAAGGAGAGCAAGAACTATTAGAGTTTACGAAGCGATGGGAAAAACTAAATCATTCAGTAAATAAAGTTCTCAAATAAAAAGGAGTGTTAAAATTGATTTCAAAAGAGGGTAAGCAATATATTGAAAGTATGCGAGGTTATCTAATTTCTCATGGAGTGAAGGAATCAGAAATGGAGGAATTTTTAGAGGAAGCAGAGGTACATTTAATAAAAGGTGAACGAAACGGAAAAACCATTGAAGATATTTTTGGGAAATCACCCAAAAAATATGCTAAAGAAATCGTGGCTGTATCGACAATTTCAATAAAGGAAAATATCAAGCATATTATTAACCTGATTATCGGAACTTTTGGATTCATTATAACAGCTATCCTTATTAATAGACCATTAGAATTATCTGTACTTGAATTGGTGGGGTACCCTGTCAGCTTTATACTTTGGATTGCTTTTGCAATTGCCACACTTCGTATGACAGCATTTAAGAGTAAAACAAATGAATTATTACTAACGTTTTTATGTGCGTTAATACCGAGTGCCGTAACCGTTGCTGTCTTAATCTATAGTCAAAGCTATAATGAAACAATATTAACTATAGAAGGTATTCCAAGATATGTACTTGGGAGTATTTTAATAATAGTTATGATTATTAACTTCGCAGTTTTGTTTAATTTAAAATTTAGTTTTCTTTACGTGGTTTTGGTCTTTGGCAGCTTATGGCTGTTTGAGTATTTCAAATTAGAGCAAGTGATGTATAGTGAGTTAAGGTTTGTACTCCCAGGTGTTCTTACTTATCTAATGTGGCGATTTTACGGAAGGAAAATATTACTTGATCAGCAATAAAATATGATTATTAGCTGTTAAAAATGGATTATTAAAAGGTATGGTAAACGTTATTTTGCATGGAAAAAGGGAGCTCTATTCTAGTAGAATTAAGTTACCATACCTGTATATGGATGCGATAGTGTATGAGCTTACCTAACAATAGACTTTACCTCTAAAAAGTTAACGACTTCTTGTGAAAAGGATTCATTTTTAATTGGAACAATGAAAAGCCCTTCCAATTTTGAAGGGCACTTGATTGTTCTTATTCAGTTCGATGTCTCATTTTATGGGATATTCTAAAGGACGCTTCAACGCATATGAAGACGACAAAGAATATAACAACCCAGCTGATTAGATCGGTCCAAACATTGGACATGTTAATTACGCCGAAATTACTTAATCCCGTTTGAATCACAAACGTAACCAAGGCAGTGATAAACACAGATAAAAACCAGTTTGTTTTCTTCAAGAACGACACCTCCTTATAGCGATTTGCATATATATTTAGCCGTTTTGGTTTCAGCACATCCTTGACAATAGCAGGGTTGATCTCAAAAGCAAAAACAGGGTTATTAACTGTACGTTTTACATAAATAAATTTATAAATATGACTTACATATTTATATAATAACAAGAAAAAACGTTATTTTCCAGACGATATATTATATGAATCGTAGGCAAGAAGGCTGGGGCGGCAATAAGATATGGCCACGTTGTTATGAATAAACTAAGAGCCCCGCCTTAAAAGTAGGCGGGGCTCTATACTAAAAGTCAATTTGAACATCTATGTCATGGCCCAAGCTTTCAAAATTTGCATCGTGTGGTGCGTTGATTAGGACTCTCACCCACTCAATCTCATTAGGATCAGAGCTTTCGAGCATATAACGAACGCTGCCTGATTTATTAACAGCCCCAATAAACACTCCACCGATGTGATCACTAGTCAATAAATCTGGTTCTAGTTGTTCTCCTGTATTAGTAGTGATCGTGGCTTGGTCCATATAAAAGTTAATGGTGTCCTCAGATGAATTCGATACTTCCATATCTATTTGGATAACTCCAGTTGGCTCGAAGTCGTAGGAATCAGCTAGTTCCTCTGGCCATTCCACAACCTCTGCTACTGTTACTTGTGGGAAATGGAGAGAAATTGATGCTGTTTCAATTGTCTCAGATGTATCATTACGCGCTAACAATTTAAAGTTGCCATCTTCATTCATATCTCCGACTTGGTATTCCCAATCTCCCTCATTAGCATCTTCCTCACTGTCTTCCGCTTCGCTGTCATCACGAGTAGAATCTGTTTCTTTTTCGGTTGTTTCTTGTTTCGTGTCGTTGTTTTTTTCTGATGCATTAGTAGCGTCGTTCCCACAAGCTGCTAAAGTAATGACACTTACTAAACCGAGGGTAGCAAGTAGGTTGTTTTTCTTCATTTCTTTCTCCTTTATTTGTATGTAAATTTGATGCAAATCTATTATAAAGGGAATGTGACATCAAGTACAATCATTCGACAAAAAGTGGTATTTAATTTACTTACGCTTCAAAGTTTCATGGAGGCTTTAGAGCTAAGAAAGGACAAGTAGCCAGGAAACAAGCAAGCCTTAGGGCCCTTAGGGCGGCGCTCTTCTCCTCTCATCAAGTGACAAAAAACAAAAACATTGTACTTTTTTTTGATAAATGCTGTTTTTGTTCTCTATTAAGAATGAAGCACAACTAATACTTAAGGGGATGAGAAACATGGAAGAATTAAAATGGGAAAAAGAGGTTACTTACATTCTAGAGTATGAAGGGGACGTGTATAAAGAACATCACTTTGTAAATGGTATTGACGGTAGTCGTTATAGGTCAATAAGTGAAAATGTTGATACGAACCCACCAACTTTAACAACTCATAAAAGTACCGGTGAAGAATTTAAAGAGATGAAAGCGGAGTTGGTTGCATCCCGTGTAATATCCCAAAATGAAAATTTTAAGTCAGCGGAATTATTATACCGTTTACCGGATACAGGTCGATTCTTGAGATTACTGTACAGAAAAGACCGTTATGCTGATTTTTATTTCTCTATGATGACATATTAACCTGAATATAGAGCGTGTATGAGCCATAAGGCCGTATGCGCTTTTATTATTAAAATATGCTAGAACGCACGAGGAAAGCAACTAACGGGGACAAGGGAATTAAGTAATAGACCTGACCAACTTACCATCTTAAAGTTGGTAAATCTATGACCTTACAAAACATGATTTAGGTTTATGGCGTTTGCACATAAAAAATGACTAGCCGTATTATAAACAGGACAGCAACCATTTATGTTTTTGCTGTCCTGTGCGTTTTATTTGAAAGACTCGTCTGCAAATTTAGGGAAGATCCGTTGTCGGTTTCTTTATACTTGAATAGAAACATGACTTTTAAGGACATTCGTCCATTTGCTATATACGACGTCCCCTGTATATTTTTCAATCATGTTTTCTCTGCTTATTTTACTCATTTCCGCCACTACTCCAGGACTTTCTAATAGGTAAATAATCTTTTCGGCCATCTTTTGTTTGTCATTATCCTCAATAATGTATCCTGTTATGCCATTCTTGATAATATCGGAAGCGCCATAGTTAAAGTTGTAAGATACAATCGGCGTTCCGTTCATAAGAGATTCAATTCCTGCTAAAGGTAACCCTTCAAAATCAGATGTTAACATGCTAATACTTGCTTTTTGAAATTCCTTTGGGATATTACTCGAATATCCTTCTAAAAAGACGTTATTCTCTAGTTTTAACTGCTTAATAAGGTTCCGTAGGTTTTCTTCTTCAATGCCTTTTCCGAAAATGGATAAAGTAGCTTCTGGAAGTTGTTTAACAACGAGTGAGAAGACATGCAGTGCTTCATCTAATCGTTTTTCTTTCTCTAGTCGTGTAACCATAATCACCTTAAGGGGGTTTCTGGCTTCATTATAGAGCTCTGGTACTGAGAGAGGATTAGGAATGACATAAATATTATCCTCACCTGGAAAGTCTGCTAATATATCTCGTTTTTGTTTTTCGGTTAAAACCACTAGGCCGTCTAGCGATTGTCTGTTTTCAAAAACTGGTTTGTACTTAGACTGCACATGACTTCCTGATGTATAAGGAGCCTCAAGGTGGTTACTATGGACGGTGAAAAACCGCAAGGCATGGTCAGGGTTAATGGCTGCAACTTTTGTGCCGCAATTTTGCCCATGGGCGATGAAAATGGGTTTTGTTTGATTGGCGGCATTATTGGCAGCTAGTTCATTTAACCAATGTCGATCAAAGGCTTTGGCGCCTTTAAAAGCATAAACTTTTTCATCTTTCCGGTTAAACAAATAAAATTCCCCAGAAACGCCTTTCTTCTTAAAGTGCCTTGTAGAATAACAGAAATCGTCATTTGTATAGAAAGACTCTTGAATAGGGTGTCCGTCTTGGTTGAACCAGACTTTTCTATCGACAAATCCCTGTTTATTAAAGTTCACTTCTAAATAAGGCTGATTTCCAAATTCAAAATAACGGACGGCTGTTAGTCTAGCGTCACTATACGTTTTCACTTTTTTTAATGTCCCATCCACAAAGCAATAGCGGTTATTGTCGCTGTCATAAAAAAAGGCTACGTCTTCATTCGCTTCTTCTTCATATAAAGCAGCAGTTGGTTTTGAGTCAGGCAGTGTGTTCTGATTTCTATAGTACTCAAATTTGTTTAAATGCTCTAGGCTGGGATAAATTCTCCCCATATCCGTTAGCTCTTGAAAAATAGATTGATAATTAGGTTGATAATCGAATGTAGTGACGGTGACCTTATGCCCATTATCCAAAAACAACTTTGATTGGTTAAATGCGGCAATAGTTAAACCGCCAGAATCAGACAGGATATTGTGAGTAACTAAAAAAAAATGTAACTTGTCCATTTTAATCCTCCTCGAACCCAGCTTACCATACTTTTAGTCTATATTCAGTAATAACCCTTAGTGTGGCTGCTTACATAATCAATTGTTTGAAAACTTTTTGATCCAATCTCGAATGTCATCGTCATTATGTAGATATTCGCCTGGGCTGTCCTGAAGGTCCAACCCTGAGACAGTCATCAACATTTTCCATACTTCCATGTCAGATACATCGTATTTTTCTTGCATCGTATATTCACTTGCCCAATCAGCAACTTCCTCCCTGGTTAGCTGATTTTTAAGCACAAGCTCTAGCTTATTCATAATTTGCTTTTTAGTAGGCTCATTCATTTTTTTCACCGCCTTCCAAAAGTAACGTCGCCACTATCGAATGATATAGCGTTTATTGGACTATATAGGCTGTTAGTGACATTGTACACGTATAAAGTGAAGTTTGGGCAAGTGTCACAAAATTATCTAGCTGTGACCAATGTGACCAACAAGTTGATATAAAAGGGGAAAGGTTTTTGGCACTCAGGATTCCATAAACTGTGTAGTTTTCTGCTAAATCTAATATGTTGTCTTTTTTAGGCTTAATAGAGAAAAAATGCTTCCTAATACACCTAGGAAAATAGCTTGAAGCAGCTAAAAAAACAAAAATCAGCCTTCGAGCATGTTTAGTTTAATCTTTGCTGTTTCCCGACCTATAACAAATAGAATAGGGTGAGTAGTATAATAGACTCATAAATCAATAGTATATAAATAAGAATTAATTTGTATGATCTGAAAGTACTAAATTAAATAGTTCTTTATTTTCCCTACATTAAAGTTTATATAAAGTAAATAATAGTAATATTCCGTTTAATTTTTATTGTCTTGGAAAACTGTGTATAAGAGTGTTACCATTTGGGACGGTTAATAAATAACTTTAAAAGGAGTGCTTGATTTTGAAGAAAAAGGTTATCATTTCAGCTAGCATTGCAGGAATATCTTCCATGTTGTATTCCGCTAATGCGTTTGCCCAATATGAAGGGGTTGAGCATGAAGTTACTCAAGACAGCGTTACTTTTTCTTGGGAAGATGATGCGGAATACTTTGAAGTATTTAAAGACGGAGAAAAAATTTGGCGAGGATCAGACCATATTTATAAGGCGGACGATCTTGATCCGGATGTACAGTACAATTTTATTATAGCTAGCTATAATAATGATGAACTCATTGGATTTGAGGAAGTTAAGGTTTCTACAGAAAAAGAGGCTTTAGCAAGAAACTACAAGTCAAACGATAATTCTTTTGAAGAAATTACTGTAGAACACAAAGTCAAGTCACAGGAGGGACTTGTAATAACATGGGATAATGAAATTCCAAATAGTGAAGATACATATAATGTTACAAAAAATGGTGAGTCTATTGGAGAGATAACAGAAAATCAATTATTTGATGAGGAAATTGATCCCGGAGAGGAGTATCTTTATGAGATAGAGGGTGTTATAGAAGTCAGTGAAGATGAAAAAGCAAAGCGCCTTCAAGAACTTGAAGATATGAGTGTGGAAATCACTCCAGAGATTGAAGAGTCAGTTTCTTACGATAGTTATTTTTTAAACAGATATGTAAAAGTACCAGAAACAGACCTTCAGCAAAGGTTAGCAAGTCAAAAAAATTCTGTTAACAGGTTCGGCATTCAATATACTACTTTTATTCCTGATGATTATGTAGCGATCCTTTGGGGGGTAGGTGGATATGTAAGTGGTGACAATCGGATGACTTCTTCCGGAAATGCTCAATTTGATCCATTTAGTAACAAATATCGAACGAGAACTGCAATAAGAGCCGACTTTACGAACAATCGTGTAGAAGGGGATAACTCAGTCGAATGGATTAACAGTCAAGGACTAGGTATTAATTCAACTGTAAGATATAATTCTAGTAAAGATATTATTGACGAGAAGTTTGCAGAACCAGATAAATTTTCCCGTACAAATACGAGTATTAATTCGAGTAGAGCATCTTGGAACCTCGAACATTCTATTGGTATTCCTTTTTTGTATGAGGCTCCACCAAATATTGATTATAATTATGCTGTAAACATTACTGCTAACGGATCTGGAAGGATATCTGGGATACATGATCTTGCACCTGCACATGAAATTGCGGTATATATACCAGAATCAAGTATGCATTTCATGATTTATACAAGAGATAACGAAGGATTTCACAACCTTTTTCCAACTCATGGAAATCAAAACTTTAATGCTTCTTTCTAAACAAGTAAGGAACTGATTATATTGAAAAAATATTCAAAAAGTCTATTAAAAACGATTATATTGACAATTCTATTAAGTATTGTTCCTTTACTATTAATTGCTTTTGTTGTAGACACATACTTTTTGATTTTTGGTGATGCCAATGATTATATGGGTGTATTTTGGATAATCGTTTTTACTCCTTTTATACTAGCCGTGACACTACCTTTGGCAATAGTTACTCATGCACTTATTGTGTTTTTTGAACGAAAAGATAGTAAAGAAAAGAATAAGAGTAAGAAATGAAAAAATACCCAATAAGTTCTTAAATTAACAGCGTGTAGGAGCCATAAGATGCTATTTAAGACGATTCTATGGACGACTGTAATTAGTGTAGGTTCCTTATTTTTAATATTCCTTGTAGAGGATCTCTATTATCAAATAGTGGAAAATAAGGTCGGCAACAACGCTTTATTTTGGACATTTAGCTTTTCTCCGTTTGTACTCGCTGTTACTTTACCGTTAGCTATAATTTCTTATCTTCTTATCGCTTTCTTTGAATGGAAAGACAAGGATAAAGAGGAGGACAAATAGTGGGGGGCAAGTAGAAAAAAGCCCATGTCTTTTGTAGTTCTGTAGTCGAAACTCTAGTAATAAGTAAGTATGGAAGAGAATGCCCACCGTATTATATAAAGGGCGTGTATGAGCCATAAGGCAATACGCGCTCTTTTTACGAGCAAATGACACTGCCCAGTTTTGTGTTGACATTGACATTCCTATTTACAGAGGCAAAGGCCTACGGGAGCTGTTCCACAATCTAACCTGAAATGCTGAAAAGTCGTTAGCTTTTTGTGTTTAATCGCCCTGTGCCTAAAAAGAAGGGAGATCTGTGTATTTTTTATGGGAATGGGAGGAACCACTCTTTTTTTGTCGTATATCGTATTGAATAAGAATGAAGGGAGAACGCTATTGAATCAATTAGTGAATGGCCATCTAGAAAAAACTAGAAAGAAACTTGTAAAAGAATTGGCGTCATTAAGTGATGCTCAATTTAATAGTAAGGCTGATGTAAATAAATGGAGTATAGCGCAAGTTTGCCATCACTTAGTTTTAGTGGAAAAGGCATCATTAAAGGCAATTACTTGGGGATTGAAAGGATCGAATAGTAATGAAAATAAACGGAAGAATGTTCCCCTTATATTATTAGATCGAACCAAAAAGATTATAGCTCCAAAAATCGTTGAACCAGATGAAGGACCTTTTGAAGTGGAGCAAGTAGTTAATTGGTTAAATGATTCAAGGGAAAAATTGATGAATTTTCTTAATACTATTGAAGATAAGTCCATATTAGCCGAAAAATCTATGAAACATCCTGCGCTTGGCGAATTGCCTCTTGATCAATGGATTGAACAGATATATTTGCATGAACAGCGACACATCGAACAAATAAAAGAGATAAAATTACTTTTAGATGCTAGGTAAAAGAAGATGAAATATTTATATAAAGACATCTTCTTTTTCCTTACATCTTGTTGCGAATAGTCCTACCGGATAGGGACAATTCCGGGAAGGTGGGAACGAATAGCTCTGCCTCGTGTTGCCCCAAACGGTTTAAAGGATATGCCCACTTGCAGAGCTATTTTAGCCGTTAATCTTCTAGTGTTAAATCGTTGTATAAGTCATGTAAGGATTCAGTTTCAATGTCATTTAGCAATTTTTCTTGATCTTTATTTTTATAAATAAGCTTCCATTCACTTCCGGGTTTTTCGTCAATGGCACTTACGCCATCTAAAACGGCCAGGAGCCCAAAAAGTGCTTCGTCTATACTTTCGTGGATGATTTGGCTAACCATTTCTTTATCTTTTGAATCTAGGTTATTAAACCATTTAGATTGTGCTACAAGTTTGGCCCTTGGTTTTCTTCCAGGGGGTTTTTCCAACTTTTGAATGAGTCCTGCACTCGCTTCATCTCGAATATGCATTTTAATAAAGTGAACAAATTGTTCTTTATTCATGTTATGCAGACTCCCCATTTAATCGTCCTTACACGCATATTTTTCTCCTATACATAAGCGCCTCGATACACATGCCTGAACACCCCTCATTCTCATTCTCCACCAAAAATAAATTTCTCAATTGCTTTTCCAACTCCATCATTATTATTTGTATCAGTAATAGCATCGGCTACTTGCTGCACTGCTTTTTGGGCATTGCCCATCGCTATGCCGATACCGGCAGATTGAATCATTTTTATGTCATTGAGGCTGTCTCCTATTGCCATTACATGCTTCATCGTTATTCCTAACTTTTCACAAACCCATTCAAGTGCTGCAGCTTTATTCACGCCGGTAGGATTGACTTCAACCGTGAAGGCTGTCCGGTTGCTAACTTCTACGCCGTCTATCGATTGCACTTTCTCTGCCATCTTATTTAAAACTTCTTCATCCTTATGGGAGCAGCTGAATTTCAGCCACTGGTATGCGCTGCAGTTTTCCGGTAAATCGTTATAATACGCTTCCTTTGTGGAGATCGTCCATGTATTCATTCCGAGTCCTTGTGCAAAGTGATATAAATTAGCCAGCGTGGCTGCATCGAAAAGATGTTCTATCATAACAGAATGGTCGACTGCGTAAATTTGTCCGCCATTGCATGTGATCGAGTGGGAATGTAATTGCAAATCTTGAATGTAAGTGTGGCAGTGGGGAAAGGGGCGTCCCGTGCATAAGACGACAGTGATACCTGCATGCTGTGCCTTCCTGATTTGGTTTTTCGTCCAACTTGTAATCTCTTTGTTATCATTCAACAGCGTACCATCCATATCCAGCGCAATCATTTTTATATCTGTCATCCGTTCAACCTCCGTAGGTATGTTTCTGTATTTTGGGTTTAGGAAAAGGAGAAGGGCTGCTCGGTTTCGTCTAGCAACACTCTCACCATATCACCTCGGTTCGAATAATTCATTACTCCGAAAATCATTTTTTGAATGACCTAGGTCATTTTCCATTACCTAAATAAGTTAATAGGAAACGGAAGCGCTTCAACTAATTTTTTATGCTGATAGAATAATAGCAGATAAAAAAATCCAAGTATGCATACACTCGTTCATTTGATTTTTTATCCAAAACGTAAATTAGATCATAGAGACAAGGGAGGTTTTGAGGGATGAATAAAAGAAAAATTGGTGACTCCATACAGCAATTCGGCAGAACGTTGCTTCTCCCGATTGGGGTATTGGCTCCGATCGGGATGCTTTTGGGGATCAGCGGAGCGCTTACGCAAGACTATATGGTAGAAAAAGTTCCTTTCCTCGGTAACGAGGCCGTCAATACTATCTTGGTAAGTATAAAAACAATCAGTAATGTTGTTTTCGATAATATCCCTTTATTGTTTGCGATGGGTGTCGCTTATGGAATGGGGAAAAAGGATAAAGGTATTTCGGTGTTTGCCTCTGTGGCAGGATATCTGACCTTAATTGTTGCAATGAATGTATGGCTGACCATCACAGGAACGATGGCCGATCCCGATGTGATGACGCAGCAGGGTCAGATCAATATACTTGGCATTCAAACGGTCAATATTAGTGCTGCCGGAGGGATTCTAACCGGTCTAATCGCGGCCTGGGCCACGGAACGGTTCTATAACCTAGAACTACCGGCTGCACTGGCGTTCTTTTCTGGGAAGAAATCAGTTCCAATCATCACGATCGGATTGATGGCTACCGTTGGGATGTTGCTTCCGTTTGTCTGGACCTATTTTGTAGGTTTATTGACGAACTTGTCTACCATCTTTTTAAGTGTGGTCGGTCCTTTCTTTACAGCGGCGGGCGAACGGCTATTCATTCCGTTTGGTCTTCATCATGTCTGGAATGCCTTGTTCCGATTTACGGAAGCAGGTGGGTCCTATGTCATTGATGGGAAAACGTATGTCGGTGTTGTCCCAGCGATTACGGAAATTTTGTTTAATCAGGGGCCAAACAGTGAGTATTGGTCCATGATGCCAAAGCTGTCCCGATTCATGGCTCAGCAGCAAATGCTTGTCGTCCTGTTTTTATTCCCTGCCATTGCCTTTGCTATGTACAAGGCTGCTTACAAGGAAAATAAAGTCTATGTGAAATCGATGTTGGTTACTATGGTGCTCACGGCTGTTCTAGGTAACGTAACAGAACCGCTTGAGTTCACTTTTGTTTTCCTTGCTCCGTTGTTATACATCGTCTACGCATGTATCGTTGGCATCGGTGCTGTATTGCTGTCGCTTGCAGATGTTTCCATTGGATATATCCGGGGGACCATTTTTGATTTTACGATCTTTGGACTCCTTTATGAAAACTCACGATGGCTCTTTTTGGTGTTAATTGGTCTAGGATTAGCTGTCGTCACTTATTTCATTTTTTATTGGGCGATTATCCGGTTTGATATTAAAACACCAGGCAGGGAAGAACTGCAAAACGTTGACAGTACCCTGCTTAAAGAAAAGCGCTACGAGGAGATTGCCAGTAAAGTAGTGGAAGCGTTGGGAGGAAAAGAAAACATTCTGAACGTGGATAACTGTATTACCAGGCTTCGGATTGATCTAAAAGAAGTTAGGGAGATTGACAAAGAGTTATTGAACAGCACTGGCTGCTCCGGCTTCTTTTTCCCAACAGCGAAGCATATTCATATCGTCTATGGGACGCAGGTAGAATTTATCAAAAATGCAGTCGATGAAAAAGTTTAGAGGCATAAAGGAGTGATAGTATGAAAGCGTTATATGATTCTAAAAGTAAAACAATTGACGATCGTGGTCTGAAAAACCTCTTTACAGAGAAGGAAAAATATAAAACTTGGCTCTTGTTTGAATCGGCATTGGCTGAGGCACAGGCTGAATATGGGCTTATTCCAAAAAAAGCTGCGCAGGAAATTAAAGAGGCCGCCAAACTTGAAAACCTTGATCTCGAAGAAATGGACCGTATTTACAAAGAAATTGGCCATGGCTTTGTCCCTTTCTTAAAAGTTCTCGTCAAAGCATGTCCACCAGATAGCGGAAAATATGTTCACTACGGAATAACAACACAAAATATACAGCAAAGTTCGCAGCTTTATATTTTGAAAAAAGCTCATATGATATTTATGCGCCTGATTGGTGAGATTTTAGAAAACTTAAGCATTCTGGCCTCGGATAACAAACATACGGTCATGCCCGGTAGAACGCATGGGAGACATGCGATTCCGATCACATACGGGTATAAAGTGTCCGCTTGGATAAGCGAATTGATCAGTTGTCATCAACGCATGGCTGAAGCGGAAAAAAGAGTTTTTCAAGTAATGATGGGTGGGGCAGTCGGCACGTTCAGTTCAATGCCGGAGATAGGAATAAACGTTCAAAACCGTGTGGCTGCCTTAGTTGGCATGTATCCAATGACTGTGCCATCTAGAAATATTAACACACATAAATTGGAATACATGTCGAATTTGGCCCTATTGGCAAATTGCTGCCATAAAATAGCTGAGGAAGTATACAGTACAACCTTGGAAGAAATCGCTGAAGTATCCGAAGGGTTCAGTAAAGGGACTGTCGGCAGCAGTACCATGCCCCATAAAATCAACCCAAAACTTGCTAAGGGAATTATCGCAAATGCCCAGAAACTCTATTCTCTTCCTAGTATAGGGATGTATTCAGCTGCACGTCCATATGAAGGGGACAGTAGTTCTTATATGCTATTTGAAGGATTGTTGGAAGAGTCGATGGAATTGATGACAGAAATTTTGATCCGCTGTGAAGAATTGACCCGTACACTGACCGTGCATAAAGAGAGAATGCTCCATAACGCCAAACGCAACAAAGGCCTTGATAATAGTGAATACGTCATGATGAAACTAGCAGAGAAATTAGGCAAGGATCAGGCCCATTCTCTTATGTATGAGATTGCTATGAAGACAGCTGCCGAAGGGCAGGAATTCTATGATAACTTAAGAGGAAACAAACAAGTCCGGGCAAACTTCACAGATAAAGAAATAAAGCATATGATTGAACCTGGGAACTATACCGGCTTAGCAGCTCATTTAGCGGAAAAAGAGGCGGAGCGGGCAAAAGAAACTGCAGAAAAAATCCGCGAAAACTACAGCCATTAATGAACGACAAATAGCGTTCTTCTTTTATGGAAGAGCGTTATTTTTGTCGTTTTTAGCACCACTGCCTACACGATTTAAAGGTTGGCCAATTTATCAACCAACAAGTCAATCGTAAGGAAAAAACCAGTTCTTGAAATGGTGTCATTTTTGCTTGTGTTCGTTTTGTCGGTATAACAAAATAGGTTGTTCGTCGTATACCGGGTCAATTCATTTGTTTTGAATGAAGTGATACTAATGATCTCGGCTTTTTTTAAATGAATTTTTTTCGCAGTATTAATAATTTTTTTCGTGTCTCCCGATAAGGAAATAAAGATGACAATATCCTCTTCGGCCACAAAATCCGTAAACACTTCCGATAAATTGTAATCCTTTATAAAGATACATTGGATGCCAATTGTCAATAAGAGATGCTCCAAATAATAACCGACAGCTTTGCTTGTTCCTCTCGCCATAATAAATACATTTTTCGCAGCTTTAATTTTGGCAGCTGTTTTTTGCAGCTGCTCTTCCGTGACAAGGGAGAATGTCTTATCCATAGACTGTTTTAAAATCTCCCGATACAGGACCGTGCTTGTTTCCTGTGCAGACATTTTTTCAATGATTTTCTGTCTGATATAATATTTCATTTCTCGGAAACCGGAAAAATCTAATTTCTGCGCCAAATTGATAATGACCGTTTTTGAAACAAACGTTGCCTCTGCCAAATCATTAATTTTAATATGGGGAATTTGATCTTGATTTTCCATGATGTAGCTCAGGACTCTCTTTTCACTTACGGTCAGTTCTTCATAGTTCTTCAAAATATCAAACATATTCTCTCCATCCAATCAAAGTTCTAAAAGCAATACATATTGTAAATATAGTACACCGGATGGGACCATTTTAACAGAGCCCTTGTATTTGTATGTTTTTGGAGGAGAATGTTGCCGTGTATGGTTGTTTGGCTTATTTGCTGATGGTGGAGTGTGTGAGATTAGGCTTTGTACCCAAAGAATGACGTCAATGACTTGGGCGAAATCGGGATGGGTAGGCGGCAAGAGCCGCCTGTAAGTTTATTCTCCGTTAAATGCATGTGTGATTTCGTCGATTTCTTGTTCGATCGCGCAAAAGATGGATTCAGTCATCGCTTCTACCTCTTCACGTCTAGGATCGTCTTCTTTCATCCGGCCGAAAACGAAAACATTTTTCATGATCACACCTCCTTATCCAAAGGATAGTGTGTGACGTAAGGGAACTGTCAACTGTCACTCCAACTTTTCGTAGCTTAGTATCCAAACGGAAAAAAGCAGTTATTTCTTTTCTAACTGTTCGATTCGCTGCTCTAAATCTTTGATTTTTCCATCTTGTGTTTTGGCATAAGTAAAGGCAATAGCCGATACAGCAAATGCAGCTCCTGTTATAACTGGAGCAACAGCAGAAAAAATATTCATAAAATCACCTCTTTTTTCGACATCGTAACTGAGTAGATTAATCTAATGACAAAAAGGCACAAAGTTATAAACAAAACAGTGAAAAGGTTTATATAAATCTTTAATAAGTTGTGTAATCGAAACGAGAGTAACGACGTCTAGTTGTTGGCTGCATGAAGAGTATTTATGCTAAACTGAATGCATGTATATTATTATGAGACGAGTTTTCATCATTGCCATGATCGTAGTGCTAGTATTACTACTAATATCGACCTTTACTGGGATAGGTGAAGAGATACGACATCCAGTAACGCAATATGCTGTCCTTATTTCAGGCTTTGGCTACGCTATTCTATTCGTAATAATGAAAAGAAAAAAGGACACAATTGGATAAATTAGCGAAAGCCATCTTGAGATGGAAAAATTCAGTTTTAGTTAATGCCATGACAAACTTCGTACGACGTTTCTAAAAGGGACGGAAGCCTAGGCCGTTGTCTTTTTTATGTGTTATCATAAGGCATAAGAGGTGATTGGAATAGAATATAAAACAATATTGTTACCGGTGGCAAATAATAACAAAAATGCGGCACGGATCGGTGACACCCTAAATGAATTGGCCAAGGAAGGTTGGGAGCTAATCTCGCTGGTCGCCCAACAAAGTTATGGTGGAACTGACGGGAATCTAGCTGTATTTAAACGGAATCCATAAAGCAAGGTTTCTACTCCGTTTTTTCTCCGTGACAAGTTTGAAAAGGTTCTCCCTCTAAAAACAAGTTTCATGAAGATTTGAGGCTACCCGATCCAGATGCTAAGAACAAAGAGCGTGTATGATGATAAGTCATATGCGCTTTTTTAATTGAAAGGACTACAACTATGAGTAATAACTGTAAATTTTGGGTAAAGAATAAGGAATCTACTTAAAAGGAGACTGTTAAACATGCCGTATTTAATGAAAGTATACGTTGTTGGGAGAGACAAACCTGTTTATGAATCAGAGCGGCCGGATGATGATGTGAAAAAAGCAGTTAGGGCGATTGATGAATCTTTATCGAAAAACCAATTTGTGTCTTTCGGTATGATGGGGGAGGAAGAGGTTATTGTGGGCTCTCGCAATGTAACACATATTGAAATCACAGCCCTTCAAAAAGAGTGACACGAGGGTAGCCATGTGGCTGCTCTATTGGAAGCTTAACGTGGTATAGGGTAGGCAATGATCATCTTTTTCTTTGTAAGGGTTAGGTGTGAAAGTGGTGCTCTAGGTTGATTATTTGGTTTTTTCATCTTCATCAGCAAGTGGATCCACCCAATCTTCTCTATCCCATTCACGCGGTTTTCCTACCTCACTTGGGAAAGATCTAAAAAAGGTTACTAGTAAAGCAACTGGTAGAGCTGAAATTGCTATAAGAGCTTCTATTTCAAAAGAATCTCTTTTTCCTTGCAAGTAAAGGATGTATTCCGAGCTGTGATAAGAGATAAAGAGGCCAATTGTCATTCCGACAATGTTTGTAATTTTTCGCATCAGTATCCTCCAAATTATGGATACTTTCATTGTAAATGTTCATCAATCGATTGTCTATAAGCTTGGTGAGGAGGGGAAGCAGCGGCTCATAAAGAGCAAACGAAAATTACTTCTCAATATGCTGATACCGATATGATGGGCGTCGTATACCACGCAAACTACTTGAGTTTATTAGATGACCGGCAACAAAAACAAAGATCTTTCAAAAGTTAATTTCGATGTATTAAAAAAGAGTATTATTGAAGAAGCGAAGCTATTCATAGACTTTGTAAAAACGCTCCGCTTTAGAGAAAAATCAAATTATGAAATTTGCTAGAGCAATAAGTACTATTCGAATAAATATGAGTTCGAAACATTGAAAAAGCAAAGCCCGTCCCTTGTTTTTTACAGGCGCGGGCTTTTTATTATACGAAAAGTTCTTTAACTGGAGACATTACTCCAATAATTTGTCTAGTTCTTTTTTGACGATGGTGGCCTCGGAGCCTAGGACGATTTGTACGTTGTTTTTGTCGATTTTGATGACGCCGTGGGCACCTGTTTGCTTAATGCGATCGACGTCTACGACTTCTGTATCATGGAGTTCGAGACGAAGGCGCGTCATGCAGTTATCATTCGTGATAACGTTTTCTTTTCCGCCGATAAATTGCAATACTTTCTTGGCCATGTACTCGTGATTGGAATGGGACAACTTCAACTCTTTCTCGTCCTCTGAAGATTGTTCGCCAAAGTCCAGCTCTTTTTCTCGGCCAATAAGGGGGATGTCCTTTTTAACAATCATAAAATAAAACGTGAAATAGTACAGTGCAAAAAAGGCAAGGCCAACTGGAATGATGAGCAACCCTCGATCTGCGAGGTTCAAGTTTAAGACGAAGTCAATGACACCGGCTCCCCATGAAAATCCGTGCCTGATTTGCAACAGATAAAGCACAGCTCCTGCCAGCCCAGTGTATACCGCATGCATAAAGTACAACAGCGGAGATGTAAACAAGAATGTAAATTCCACTGGTTCTGTAATCCCTGTAATAAAAGAGGTTCCGGCACCTGAAGCCATTAAAGACTTCGTTTCTTCTTTCTTTTTCTTCGCAGCCCGGGTAATGGCGAGAGCGATGGCCGGTACACCGAACATCATCGTGATAAAAAATCCGCCGATAAAGTATCCGGCTGTAGGGTCGCCGCTTAAAAAGCGGGTGATTTCACCATTCACAATTTCTCCAGAAGGCGTCTCATATTCCCCCAAGCCAAAATAGACGTACGTATTTACAACATGGTGCAAACCAAATGGCAGTAAGAAGCGGTTTAAGAATCCAAATATGAACACGCCTAGCGCGCCAAGCCCCATCAACGTTTTACTGAACGTATCAATACCGGACTGTGCGTATGGCCAAATTAATGACATTAGTCCAGCTACTGGAATCATCGTAAAGATAATAACCGTAATAGGGAATTTTTCTCCGCTGAAAAAGGCCAGCATACTTGGTAGCTTTGTATCTTTAAACTTATTATAGATGAAGGCTGCGATTAAACCAGCCAATACGCCTCCGAAAACGCTCATATTGAGCTCTGGGTCCATAATTGTTAATCCTTCTTTTAAGACAAGAATGGCCAGAAAACCTGTGAGTGCCGGTATTCCTTTATCCTTTGTTTTTGCAAGCCCCATCGCAATTCCGATCGCAATCAGCGCATCCATCTGAGCCAAAATGACACCGGATGCTTGGAATAGAGGGATGTCCAGCAAATCCTCGGCACTTAATCGAAGGAGCAGTCCGGCAATTGGCAAAGCAACAATTGGTATCAGCAGCGATTTTCCAAACTTCTGCAAAAAGCTTTTCATCATAGAAGCCTCCCTATCGTCCATAGTATTTAGATCGATTGATACGTGACCAGTTGAATATCTTTACGTGACCGAACACGTGTAACGATTTCCTCATCAGTTAAAAATTCCAGTTCGTCCACTCTTGGGAAGGTAAACGAAGAGCTAGCCAGAAGTTCCTTGTCTAAATAGGCCGGATGAGACATGACTTCAACCGAATCATGGTTTTTAAACAGATTGTCTAGCGCCTCATCATCTTTTAACGTCGTTTCAATCAAATAAGAGAAGGAATCCGTTGTTTTGATTCCTTTCCGCTTCAGTTCCGCTGCAGTTTTCTCCCCCATATTGTTTCGTACCGGTAGTCGATACTCTTTGGCAAGCGTCAAAAATACGTCGGGGATGCTGCCAAAGGAATTGACGTGATGGTGGCTGTCTAAGTGCGTCGGTTCCAGGCCGTAGGACAGAAACGCTTCGATCTGCGTTTTCCACTCAGCATAAACCTCGTCGTAATCAATCGTGAACGCTCCTTTATAGAAATCGAGTTTACGGAAGTTTCCTTGAACATCCACGATCGTTTTGTGGGTACGAAGGAGAGGCCTGCCGCAAGTCAGTACAAGATGAACGCCAATTCCCAAGTCTGGGAATTGGTCGGCCAGCTCGGCTGCGTGTTCCGCTCCTGGCATGTTTGTCATCAATGTCGTTGAAGTTAAAATACCTAAACGGTGCGCATCCACAATTCCGAAGTTAACGCCTCTTGAATAGCCGAAATCATCCGCGTTAATAATTAATTTTTTCATAGCCGTTCATCCTTTCCTTCTCTTTAATTTAGTAAAGGTCTACGAACAGAGGGACGATTTATTTTAGGTCTGGCCAGTATTCTTTGTTGGCGGCAATGAGATCGTCTAATACTGCTTTGGCTGTAGATACATTAATAACAGTACGGTTTAAAGTAAGGGCTTGTAGCAGTTTCTGGTAGCTCTTCTCAAAGTATGCGTCCACTACCAATTTTTCATAAGCGAATTGGCTCTCTAGCAAACCTTTATAAAAAGTAGGAATAGCGCCTACTACGAATGGTTGGGCGCCGTTGCTCGTTAAAAGAGCTGGCACTTCGACCATGGCGTCTGCCGGTAAGTTGGAGATAATGCCGCGATTCTCTACCATCACAATGAATCGTTTGCTCAAGTTGTAAGCTAGCGATTCAGCGGCTTTAATCATAAACACGCCGTGGATATCGACATGGAGGTCCGCGCCAGCAGCTGTGCCATTTTGGATGATTTCGTCGCAAAGATCATGGATGCGTTTTTGACGGCCTTCGATCACTTGTCTTGCCCTAGTGCGGTTTGGGTTTTCTTTCGCCGCCATTTTGTCAGGATACAAATAATATTGTAAGTACGTATTAGGGAGAAACTCTGGAAAATCAATGAGCATTTGCCGAGCCATCGCAAACGTCTCCTGCCATGATTTGTCATTGGCGATTTCTTTATCTTCTGGTTTGAAACCATTATGAATAATAAGTTGCTTTAATCGTTCCGTATGGTCGGTACCGCTTTTGTCGTATATTTTCGTAAACCAGCCAAAGTGATTAAGGCCAAAATATTCAGGGACGAGCTCCCATACGTCCAGACCAAGAATTTTCGCGTAGCTGATCATAATTGCAATTGGCATGTCGCAAATATTCAGCAAGCGTGTATCTGTCGGAAATTCCCGCTTTAATGCCTCAGCCACAATGGCGGCCGGATTTGTATAGTTTAAAATCCAAGCATTCGGAGAATGGCGGCGGATGTCTTTTACGAGCTCAATCATATCCCTAATCGAACGCAGCCCGTAAGCCATTCCCCCGGGACCGCATGTTTCTTGACCGACAACGCCGTGCTTTAATGAAATTTGTTCATCCTGCTCTCTCATGGCTAAGCCGCCTGTACGAATTTGAACGAATACGAAGTCTGCATCCTTAAAAGCTTCTTTTTTGTCGGTTGTATAAGAGAATGACGTCAATTCAGGATAGCGTTCCTTGAAAAGAATCTCCGTTGCTTTGGCTGTACGTTCCTGACGTTTTGCATCAATGTCATAAAAAACCAATTCTTTTAGCGGAAAGCGTTCCTTCTCTTCAATTAAGCTCATCATCATTCCCATCGTGTAAGTGCTTCCACTTCCGGCAATAACCAATCGCTGTCTTTTCATGTTAGCTCCTCCTCGCGTGGTTGCTTGTCTTATAATTCTGTTATAGCACCATGGTGATACAAAATCAATACTAATCTTGTATTAAAGTTGTATTATTTATTTGACGCAACCAATTTAAGCGTGTAATTGACAAACAAATGAATGCTTCAGTTAGGAGACAATATTCCTGATTGAATAGGCGTTTTCAGGTATGCTGCGAGTGGAAAGATAGAAGTTTAAACGGAAAAGATGAAAACAAAATGATTTTTAGGTATAGTTGTATTTAAGACAATACAAATTAAAGATAGAAAAACGGAGGTATTTTTTTCTTGGCTATTCACTCTCCTCTATATAAACAAGTAGCGGAAAAAATTAAAAAGGATATTTTTGCATTAAAATTAAAAAAAGATGAAGCCATTCCTTCCGAGAATAAATTGGTAGAGAAGTATCAAGTCAGCAGAGTTACAATACGGCAGGCGATTAAACTTCTGGTCGAGGAGGGAATTTTATACAGCATCAGGGGTTCCGGCACATATGTAAAAACGGGGAAAATCGAGCAGGACATCTATCGCTTACAAGGCTTTACCGAAGAGATGATTTATTTAAACAAACAGCCTGCTAACGAAATTCTTGATTTTTCCATGCAAGAACCAACTGGGAAAGTGAGAGAAACATTACAACTGGAAGACGGAGAAAAGGTATTTTTTATTCGAAGATTGCGGCTAGCTGATGGCGAACCTCTCATTTTGGAGGAGACGTATATGCCAGTTACGCTGTTTCCTGACCTATCCGTCGAAGTAATGACCCGTTCTAAATATGCCTACGTAGAAAAGAAAGGGTACCGTATTAAGGAAAGACAGGGGGAGATTTTCCCGTTGCTGCCGGATGAACAGCTTAAGCAAACGTTGAAGCTGGAAGAAGGAGAGCTCGTATTGTTCATGGATCTATGGGCTTATTTCGAAAACGATACGATTTTTGAATACACGAAATTATACTTTAGGAGTGAAAAATACACGTTTAAGTTCACTTCAAAACGAATCTGAATGTTATCCCTTCACACGCTTTGCGAAAGGGGATTTCTCTTTTCAAAAAGTGATTATGAAAGGGTGAATGGATGCTGCGTGGTGCGATTGTATCCTGATAACGTGGTACTGGAGCAAAACTAAATAGTATGTTGACAGGCCACGCAGCAAACCGAATGACTGTAATAAAAGAGAATAGTTCGTTTTTACGTATTTTCTTGTGTTTGCTTACTCATTGTCCACTTTCCTGAAATGGCTGATAACATAAGCCAAGGCTCAATAATTAAATTAATCAACACATGAGCAACGATTGGGGCAAACGTACTTCTTCCTGACATAATGTACAGTGTTGCCAAAAAACACCCTAAAATTGTAGTTGAAATAATGACAGGCAAGACTATTTTCATGTCACGTCTTAAAATTCCCCAAGCCCCATGGGCGAAGCCAAATGCCGCTCCTGAAAGTATGATTTGCAGAACATCAGAAACATGGAGAGACTGTAAGAAATCCATCAATAGATGTCTAAACAAGACTTCCTCGACTATACCTGTAGCCAATGCTGCCCACACTCCAATGATTTTAAGCCAGGACATGTGAAAAAGGTGTGCTCTAACAAAGGGTAAGGCAATGATTGTATAGACAACATAACCTAATACAATGATGAAGGTGAATAGCCATACGTAAAAGTCTGCAAATACACCTTCGTGAATCCCCATCCTTGTTTCGATAAAGCGCTTAGGGTTTCCTATAAACCAAAAAAGAATACTGGTGGTTAACAATAGAGAGGTACTAGCCAAAATCCAACCCGTTTTTACTCTATCATGATGTGTAGTTAAATTAGACAACCTATCATTCCTCACTTTCAGCTATTTTCTTCACTCATTATAGTTTTCCGGTATTACAAATACTATTGTCTGGAGTCATGAAGTCTCTGTTAAAAAATTGACTAAAGTCACTCGTTACTCAAACGGTCTTTTCCGACTATCATCATGTATGGCTGTAACGTCTTCAAAAGAGCGACTTCTCGGTAAAATGCCGGCATGTTAAAAAAGGTGCAAGCCTTCATGGCTGCTGTGCACCTTTCATTGTTTATCTGTTTAAGCTATTGTGGCTTAAAACTCGAACTATTGCATGAACCGATTGGGCCACAGTATTTAATAGACTGAAAGAAAAAATAAAATAGCTATAGCTGAGGTTGTGTTAGGTCAGGTTTGCATAGATTGACTGTTTAAAGGGAATACGTCAACAGTGTATATAAAAAAGACTATTCTTTTTTTGTTTAATAAGAGCGCTCTTTTATAAATAGAACAATGGGCATGGGTCTATATAGATGTTTATTCGACAGGGTGATGCGTATTAGGGTCTAAAGTCTTGTGTCTATAGATTTAGATGATATCTTAAAAAAAGTAGTTAAGGATACACTTGTAAAAACAAAGCCTCTTGGGCGCTGATCCATGTGAAACCGGTTTAATCAGCTAGGGAAATGGACTCTCTTATTTTTCTGTCCTAATATGATAGAATTAAAAATCCATGAAAAGAGGTGAAGAGGTTGAAGGGAAAGTCGTTCATTGTTGTTGCACTCCTATTTAGCACATTTTTTATCTTCTTGGAATCATATGCTTCTGCTTATACTGTCCAAACAGGGACAGTGATCACAAATACGAGTTTAAATGTACGCGAGAACCCTAGCAATGATGCTCCTGTAATTGGCCAGTTGCAGTCAGGGGCCAAGATAGAGTACGTGGATGTTGGCTATGACTGGGTTCGAATTACATACAACGGAAAAGCCGGATACCTTAACAGCCTTTTTATTAAGGAAAACCGGCCAACCAGCCAAGCAACGAGTCATCAAGCAGAGAGCCATCAACCACCTGCTGTTTCTGGTGTGAACGTTGGTAAGGTAACAGCAAAAAACGGTCTGATCGTTCGTGCACAAGCAAGCACTAATTCCGCAATGTTAGGGAAAATTGATTATGGTTCAATGGTCGAGTATCGAATCTCAACGGATGGTTGGGGTCAAATTACGTATAATGGGCAACGGGCGTTTATTGATACCTCGTATTTATCTGGTTCTACTAGCAATGAAAGTATATCTGGATCGACCAGTAATGAAAGCAAAACTGTCGACCAGCAAGCAGCTGTAACAGGAACCATTTCCCGTGTTGTCATTGATCCTGGGCATGGCGGTAGAGACCCTGGCGCGAAAGGAAATGGGCTAATCGAAAAAAACATTACGCTCTTGTTCGCTAAACAAATAAAAAAATCTTTACAAGAGAATGGTATAGAGGTTTATTTAACAAGGTCTAGCGATGAGTATGTTTATTTACAAGAACGGGCTAATATCGCTGATTCGTTCCAAGCAGATCTTTTTCTGAGCATTCACGCAAATGCCCATGAAAATTCGCTTATAAGAGGCATGGAAATTCATTCGTTTGCGCCAAGCAACATAGCCGTACAACTAGAAAATCAGTTCCGTGACTTGCCAAACGCTGTTTACCGAGGCCATTATGACTCGAATTTTTATGTACTTAGAAATACCTCAACTCCGTCACTCTTAATTGAATTAGGGTACGTGTCCAACCAAGCAGATGCTGCACTGTTGCAGTCACAACAATTTCAAATTCAAGTTGGCGAGGCAGTAAGGCGTGCATTGCAACATTAAATTGTTTCGCCACAAGCCTTTAGGAAGTTTGACGCATCTATAAATATAGATGCGTTTCTTTTTGCCTTTTTTCAGGAGTGACTGTAAACGTTCATGCAAACAAAACCGTGGAATGGGTGAAAGTTAGTTATTTAAATCACTAATTCCAGGGCTGTGTTCATTCGGCATTTCAGGAAATTGTGGAACAGGGAAACCTTCTGGAGGAGGAGTGACTGAAAATGCGCCTTCGTTTCTGCTCGGGGACTTCCCTTGAAGAATTTCTCCAATTCGGGTTTCGTCTAATCTGAAATTGAACTGGATGTTATGGTAGCCCATATCAACAAATTTTCGGCATTCTGGATATTTATTAATGTCGTAATTTGGGATAGGGAATAATTTGCCCCATTCTACGCCAAGTGTTTCAAGTGCTTTCGCAAATGCATTTTGATGGGCATTATCCCGAACAATTAGAAATCCAAGTGTTTCTCTAAAGGTTGCATTGGAACTCATTTCATAAATGCGAGTTTTTTGGAGCACGCCTGTGGATTCCAATACAACGTTATTGAGCATATCCGCTGCTAAGTTTCCATGGCTGTACACCCACGAGCCATTCCATGGGTTCCCGGATGCGTCAAAAGGAAGAGAAGCTTGGGCACCTATAATATAGTGGTGGGGATTGGCATCTTGTAAGGCCGTATCGAGAGGAGCATGATTGGGGGCTTGATTTCCTACTCCTGCTTCCCCTGATTCGTCAAGCAATGCATTAATGGTCGTTTGGACGAGCTCTACATGGGCAATTTCTTCTAGGAAAACGCCTCGCAACAAATCACGATATTGTTTATCCTTCCCTCTGAAATTGGACCCTTGGAAGAAATATTGCATCATCGTGCGCATTTCTCCATAATGCCCTCCGAGGATTTCTTGAAGGACTTTAGCTGCCGCTGGATCCGGTTTATCAGGCTTAATGATGTTAATTAATTCTTCTTTGTAATAATACAAAGGTATTCCTCCTTATCGGATCATCGTTAACTGCTTTTTTAGTTTGAACAAATGATTTCCAAATATACACTAAATCTACAACCGTTTTTTACGCTTAAATGCTGAAGTTGTCCAGGGAATATTGTCTTAGAGGAGGCAATTGTTCTTGAAAAACATGAGAGTGGAAATGAAAAAGGAACACGGACGTCTTAGGAGAGAGAAAAACGCCCGTCTGTTGTTGCTGATTTTGCGGAAAGTGAAGGTAGAGATGATACAACAACATCAAAACCATTTCCTATATGAGGAGAAATCATCCGTAAGATAAGAAACATTAAGTCATTCGTGCTTCACGTTCGAAATGTGCAGCGAGCCATGTGCCTTCGCTCATAAACAGTTTAAGGACATGTTCACGGCTTGTTGGCGCCTCTTCGATCCATTTCTGCAGCATGCGGACGATAGGTTCTTTATCCTGATAATATTGAATAAAAACATCGGACTGTTCATCAAGTTTTGTCGTCCAAACTTGAGAGCGGGCCATCACCATTGAATAGTATGTGCGAATAAGCTTGCGGGCGAAATTTTTCGAAAGTTTTTCAAATTCTTCTGTGGGGGCTGACTGTAACCGGTCAATGGTTCGGTCGTAAACATCACCAATGTCACCATTAAAGCTTATGGCGATCTCTGCAGTAAGTTTGTAGGGGCCGAAGCAGTCTCGAAGATCGGTTCCGTAAATACAAACACAGAGTTCTTTTAGAAAAGCCTGTTCGTAATAATTGATTGGGTTCATCACGTGATCGAGATCTGCAACTGCTATACCAATATCGCGGATTAAATAGCGGTATGTTTCAGACAGTGTCGTTGAGAGTTTTTTTACTTTCATTTTCTCACTAGCATTTAGTCTACTATTGAACACAGCTAAAAGATCTAGGTCTGACTTAATCGCGATCGCATCTCCTCTTGCGACGCTGCCATAAACATAGACACTGTGTAATTGATTTGGAAATAAGCGAGATATTTGTTCTACAGAGTGTTGAATGCATGGCTCGTATACTTCGGGAATTTTATGTATGGAGACATCACTTGAAATATAGCCATTGTCGTCGAGTCCATACCCTGCTTGCAAATACGTCATTTTATGTCCTCCTTTTCCCTTTACTATACCAAAAACGATTACTGGTTGCTTTTATTTTTATCATAAAACGCTAACGGCCTTCTCCCAAAGGCTGCATCGCTCATACAGCCTGGGCGTATCAAAAAACGCAATCGAATGTGGAACAAGCCGCAGGAGGATCGGTTAGCTGAGAGGAAATAGTTGGTCAGTCCACTTGTGTGAAGGTCATATCCTATTAGAAAAGGAGCTGCTACAGCTGGGCGCAGGTTTACTAAAAAGATGAGAACTAGTATGGATGGTATTCGTCTGGACGGTTGTTGTCTTTTCGAAAGGCAAGCCAAGCCGTTTTGAAGGATGCGTATAATCCTACTGCCCCATTGCCGTATAGGAAACCCATAAATAGGCCCGCTGACAAGCTGTGGCGATGGCTGACAAATATGGAAAGCAATAAGCCGGCTATTGTGGCAAGCGTTGGCAAATAGCGGTGTTTGATTGGCGTCATAAACTTTATTATTTGGATAAATAGGACAATGCCTGGTATGGCAATGACTCCGTCCCATATGTTTGTATGGATAATTGGAAAGTCCAAAAGGATGCCGCCTTTCTTTTTTACATGTGTAGACGATGAACGAATCATTTTAGTGTGCGGCAATTGTCTCATTTTATGCGATTCTTACTGGGCGAACATGCTTTAGAGCACTCCTTTTTAGCAAATAAAGCAGCCATAAGTTCGTATGTAGGCAACGCGAAAAGCGCGCTGTTTTTTGTCTGTTTTGGTAATATGGTATAGTGTTAGCGAGATGGAAAGAAGGGATAAGGGAGAATGGCAGAAACGGTTGATATTTTAGCTTGCGGCGCCCACCCAGACGATATTGAAATCGGCATGGGGGGAACGGTTGCAACTTACATACAAAAAGGGTACAACGTCGCTTTTCTTACTTTAACGCTTGCTGAGTTGTCGTCGAATGGCGATATAGCGAGCCGGCAGCAGGAAGCAAAAGCAGCTGCAGAACAATTAGGAGTGCGCGCACGTTATCAATTGGAATTGCCTGATAGGGGACTAACGTACATAGGCGAGGAAAAACTGGAGGAAGTGGTTGACATTATCCGCTTGACAAGGCCAACGCTCGTCTTTATGCCGGCAGCTGACCGCCATCCCGATCACGGTCAGTGTGGGGCTCTAATCAAAGAAGCCATTTTTAATGCGGGCATTCGCCGTTACGGCAATGGTGAACCCCATAAAGTAAAAGCAGCGTACAGCTATTTTATTAATGGCTTTGCCAAGCCTGACTTTGTTGTTGATGTAACAGATAACCACTCAGCTAAAGTGGCGGCACTTCAAGCATACAAAAGCCAATTTGTTGCACAAGGCGGAGTGCAGACGCCATTAACTGATGGTTATATTGAAGCGGTGATTGCGAGAGATCGTTTGTTTGGCAAAGAAGTAGGGGTGGCATTAGCTGAAGGGTTTGTTGCCGAGAAGCCACTTGTGATGGCAAATTTATTAGAAGGGTGCGGGCGCTGACGTGGAAAAATTGCGAATTGGCATTAGCTGTTACCCAACAGTCGGAGGATCAGGCGTGGTGGCGACAGAACTGGGAAAACAACTGGCCTCTCGGGGGCATGAAGTCCATTTTATTACGACGGAAATCCCCTTCCGCCTTGATGATAAAGTTTACCCAAACATTTTTTTTCATCAAGTTGAAGTCAACCAATACGCTGTATTTAAACATCCGCCCCATGACTTGAGTGCGGCCAGCAAGATTGCTGAAGTGATCTTAACTCATGATCTTGATTTGCTCCATGTCCATTATGCTGTACCCCATGCGATTTGTGCGATTCTTGCACGGGAGATGAGTGGTAAAGACATAAAGATCATGACGACGCTCCACGGTACAGATATTACCGTACTTGGATTTGAGCCGTCTTTGCGACCGCTTATTCGCTATGGGATTGAACAGTCAGACATTGTCACAGCTGTGTCCTATGATCTGGCCCGGCAAACAAACGAGTTAGTACGTACTGATAAGCCGATTCAGACCGTTTATAACTTTATTGACGAACAAGTGTATTACCCAAAACAAGTGGAACAATTGCGGGCGTGTTACGGCCTTTCGGAAACGGATGATATCATCATCCATATTTCGAATTTCAGACCAGTGAAACGGATTATGGACGTGTTGAAAACATTTCAACTCATTGTTAAAAGCAGAGATGCGAAGTTGCTTTTAATCGGCAATGGGCCAGAATTGCCGATTGCAAGGCAGTTTGTGGAAGAAAACGACTTGACAAACGATGTCCTCATGCTAGGCAACCAAAAGCATGTGGCGGAATTGTTGTCTATGAGCGATTTAATGTTGTTGTTAAGCGAAAAAGAAAGTTTTGGTTTAGTGGCGCTTGAAGCGATGGCATGCGGTGTGCCAGTGATCGCAACAAACATTGGCGGCATCCCGGAAGTTGTTGAAGATGAAGGAACTGGTTATTTATGCTCCCTTGGGAACATTGAGGAGGCAGCTGCAAAAGCGATTTCCTTATTGGCAGATGATCAAAAGCGCCAAGCCTTTAAACGAGCGGCACTTAATCGAGTAAAGCAATCGTTTGATTCGCAGCACATCGTTAGTCAATATGAGCATTTATATGAAGCCATGCTTAAAGAGGAGCCGTTATGAGCATTTGGATGGAAGGATTTAAAGCCGTTCGCACATTAAACGCCGCCGGTTTCGAAGCCTACATTGTCGGCGGAGCTGTTCGCGACTATTTGCTTGGCAAGGATGTCGACGACGTTGACATTGCGACGCAAGCATCCCCTCATCAAGTTGCCGACATCTTTACTAAAGGCGTGCACATTAACCAGGAACACAAGACGGTGCTTATTCCCGGAGAAAAAGGCCCAATCGAAATAACGACATATAAAGGCGAGACACTTGCCGAAGATTTGCAAAAACGCGATTTTACGATTAACGCACTAGCAATGACGGAAACGAGAGAGGTCATTGACCCTTATGGAGGCAGACAGGATTTACAAAAACGCCTATTACGTTCATATGATGCTCAAAAGCGTTTAAGCGAAGACCCTTTGCGAATGTTGCGGGCGGCGCGGTTTATTAGTTCATTAGGCTTTGAGGCTGATCGGCAATTGGTAAAGGAAACAACTGTACAAAAAGCAGCTTTGCAACGTTGCGCTCGTGAACGGGTCGTCGTTGAACTGGAAAAACTGTTAAAAGGAATGGAGACAGAGGCGGCGTTTGCGTTTTTACAGGAGACAGGCGCCATTCACAGCCTTCCAGGCATTCAAATTACTGACAGCCAATTAGCTGAACTGATGCGACTGCCAAAACAACAGTGGGACAGTGGCGACAGAGCCTGGCTTGAATTTGCGATTTGCACAGGCGGACCAAGCAGCATTGCGGCTTTGCCATTGCCGAAAAAGCGAAAACAGCTAGTGGCAGCAGGACTAAAGGCGTTTGAATATCGCCAAACACAACAGCGCTGGAGCGACTGGCAGCTGTACATTTCCGGTCTGGCGATCGCTATGCAAATCGAAGAGATTCGTGCTGGGCGCCAATTGCCGAGCATTCAGAAAGAAGAATTGGCTGAACAGTGGTCTGCCTTACCGATAAAAGCAAAAAGCGATTTGGCGATTACAGGCCGTGACTTGCTTCATGCAAAAGCTGCGCCAGGCCCGTGGATGAAGGAGGCGCTACAAGCAGCAGAAAAGGCCGTTGTGACAAAAAAGTGCCCAAATGAAAAGGCGGCGATTTTGGCATTTTTAACGATGAGGGAGGATGGAAAATGAAAGGACAGTTATTGGCGCTGCTTCAGTCAGGTGCTTACATTTCTGGCGAGGAAATGAGCCGTAAGCTCGGCGTTTCCCGTACAGCCGTGTGGAAGCAGCTGTCTGCGCTGCGAGAACAAGGCTACGAACTTGAATCAGCACCGAAGAAGGGCTATCGATTGCTCTCTTCTCCAGACACTTTGCTTGCGCATGATATCGAAGCACATTTACAAACAAAAACGCTTGGGCGAAACATCCACAGTTATGATTCGGTCGCCTCTACTCAACCTCTTGCCCATGAAGAGGCAGCCCGCGAAGCCCGAGAAGGAACGCTTATTGTCGCCAATGAACAACAAGGGGCAAGGGGCAGGCTTGGACGCCAATGGCAATCTACGAAGGGGACAAGCCTGTCGATGAGCTTGCTTTTACGGCCAGACATTAGCGTTAGCCAAGCGCCGCAGTTAACGCTTTTGGCTGCTGTAGCCGTCACAAGGGCAATTGAGGCAGTAAGTGGGTTAGTTTGTGACATCAAGTGGCCAAATGATATTTTGTATGGCGGCAAAAAATTAGTAGGCATTTTGACGGAAATGGCTGCTGATCCTGACCGAGTGAACTATTGCATTGTCGGTATCGGCATCAATTGCAATCAGGAGAGCAATGATTTCGCAGAAACTTTAGCCGGAATCGCCACGTCGATTAAGCTAGAAACAGGCAATCCGGTTCAAAGGGCAAAGCTAGTAGCCGCTGTGATGAATGAATTTGAATGGCTGTACGATGAATATATAAAAAACGGATTTGCTGCGATTCGCCCGCTCTGGGAAGCACGCTCAGTCAGCCTCCATACGAAACTGTCTGCTCGAACGCCTTCTCGGATTGTACAAGGCTATTCATTAGGCATTACCGATGACGGACGCTTGCGCATTCAAGACGAGGACGGGCAAGAACACTTGATTTATTCTGCAGACATTGAACTCGACAACTGATGGCAAACGTGTGCTATACTAGGTGCGCAAGGGCTGTATCTGCTAGAACGGCACCCAAAAGAGGTATGGGATTGTAACGTAACGAAAGCTTGCCTGGATCTTTCGGAGACCGGGACATAGCTTCACGTTGCCTTCGGCTCCTTGCACTAGGCGCAAGGAGTTTTGCCGTTTCATGCAGTTCAAAATTTGAACACATGAAACAGGAGGACCGATGTGAAAACAACAAAAACGTTTAAACAAATGAAGCGAGATGGTGAGCCGATTGCGATGCTTACGGCTTATGATGCTCCTTCTGCCCGCTTGGCAGAACGAGCTGGCGTAGACATGATCCTTGTCGGAGATTCCCTCGGAATGGTAGTGCTTGGTTACGACTCCACGGTTCCTGTAAGCGTTGATGATATGGTGTTGCATACGAAAGCAGTCAAACGTGGGGCGCCGAACACATTTGTTGTCACGGATATGCCGTTTTTAACGTACCATAGCTCCTTTTCTGAAACGGCTGGCCATGTGCGCAGGCTGTTGCAAGAGGCAGGAGCCGATGCGGTAAAGCTGGAAGGAGGCACAGACATTGCCAGCACTGTGCAACGTCTAACGGCAGCGGGTGTGCCTGTCGTTGGACATATCGGCTTGACGCCACAATCAGTCGGTGTTTTAGGCGGCTATCGCGTGCAAGGAAAGGCGCAAGAAGAAGGCGAACAATTGCTTGCTGACGCACAGGCATTGGAACAAGCAGGCGCGTTTGCCATTGTCGTTGAGTGTGTGCCAAAGCAGCTTGGTGCCCTGTTGGCTAAAGAAATCAACGTGCCGATTATTGGCATTGGCGCTGGAGCAGAGACAGATGGCCAAGTCCTTGTTTATCACGACGTGATTGGCTACGAGTCGGAACGAGTGGCGAAATTTGTCAAACAATATACGGCTGTATCGCCAATCATTGAGGAAGGGCTCGCTTCTTATGTCACCGATGTAAAACAACGGGCATTTCCTGAAGAAGCCCATACGTATACAACGAACGACACAGGCTGGTTGGCTGTGTATGGGGGCGACAAAAAATGATCGAAGTGCAAACAACAAGCCAGTTGCAAGAACAGTTGCAGGACGCACGTGAACAAGGGAAAACGATTGGCTTTGTGCCAACGATGGGTGCATTGCATGGCGGTCACCAGTCGTTGGTGCGTGCCTGTGCGCAAACATGCGACTTGGTCGTTGTCAGCATTTATGTGAACCCCCTGCAATTTGGCCCTCATGAGGACTATCATGAATACCCAAGACAATTGGAAAAAGACCGCGTGTTAGCAGAAGAGGCAGGGTGCGATGTGCTGTTTTGCCCAACGGATGAAGAAATATACCCCGATGGGTATACGCAAACGGTTCATGTGAAACAAGGTGCCAACGTGTTATGCGGCAAAAGCCGCCCTGGCCATTTTGATGGAGTAGCTACCGTTGTGTTGAAATTGTTTATGCTTGTTCAGCCTGATTTTGCCTTTTTTGGTGAAAAAGACGCGCAGCAAGTCGCCATTATTAAACAACTTGTTAAGGAGTTCTTCCTTCCTGTAACGATTGTGGCTTGTCCGACTGTTCGCGAAGACGACGGCTTGGCGAAGAGCTCCCGCAACGCCAATTTGACGCCAGCAGAACGCCAAGTCGCACCGAAGTTATATGCTGCCCTACGTGATGCAGCAAAGTCGCCGACAAGCCAACTAAGCGACCTTGTCCAACAAGTACGGCAACATCTTGCTGCATTGCCTCTAGGCTGCATAGACTATGTCGAAGCGTATGAGTATCCATCTCTTAAAAAAGTTGAGCAAAGCGACGGCATTGTCATTTTGGCTCTCGCTTACCAATTTTCGAAAGCACGTTTAATTGACCACATCTTAATTGACATGAACAATCGCAACGGAGGGTTGAACGATGTATCGGACAATGATGAAAGCAAAATTGCATCGTGCACGGGTGACTGAATCAAATTTAAACTATGTGGGCAGCATCACCATAGATGAAGACCTCATGGATGCAGTTGATTTGCTTGAAAATGAAAAAGTACAAATTGTGAACAACAACAATGGTGAACGGTTTGAAACGTATGTCATTAAAGGGCCAAGAGGAGAAGGGGGCATCTGTTTAAATGGTGCCGCCGCGCGAAAAGTCCAACCTGGAGACGTCGTCATCATTTTGTCTTATGCGATGATGGAAAACGCAGAAGCCCTAGCCCATCAGCCGAAAGTGGCGATTTTGGATGAGAACAACCGAATTGTGGAAATGTTAGGCACAGAGCCAGCTTCTACCGTCCGTTAGCACGCATATTCCCTCCCCTGGTGATACACACTGAATGAAACAAGGCATTTTGCCAATAGGGGGAGGGATTTTTTTGCATTCATGGATTAACGAGTGGCAAGCACTTTACCAAAATATTTGGCAGTCGCCGACTAGCAAAAGCATGGATGATGTGATCGTGCTTGAACAGATGACGCAGCAAGTACTGGATGTTTGGGGGGCGATGGATGAGGCGTTGCACCAATTGCGGCAGCGGTTAAAAGAAACGGCTCCAATGTTTGTGTACGAATCAAAAGGGACGATTCTGTTCGATGCCCATCAGTTTGAGGAAGCGCTTTGTTGTTTGAAAAACGAAGAGGCTGAAGGGGAAAGAGAAAATATTCGTCTGTTGTATATTGCCTATGCTTTCTTATACACGGAGAAATTTGAAGAAGCGAGAAGCGGCTTTTTATATGTATTGCAAGTATCTTTTGATCCGCTCGTCACCCACTTTGCTTACCTAGGCATTGGCATCATCGAAATGGTTGCCCGCCGAGCAGAAGAAGCGATATTGTTTTTAGAAAAAGCAAATTCATTAACAGACAACCCTGATGTCGTGTATAATTTAGGCATATGTTATTATTGGTTGGAAGCTTACGATAGTGCTGCAGCTTATTTTCACTCTTATACGCAAGTACGCGACGATGCCGATGCTTTGATGTTGCTTGGTCTTTCGCTTTATAAAGGTGGAATGGTTGAGGAAGCGCGTGGCGTATGGCTTGATTGCGCAGAGAACGTTGATTCGAGCGAAGCGCTTTTGGCGCTGGCAAAGCTAACTGAATGGTATGGCGAACATGAATTGGCATGCTACAGTTACGAACAGTTAATGTTTATTAACGGGAAAACGCCGGAGTTGCTTCATGGCTTTGCCTGGAACCAAGCATTGTCAGGAGATAGCCGTGCTGTTGATTTATTGTTCGAGCTTGGCAAGACAAGCCAGCAAGCGTATGAATCATGGTGCATGTTGCAGGCTGCCCAAGGAGGGTAAGGCTTCCGAATAGAGGTGTAAACGTGTCTCAATCGTTTGTTGTCATTGATTTGGAAACAACCGGAAACTCGCCAGATCAAGGCGCAAAAATGATACAAATTGGAGCGGTTAAGGTGGAAGGTTGCACGATTACGGATCGGTTCTCAACATTTGTGGATCCTGGTTGCAGCATTCCGCCTTTTATTACAGAATTAACAGGCATCACGGATAAAGATGTGGAGGGGGCGCCTGTTTTTCGAGAAATTGCAACCGATTTGCTTGCCTTTATGGAAGGCTCCAGTTTAGTTGCCCATAACGTGCCTTTTGATAAAGGCTTTTTAGAAGCGCAATTGGAAACAGAAGGATTAAGGCTTCCAAAATGTTGCCAATTTGATACCGTTGAACTTTCAAGGGTATTGTTGCCGACGCAGGAAAGCTACAAATTGTCAGAGCTATCAAGCAGCCTTGATATGGACCACGATCGACCCCATCGCGCTGATAGCGACGCAGAAATAACAGCAGAACTGTTTATTAAACTCTTACATAAACTAGAACGGCTGCCGCTTGTGACATTGCAATCATTAGAGCAAGTCGCAAAGGGATTGAAAAGCGACTGGGACG
Organism: Shouchella rhizosphaerae; assembly: GCF_900142675.1. GTDB lineage: Bacteria > Bacillota > Bacilli > Bacillales > Bacillaceae_D > Shouchella > Shouchella rhizosphaerae. The sequence continues at coordinate 743,496 of NZ_FRBS01000001.1, read as the reverse complement.
TATTAACGCGGCCGTTGATTCAAAAAAAATGGATGAAAGTAGACGAAGACGAAAGAGAATATGACTTGTTTCGGCAACTGGCGCTTAAACGCGTGGCAGAGGAGAGCGAAAGCAGCGAGTCATCCGACCATAAACCGTTTGTTGAAGTAGAGGACGAGCTTTTTTCTAGTAGTGGCGCCATCGCCCGTGTCTTTGACTCATTTGAAGATCGTCCAGGGCAAAAGCAGATGATGAAAGAAGTTTACGCTGCGTTTGAAGAACACGCTCATGCGCTTATTGAAGCCGGTACCGGCACTGGGAAAACGTTGGCGTATTTAGTACCGAGCGCTTACTTTGCTTACTCCAAGAAAAAGCCAGTGGTGCTGTCGACCTATACGATTCCGTTGCAAGAGCAACTATTGCAACGAGATTTGCGCTTGCTTGCTTCCATTGTTCCTTTTCCACTACGTACGGCTGTCCTCAAAGGAAGGAGCCATTATCTCGATTTACGCAAATTTGAACAGGCGTTGCAACAGCTAGAAAACGACTCTTATGACGTTTGTTTAACGAAAGCCCAATTGCTTGTTTGGCTGCTTGAAACAGATTATGGCGATGTGGAAGAGTTAAATTTGACAACAGGAGGGCGCAGCTTTTGGCCAATGGTCCAAAGCGACCCCGAGTCTGATTTAGGCAAGTACAATCCGTGGTTTTCCCGGTGTTTTTACCATCGCTCTCGCCGGCAAGCGAAAAAAGCAGATTTAATTATTACGAACCATGCATTGCTGTTAACAGACGTTGTGCAAACTCATTCGGTTTTGCCCTCCTATAGCCACGCGGTCATTGATGAAGCCCATCATTTCCAAGAGGCGGCGAGCGCTTACTTTGGGCTAACGGCTAGTTTTTTATCGGTTAGTTTTGCCATTCAACGCATCGGTGATGACCATCACGAATACGGTGCCATCGCGCGTTTAGAAACGCTCGGGGAACAAATGAAGCAGCCGCTAGCGCTTGACGACGCAAAAGAAGGGCTTGTTCGCTTTCGAGAAGACACCGATGAACTGTTCCGAATGATCCACGTGTTTGCTTTAGACGCACAAGAAAGCAATGCGACAGATGTAGGGCGTATTAGTTATGTATATAAAAGCTTTTCAGAAGAAGGCATGCTTTGGCAAGCGATTCTTGAGTGCGCGATGCGCTTGCAGCTTCACGGCGAGCAAGTGCTGGCGGCTTTAAAGGCGGCTTATCAAGTAGTCGAGGAAAAAGTGGAAGCGGAATACGAAAGCCGTTCTCTTCTAGCTGATACACAAGGGGCAATTGCTGCTTTTGAGGAAACGGTACAATTGCTGTATGAGCTCCTCCTTGAATACGACGACAATTATGTTTACTGGATTGAAGTGGAGCCAAAAGGGGCAAAAAATGCTACTTATTTGTATGCAAAGCCGATTGAAGTCTCAGAAAGGCTGGCTGACCAATTTTTTGCCAAAAAGAAAAGCGTCGTTCTGACATCGGCGACTTTGACAGTCAACCAATCATTTGATTACCAAATTGACAGGCTAGGCTTAGTTGATTTTGGTGTGAAAACGAAACAAATTGAGTCTCCTTTTTCTTATGCGCAGCAAGCAAAATTGCTTATTCCTTATGATATTCCCGATGTCCGTGGCCCAGATGATGAGCTGTTTGCACAGGACATCGCCATTAAAATATGGCGAATTACGGAAGTGATGCAACGAAAAGCGCTTGTCCTCTTTACTTCTTATGATATGCTCAAAAAGGTATTTTATTATGTAAAGGACTTAAACGACGAAGGCAAATTGGCGTTAATTGGCCAAGGAGTGACCAGCGGTTCGCGGATGAGGCTGTTAAAGTTATTCAAACAAGCTGAGCAAAGGGCGGTGCTGTTTGGCACAAATAGCTTTTGGGAAGGAATCGACCTCCCAGGCAACGAGTTGGAGTGCCTCATTATTGTCAGGCTTCCATTTGCACCGCCGAATTTGCCATTAAACCGGGCACAAATGGAGCGAGCAAAAGCAGAGGGGAAAAACCCTTTTACTGATTTGGCTCTCCCTCAAGCAGTCATTCGTTTTAAACAAGGATTTGGGCGGTTAATTCGTACGAAAGGAGACAGAGGGCTCATCTTTGTTTTTGACCGGCGGATTGTAACAACCCGTTATGGTCGGACATTCATCGATTCGCTGCCGGATGTACCAGTATACGAAGGGAAGCTGGAAAGGTTGCTTGAAGACCACCTTGACTTTAGGGAGGAACAGTCGTGAAGACGATCATCAAAAATGCAAAAGTAATAACGATGAATGAAGCAAGGACGATACACGAGCATGGCTATGTCATCATTGAAGACGGCGTATTTACGGCGATTGAGCACGGGGAGCCGGCAGAAGAGGCTGCAAAAGGAGCGAATGTAGTCAATGCTGATAAAAAGTGGCTCATGCCAGGGCTAATCAACACGCACGGCCATACAGGAATGTCTTTGTTCCGTGGCGTTAGCGATGACTTGCCTCTGTCTAAGTGGCTTGCAGAACACATTTGGCCACTGGAACAAAAACTTGACCAAAAAGCAGTAGAAGCAGCCCGCCTTTTAAGTATGGTGGAGATGATTGAATCTGGAACAACGACGTTTTTAGAAATGTACCATTTGCATCTGGACGATTTCGCTGCGGCGGTTGAAGAAGCAGGCATGCGGGCAACATTGATGCGGTCTGTGATCGGCCTCTGTTCAAAAGAAGAACAGGAAGAAAAATTAGCAGAATCTCTTGGGTTTGCAAGAAGATGGCATAAACAGGCAAATGGGCGAATTCAAACGATGCTCGCCCCTCACGCCCCGTATACATGCCCGCCTGATTACATCGAGCGCATTGTGGAAGCTGCTCGCCAAGAAGGTTTGCCTGTCCATATGCATCTTGCTGAAACAAGAAAAGAAATCCACGATTATATGGATGAATATGGCATGCATCCAGTTGAGCTTTTGCAAGAAAGAGATCTACTTAGCGGGACAGAATGGCTGTTTGCCCATGGCGTCCATATGCATGAGCAGCATTATGAACTGTTGGGCGCTCATCAAGCAGCTGTTTCCCACAATCCGAAAAGCAATTTGAAACTTGGCTCTGGCATTGCCCAAGTAGCAAGTATGCAAAAACACGGCATCGTTGTTTCCCTTGGCACGGATTCGGTTGCTTCCAATAACGCTCTCGACTTATTTGAAGAAATGCGCACAGCCGTGTTGCTGCAGCGGGGCATTAATGAACAAGCTGACATTGTCACGACATGGGAAGGATTGAATATGGCTACGTCCAACGGTGCGAAAGCATTGCGCTTTGCCAATCTAGGGACGATCGAAGTAGGTCAGCAAGCTGATTTTATTATGCTTAACCCTGAACAAGCCCACTTGCACCCAAGCAGCCAGGCTGTTTCACATCTTGTCTTTGCCGCGAAAGGGTCTGATGTAACGGACGTGTATGTCCAAGGGGCGCCGTTAATGAAAGACAAGCAGTTGCTTACGCTAGACAAAGAACGAATTTTAAAGGAAGCGAACGAACAGCTTCGCCGCTTGCAACAATGAACACGCGCAGTTAAAAAACGCTGCGGCGTCCGCAGCGTTTTGAGGTGTGGGTAGAAGGTTTTTAGTCAGTTTCAGCCTGCGTGTCTGCTCCTTGAGCAGAGGTTGCGACAAACATCGCCGGAAATGCGGTTTGTTTTAGTGTGAACGGCCAGACGTCTTCAATGGACTCATTGGCCCGACAAAGCAAAGCAGCTTTGTCTTTGTTCTGCTGAAACCACTCGGCTAAGCCATATTGATTCATTTAAAAACGCCCCCCTTCAACTGGCGTATCCTTAGTATGGCACGAAGGGTCGGGGCTATGTTTAGCAATGATTGTGGGTGAGTGTAGATATTGGCGTGTATAAACGAAGGAAGGGGCGTATCGTTTTGGAGCGTTCAGATATGAAAATGAAAGTGCTGTCGACTGTGACAGTGGAGAAAACAGATGATTTTTATAAAGTAGTGGACCAACTAAATCGAACCTTAAAAGACAAGGGTTTGACATTTGGCTACGCGCTTGATGAAAAGGATCATTCAAAAATAACAATGACGATTTATGAAGTGTGAGTGGAAGCGAATGAAAAAAAAGCTAAGCATCATTTTTTCTGTTGTTTTACTTATTGTAATTGGGCTTGGGATTTACCTGTATACGGCGATTCGTAGTCCATTAACCGAGGGAGCAAAAGAAGCAACTGCTTTTGTGACGGAGCAAGGGATGATGGCCGAAGTGGACGACGTGTCTTTTTACCATGGAGAAGAAAGCTATTGGATCGTATCTGGCACGAGCGATGAGGGAGAAGTCCTGTTTGCGTGGGTAAACGACGATCCCGAAAAACGGGAGTCAACGCTTGTGCTCCCTCAACATGCAGGTGTGCCTATAGAGGAAATGAAAGAAACCGTTGCCCAAGAATTAGGCGTTACCGCTTTTGATTCCGTGCGCCTTGGGTATGAAAACGGCCAAGCGGTTTATGAATTTACGTATACATCGGATACGCAAGGGAAATTATTTTATTACACCGCTTTTGAAACAGGCGAATATATGAAAAGCTTTAGTATTCGCACGAATTAATGCTAATTCATTCGCCAATTGACGGCGAAAAACAGATGAAGGTATAATAATGAAGTCTTTTTTAGAGAACGGAAAATGTCGTTTGGCAGGAGGAGTCACGAGTGAAAACAACAATCGCCCAAGTGGGACGTTATGTCAATGAACAAGTAACGATCGGCGCATGGATTGCTAACAAACGGTCAAGTGGAAAAATCGCATTTTTGCAACTGCGAGACGGGACAGGCTTCATTCAAGGAGTCGTCGTCAAAGCGGAAGTGCCTGAGGATGTATTTGCGTTAGCGAAATCGATCACGCAAGAAAGCTCTCTTTATGTTACAGGCACCGTTCGTGAAGATGAACGCTCGCCGTCAGGCTATGAGCTTTCGGTAGAACAGATCGAACTCATTCACCAAGCGACTGACTACCCGATCACACCAAAACAACATGGAACCGAGTTTTTAATGGATCACCGCCATTTATGGCTACGTTCAAAACGGCAACATGCAATTATGAAAATCCGCAGTCAAATCATTCGTTCGACGTATGACTTTTTCAGTGAGCGTGGCTTTACAAAGTTGGATTCGCCGATTTTAACAGGCAGCTCGCCTGAAGGGACATCAGAGCTTTTCCATACAAAGTATTTTGATGAAGATGCGTACTTGTCCCAAAGCGGCCAACTTTACGCTGAAGCAGGAGCGATGGCGTTAGGGCGCGTTTTTACATTTGGCCCGACATTCCGCGCTGAAAAATCAAAAACACGACGCCATTTAATTGAGTTCTGGATGATTGAACCGGAAATGGCATTTGTGGAACACGAGGAAAGCTTAGAGATTCAAGAGCAGTATGTGGCCCACTTGGCCAAAGCTGTTCTTGACCATTGTCAACTGGAATTGAAGCAACTTGGCCGGGATGTAACGAAACTGGAAGCAATCAAAGCACCGTTTCCGCGGATCACCTATGATGAAGCGCTTGATTTGCTCAAAGAAAAAGGGTTTGATGACATTTCATGGGGCGATGATTTTGGCTCTCCGCATGAAACAGCGATTGCTGAGCATTTCGACAAACCGGTGTTTATTACACGTTACCCAAGGTCATTAAAGCCGTTTTACATGCAGCCTGCCCCTGATCGTGACGATGTTGTCCTTTGTGCAGACTTAATTGCTCCAGAAGGATATGGAGAAATCATTGGCGGGTCTGAACGGATTCATGATTACGATTTGCTTAAACAAGAACTGGAAAAGCACAATTTGCCGTTAGATGCGTATGGATGGTATTTGGATTTGCGTAAATACGGGTCTGTTCCCCATTCAGGCTTTGGCTTAGGGCTCGAACGTACGGTAGCGTGGCTGTCCGGTACGGAACATGTCAGGGAGACGATTCCGTTTCCACGGTTATTGAACCGCCTGTACCCATAAACAGAACGAGGCTGGCCTTGGAATTTTTCAAGCCGGCCTTTTGTTTTTTCCCAACCGTCCCTTAGCCCATGGTATACTATAGCTTCAAGAGGTGGTTTGAATGAATCAGCACGTATTTTTAAAATGGGCGCAGCAAAAGCATTTATCGATCCCTTCGCTGCTACTAGAACATTATACCGATCTACAACTAGACGAGTATGAATTCGTTGCTATTTTGCACATTCAGTCGTTTTTAGATGGAGGCGATGCGTTTCCAACTCCACAGTTATTAAGCGAACGCATGTCAATCAACCTCGATGATTGCGCCAAATTAATCGGTGCACTCGTGAAAAAAAAGCTGCTTGCCATTGAGAATCGCCTTGATGATACAGGGGTTTTTTATGAGAACTATACGCTTGAACCATTGTGGGCCGCGTTGATCCGTTTGCTCGAACAAAAAGGCAGAGACGTGCAGACAAAAACGCAAAAAAAGCAAGAAGGGGAGCTGTATCAACAGTTTGAACAGGAATTCGCCAGGCCGCTTTCCCCAATCGAGGCTGAAACATTGTCCATGTGGCTCGACGAAGACAAGCACTCGGCTGAATTAATTAGCGCCGCTTTGCGAGAAGCCGTTGTTTCTGGAAAGCTCAATTTCCGTTATATTGACCGAATTCTGTTTGAATGGAAGCGCAATAGCATTAAGACGGTAGAAGAGGCCAAAGCCCATAGCGAGCGGTTCCGTAAAAAAAGCACGTCTAAACCACGAAGAGAAACGGCCAATACGCAAGACATTCCTGGTTTTCATTGGCTCGAAAATTTATAAGGAGTTTCGCGATGTTGTCAAAAAAAGATACACAATATGCAATTGATCAAATGGGAGAGCTTTTTCCAGAAGCTGAATGCGAGCTAACCCATTCCAATCCGTTTGAGTTGTTAATTGCAGTTGTCCTTTCTGCTCAGTGTACTGATGCACTCGTCAACAAAGTAACACCGAAGTTGTTTGCCAAATATAAAACGCCAGAAGACTACGTGCAAGTCCCTTTAGAAGAACTACAAGAAGATATCCGTTCCATTGGCCTCTATCGAAACAAGGCAAAAAACATTAAAAAGTTGTCTCAGTCACTGCTTGAGCATTTTGATGGACAAGTGCCTAGAGAGAGGGAACAGCTTGAGTCCCTTGCTGGCGTCGGTAGAAAAACAGCAAATGTCGTGACAAGTGTCGCTTTTGGCGAGCCAGCCATTGCCGTTGACACCCATGTAGAGCGAGTCTCAAAACGCCTTGGCATTTGTCGTTGGAAAGACAATGTCCGCCAAGTTGAAGAGACGCTAATGAAAAAAATTAAAAAAGAAGATTGGTCCGATGCCCACCATCGACTGATTTTTTTTGGCCGTTACCATTGCAAAGCGCAAGCGCCGAAATGCCCGACATGTCCTCTGTTAGACATGTGTAGGGAAGGAAAAAAGCGCATGAAAAAAAGCATGGTTGAAGCATGAACAGACGGATGCGCTAAATTTGCAAATACGATAGAGAAAATAGAAAGGAAGACAGAAGTGAGCGGAATGACTGGAACGACGACTGTAGAGTGGACAGAAAAAGAAAAGCAAAATTGGCAGGCGATTGAGACAAAGCAATCGTTTCGCCTCGCTTTTAGCGGCCATTTTTCCGCCGGGAAATCGACGCTTCTGAATGAGCTTCTCGGTGCGCCTCTGTTGCCAACGAGCCCGATTCCGACAAGCGCAAACCAAGTAATCATTGGCCAAGGCGACATTCGTGTTGTATTAGAGAAAGCAAGTGGCGAAGAGGAAAACTGGCAAGGGGCAATTGATTGGGATGCTGTCAAACGTTCAGGCATGGACGGCACTAAAATCAAACGGCTGCGCATTTATGCCCCCATTCCTTTTTTAAAACATGGCAGCGAACTTATGGATACACCTGGCGTCGACTCGACGGATCCTACTCATCAACGTGTGACATTAGATGCCCTTTATACAACCGATGCAATTGTATTTGTTATGGATTATAACCATGTAAAAGCGGAAACGAACCTCTATTTTTTAAAACAACTTAGCACAGAAGGAAAGCCTCTGTTTTTAGTGATTAACCAAATTGATAAACATGAAGAAGGAGAACTTTCGTTTGCTGCATACAGGGAAAGTATTGAAAGCACGCTTAAAGAATGGGGCATCCGGTATGTAACGATTTATTATACGAGCATGAAAAAAACAGGTATCCCTGAAAACGAACTAGTCCGGTTTAAACAGGAAATGAAAGCATTGCTTTTAGCCGGCAACCGCTTAGCTGAAGCAAGCAAAAACCGGTTGAAACACAGTTTTTATAAATCTGTGCAGCGGCGTCTCCAGGAAGAAAAAGACGAAGCGGTTCATCTCCTTGATGAACAGGCAGCTGCCCAAGGTGCCTCTTTCGAAACGCTGCTTTCTTACCAAGAAGAGTACGAGCGCCTTGAGCGCTTAAAGGATGCGCATCAAAACAGGCAGAGTCAATTCCAGGGTGAGTGGCAATCGCTTTTCCGACAAGCGACATTGTTTAATGCTGCGCTTATGGAACAAACGCAACAATGGCTGGAAACCCTTCAGCCAAACTTCCGTGTCGGTTGGTTTTTTTCTAAAAAGAAAACCGAAGAAGAGCGGATGCGGCTCCTTAAACAGTTAACACGAGCGTTAGACGATCAAATCCAGTCGCAGCTTGTTTTTCATGTCAAACGTTCTTTGCAAACGATTCCAATAGACCGTTTAGCAAATAAAGAAGCATTTCTTGAAGCGGTTGAGCGCACCGCTTTCCACATTGATGAGTCGTTTGTAAGCAAGCACGCACCGACGGAAACCGTCGGGAGAGAGTACGCCTACCAATTTGCGAAAGAACGCACAGACGAGATTATCCGTGAGGTAAAAAAACGGGCTAATGCTGCTTTAGAAAAAGCACAAGCTGGCTTGCGAACAGCAGATCAAGCGGCGTTGGAAAAAGGAAAGGCTGAACTTGAACAGCATCAACGCTTAAAACCACTTGTCGAAAAATGGGTACAACTCAACCAAGCCTATGCGAATCAAGTGGAAAGCCTTGAAAGTGCTGCGAAAAGAGTGAGCGACAACGGTGCATTTGAACAGGCGTTGCAGGAAGCGCGAAAACAGCAGCTGCCAGAAGACGAGCAGCAACAGACGAATTGGGTAAAAGACATCGTCTTTTCAGACGAGGCGCTTTTCGCTGCAGAGGAGCAAGAGAAGCCAACAGAGCGGCTGCGTTTTAGGCATGAAGCAAACAAAAGCGCTTTGCGTACGCTGCTCCGTCAATATCAAGCGAACATATGGGGCAGCGAGTGGCGAGAGCGCCTTGAACGTCGCCTCAAGCAAATGGAAGAACAGCAGTTTACCATTTCTTTGTTTGGTGCTTTTAGCGCTGGCAAATCAAGTTTTGCCAACGCTCTGCTTGGCGCGGATGTCTTGCCAACATCCCCACATCCAACAACGGCGACGGTCACCCGTGTGCAGCAAGCAACCGATTCATTTAGCCATGGCACTGTCCAAATTCGGTATAAAGGCTATCAAGAGCTCGAACAAGAAATTGCCTCGATCGGCAAACTATTGTCGCTCACTCTTACACCAGAAACATTAACATCCTTTAAGCTGGCAGGTGTCAAAACTGAAACAGCTGCCAAAAAGCAAGCGCGTGCCTATTTACAGACGCTTGCCGCTAGCTTGAAGCAAAGAGAAATGTTGTTATCGACAACAACCACTGTTCCATTAACAGAACTTAGTGAACTTGTTGCCAACGAAGCCCATGCTTGTTTAATTGCCGATGTGTGCATTTACTACGATTGCCTGTTGACAACGCAAGGACTGACGCTCGTTGACACACCTGGCGTCAATTCCATTCATGGCCGTCATACAAATGTTGCTTACGAACAAGTAAGGCGTTCGGATGCAATTTTTTATGTAACGTACTACAACCATTCGTTTTCTAAAACCGATGCCCGCTTTATTGAACAACTTGGTAAAATTAATAAACAATTCACAAGCAACAAGCTTTACTTCGTTTTAAATGCGGTTGATTTAGCCGCTAACCAAAGCGAGCAAAAAGGGGTTGAGGCATATGTGTTACGTTCGTTGCAAAGCGCGGGGGTAGAAAACGCTGCTTTGTACCCAATATCGAGCAAAATTGCCTTGGCCGAAAAGCGAGCAGGCAAGCCTGTAACTGGATTGTTTGCTGCATTTGAAAATGAATTGTACGGAGGAATGCTGCAAACGTTTAAACAGCTGAATGTAGACATTCTTTATGAAGAAGTCGCAGCATATAACCGCTACTTACAACAAATGGCTACTTATGCAAAAGCGGGGGCAGGGAGCCAAAAACAACATAAAGACGAAATAAGCGAATCGCTTGCGCAAATGTACGATGCGTTTTGCCGGGAAGCAGGGGAACCACTTAAACAGCGGCTCCAGCAAGAAGCTAGCGAATTGTTTCTTTATTTGCGCGAACGAATGCAATACATGTTACGTGATGGGTTTGGCGAACATGTAAATGTCGCGACTGTACAGGGAACGACAAAAAAAGCACAGCGTGAATCACTAGCAAAAGCGTTGCGCGAGTGGGGAGAAGACAGCAGTTCATTTCTTGCCCAAGAAGCGAGGGCCACTGCCGTTCGTTTGACGCTATCATTTAAACGCCATTATAGGCGTTGGTTAAAAGAGTGGGAGCAAGCGATTCAGCAAGCTTATGAAGCATTTTATTTGGAAGAGCAAGAAACAATTCCGTTTGCTTTTCAAGTGGAACCTCCTGATATTCGATTTGATACTGAGCGATATGCAAAGAACTTTCAATCGCTTAAATCGCTGTTTGAAGGCGGAGAACTGGACCATGTAAAAGAACAAGCGGCAGCAGAACTAGCTGCTTCAGCTGTTGCTTATGTACGCGATGAGGAAGTGCGTTGCAAGGAAGCAGTCATCCAAGCGGTACAGACGGCCTTTATGGCAGAGAAAGATCGGATGGAAAGCGCCATTGCATTACAGTTGCAGCGGCTTGAAACCGTTAGTAGCCGGGAGTTTGCCCAGCAAATGGAACAAGAAAGCACCGCATTACAAAACTGGCTTGAACAAGAGACAGCAAACCAAAAGGCGCAGCTATAAGCTGCGCCTTTTGGTTGTCGACAAAGTCGATAACCGCCCCTCAGACTGATAGAAAGCGCTTGTCAGACGAGGAGTGCAGGCGAGGGAAGATGCGAATAGAACGTGGGTTCATGAGCATATGACCGAGACAAACGACGATGTATGCGAGCGTTTGGCTACAGTCTGAAGGCGCAGCTATAAGCTGCGCCTTTTGTTATTCCTCAGAACTGCTGTCGCTTTGAGTCGATGAACTTCCATCGGATGAATTGTCTGGCTCATTAGGCGGCGTTTCGTTTCCGTTATTATTGTTGCCGTTCCCGCCGCCATTCGTATTGTCATTGCCGTTCCCCCCGCTGTTCCCATTATCATTGTTTCCATTATCGGAACCAGGGTTAGAACCGTCATTACCGCCATTGTCTGTTCCGTCTCCGTTGCCATCATCGTGGTCATTGCCGCCATCCGCAGGGTCTGTATCTGAACCTGTGTCTGAATCAGAGTCTGAACCATCGTTCTCGCCATTGTTGTTTTCATCATCGTTGCCTTCATCTTCATCAGGCGGTGTTTCCTCGCCATCGTTTGGCTCTTCTTCCTCTTCTTCTGGCTCTTCCTCTTCTTCTGGTTCTTCTTCCTCTTCCTCTTCTTCGGTCCCACCTGGAATTGTTGCTGTTACTGAAACAGCCGCACTTCGTAGACCTGTTCCGTCCGTTGCCTGGGCTCGGACTGTAAAGGTATAAGATTCACCTGGTGTGACTCCCGTTAAGACAGCTTCCATGCTGCCTTCATCTACATTAAGGGAACCGCTGCTGACAGAAGTGGAGAACTTGACGTCATCAACTTCATCGGCAGGATAAGACCAAGAGAATGTCACACTGTTCGATTCTTCGTCATACGAGTAGCTGACGTTGGTTGGGTCAGAAATACTAGCAAATTCCTGCGATACTTCTGTAGGACCAGTGCCTTTGACAAATAGCTCTGTGACAATTTCACTGCTTGGCGTCCCTGCACTAGGCAGCTTGCCGGTGCTGCGTTCGACACGCATCTCTACAACCGAATCGGGCTTCACAAAATCAGGCGTATCGATGCCTTGATGGACTTCCGTCATAATGTGTTTAAACATTCTTTGCGCCGTTTTGCTATGGGCGCTCGTCAAGTAGTTGCCTTCTCCATTTTGCGAAAATCCAATCCACACAGAGGCAGTATAGTTGGTGCTATAGCCTGTAAAGGAAGAAGCCGGGAATCCCCCAGAAGGGATGTTGTACTTCTGCATCGTTTCAGGTACATAGTTCGTTGTTCCTGTTTTTCCGGCGATTGGCACGCCAGGAATTTGGGCTTCTTTGCCTGTTCCGGCAGTGACGACCGTTTTTAACATATCAGTAATCATGTAGCCAGTATAGTCTTCCATCACTTGCGTTGGTTCAGGCTCTGTATTGAGTTCCCGGCCGTCTGGAAACACGATTTTGCGAATTGTATATGGTTCATGGTATTCGCCGTTGTTTCCAAAAGCGGCATACGCGCCGGCCATTTCTTTTGTAGAAACTTCAGCACCACCGAGTGCCGCTGATTCATAACGGTCATTTTCATTTACGACAAACATTTTATCAAGGAAGGCAAAGGCATTGTCGACGCCTTCTTCATTGATGGCTTTTACAGCAGGGACATTTCGTGATTCTGCCAATGCTTGCCGCATCGTCATCGGCCCTTTATACGTCCGGTCATAGTTGCGAATCTCTTTGCTGGCATCAGATTGATAAGTGTACTCTTCATCAACAAAGATTTTAGCTGTTGACCATTGTTGATCGTTAATACCAGGTGCGTAAGAGAGCAGCGGTTTCATCGCCGACCCTTGCTGTCTACGGATGGTCGCATAGTTTTCGACACGGGGATCGTTTTCGTCAATGCCATTTCCCATTGCGCGAATCGCACCTGTTTGCGTTTCAAGCAGCGTAACGCCAGCACGGAAATCTTCGCTTTCTGGGAAGACGAGATCGGCATATTCTCCCGATTTCATGACATGGTCGACATGTTCTTGCGCATCCATATCAAGTGTTGTGTAAACTTTTAAGCCTGAATTGTAAATGTCATTTGTCGACAAGTCGCTCATTTCTTCCAGTTCGGTTAATACTTCATCGTAAAACGTTAAATAGTCGCTGTTTTCGCTTTCTACATAATCCAGTTGCTCTTCAATCGGTGTATTGCGTGCTTCTTCAGCTTCTTCAGCTGTAATAAAACCTTCCCGTTCCATCCGATCAATGACGACATTGCGCCGCTTTTCATTGTTCTCCGGATTTCGGTGTGGATCAAAGTAGCTCGGCCGCTGGGGAATGGCTGCAAGCACGGCTGCATCGGCAACGGTCAAATCGTTTAAGTCTTCTTTGTTGAAATATTTTTCTGCTGCTAATTGTACGCCGTAACCAGCCGATGGCCCAAGGTTGATTTGGTTTAAGTACATTTCCAAGATTTCATCTTTCGTATAACGGCGCTCCAGCTGAATGGCCAAATACTGTTCTTGGATTTTTCTCGTTAATGCTTTTTCATTAGACAAAAATAAATTTTTAACTAGTTGCTGGGTAATCGTTGATGCGCCTTCAGCGCCAAAACCTTCGCGGAAATTGGCCACAACGGCCCCGCCGAGGCGCCTCAAGTCGACTCCAAAATGGTCATAGAAGCGGTGGTCTTCTACAGCAATAAAGGCATTTTTTAAATGGTCAGGCATTTCGTCAATATTGGCATTTATCCGCTTTTCCCCAGAGGCTAGCGTATAAACTTGCTCATCATTCATATCAAAAATCTGCAATGATTGTGGCAGCGTCAAGCGCTCTTCGTCAATATCAGGTGCCCCAGCTACAATAGAGGCAACGGTAATCCCGCCGCCAATAATTGCTAAGCCAATTAAAATCGCCATCGTGGTAAAGATTTTTTTCCATACGCTTCGTTTCTTCCCACCATTTTTTGGCGTTGTGCCATTTTTGCTGCGATTTTGGGCTTTTTTGCGCTCCTGCCTTGATTTATACTCATCTGACATGTCTTACGTCCTCTCCTTTGCATCCCCATTAAAGTAAACGGCGTCAAGCGTCCGCAAATAATCAATGGGCGGATGCAGGCCCGTTTTTACTTGGTGTCCAAGTCGTTCAATCTCTGTTTTTTTAATCGACTTCCGTACGTCCTGATTGTCATAATAATCAATTAAATGTTTGGCATCAAGTAAAAAAACTTCTGCCGATTGAAAAAAGCGAATGAGCACAAAACAAATGCCGCCGTGTTTGCTGACTTCCCGCATGTGATCAACTTGGTGGGGATGAATGTTTTTCAGCGGGAACGACGTTTTGTTTTTTGTTTCTTTTGCTTCGAAATCGATATAGGCGCCTCGGTAAACGCCATTATAATCTGTCGTTGAAGCTTGCTTAAAATAAGCCTCACGGATGACAGCTGCACTTCGTTTTGGGTAATCAACTTTGACAATTTGTACCGGTGTCGGTTTTTTATGGACGACTGCCCGTTGTTGGCTCAAATAATATAAATTTGCCTCGTCAATGTCCTGCTCGAGTGTCATGCCGCGACCGCTATATGTATCGGCTGGTAGTGGCTTTTTTGCTTGCCCTTGTTTAGGGCTGCGTGAGTAGGGCTGTCCATTCGGGTAACGAATTGGCATTTGCCCACATCCTTTCCAAATGGCTTTTGTATGTTTTTTGTCTATATGCGGAAAGGTAACAAAGCATAGTCATTCTTTCATTTTAGCATATTTGTCGTCCGAGTAGCGGAACAGAACACGCGATCTGTTGAAAAATTAACGAAAAAATGAGGGAAAGCATGGGATGAAAGGGATCATTCGTTTTAACAATGTCGATAATATTGCCAGGACGAAAGCATACGAGGCATTCGGCAGGCGTCATCCTGAAATTCGCTGGGCACGGCTTGCTGGAATCGTGTCCCGGAATGCAGGCTGGAATATGACTGACCTTGCCTGTGGCCCACTTGCTTCGATCATACCTAAAGAGACGAGGCAAGCGATTGTCTCTGTTTATGAGCGTGCCAACTGGCTGATTTTTGCAGATGCCTTTCCTCAATTGCAATTATATGCAAAATGGAAACGAACGAAGAACCCTCGTTTTCAAGAGTTGGAACAATTCTTTGTGTCTCGTTTTATGATCGCAGAATGGCGTCGTTTTTGGGAAGAACGTGATGAAATCAGGTTAATGACTGCTTTGATTATCAACGAACAGCTCATGTTGCAGAGGCGTTTTTTAGATGAGCCAGCATTGGAATCTTTTTTCCATTCTGTTTTTTATACGTTAAACGAGCTAGCTCATTTTAGCCATGTTATTTTGCCAACGCCAACGAGCTCAGGATATGCTGAGCGGGTGACGAATTTTGCCGATCCAACAGCGCGTATTGCCCTTGGCAAGCGAATTGCCGCTGTACTTTACGATGCAGAGACCGAGTCAACCATCTTCCAATTTACAAACAAACAAGAGCCAACCGGGTCGCGGAAAGAGTATGACCGATTAGAGAAAGCGTTGCCGCTACGGCTTGTTTATCCGCGTTTTCGTCACAAAGCAGCACCTCGCACCGAGTGGGCCGATAGCCACGACCTAGAGGAAGTGGAATCGTTCTTTAAACCAATTCGTGTTCAGCCTGTATTGGCAGAGAAACAGCGAAAATGGGCAAAATGGGAATTGGCATTGCTAGCCCAAGTTGCCCGCTGGCGAGCAAAATAAAAACTGCACCCTTTTCCGGTGCAGTTCATTTTTTTAGTCATCGACGTTTTTGATTGTGCTAGTCATTCAGCTGGCCGGTTTGGCCCGCCTAATTTTTTATCGCCTGTATAGCGTGTTTTTTCACTGTTGGTTTGGGTCTTAGCGTTTGTTTTTCCTTGGCGATGATCTTTTTTCATTACGGAAAACCTCCTTTCTTTCAGTATGGATAAAAACCGATTCGTTTATGTGTTGTCGAAAAGGAGTGAATGACCGCTGCTAATCCTAGAAAAGAACGACTTTCTTTGTTGAATCCGTTCTAGTTTTGTCAACAGCGTAGGAGAAACAAAATGTTGGGCGAATCAGTTTTTAAACAAATGGAGTTAAAGGAGGTCATTGCATGAAAACGAAAGAAATGTCAGAGGCGATTGGCGTAAATCCGACCACGATTCAAAGATGGACCAAATATTTCAAAATTGATTGCGACGTAACGGAACAAGGGCACTTTCTTTATACCGAAAAACATCTGCAACTATTTAGAAAAATAAAGCGTGAGCTTGACGAAGGGAAGCGCATGAAGGAGATCAACTTGAATGAACGCCAAGGCCAAGGGGAGCCGAGTGTTCCTACAAAGCAATATGAAGCAAAGCTTGAAAAGATGTTGGTGCAAGTGGACGCCCTCGAAGAAAAGCTAGCGACAAAAGCCGATGACGTTGTCAGTTACCAATTGCTCAAGCATCGAAGCGAGCTCGATGAAATGATGAAACTAGTCGGAACTCTTGAAGACAGACTGTTGTTCATTGAAAAGCGGATGATGAGCCATCATCACCAGGAAAAGCAAGTAGTCAATGAACATACGCCGAAGAAGATAAAGCGCGGACCGTGGAGATCGTTTATGAACTTGTTTGCCTTTTAAACGAAAAGATATGCTACACTTTTTGCTGTGGGAGGTGTAGCCAGTGGATACTTTAAAGTCATTAACAGAGGAGCTCCTTGCTTTAACAGAGGAAGCCGAACGATACTATATTGAAGTGGTGAAGCAAGATTCGACCTATGAAGTCGATTTTCATCATCAGGTCAAGCCATTTGCCGATAAAGTTCAGCCCTTAGCAGCAGCATGGCTACCAATCGCCAAAGCATTCTTAGTGAAAACCAATCCTAGAGATTTGCATGTCAGTCAGCTTGAACAAACGGTTGAGAATTTAGATGTAGTTGCGATTAAGTCGTTTTATCCTTCATCTGGGATGAAGCGCCAGCGTGAAACGTTTAAATCGGTTCGTTATGTGCTAAGCGGTTTGTTGGCTGAAATGGAACGAGTTGCGTCTGAACAATAAACGCGCTTGATTGGAATGACCCCAGGCGCGACAAATGGAAGCAAGCCCACACATTTGTGTGAGCTTGCTTCTTTTCCAATTTAGCCTTTATCAGTGATAGTTAAAAAAGCGAGAAAGGCAAGTGTAGCGACAGACAAAATGTTGAGGATAACGCGTAAAAAACCGTCATTCTCTTCAACTTGTTCAGTTGATTCCGCCGCAGCGGCAAGCACAGCAGGCTCATAAGCAAGCACAACAATGGCTACTATAAGAGCGGCAGCAAAGAGTCCTTTCTTTAACATCAGACCTCTCCTTTTCCAATAAAAACGGATATGTATCTCATCTGCAAACGTTCTCACTCCTATTATAAAAGATCGTTTGAGCTTGTGCAAGAACTCCTTAGCTAAGGGTTTCAGAATTGGTGGACGTATGTTAGAATAAATACCATTGTATCTATACACATACCCGAGGGAATGTGCACGACGAAAGGACGTTTGTAATGACCACGCATTTACAGGATATTATTCGAGCAAATCAACAAATTAAAGATGTCGTGACGCATACACCTTTGCAAAAAGATCAGGTTTTGTCTGAACGATATGATTGCACAGTTTATTTAAAACGAGAAGACTTGCAAGTTGTCAGATCTTTTAAAATTCGCGGCGCCTATTACCAAATTTCTTCTCTTTCAAAAGAAGAACTTGCCGCTGGCGTTGTATGCGCAAGCGCTGGAAACCATGCACAAGGGGTTGCCTACTCCTGCCGCGCTTTAAAAGTCAAAGGTGTTATTTTCATGCCGACTACCACGCCAAAGCAAAAAGTCGCACAAGTGAAATTTTTTGGCAGGGACTATGTGGACGTTAGATTAATTGGCGATACGTTTGATGATTCTTATGCGGACGCTATTCAATATTGCGAAGAGCAGGAAATGACGTTCATCCACCCATTTAACCAAGACAAAGTGATTGCCGGGCAAGGAACAGTCGGGCTTGAAATTATGAATGACATTGAGGAAACGCCAGACTTTGTGTTTTCATCAATCGGCGGTGGTGGGCTTATTAGTGGGATGGCTACGTATATAAAAAGCGTTAGCCCAACTACGAAAATGATTGGCTGTGAACCAGCCGGTGCTGCATCGATGACGGAATCAATTAAACAAGGCCACGTTGTTGAGTTAGACGAAATCGATAAATTTGTCGATGGGGCGGCTGTGAAAAAAGTCGGCGACAAAACACTGGAGATTTGCAAAGAGCTGCTAGATGACATTATTGTTGTTCCAGAAGGTAAAATTTGCACGACGATTTTAAACCTTTACAATGAGAATGCGCTAGTCGCTGAACCGGCAGGGGCTATGCCTATTGCTGCTCTTGATTTGTACACGGAACAAATTAAGGGAAAAGTCGTTGTCTGTATTGTTAGTGGCGGCAACAACGACATCGGGCGCATGGAGGAAATCCGGGAACGTTCGCTCATTTATGAAGGATTGCAGCATTACTTTATCGTTGAATTTCCACAGCGAGCTGGGGCGCTACGTGAGTTTATTACCGATGTGCTCGGCCCGGAAGACGACATTACTCGCTTTGAATATACAAAGAAAAACAATAAATCGAACGGTCCAGTATTAATTGGGATTGAACTGAAATGCAGCAAAGATTATGATGGGTTAATCGAAAGAATGGAAAAGATTGGATTTGCCTATAATGAAGTCAACAAGGATGAAAATTTGTTTTCTTTGCTGATTTGAGTTCGCCGGTTACACTCAGGAGCACGAATTAGAAATGAATTCAGAGGAGGAATGGCCCGTGCGTTTAAAAGGAAAGCGCGTTTTAGCTGCAGTTGATGCAGAATTTGAGGATTTGGAACTTTGGTATCCGGTCATTCGGTTGCAAGAAGAAGGGGCGGATGTTGTTTTTGCAGGGGCTGAAGCGAACAAAACGTATATAGGCAAATACGGTGTACCAGCAACGAGTACAATTGCCTTTAACGAAGCATCAACGGACGAATTTGATGGTGTTTTAGTTCCTGGCGGTTGGGCGCCAGACAAGCTCCGCCGTTATCCAGAGTTTCTTTCCTTCATTAAGGAAATGGACAAGCAGAAAAAGCCGATAGGGCAAATTTGCCACGCAGGTTGGGTGCTCATTTCAGCAGGTATTCTGAATGGCAAGCGAGTGACGAGCACGCCAGGCATTCGCGATGATATGGAAAACGCTGGCGCCATTTGGCATGATGAGCCAGTTGTTGTTGACGGGCATGTGATTTCAAGCCGCCGCCCTCCAGATTTGGCTCCATATGGCAAAGCATTTGCCGACGCACTTGCAGGCCGATAAAATGGAACTGCACTTTTTAGGAACAGGTGCCGGTGTGCCTGCAAAAAAACGCAATGTCAGTGCCTTGGCGATTCGGTTTTTAGAGGGCGACGGGACGGTGTGGTTGTTTGATTGTGGCGAAGCGACACAGCATCAGTTTCTTCATTCTCCGTTGTCTTTGGCGGCTGTTGAAGCGATCTTTATTACCCATTTGCATGGCGACCATATTTTAGGGTTGCCAGGATTGTTAAGTTCCCGCTCTTTTCAAGGGGCGGAAACACCGTTAGACATTTATGGACCAAAAGGGCTAGAGGCCTTTGTTATACAAGCATTGGAAACGACCAAAACAAAATTGCGTTTCCCGATTCGCTTCCACGTGCTTGCAGAAGGCCGTATCCGTGACGAAGAAAAATTGAGCGTTGATGCATTGGCGCTTGATCATCCTGTGGAAAGTTACGCCTTTAGAATAAAAGAACAAGATAAGCCTGGAACACTCGATGCAGAAGCGTTAAAAGCAATGGGCGTTCCCCCTGGCCCCCTTTATGCGCAACTAAAAAAAGGGGAAACAGTCAAACTCGCTGACGGCCGCATCGTTAATGGAAGCGCGTTTTTAGATGAATCGATTCGTGGACGGACAGTCGTCATTGCTGGAGACACGGCGCCTGTAAAGGCGATGGAGGCGTTTGCCTCTGGTGCCGATGTTCTTGTCCATGAAGCGACATTTGCATCGAACAAAAAAGACGATGCCCATCTATATGGGCACTCGACAATTGCCGATGCATGTGCGTTGGCTAAGCGCGCAGCCGTTGGCCAGCTCATTTTAACCCATGTTTCCTCTAGGTATGCCCGAAATGAAAACGAATACCGCGACGAAGCGGCAGCGCTCCTTCCTAATGTCATTATTGCGGAAGATCTGTTCGTGTTTGAACTCGAAAAGGCAGGCCGGAAAAAACGTGATTAATATTTCTTATTCCGAGCTCCGCGCAGCCCTTGACGCAGGCAAAGATGGATGGGTCTATGTCCATTCACCTTTTTGCGGTGCTTGTAAAAAGGCCGAGCAGATGCTGTCGATCATCGAGGAAAGCAAAGAAACGTTTTCGTTTTGGCAAGTCAACATCCAACTTGCGCCAGAGTGGGCGAGGAGCGCACAAATTGAAAGTGTGCCTGCGTTGCTTTATTATAAAAAGGGTCGCTTGCAAGCGAAAATGTACCGACTTTTCTCTGTCATGGAGATCCTATCGAACATGAAGGAGGTAGAAAACGATGTCAATGGCTTATGAAGAATATATGCGCCAAGTTGTTTTGCCGATGCGCCAAGAACTGACTGATGCAGGATTTAAGGAATTGACTACCGCCGAAGCAGTGGAAGACTATATCGCTGACGCTGAAGGAACGACGCTTGTTTTTATCAACTCCGTTTGCGGTTGCGCTGCTGGACTAGCACGACCTGCTGCGATTTACTCTTTGCAGCATGACCATACGCCTGACCATTTGGTAACAGTCTTTGCTGGCCAAGACAAAGAGGCAACAGCAGCTATGCGCAGTAAATTTCCTGACTATCCGCCATCTTCACCATCAATGGCGTTATTAAAGGGAACAGAAGTTGTCCATTTTATTCCCCGTGAAGACATTGAAGGAGCAGAACCAGAGGCGATTGTCCGCAATTTAGCACTCGCATACAACGAACATTGCCAAAAATAATGTTGTCGACAAACGGTAAGAGCGTTTTCCTAAGGGGGGAAGGCGATGGATTTTTCATTGCCGCAACTTTCAACTAACCAAACATGGCAATTAAGCAAAGAAGCGGCAGGGCGTGCGGTGATGCTGACATTTTGGACGAGTTGGTGCCCCGATTCTGAACGGGATTTAGCGGCGAAAATGCCACTAGCTGCCCATGCCGATCAAAACAAGCTGCAATTTGTCACAGTCAATGTAACGGGCCGCGAAGGCAATGTCGATTTACAAGCTTACTTACAAAAAAGAGGATGGGACTTTTTAGTTTTGCAAGACCGCGGCACCGCTTTGTACGACCATTTCAACTGTAAAGGCGTGCCGACGACGGTCCTGCTCAACAATCGCCATGAACAAACAGCCCAGTTTGGAGAACAGGCGAAGTTACCTGACATTCTCGCAGAGCTAGCCCTGCTAATCGATTAGCTCCTATTAAAAAAAGCAAGCCGAAATGGCTTGCTTTTTTTAATTAGGCCGCACCGCGTAATAAATAACTGCGCTCATTGCTTCAATATTCGGATAGCCGCTTTGCTTGTAAATTTCAACCACATGTTCACGGTTATAAGGGACGCGATTTAATTGGACGGAGTGGCTGCCGTCCTCTATGTCCAAAATAATATAAGAAGCAAGAGGATGACCATCGAATGGCATGCCAACACTACCAGTGTTAATGACATTTTTGCCATGGAGCGAGCGGACATAAGGATGGTGGGTATGGCCGTAAATATAAATGTCTGCTTCATCGCGCACCATGAGCTCATTTTCGATTTTTTCTGTTTCATCCCCATCAATGGCTGTAAATAAGCCAGAGGGGCTTGCATGGAAAGCGTGGATGACCAAATCTTGCCCATCGTCAATGACAAGTTCTGTCGGAAGGTTTTTTAAATAGTCCAAGTCTTCTTGGCTTAGGCGACCCAGTGTCCAATCTCTTTCTTTGTTAAACATTTCAAGGCGCTCAACGGGCACTTCGCCATCTTTAAAGCCCCGCACGAGCCACTCATCTGCATTTCCTTTGATGACACGTGCGCCAGAAGCTTGTACAAGTTCCAGCACCCGTTTTGGTTCTGGGCCACGAAAGCAAAGGTCTCCTAATATGTACGTCTGATCAATTTGCTTCGTTTGCAAGTCATTCAAGACAGCTTCAAGCGCTGTAGCATTTCCATGAATATCCGATAAAAAAGCAAATCGCATAATTTTAAGCCTCCTTTTATCATATTGTAACAGATGTGGTGCAAAAATGTGTACTAGAACATTTCAAGCATAATCGTCGCGCTAGCAATCGCTTTTTAGGCTGTGGTAGTATGGAAAAAGAGGAAATGGTGATAAAGGAGGAAACATGGATGTATATTCGCTCAATTGAACCGACACCAAGCCCGAACACAATGAAAATCAACTTAAGTGAAGCAGCTGCCGGTACAAGCACCACGTACCAAGAAAAAAACAAAGCAGAGGCGCCAACGTTTATTCAACAGCTTTTTGACATAGAAGGGATCAAGCAAGTTTACCATGTTGGTGACTTTTTAGCAGTGGATCGCTATCCAAAAGCGGATTGGAAAGCGATTTTGCCGCAAATTCGTAAACAATTTGGCGAAGAACCAGACGAGCAAGCTAAAGGCAACACCCTACATGATGGCTATGGCGAAGTTCACGTGCAGATCCAAATGTTTAAAGGCATTCCCATGCAAGTAAAGGTATCAGATGGTGAAGAAGAAGTGCGAGAAGGGCTTCCTGACCGCTTTGCCCAAGCTGTAGCGCAAGCACAGCTACCAAACGACAATGTGGTGCTAGAGCGGAAATGGGAAGAACAAGCGCCTCGTTATGGCGAGCTAGCAACGATTGCAAAAGAAGTAGCAGCTGAAATAAGCGCTGCTTACCCAGAAGCAAGGCTCGACAGCTTAATCAAGCTTGCTAAAGGAGAAAAAGCGGCAGCCGAAAGCTTTGCCGCCCGCTTCAAAGAAGTAACATTGGAAATGCTGCAAGCAGAAGATTGGCGTGACCGTTACGCTGCGCTTGAACAAATGGATCCAAAAGAGAAAGACTTGCCGGTGTTGGAAAAAGCGCTCACTGATGAAAAAGCGTCGATTCGTCGTTTGGCTACGATGTATTTAGGGATGATCGAGACAGAATCGGTTTTGCCATTGCTTGAAAAAGCGTTGAAAGACCCTTCTGTCACTGTACGCCGTACAGCCGGCGATTGCATGTCAGACATCGGCTCAGAAAAAGCGATTCCAGCCATGATCGAGTCTTTAAAAGATGAAAGCAAAATCGTCCGTTGGCGGGCAGCAATGTTTTTGTATGAAGTAGGCACGGAAGAAGCGATCCCTGCTTTGAAAGAAGCAGAAGACGACCCTGAATTTGAAGTGGCGCTGCAAGTGAAAATGGCGTTAGCGCGAATTCAAGGCGGCGAAGAAGCAAAAGGTTCTGTTTGGAAACAAATGACAGAGGCGCGTAAAGGGTAAGAAAGGAGGATGGAAGTGGGAACGACCATTGATGATTTAGTGGAGAAACTTGAATCAGAAGGAAAAGAAGATATCCTTGAGCTCATTGAAGATGCAAAAAACGGCGAGCTTGAAGAAATCGAGTTGGTTGAATCGATCGGACTGCTTGTCGATTTAGAGGAGAACAAGCGGCTGTTAAACTGGTTTGAACAACAAGGTGTCAACCTCATTTATGTAACAGATGATGAAGAGTGACCAACTTGCCAGCCGGCCAGTTGGTCAAAAAGGAGGTATCACAAGCATGAGAGGGCAACCGCAATTGCGACTGCCGAGAAAGGCGATCAACGTGTGGCGCCTGCAACATGCAATCGATACACTGCTGCTAGCTTTGGTTCCGATCGGCTACTATTTTGCACAAAGATACATATTTTTGTCCTTTTACGACTGGCTAACATGGTGGTTAGCAGGAGCTGTTGTAATCTATGGCATCGTGCGCATCGGAATTTGGCCGCTCGTGCAGTGGCGTCGTTTCCGCTACGAGATTTTTGACGATGAAATTGACATCCAACAAGGCGTATTAGTAGTGAGACGGACGCTCGTGCCAATGGTGCGTGTCCAACATGTCGACACGGAGCAAGGACCGATTCTCAGGCGTTACAAAATGGCTACAGTTTCGATAACGACTGCGGCGACCACACATCGGATTCCAACTTTATTTTTAATCGATGCGGACTCGTTGCGCGATCAAATTTCTAAACTGGCTGCGGTGCATGAAGATGAATGAGTTAAAGCGCCAACATATTGCTGCAATTTTGATCCAGTCCACAAAAGGGGTTTGGCAAATCGCGGTTCCTTTTGCCATTGTTGCGTTGTTGCAGCAAATGCTGTTTTATTTTTTCATCGCCTTGTGTGCGCTTATCGTCATTTCTGCCGTTTTCAGTTGGCTAAGTTGGTTCAAATTCCGCTACCGCCTTGAAGCAGGGGAGCTATACGTTGAACGGGGCGTTTTCATCAAGAAAAAACGCTATATCCAAAAAAAACGCGTGCAAGCAATTCATATTTCCGCAGGTTTGTGGCAACGCGTATTTGGACTTGTGAAAGTAAGCATCGATACCGCCGGCGGAGGCATGGAGGCAGAAGCTGAGTTTGTGGCGGTAACGAGGGCAGAGGCAGTCCGCATTCGGGCTGAACTGTTAAAGGAAGTAAAAGAAACCGATAGCAGTCAAAACGACGGAGAACTTAACGAAGCACAAAATGACATCGAAACGGAAGCCGAAACAGAAACCAAGCCGTTAGCAGTTTGGCATTTGGGCACAAGGCGGCTCATTTATGCAGCCTTAACGTCAAGTGGAATCGGCCTCGTCCTTTCTGCAGTAGCAGCGCTATTGTCGCAAGTTGGCCAGTTTCTATCATTTATCCCAGATGATATATACGAAAATACATTTGATTATATCTTTAGTTTAGGCCTTTTTCTGCTTCTCATTCTTGTTGTCGCTGTGCTGCTCCTATCATGGATCATTTCAAGCGTGCTAACGATTTTAACATATGGAAATTTCAAAGTGAGCACATATGAAAAGGAAATGGTGATTGAGCGAGGGCTCATTGAAAAGCGGCAACTTACGTTAGCTTACCGTCGTATTACGGCCGTTCGGATTATTAAAAGCATCATTCGCCAACCGTTTGGCTTTGTTTCTGTGTATGTCGAGTCAGCAGGCGGAGGCACGAACAAAGAGCAAGGCTCGACTATGCTTGTGCCGTTAATTCACGAACGTGACTTGCCTGCTTTTTTGGAGCAGACACTGCCTGAATATGTGTTTGAACGCCCAATCAAAACAGCTCCTAAACGAGCAGCGATCCGCTTCTTTTTGCGAATGCTCATCGTTCCGGTTGTAGCCACTTGTGTAGCAAGTTATTTTTTCGGTGCGATTGGACTGATCGGAGGAACGGTAGTAGTAGCGATTGCGGCGTTGTTTGCTTGGCTCCAATACCGAGATGCTGGAGCGGGCAGCAATGACACGTTTATTTGGCTGCGCTCTCGGACAATTGGACAAACGCTCGTCATCTCGCCGAAACAAAAAGTCCAGTCAGTAACGAAACGAGTCTCCTTCTTGCAGAGGCGGAGCAAGCTGGCCCATTTTGAAATATTTGTCCAGTCGAGTTTGGCTGGCAAGTCCTTTTACGTGCCGAACGTAAGCGATGAAAACGCTGATGCGTTGTTTCAGTGGTATTCTCATCAATCAGACTAATAGAGGCATACGTAAGAGGGGAACAACGTAACGAGCCACAGTTTAAAGCCAAGAACCTGACAAAGGTTCTTGGCTTTTTTAAAACCGAAATGCGTTTGTGTATAGGGAGATGGTTCGTTTGCCTTTATCGGTTGTGAACTCAAAGCGGTCGTACACAGGCTGTCCGCTTTCAAATGTCAAATTTCGTTTGAAATGATGCTGCACAAGGACAAAATGTTCATCTGTTTGGAATGTAAGGAAGTTGACCCCTTGGAATGAGGTTTCATTTTCTCGATTCAACAGTTGTTCCAATAAGGAATTATAGCAATGAATCAAATCGCGGTGTGAAACATCGTGAAGCTGTAAATTGTATTCGAACCCTTGCAAGGCGACAGGGTCAAGTTCCTTGCGCAAAATGTAATAAGGGTCAAATTGCTTTTGGTCGATTAACATAACGGAATTTTCTTCAGGGATATAGCGGACGCCATTGTCACGAACAAACACGCCATCGCCTTCATAGCGGCCTGAAACGAGTTTGCCTTGTTGGTGCCAGACATATTCAAAATGGGAAGGAGTCAAATAAAGGCTTTCCCCTTTGCTGTCAACAAGCACATAGTGGTTATCGCGAAAATGGAATGTGTATTCATTATAAAAGGGTGCTTCGTCATTTCCAGCGTTATGGCCTTTCGTCCGTTCTGTCCGCCGTTTCTGGCTGGTCAACGTTTTGATGTATACTTCTAACGCCTCTAGTTCAGCTGAAGGGGCGGAAACATCGTTTTTCAAGCGGATGTAGCGGCGCTTCAAATCAGTTAAAACGGAATCCAAGTAAGGCTCAATTTGAATTTGCTGTGGCCTTCTTTTAAGCTGTTGGCTTCTGAAAAGGTCAATATCGCCTTCGTCGTATGGAACTTCGTGCAAGGCAATCGTATCATCCCGAAAGATGGAATCAGGCAACGACAAAACAGAGAATATCCGGACTTCCCCACGCCAAGGCTTTTTCGGTTCTGTAACAACGTTGACGAGTTCGCCTAAATAAACGCCGTCGACCCCGAGATCGACGATAAGCAACTGGCCAACCAACTGTTGGGCTTCCTTCCGGTCCATACAATCCTCACCTTTTAGCTTGTTTTAAATACTGTGCTGGATTTCATTATAGCGAAAAAAACCACGCTTCTGCAAGCGCGGCCTTTATTCGCTTCGTTGGTCGCTTTGTCCTCCATAGCGGAGTTCCTGCAATCGCATCACATGTTCCATGCGCTCTATTTTTGTTCGCTCAAGTTCATCTTGCAAGTGGATTAAAGTAAGTTCCATTTGCGATAACGAAACAAACACATTATCACGCTGTTCAAGTTGGTTCTTTTTCGATAAAGCGAAATAAGCGCCCATTAAGTTAGGAAGGTCGTCACGGAGCAATCTCCTAACGGTGTGTTTTTGTTCAAAACCAAACAGTTGAAAGTCGTCTTCTAGTTTTTCGACATGGGCAAGGATTCGTTTTAAGCGGTTGTCGAGCAGTGGATCGATTGATAATGTGTCCATTGCCTGAACGTAACGTCTCGCTTCTTGGGCAAGCACTTTAATATCATTGGCTTGTTCCCGTTTCAACTGTTTTTCCTGGCCATTTAAGCGATCAAGCGAGACGTCATCTGTCAATTTCGTTCCCACGTACGCTAAATCAAGACGGTGAATGCCGTGGAAAATTCCTTGAAAAGCAGGGACATTGAGGAGAGAACGAACGTGCATGCGCCCGTCTTTCAAATAATGGATTGTTGCTTCTTTTATTTTCCCAACCCCATCAGAAGCCTTGACGTATTTACGGAAACAGACGATGCGGAGCCGTTTGTGGACAGGCGAACTCGATTGTTTTGTGTCTGCAATTACTAGCCGAATCTGATTATAGGTAATTTTAATGCGAATATCCCAATCTTTTTGCCGCCTGCGGACGTTTTTGCGTTCATTTTTACCTGTGGCATTGTCTGCCATGCGTTTTAGTAAGCGTTCCGTATCGTTGATGAAATTAATAGTAGTGTCATCTTGGATAATATGGTCATCAACAGGACGCTTATGCGCTGGCGTAAAAAACTCAACCAAGCGAGATGTTGAAAAAAACTTCAACGGAGTCAACCTCCTGCTGCTATCGATTTAACAATTTCGTTTGCATTTCGGAATTGAGCTGATCCATTTCTTTAATGAATTGTTTTCCGCTCGTGACAATCCGTTCATTGGATTGCTCCGTCAACTCAATTGCTTTAAATACATTATCGTATGCTTTGCGGAACGCATCAAGTGCAATTGCTGGTTCTTCAAGAGTTTTTAATGTTTCCTCTGTATTTTGTTTCAACAATTCTGCGTTCGAAAGAAGCATCGATTCAGTCGCTTGGTTAACGTTTTGCACCGCAGTAATCACTTTTTTCTGGTTTGTGAGCGCTAGCTGGATCGAAGCTGTTACCGTAATAATGTTTTTCGTCATCGTGATCGCGTTGAAAATCGCTTCTTCCAACTTCTCATTGTTTTCCATGATCAAGTCGACAGAGGCGAGGGATTGCTGAAGGACCATGACAGCTTGCTGCATATTTTTAATGCGCGTCGTCACTTTTACTTGTCCTTTTTTCAGTTCGTTCGCATTATCGGCCCAACGTTCTGAAGTCATTTCTTGTTCCAGCATCTCGTGGAGTTCTGTCCCAATCGCAATTTGATTGTTCAAATTTTCAATCCGTTCTCTGGCGACAACTTTTAACTCTTGAAGCATGACATTGTCTTCTTGCAGTTTATCTTTTCCAGTTAGAAGCCCCTCAATAATATGGTCAACTTGTGCTTCGACTGTTTGGTACTTTTTGGCGTATTGCTCGATTGGGTCTTTCTTTAAAAGTTTGTTTAAAAATTTTTTGAACGAAGAATCATGCAAGTAGTCCGGTTCAAGCTGGCCAACGACTTCACGCAATTCATGCAATTGCTTTGGAAGGGTATTGGCTTCGTCATTCATCATTTGTTTGACAGGGCGCTTGAGCGCCTCGAGTGATTCGCCTGCTTGTTTTTGCTCTGTTTCTCCTAAGGAGTCTAGCTTTTGCAAAAGAGTGTGGATATCAGTTTCGTTTTTATACACGTCTATTTCATTGTCTTGTGCATTGTTCTGTTCGGTCATTCGCCTAACCTCCAACAAGTGATCGGATTTATCGGTTCTAGTTTATATACGTTGGATAAATGAAATATGTTTCAGTTTTCTCCTTTCTATTATGAACGAAATTTCCTTGAGTGGCAATTTATTTGCAGGCTAAACGACAAAATTATAAGCAAAAATGAGGTTCAATCTTGACGGATGCCAAAATTATCGCTAAACTTCTAACACGGAATATTTTTTTAGGCCGTATCGGAATGTTCGTCTATAAACGAATGTATGACGAGGCGGGCATTGGTTTTCGCACATATTGTTGGATTTTTATTCATAGTATTGTTTTTATATTCGTTTTTGCCTTTTGGAGATAAGAAGATTCGCTGTTGATATTGCTGTATCCTTTCGTTTTTGTCAAAAATGAACATAAAAACAAGACGTCAATGCCTGTTTTTAACAGGATGGTTGCATAACTATGAATTTAGAAGCAAGGCGATTGTTTCCGCCGAAAATGCAGTCCGGCCTTTAGAGAGAGAAGAACAATTGAAATGGAGGAAAGGGTGGTGTCTATGCGTAATGTAGGTTTTCCACAAAAGCAAGGGCTATACGATCCGGAGTTTGAGCATGATAACTGCGGAATAGGTTTTCTTGCGCAAATGAAAGGAAGGAAATCTCACAAACTTGTAGAGGACGCTTTGTTGATGCTTGAAAACCTTGAGCATCGGGGCGGACAAGGAGATGAAATCAACACCGGCGACGGTGCTGGCATATTAGTCCAGCTGCCAGACCGCTTTTTTAGAAAAGTGCTCCCTTTTGAAATTCCGACAGCAGGAACGTATGCAGTTGGGATGCTGTTTTTGCCACGAGCAGAGGCAGCACGAAAAGCGTGCAAACAAAAAGTGGAAGCTGTGTTTGCAAAAGAATCGTTGGTGCTTTTAGGCTGGCGGAATGTACCGACAGATCCGTCTATGCTTGGAAAGGCAGCGCATGACTCCATGCCTGTCATTGAGCAAGTATTCGTAAAGAGCGCGAAGCCTCTTGATCAATTGGCGTTTGAGCGTAAGCTTTATGTAGCGCGGAAAGTGGCGGAACACGAAATTGAACCAACGCTTTTGCCAGAAGAGTCATTTTATTTCGCCAGCTTTTCTAGCCGCACGATTGTGTATAAAGGAATGCTGACGACAGCTCAAGTAAGTATGTTTTATTTGGATTTGCTTGATGAAGCCTTTGAGTCGGCGCTGGCGCTTGTCCATTCCCGTTTTAGCACGAACACATTTCCGAGCTGGGAACGTGCCCATCCCAATCGGTATATGATCCATAATGGCGAAATTAATACGATTAAAGGAAACGTCAATTGGATGCACGCAAGGGAAGCAAAATTTGCCGGTGCCGCATTTGGAAGCGACCTTAAAAAAATTCATCCCGTTATCGACAAAAATGGCAGTGATTCCTCTATGTTTGACAACACGCTGGAGTTTTTGTCGCTATCTGGGCGTTCTCTCGCCCATTGCGCGATGATGATGGTCCCTGAACCTTGGCAAAATAATAAACAGATGGACGAAAAGAAACGGGCGTTTTACGAATACCATAGCACGCTCATGGAGCCATGGGACGGACCAACAGCAATCGTGTTTACGGACGGAGAAAAAATCGGTGCCACCCTTGACCGCAATGGTTTGCGCCCATCGCGCTATTATGTGACAGAAGATGATTATATTGTCATGAGCTCTGAAGTCGGTGTCCTTGATTTTCCACCAGAATCGATTGTAAAAAAAGACCGGCTCCATCCTGGACAGCTGTTGCTTGTTGATCTAAAAGAAGGGCGCATCATTCCAGATGCGGAAGCCAAACAAGCGATTGTCGAAGAAAAACCATATGGAAAGTGGGTCAAAGACCATTTAATTCATCTAGATGACGTCCTGGAAACAGCGGATGTGGTTGATACGGAATTTGAGCGCATCCATGAACGCCAACTTGTCTATGGTTACACGTACGAAGAATTAACAAAAATGCTGATGCCGCTTATTAAAGATGAAAATGACCCAGTCGGCTCGATGGGCTATGATTCGCCACTTGCAGTCCTATCGAAAAAGCCACAGCTTCTCTATAACTATTTTAAGCAGCAATTTGCCCAAGTGACGAATCCGCCTATTGATGCGATTCGTGAAAAAGCGGTAACAGCTGTAGGGACGACAATTGGCGCAGAGCGGAACCTCCTTGAGCCGGAGCCGTTGAGCTGTAGGCATATTTATTTGCCTTCGCCGATTCTTAATAATGAAGAATTAGCAAAACTCCGCTCAAACAAAATGGACGGCTTTAAAGCCGAAACGCTTGACATGGTTTTTGAAGCGCAAAAAGGCGGCCAAGGCCTTGAAGCGGCCCTTGACACATTGTTTGCCAACGCCGATCAAGCCATTTCAAATGGCGCGACATTGCTCATTTTAAGTGACCGTAATATTTCAGCAGAAAAAGCACCAATTCCAGCACTTCTGGCTGTGTCCAGCTTGCATCATCATTTGATCCGCAGCGGCACCCGCACAGAAGTGAGCTTGCTAGTAGAGTCAGCGGAGCCACGTGAAGTCCACCATCATGCATTGTTGATCGGATACGGCGCGGAAGCAATCAACCCGTACTTCGTGTTCGACACAATTGACGACTGGATTCAAAAGCAGCTCTTAACAGACTTCCATTATGTGGAAGCTTGTAGGCGTTACGTGAATGGTACAACGAATGGAATCATGAAAGTTCTGTCTAAAATGGGGATTTCAACGATTCAAAGTTATAGAGGCGCACAAATTTTTGAAGCGATTGGCATTGATCCAGAGTTAATTGACCGCCACTTCACGTGGACAGCATCTCGGATAGGGGGCATCGGCTTCTCGACAATTGCGAACGAAGTTCTTGCCCGCCATGAACGTGCTTATTCACCTCGTGAAGGCGATGATGGTGAGCTTGAACCAGGAGATGATTTGCAATGGCGCCGTAATGGGGAAGAGCATCAATACAACCCCCATACGATTCATATGCTCCAGCATGCGTGCCGCACGAACAATTACGAGCTTTACAAACAATATACGCAGGCGATCAATGAGCAAACAGAAAAGCAGACAACGTTGCGTGGTCTCTTCCGGTTCAAAAAAGGCAACGCCATTCCGTTAGACGAAGTCGAACCAGCAGAATCAATTGTAAAACGGTTCCGCACAGGTGCGATGTCATACGGCTCGATTTCGAAAGAAGCACACGAAACGCTTGCAATTGCTATGAACCGCTTAGGTGGAAAAAGCAACACGGGCGAAGGTGGGGAAGATCCACGCCGCTTTACGCCTGATGAAAATGGCGATTTGCGCCGCAGCGCTATTAAACAAGTAGCGTCCGGTCGATTTGGGGTCACGAGCCATTATCTTGTAAATGCAGATGAAATCCAAATTAAAGTCGCACAAGGAGCAAAACCTGGGGAAGGCGGGCAACTTCCAGGCGAAAAAGTCTATCCGTGGGTGGCAGAAGTGCGTGGCTCGACGGCAGGGGTTGGCTTGATTTCACCGCCACCTCATCATGACATTTATTCAATCGAAGATTTAGCTGAGCTTATCCACGATTTGAAAAACGCCAACCCGTCTGCGAAAGTGAGCGTTAAACTGGTAGCTGGAACAGGGGTCGGTACGATTGCGGCAGGGGTCGCCAAAGGAAGCGCTGATGGCATTATTATTAGCGGCTATGATGGTGGTACAGGAGCAGCGGCGCGGACAAGTATTAAACATACTGGTTTACCGTGGGAAATTGGGTTGGCGGAAACGCACCAGACACTGTTGCTGAACAATTTGCGTGACCGGGTGACGCTGGA
Source organism: Shouchella rhizosphaerae (assembly GCF_900142675.1). Lineage (GTDB taxonomy): Bacteria > Bacillota > Bacilli > Bacillales > Bacillaceae_D > Shouchella > Shouchella rhizosphaerae. The sequence goes on along the minus strand of NZ_FRBS01000001.1, from coordinate 710,753 downwards.
AACAGACGGAAAGCTCATGACGGGCAAAGACGTAGTCGTTGCTGCGCTATTAGGTGCCGAAGAATATGCGTTTTCGACTGCTCCTTTAGTTGTGCTCGGTTGTGTGATAATGCGTGTATGCCATTTAGACACGTGCCCAGTCGGAATTGCGACTCAAAATCCAGAATTACGGCGAAAGTATACAGGAGAAGCAGACTATATCGTCCGCTTTATGACATTCATTGCCGAAGATATGCGTGAACTGATGGCAGAGCTAGGTGTCCGCACGGTAGATGAGTTGGTAGGCAGAACCGACTTGCTAGAAGTAAACGAACATATTAACAATGACAAGGCGAAACAACTTGATTTATCGAACCTTCTCTTCAAACCAGAATCAAGTGGAACAAAAGCTTGCATCAAAACAAAAGCGCAAGATCATAAATTGGAACAGTCACTCGATGCAAGAGAGCTGCTAGAAGCAGCTAAACCGGCACTTGACAATCGCACAAAAATAACGTACGCGACGACTATTCGCAACACGGATCGGGTAGTCGGCACGATTGTCGGTAGTGAAGTAAGCAAAAAATATGGCGCAACAGGCTTGCCGGAAAATACGATTTCTTTCTCCTTTAAAGGGTCGGCCGGACAAAGCTTTGGCGCATTTATCCCACAAGGCATTACCCTTCGGCTAGAAGGTGATGCAAATGACTATATTGGCAAAGGCTTATCAGGTGGAAAGATTGCCGTCTCTCCTGCCGAAAATGCGGCATTTGCTGCTAAAGACAACGTGATTGTCGGCAATACGTCTTTTTATGGCGCTACGTCTGGCAAGGCATTTATCGCCGGTCAAGCCGGCGAGCGGTTTTGCGTCCGTAATTCTGGAGCGCAAGTCGTTGTCGAAGGAATGGGTGACCACGGGCTTGAGTATATGACAGGCGGCATTGTTGTCACTCTTGGTGAAGTCGGCAAAAACTTTGCAGCCGGCATGTCTGGCGGTCTCGCGTTTGTCTATGATGCAAATGGGACGTTTACAGACAAATGCAACCAAGGAATGGTGTTGATCGAAAACGTGCTAGCTGAGGACGAGAGGCTATTGCAGGCTCTTTTAACAGAGCACGTTGCCGAAACAAGAAGTGAACAAGCGCAAGAGATTTTGAATAACTGGGAGCAAGTCAAAACAAACTTCGTAAAAGTTATTCCAAAAGACTATAAAAACATGATAACCGCGATTGAGAGATTGAAACAGCAAGGCATGACTGAGGAAGAGGCTGCAATGGCTGCATTTGACGAATCAAAGCGAGATCGATCAAAAGTTTGACGGGGTGGGCAACCTAGCCCAGCCCGTCAGGTTTAACAGCAGGGAGTGAAGAACAGTGGGGAAGCCGACAGGTTTTTTAGAATATAAGCGGGAAGCACCACAAAAGAAGGATCCGTTTGAACGAACGAAAAATTGGCAGGAATTCCAGCTATTTATGCCAGAAGACAAACTGCGGCAACAAGGGGCACGATGTATGGATTGTGCAATTCCGTTTTGCCAAGCGGGAACGACGATGGCAGGTTCAGGAGAAATTGGATGTCCTGTTTACAATCTTATTCCAGAATGGAATGACCTCGTTTATCGGGGGAAATGGCGCGAAGCATTGGACCGGCTCCATAAAACGAACAATTTTCCCGAATTTACAGGGCGTGTCTGCCCAGCACCGTGCGAAGGTTCTTGCACGGTTGCCCTAAACGGCGATCCTGTAACGATTAAATCAATTGAATACCATATCGTTGAGCGTGGCTTTCAAGAAGGCTGGATTCAACCGGAGCCGCCAAAAACGCGGACTGGGAAACATGTGGCTGTTGTCGGTTCTGGCCCCGCCGGTTTAGCTGCAGCAGCCCAGCTTAACAAAGCTGGTCACACGGTAACGGTATTCGAGCGCGATGACCGCATTGGCGGCTTGCTGACTTATGGAATTCCGGATGTGAAGTTGGCGAATGAGGTGGTCGAGCGGCGTGTTCAGCTTCTTGAGGCAGAAGGCATTACCTTTAAAACGGAAGTTGAAATCGGTGTAGACATCACCGCTGAAGAACTTGAAACGTCATTCGATGCAGTGATTCTAGCGACAGGGGCCACAAAGCCACGAGAAGTCCAGGCGCCTGGTAAAGAGTTAAATGGCATTCATTACGCGATGGACTTTTTGACGGCTAACACAAAAAGCCTATTAAACTCGCAATTTGCGGACGGAGAGTTTATTTCTGCAAAAGGCAAACATGTCATTGTCATTGGTGGCGGTGACACTGGCGCAGACTGCATTACCACCTCTATTCGCCATGGGGCCGCCTCCGTTACCCAATTTGATATTAACAAGCAAAAAGGCGCCATGAGAAGTGGAGACAATGTATGGCCATTGTACCCGATCATCCATACAGTTGAAGATGCTCATAAAGAGGCGATGGCTGTTTACGGAAAAGACCCTCGTTCTTACATGTTGCAAACAAAAGCGTTTTTCGGAAATCAAGACGGCCAAGTGACTGGCTTACAGACAGTCGAAGTAACAACTGAACTAAAAAACGGTCAGAAAATCAGGACGGAAATTCCTGGAACCGAGCGTACGTGGAAAGCAGATCTCATTCTCCTTGCCATCGGCTTTACTGGCCCAGAACAAGAACTATTGCAACAGCTCGGTATTGAAACGACAAGCCGGACGACTGTAAAAGCGCCATACGGTAAATATACGACTTCGAAGCCCGGCATTTTTGCTGCAGGCGACAATCGCCGCGGCCAAAGTCTCGTCGTTTGGGCTATCCATGAAGGGCGTGAAGCAGCACGGGAATGTGATCGCTATTTAATGGGAAGCACACGGTTGCCGTAATTTTTTTAGCTTTTTTCCTATTTTCCTATAGGCAAAGCAGGTGGATGCGTGCGATAATGAGGAAAAAAGGGACATGTGAAAGGCTGGTGTAGGCATGATTCGTCGTCTAAAAAGCATGATGATGGTCATGCTAACCTTTCTATCTTTTCATCTACCAATATTTGATCCTTTGTTTGACCGTGAGACAAAACAGAGAGCTGATGCAAAAGCGCTAGTTCAGAAAGCTGACGCCAAAGAATATCATTTGCTTGATGTAGTAGTCGGCTATTCGGATCAATACGAAGACATTGAGCTAACTCATTATTGGCTTACGGAACGTTTTATTATGGACGAAGCGTACAAACAAGGCTTGCAAAAGTTTGGACAGGCAATTTCACCTAAAATTGAGCCTGCTTATAAGGAACTCATTATGCCTAGCTTGAAACAAGCAGTCTCACAATTGCTAAGCAGTGTACAAATCGATGATTTAGCTGAAATCACCGTTTCCCACGCACCAGCTCCAGGGCGCGGAGAGAAAATCATGCATGTTTACAATAAAAAAACAGGCGATGATTTGCTCCGTTTCCATGTGCGGCTGAACCGACCGCCCAAAAAAGGGCACGTGTTTCAATTTCATTATCATGTGCTACAGGACAATTTCCACGGCCACTATGAACTTGGAACCATTTATTGGGGAAAAAATGAGCCCCCGCTTTATTCAGCCTAAAGTTTAAAGGGAACCTCCGCTTCCAGTTAGCGTGAGGTTTTTTTGTTACTAGAATTGTCGCCAATTAGTAGATTTTCAATTCCCTTATCCGCTCATTCTTTGGTACAGTAGAGGAAGAGACTAGTGATGGAGGAATTGTTAGATGGAAGCTGATAAAAAATTCAGAAAGCCCCGTCCATTTTGGCTAAAATGGCTAGTCCGCCTTGTGTGCGCCTATATTGGGTTGCTCGTTGTCGTGCTAGCTGCCGCGATTTTGTCTATGAGTGGCACATTTTTGCTTGTTGTTCTAGAACTATTTGTTGAAAATGACCGCCTTCAGGAATTTAATTACCAATATTTTGTGCCTATGTCTGAGTTTCTTTGGAACTTATTCACGGCACTTGTGCCAGGCCTATAATGGGTGCGTCAGATCTGGCTTACATGGTTGCCTTGCTGGGCTGTTTTTTCGCGGCAGGCCTTTTTGGCGGACTAGCGCTCCTTGGAGTTATGCGAAATAAAAGGCTGTTGCTGTATTGGACTGCCCCTTGCGCCCTTTGTAGCGCCGTTGCTTTTTTAGTGCTGATTTTTCAACTCGTTTGATAGGAGGGAGATACAATGGAACTGTCACAGGCAAAGTATAAATCGGGTATTTATATCGGCAACGTGCTAGAGGTGAGGAAGGAAGAAAATAGGGCGCTGTTTCAAGTGCTTGCTGTTCTTACCCATCCGAACCAAGGTGATTTGCATCATCCTAAACAAATAGACGTTCCCTTTTTTCATGAGCGGAAAGCGCTTGCTTATTTGGAAAAGGCATGGGTGCCGTTTTCGACTGTGAAACCGTATGAAGGGGAGCTGCCAGACTATGGATCATCATTAAAAGCTGCCTGGGAAGCTGCTTGCGAACGTTTGCGGAGCGACGACAGTGACTGGGCTGTTAAAAGTTTGCAGCTGCTTCAAGAAGTTAGGAAGGAATACCGTTTTTAAAAAAGGTTAACGATATAAAAAAGTTCCCTCATACGTACATGAGGGAACTTTTTTTATGAAGAGGCAACCGAACGACTCGCTATTGGCAAAAACGGTTCAAGAACCGCTGTGAGCTCCATGTTTTCCGCTTCATTAAGGCCAATTAGCGGCAAACGCACCCCGCCGCCTGGTAACCGATAACGAGCAAGCGCTTCTTTGACAGGAGCAGGGCTCGGTGCCATAAACATCGCTTTCATGACAGGGAAAAGCTTATGGTGGATCGAGGCAGCAAGCTGCAGCTCGCCACTTGCAAAAGCATCGATCATTTGCTTCATTTCACGGCCAACAATATGGGAGGCAACGGAGACAACGCCTTTAGCGCCAACTGCCATCATTGGCAGCGTCAACGAATCATCGCCGCTGTATACCGAAAAGCCTTCCGGGGCGAGACGCAGAATCTCCGTGACTTTATCGATATTTCCGCTCGCTTCTTTAATCGCAAATACTTGGTCGATCTCAGCCAGCCTCAATGCTGTTTCCGCACTCATGTCAGCACCTGTACGGCCTGGTACGTTATAAAGCAGGACAGGTAAAGGAGTGGATTGAGCCACTTGGGCAATATGTTGGTAAATCCCTTCTTGGGATGGCTTGTTGTAATAAGGCACAACGACCATCAGCCCATCCGCTCCTGTTTGCTCAGCTAACTGTGCCATTTGTACCGCCTGTTGTGTACTGTTTGCGCCGATGCCGGCAATCACCTTTATGTTTGCATTGGCTGCTTCTTCCACCGCGACTGAAAGGAGCGTTTGTTTTTCTTCAAGTGTTAGTGTTGGGGCTTCGCCTGTAGTGCCATGGATAACGACCGTATCCGTCCCATTATTTGCTAAATGGTGTATGAGCGTACGTATGCCATTCACATCTAAAGCATTTTCGTTTGTAAAAGGTGTGACCATTGCCGTCATCAGGTAGCCAAAATCCATGGGAATCCTCCTAAATAGGTGGCGAGTAGAGGCACAAAAAAACAACAATGACAGAGGCTCATTGTTGCACTAGGCAAACGGGTCGTTTTCCAAGTTTGAGATAGCCCCCCATACGTTCGTATGACAGTGCTGCCCTTATTCAGAAACAGCCCCAATGGTACGGCCTTTGGGAAAAACCGCCCATTTCGGCATAAACCCCTTTCCGGCTGGTTCAAACAGATCCCAATTCCTCAGCAGCCGTACTGATCGTTTACGCGCCTCTACTCTCACATCTGTTCAATTTTATGGCTTAACCTTATCAGATTTTATTCCGGTTTGCAAACTATTTATCAGTCTTTCTATAACGGTGGGATTCCAAGCAATTTAAAAGAACATCTAGTTCCTGTGAACATTGAACGGTTTTTTTAGACGTCATGCCGTATTTGCCGGCCATTAAATGCATTTCGTTGCGTTTCACTTCAATATCAATATAAATCATTTTTGCCACTCCGCCTTTACATTTTCATCTTCCATTTCGTATTATAGCGAAAATCAAGCAAGAAGAAAAATGCATTAACAAAACTAGTCAAATAAAAGGAAAAAGAGTCAAGCTTCGACAAATTGCTACGAGGGGTTAGCCTTAATGCCATATTCCGTAATAATTGACTCAAATTCACGCCTCATTAATCGAAACGATAAAGAAGCATTGCTGTAATGTTGTTGCTCGGCCTCATAGGAATGGTTGTTTAGCGCCTGTTCAAGCTCGCCTAAGCTTACCGTATAGGAATGGTGGATATCCTCAAACCCTCCGGCAAATGGCGGCGGAAACGTGTTTGTTTGCTCGTGTGCTTTTGCTTTATCGGCGAGAAGTTCTGTAAGTGCGGCTGCTTCACTGTTATTTCCTGTCATGACCGCCTCTTGTAATTGTACCAAGACAGGGGCAGCTTCATCAACATACTGTTCAAAGGCACGGGCATAGTCTTCTGCTGCTTTTGACTGTTCTTTTTGCTCATGATTGACATCCAATTGGCTCGAGAGCCCTTTGATTTCATCAGATGCTTTGCTAGGAGAAGTGCCATCGACGCAAGCGGATAAAGCAAGTAATGCAAATAAGAGAGCGACAAACGGTTTCTTTCCCATTTCGTCCATCCTTTCTTTCATTCTGTGTTGCCTGTAGTATGTCGCGTAAACACAAAACTATTCCATTAAGCAAAAGCACGTATTTGCAAATAGCATTTGGTTTCCCTTAAAATAAATGGGAAAGGAGTGAGCGCGTGAAGTTAATTGTCACTGATATGGATGGGACGCTGCTTGATGAAAAACGCTCTGTATCAAAAGAGAACGAAGAAGCGATCAAGGCAGCACAAAAGCAAGGCGCGGTTGTCGCGATTGCAACAGGGAGAGATCTTTACGAGGCAACAGTCCCTTTGAAAAAAACAGGGTTATCATTGCCGATCATTAGTGCGAATGGCGCGCAAATCCATGATGAACACGGACGACTTCTCCATGAAGCCGTTCTCAGTCCAGACCAAGCCCGGCATGCGATGGCTGTCTTAAAAAATGAAAATGTGTATTTTGAAGTGTATACGAATGAAGGCGTGTATTCGGACGATTTTGAAGCAGGCCTTGCCGTAGTAGTCGATGTCTTAAAATCAACAGGCGCGAAATTGTCTGAACAAGAAATTATGACATTCGCCAAAGACCGTTTTGACAACGGCTCAATCAAATTGATCGATTGTTACGAAAAACTGCTTGAAGACGGAGCGGTTGTGCTTAAACTCCTTGCTTTTTCACTAGACGCTGAACGGCTCATGAGTGCGAGAGACAGGCTAGAGTTAGACAAAAACTTTGCCGTCAGCGCCTCTGCAGCAGACAATCTTGAAATTACCGATGTAAATGCCCAAAAAGGCATTGCGGTCGAACGATTAGCTCAATCACTAGGCATTTCTCCAAAAGATGTGATGGCCGTTGGCGATAATTTTAATGATGTGTCGATGTTTCAAAAAGCAGGCTTGGCCGTTGCAATGGGAAATGCGCCAGGGGAGATTCAAAAACAAGCTGATCTTGTTACCAAAACAAATGATGAGCATGGCGTTGCTTACGCCATTCGAAACTATGCGCTAAAAAAACAATCCCTTCTCTAAGGGGTTGTTTTTTTATTTTGTCATTTGTTATAAAACAAACAGAAAAATATATTGACTGTTATGATACAAGTACATATACTATTGTTATAGAGAGAAACAGCTTTAAAACCATTCAAGGAGTGTGAATCATGAGAGAGCAAACCAAACAAGTGGAACAAGAACGGGAAGAAGAGATGACCATTCTAGAAATGATTAACGATTACCATGCATAGGGCACACGCCCTGTTTTTTTTTGCTCTGGAATGTGTACCTGTTGTAATACAAGTGGGCGTTTTATTTTTTTTGCAACGGGAATGGGAGCGTAAGAAGGAGAATTGGTTGGGAGGGAATAGAATGGAGCAGCGCCATCCTTCGAAAGAAGAACTAAAGCATAAAATCGAGGAGATGAAGGCAGAAGAACGACAATACCGCCGCGAAGCGTTTATTGACATATATGAACAATATGTGGCGCTATTGGAAGACGAGATTGCTCATTTAAAATCAGCAAAGCGACCTTAGACAGTCAATCTTGTATGAGCCATGTTGTTCTATGAACAGCGTGGCTCGTTTTAGTTGCAACACGCCCGTATAATGGTAAACTGAAAAGGAGAAAAAGGGGAATAACAAGGTCAATGATTCGGGTAATTGAATGTGTTCATCTTTCTGTACCAAAAAATGTTAGGGCGAAAGCGCTGAAAAAGGAGACGAGCAATGGACATGCTCCCATTAATAGGTCATCATCATGTGTCAGCGATCACGGCTGATGCTAAAAATAATGTAGATTTTTACACAAACGTGCTAGGGATGCGGCTTGTGAAAAAAACGGTTAACCAAGACGATCCCTCAATGTACCATTTGTTTTACGCAGATGAAAGGGGCAATCCTGGCACGGAGTTGACGTTTTTTGAAATTCCGATGGCAGGCAGAACGTATCGTGGCACAAATAGTATCTCACGAACAGGGTTAAGGGTACCTTCCTATGAAGCGCTGTCCTATTGGAGTGAGCGGTTTAGTAGACTAGGTGTCACCCATGAAGGGATTCAAACGGAAGGGGAGAGAAGCAGCCTTTTGTTTGAAGACTTTGAAGGGCAGCGTTTGTTGCTTGTGGCCGACGAACGGACAGACAACGATGGAAAACCATGGCTGCACAGCCCTGTGCCGGAACAATATGGCATTTATGGACTGGGCCCTATGGAAATAACCGTTTCTGATCGAACCGTCACGGCGAACGTGCTTACGGATATCTTTGGCTTCCGACTAGAACGTGAAGTAAGCAAAAGCACTTCACTCTACGTGACAGGCCAAGGTGGAGCAGGGGCAGAAATCTATTTAAAAGAAGACACAGAATCACATAAAGAACGCCCTGGGCGGGGGAGTGTCCACCATGTAGCTTTCCGTGTACAATCAAAAGAGGAACTTGAAAAATGGCAAAACTGGCTTTCGGGGAACCGAGTAGCTCATTCAGGCATTGTCGAACGCTACTACTTCCAATCCATCTATACACGTGACCGGAATGGCATTTTGTTTGAGCTAGCGACAGACGGTCCAGGATTTGAAGCAGACGAACCATATGAGTCCCTTGGCCAACGCCTTGCACTTCCACCTTATTTAGAGGCGAAGCGTGGAGAAATAGAGGCGAATTTACGGCCGTTGTTTGTAAAACGAGAGGAGTAGGAGACAAATGGCTGAACACAAACATATTTTCCAACAAGCGAAAAATAGCGCTGCTCCCACACTGGTGTTGCTTCACGGCACGGGAGGGAACGAGCGTGACCTATTGCCAATTGCGGAGATGATTGACGGGCATGCCTCTGTTTTAGGCGTGCGCGGCAATGTGAGCGAAAATGGGATGCCTCGCTTTTTTAAGCGATTGGCTGAAGGCGTGTTCGACAAGGACGATTTACAAAAGCGGACGGGTGAATTGTACACCTTTCTTGATCAAGCAGCAGCCATGTATGGCTTTAACCGTAATGATGTCATTGTAATCGGCTATTCAAATGGCGCAAACATTGCCGCTAATTTAATGTATGAATACAGCAACCCATTTAAAGGGGCTATGTTGTTCCACGCGATGGTGCCTCAAGAAAAAGAGTCGTTGCCTTCCTTGGAGAAGACCGCTGTATTTCTAGGGGCAGGCAAGCGTGACCCACTCATACCTGCCCCTTTAACAGAACAATTGCGAGCGGATTTGCAAACAGCTGGCGCGGCCACTGATGTTTATTGGACAGAAGGAGGACACGAGCTGGCTATTGAAGAAATCCATGCAGCCAAAACATGGTACAATCGAATGTTTCCAGAATAAACGGCAGGTTACTCTGCCGCTTTTTTTGATAATCTTTTTCTAGACAAACAGGGGTGAACCCGCTAGAATGCAAAAAAGATGGGCGAGAAAAGTGAGGTCGATTGAAATTGACTACAAAAAATAAAGGAAAATATCCTACAAGCTCCTATATTTTTGCAGGGGTTGCTCTTGTAGCCATTATCGTTGTAGCCATCTGGAGCGATATTTGGTACAAAATTGTTGTGTTAGCAAGCTTAGTTGCCCTTATGTATGTGTTTATTGCAAAAACGAAAAAAATTGAGCGGGAACTGGAAGAAATGAAAAGAAAGCAAGCTTCATCAGCTGAGCTTGCCCGACAGGAACAAACGGAGCTTGAGAAAACAAAAGAACATGATTTAAAAGCATTGGAAGAAAAGGAATTCCAACTGCAAAAATTAGATCTTGACCGGACGCGGTTATTTGAAGAGCTATTGAATAAGGCCGAGCTCGAAGAAGCTGAGAAATCAACAATACGCGAACGTCTTCAGCAAGCCGATACGGAAACTTCACGAATCCGGCAAGAATGGCTGACTGCGTCGAGCCGGCTAATGACGTTGATGCGCGGCACGAAACGATTTTTTGTGCGTGAATCGCCGATGAAAGAAATCGCTGCTTCCATCGACCAGGACGTATTAGAAACAGGGTCGTTTACAGCATTGAACGAAGAAATTCAGCGCTTAATTCCGCGTCTTTCTAAAGAAAGTGCCGAAGCGTTAGCGAAATCAGACTTTATTGATGAAGACAACCAGTTAACGCGTTCCGGCTATAAAGCATTGTTGCAGGCGAGCGAAGACAAGCAAACGTAACGACGTTTGCTTGTCTTCACTTTATTTGCGGATTATTGCGACGGCTAGCTTTCGCCCCTAAGTCAATGACTTCAATTGTTAGCTCATAGTCAAAAGAAGCATTGGCAAAGTAAACATCATCCCAATCGTCGCGAATTTGTTGCCATAATTTTGGGTAAGCCAGTTGTGCTTCCAAATAGAGCCGCGCCGCATCCGCTTTGTACTCTTTTTGCAACCGCTCCATCATGTTCGATGCCCCGTCTTCGACCGTCTTCTTTACTGCGGCCATGCATGTTTGCAAGTAATCAGCGGAAAAACTTTCATCCCGTGTGTCCCAGTTTTCGGAAATTCTCCCTGAAAAATGTTGGTGAATGTGGAAGTGAAAGTGGCCGTTTTGATACGTTGGCTTGATCTCAGGAACTTTGACTTCAAGAATTTCAAAAGTAAGGGGATCGCCATTACATTCAGAAACGACGATGCCGCCTTCGAGTTCCCCAGAAAGCCAGTTAAGATGGACATTGTCTTGCTCGTTCAACAACGGTTTTAATAGATGGCCCTTCTTAAAGATGCCAGAGCCGCTTAATGAAGCACTGCCGTTATCATTGACGACCATTTGCATAGGAAACGTCAAATCCTCTTGCAAGTCCGAGGAAATGGAGCTTAACGTAGATGCTTTTAAAATCGCAGACGAATGGGTGCGGTTGCCAAACAGCTCGGCAATAAAACGAGCTGGAATCGTCGATTCGTCGGGAGCGACAAGCACCTCTTTTGTAGGCTCATTTGTAAGAAGCACGAGTGAACTGCGGCGTACATGGTCGTCGCGAATCATTTGGTTAATCAAACTCTCTAACGTCCGTTTGCCTCGTAAAACGCCTTCATTAAAAACAGCGATCGACTGATGTTGGCTGAACACAGGGAATTCCAACGTTGTGATATCTCGGATGGCAGCGTGAAAGGTCGGGCCTTCACCAATGACGTTGTTATAGCTTGATGAACCGCCTTGTTGAGCTGGAGGCACGATCACTTGGTTTAGGACCGAAATGAGTCCTTCTTCTGTCACATCCACACCAATGCCAAGGTTTAACGTTACATCCTCCATATTCCGGCTGTCCCAACAACCTGACAATAACAGGATAACTGCAACGTTTGCTAAAAACAGGCGTTTCATCGGACCACCTTCCTCTTAACCGAGTAAATGAGAAAATAGACAAATGGAAGCAACAACATCACTTCAAACCCATAGAAACTTATCAGACGGAGGATCCTTGTATCGAGCGTATGTTGAAAACATAAGGAAATAACCATGCTAATAGCGACAGCAACTGCCATCCCAGAGAAAGACTTTTTTAGCTTTGTATATTTACGAAGGGAATATCCTGACAAAAAGCTATAAATGACGCTCGTAGAAAAAAATTGCATGATCCATGTGCTGAGCAAAAACCCTTCCATTCTTTCAATGAAAATCCCCTCTGTTTCAAACGATTGGATAAACGAAATCGTTGGCCATACAAGTGTTTTGACTTCCCGTTCCCCTAAATTTAAGACAACGATCAAATACGTAATAATGTAAATGATGGAGATAAGCACAAGCGTGCTAAAAACAGCAAGTTTTGGTTTAGCTTTTTTGTTAACAAAAGGAAGCAAGAAATAGATTACTTCAATTCCTTCAAACGGAAAAAGGACACCATTAGGATTAAAGACTACATTGGCAACGCCGTTCGTAAAAGGCGGATTCATATGACCGATGTCCATTTCTTTAAAGCTAAACACTAAAATCGTCCCTGCCACTAAAAGAGTGAGTGGAAAGATAATCGACGAGACACGCAAAATCGTTTGCAAATTTCCGCTTAGCAAGTAGGCAATTAATAAAAAAGTGAGCACTTTAATTAGCGATGTCGGTGTTGATGGCAGTAAGTAAAAACGGATCATTTCTGCCATAGCGGCAATTTGATAGCTTGAAGCTACCCAAAAGTAAACGTTGATTAAAAAAAGAAGCAACGTGCCGCCGATTTTGCCAAAAGTCATATACCCGTAAGTATAAAGGTCAGTTGCATGGTGGCGGCCAATGAAGTAGAGCGCTAAGCAAGTGAGAACGAATGTATAGAGCGCTCCAGCCACAATCGTGAGCCAGCCGTCTGTTGAATTTGCCGTTACCGTTAGCACGCGTGGCAGAATCAAAAATTGCACGCCGAGTAATGTGATTGCAGTTAAGACGGTTAACTGTACAGTAGATAGCGTCTGTTTGGGAATCATGGCTAAGCTCCGCTCCCTTTTGGCTTTTTAAGCGCCCTCTTTTTTGATAACAACAGGAAAATTTGCTTCCATTTTTGGTTGTAAAAAAAGAACTTGCCTGACAAGTAAGGCTGGTTAAAGCTTGTCAGTTTTGACAAATGGATTAACACGAACAAAAAGAAGAACATCACGCCAACGAGCCCTAAAATCGCTGAAATGATAATCGCCCCAAAACGAAGGAGCCGAAACGATAGGCCAAAGCTGTAGCTCGGTACGGTAAACGATGTAATTGTAGTAATTGAGACGATAATGACCATGAGCGAACTGACGATATTGGCCTCTACTGCCGCTTGGCCGATGATAACGCCACCGACTAGGCCAATCGTTTGCCCGAGTGGTGAAGGCAAGCGGATGCCCGCTTCACGCAGCAATTCAATTGTCACTTCCATAATCAACACTTCCAAAATAGGCGGGAAAGGAATGTCTTCCCTGGTGGCGATGATCGTCATGGCTACGTCTGTTGGCAAAAGCCCATGGTGAAACGAAACAAATGAAATGTACAGCGATGATAGGAACACGGTTATAAACAAGGACATATAACGAAGGAGGCGGAGAAAACTGCTCGCAATCCAACGTTCATAATAGTCATCTGGAGACTGCAACAACATATCGAACGTAGTCGGCAAAATCAAGGCAAACGGCGAATTAGCGACAAAAAGAACAAGGCGGCCATCATTTAAGGCTGCGGTAACACGGTCAGGACGCTCTGTGCTTTGCATTTGGGGAAAAGGGGAAAAAGGCGCATCTTCGATCAACTCTTCAATCATGCCTGAATCTTGAATTTCGGTTGTTTTAATTTTATGGAGGCGATCGGTAATATCAGCGATAATCCCTTCATCGGCGACCCCTTTGATATAAAGGAGCGACAATGTTTTAATGCTCTCATTTTCTTTAATTTGGTGCTCTTCTACTTTTAAATTTTTGCTGTTCACCATTTGCCTTGTTAGGCCGATGTTATCGTCTAAGTCTTCTATGTAAGCGAGCTTTGGCCCACGGACGACTTTTTCAGTTGTCGACTCAGCAAAACTTCTTTTTTTAGGCGCATGTGTACGGAGAATAAAGGCAATTGATAAGTGTTCGGCGATCACAACTGTATTGCCTTCAAAAATGGCCATCACCATTTCATCTTGAAATAGAGTCGTTTTGCTTAATGTCGGCGCAAGCAAAGAACAGAAAGCGGCGTCGAAACGTTCGGAACCACTCAGTTTCTCAATATTTAAGCCGACTTCGGCAATGACTTTCCAACTTATTTGTGATCCGAGAAAGAATAAGCAACATTTCCGCCCATAATCAGGAATGGTAATCTCTTTGCTAACAAAATCGCCTTGTTCTTGAAAGGCGGCCTGGATGTTGCTTTTGATATCGTCATATGAAATGCCTATATAATCTGTTGCCACAACCAGAGCCTCCTTCTTTTACTGTTAGTGTGCAATAATTAGCTGTGCTTATGCATGAAAAAACCCGCCTCCATAGCAGGCGGGTTTTTAAACTGTAGCCAAACCTTACGTTCGACTCGGCTAACAGCGTAACTGATGTTTAATAACTTTGCTCAAGTTTTTCGATGAGACGTCCGACATAGGCAACTGCAGCTCGAATGGTTTCTTTGTTTTCCATGTCGACTCCGGCGATTTTAAATAAATCCAGTGGTTTTTTGGTGCCGCCAGCTTTGAGCATGTCTAGCCAGCGGTCAATGACTACTTGGCCGTTTTGTTCATAAAGGGAGTACGCTTTGGTGGCTGCTGTTAAACCAGCAGAATACGTATACGGATAAAGGCCTTTGTAGTAATGAGGCTGCCTCATCCACGTCCGTCCGGCGCGCTCGTCAATGTGAACGGCATCGCCCCAGAAACCGGAGATAACCTCTTGCTTCGTCTGACGAAGCAAAACAGCGGTCAGTGGCACGCCTTCTTCAGCATAACGATAGACACGGTGTTGGAAAACTCCTTCAAGCAGGTGCGTGACAAAGTTATGATAATACGTCCCAATAAATTGCAACAGCACCCAGCGTTTCATCCGAGGATCGTCTGTCTGCTTAAGCAAGTGGTTCCCTAAAAACAATTCGTTGATTGTGGACGGCGCTTCAATGCAATACATCGATGGGCGAGTTGCACTGAGAGGCTGATGGGCATTGGCAAGATAAAAATGCCCTGCATGCCCTAGTTCATGTGCAAGAATAAAACCACCGCGCATCGTATTTTTCCAAGTCAGCAAAATGTAAGGGTGTGCCCCATATGGGCTTGAACAAAAAGCGCCTGTCGCTTTGCCGATATTGTCAGCCCGGTCAACCCAACGGTCTGTCTTTGCCCTTTGCAACATGTCAACATAGTCGTCGCCAAATACGCGAAGTGCGTCAATGATGGTTGCAAATGCGTTGTCATAGGTTGTTTCTGGTTCAAACTCTGGGTCGAGCGGCGCTTTTAAATCTTCAAAACGAAGCTCAGAAAGGCCAAGGACCTCTTTTTTTAGCGTGGCGTAACGGCGCATATGAGGAGCTAGTTCCTCATAAATCGTGTCCAACTGGTTATGGTACATCGTTTCGCTGACGTCCTGATCGTGAAGAAGCATGGCTTCGGCTGACTTAAAGCCTCTAAGGCGAGCGATTGTGACATTCTTCGACACTTCGGTTGCAAACAATTTCGCGTATGTATGTTCATATGCTTTCAACGTCTCGTCGAAAACGTGAAACGCATTTCTTCGTTCTTCTGTATTGGGCGAAAGCTCATACTGGTCTTCAAAACGGGCGAATGAAAGGGGCTTATCCTGGCCGTTTGCCCCTTTAAAAGGAGGAAACGACATATCAGCAGCTTTGCTTTGTGAATATGTGCTGTATGGCGCTGACAACACAGGCGACAGAGAAGCAAGGGCTTCTTCTGTTTCGGCAGAAAGGGTATAAGGCTGATTCGCCAACAGTTTGTCCAAATAGACGCTAAACCGCTCAAGCTCAGGAAGGGACTTACGGAATTGCTCGATTAATCCAGTCGGCAATGCAATAATATCCGCTTCTAGCTTTGCTAATTTCGCTTGGATGAGCGCTTGTGCTTCTTCAACGCGGCTTGCATTGGCTTGAGCGGCCTCATCAGCTCCATTTCCTGCTAAAGAAAGAGAAGCATAAGTGATCACCAGAACCGCTTTTTCCAATAGCGCTTCTCTTGCTTGGAGACCGTTTAGCAAATGTTCAGGGCGTTCCCCAAGTTTTTCGCCAACAGGAAGCTTGGCGCTTTGTTCTTTTACTTCGGCAAGCGCTGCTTGCCATGCTTCATCATTAGGGAACAGGGCCGTTAAGTCCCACATTTCCTCTACAGGCACATCTTGACGTTTAGTTAAATCCATAATAGCCTCCTATGTTTCGTTAATCGAAATATATTTCCATTATACATGAATGCCCGGCCTTTGCCAGCCATCTTTCAGAATTTTTTTATGAATGGTTACGTATAGCCAAGAGAACAACCATTCGCTAAAATGGGGATAGACAATAAATGAGGTGGTTCCATGTTTAAACGGCGTTTGCCACAGCTATTGAACCAATTAAAGAAAGATGAACATGTATCTTACTGGAAAGAAATTGCGCCACTAGAAGCGAAGACAGTGCCTTTTCCAGCTGAATTGGATTTTAACATTTGCCAAGCCTTGCGAAAAAAGGGGATTGGTGAACTGTATACACACCAAGCAGAAGCCTTTGAAAAGGCATTAGCAAACAAACATTTTGTTGCCGTTACCCCGACAGCGTCTGGAAAGTCGCTATGCTACAATTTGCCTGTCCTACAGGAGATCGCTGCTTCTCCACATAGCCGGGCGCTGTATTTATTTCCGACAAAGGCACTTGCACAAGACCAAATGAGCGATTTGCACGGCATGATTGCCGATATAGGGATGGATATCAAATGCCATACATACGATGGCGACACTGCTCCGCAAATCCGTACGTCGATTCGCAAAGCAGGCCATATCGTATTAACAAACCCGGATATGCTTCATGCGGCGATTTTGCCCCATCATACAAAGTGGGTATCGTTTTTTGAGCACTTGCGCTATATTGTCATTGATGAACTTCATACGTACCGCGGCGTTTTTGGCAGCCATGTCGCCAATGTCATTGCCCGGCTCAAGCGAATTTGTGCATATTACGGCGCTAACCCTCAATTTATATGCACTTCAGCAACGATTGCGAATCCGAAAGAGCTGGCTCAAGAGTTAACTGGGTCAACGTTTGACTTAATTGATGACAATGGGGCGCCGCGTGGAAAAAAGCACTTCCTGTTTTACAATCCGCCGTTAGTGAATGAGCCTTTGCAAATTCGGCAAAGCGCTGTTGCCAAAGTGAATGAGCTGGCAGGAATGTTTTTGAAAGAAGGAATCCAAACGATTGTGTTTGCGAAAAGTAGAGTGCGTGTTGAACTAATTTTAAGCAGGCTCCAAGAATTGACGAAACGGACATTTAATCGTTCAGCAATCCGAGGCTACCGTGGCGGCTATTTGCCGAAACAACGCCGTGAAATTGAAAGAGGGCTCCGTTCCGGTGAGATTAAAGGAGTCGTATCCACCAATGCGTTGGAGCTTGGCGTTGACATTGGCCAACTGGAAGTTTGCATCATGACTGGCTATCCTGGTAGCATCGCCAGCTCTTGGCAGCAGGCAGGCCGTGCTGGGCGGAGACAAAAAGAGTCGTGTGTGATTATGGTGGCCGCCTCCACGCCACTCGACCAATATATAATCAAAAATCCACACTATTTTTTTGAACGGCCGCCTGAAACAGCAAGGTTAAACCCTCATAATCTTGTGATTTTTATCGACCATTTAAAATGTGCTGCCTACGAGCTGCCGTTTTCAATGGGAGACGTCTTTGGCGATGAGGTCGTTGACGACTATTTAGATTACTTGACAGAGCAGCATGTACTTCATGCAAACAATGGCAAATGGCATTGGATGAGCGACGCTTTTCCGGCCCATGGGATCAGTTTGCGCTCAGCTTCACAAGAAAACGTCGTCATCATTGACCAATCAGATGTGACCAATCATCGCGTTATTGGCGAAATGGACCGCTTTAGCGCAATGACGCTCTTGCATGAGGAAGCGATTTATTTACATGAAGGTGTTCAATATCAAGTGGAACAGTTAGATTGGGATGAAAAAAAAGCGTTTGTCCGTGAAGTGAGCGTTGAATATTTTACGGACGCGAACCTGGCTGTATCTCTCCGCGTTCTTGAAGAAGACGAGAGTCGGGAAGAGGGCGATGTCCAGCTTTCATTTGGTGATGTTAGTGTGACAGGCAAAGCAACGATTTTTAAAAAGCTACGTATTAGCACGTTGGAAAATATCGGTTCAGGGCCGATTCATTTGCCAGAGGAAGAGTTACACACGAATGGGATGTGGTTATCGTTTAAATCCGAGTTGGTAGAGACAATCGGCGAAAGCGACTTTGAAGAAGCATTAGTAGCATTGGCTCATTTGCTTCACCACGTTGCACCTGTGCGCATTATGTGTGACCGGGGTGATATTCATGTTGTGCCGCAACGGAAGGCGACCCATTCCGGCTTGCCGACAATATTTCTATACGATTCTTACCCAGGAGGAATCGGGCTTGCCAAGGAAGTATATGAGCGGACAAATGTCATTTTAAGCGATGTTGCCGTTCTTCTTGATTCATGCGAGTGCGAATCAGGCTGTCCGTCTTGTGTCGGCAGCGCCTCTTCAGCAAAAAACATAAAAGTTCTCGTTAAAATGCTTGTTCGGCAATTACAAAAGGGGAGTATGACTATATAATTTCACATACCGTATTAAATGGAAGGAGGCGGCTATGTCGATCAAGGCGAAATTAAAACGGTTTGAATCTCATATGTCGACCACCGAAAAAGAGAAGGGATCGGCGGCGAACACCAACGAACAAGGAAGTTGGGAACAATTGAATACCGAGGCTTGCTCGTTTGACGGTATGATTTGTTATATTCGGACGAGGCGAATGTCTTTGCAAGAAAAACATGGCCCTAAAACATTTGCTGAAATGAAAGCCGCAATTGATCGTTGGGATTCGAGTGCTTTAGCCCATCCATTGTCTAAGAAGGGCATTCCTACTGAAAAACTGTTGTTTTTTGATACGGAAACGACTGGATTAAGCAGTGGGGCAGGCACGCAAATGTTTTTGCTTGGCTTTGCTTCTTTTACAGAAAAAGAAGTAGAGGTTAAACAGTATTTGCTGTCTAAACCTGATGCCGAGGTGGCTTTGTATCACTTTTTTCTTGCCGATGCCAAAAAGCTTGACCATCTTGTCACTTTTAATGGCAAGGCGTTTGATTGGCCAAGGTTAAAAACACGCCATTCATATTTGCGGGAAGCCGTGCCTGCATTGCCGAAGTTCGGTCATTTTGACTTGCTCCATGGTTCACGCAGGCTGTGGAAAAACGAACTTCCCTCATGCAATTTGAGTACGCTTGAAGCAGAAAAGCTTGGGATCAAGCGTACAGCAGATACACCGTCCTACCTAGTGCCAATGCTTTATTTTGACTTTGTCAGGGAAGGGAACCCAGCATTCATGGAATCTGTGTTTGCCCATCATGAAGCGGATATGCTGTCTTTAATTGCTTTGTATGCCAAGTTAAGCGACTTGATTTTAGATGCAAAGAGGCAAGCGAGTGACGCGGAACGCTACCAAATTGCTAGATGGCATGAAGCGACCGGCCAGCAACAAGCTGCGTTTTCTTTATATGAAAGCTTATTGGATAGCAAAGATTTTCCCCTTTTAGCCAGGCGCCACCTTGGCGACTTATTGAAAAAACAACGGCGCTACACAGAAGCGGCAGAGCAGTTCCATGCCTGTGTGCGGCAAGGGTTTGCCAGCTACCATTGTTGGACGGAGCTGTCGCTTATTTATGAGCATTATTTAAAAGAAAGGGACAAAGCGGAAATCTATGCCTACCGGGCATTAGAGTCTTCTTCCTCTAACAAGGAAAGGGAGGCTGCGTTAAAGCGGGCAACACGCATTAGCGGGAAATTAAAACGATAAGCATTTCCCGGGGAAGCGCAATAGTCGACGGGTTTCGCTGTAAAATGCGCAAGCATGCGACGTTTTTTGACTTCGATTGCAAAACGCCGATGGCTGGAGGCTGTAAAAATAGGTAATCGAACTAGTACACCTGCTGATAGTCTGACATAAGGTATTAGTGACTCTAATATTAAAAGGAGGAACTTACTTTATGTTTCATAAACGTCCACCGCATTGCTGCCCGCCACCAAGACCAGTATGCAAACCAAATGTAAAACCTGCCGCAGACTGTGGGTGTGAGGCGCCAAATTTGCCGAATATGACGTTGCCAACGCAAACGCATGAGCTTCCAGCAGTAGTCCATCCGACGAAGCACAATGTCGTTGAAAGCACGAACGAATACATTGTGCCAGAAATCCATCCAACTCATACGACACATGTCAATAACCATGTGTACAAACACATTCATAAATTCCCGCATAGTGAAAGCGTGAAAGAGAATGTGCAAAATTTGCAGTTCTGCGAAAAGCCGCAAGCGACGATGCCAGCAAACGTTATGCCGTCAAATGCAAAGCCAGGCAATATGATGCCAAGCAATGTGATGCCAACAAATACAAAGCCGGCAAGCACAAAACCAACCGCAAAAACAAAATCAGAAATGAAGCCTAGTGGCATGATGCCATTTAATGGCTACGAGTACTAAGGTTAATACGTTGGGCGGGCGCGAGCCTGCCTTACGTATTGAATAAGGAGGGACGAGCTATCCATTCACTGCTTGTAACAGGTTATAAAGCCCATGAATTGGGGATTTTTCAGGAAAGTCATCAGGGGGTCCACTATTTAAAAAAAACGATTGAAAACCGATTGCGCCCTTTTATCGAAGAAGGGACGGAATGGATCATTACAAGCGGCCAACTTGGCGTTGAACAATGGGCGGCAGATGTGGTCTTTTCCTTAAAGGAGACTGCTTATCCACACATAAAACTGGCGATATTGCCTCCTTTTGAAGGGCAAGAGGCAAACTGGTCCCAAGCAGCCCAAGAACGCTATGCGGCAAGGTTAGCCATGGCTGATTTTGTAGAGTGTATCTCGAAGCGCCCATATGAGCATGTCGGCCAACTTAGGCAAAAAAACGATTTTCTAGTTCAACGGACGGACGGTCTGCTTGTTCTTTATGATGAAGAAAAGCAAGGTTCACCATTATACTATATTGCTAGCGCCAAAGCTCAGGGAAAGCCGATTTTTTACATTTCTCCTGAAGAGGTCGAGGAAACGGTTCGTCAAGACCAATATGACGACTTTCTTTAAAGCGTTGTAAAAGTTTGTGAATTGACTCGGTTTAAATTGACTTTAGGCGCGAGTTTTGAAAAAATAGAAGTAGTAACGTGGAATAGGACATGAGGTGATCTAAGATGAGCCAAATGGAGATTAAGCTGACAGCAAAAGAAATTTTAGATAAAGATTTTAAACAAAGCATGAGAGGGTACAACCAAGACGAAGTCGATAAATTTCTCGATACCGTCATTCAAGATTATGAAGCATTTCAAAAAAAAATCGAGCAACTTGAACGAGAAAATGAACTGTTAAAACAAGATTTAAAAAAGCAAACAGAACGTCCGCAACGGAGCCAAACCGTTACGACGCCTTCGGCTGGCAGTACCAATTATGACATTTTGCAACGTCTATCCAATTTGGAGAAAAAAGTGTTTGGCAGCAAAATGTACGAGTAATGATCCATGTCTATACGGATGGCGCCAGTGCTGGCAATCCAGGTCCTTCTGGAGCTGGGCTTGTTTTTATAAAGGATGGCGAAGCACAAGAATTTCGTTTTCACCTTGGAGACAAAACGAACCATGAAGCTGAATTTGCCGCAGTGGATATTGCCCTTGAACTATGCCTCCAAAAGGAATGGCAACAAGTGTCGGTGCGTACGGATTCAAAGCTTGTCAGTGACAGCATCGAAAAGGCCCATGTGAAAACAAAAGCATATGCTGGCTATCTTTGTTCCATTTTGGATAAAATTGCACAACTGGAGCTTTTTTTTATTATGTGGGTGCCAAGCAAACAAAACAAAAAAGCCGATGAACTTGCACGCTTGGCCATTCGTGAACCAAAGCGGTTATTTCGATAATGATTGCTAAGTTGGCGCAAATGTGTTAAACTGAACAAGTCGCTTATGACAGATACATGTCTTCAGACAACCGCTGCGCATTTTATGTGTAGAGGAAAGTCCATGCTCGCACCGGCTGAGAGGCCGGTAGTGTTCGTGCCTAGTTAATCCATAAGCTAGGGCAGCTGCTGTGCAGCTGACGGCAGGAGAGATGCCTACGTCCAAATGGATAAGGCATGCACTCCTTGAAAGTGCCACAGTGACGTAGTCTGCTTGGAAACGGGCAGAGTGGAACGCGGTAAACCCCTCGAGCGAGAAACCCAAACAATGGTAGGGGCATTTTTCAGTCTGAAAATGAACGGAACTGAAAAAACGAAGCAATTCGTAGATAGATGGTTGTCGCCGGAGTACGAGGCTCATCACCGTTTGTAGTACAAAGGTACAGAACATGGCTTATCGATGGCATGGAGATGAACGTTATAAGCGAGCCAAAACCCTTTACAAGGGTTTTTTTTAATTTTCCTCCGAAATTCATCTCCCACTTCTAAACGGAGTGAAAGTGGGAGATGAATTTCGGTTAGGCATAGCCTAAAGTTTCTCTTTTTTGTGCTATGATAATGAAAAGCTCCTGGTCGTAAACTATCGTAGGTTGATGATGCCATATCTCACTATGTAAAAGAAAGGTTTGCTAGACTGGAGGGAAATGCTAATATTTCCTTGACAGAATGGAATCACGATGTTGGCCATGTACCTATTTTGTTCAAAGCTCATCCGAATAGTGAAATGCTTATAAAAGCGCAAGTTCTCGACTTATCAAAAAGCATGTTCCATAAGTGGAAAGAAAACGTTGAAAGAGTATGTTTGGTCAAGAAGCTTTTGCTTACTTACAACGGGTGGTTCGCCCATCGAAGGGATAAAGAATATAGAAAATCAAGGGATGAAGTGAGGTGATTCGATATGGCAAACAAAGCATATAAGTTCCGTCTGTACCCAACGCGAGAACAAGAGCAGCTTCTTGTGAAAACCTTCGGTTGCGTTCGTTTCGTCTACAATAAAATGTTGGCTGAACGAAAGGAAACATATGAGAAGTTCAAGGACGACAAAGAAGCCTTGAAAAAGCAAAAATTCTCGACTCCTGCCAAGTACAAAAAGGAGTTTGTATGGCTCAAAGAAGTCGATAGTCTCGCATTGGCGAACGCCCAACTGAATTTGCAGAAGGCATACAAAAACTTCTTCTCTGGTCGTGGTGAGTTTCCGAAGTTCAAAAGCCGCAAGGCAAGACAGTCCTACACAACCAATGTGGTCAACGGAAACATCATGCTTTTGGATGGCTATATCAAATTACCGAAACTGAAACTTGTAAAAATGAAACAACATCGGGAAATTCCGTCCCACCATGTCCTCAAGTCTTGTACGGTTTCTCGAACAAAAACAGGAAAATACAATGTTTCGATTCTCACTGAATACGAACATCAACCTACACAAAAAGACATACAAGCTGTTGTTGGCTTAGATTTTTCCATGAATGGCTTATTTGTCGATAGCGAAGAAGGGAAGACAGCCAATTACCCTCGTTTCTATTGCCAAGCCTTGGAAAAGTTAGCGAAGGAACAGCGTATTTTATCACGCAGAAAGAAAGGCTCTCATCGTTGGCACAAACAGCGTCTGAAAGTAGCGAAGCTACATGAAAAAATGGCGAACCAACGAAAAGACTTTCTACATAAGGCATCACACAAATTAGCGAAACGGTATGACTGCGTGGTGATTGAAGACCTCAACATGAAAGGAATGGCACAAGCCCTTCATTTCGGCAAAAGCGTTGCTGATCATGCATGGGGCATGTTCACGACATTCCTCCAATACAAGTTAGAGGATCAGGGGAAACAGCTTATCAAAATAGATAAGTGGTTTCCATCATCCAAAACGTGTTCATGTTGTGGTCAAGTAAGGGAGTCTCTCGCTCTTTCAGAGCGCATCTTCCATTGTGATTGTGGTTTTGTGGCAGATCGAGATTGGAACGCTGCTATCAATATCAAACGTGAAGGGTTACGACGGTTCGTATAATTATCAATAGAGCATGGAACAGGCTCGATAGCTAAGTCAATTTCGTACCATTAGGTGCGATTACCTTAGAAGCCTCCACCTTTAAGCGAAGCGTAGGTGGCGGTAGTTCACTGGAATCTGATAGAATAAACGGGGAACACTGTTTGGCAGGAGGGAAGAAAAATGGACAACCAAGCAAAAACGATGTATCTCATAGGCGTTGTGCTTTTCCTGTTAACTGGGATTGGCTTTGCGATTCAAGGTGATTTACTTGCAGGTGGAGTATTCCTTGTCTTGTTTTTTGCGTTATACATGCTGATTGTCTTTTTGCACCACCGCTCCTTACGTACGCGAAAGCTCGCGACATTTTTAATGTTTGCTTTTGGCGTCATTGCTGCTGCAGGAGCTGTTTTTGCTTATACGCAAGGCGGCTATTTATGGCATTAGCGCCAGTGAAGAGAAGAGAAAGGGGCATGAACGATGAATAAAGTGACGCTCATTGCCACAACCACAATGGGACTGGAAGCAATTGCTGCAAGGGAAGTACGCCAGCTTGGCTATGAAAACGTAACCGTTGAAAACGGCCGTGTGTTGTTTGAAGCAGCAGTTGAAGCGATTCCAAGGGCAAATTTATGGCTGCGCACAGCAGATCGGATCAAAATCCGCATTGGCGAATTTAAAGCCATGACTTTTGATGAATTGTTTGAGAAAACAAAGGCGCTCCCGTGGGCGGATTTGTTGCCGCCCCATGCGGAATTTCCTGTTATTGGGCGATCTGTCAAATCAAAGCTATTTAGCGTTTCAGATTGCCAAGCGATTGTAAAGAAAGCAGTCGTCGAAAACTTGAAAAAACGCTATAAACGTAGCTGGTTTGATGAAAATGGGCCGCTATACCGAATAGAAGTAGCGTTATTAAAAGATGTGGCGACATTAACATTAGATGCAAGCGGAACAGGTTTGCATAAGCGGGGATACCGTGTTTTACATAATCAGGCGCCATTAAAAGAGACGCTTGCTGCGGCGATGATCCAGTTAACGACATGGACGAAAGACCGTCCTTTCGCTGATCCTTTTTGTGGTTCGGGGACGCTTGCGATCGAAGCAGCCATGATTGGCCAAAACATTGCACCGGGGTTTAACCGTGACTTCGTATCCGAGGAGTGGCACTGGATTGGGGAAGAGCGCTGGAGACAAGCGCGTGAAGAGGTTGAAGATTTGGCTAATTATGACCAGCCTCTTGATATCATTGGATCAGATATTGACCACCGTGCGGTTGAACTGGCAAAAGGGAATGCAATAGAAGCAGGGTTAGGCGATGTGATTCAATTTAAACAAATGCAAATGAAAGATTTTCGCCATAAGCGCCCATACGGAATTTTAGTTGGCAATCCCCCCTACGGCGAACGGTTAGGGGAGCAAAAAGAAGTCGAGCATTTGTACAAAGAAATGGGACAAGTCATGGCATTACATGATACGTGGTCTGTTTATGTTTTAACTTCCCACGAGGAGTTTGAACAGCTATATGGCAAAAAAGCGAACAAAAAACGCAAACTTTATAACGGTAACATTAAGACAGACTTCTATCAATTTTTTGGGCCACGCCCGCCAAAACAAGAGTAGTTTTAACGAAAGCCCGCGCATAAGCGGGCTTTTTTAAAAACGGTGCTTATCAGGGAGGATCAAGATGAAGATAGGAACGATTGGTACTGGTTCGATTGTAGATTTATTTTTATCCGCTTTAAAAGACATAGACGGTGCTGAATGTGTTGCCATGTACTCTCGAAAAGAAGAAACAGCGAAGCCATTAGCTGAGAAACACAAGATAACAATGATCTACACGGATTTAGTAAACATGTTTGCGGATCCAGCAATCGACTTTATTTACGTAGCTTCACCAAACAGTTTCCATTTTAGCCATACGTACGAGGCATTACAAAATGGAAAACACGTTATCTGTGAAAAGCCATTTACGTCGACCGTACGAGAAACAGAACGAATCATGGAACTTGCTCGCGAAAAACGATTAATGGTGTTTGAAGCGATTACGACCATTCATTTGCCCAATTATCACCTTATTAAAGAACAGATTGGCGAATTAGGCCCGCTTAAGCTCATTCAATGTAATTATAGTCAATATTCTAGCCGCTATGATCTCCTAAAGGCTGGTGAAACTCCAAATGTGTTTAATCCGCAATTTTCTGGCGGTGCATTAGCTGACATCAATATTTACAATCTTCACTTTGTCCTACATTTATTTGGAGCGCCTCAGTCAGTTGACTACACAGCAAACAAACATCCAAATGGAATAGACACTTCAGGAGTCGTTGTATTAAAATACCGCGATTTGGTAGCTGAGTGTGTGGGCGCTAAAGATACGAGAAGCAAAAATTTCGTTTTGATACAAGGAGAAAAAGGGTACATTCATGTGGAAAATGGCGCAAATGGGTGCCGCAATGTGAGCGTGCATTTACAAGACCAAGCAATCGATTTGAATGAACAAACGAGCAGTAACCTGATGTATTATGAACTTCGTGCATTTAAAGACATCTATGACAACCAGCGATATGACCGTTGTGAAGAATTACTAAAGCATTCGCATTCTGTTATGCAAGTATTTGAAAAAGCAAGACAGTCAGCCAATATTGTGTTTGCGGCTGATCAGCAATAAACAGGATCAGAATTTATTCGAGCCGATAGCGTCCTACTTCAATAACGTAAGGGACGTCGTCGGCTGTTTGTGTGAATAAGAGTGGTGAGCTTTTTTCCATACACCTGCTCGATGGGGCCATCTCAAAATTTTCTTCATAATGCCTTACTTTTTTACAATCTGTTCACAGGTGCTGCCTTAAAGGATAGCGGTCCGTTTCCGATATAAAAGAGGAGCTTGGTTTAAACACGACCAAATGAGGTGTAATGAAGGTGGTGTATACAACGATTTAATTACCATAAGAAATAATATGTAAATAAGTACAGCACTAACCTCACTTACCTTGGAGAGTACATTTATCGAGATTTGTTTGAGAGGTACCACTGAAGCTGTAATAGTGCGTAGGGAGGAGTATGAATGCCAAAAGTTGCGTCAATGATAGTGAAATTTATAAAGGAAAAAGGTTGCAAGACAGTTTTTGGCGTTCCTGGAAAACCGGTTGTTCCACTGATTTTGGCGATGGAGGAAAGTGGAGTATCGTTTGTCCTGGCTAGACATGAAGGTGGCGCAGGCTTTATGGCTACTGGATATGCCCTGCAAACAGGCGGACTAGGAGTGGCAATTGGGACGTCTGGTCCAGGTGGCACAAACATGATTACTGCGGCTGCCCAGGCTCAAGCCTTCCATGCACCCGTTTTATTCATTACAGGACATCCGCCACTTTCACAATCAGGGATGGCGCTTGGCCAAGATTCAAGCATGTTTGGCACTGATTTAGTAGCTTTGTTCAAGCCTGTTACAAAATTCAGTGCGAAAGTCGAAAGCAAAGGAATGCTCAAGCGCTATTTACAGCATGCGGAAGAACAGGCGTTGACAGGAGCAAAGGGGCCGGTCCATTTGTCCGTTCCGTTGGATATTTTGATTGAGGAAGTGGATGAATTTACGCTTTCTCGTTTACCGGTGCAAGACCACATACGCTCAGGAAACATTCAACTAGCCATTAAAGCGTTGAATAGAGCAAAACGTCCACTCATGCTAGTTGGGAAAGGTGCCCATTTTTCTGGTGCTTACAAGGAAGTGGAACAAGTAGCGGAAAAGTGGAGTATACCTGTTGTGACGACTCCTGGTGGAAAAGGGACGTTTGTGACCGATCATCCTCTTTCTCTTGGCAGTCTCGGATTAGGCGGTACAGAAGGAGCTGCTGCTTATGTAAAAGACAAGCCGATTGACTTGCTTCTTGTAGTAGGCTCAAAACTAAGCGATATGTCAACAGTAGGGCTTACAGCAGGAGGAATGCCAAGTCAAGTGCTCCATTTTGATTATCAAGGGCTATTTGTCGGGAAATCGCTGCCTGCTGATACGCTATTTGTCCAAGGAGACGCCAAAATCAATTTACAGCAACTGTTGCTTGAGGCAAAGGAGTTTCCACAACGGCAACAGGTTGATTTGCGAGAGTACAGAGACAGGAACCGCGCGCCAGTCGATGGTTGTGATCGACTTTCTACTGCGCAAACAATGGGCGCACTTCGGGAAGTGCTGCCAGCAGACACTGTTGTTTATGGAGATGACGGCAGCCACACGTTTTATGCAATTAAGCATTTTCGTACATTGGTGCCGGGAACGTTTTACTTCGATGATGTGTTTGGGGCAATGGGCCATGCGATCGGTCTTTCAATAGGGGCAAAGATGGCTCAACCTCAACGACCAATTGCTTGTTTTACTGGAGATGGCTGCTTATACATGCACGGGACAGAAATCGCTACAGCAGTCGACCAAAAAACGAATGTCCTATTCGTTGTCTTTAATAATGGCATGCTTGATATGGTTGACAAAGGAATGAAGCATAATTTAGGTCGGACAGCAGGAACAAGGTATGAACAGGAAATCAATGCTGCCCTATTTGCAGAATCTTTAGGGGCAAAAGGGTTTCGCTGCAACACTGTTGCAGAAGTGAAAGAAGCGGTGCAAAAAGGGAACCGATTTGAGGGGCCGGTAGTGGTTGAAGTCATGGTCAGCAAAGAAGAGACGCCGCCAACGCTCGGACGAGGGTAAAGAAAGGAACTCAAACCATGGAAAAAGCACAATTAGGATGGAAACAAATTGAAGAGATGGCGGGCGAAGCAGGGATCGAGGCCATGGAGGCAGTCGAAGCGTTTTCGCCGCGCCTTGCGAAGCTAGCGCTTGAGTTTGGTTATGGCGATGTATATGCGGGAGACGCACTTGACTTAAAACAACGGGCGTTAATTACGCTTTCTTCTTTAATTACACAAGGGGACCAAGGCAGGGGGCTAACCTATCATTACAAAGCAGCATTGCGTGTCGGGGTGTCAAAGGAAGAGATTTTGGAAGTCATTAATCATTGTAGTGCGTATGCCGGATTTCCAAAAGCCATCCATGCCTTATTTGTATTTAAGCAAGTATGGGATGAATACACACCATAGCAATTAGCCACATATCAAGACTGATTTTTCGGTTTAACAACATTTGAATTGGGGGAAGCAAAAATGGCAAAATTTGAAACGAAAATAAAAGATGACGTTTTTTACTTTAAGTATTTGGAAATGGCTGCGACTGTGGAGGAAGCGAAAGAACAAGCAGCTTTTGTCAAAAGCGAACTAAGCAAGCCAGGCATAAAGAAATTCCTAAATGACAATAGCCATATTAAAACGGTTGCCAAACCAGAAGTGAGCGAAATATGGGGAGAATTAATGGAGTGGGTAGCTAGCAATGTTGATAAGAATGCAACAATTACGCCAAGTGTTACGTTGAAAATGCAGTTAAACCGCTTGTCAAAAAAGGCCGGAACATATGAAAGCGTGCGGGCATTTACCGATTTAGACCAGGCGCTTGCATTTATCGGCGCTCCCGATTTTAAAATGTAAACACACGGAAAGGCACGGTTAGCAAATATGAAAAGAAAAGGTTCAGTTTATAAGCAACTGCAAATTCGATTAGCTGGCTGCACCCTTATAGCAATGATTGTTCCGGTTGTTGTGCTGGCGCTTGCCGGGCAACTTAGTTATCCCCTTTCGTTTGCTCGTTTTGAACTATGGGTGAGCCTTATAATTGCCAGCGGACTCACCGTGCTCCTTGCTAGCTATTTCTCTAAGCGTATGTTTGCCCCTTTAAAAAAAGCAGAACAACAGGTCAATTTTGGTGCAATTAAAGAAGGGAAAGCTGCGAGTCAGCTCGATATGCTGCTTGAGGCGCTAACGGTAAAAGACAATCAAGAAAAGAACAACGAGCTAACTGCAAAAACAACTACCGTTTCCGCCCAATTGCAAGCATCTGCCGCTGAAACTAGCGAAGGCGTAGCGGAGATTGCAGAAGTGATGCAGGAAGTAGCGGCAGGCAACACAGGACAAGTAGAAGCTATCCAAAACGTGAATAGCACAGCTGCGGAAATTGTCTTTAACGTAAAAGAAGTATTAGAGAGCACCGAATTTGTCGCCCAATCTTCGCAAACGGCTTTAACCCATACTAAAAACGGGAACAAAGCCGTCGAAAATATTACGGCCCAAATTGATCTGATTGGCGATCATGTCCAGCATTCCCACGAAGTCATTCGTGAGCTTGGAAAAAAGACAGAGCAAATTGAACACATTCTCACGTTTATTGTCGGCATCTCAAAGCAAACCAATTTGCTGGCCCTTAATGCAGAAATTGAAGCAGCGCGGGCAGGCGAACATGGAAGGGGATTTGCTGTGGTCGCTAACGAAGTACGATCATTGGCAGAACAAACAAATGTTGCGACAAGCGATATTCAAGAGATCATTTCTGAAATTCACCAGCAAAGCAGACAAGCAGCCGAAGTGATTGAAAAAAGCACTATTTCTGTGGAAGACGGGATAACGATGAGCCGTGAAGTTGGCATTGTCTTTAAAGACATTTACGACAATGCTCTGGAAGTCGATGAGTTCATCCAAGATGTCTCAGAATCTATCCGCGAAGTTTCTAGCCATATGGACAGCATTTCGGGCACGATTGCCGACATTTCTGCGATAGCGGCACAAGCAAATGGCAGCGTACAACATGTAGCGGCAGTGGTGGAAGAACTGAGCGCATCGATGCAAGAAATCTCCGCTTCAGCGACTGTTTTAACAGATGTTGTTTACGAACTCGATACGCAGTTGGCTTAATGAATAAAATGGCAACAGCCCTTGATCGGTGCTGTTGCCATTTTTAGTTGTGGGTCAAAAAGTTTCCTTCGGTCAACTTTTTTTGTTTACAGCAAAAATGCAATTCGTTATAATACAGTTATCTCCCTTCTTTCTGGTAGTGGGGTGAGCCATGATTGGAGCTGACCAAAATCAGCTCCTTTTTTAAAGGCATTTTAAAGAAGAAAGCACAAAAAGGGCTTGACATTGAAAATGATATTCATTATCATTTAGTTTGTAAGATCCCCCTTATCCCTTTTCAAAGTTTTCCTTTGAAGCCTTTGCCATTGCGGCAAAGGCTTTTTTTGCTTGCAGAATCCATTTTCTTAATCGCAGTAGGAACAAAAAGCAAGAAAAATCGACATTTTTCTTGCTTTTTTGCTACAATGATATGAAACAGTATCAATGAATAAATGGAGGCTTGTTTTTATGGATAGCAGAATTGAAATCACATACGACGTATTTGAGGCAATGTGGCTGATTACGCTCATTGATGAAGCAGGGCAGCGGGTAGGTAAGCCTGAGTATTACAAGAAAAAGGAAAAAGCATTGCAACAAATTCCTTCTTTGAAAAAAGAGTATCCTGATATTCCAATCCGAGTATACAGCAAGAGCGATTTTTTAGTTGCAGTTTATTAAATCACCAAGTTGTGCCTAAAGACAGATACGGGTTTGACGCTTTAATCTGTAATGCCGCTTCCGATCACGGTTAGATCGACGTTGACATCAATATCAAGAGATGGGTAAGTGTCATGCCATTGCTCCATATTCAAATGGCGGATTTTGCTACTGGCCACGTCGCCAAGGCCAATCGGATCGATGCCGCGCTGTTGGAACCTGTTAACTAGTGTTTGCATTTGCTCTTCGAACTGTTGAATGCCGAGCTCTTTTATTTTAGTGAGGTCTTTGGCACTCATGCTTAAGCCGCCACTTTCACTAACAACGCCTTTCATGTAGACGAGAATAGAAACATGTAAGCCGTTATCGTCTTTGGTAATCGTGTATTGCGGTGTTGCTTGGACATTCTCAAGGCTTGCAAACGAATCACTGCTAATTTGCACTTGGTAAAAACCACCTCGGAACGGCTCTGAAAGCAATTTAAAAAAGGAAGCTTCATGGACATTCAGCTTATCGATATAACGGTCCTCTTTAAACAATGCCAAGCCTGTTACACGAGCGTGATCATCATTGCCTTTAATGATGGGCAAAAACATATCAGTGCCTTCTGCGTAATATTGGTATAAGGCGGTATGCAGTGTGACACGTGGGTAAATTTCCCGTTCACTCTGTTCAAGTAATTCATTTAAATATTGATAAACAGTCGTGTCTAAATGGTAATTTTTAGAGAGCAAATCGAATGTTTTTCCTTCAACAATCGCAGGGCGAAGATTGCGTCCGATCATTGAATCCCGTTGGTGGACATTTAAAAAATAAAAAATGCCGTCTTCGGCAAGGCGGTCTTGAAACAACATGAGCCCAATCCGGCCGACAACCATGTATTTGGAAGACTCTGTTTGCATTTTTTTTTGTGTGATCCGGGAAGTATTTCCGGTAGCAGTAAATACTTTTGTTTGCGGCAGCGTTTCCTCGCTAGGAAGGACGATGAGTGAACTCGCTACGCTCCTGAATTCGTTTTTATTCACATAATCATAGCCAATTGCTTGAATGAGCTGAATGTCTTCAATCACTTTTGTACGAGGCGCGCATCCTCCTAGCACTAAAACGCAGCAAAGGGCAAGCAGCCATTTTTTCATCGTTTGTTCCCTCCTTTAATAACAGCAAGCTTTACTTTTTGGGCAATGTATAAGAATGGGACGTAAGTAATAATGGTCCAAAAGCCAATTGCGGCTGTCATATCATTCAATTGATTGACTTCCTTACGCCCTACGACGAAAAAGGAGCAAACAAACAGCAAGACAATTAACAGGCGCAATCCGGTGCGTTGTTTGATGGAGAAGGCTTGGTTTGCAATGCGGCTTGCTGCCCAAAGCAGCAAGCAAATGGTAGGCAACACAACAAATAGCCAAGTCGAAATACCAATGTACTCAAAGCGTTCGATGACGGACAAATCGACGACTTTCCATAAGGTAATTGTGGCCCAAATCGTTTGATTAAGTTGATTTTGATTAAAATAGATAGTCGTTAACACAATTGCAAGCGTGTAGATGAGTGTGGTTGTGAAGACCGCTAAATGGCTCCATTTTTGCGATGCAGGACCGTTTTTTAAAAAGGGATAGGCAACCAATAAAACCTCGAAGCCGAGCATATTAAGCGTCATTGCTTTGCTGCCGAGGAGAATGGCTTGCGGTGAATGTTCGAACAAAGGGAACAGATTGCTAACATTCGCATGTGTAAATGCAAAATAATTTGCCAAAAGCAATGGGGCTGAAACAAAGAGGCCAATCACACAAAGACCGACAACGACACGCAGCCCATTTGTTACATAAGAATAGGCAAGGCAGACGAGCAGCAAAAACAATACCCATACATACACTTCGACAAACATCCACATTTGAATAATCTCGATATACGTACGAATGACCGTGTAAGCAAGCAAGGCAAAATAGCCGATAAAATAAAGGTTCAGCAAACCACCAACTGCTTTTCCAAGCACGGCTTTGTGGATCGCGACAAGGTCTCCTTCCCCTCGCTTCAATATGCCGTATAGAAGCCACACGAGTACATGGACTGTCATCCCTGCCAGCACCACAGATAACCAAGCGTCCTGGCCTGAAAACGTAGCGATAATTCGCTCAAAACCAAGGACGCCAACGCTGATTTGAGCGCCGACAACGATAAAAAAGCTGAAAAACGGCGAGAGTAGCCGACTTTCACTTGGGGCTTGAGTGTGTGTAGCTGGCATCATTGGTCCACTCCTTTTTTTACTCCTCGATGTCGCGCTTTTTTAGATGGTTGCCGTCGTGGCTGGAGCTAAAGCGCTTGCGTTTCTTAGCTCGTACGCTTACGGGGCGCTTTTTCTGTTTGTTAAACGGCAACCTAAAAAAGGAGTCTTTCAAATCAGTTACTCTCAACGGATAAATTGGTGCTAAATAAGGTTGTCCAAGCGAAGTTAAAACAAGTAAATGGCTTAGAATGAGGGCGAAACAAGCCGCTACTCCTAAAAAGCCAAGCCACTGGGCAGCAAGGATAAAAGGAAAACGAATCAACCGGATTGTATTGCCCATTTGGTAAATAGGTGTCGTAAAGGAAGCAAGCGCAGTCAAAGCAACAATGATTAAGAGTATATTGCTTGTAAGGCCTGCTTCGACGGCAGCAGTTCCGATAACAATACCGCCAACGATCCCAATCGTTTGGCCAATTTTATTCGGCAATCGTGCTCCAGCCTCTCTTAGCAACTCAATGACAAGTTCGAGAATCAACGCCTCAAAAATAGGCGGAAAGGGAATGCCGCTTCGCGAGGAAACGAGTGTATTCAGCAGTTGTGTCGGAATCATTTCATAATGGTACGTCATCACAGCCACATACAAGGCTGTCGACAAAATCGAAAACAATACAGCACATAGCCGGATAAGACGAAAAGCAGAGGCGAGTGGCCATGGCAAAAAATAATCTTCAATAGCAGAAAAAAATTCAACAAATGAAGTTGGCCCAGTAAGTGCATGGGGCGAGCCATCAACAATTACGGCAACTTTTCCTTCGGCGAGCATCGCAGCAACTCGGTCGGGGCGTTCTGTATCAATCAGTTGCGGGAAAATCGAATTGGAGTCATCTGAAATCAATTGCGCGATATAAGAACTATCGATGATTTCATCAAAGCCGATGTCTTCAATGCGTTGTGTGACCGTTTGTACGACTTGATTATTTGTAATGCCGTCTATATGTAAAATTGCTACTTTTGTTTTACTTAAATGGCCAACGATTCGTTCGGTTATGACAAGGTCTGGAATCGGCAGCCGCTTGCGCACTAAGTTAATATTGGTCGACAGCGGTTCAACAAACGCTTCTTTTGGCCCAACTACACTAAACTCGACTTCAGGCGGATTGATCGAACGAGTTTCAGCTTGCTGTGCTGGGACAAGCAACGCTTCTGTCGGTGCCTGTTGAAGACAAATAAGGACTTCGCCGCGCATTAAAGCTTGTTCAATTTTAGCTAACTGATGTTCAATTTTCGTTTCTTCTACTCTAATCGCTTCTTTTACACCAACGAGTGTTTTAAGTTGCTTATTAGCAAGAACTGGCAAAATCTGTTCATGGATGACGTTGGGTTTGACGATCGATGAAAAATAATAAATCTCAAAAGGATTGTCGTCCGCCTGTTTAAAGGAATGAAAATCATTTGATCGCCGACACAAGTCAAGGAGCTCTTCCAGCGTCTTCGCGCTTGAACGTTTTTGTTTACGAATTTTTCGTTCGAAACGGCCTTGTTTGCTTTGTTTAGGCATTGGCATCACTCCGAGATTGGCATGTCCATTAGTCTGTGTTGAGCCACTTCTTTTATGCATGAAAAAGAGAATGTGGGGTGGGAAAAAGATTGATAAGCTCACTGTTCATGGCATGTACATCGTTTAAGCCGGGTAATAGTAACCACTAGGCAGGGCGTTTTTTTATTGGCCATTTCACATGGATTGTTCGCCACTGTGGAGATGTTTTTTTAATTTTGACGAAATGTTATCTGGCTTCTATAATAAAAAAAAATGGAAGAGGAGTCGTCAGATGTCATTATATATTGTTACTAAAAGGTATCAAACGTGTTATCCTGATCCACTCATTTTAGAAAAAGGCGAGAGCGTCCAATATGGCGAGGAAGATACCGATTACCCAAAGTGGATTTTTTGTGAAGCGGACAAATCGCATAAGAAGGGGTGGGTACCGAAACAATTTTTAACAGTTCCAAATGAAAAGGGAGAGGCCTATTTGTTGGAATCCTATACTGCACACGAGTTGACAGTTGCAGTAGGACAACGGCTTATTGTCAATAAAGAATTAAACGGCTGGCTGTTTGCTCGTACTGAAAAAGGCGAGGAAGGCTGGATCCCAGCTGCCATGCTGTTAAAGCAGCAATAGGCAAAATAGAAAGAGCGAATCAATGACCGGCAAGAACTCATTCAAAAATGATGCATAAATAAAACTGCCTGGAATCACGAAGTCCGCTATGTTGATAAACGGGCGCAAACAATAGGTTGTTCGTTGATAGATCCCCCGTGGAGCCACATATGTCTTTCCATGACTGATACGTGTAGCTCTACTTTTCCACCACTTTCCTCATAATTTCACTTATCGTATTTCACATAAAAAAAACAAAATAAACAACACTACACCTAAAGGAGTGCACGCTATGCTAGATGGTTCGTGGGTAACAATAAAACGAGGCAATCACACGATTTTAGGGTGGATTGAAAAAAACAAATCCTTTCATTGCAAAGATCCTTTATACCAAACGTACTATTTCCATACGCTTCATCCCGAACGGTCAAAAGCGCCGATTTTAATTTACTATAAAGACATACATAAAGCCGAATTGACGTTAGAAGACGAGGATTACCATACGATGCAATTACTTGCACTGGAATTGAAAGATGCCAATTGGTTTTCTGAAATAGGGGAGCGGCGAAAAGAAATTCCTTTTTGAAATCCTTCTACTTATGAGATAATCAACAGAAATACTGACCATCTTACCCTACACGTAATTCCCACAAAAGCCGTGACAAAAAAGCGAATTTGCGTAATGATAAGAAGGGAGAGGGGGATTTTTTTCGTGTATTCAATTGGTTTAGACATAGGCACTACGAGCGCAAAAGCCGTGCTCTATACAGCGAACAACGAAGAAATTTGCGCATGTGAAATTGCCTATCCATTGCTAAAACGGAAGGTAAACTATGCAGAGCAAGATCCAGATGTCGTCGTTGATGCTTGTTTTACAGTCCTTCACCACGTTATAAATAAAGGGCAAATACAAGGAAAAGATGTTTCATTGGTTGCCTTGTCCTCAGCCATGCATTCACTCATCGCCGTTGACCAAAACGGCAAACCGCTGACGCTTGCGATTACTTGGGCAGACAATCGTTGCGCCCCTTTTATAAAAACGTTAAAAGGGACAAGCCAAGGAAGACATTTTTATGAAAATACAGGAATACCGATTCATCCGATGTCTTGGATTGGCAAAATCCACTGGTTACGAGAAAATGAGCGATCTGTTTTTAAACAAGCGTATAAATTTATCACGATGAAAGAATATTTATGTTTGCGATTGACTGGCCACTATGTGGTCGATCATTCAATGGCGAGTGGGACAGGCCTTTATCATTTACGGAAACAAGCATGGGATAAAGACGTATTAGCTTTTCTTGAAATTAGTGAAGATAAGTTGTCTTCGCTCGTGCCCACAACTTACGAATTGCCGCCGCTAACAGCAGAGGCACAAGCGCTGCTTCCAGTTGGAACGGATTGCCGTTTTTTTATTGGCGCAGGGGACGGCGTATTGGCCAATATTGGCGCTGACGCGCTAGAAAAAGGAACGGTTGCGATTACTATTGGGACAAGTGGAGCTGTGCGAACGCTTGTAGATGACGTAGTGACGGACGAGTTACAGCGAACATTTTGTTATGCGCTTACAGAAGGAAAGTTCATCGCAGGCGGTGCGACCAACAACGGTGGTATGGCATTGCAATGGTTTATTGACCAATTTTCAAAAGGAATGCAAACGGAAGCAAATGGACGCTCTATCCATGAATCGATTATTAAGTCAGCGGCCAATGTTCCTGCTGGTTCCGAAGGTTTGCTGTTTCTTCCATTTTTAAATGGGGAGCGTGCTCCATTTTGGGACCCGGATGCAAGAGGGACTTTTTTCGGCGTTTCTATGCACCATCAACATTCTCACTTTGCAAGAGCTGTAATGGAAGGAGTCCTCTATAGCATTTGCTCCGTTGTAAACGCATTGAAGCAATCCCTTGGCACAATCGACCGCGTCCAAGCTTCAGGCGGATTTGCTCGCTCGCCTGAATGGGTCCAAATGCTGGCGGATATCATTGGCCAAGATGTCTCTTTGCCTCCGTCTCACCATGCTTCAGCGCTAGGAGCTGTTTTGCTTGCCAAACATGCCATTGGGGAACTCGATATGTTTGCCGCAGCAAAAACAGAGAAAAAAGAGCAGGCACTCCTTTTTAAGCCTAACCTTCAGCATACAGAAGTATACCAAGAGCTGTTTGCTATGTATGAACGCCTGTACCAAAAACTAGAAACAGAATTTAGCGCCATTGCAGCCTTTCAAAGTAAGTAAACCGTATTTTTATTATGTTAACTAATTTGAATAAATGGGTATAAATCCGTTCATGCTAGCCATAAAGGAGGCAGACTCATGAACAATTACCCTAAAGATGTATATGGCTACAGCGATCTCAAGCAAATTGAACTTGCCATCCAAGCTGCACAACATGCGGTTGGCCAAGCTACCCATAGCATGGACCCTGACCAAATTGAAAATGCAAATGCGGCATTAAAGCAAGCACGCGAACAATTTACACATGCACTTGCTCACCAGCATAACATGGATAACGCTTTTGCAGCTCATTCATCGGCTTTGCTCGACCAAGCGGCTCATCAATTGCATGAGGCAGAAGAAGACTTGCAAGACTAGGCAGCGCTATATATGGTCTAAAACAAACAACAAAGGGAAAGAGGCCCCATCCAATTTTCCACTTTGCGACAGGAACAAGCTAAACCTTGTTGCAGTGGGGGATACCACCGACGACCATTCACTTGAAACAAGGATAATTTGACGTATAAAGTACTTTACTTCCCACGTGAAGATTTGCTATGATTGTCTAACATTCATTAAGCGACAATCAAAAAAATGCGATGAAGAGAAGAGTACAATCAGGAATTCTTCAAAGAGAGCTCCAGTTGGTGAAAAGGAGTAAGGAGGAATGGTTGGAAGCAAGCCTCAGAGCGGCACATTGGATCCCATGTAGGTGATAGTGTGACAGGAGCTCCTGTTATAGAGCTAGGGTATACGTATGGACTTCATACCGTACCTAATGAGGGGAATATGGTGACATATTGCCAAACTGGGGTGGCACCACGGCGCGCAACAACTCGTCCTCAAGACAATAGTCTTGGGGGTGAGTTTTTTTATTTTCCAAATTTAGATTTTCAAAGGAGTGGAAATAAAAATGCGTATAAAAAAGTTTATAAAGTCGTGGAAATACCCGTCCATTTTATTGTCTAGTATTGGCATTTCCAGTATAGGAGAATGGGTGTATTTTATCGCATTAAATTTAATTGTTCTTGACCGGATGGGCGTAATGGCTGTCTCGGGTCTATATATACTTCGCGCTTTATCTGCATTGTTTACCACCTTTTGGTCAGGGAGTCTAATTGACCGATTAAATAAAAAGCACCTTATGGTATGGTGCGCTATATTCCAAGCAGTGTTTATTGCTGTACTTCCTTCATTATCCTCTCTTTGGGCAATATACGGCATTGTCTTCTTAATAAATATAGCTAGTTCCATGTATGAGCCTACATCCATGACTTATATTACGAAGTTAATCCCACGGGACCAAAGAAAACGGTTTAATTCTCTTCGAAGCTTCATCGATTCTGGGGCATTTGTTATTGGGCCTGCTATTGCAGGGATGATGTTTATGATTGGCACCCCCAATTTTGCGGTATACATGAATGCCATCGCTCTGTTTTTATCAGCACTACTCACATTATTCATGCCTAATCTTGAAAAAGATGATGTTATGGAAGCGGAAGTAGAAAAAATAAGCTTGAAGATCTTAAAACTTGATTGGCAATTAGTCGTAGATTTTAGTCGTAAACACGTGTATATTATGGTCATTTACTTCCTATTTAGTGGGGTAATGGTTTTGGCAACTGCGATCGATTCATTGGAAGCGGCATTTTCAACAAAAGTGCTTTCTTTATCAGAAAGAGATTATGGATTACTAGTAAGTATTGCGGGTGTTGGCATCATTGTAGGCTCCTTTGTAAACATACTCATTGTTAAAAAAGTAGCTACCTCTTGGCTAATCGGTCTTGGAGCCTTGATGATTTCCGTCGGTTATATCATATATGCTTTTTCAACTATTTTTTTAACGGCAGCAATTGGCTTTTTTACTTTATCATTTTCAATGGCGTTTATGAATACAGGATTTTACACATTTTACCAAAATAATGTTCCAATTAGCATGATGGGGCGTGTTGGTAGTGTTTATGGTTTCATCGAGGCGTTTTTCATCATTATTGGCACGATCATTTTTGGAATGATGGCTGAATTCATCTCTATTCGCTTCATCCTTGTGTGCGGAAGCCTCCTTATGTTTGTTGTGACAATAATATTGTTTATTTGCAATACACAACCATCGAAAGCAGCATATTATTCTGAGGAACATGCACTGCAAGCCTCTGATACCAATTAGAAAAGGGCAACATAAACAACGTTATAAAAAAGAAGATGTCACAAACCCCCATGCCCCATTTATCATCAGGCATGGGGGTTTCTTTGTTCAATAGACAAAAATGTTGACAATAAGTCATGACTTAATTAAAGTTATAACAGAGTCTAAATATCTATAATAAAAGGAGAATGACCATGAATCAGAAATTAAATAGAAAAATAACTAATTTGGAGAAGATAAAGCGTCCCTCTGCTGATGAGCTGTTTCAGTTTATATCCCTTCATAAAGAGGATACATTATTAGATCTTGGAGCAGGAGCAGGCTATATAAGTCTTCCCATTTCTAAGTATGTAGATGAAGTCATTGCACTCGATTTTGATGAAGAGATGTTAAAGTACTTGGAAATGAAGGCGAAGGAACAAAGCATAACCAATATAAAAACGCTCGTATCAGATTTCAAAGATATACAACTAGATGACGAAAAAGTCGATAAGGCAGTTGCTTCCATATCGCTTCACGAAGTGAAACCACTTTCGCTCGCATTAGGTGAAATATATAGGGTCTTAAAAAGCAAAGGCGTGTTTCTCTGTATTGAATTAGAGGAGGCAGAGTTATCAACTGGCCCGCGAGTTTCATCGGAAAAGATGAAAGAAGAAATTCTTCGTGCTGGTTTTGATATCGTCCAAGCTTTTTATCTTCAAGCTAAAGTGGCTAATCAACCCGTGTATATCATTGTGGCCCAAAAGAATGACTAAAACTTTTACCCGTATTGCAAAAAAGGAGCATAAGATCAGAAGGGGAATCCTTTTGGCTTATCGCCGTAAGCGGGAAAGCGCCTAAATTTCGTAGATTCAGGTCGCTACCCGTTTATAAAAAGTCCATTTCGTTTAAAACCCAGCTTTGCCATCTACATCAACAACCTTGTCACGTTTCCAGTGGATGGTGCAAATCAGCAAAACGTGGCTGCTGAAAGACGATCATCTCCAAGTCAGCGTCATAATCAATGGTCATGCCGTC
The DNA here is from genome assembly GCF_900142675.1 of Shouchella rhizosphaerae. GTDB lineage: Bacteria > Bacillota > Bacilli > Bacillales > Bacillaceae_D > Shouchella > Shouchella rhizosphaerae. The sequence continues at coordinate 669,477 of NZ_FRBS01000001.1, read as the reverse complement.
CAAATACCAGAAATCATCTTCTGAAACAGTAAAATAAAGCGAGCCAGATTCGATATAATAGCGGTTATTAAGTTCCTCTTCTCTCATAATACCAACTGAAAAACCGCCAGAGCCAACACCACCAACACGAACATACAGGCGAAGAATCGCGCCTGCAGGCAATTCCATTTCTCTTTTATAGAAAGCAGCCGCTTGCTTCGATACATGAATGTTCATTTGTTTCCACTCCTATCCGTTGTTTAGTGTACCATATCGCTTATAAAATAGTTGTCCAAACGATACAAGCCTTGCTATTGTAGAAAATAGAAAGGTGGTAATAAGCAAAATGGAAAACGATATCCAAAAAAAGTTTCTTGAATACGTAAAAAAAATCAACCACTATAAGCAAGCAATGGCGCTTATGGCTTGGGATGGTCGTACGGGCGCGCCAAAAGCAGGCGTCCCACAGCGTGCTGAAGTGCTTGGTACGTTATCCGCTGAAGTGTTTGCTATGTCTGTGTCCGATCAGATGAAAGACATGCTCGCTGCATTGGATAAAGCTACGGATTTGTCGGATATAGTGTTAAAATCAAAGGAACATTGCCAGAAAACGTATGACCGCAACACGAAAATTCCTGCTGACGAGTTTAAAGCATATGTCATGTTGCAATCGACAGCCGAGTCGGTGTGGGAGGAGGCGAAGGAAAAGAACGACTTTGCGATGTTCCAGCCCTACTTGGAAGAATTAGTCTCATACAACAAGAAGTTTATTGAGTACCGTGGCTATGAAGGTCATCCGTACAACACGCTCCTCGATGATTATGAGCCAGGCGTTTTCACCGATACACTCGACCGAGTCTTTGCAGAACTAAAAGCAGCATTGATTCCACTTGTAAAAAAGGTGTCTAACGCTAAGAAACAGCCAAATACAGCGCCGCTCTATGCTTATTTCCCGAAGGCGGACCAAGAAAAACTTAGCCACGCTGTACTAAAACATATTGGCTACGATTTTGACAAAGGACGCCTAAATGAAACGGTCCATCCATTTGCGATTGGCATTAACCCAAATGATGTCCGCGTCACGACTAAATACAACGAACATGACTTCCGCGTTGCCTTGCTTGGCACAATCCATGAAGGCGGCCACGCCCTTTATGAGCAAAACATCGATCACGAGTTCATCGGAACGCCTCTATCTGGTGGCACTTCTATGGGTATACATGAGTCGCAATCATTGTTCTTTGAAAAATTTGTCGGCCAATCGCTTCCTTTCTGGAAAAACGTGTATCCCCTTTTAAAACAACATGCCGGCAGCCAATTTGACGATGTCGAGCTTGAGGACTTTTACTTTGCTTTAAACGAATCTAGGCCATCCCTCATTCGTATTGAAGCAGATGAACTTACCTATTGCCTACACATTATTTTGCGCTATGAACTAGAAAAAGGCCTGTTTGAAGGGACAATTGAAGTCAAAGACTTGCCACGTCTATGGAATGATAAAATGGAAGAATATTTAGGCATTCGACCTGAAAACGATGGAGAAGGCGTCCTCCAAGACGTCCACTGGTCATCCGGGTCCTTTGGCTATTTTCCTTCGTATGCACTTGGCTACATATACGCGGCACAAATGAAGCAAGCGATGTTAAACGATTTGCCAAATTTCGATCAATTGCTTGAACAAGAACAGATCGGCGTTATTCGCGAATGGCTGACAAAGCACGTTCACCGTTATGGCAGCTTAAAAAAACCGCAAGAAATCATTGCTGATATTACTGGGAAATCGATCGACGCCAAGCCTTTACTATCCTATTTAACCGAGAAATACAGCAACCTATACGAACTTTCTTAACAACAAAAAAGATTGCCTTAGCCGGCAATCTTTTTCTTTATGCTGCTTCTTGTTCAAAAGACGGAAGGATATCGGCAAAGCCCATGACGACCATTTCAATCGCAATCACCGTTAAGGCAACACCTGTTGCTCGTTTCACCAACGATAGGCCCTTTTGCCCCGTGCGCCCACGAAGCCAATTCGCAACCAAGAGGGGCAAAAGCGATAAAACGAGCACACTCACGAATGCTAAAAAGGTAATCGGCACATAAAACCAGCGGTGATTCTGATTCGCCGTTAAGCACATCGTTGCACCGGCAGCGCCTTGGCTAGCAACTGTAGCGAAAATGGTTTTTTGCTTGCTGCGATACCTCGTTTTCCCTTGCAGCAATTTACAACCAATCACTAATAAACATAGCCCACAGCCAATCGTAAAGGCTTCAATGGAAATGTTATAAAGCAGTAACAGCCATTGTTCCAGCAGTAACAACGTAGTTAAGGCTCCTAAAACAACAAGGATGGCTTTTGCTGCTTTATGTATTCGTTGAGTATCCCCTTTTATATGGGCGAGCCCTAGCCGCACAGAGAGATTGCCTATGGGGTAAAGAATCGCAAAAATTGAAACGAACGCGTGGATGAAAAACGACACCATGCCAAACGCTCCTTTTTTATTATGAGTTAGCTGCTCGTAGTTTGCCCTGTTTTTTCTCGGCTATACAGCTAAATTCAAAAAAATTAGCGCTCCCAAATGGGAAGGGGAGAAGGGCGCTACCATCCGCTTCCTTCCCAAACAAAAGCTTCCCTTTGATACGACGATGGCCGATGAGTTGGAAACATTTCAGCCTTCGAGTTCGGCGATAATACTTTTTTCTAACCACTGAAATTAATCACGTTTAACAGTTTATCAGTGGGGTGAGGACGTGACGAAAAGTTTCTACAACAGTTGAGCGACAGTTTAGGGTACAAACGGAGAAGATTTAGGTTCATAATGGCAATGTACTGATTGCTGATGATAAGCGGCATTTAGCCATGGTCGCTTCCTCACCTTTGCGCGTACGATAGAAACGGACAGTGTTAACCGGCTATTTTTGCGAGGCGACGCCAATCCGTTATAAAATCCTTCGTTTTTAGTCCATATCTCTTTCATTATCGAGTCTTATTTAGGATAATAAAAGTGAGAGGAAGCCGACTTGCGAGAAGGAAGGAGGCCGTTATGGACAAGCCTGTCCTATTAATTACAGGCGGAAGCAGTGGCATGGGCAAAGCGATTGCTAAACAGTTTGCTGAGGAGGGGGCATTTGTTGCTATTTGTGCACGAAATGGCGACAAATTAACGCAAGCCAAACAGGAAATTGAAACATTCCCTGGTCAAGTGGCGACCTATGAAGTCGATGTGCGGAACCGGGCCGATGTCGAAAAGATGGTAACCGCGATTTACGAATCGCTTGGGCCATTGACCGGAGTTGTCAACAATGCGGCTGGGAACTTTTTATGTCCAGCTGAGGACTTGTCTGAAAATGGTTGGAAAGCGGTCATTGACATCGTTTTACATGGAACATGGCATGTCACGCAAACAGTTGGAAAGCGCTGGATTGCTGACGATGCAAAAGGGTCGATCATCAACATTGTCGCCACCTATGCATGGACAGGCGGCCCAGGAGTCGTCCATTCAGCCAGTGCCAAAGCGGGCGTCCTAGCGATGACGAAAACGTTGGCCGTCGAATGGGGAAGCCAGTATGGGATACGCGTCAATGCGATTGCGCCTGGCCCGATTGAAAACACAGGCGGCGTTGAAAAACTGCTTCACGATGAGCATGCTCATGCTAAAGCGGTAAAAAGCATCCCCCTGAACCGCTTTGGCAAGACGACAGAAGTGGCCAAACTTGCTTCTTATTTGTTGTCTCCAGACGGGGAGTATATTAACGGCACTTGTATCACGATTGATGGGGGTCAACACATTGGCCAGTCTGGCTTTCAAACAGGCGCTGCTACTTTTCGCACATAACCTCAACCCGCAGGGGCAACCTTGCGGGGATTATTCTTTCCTCGGAAGGGATGCTGTGGTTAAAAAACATAAAATCGGGTATAAACTAAAAAGCGCCTAATCATAAGGGGGAGAAGGATAACGTGATTGCCTTTGAGCAAGTCTCTAAAGTATATGCTGACGGCACAACAGCTGTAAACAAGCTCTCCTTTAAAGTCGAAAAAGGGGAATTCTTTGTGTTAATTGGCCCGAGCGGCTGTGGGAAAACCACAACCCTTAAAATGATTAATCGTCTCATTGAACCTTCTTCTGGCGCGATTTTCATCGACGGCCAACATACCGCTCAAGCAAACATTCATGAATTGCGCTGGAACATTGGTTATGTTTTACAACAAATCGCGTTATTTCCGAATATGTCTGTGGCAGACAACATTGGGATTGTGCCAGAAATGAAACAATGGAAGAAGTCGACGATTGAAAAGCGCGTCGATGAATTGCTTGATTTAGTCGGACTTGAACCTACGATTTACCGGGAGCGCATGCCAAGTGATTTGTCCGGCGGTCAACAACAACGTGTAGGGGTGGCTCGAGCACTTGCGGCTGATCCAGATATTTTGTTAATGGACGAGCCATTCAGCGCCCTTGACCCGTTGTCAAGGAGCCAGCTCCAACACGATATTAAAGCGTTGCAACAAACCATTCAGAAAACAGTTGTGTTTGTCACACACGATATGGAAGAGGCGGCGAAACTCGGCAGCCGCATTGGGGTAATGGAAAAAGGAGAAATCGTGCAAATTGGCTCGCCTCAGGAACTAAGGGAAAATCCGCGCACAAACCTTGTGAAAGAAATGATGGGGCACACGATCTCTCCTGGGCACTTGCCACTAAAAGACGTAATGATGCCTGTTTACCAAAGCGCCTACGTAAAAGAAAGAGTGAACACGAATCAAGCCGAGTTGCAATATGAAATCAACGATAAGCAGGAACTAATCCGCGCTTTTTATCATGGCGTTTTGCTTGATGACCCGTTGACTTTAAATCGGGACAGCACGCTTGAGCAAGCGTTTGAAGCTTTACAAAAACAAGGTGTGCCAGCCCTTCCAGTCACGGAAGGAAATCACCTAATTGGCACCATTTCTTATGAAGACTTGGCCAAACTGAGCCTAAAAACACTTTAATCTAGCACTGTCCGCGTGCATACAAAATGGGGAAGAACTGCAAGCTTAAGCAGGACAGCGTTCGCGCGCTTTAAGCATGCAGCAAAAACATATGGCTACCTTTTGGACATCTTATATCAACCTTTTTCACGAGCGTTCCGATTTATTAATACGCGCATTTTGGGAACATATTCAATTGTCGCTTGCTTCCTTGCTAATTGCAGTGGCGATTGGCGTGCCACTAGGGATTTTGCTTACTCGTTATAAACGAATATCGGAGTGGGTGATCGGCACTGCTGCCGTCTTGCAAACGATCCCATCGCTCGCCTTGCTTGGCTTTTTAGTCCTTTTTGTCGGGATTGGCACGACTCCAGCTATCATTGCGCTTACTGCCTACGCGTTACTGCCGATTTTGCGCAATACATATACAGGAATTAAAGGCATTGACCCATCCCTGATCGAGGCGGCGAAAGGAATAGGCATGAATTCATACCGCCGTTTGCTGAAAGTAGAACTACCCATCGCCATGCCAACAGTCATGGCAGGCATCCGTACATCAATGGTGCTGATTGTCGGCACTGCCACCCTGGCAGCGCTTGTTGGCGGCGGCGGACTTGGGCAAATCATTATGACCGGTATTCAGCGGACAAGCAATGAATACATTTTATTCGGCGCCCTTCCAGCTGCGTTGCTTGCGCTAGCACTCGATTTTGTGTTGCGCTTCAGCGAGAAGCGTGCAGCGCACGCACAAGGAACAACGTATAAGCCGCTTGCGAGCGTGCTCCTTGTTGCCATTGCCATCGTCGCGATTTCGCCGATCGCTTCCTTTATTCAAAGCGATGAACCAGATTTAGTTATCGGCGGAAAACTCGGCCCTGAACCACCAATCCTCGCCAATATGTATAAACATTTAATCGAACAAGACACTGACCTTACTGTTGAAGTGGTCGCTCCTCTTGGTGAGACAAGCGTGAATTTCAACGCCTTACGTGTTGGAGATATTGATCTCTATCCGGAATTTACAGGGACGGTTCTTAGTGATTTGTTGGGAACAGAAGATTTCAGTTATCATGAACAGACATCCTACGAACAAGCGCGCAATGGCCTCCTTGCTGAATACGGTGACGTATTGCTTAAGCCGATGGCCTTTCAAAACACGTATGCGCTGGCGATGCCACGGGAACAGGCTGAACAACTCAACATCAAGAAAATAAGCGATTTGAGCCCTTACGCTACTAAACTTCACGTCGGTTTCAGCTTTGAATTCATGGACAGACAAGATGGCTATCTTGGTTTTGAGGAAGCGTATGGCTTTTCGTTTGAACATGTCACATCGATTGACGTTTCCACTCGCTACCAAGCGATCGCAAACGAGAGCATAGAAGTAAGCGATGTTTTCTCGACAGACCCGCAACTTGTCCAGTATGATATGGTTGTTTTAGAAGATGACCAGTCGTTGTTTCCGCCTTACCAAGCAGCGCCGCTAGTAAGCAAAAAAGCGATCGAAGAATATCCTGAATTGGAGTCGATTTTAAACCAACTCGCTGGACTTGGTTCTGTCGAAGAAATATCTGAATTGAACTATCGCGTGGACATTAACGACGAAGACCCTTATCAAGTAGCAGGCGAATTTTTGCAAGAGAAAGGCCTGCTGAAAGACGAAAAGGAGTGAACACAGATGAAAAACCCAAGTGATGAACGAATGAAAGAACTGCTTCATACGAAAAAACGCATTGCCGTTGTTGGCTTATCTGACAATCCGGAACGCACGTCTTACATGGTATCCGAGGCGATGCAAAAAGCAGGATACACCATTATTCCTGTCAACCCCCGCGTCGATAAAGTGCTCGGTGAAAAAGCGTACCCATCGCTCCTCGATATTGAGGGTGAGGTCGATCTCGTTAACGTTTTTCGCCGCAGCGAGTTTCTCCCTGAGATTGCCAGAGACACAGTCAAAGCAGGCATTGGCGTCTTTTGGTCGCAATTAGGCGTCGTTAACGAGGAAGCATATGATTATTTGCAAGCACATGGGGTTGAAACAGTCATGGACCGTTGCATCAAAGTAGAGCATGCTAAGTTTAAATGAGCGCAAGCCCGCATCATAGGTGCGGGCTTGATTTTGTCAAACAAGGTAGCCAGGCATTTGCAACAACAAAGATAAACATGGTAAGGTGCTATTAGAAAAAACTGTTGCATACAGGAAAACAATGGTTAAAATGAAGAAGGGCAGCCATTATTTCACCTATACAGAACAAACATTCGTATTCGTTATGGTATAATCGATTTATAGATAAATGGAAGGGAGAACGGAATGGCAAAACAGCACGTGGAATACAATGAGGATGCCATTCAAGTCTTAGAAGGGCTTGAAGCGGTACGCAAGCGGCCTGGCATGTACATCGGCTCAACTGATGTACGCGGGCTGCACCATCTTGTTTATGAAATTGTCGATAATGCCGTCGATGAAGCACTCGGCGGCTACGGAAATACAATAAAAGTAACGATCCATAAAGATCAGAGTGTCTCGATTGAGGATGAAGGGCGGGGGATGCCCGTCGGCATGCACCGTTCTGGAAAGCCGACACCGGAAGTCATTTTCACCGTCCTTCATGCTGGAGGCAAATTCGGCCAAGGCGGATATGCGACAAGTGGCGGGCTGCACGGAGTTGGTGCTTCCGTTGTCAATGCCTTATCGGAATGGCTTGAAGTGGAGATTAAACGGGATGGCTATCGATACACACAACGTTTCGAACAAGGCGGCAAGCCGGTCACAACGCTTGAGAAAAAAGGCAAAACACGCGCCTCAGGCACGACTGTCCGTTTTAAGCCAGATGAAGGCATTTTCTCAACCATTCAGTTTAACAGCGAAATATTGGCGGAAAGACTTCGAGAAGCGGCTTTTCTGTTGAAAGGCGTCCAGATTGAATTAACGGACAAGCGTCCTGGAAAAGAGCTGCATGAAGTGTTTAAGTTTGATACGGGGCTTGAAGCCTTTGTCGACTATTTAAATGAAGGAAAAGAAGCGCTTCATCCAGTCGTGTCCTTTTCCGGAAGCGCCAATGACATCCAAATGGACTTTTCCTTTCAATTTCACGATGCCTATACGGAAAATGTGCTTTCTTTCGTTAATAATGTCCGTACACGGGACGGCGGCACACACGAGCTAGGCGCGAAAACAGCGATGACCCGCATCATGAATGAACACGCACGCAAAATTGGCGTTTTAAAAGAGAAAGACAAAAACTTAGATGGATCGGATATACGAGAAGGATTCACTGCGGTCGTCTCCGTTCGCGTCCCGGAAGCAAAACTGCAATTCGAAGGGCAAACGAAAAGCAAGCTAGGGACTCCAGAAGCCCGTTCTGCTGTTGATGCGATTGTCTCGGAAAACCTCAGTTATTTTCTCGAAGAAAATCCAGCTGTGGCAACGATGCTGCTTAAAAAAGCAATGAAAGCAGCACAGGCACGGGAAGCGGCACGTAAAGCCAGGGAAGATGCGCGCAACGGCAAGAAAAACAAGCGCAAAGATGTGTTGCTGAGCGGCAAGTTAACGCCAGCTCAGTCACGGAACCCAGCTCGCAATGAACTGTACTTGGTCGAGGGCGACTCTGCTGGCGGCTCAGCCAAACAAGGGCGTGACCGCAAATTCCAAGCTGTTCTTCCTCTTAGAGGAAAAGTCATCAACACCGAAAAAGCTAAGCTTGATGACATTATGAAAAATGAAGAAATCCGCACAATTATCCATACAATTGGCGCTGGCGTAGGAGCCGATTTTGATAGTGCTGACTGTAATTACGACAAAGTTGTCATTATGACAGATGCTGATACAGATGGCGCTCATATTCAAGTGCTGTTGCTTACGTTTTTCTATCGCTACATGAAACCGCTCATCGACGAAGGGAAAATTTACATCGCCTTGCCTCCTTTATACAAAGTAAGCAAAGGCAGCGGCAAAAAAGAGCAAGTCGAGTATGCATGGGATGAAAACGAGCTCCAGGCTGCGTTAAAGAAAGTCGGCAGGGGATCGACTGTCCAACGTTACAAAGGGCTCGGCGAAATGAACGCCACCCAGCTATGGGAAACAACGATGGACCCAGCGACACGGACGTTGATCCGCGTCCGTTTGGAAGACGCGGCACGGGCTGAGAAACATGTGGCCACGCTTATGGGCGATAAAGTCGAACCGCGCCGTAAGTGGATTGAAAGCCATGTCGCCTTTGGGCTAGAAGAAGACACAAACATTTTGGAAAACGAGAATCTGCAAGTAGGGGAGGAAGCGTAAGTGGCAAAATCAGAACGTTATCTCGACCTTCCTTTAGAAGATGTCATCGGCGACCGTTTTAGCCGCTACAGCAAATACATTATCCAGGAACGGGCATTGCCTGATGCCAGAGACGGACTAAAGCCTGTGCAACGCCGTATTTTGTATGCAATGTACAATGAAGGCAATACGGCCGATAAACCGTATCGAAAGGCAGCCAAAACGGTTGGAAACGTCATCGGCAATTACCATCCCCATGGCGACAGTTCCGTGTATGAAGCAATGGTCCGCATGAGCCAAGAATGGAAAGTGCGTGAACAATTAATCGACATGCACGGCAACAACGGTTCAGTGGATGGCGATCCACCGGCGGCCATGCGTTATACGGAAGCGCGGCTATCGGCGATTAGTGCAGAGTTGATGCGTGATTTAGATAAAGGCACAGTCGACTACATCCCGAACTTTGATGATTCAATTGAAGAGCCCGTCGTCTTGCCAGCGATGTTTCCAAATTTGCTTGTGAATGGTTCAACAGGTATTTCGGCTGGTTACGCGACAGACATACCGCCTCATCACTTGCCAGAGATCATTGACGGCATTACGTTGTTGATGCAAAAGCCACATACGAGCCTTGATGAATTGTTAGAAATTATTAAAGGCCCTGACTTCCCTACTGGCGGAATTGTCCAAGGCTCAAACGGCATCCGCCAAGCTTATGAAACAGGGAAAGGCAAAATCGTCGTCCGCGGCCGGACAGCGATTGAAGAAACGCGTGGCGGCCGCAAGCAAATCGTCATTACGGAAATTCCTTACGAAGTAGTAAAGGCGAGCTTAGTTAAAAAAATGGATGAAATCCGATTTGACAAAAAAGTGGACGGTATTGCCGAAGTCCGCGACGATACAGACCGTACCGGGATGCGCATTGTCGTTGAACTGAAAAAGGAAGCTGATCCAGAAGCGATTCTCCATTACCTGTTTAAAAATACCGATTTGCAAGTGACGTACCACTTTAATATGGTGGCGATACACAATAAAACACCTAAGTTAATGGGGCTGCTCGACTTGATGCAAGCGTACATCGACCATCAAAAGCAAGTGTTTACGCGACGCTCCCAATTCGAGCTTAAAAAAGCCGTTGACCGCGCCCACATTGTCGAAGGCCTTATCAAAGCCGTTTCCATTTTGGATGAAGTCATTGCTGTGATCCGTGCTTCAAAAGATAAAAAAGACGCAAAAGCCAATTTGCAAAGCCAGTTTGGCTTTACTGAACCACAAGCAGAAGCAATTGTCACACTCCAACTTTACCGTCTGACCAATACCGACATTACGACGCTTCAAAAAGAAGCAGAGGAGCTTGAAAAGCGAATTGCCGAATTAAAAGCGATTTTGGCCAGCGAAAAGAAACTCATTTCCGTCATTAAAAAGGAATTAAACCAAATTAAAAAGACATTTGCTTCTCCGCGCCGTACCGAAATTCGAGCGGAAATTGAAGAAATCAAAATCAACATGGACATGTTGATTGCCTCGGAAGACGTGCGCGTGACGATCACAAAGGCAGGCTACGTCAAACGGACAAGCCTGCGCTCCTACTCAGCCTCTAGCCAGGATGGGCCAGGAATGAAAGAAGGAGACCGTCTCTTATTATCCCAAGAAGCCAATACAACTGATGTGGTGCTACTGTTTACCAAACGGGGGAGTTACTTGTACGTGCCTGTCCACTCGCTGCCAGACATCCGTTGGAAAGACGACGGCCAACATGTTGCCAACCTCGTTGCGATTGATGCCGATGATGAAATTATTGCTGCACAAATCATTCGCGAGTTTGCTGAGACGAAGTATTTGCTCTTTATGACGCGAGCAGGAATGGCCAAACGGTCAACGTTAAACTTATACCAAGCCCAACGTTATTCCAAACCACTGATGGCCTTAAAGCTAAAAGAAGGGGACGAAGTCGTTCGCGTGCTTTTGACAGACGGCCAGCAAGAACTGTTCGTAGCCACTGCCTTTGGGTATGGCCTTTGGTTTTCGGAAGAAGATGTTTCTTTAGTCGGCCAACGTGCCGCTGGTGTAAAGGGAATCAATTTAAAAGAAGGTGATTACTGCATTGGCGCCGAAGCATTTGGCCTTGAAGATTCTGTTGAATTTCTCGTTGCCACACATCGTGGAGCGGTCAAGAAAATGGCCATTACTGAATTTGAAAAGTCAAGCCGCGCCAAACGAGGCGTGTTAATGCTAAGGGAATTAAAAAACAACCCTCATCGATTAGTTGGGCTCAAGCGGGTCCGCTCTCAAGATGAAACGTTTGCTATCGAAACGGCAAAAGGAGACATGATTGCCATCTCGCCAAGGGACTATCGTCGTGCTGATCGCTATTCCAACGGCTCCTATGCTTTTGACCAACACGAAAGCGGCGACGCGCTTACGTTAGTACGTGTGATTCAATAAGGAAACCTCAAAGCCTTGAAGCATGAGCTTCAAGGCTTTTTTAGTAGACTATTTTTCTTTTTTCAGCTTCTTTGTGTAGCGTCTCATTTTCGTAAAATCTTCACCATTGCTTTTCCCTTTGCTAGCTCATCGATCAACTTATCCAAATAACGAATTTCCCGCATCGTTGGTTCTTCAATGTCTTCCACTCGGACACCGCAGACGACGCCTTTGATCAAATGGCGCGAAGGATTTAGCTTTGGAGCGTCTGCGAAGAATGTCTCAAAGTCTGTTTGTTTTTCCAGTTGCGCTTCGAACTCTTCTTGGCTATATCCGGTCAGCCAACAAATGATTTCATCGACTTCGGTTTTGGTGCGCCCTTTTCTTTCTGCCTTCGCGACATAATGGGGATAGACGCTCGCGACACTCGTTGTATAAATCCGATGTTTGGCCATCATGCTTCCTCGCTTACGGTTTTTCTTTATTTTAGCACGAAACTTAGTCGAACAACACCTAGGGAATTTACCAAATATTAGAAATTTGTTGTATTGGTATGGAATTCGGGCAATGATGCAAATGGCTTCCGTAGCGAGCCGTTTTGCCTGTCATCTACAACATTGTGAATCTGCCAATTGCACCCTCATTGTTTGCCTAACCGCCTTTTCGGGAAAGGAGCAGTATAAGGATGTAGAGGGAGGTTTAGTAAACATGGGACTTTCAGAGAAACAACTTGCTCATTTAAAACACAAATTGCTAGAAATGAAAGACGAGCTTGAAACAAAGAAGCGACGAACCACTGGCGAAATGTCGGACAGCCGCGGCGACATTGCCCGGGGCGCCGATAACCATATTGGTGAAACGGCTTCTGAATACGAAGACCGTGTCATCCAACAATCACTTAACGAAGCGGACCAAAAACGCCTTCAAGACATCACAGAAGCGCTAGAGCGAATCGAAGAAGGGACATACGGAATCTGCATCGATACAGGGCAACCGATTCCTTATGAACGTCTGGAAGCACTCCCTTATGCGAAGCGAACACCGGAAGCGCAACGAGAAAAAGAAACGCTTTTAGCGGAGGATCGTCAAGAAGCTAGTGGAGTGGACTATGTGCGAATGGAGGGCGATACAGAGACAACGCGTGCCCTTGAACAAGAACAACAGGCAAGCCATCAATCAGGGGAGGACGCGTTCTCCCATTCAACAAATGAACAAGATTGGCCAAAGCAATAGCCCGCTCCGATGAGCGGGCTATTGCTCGGGTTCAGTAAAACCGTTGCGGATAAACTGAAGGACGGCTCGAAAAAAGCCAATGTCATTCAAAATTACGATGAACACCAAAATAGCAGGGCCTAAAAACAAGCCGAATGCACCGAACAAGCGGAGGCCGGCAAACAAAGAAATTAAGACTGCAATTGGATTTAAGTTCATATGACTTGAAAGCACTTTTGGTTCAAGTAGTTGCCGGATGATGACGACAATGATGTATAAAATCGCAATCCCGAAACCGCCAGACACATCGCCTGTGATAAACAAGTAAATAAACCAAGGAATTAAGATCGTGCCAGTCCCTAAATAAGGAAGCAGCTCAGCAATTCCGACGACAATGGCAAGCATCCACGCATTGTCAATCTGAATGATCAAAAGGCCGACAAAGACAATACAAGCGGTGACAAACATGAGGATGAACTGGGCTCGAAGAAAGCCAAACAGCCTCCGCCGGATCGCTTGTACGAACTCTTTGCCTTTTTTACGCAACCGTAGTGGCACATGGCGATCATAAACATCCTGGTAATAACTCCAACTTTTCCCCATAAAATAAATGCTCAAAATGATAAACAGAAACGCCACCAAAAAGTTCGGTAACCCTAAGAGCGCGGTTGTTAAAAAGTCAACAACCCCCTGCCCGATATCGCCAAGAAAATTGCCAAGCACTGTCCCTAACTGGTCAATTCCTTCCGACAGAACATTGTGTGTGCCTACATCGATCGTATCAAACAAGCCAAGTACTTGTTGCCAGTACGGCCAAACCGTCTCATTAAAGAAGATTTGCATTTTTTCAGAGCCTTCTTCAATCCACGTTGGTACTTGCTCAAAAAATTGGCGCAAACTAAAATAAATAAGAAAAACCAACCCCGTTAGAATCGCGCTAATGACCAAGATTCCGCCTAGCAAACCAAACAAACTGGCAAAACCACGGCTGAAGCGCAGCTTTTGTTGAAAGAAACGGGCGACTGGCTGTAGCATCCAGGCAAACAAAGCCGCAAACCAAAAAGGGTATGTAAGCGAGAAGACCTTTGCGAACACCCATAAAGAACCTATAAGAAAAACAACAATGGCAATCGTTCGGCCAATCATCCAAGCAACGTCTCGCGACAACAGGTTCACCTTCTTTTCATGTAAACATCGCCAAAACAGGTAACGAGATTATTGTAGTTCTTGACAAAGCATGCTGTCAAATGGCACCTAAAAAAACGGAGTGGGGCGGAACCCACTCCGTTTTTTATTCGATTGGTTCCAACGGGAGAACGAGGACTTCCACGCGTCGGTTGGCTTGCCTTCCTTCAGCAGTCTCGTTTGAAGTAATCGGGTGATACTCACCGTAACCTGCAAACGACAGTTGCGCCGGCTCAAAATGATCGTATTCAAAAAACAGTTTCATGACATTGTAAGCACGGGCGCTGCTTAATTCCCAGTTCGAATCAAATTCGTTGTTTCCCATCGGCACATTGTCGGTATGCCCGGAAATTTGAATATAGCGAGGTGGGTCAGAAGCAAGCATAGCTGATAGTTGCTCGATTAGTTCGATCGAATCGCTCTTAAGCTCGGCACTCCCTGAAGCAAACAAGATGCCGTCATTGATCGTAATTAACAATCCGGAAGCACCAAGTTCCGTTTGTAGCCGATCCGCCAACTGCTTTTCTTCAATATACCCATTTAAGCGTGCCTGAAGCTGTTCCAATTCACTTCGTTCCAGTTTTGAGGCTTCGCTTAATTCAGAAGGATCGCTTTCAAGGGTATTCCGCGCCTGTTCATCCACTTCGTCAAGGGCATTTTGATTATCAAGAATCCCTTGTCCGCCAAGCGTTTCGGAAAGCACAATTTTGAGTTGGTCATACTTGGCTTGATCAATTTGGCCCATCGCAAATAGGACAATAAACAAGGCGACAAGCAAAGTAAGCATATCGGCATAAGGTAGAAGCCATGTTTCGTCTACATGTGTGTTACTGTCATGCCGCCTAGGCCTCCGCTTGTGTGACATGTCGTTGTTCTGCTCCTTCTTTGTATGCTTTTTGCTTCTTTTCCTCCATATAAACCGACAAATACTCTTCAACCGCCCGAGGCGAGCTGCCATTAATAATGGCAATCGTGCCTTCGATAATCATATGCTGATTCAATACTTCAATTTTTGACTTACGCCGTAGTTTATTGGCAAATGGATGCCAAAGCACATAGCCAAAAAAGATCCCAAGCAGTGTTGCAACAAAAGCAGCTGCAATCGACTCGCCTAATTTGTTAATGTCATCCAAATTGCCAAGTGCAGAAATAAGCCCCAGCACCGCCCCGAGTACGCCAAGGCTTGGCGAATAGGTGCCAGCTTGGCTGAAAATGGCCGCTCCTGTTGCATGGCGTTCTTGCATGGCATCAATCCGCTCATGCAATGTATGGCGAATAAAGTCAGGGTCCTGGCCATCGATCATCATCCGTGTTGCCTGCTGAAAAAACGGATCGTCTATATCTTCAATCTTGCTTTCAAGGGCAAGCATCCCGTCACGACGAGAAATGGTCGCATACTCTACGAACTTTTCCACGATTTCATGCTGAGAGGTTTCTTTCCGTTCAGACAGCAACACGCCAAACAATTTTGGAACTCGTTTAATGTCTGAAAAAGGAAAGGCGATTAAAACAGCTGCAATCGTACCAATTATGATGATGACAATAGCGGCGGGATTCAGGAGCACCTCTAAGCTAGAGCCTTTTAAAATGACTCCAAATATAACTGTACCTATTCCTAAAAAAATGCCGATAAATGATGTCTTGTCCATGTGAGTCTCCTTTTAAATCTGTCCTTACTACTTAATTCGGATAAAGAAGCCCATGCTTGAAGCGCTCTTCGCAATTTCGTCAATCTGTCACTCTTTTAAGCCGAAAGTCTCATTTTACAATTGGGTCCTTTTGCATAAAAAAATTCAATTTTGTCCATAGTAATGAGATGGAGGGACTGTCTATGCCAGCTTCACAGCAACTGAGCTTTCGAATATTCACTGTGATGGCAGGTGCCATTTTAGCCGCTATAGCGATTGAATGGTTCCTATTGCCAAACAGTATTATCGATGGAGGCATTATCGGCATCTCGTTGATTTTAAATGCGATTACATCTTTTAATTTTGGCATTCTCGTCCTTCTTTTAAATGTCCCGTTTTTATATTTTGGCTTTCTCTACCTCGGCAAACGTTTTTTAATCTATTCTTTGACTGGAAACATTATCCTCGCTGTATCAGAATCGCTTTTGCATCATTGGCATTTAGAACCTCTGACGACGACGCCTTTGCTAGCAACCATATTTGGCGGACTGCTATTAGGACTTGGGGTAGGGTTGGTCATTCGAAGTGGAGGCGCGCTGGACGGCACAGAAGTATTAGGATTATTGTTAACTCGTAAAATTCCCTTTACAGTCGGTGAATGTGTACTCGCTTTTAACGTGGCCGTTTTCGCTTGGGCTGCTTTTGTGTATGGCTTCGAAAACGCCATGTACTCTATTCTAACTTATTACGTAGCCGCCAAAACGATCGATGCAGTGGTAGAGGGGCCCGACCAAACGAAAGCGGTCATGATTGTCTCGGACCACTATGAACAACTTACTGAAGCAATTACGGCGAAACTGGGCAAAGGTGTAACAAGGCTAAAAGGGCAGGGGGGCTATCAAGGAAAAGAAAAAGACATCTTGTACGTGGTAGTAGGAAGACTGGAGATCATGCAACTTAAAAATACTATCTATGAACATGACCGAAACGCCTTTTTCACCATTATCGATGCCCATGAATCGAGAGGGGCTGCATTCAAAGGAGAAGAGGACCATTAAAAAAAGATACCGGTAAAACGGCACCTCAGCCTGTAGAAAAACACCTACGTTTTCTACAGGCTAATTGTTTTACAGATTTCAGGCGAAGCTTCTCCGTCACGAAGAGTTAGAGGAATTTGATGTGACCACTATCGTAGTCATCGCTACAATCATTGCTGTTTCCATGGCATCAATTGTCTTTTTAACTTCAGCAGAGACAGGTAAGTCTTTGCTGATCCGCTTCAAATGCGCTGCTGCTTCTCGTACCTCAGCTCGTTTTTTAAAGATAATAGGCAAAAGCTTGCTCGTATGCAAAAAGGCAAGCAACACTGCGTATCGTTCTTCTTCTCGGTTGAGGGGCTCTTGACTACTCATTTTATCCAACACCGCCCGGAACAAACGATAGGCGTGGGCGTGTAAGTCGTTTCGTTCTAAATGGTATTCATAACTTGGAAAGAGGCCTAGAAAACGTGTTTTACGAACCGTTAGCTGGTCCTGTTCCTCAAGCAATGCTGCCACCTCTTGCTGAGTGCGGGAAGAAGAGAGGCCTTGCACCCAATACTTGAGAGAGCGAGGCTTTTTCTCCTTCATACGTGCAAGTGTTTGCTTAAGCAAAGGATCATTCGTATTTTCATTCACAACAACTGCTTTCTTATGTTGTAGTTCAATATTGCCATTGATCATCAATTCAGCCAATAGGGCGCCATTAAGCGCATAAGGCAGAGCCGTCGAAGCTCGGTAATAAGGCTTCGCAGTTTGCGGATTAATCGCTAATAGCAACAATTGCTCAGCAATAAAAGGCAAGTCCCATCACTCCTTTTTATTATCTATCTCTTACTCTTATTTACGAGCCAACACAAAAAAAGTTTCGTTCCCACATCAACAACGAGATAAGGATAAACCAAAAATCAACTGGAGTTTGTTATTGGTAGTATGCAGGACTTGAAAAAAATTATAAAATTAGAACAGCTAAATGTAAAAAGCAGGGATGCTTAGAATGGGGAGGATGAGATGAACACTTCAAAAGAATTAAAAACGTGCGATAAAGGACACAAATATTATAAAAGTACAGATTGTCCAAGCTGTCCAACGTGTCAACAAGAAAGCAAACCAAGTAGCGGATTTCTTTCAAAGCTTTCTTCTCCCGCTAGAAATGCATTGATACACGAGGGAATCACGACATTAGAGCAGCTATCACGCTTTAGTGAAAAGGAAATTTTAAAGATTCATGGAATAGGACCAGCATCCTTGCCAACTCTTAGAGCTGCATTGGAAGAAAAACAACTCTCATTTAAACGTTAAATTGTAGTGAACTTCTGAACTCATAAGTGTATGTTGAACTTCAAAAAGTGACATGATAAGATTTTTGCAGCGCTTACATTACTAATGATATCGCCAAAAATAGAAGGAGTGTAGCCCTCAATGCCAAATAACAGTACGAATCCTAAGGTTGATGAATTTTTAAATAACGCTAAAAAGTGGAAGGAAGAATATAAGAAGTTAAGAGAGATTATTCTGGACTGCGACCTGACTGAAGAATTTAAGTGGATGCACCCTTGCTATACATTTGAAAACAAAAACATCGTATTAATACATGGATTTAAAGACTACTGCGCGCTGCTTTTTCATAAAGGTGCCTTGTTAAAGGATGCCCACGGGATACTCATCCAACAAACAGAGAACGTACAAGCGGCCCGCCAAATTCGCTTTACAAATATTGAGGAAATCATTGAAAAAGAGCTTATTTTAAAAGACTATATAGATGAAGCAATTGCAGTAGAGAAAGCCGGATTGAAAGTAAATCAAGATAATACCAACTTGAACATTCCAGAAGAGCTGCAAAATAAATTCGATGAAATGCCCGCCTTGAAAACCGCTTTTGAGGCATTGACGCCAGGAAGGCAACGAGCATACATTCTTTATTTTTCTGGTGCCAAGCAACCAAAAACACGAGCAGCAAGGGTGGAAAAGTACGTCCAGAAAATTCTAGATGGATTAGGATTGAAGGATTAGTTAAAAGGTTTATTCTATGAATGTATATGTATTTGGAAGGTTTGTTGACTCTTGTTATAGATACTTGATAATATGATGGCATGAAATTGCCTATAAAAAAGGATGACTGTCATGAAAAAAGCAGTGAAAATAGCCTCCTAAGATAAATTTAATTATATTATATTAGGAGGCGTTGATTATGAAATTTAACACTATTAATCGTGATACATGGGATCGAAAAGAATATTTTGAACACTATTTACAGCAGCAGACAACATTCAGTCTGACGAATGAAATTAATATAACTATACTTATGAAGAACTTAAAGAAAAAGCATTATAAGTTATATCCTGCGTTTATTTTTATGGTGACAAAAATCGTGAACGCCCATAGAGAATTTAGAATAAATTTTAACTCAGAAGGAAATTTAGGTTACTGGACGGAGATTTGCCCACTCTATACCATTTTTGATAACAAATCACACACATTTTCTGGCATCTGGTCACCAAACTTAACTATTTTTTCTGAGTTTCATTCTAAATATGAAAATGATGCAGAAAGATACAATGGCACGAGGAGATTATTTCCAAAAAAACCAATACCAGATAACACTATTCCGATTTCTATGATTCCTTGGAGTTCTTTTACAGCATTTAATCTAAATATAAATAATGGCGGAGATTTTCTCTTACCCATAATAACTGGAGGGAAGTATTCACAAGTAAATGATGAATTATTCCTGCCTGTCTCTATCCAAATGCATCATGCTATTTGTGATGGCTACCATGCAAGTGTTTTTATCAATGACTTACAAAAACTTGCTGATGAAAGTGAAGACTGGATTTAACTGGTCGTTAGTGGATGAATCGTATTATTAAAGGAACTGTGTGCAACAGTTCCTTTTAATTTGGTTTCTGTTGGACAAATAATTAAGATATGATAATAAGTAAGTGATTAGCGCTAGCAATGAAAAGATTTTTTGTCTCGAAAACTGAAGTAAACTTGTCATTCGAGACGATCTTTCTTTTTCATCCAATTGGTTCCTGTAATGTATATTATGTAAACTAACAGAAACAACGTATTGAATTGAACGGGTCTAACAAATACTTTGCTTCCTCCCCGAACCCGAGCCCTCATTGACAGGAACAGCGGGCATTTGTTGTACTTAAGATGCCCGCCGTCTTATCTTAGAAAGGATAAACAATCATTTTAGTCAGCTTCTTTCAATTGCCATGCGATCACTTTCCCGACTGCTTCCGCTGCCGCGAATGGCGTTACTTCACTCGTTGGTTGTTCCTGCTCAGCTTTTAGACATACGATCATATCCTGATCCAACCGAGAAGGATCGAGCCAAGATATAGCCCAACAAGCCCAGAATTTCGTTAAACCTACTGATTTCTTGGCTGTCTCTTCCAATAATGGTAGACTGTCAGGGCCGATGCGCATCAACGAGAGAGCTGCGGCCATCCTTGTCTCCTCAGAGCTTGTTTGCATCAGCTCGATCAGTTTCGGCACTGCCTCTCCTGCGTCTGAACCTAGCTCTCCGAGAACGGCACATGCAATGTCACGCAACATCGGATCCTCACCATGAAGCGCATCTATCAATAGTGGCAAAGCAGCTTTACCAGACCGCCTCACTTCTTTCATCGCCGCAGCTACCTGGTTCATTTCACTGGAATTCGCAATCTTTCTAAGCGATAGAGATACTTCCTCGTTCTTGTCCATAGAGACACCATCCTTTTGTATTACATATTCCGCCTCAAAATTACAATAACATTATTATCAAAAAATACAGCAGTGAGCGATGGGTTATACCCTTGACCTGCCGCAGTTTAGTGAAATAGGTGATTTATTACTTTATATCGCTCTCAGAATAGTAACTTACTAATTTACCTTGTTGTTTTGCATACTCAATTTCTTTTTTTGTGCTTTCCCCCATATAGCCATTAACATCAATCACAAAAATTTCGTCAGACATATTTATTTTTTTATAATGAATTTCCTCCAACAATTCTGCTTGCTCTTGTGTGATTTTTATACCTTCACTTTGCTCGAAAAACCCGAGACTTATCACAATATTTCCTTGCAATGTATGATAAGCATTTGCTTTCTCGAATTGTTCCTTAAATTTTGTAGAGCCGCATAAAGTAATTACTTTCATTAAGATAACCTGCTTTCTACTATCCATATCATATGTATTGCAAAGGCGTCTAACGTACATCCACTACTGGCTATCTAATATGCGTATTCACTGTATGTCTACCCGCTTTGATCATGCAGATGCAGGTAACAAATCCAGATCAATCATTTTCTTCGTTTGCATATAGAGCCTATTCCCCTATTTTCTTTTACTTCTACATTGCCTCCCCATTCCCTCTTTAAAATTCACTAATCTGTGCATTTGGACACCGTTTTCTCAACTCGGCAATAAATTTCAATTTATCCTTTGGTAATATTTTTATCGTTCTAGTAGCATTGGCTGTTTTGTAACGCAATTCAATTCCCTTATCAGACGAAGAAATTTGATAACCGGTGAATCGAGCAGTTGTTGGGACGACTTTTATTATGTTTGGGTACAATATTTTACGTTTAAATGGACCTCCTTTAATTAGAAGATGTTCCTCTGTCAAAACAAATTTAATGGAGGTTATATACCACAAGAGAAAGCCAACTGTAACAATAAACATCGCAACCGAATTGAAAAAAATAAGGGATGAAGACACCTCTCCGAGAATAAAAGTGAGAGGAAAAACAGCCATCGCGACCATGGCGCCTACCAATAAAAATATAAATATAATCATAGGAACAATCGCTATTTTCGCATGAAAAACCATTATTTACTCACATCCTTGTTAAAGTACGTGTATGCTCTATGCTCCATTGCCTATTTCTACAAAGCGCCATTCACCCTGTAACAAAAACGCAGACACAATTCGATAATAGACATCTGGATATTCGGCATGGGGAGTATGCCCACAATTCTTAATCACCACTTTATGACCGTTTGCCATTTGATTATAAGCTTCCACATGTTTATCGCATGTGACCGGGTCCGCGTCCCCTATCACAAGCAAAGAAGGAACCGAAAGACTGGGAAGCAAGGAGACGATCGATTGGAAGATCCTTCCCTCTTCTCGTAAACGCTCAAGATGAATGTCCGTTCGGTCATCAAACGCCTCCCATTCTTCATCCGTATATGCCGAATAATCTATTGAAGTATCGGCATTTACCCGGTAAATATCCTCTTTATGTTCCCCTAGCTCCTCTCCTAGGCGTAAATACGAATCAAATAGGTGCTCACTTGATAAGTTGCTGGTTGCTAGATTTAGACATTCCTCGGATTTCGTTTCGATTCCTAGCTCTAAAAAGACAGAAGCTGCTCTGCGCAACAAACTTTTTGCCGTCCATGCAAAGTCAAAGGTTGGACATTCAAAAACAACGTTTGTGATAGCGTTTGGATAAACTGAGGCATAAAGCAAAGCAAGATACCCACCAAACGAATGGCCAATGACTGCCCATCGGTTAATGCCCAGTTGTTTCCTCAAATCCTCACAGTCTTCCACTAAATCTTGAAGCCCGAATGGTTCAGTTTCTGATAAACCTTCCGAGCGGCAAACCCCTCTTTGGTCAATCGCTACCAATTGAAATTGATCTGAAAAACGGTTGGACTGATGATAAACAAATTCGTAGCAGCTTTCTCCAGGCCCGCCATGAAGAAAAAGCACAGCTGGTAGTGACCGATCTCCGAAAATCTCTACATGGATTTTTTTGCCTCGTACTATATATGTATTCATGATTGTGGCTCCTTCTTCACATGCAATCATTCGTATTGTGTGTCCTATACTTATTATTTGCGGTGAAAAGGCCCGAGTCAATAAAATTAGCGGATATAATCACAACATCAGATTATCAAATTAATAATAAAAGATACCAAGCCAAAAACAAGATAATCTGCCTTAGCCGTAAAAAACGAGATAAAACGGATGCAGTTGCGGGATCAATAATCTCTTTAACTCCTTTTTAAAATCTTCCCTGGCCATCATCGTTATGGCGTCTTCTTCTGTCACAAATTTAACCTCTATGCTTTCCTCACTTGTTTTAAGCTTCGAGGTGGTGGCCCTTGCCAACCACCATGTATGACAAATTGCCTTGTTTACATCCTGACTGATTCCACAAAACGGACCAATCTCAATTTCCACCCCGCTTTCTTCCATCACCTCTCTTTTTAACGCATTGGTGATCGATTCGCCTTCTTCGACATGACCGCCAGGCAGTTCCCATCCTCGCTTGGGATGCTTGACGAGTAAGATGTGATTGTTTTCATTACGTACTAAAGCTCCTGCAGTTAATCGATGTTTAGGTAGCATATCTAACCTCTCCTATATACTGAAGGTAAGAACTTTTATCATTGTTCTGTTTTCGGGTATTATACGTCAACGACTTCCATCCATCCCTTCAAATATATACAATAATTATACGATACTTCATAGGGAAAGCTTCCGATATAATAGGTCGTTCCGACAGAGGTAGTAACGATAAGCAAACTGCTGCAGCTCAGGAAGCGGAGTATTTTGAACTTGGTTCAGGCGATTTACAGCAATTAGGACGAAGCGATGTGTAGCAAGTTGCTAGTGGCTCTTGCGGATCATTGCATCACTGTTATGGAATATAGGTCTTCTATCAAGTAAGCGGGGGCAGGCTAACTTGTAATGCCCCCACATCATGATTGCTTACCGAAGTTCTCCGTTCTAGCCCTTTGTGCCCGTGTTGTCATTCGTTTCATCGCTTTTGTATCTGGTACTGCCAGCCATGCATGACATACTTGAACGATCCAATCCGGCTGCGACTTTGCGGCATCATTCAACCAATTGGCTACTGAATCTTGGACATACTTAGATGGATCAGCTTTCAATCCCTTTAATGTTAGTTTTCTTAGCTTTTCTTTTACAAATCAATCTTTTACAGAGAGAGTAACTGCCCCTTTCTACCATTCTACTGCCTTTTCCATAGCTTTCTGGGCATCCGTTTTGCGAAAATCAAATAAAGCAGAGTGGCGGTTGGAAAATTCAGCAGGCCAATCATTCCCCATAACCAGTAATTATGGCCGTGCCGCCTGGCGTTAATAAATAGAACCGTACTTTGCGTAAATAAAATAGCGGCTAAGATTACCCATAGATAGAAAGGAACGTCAGAAGGATGCGTGTTCGTCATGAGCGTTTGTTCACCTCTTTTTTCGTCGTAAAATATACGATGAACGGCAGTATAACAACAGCGATCCCTTGTAAGATCAGGAAGACCGTTGGCGAATGAAAGTAGGTTGTTGTCCAAAGCGCTAAAATAACAAGAGCGAGCCCCCACAATCCCACTAGTTCCTTAAGCAACTTTTTCCTGCTATTGGCTTTTGTTTCCTTTACTTGCTGTAGGAAAAAAGAAAGGTCTGGCTCATCCGCTGCATCGAGCTGATCAAGACGTTCTAAACCCGAACGCAGCTCGATAATCGTCTGTTTGTCGGTTAGCTGTGCTGAGGGCCTTCCGTTTTTCCCCTTCTCTTCCGTCTCCGATTTATTCTGCCTCTTATCCTTCGTCATTCACGTTCAACTCCTTCCTTAACAGACTTAATGCGTGATGAACCCTTGATTTCACAGTTCCTTCTGGTATGCCTAACATCTTGCCTATTTCTTCATATCTATAGCTGTAATAGTGCTTCAAAATCAAGGGCAGACGATACCCTTCTGATAATTTCCCTAACTCATCTACAACATCCATCCATTCAAGCTGACGGTGGGCAAATTCCCACTTCAACTGGTGCAATGGCGTTTCTGTATCTGCCATTAGTTCCTCTTTGCTCTGCTTGCGGCACATATCAATATATAGGTTAGAAGCGATGGAAATCAACCATGTTGAAAACTTAGAACGCCCTTTATAAAGATGAATTTTTTCGATCGCCTTGGTCATCGTTTCCTGTGTTAAGTCATCGGCCAATGATGGTTTCAATGTAATCTTTAACGCATATCTCCTCAGAAATAAATAATTCTCGTGCAGGAGAGTAGCTAGCGCCACTTGGTCTCCCTTTTGGGCTTTACGAATAAGTGCAGTTTCATCCATAGCATGTCTCCTTAAACAAGGCAGATCGTTCCTTTCTATCATGCTCATTGATACTGAAGCTAGTCAACAAGCTCTTTATGTGTAAAAATGGCGATTGCTCCAAGCTGCAAGCCGATGATCCCAAACAAAGTCGACAACAAAACAGGTGTATAATCAGCCAAACCCTCTCCTTCCAATAAAACCAATGTGGCGTGATTGGCCAACTGTGCAGGACTCCACGAGAACCAGGCTGGAAAGGACGATGAAAGCAGGCTGATGAGAAGAATGGTACCTAATGCACAAAAGGCTGCTGCGCCTGTTTGTTTAAGAATGGTGCTATAAAACAGAACAATCGTCATAACCAACGTTAACCACAATCCAAAATGAAAAAAACTACTGACCCAACGTTCAAGCGAAACCGCATCGAAAAGAAGGGTCGTGTAATACATCGCTAACCCGTAACCAAGGCCAAGTGACACCCACGTAAAACAAATAATCGCCGCCCATTTGGCTGTGAGATAAGAAAAGTAGGGTACTGGCTTCAGTAAAATGATCGCAGCTACTCCGCTCCGCCGTTCAGCCGATACAATCCCCATCAACGCCAACGTCAAGACAAGGACGCCGAGCAATCCGAAATCAGATAACGTTTGCGCGAGCACCTCAGTTCCTGTTGGCGTTGGAATGTCGATGACGGTCCCTTCTGGTAACCCGCCGAAGTCCTCTAAGATTTGTGGCATAAAGTAGGTAGAGAGCGGCGTCGAACTTCCTAATAATAGAAACACAACAGGAACCCATATCCACTTGTAATTCCTCCATAGTTCTACCTGTTCTTTTTGAAACAACACGAGCCATTGCTTCATTTTTGCACCACCTTTAAAAATAAATCTTCCAAAGACATTTTAGCTACTTCGAATTTCGTTAACCGAACCTGGCGCTGAGCAAAAGCGTGTAAAAGGAAGGGCACCGCCAACTCAATATCCTCTACCAATATTTTGTAACCATCGTCTTCTGTAACAAAGTCAACAATACGTTTTTGTTCCCGCCAGTTCCTGAGCTGGTTAGTCAGGTCATCCTGGGCTTCGATTATGATGGCCGCATCTTGCCATTCTTGCTGAAGCGAATCGAGCGTCCCCCCGTACTTTAGCTGGCCTTGATCAATAATGAGCACTGCGTCACTGACTTCCTCCGCATCATGCAGGACATGGGTCGAGAAAAGAACCGTTGCTTCCTCCTTTAATGTTTGCATCAGCTGGAGAATTTCCCGGCGTCCGACGGGATCAAGAGCAGATACCGGTTCATCTAGCATGACCAGTTTAGGCTGGTGAATCAGAGCTTGGGCAATGCCAAGACGTTGCTTCATACCACCTGAATATTGACCAATACGCTGATGAGCCGCTTCGGTCAGCCCCACCTTGTCTAGTAATTCTTTGGTTCTACGTTTCGCTTCCCGTCTCGGCAAATGAGCGAGTTGCCCGACATAGAGGAGAAATTCAAAACCGGTCATCCAATCGCAAAAGACGGGAAACTGGGGCAAGTAGCCGATATCGGCACGAATGTGGCCCTTTCCGTGTGGTGTTGGCTGGTGGAACTGTATGGTGCCTGATGTAGGTTTGACTAATCCTGATAACATCTTTAATGTTGTCGTTTTGCCAGCCCCATTCACTCCTAATAAAGCGATGCAGGAATGCGGCTGCAGTTCGAAAGAAAGATTATCGACTGCAGGTTGCCCGGTATATGTCTTCGTTAAGTGCCGAACAGATACGAAACTCATTAGTGGTTCCTCCTCCCGAAAATCAAGTACATTACCGGTCCGAAAAAGCTAACAAATAAAATAACCGGAATCCAGAACAGGTGGGCGCCTTTCGTTTTTGCTAGCTTCACATAATCGATGAGCGCGACAATGACCAAAATTAAATTCAAAATGATAACGGGCGCAAGCAGCCCCCAAGGAACATCAGCAAAATCTGTATTCATCTTATCCTTCCCCTTTAATCGTAAATGTAAGTTCACATATAAGACGGAGTAGATGATAAAATCGTTCATGAAAAAATAAAAAACACAAGACCCCTATCATCTCGTGTTCATTTTGCATCTTTTTAACAGCAACTGAAGCTTCCCTTAGTTGATTTTGTGTATTGGTGTTTTCTATTCAATTAATTTGGTACGTGAAATTATCAATAAGGCCAATATAAATCCGCAAATTAAACCCGTTTCAATCAAACTAGTCTGCAGAAAACAACGGCATACAAGGATGAGAAGGTGCGTATGATAGCGCCTTCTCTGCCCCTGCTATCATTTCGCATAGACAACTGCGCCACCAGACCCAATTACCATAAATTGATTACCTGATGGAGCAAAACCACATTTTATCCAACCATCCAAACGGGGAATGTCTAACATTGTCGCATTCAGCAAGTATTCATACCCTTGAACAAACACATGGTCGATGATGACGGATGCTCGCGGCCACCAAGGATAAATCACCTCTAAACTCCATCCTTCATCAGTTAAATGCACTCCGTCACCCGCTTCTATGCCAAAAATTTCTATCTCCTCCGCCGATTCTGGAATGATAAATTTCAATCCCCTGTCTATGATATTGTTTTCAGTTCTGTCGGTGTCCCTGTCCCTTAGGATTCTCTCTCCAGTCATTGAATGGTTGATGCTATAACCTGAATTTGAGCTAATTAGGATGATATTCTCTTTTGAGTCCCATCCTGCTGCGATTACTCCAGAGGCAGAGAGTACGGTCTGTTGTCTCCACGGTAGAGGAGGCACTTGTGGAATCATTTTTTGTGCTTTCTCCAATAATGCCAATTCGTAATTTGTTCTTATTTCTTGCTTGTTGTTTTTAAACATTTCAAATGCCACTCCGTACAAGTTTTATGCGTCTCACTAATGTTTACTTACCACTCAGCCTCTAGAGCGGTAAGTAGTTCTGACGGCAGTACCACAATAATAAATCAAAGCAAACTTCAGTTCAAACGGGTGGGAGTGGAGGATACTTGGAACTTTTACCTATAACTGAATTGTTCAATTTCCTTAAACATGTATTCTGTGTAGTTTAGGAGCATATCCTCGTCGAGATTTAAGGTCTCTAATCCATTTTCATACTTTGCAAGACACTGCGCAATTGTATACTTATACTGATTGGGCAATTCATTTAAAGCCCATTCACCTGCTTCTTTTTTGGAAGAAATGGCGGATTCCCTTACATACAGAAGTACTCTTGCTAGATTAAGCACATAATAAACTGGATTATCAATGATTCCTTCAAATGCTCCATTAACATCAGACTTAATTGAATCGATATAATAGTTGTGATCAATAGCCTTGAATACTTCCTTAATTGGTTTTCCGAAAAGTACACTCCCGCGATTATATGTCACAACAAAGTGAGCTGCTAAATCAGGATCTTCATATCCTCCGCAGAAATAGGTCTCATCCGTTAGATACTTTACTTTGTGGAATGAAGAATAATGAAATTCAAAAGGGGTTGGATATACAAAATCAACAGTATATGTCTCTAATACTATACTGATTTCAAATCCTCTCACCATCTTCCATTCTTCTTCAAGGCGAATAAGTTTATTAGCAATTTTCCTGTAAGTATCAACAGATAGCTTTTCTTTAACCACTGCTAAAATATCTACATCACTTTGTAACGGATTAAAACACCCCATTGCCATAGAACCATGTAAATAAATTCCTATAAGAGAGCCAGATAATTTTTTCTTTAAAAGACTAGTTACCTTGTCTAAGACAACTTGTTGATTCATATTAATTCTCCTTGAATAAAAGCGGGAGCTGATTTCCTCTAATAGTCGTCATTGAACCCGAGGAACTCGCGAACGGAGTCTCAGTTTCGCTTATTGAACTTCTCTGCTAAACATTTCTTGCAAATCGAAAGGATAGCCCTAGCTCTAAAAATAGGATGAGGTGAAATGGGGACACGGGGCTCTGTGAAATCGATCAATTTGACTTTACGCCTTCCCCTGATGCATGTCATCGCGAATACACTTCCAATGCTCGTAATACAACCGCCTCATTTATTCCACTTACCCTACTAATTCGGTTGGCCCATTCCTCTATACCACTTAACTGATCTTCGATTTCCCTGCCAGTATTACGACTAATAAAACTTTTGTAATTATCAAATTCCCAATGACCGACTTGATCGTCCATAAACAAACGTTTCTCAACAAGGGGGCTTGTGATGTTTCTCTGCGTTTTTTCTCCTGCCGCAATCAATTCACTATCGGAAACCGGGGTCAAGTTAAATGACTGATTGCTTTCCTTGCCACTCGGCCTTCTATAAGTCACAATAAGGTTTTCCAACTGTGTTGTCAGCTTAATTTGAGCGCCTGGAAAGAACCCTTCCACAAATTCCTCGGTATATTCCTCATGTTCCCGGTCTATCAGTATAGGCTGAACCCATTGATCTCCAAGATCGCACAAATACTTATAACCTTCATCATCAATAACGACTACCGCCACATGGAAATGAGGAGTAAACACGGCATAAGCTTGTAATTTATTCTCCCTAAATTCGTTAATTAACCAAATCGCTAAATCAAAACAGTTGCCAGACGTTCCATATTCCTCCCGATGTAATTTCATTAAATCCACTGTTCGTTGCTTGTTAACCGAAGCAATCTGGCTATACCAAGCTTTAGTTAAGGTTTCCATCGGAAAGTCGTCGAATCTTCTCCAAATGTCAATCACACTCTGAGACGCTTTCATTGCCCTCTCTCCTTCATTCTTCTTCTTGAATAGATAGCTCCCGAATAAGGAACAAAGATCATTGTGAAATCTCCGGCCCATTCCATCTGTCTGCGGGCATTGAAAGATTATGGATCCGGCAGTTCATTGAATGCCTCTCACTTGAACATTTCTTTATTTGAATATTAGTAAATAAAACCAATTAAAATTTGGACAGCCAAAACGGTCTATTAAACGGTCGTGCCTGGCGACCGTTCCGTTTGTTTACGCATCCAGCGCAGACTAAGGATCCAGCCGCCTAAAGCAATCAGACTGCCGACCAGGAATGGGGAGTTGATTTGAACATCAAACAAGGCCCCGGCAAGGATCGGGCCGCCGATGTTCCCTAGACTCGTATAGGAAGCATTCAAACCGGCAACAAGCCCCTGTTCGTTGCCGGCAATTCTGGAAAAATAAGTGCTAATCGCCGGGCGTACAAAATCAACTGCCAGAAAAACAAGCGTGACCGATACAACCATCATCCAATATTGGGCCGAAAAGATGGTCGCAACCATAAAAACAGCCATCACTAATAAGCAATAGACCGTCAGCTTCTTCTCCCCAATCCAATTGATCAGCCGCCCGAAGAGCGTCAGCTGCATCACAGCGCCAACGATCGCCCCGATCATGATTAACCAGGCAATTTCATTAGGCGTATAGCTGTACTTATGGTCAACAAAAAGTCCTAACACCGTCTCAAATTGGGACAATCCGAGCGAAGTGATCAAGATGATCAACAGCCCTGTAAAATAAGGGGTGCGATAAGATTTGGCAAGCTGTGCGAGTTGAGACTCTTTTCGGTCCATACGTGCCTCTGGAGCAGGCAACTTGTTCTTATCCAGTGACTCTGGCAAAATACTCATTGAAACGACAGCGGATAAGGCGGCAGCTCCAGCTGCGGCGAAGAAAGGCACTCGCATACCGTACTCGACTAAAAAACCACCGATCGCCGGACCGATGATAAAACCTGTTGAAATCGCCGCATTAATCCAGCCCATTCCCATTCCCCGATCCTCTTCTGTCGTAATATCAACGACGTAGGCCATGACGGCGGGCATAATAAAGGCAACGGATACACCGCCAAGCAGTCTTGAGATAAACAGCAACACTGCATTCGTAGCCAGGCCAAAAAGCAGCTCGGATACAGCAAAAAGCAGCAGACCGGCGACAATGATCCACTTTCGCCCATAACG
Organism: Shouchella rhizosphaerae; assembly: GCF_900142675.1. Taxonomy (GTDB): domain Bacteria; phylum Bacillota; class Bacilli; order Bacillales; family Bacillaceae_D; genus Shouchella; species Shouchella rhizosphaerae. The sequence continues at coordinate 638,752 of NZ_FRBS01000001.1, read as the reverse complement.
ATCAGACCAACTGCCTGCATAAGGCGCCACTAGAAATTGAGTTAATGAAAATACAGCGACCAGAAGGCCAACGATCGTTCCAGAGATGCCAAGAACGTTCATATATGTCGGCATAATCGGGATAACCAAGCCAACGCCTACAAATCCTATAAAGATATTAAACATGAGCAATAAAATAGCCCCTCTGTTTCTTGTTGCCAATGCCTTCATTCTACAAATTCCTCCGAATTCTTCTCTCATGACTATCTATACAATGATTCTATATCATTACTATTTACGGAGCTTATTTTCTAAGAGCCTCTATCAGCAGTTGTTCTGGATAGTTTTCCAGCTTTAAAATCGGCGCCCGATTTAATGGTTTGTTCAGTGGCAAAATTGTCCTTTCACTCGAGCAAATAATCATCAATCATAGATTTTGATCGATATACGCCCCTTACTTTAAATTCACCACTCGTCGTGGTGATTCTCCAATACATTATTTGTACATGAGACGGCGATCATTTTATTTTCCTTTCTAGTATCTAATCCTCCGTCTCTTTACAATATATCATACTTTTCTGCAAACGATTAATGGGTAGGGCGCCAATATTCAACTTTTCCATAGACCTTGAAAATCCTTTTAAAAGTGGTCGGGTCATGCGTTAAACAAGCTATACGTTCTTTAATCGATTTCTCATTGTGGAATCCGTTTCTGTTGCATAAGAAGAATATGCAGCTGCCAGCCCTCTCGGTTTATTCATATTGACATAAATGGATTCATAGCTACCTGCTTTCACGACATAGGTTTCATGGAAAAAACCAACTCCTTTTGAGTCAGCCGCTTTTTTATAAAAATGCGTCCAAGCATTCATATGCGTTTTTCCATGGGCGAAATCATGTAACGACTTTATGTTTTCCCAATATTGAGTAATCACAATATTCCTGCCATTCCAACCAGCTTCATAATGAAGAAAACCAGTGCCTTTTTTGCTGGAAAGTTCTTTTAGCATCGGTGGCATGGCACTAAAAACGGGTCCCCATGCTTTGATATTCCACCACTGCTGGATTTTCATGCCAACGATAAAAATGACTACATCTTGGTCATTGGGAGCACTAACTCGCTTCGCTTTTGTCATTTTAATTTCTCCTTTGTTTTTTTGCACCATTGCAGCTCGGCTTTAGCTACTTCTTTTCCATAATCTAACGTATATAACCAAAATTCAGCGCCGGGGTGGATACTTAGCTGTTTTTCCATTTGTTCGTAAACTTTCATTTTTCCTTGTAACAACCGTTCATGTTCACAAATGTGGTGAAAAGCGTGTTCTCGGTTCATTTCGTTTCCAAAAAACAGTTTTACGAGCAGTTCATTTTTATGAAGTCCACTATCGTAAATAGGAGCCACCAGCCAATCATGAAGTTTATGCTTTCCTGCCTCCGTTATCTCATACTCCTTCCGATCCCCATCGCTTCCGATTTGACTAACATACCCCTCTTTAACTAACGTTTTAAGCGCGGGATAAATTTGTCCATAACTCATTTTCCAAAAATGCTCAAAACTATTATCAATGACCTTTTTTATTTCGTATCCCGTTCTACATCCTCCTGACAGTATGCCAAGCACAATCCATTTAGCCTCTGTTTTCATCTCGCCCTCCATATATCTTTAAGATATATCTAAAAGATATATGGACTCGATCCATTTGTCAACAGCAATAATGAGTTAACGAAAAGCGTCTCCCATCTTTTTAAATCGGAGTATTTGAGATCCTTTTTTATTACTAATACGATTGCATTCAACTAGTTTTACAGACTTTTTGACTCCGTTTTGCTCTGACATGCATGGATGAGCCTTACATGTTTTTGATCTCCGCCTTTTCTCGTGGTAAAGTTTTATCATGCCCTTCTACATAGCTACATAGTGTTCACCTCTATCTGTACGAGCGATCCCATTGAATACACAAATCCCCATTCATACAGCTTTCCCTATGATGATGGCATACTTTCTCTAATGAATTTGGCGGTAATAATCTGTCACAATTGAGCACAGATGAACAGGAACGACTAACACAATATTCGTAGACTTAGTACAGAAAGGAGAACATACGATGAAAAGCCTTCAAAGAATGCTTGATAGCATTGAGTATATAGAAAGCCATTTAGATAACGAGCTTTTGCTTGACGAAATTGCTGCGGTTGCTTGTATGTCTAGGTTTCACTTTCAACGGATGTTCCGTATGTTAACCGGCTATGCCGTATCTGAATATATTCGGAATCGCCGTATTACAGTAGCTGCACAAGAACTCGTTCATTCCAAATCTAAAGTAATCGATGTGGCAATGAAGTATGGGTATGAAAGCCCAGAATCTTTTACGAAAGCATTTCGGCGAATACATGGTATCTCTCCATCCGATGCTAAAAAACATAGTCAATCCTTGAAGGCTTACCCAAAGATCTCTTTTCAAATTCAATTAAAGGGTGATGTGGAAATGGATTACAAAATTGTTGAGAAAGACGCGTTTACCGTTGTAGGAAAAAGCATTCGTACGACTACAATTGGCGGAGAGAACAACCGAAAGATTGCTGCTTTCTGGAATGAATCGAATCGGAATGGATTGTCAAAACAACTTGCTAAAAATTGCGGCCCTCTTGGATTGCTTGGTATTTGCATTGATTTTGACAAACAGCAGGAAAATTTAACCTACCTCATCGCTGCAGAAAAGAATAGTGATCAAATTCCTGTTGATTGGGAAACAAGACAAATTCCTGCGGCAACTTGGGCTATTTTTCCGGTACACGGGGCAATGCCTAATGCAATGCCAAAAGTATGGGAGCGAATCTTTTCTGAATGGTTTCCGGCAACAGGATATGAACATTCAGGTGGACCCGAAATGGAAGTATACGTTAGTGATGCTGATCCTTATTCAAAGGACTATTACAGCGAGATATGGGTTCCAGTAAAAAAATGACAAATAAACAGCGCATGAGACAGCCTTTGTCCATGCGCTGTTTGTCCCCCCAAAAAGCCCAACACTATCAGTGAAGCGATACATAAAGCCGTAAATGCCAACATGGTAAAAATGTTTAACATATCGGAAATTAAAAACAGATAGGCTTGTTGGCTACTGTCCTTGACACAGATAAGATCTTTTTTAATAATTCTTCTAGCTTTAAGTCTATATCCCCACTCCATCTTTCATAAACGGCACTGCCAGTTCGTATGATTCTATATGGACATTATTCAATCACGATAGTTATGAAAGCGATTACAAATAGAGGAGGTCAGCTAATGGACTGACAAAAAACGGTATTCTCTTAACCGCCCGACGGTCAAAACGGACACTACCCCTCCCCCAGTTGCTTGATAATTTGGGAAACCAAAGCCATTTATTTTGATTTTTTTCAGAAAATATCTTTTCAAATGAAGTCAGAAGCGGTAGACTCTTGGAGAAGAATGTTTTTTAAACATTTCATCATTTTTTAAAAGGAGGAGTACACTTGGCTCGAGAACAATGGGGAACAAGAGCCGGCTTTATTATGGCCGCTATTGGATCCGCAATTGGGTTGGGAAATATATGGCGTTTCCCCTATGTAGCTTATGACAATGGAGGGGGCGCATTTTTTCTCGCATATTTGTTTGCCATGCTTACAGCAGGGATCCCGCTATTATTAATGGAATTTTCAATCGGCCAAAAATTCAGAGGATCTTCCCCGCTTTCATTTGCGCGCATCAATAAAAAGACGGAATGGCTTGGTTGGTGGCAAGTCGCGATCTCTTTTGTTGTGGCCACATATTATTCGGTTATTATCGCTTGGGCTCTGTCCTATATGGTGTTTTCATTTAATCAAAGTTGGGGCAGCGACACCCAAGGTTTCTTTTTAGGGGACTACCTTGAAGCCACTGAAGCTGGTGTGCTTGGTGGATTGAATGGCAATGTGTTAATTCCGCTTATCGTTGTATGGGCAGGCGTATTTGTGATCATGTTAGCTGGTGTGAAAAAAGGCATCGAATGGGCAAACCGCATTTTTATTCCTTTACTTGTTGTGATGTTTTTAGCAATTGTTGTACGTGCCCTCACATTAGAAGGTGCTGTCAATGGATTGGATGTCTTTTTCCGACCTGATTGGCAAGCGTTAGCCCAACCTGGTGTTTGGGTTGCCGCCTATGGGCATATTTTCTTTAGCCTTTCAATCGGCTTTGCGATTATGATTACTTATGCAAGCTACTTGCCTAAGAAAGAAGATTTGAACAATAGTGCGTTTATTACTGCTTTTAGCAACGGAAGCTTCGAGCTACTTGCAGGCATCGGCATTTTCGCGACGCTAGGTTTTATGGCTGGTAATCTCGGTGTTCCTGTGGCAGAAGTGGCAACGAGCGGCATTGGTCTAGCCTTTATCGCGATTCCTGAAATCATTAATACGATGCCAGGATTCAACGGTTTGTTCGGCGTCTTGTTTTTCGGATGCCTCGTATTGGCCGGTATTACGTCGTTGATTTCAATTACAGAAACGTATATAGCTGGCGTACAAGACAAATTCAAAGTATCACGAACGAAATCGGTTATCGTTGGCGGCGGTTTATCGGCAATCATTTCGTTGTTGTATGCGACGCGTGGGGGCATTAACGTGTTAGATGCTGTCGATAACTTCATTAACCAGTTCGGCATTGCATTTGCTGGCCTTGTCTCTGTCATTATCGTTGCTTGGATTTTGCGCAAGCTCGATTTCTTGCAAGGGCATATGAATGAAGTATCTGATTTCCGTATTGGCTCATGGTGGAAATTCAGCTTAATGTTTATTACTCCCCTCGTCCTTGGCGCCAATATCATTCTTGCGTTCATTAATAACATTCGCGCACCTTATGAGGATATGCCCCTTTCTTTCTTAGCTATTTCAGGTTGGGGCGTTGCCGGGGCAGCTTTTGTTGTCGGCCTTTTACTTAGCCTGATTAAATGGCCTCCTGGCAAATTGGAAGCCTATAAGAAGGAGGATGATTAACAATGAGTGGAAGCGCCATTGTCATGATGATTCTTGGTATGGTTATTCTATGGGGTGGTATGGTGGCAAGCATTGCCTATGCGTACATTGTCTCCAAACGTCGTAAAAAGACAAACTAGCCATGTATGAGGACGGCGCATCTTTTGCGCCGTCTTTTTTCGTGGTCAATAAAGAAGGATGATTTGGACAGACTAAGCCCATAAGCAGATTGCTGGTAACATTCTTTGTCCGTCTGTACAATAGAAGGAAACATCTAGCGGAGGTGAGCTTATGCCTACAGAAGAAGAAAGAAACGAAACGAAAGAACGGGTAATGGCGCAATTAGAAGAAGTGATTGACCCTGAGCTTGGTGTTGATATTGTCAATCTCGGCCTCGTTTATGGCATTGAACTAGACGATGAGTTCAACGTTACGGTAGAAATGACGCTAACGACCATGGGCTGTCCACTTGCAGGAACAATTCAAGCGGACGTCAAGCGGGCCCTTTCCGAATTACAAGAACTTGGGGAGATTGGAAAAGTTGATGTGAATATCGTTTGGAGCCCGCCTTGGTCAAAAGATAGAATGTCACGTTACGCCAAAATTGCTCTCGGCCTTCCTGATTAAACTGTACTTTTCCGCCTAAAAAGATAGATATGGCTTTTGCAGGGCGAAATAAGACCCATGTTATGTGACAACAATTAAAAAAGAATAAAGTCTTTGCAATAAAGATTGCCTTAAACCGCCATTTGCAGCAAACTAACATTGTATCCACTACAACAAATGGAGGTCGGCCATATGTATACCCTTGCTTGTTTGCATGACGGCTCGGTAACTGTCCTTCACAGCCAGCGCTATTGCCCCATCAAGGCTTTTACTGATGTGATGGCAGCAAAAGAATTGGCTCGACAAGTACATGCTCGTTTAACCGAAAGTGGCAAATGGCATGTGTTGAAAGTGGGAACAACATAAAGGAACACCGTTCATAAGCAGGCCCCCTCCTGCTTATTTTTTTCGCCTACTGCGATATACTCCGTTTTGACTGTGTTTGTTTTGGCGCAATAGAAGCAAGCAAAAGGCCAAGCAACAGCAACGCAATGCCGCCCCATGAGTAGAAAGAGAGCGACTCCCCCACAAGGCTGACTCCTAGAAGGGCCGCAGTAAGCGGTTCGGCTAATGCAAGCGTTACAGCAAGAGAGCCTGGAATTTCTTTTAGTCCTTTCGCAAAAAGCATGTAGGCCAAGCCAGTCGCAAGCAAGCCTAAATGCAAAACAACGAGCCCATTTTGCCAATGAAGCAGCCAGCTGACCTCAAATAAAAAGAACGTTGGCAACAACACGATCGCGCTGAAAGAAAAGATAAATGCGACGACGACTTCAGGCTCCCCTTTGGCTAGAAGCCCTTTGCTTGCTAATGTATAAGCAGCAAAGGAAAGCCCTGCCCCTATAGCAAACAAAACCCCTAGCGGTGACACAACTACGGACTGATCGCCAGCGGTCATTAGCAACACACAGCCGGCAATCGCCAAGGCTGTTGCTTGCATCCAACGCTTTCCTGGAACCCGCTTAAAAAAGGCCCACTCCAACAAGCCTGCTACTATTGGGGCACTGCCAATGGCGATAACGGTTCCTGCCGCAACGCCAGTCATTGACACAGCCGTAAAAAAGAATGGTTGGTAGGCAGCCATAGCCGCAATACTCACAAAAAATGGCCATTTCGGCCACCCCTTTATATTTAGCGATTTGCCAGTCAAAATAGCAAACATGAGTAAACTCATTCCCCCGAGCAATAGCCGCGCAGCCCCCACTACTAACGGATGGGCGCCAATTAAAAATGCTTGCGCTGTCCCTGTTGTTCCCCATAGCATCGCAGCACATAGCACGAACACAATCGCCATCGGCATCGTCCATCGCTCCAATCGTTCTATTTGTCTTAAATCATCATAAGGCCATACGCTCTTTTTGAGCCGTCCTTGCCTAATGCCAAATAAGGCCGAAAACGAGCACATCTTGTTCGTCGGCAATCGTTTGTTGAAGCTGCTTTGGTTCATACCAATTCGATGCGCCACTGTTGCCTGAATGGATCAAAACAAGGGGATTATCTTCCATTTGCAAATCCAGCTGCTCTGCTTCTAGCGCCACTTTCCCGTCTACTCCAGAAAGCGCAGGCACTGCTAGAGGGCCAGTCGAGTACATGACCCGATCCCCTTCTTTCTCTACACCTTCTATCCAGCATGTATAGTATAACGTCTCATCCAATTCTTGTTCCTTTATCGCTAACGTAAGTTCTTCGTAAGCCGAGAAAGGCGTGTCTTTGTCAAAAAACAGTGTGAACAACTCATTAGAGTCTTCTTCTACGGGTTCACCGTCTTGATACCGTTTGCTATAAAAGCTTAGCTCTTCTATTTCTTGGTGACCAGCATTGCTTAAATCAAAGGAAAACGAATAAGTGGTACCGATTTGCAAATACCGTTCTTCCGATTCGGACAATGCCTTTTTCGGCAAAATCCCTGTTTCCTCTGATTGGCATGCCACTAATGTTAACAATGTGCTTATGAGAAACCATGCGCTTTTTTTCATTTTGTTTCCTCCCCAAAAATTTTTCGGTATTCTCCCCTATTCCGAAATATCTGTTAATGGTACCAACAATGCAACGTGTATGGGAAGAGAACACGACGGCTATGGCTTTTCCCGTTCCGCTAGCGTCAATCAGCAGAAACGGGCGCCACTAATAGCCTGACATCTCAGTAAATCAGCATGCTCCTAAAAGGATATTTAGGCAGCAGAAAGCCATGGTTAGTCTTCCTTGTCCCTCCTAAGCCAAGTCAACATTGTGAAAAACTTGTTGTACATCTTCCAAGTCTTCAATCGCGTCAATCATTTTTTCAAACTGTGCTTGCACATCCTCTGAAAGCGTCACTTCGTTGTGGGCAATCATTGAAAACTCGGCCACAGAAAACTCCTCTATCCCTGCGTTTCGGAACGCTTCTTGGACAGCATGAAACTGGTCTGGTTCTGCATAAACAATCACCGTGTCATCTTCTTCGATGATGTCTTTGGCGTCAACATCGGCATCCATTAAAATCTCTAGTGCTTCATCGGCTGTTTTTCCTTCAAAACCGATCACAGCTACTCTGTCAAACATATAGGCGACTGAACCACTGACGCCCATGTTCCCGCCATTTTTCCCAAAAGCAGCGCGAACGTCAGATGCGGTGCGGTTGACATTGTTTGTTAAAGCGTCGACAATCACCATCGCCCCGTTTGGCCCAAACCCTTCATAACGACGTTCCTCATAACTTTCATCAGAGCCGCCTTTCGCCTTCTCAATCGCGCGGTCAATGATTGACTTCGGGACATTGTACGTCTTCGCCCGTTCTAGTACTGCTTTTAAAGCTTGGTTTAATTCAGGATCAGGCTCTCCTTGTCTGGCAGCTACATAAATCTCACGGCCAAATTTGGCGTAAATCCGGCTTGTATTGGCATCTTTAGAAGCTTTTTTTTCTTTAATATTATTCCATTTACGGCCCATAGCGGTACCCACTCTCTTTCCCTTATTCAATTCCAGGCCAAAGCGCTGGTTCTCCACGTTATTATAACGCATAATGACCAACTTGCATAAGCAGAAGTGGCGAATTATCCCAGTGTTCTTCATTGTCAGCAATGACACACTATCGATAGGAAGACCGAAAAAGCGAGTTGCACGAGCACGAGCAACTCGCTTTAAAACGGTCGCGATGATTCATTTGGTTGCAAATCGAGGCATAGTTCTATCGGACAGTGATCGCTGCCCAAAACCGATGAATGAATAGAAGCGTCGACAAGATAAGGCATCAACGCCCTGGAAATAAGGAAATAATCAATGCGCCAGCCAATGTTACGGGCTCGGACATTGGCCATGTACGACCACCATGTAAAGGCATCCTCATCATCAGGGTAAAAATGGCGAAATGTATCAACAAACCCTGCCTCCAGCAGTTTGCCAAACTCGGCTCTTTCTTCATCCGTAAAACCTGAATTGCCGACATTCGCTCGGTCGTTTCGAACATCAATCGGCTGGTGGGCGACATTGAGATCACCGCAGAAGACAACTGGTTTTTGTGTCGCTAATAGAGTCAGGTATTCCCTAGCGGCTTTCTCCCACTGCAGCCGGTATGGCAGCCTGCTTAAGTCTCGTTTGGCATTAGGGGTATACATCGTTACGACATAGTAGGTCTCAAACTCAAGGGTGATGACCCGCCCTTCGTTCTCTGGAAAATGATCGCCGATTCCATATGTGACAGACAGCGGAGAGTGTTTAGTAAAAATCGCTGTCCCTGAATAGCCTTTACGCTCCGCATCGTTCCAGTATTGTTCATAACCAGGCAACTCAAGCGAGATTTGCCCTTTTTGCAGCTTCGTTTCTTGTAAGCAAAACACGTCCGCATCCACTTGTTGAAAAAAATCTAAAAAGCCTTTTTTTACACATGCGCGCAGGCCATTGACATTCCACGATACGAATTTCATAGTTGTCGTACTCCCTCTCTCTTTATCCAGTGCCCAGTGTAGCATAGATAAGAGAAAACCAGTACCGTTTTGCTTTCTGTACCTCGGCGTGAGTATTTGCACTCAATCTACTGCTCAGTCCGTAAGTTGACACCTAGTTGGTAATCCGTTTCCATGATCTCTTTAGGCACCATGCTTCCTCCTGTCGCCCAGACAAGATGAGTCGCTGCATCGGTATATAGCCCTCTCTTTTCAAGCTGTACAGGGCCGTATAATCCCGCAACTGCTGATGGCTCCAAATAGAGGCCTTCTGCGTCGGCGAGATCAGCCAAGAGTGTATAAAGCATCGGGTCGGCGATTGTGTAGATGCCCTCAAGCAATGGAGCCATCATGCGGCCAACAAAGCCAGACGGTCTCCCTACCGCAAGACCGTCGGCTGCTGTTTGGTTGTCGATTCCAAAGTCTTGGACAGAAATGTGCTGGTGCTTTCCAGTTAACATACCAATTAACATACATGGCGAATGGGTAGGCTCTGCGAAAAAACAGCGGACAGCGTCACCGAAAACGAGCTTCAAGCCGAAAGCAACCCCGCCAGGACCGCCGCCAACGCCACATGGAAGATAGACGTGGAGCGGTTGGTCTTTTGTGACGGCAATTCCCTTTTCCTGCAACTGTTCTTTTAAGCGAAATGCAGCGACAGCATACCCTACAAATAGATCAATTGAATGTTCGTCATCAATAAAATAGCTGTTCGGATCGGCGTCTGATTCTTTTCTTCCCTCTTCGACTGCCTTGCTGTAATCGGCGGAATGTTCGACCACACGCACGCCTTTTTCTCGCAACATGTCTTTTTTCCATTGCTTTGCATCATCTGACATGTGTACCGTCACGCGAAAACCTAGCTTTGCGCTAATGATGCCAATGCTTAATCCTAAATTACCTGTTGATCCAACAACAATGGCATAAGACGAGAAAAACGATTGGACTGCGTCAGTGGCGATCAATGAATAATCGTCTTGTTTAGTGAGAATTTGTTGGTCGACCAACAAGCTTTCCGCATGTTTCAACACTTCATAAATACCGCCCCGCGCTTTAATGGAGCCTGAAATAGGCAGCGCGTGATCGCCTTTCAGCAAAAGTCGGCCTGGCACGTTTTGGCCAAATCGTTGGTCAAGCTTGTGCTTCATTGTGGGAATGTCGATAAGCGGCGATTCGATCAAGCCCCCTGCCCCTTTCGTTTCCGGAAACACGCTTGCTATGTATGGGGCAAAGCGTCGCAACCGCTGTTCTGCTTCCTTCACGTCCTCTTCCTTTAAAGAAAGGCGTGCTAGCCCTTCGCTAGCAGGCTGCCTGTTCGGATTGGCCCACCACACTTCCTTTGTCAATACAATTTGTTGTAAAAGTGGGTAAGCTGCCAACCATTGCTCTCTGTTTTTGCCTGCTATGTCCACGTTTATCCCCTCCTTTTTTCTTTAACTTTAGCACATGTAAGAACAATCCGGCTCGGGATATTCCTGTTTGTAAATGCACATCGTAAATGGGAACGACACTTTTGCACTTCTGAGGATTTAAAAACATGAAAGGGAGGATCAACTTGAAACAAGCCGTTTTTTTAGACCGTGATGGAGTCATTAACGAAGTATTATCCAAGCGTGTCAAATTCGTTAACGATGCAAACGACTTCCACTTGCTGGATGGTGTGGCCGAAGCGATCCGCTTCTTTAACAAAGCTGGCTTTCTCGTCTTTGTTGTTACCAATCAAGGCGGCATTGGACTTGGTTACATGAAAGAAAAAAAGCTCGAGCGCATCCATGAAAAAATGGAGGCCGACTTAAAAGCGCAAGGGGCAACAATCGACGATATCGCTTATTGCCCCCATAAACCTAATGAAGGATGTCCTTGCCGTAAACCAAAAGCCTATTTACTCAAAAAACTAGCGGACAAACATCACGTTGACTTGCCCGCGAGTGTCATGGTAGGCGACCGCGAGCCAGACATTCGCGCGGGCCAAAAGGCAGGCTGCCAAACGGTCTTAGTTCATGCACGCACTGAGGACGATTTCCAAGCAGACGCACGCTTCCCGGACTTGCGTGCCGCCGTTCCATGGATCATTGCCCAAAAGAGAGCTGCGGCCCGTTAAAGCAATTCTTCTAATGCACCACTCTATTGGGGACTGTTTTCCATTTCATTAATTGCTGGCAGTCTTGCTCTAACACGTGAAACGGTTCGTTCCCGAACCATTCAATCGATACATTGACGCCGTCCAATTGATTCGCTGACAGAAAGGACTCATAATCAACGCATCCATTAAACAGCCCGGCCATTCCCTCTCTAGATCCGGCAGCAGCATAAACATTTTCAGGCGCAAATACATCTAAGTCTTCTGGCGAGCGAATGTTTTTTACATGCAGATGGCGGATATGAGGCTGCAATTGTTTAAACGCACCGTTTACATCCGCTCCGCTTTCCCATACATGAAGGACATCAAAATTGATTGCTAACCCTGGATGATCGACTTCCGCCAACAATTGCAGCGTGGATGGGACTGTATCACATAGCGTATGGGGATGTGTTTCAACCAACACATAGTGCCCTTTGTCGAAAAAGTAGTCACAAAGACAAGCTAACCGTTTTACAAGATAGGCTCGTTCTGCTTTTGTCGTATCCTTGCTTCCCTTTGCACCGGCAAATGTGCGGATGTGGTTCGTATTCCATCTCGTCAATAGACGTGATGCCTGTTTGGCAGCCTCTATTAATGTATTCCATTCCTCATAAAGCGGAAAGTAATCACTTACCATTGGTACGATCAGGCCCTGTTTTTTAAGCCAGTCGCCATTGTAGGATGGAGTGGCAAACAAGTGGCGGGCATGAGGGGCCCACAATTCAATTCCATCGACATCGTGGGCCTTCGCCCAATCAGCAAGCTGGTCGATCGACACTAATGCATGGCGAAAAGAAATGGTACAAATCGACACATTCATGCGTTCACCCCCCTAGCCATTTCTTGTAATTGTTGCCATTCCCTAAAATAATCGTATAGCCTGTGTTTGATTCGCCTTTCCCGTAGATCTTGTTTTTCCAGTTGAGCAAGCACCGCTTGATAATCCCGCTCATGTTTGGTTCGAGAAAGTTTCATTGCCCGGTAATGAATCGTCGTATAGCCTTTCGCCAATTTCTCGATTTCATCGCACCACTCTTCAAATTCAGCTTCCTTAAAGCCAAGTTCCTTCCAAAAGTAAGCAAACGCATGTTCATACGCATATTTGCGAATCGCCAGCACAGGCAACTGTTTTAAAGCTACGGCAAGCGCTGAACAACGCGCCTTTTCACTTCCGTTCACATAGGCTTCAACAATCGTTCTCACCCCTTCGGTAAGAGGATTCGAATGCAACTTCATACATGTTTGAAAATAGGCCTCGACTGTTTCTGGCGTCGGCTGATGGATCTGTTTCGCATCAAAATAAAAGCCACCCCCTACGTCAGGGGAACGGATCGCCTCTAAAATCCGCTCTTTTTCTATGACGCCTTCCCAACGGTAGTCGGGATCGAGCATAAGCCATTGGCTTTCCGTGCCTGTTTTTTCTAACAGCACATAATGAGGGAACGGCTTTTGATGGAATTTATTTTCCCGTTCTGGCAAAAGCGCCAAATCAAGCATCACCATTACGTTGCGAAAAGAAGGCCTCGTTTCAAGCAACGTTTCAAGCTTGGCGATATTGGCTTCTTTCGTTTGCTCCTTTTTATACCACTCGTGCATGTCAATTCCGTACAAATGACGATACCAGTTTTTCAAAAAGGAATGGTCGATTGTTTCGGAATGATAAGCTAAAGCATACGAATCGTCGATGGCAAAATCAGCATCCCACACACCAAAATAATAAGGACGATGGTCAATGCCTCTTTTTTTAAGAACTTCGCATATGCAACTGACAAAACAGTGGACTTTAATCATAAAGCGGCTCTTCCTGTTTGTCGGCAACAAACGCAGCCAATGCGCCGACTGTGTAAAATGCTTTTATATCAATGTGCTCATCTGGGATGGCAACGCCATATTTCATCTCTAGTTCAAGCAAAAGCTGCAAAATCATAATGGAATCAAGCGCTAGATCTTCGTTCATTCGCGCGTCTTGATGAAACTGTTCAAGCGTTGGCAATTTTAATTCATGCTCTAAAATCGTGTAAATCGCATCCATAGCTTCCTTTTTCGTCATCCTTTTGCTTCTCCTAACTTTACGCGGCTTACTTTTCCGTTCGCGCTTTTTGCAATCTCTTCAACAATGGTCATTTCATGTGGAACTTGATGAGGCGCTAGCCGGCTTATGCAATAGCTCCGCAATTCAGGAAGGGATAACGTCTCCGTTCTGGCAGACACTTGCGCGCAAACACGCTCTCCTGCATAGGAATCTGCCTTTTTATAGACGACCGCATCTTCTACGCTAGGATGTTCGCGCAATACGTGTTCGACTTCGTGAGGATAAACATTCAATCCCGCGACATTAATCATGTCGTCCAGTCGTTCCCGAAAGCAAAGAGCTCCATCTTGATCGATGTAGCCTAGATCGCCTGTGTTGATTGTGCGTCTGCCAATGGTGACTTGAATCTCGCTAGGATTGTTTCTCGCCGTCCCTGCTTTGGCCTGTACATGGCGAAGGGGCACGCCCAATTCTTCAGAAAAACGAAGTGGCATAGCGATGCTAATACAGCCAGCTTCCGAGCAACCATATTGTTGCAGCAGCATTTGGCTGTTTGATTGGATTGACTGAAACCATTCCTCTGGCAAACGTGTTCCCGAGGTCATGACGGCCTGAAGCGTGTCCCCATTGCTTAGCTTTGCCAATGCGTACAGAAGTGGCGGGGCACCATACAACAAATGGTTGGGATAATCGGTTAGTTTTTTAAGTACATATTTTGGATTTTGCGCAGTTAACACAACTACCTCCTTATCCTGGGACAGTCCGGCTAACACCCCACTAATGAGTCCATAGGAATGGGTGACTGGACAGGCAACCACGACCGTATCGACGTCCACACGAGCCATACGCTCGGTGTAAGCGGCTAGCTCCTCATCAATCGATGACCAACTGCGCTCCAATTGTTTTGGTACCCCGGTCGTGCCTGAACTAAACTGGACAAGCCCTGGAGGAAAGGTGCTGACCGGGTTTGAGAGCGTCAATGGCGTTTCAAACGTATGAAAGAATAAGTAAGCACAACGAGCTTGCACAGCAATCTTCTTCGCTGCAGCAAGAGGCGTACTTGGATGGATCGGCACTATACTGCCGCCTCTTTTTTTGACGTATAACAGGAGCGCAATCCATTTTTCAATTTCTTGTGGGCAGACAGCAATCCGCCATTGTTCAGCTGTTTTCCAGATGGAGTGCATAGCAAACTGTTGTTCGCACCGCTTCAAATCATCTTTTGTATAGGTGCAATCGTTTACAGTTAACATGTACGGCTTTCCCTCCCAAGTTCATTGTTGACCAAATGGCGACAGTTCTCCTTCCCTGTCACCTTGCTCGTTAGCAGTGACTCTGTAGCGATAACAGGAGCAGCTAACCGTAAAGCTTGCAAACGCTCTGGCGGTACGAGTTCCCTGGCAGCGTAATCACGGATGACGCAATCGACCAATGACCAAAATTGCTGCTCGCTAAAGTGAAAATGTTGTTCCAGTTGCCACGATAGTTCTGTGAGCTGATAAACAAAAACAGTATCCATCACTAGTTCCCTTAGTGCTTCAAGGGAAGACATCCAATAATACTCGTCGGTTTTCCCTGATTGAAATGCTTGATGCAATGTGGAAAAGTGCGGGATCCAAGCACGTTCTTTCACAAAACTCTCTTTGTATTCGATACTTTCATGAAAGTCACGCAAAATCACGCGTTTTGGCCACCCTTTTTCAGTTACAAGAATGACATTTTGCCCATGTGCTTCGAGAGCGATTCCATGCTCAGCTAGGAAATGGATTACAGGGATTACGCTTATTCTGAATAACTGCATAAGCCACGCCTCTATCCCAAACCGCTCTATAAAAGGGGCGATAAACAACGCGCCGTCTTCTTCTATCAGTGGTAAAGCGTTCATTGGAATCGCCTGCTCCCCTGGCCTCAGTTTGGAGGGAACGCTTTCGCGCCAAATACAACCGATCTGGCCAAGGATCGCTTTGTTCCATTGTTTGCCTTTAGGTTCGTACGCCACCCCGGCATACTCTGCTAGGCGCTCAACGCCGATTTCGTCTTTTAAAAACGGGTCACTGTCAATGATGCGTTGTAACCACACGGAAATAGCTGGAGCCGCTGCAATCAAATGAGGCGGGATTGTACGAACCGAAGAGGTATTGACGACATTTAACGGCAATTTTAATTGCGCTTTCGTTCCATGCTCGACATTCATGACTGTTCTTAAAGATTGAGTCGCACAGTATGCGTCGCCAAATTGGCCTAAGTACAACACGTCTCCCCTTTTGATCGCTTGTTGGAGCAAATGTTCATTAAGCGCTTGCCATTGCCACGGATGAACAGGGACGAACTCGTATTCACTAAGTTGGCCGCCCGCTTCAGATAATGCTTTTACGAGCGCTTGCCAGACGGGAGCGCCTAATTCCTGCTGCAAAAAGGAACCTGCTTCCTGAGGATAATGGACAATCGCGTCTTGCTTGCGAACGCCAAGCCAGACAAGGTGAAATGATTGTTGAGCTTCGGGCCCATAACGATCATGATCGTCAAACGAAAACCCTTTTCGTGCTTTAAAACAAGGATGGTAAGGATGGCCTTCGATTAGCGCTGCTTCCAATTGTTCATAAGCCAATCCCCTTCTCGATACTGTCTTTCTAAGCTTCGTTTCATTCCAATCACTTAGCTTTATCGTTTGGAAAAGTTCTTCTATCAGCGCTTGTTTTCTCGTTTCTTCGGCAGTCAGTTCATTGACGATTTCCTCTATTCTCGCCAGCCGCACTTGGCGTTCGCCTATGAGTCGGTACGGTCCTTGCCGCAAACGAATCCGCCCAAAAGCAGACCGCTTTCCTATGCATTGGAACAAACACGAACGACCGTACACGGTAAATACCGTATCCCCATTGCTTTTATTCGTTTCCTCGACGTCCAGCAACTTTTCAAATAGGATCGCTTCCATCAATTGACGTCGTACCCGCAACGCTGCCTTAGAATATGGCGCTGCCTGCATGTGCATAGGCGACACCTTCTTTTTTACCCGTGCTTTTAAACGGGTTTTTGATTGACGTATAGACCGCTTGTTCTAACTCTTCGGCTAGTTCATCGACATCGTGGAAGCGCGTTAGTAAATTTGCTTTGCAAGCAAGCTGTTCGTTTCCCAGTAACCCTTGTACAAAACGCTTGCCTGCTCCAACTAAAGTAACCTCCAGTTCAGCGAGCGCTGAACGCAACACTTCAAGCAAAACCGCTTCTTCCTGGAGACCGTCAACACCAAAACGGCAGATTAATGAAAACACTTGGTTCAAGATCAAATAGTACGCAAATCGGTCGTCAATGAGGGCGTCCTTGTAAAATAGTCCATCGACGTCCTTTAATTTAGGCTCTTTTGCCAACAGAGCGTCTTTATAAGAATTTGCCAAGTAATAGCCTTGATTGTCACGGTAATAAAAAGCGCTCGGGTAGCCGCTATAAATGTTGATTAGGCTATTTTGTTGATGTGCTTCAAGTGCCAAACCAAGTTCGTCGTACAAATGGATAAGTGGCCGAACAGCCACGTCAATATAGTGTTTAAACCAATGAATGCTAACTGTGGAGACTGGTAGGCATTCGCGCACCGCGACCTTTTTCATTAAGCCCGCAAGCTTTGAATCATAGCCAGGCAATGGATCTTGGGTAAGAGCAGCAATAGAAGTGACGCCGGCACCGCCATCTTGAAACGGATTTTCACGAATGATCGTTTCAAACCCGCTTTCTTCCATTCCAGGCAAACGTACCGTCATATAAGCTGGATCCCCGATCATGTGAAACCCCTTATTTATCCGGAGCGTCTCCGAGTGGTGGAGCAACGTTGCTACCAACATTCCTGCTTGAAGTTCATGACGCCGGTTCAATCGGAGTGAATTGGTGACTTTTACTGGAATCGAAAACTTATACATCCATTTTCCTGATTCACTTGTAACCGTTCGTATCGAAGAGGTTGCGCTAAAAAGCTTCCCCGCTGGTCCTATGTCTTTTATCAACCCTTGTTCCATTGCCTTTATAACAGAAGTGTGCTTTAGCAAGTATTGGGCTTGGAGCGGATGCATCGGAAAGACAATCCAATTTTGATCGTTATTTCGAAATGACGGAGCGCCAACGTCTTGTGCCACCAATTCACAGGCGCTGCTCTCAAGCAACGAGCCGTGTTCAACAAGGTCATGGTGGACAAGAAAATAATGGAGCTGAAACCGTCCTTTTAACTCCGGTGCATATAATGAATGTTGCCAATAAGCCATACCCTGCCTACTTTTCGGTGTTGGATGGAACCAATGGCCATACAAGAGCGACTGTTCCGAATCAATAAAACATTGTTTACTTTCGTATAGTTCCCCCCCGTCTTTTTGACGTACTTCGATATAGGAGTGCATCGTTTGAAGACTATCGATCATGCGCAACAAGCATTCTTCAAAACAAGAGCTTCGCTTTTCCGGATTTGATTTCGCTTGTGCATGCAACTCTTGTACAAGCAAAATCATGGCTGAAAAAGGCTCTTCTTGCTGCCACTTTCCTCCTTGCTTAATTCGAAAAACATCCCCAAACGTGTGGCGGCCGACAAGGGACCTGTAAGGCACATCGATCCATAACGTTGTTTTCTGTATTGGCAAATGCAGTTCCATGATGAAAGGGCCGTGCATCTTTTGTTGTAATTCGACTTCATCGACAGTTGTTAATGCCTTTATGCACCCTGCCCCCGTCTCACGAATAAAGCCGTTTACAAATGCTTGAAATGACGCACTTTCGGCAATATGTTTCGTTGATGGAGCCATGTTTTCATCCCTTCTGGAAATCCAATGAGATTTATTCTCAATTATGTTTTAAAAAAACGGGTTGCCCCGTTATACTTGTACAACACCGGTTCATCGCCTTTCTTTTTAACGTTCCAATAGTCCATTAGCTTTCGTGTTTAACAGGTTTGCGAAACGATTTGCCAGCTAAGTGGTTGTATACTTTTTGGTTGGAATCAATGATAAATGAAGGTTTAGGCTTGCCACGATTGGCACGATGGCCAGCCAGATGGGCATCACTTTTTTCCCAAGCCTTCCACGACTCTTCTGAATCCCAGCGAATCAGCACTAAAATCTCTTCTTGGCCTTTTCGTGGTTTTTGTTTCATTACTTGTAAATCAATAAACCCTGGCTGCTCTTCAATGATTCCGTCAGCAGCGAATTTTTCGACCATCTTGTCTCCATGTCCTTCTTCGACAATGAGCGTTTTCGTTTGCAAAAAAAACATTCAATCCCTCCTCGTCTTCTCTATTCTCATTATATTGATAACGATTCTCATTTTCAACTGCTTTTTTGAAATTGCTTCCATTTGCTCATAGAAGAGCGACTCCGATGACGAACACTAGCCTTTTGTTTTCCACGATTAACCTGAAAAACATACATTGTCGTTTTATCCTCTCATTTTTGCTTCCTCAAAACGTGACAAACGTCCTAGTTACATAAAAAAACACGCGCGTATCGCACGTGTTTAAAACACTGTAAGCCCTATTTCCAAATCTTCGGCCAGATCCTCAAAGTCTTCTAAACCAACAGACAAACGAACGAGTGTATTTGTAATGCCAAGGGCACTGCGCCTGTCTTCTGGGATCGAGGCATGAGTCATTTTAGCTGGCAATGAAATCAGGCTTTCAACTGCTCCGAGACTCTCTGCTAAAGTAAAATAGGTCGTTTTGTTTAACACATTGTCAGCAATTTCTTCACTCGCAGCCTCAAAAGAAATAATGCCGCCAAACCCTCTCGCTTGCAAAGCATGCGTTGCATGGCCAGGATGTTCAACTAAACCTGGATAGTAAATCCGGCTGACATTTGGATGGCCAAGCAAAAATTTCACGAGCATACGCGCATTCGTTTCAATTTCTTCCATTCTTACACCGAGCGTTTTGATGCCCCGCATCAATAGCCAACTGTCAGTTGGGCCAAGAACAGCGCCTGTCGCATTTTGAATAAAAGCGAGCGTTTCAGCTAGTTTTTCGTCTTTAACGACTACCGCGCCAGCAACAACGTCACTATGGCCGCCTAAATATTTTGTAGCGCTATGGACGACGATATCCGCTCCTAATACAAGAGGGTTTTGCCAATAAGGGGTGGCAAACGTATTATCAACAATAAGAAGCAATTCTTCCGCTTGCGCATAGCTGGCCAGTTTCCGTATATCCGTTACTTTCAGCAATGGATTTGTTGGCGTTTCAATAAAAATCGCTTTCGTTTTGCTTGTTCTTGCCCTTGCGACAGCCGCTTGATCCTCCGTATCGACAAAAGTAGCTGCAATCCCTTCCCTTTGCAAAATCTTTGTAAATAGCCGGTATGTCCCGCCATACACATCGTCGGTTACAATGATATGATCACCAGATGAAAAAAGCTTCATCACTGCGGTGATCGCAGCCAATCCTGAGGCAAAGGCAAACCCATGGGCCCCGCTTTCTATATCAGCAAGCAAAGACTCAAGCGCATGGCGCGTCGGGTTGCCCGTTCGCCCATACTCATATTGAAAGTTGCCAATTCCTTTTTGTTTAAATGTGCTGGCTGGATGGATCGGTGGCGTGACTGCGCCTGTTTCAGCATCCATTCCAATGCCACCATGGATAAGCTGTGTCTTTTTCCTCACAAAGGTTCCTCCTCATAAATGCCTTTGCTCAAATACCGTTCCGCCCCGTCAGGAAAGACAGTGACGATATGGGCACCTTCGTCGGCCATTTCAGCCTCTCGCAAGGCAGCTTCAAGAGCAGCACCTGAAGAACTGCCGACAAGCACACCTTGATGTTCAGCGAGTTCGCGTGTCCGCTTAAACGCTTGGTTGTCTGAAATCGTATAAATGGCTTCAAATAAAGACCTGTTTACAAAGTCTGGGATGAATTCCATCCCAATTCCCTCAGTCCGGTGCGGTCCTGGCTCCCCACCATTTAAAATCGAACCCTCTGGTTCCACCACAACAGTGCGAATGCCAGGGATCACTTCTTTTAAATAAGCGGCTGTTCCTGAAAATGTCCCTCCTGTTCCAGCGCCTGCAACAAAAACATCAACTTTGCCATCAAGCTCGTGAACGATTTCTGGGCCAAGCGTCTCATAATAAGCGAGTGGATTCGCTTTATTGCTGAACTGCTGCGGGCAATAAGCATCATCAAGCTCTTGTTCTAACGCTTTTGCTTTTGCAATTGCTCCCTTCATCCCATGTTCACTCGGTGTATGGACAATGACAGCTCCAAGGGCGCGCATCAGCTGCTGCTTTTCGATGCTAAATGCCTTTGGCACGACACAAATGACCTTTACATCCGTGCCAATCGCTGCGAGCGCAAGAGCAATCCCTGTATTTCCAGCCGTTGGCTCAATCAATGTGCCCTTCGGTGTGATTTTACCGGTGGCAATTGCTTCCTTGAGGAGTTTGATGCCTAAACGGTCTTTAATGCTTCCTCCAGGATTGGTATACTCCAACTTTGCAAATAAACGCACACGGCGCGGGAGCGGAAAGGCCGTCAGTTCAAGCATGGGGGTTGAACCTATGAGTTCATGGATATGGCGGTACACTTCCATCTAACCACCTCATTTGCAATGCCGTTTATTTCAACGTATGTCGCGAATTTGGATTGGTGCCTACTTTTGAAGAAGAGAAAAAGCGCCGCCAGGACACATGGGCAGCGCTTATAGGGGACCTATAAGGAAACAAGTTGTGGGTAAATTTCAGCCAATAGCCGGTATGAATGAAGGCGATCGCTAAGCTCAGGCGCATGCGTCAACACCATCAACTCATCGACATGAAGCGAATTAGCAATGGCATCCATGCGTTCTTTCACATGCTGTTTGTCGCCCACAATGGCGGTTGATGGCACATTCATTACAGCAGCACGGTCTTCTTCGTTCAATTGGGTGAGAAAATAAGCCGTTTCCGCTTCAGTCGGGATCGCGGCCATCATCCTCCCTTGTTGATTGGCTGTTTGCCACAGCCGCACAGAGCGGTAAAGCTGCCTCGCTTTTTCGTTCGATTCGGCGCATAAAACAAACACACAAACAATTGGCTTCGTAGCCTGATTCGCACGCTTTCGATAGTGGGCAATGACATCTTGGCCGTTTTGATCATCCATAAAATGGCCATAAACATACTGGAGGTTATGTTTAGCCGCTAAGGCAGCGCTCTTCTTAGACGTTCCAAGCATATACACCGCCGGCTGTTCATAAGGAAGAGGCACAGCTTGTAAGGAAGCGTATTTATGCCCTTCTGGAAAGTCACGTTTCAGAAAGTGCATTAGCTCCGTCATACGCTCGTCCATCGTATGAATGCGTTCGATAAAGTTGCCAGAAAGGGCTTCCGCAGCCTCTGCCGAACCCCCTGGCGAACGGCCCAAGCCAAGGTCGATCCGCCCTGGAAAAAGGTTGGCAAGCATGTGAAAAGACTCTGCCACTTTAAAAGGGGCATAATGAGGAAGCAAGATTGCTCCAGCTCCTAAGCGGATTGAGTTGGTTTTAGCACCGATGTAGGCTAGTAAAATTTCTGGGCTTGGCGAAAGCAAGCCATGCAAATCGTGGTGTTCGGCCACCCAGTAACGGAAATAGCCCATGCTTTCAGCTGCTTGAGCCAAGTCGGCTGTTTCCTTTAAGGCAATTTCATTTGTTGTCTCACTGGAGCGAGGAACTTGGTCTAGGACACTAAGTTTTATCACAAGAATCCTTCTTTCATTTAGTCTTCCTTTACCGTATCGAATTTTATAGGGATTGGCAACTTAAACACAAAAAAGCAGAATGGATGATCCCATTCTGCCTAGCGCGCTTTCCGTTTTTTGTCCGATTTCCATTTCTTAAATAGCTGAATCGCTTCTTTGTTCTTTTTTTGCAAATCAGCCGTGTACGGAGAGGTAGCAAATCCAGGAAGCACGCTGTTAGTTGATTTCTTTGTCGTCTTCTTCATCAACCCTTCACCCACTCAACTCATTATAAGATAGACTATTCCTGCATGCTTTCATCGGTGAGAATGGCTATGCCTATTTTTCATTCTTCATACTGCTCTTCATCCCCGCCTTGAGACAGAAGATCATAAATGGCCACAAGTGAGGCAAACAAGAGTGCATCGAATTCGGTAAGCCGCTCTTCAGAAGACAGTTTAATGACATGGCTCTCCCCTTGTAAAATCACAGGAATGAAAACAAGTTTATCTTTTTCTCCGTAGTAAACATCCTGTCTTTCCAATGTCGCTCTTACCGTCGTGCGGTCTTTGAAATGCACAAGCAAATGGTCTTTATCGCCTTGTGTCATGAAAGGAAAGACACTTGCTTGGATTTCCGTCTTGTCGGCCAACCTTGCTAGAATTTCTCTCACACCGGTAATATATGCACGCTGCCCTCCGTAATAGACGTTAATCGAGTCACTTTTTAGTAAACGAAAAAAAGCTTTTAGCCTGTCTTGCTGCGCTTTGAGCACTTGGTCGTTTGCTTCAATCAGTTGGCCGGTATCGATTGTAAACACATTGGAACCAATTCGTTGCACGTACGCGCTCAAAAACACAAAGGCATCGACAACAACGAAAAGCAAAGCAACAATCAGATAGTGATTCCATTCAGTAAAAATACTTTCCGGGTAAAACGTCCATGTAAATGCTGCTCCAGTGACAAACCATGCATACCATAATCTTCGTATGATCGGGAGCCGTTTTTTCGTCTCCTCTTCCCACCGCCAAGACGCAAATACATATAGCCCCAGCCCTAATACGGTCAACCACACAAGCAATTGGTACAGCAGAAGCATGTGCTCACCCCCTATTTTTGCATGCTGTTATAAAGTCTATGACAGCAACTGGACAAATAGAAATATTTCCCAACATGGATTTGCATACAAAAAAAGCTTGACCATTTTGATCAAGCTTTTTCAATAACACTATTAGGAAAGGAGCCCAAATTGCTCAGCAAGGAGACGAAACGATTCATATTGTTTCTGCTCATCGTAAATAGTGCTATGCAACATGAACTCGTTTGTTTCTGTTTTTTCGGCAAATCGCAGCAACCGGTCGTGGACATCAGCAGCTGTGCCAATAAAAGAGCCACCTAATTGTTCCATCACCATTTGTTTTTCGTAAGGTGTCCATATGTCATCGATATTTTCTACAGCAGGTTTCAGCTTGCCTGGCCGGTTGCGGATCATCGCCAAAAACTGCTGGTACAGACTCGAAGCAAGCACTTCTGCCTCTTTGGCTGTTTCCGCAACAATCGCGTTAACCGCCACCATGCTGTATGGTTCAGCCAATACAGCAGAAGGTTTAAAGGATTCTTTATAAACCATTAATGCTGGCATCATATGTTGAGGTGCGAAGTGGCCAGCAAAAGCAAACGGCAACCCCATTTCACCTGCAAGCCTAGCACTAAACCCACTGGAACCAAGCAACCAAATGGGAATATTTTCTCCTTCTCCTGGATAAGCGCGGACGCGTTTTGTCGTGCTTTCTGGTTGGAAATACGCTTGCAGCTCTTCTACAAGCTCAGGAAAGTCATTTGCATCTTGGCCGTGGCGTCTAAGCGCATGGGCCGTTAGCTGGTCGGTCCCTGGCGCACGTCCAAGGCCTAAGTCAATGCGCCCTGGGTAAAGGGCGTTTAACGTTCCAAATTGTTCTGCAATCGTGAGTGGGGCATGGTTCGGAAGCATGATCCCGCCAGAACCGACACGAATCGCTTTCGTGGCTCCTGCAATTTGCCCAATAAGTACAGCCGTAGCAGAGCTTGCAATCCCTGGCATATTATGGTGCTCTGCCACCCAAAACCGGTGGTAGCCGAATTCTTCTATTTTCTGGGCTAATTTGATTGATTGCCTTAGCGCGTCGCTCACGCCCAATCCTTCGCGGACAGGAGCCAAGTTTAAAACCGATAATGTCACACTTGTTTTCATTATAAGCCCTCTTTTCTATATGTGCGCTTCGTCTTTATTGTAGCGAAGGTAACGAGACGTTTCAATGTAGACGAATTGACTTTGCCGCTTCAGTTGCGATAAAATGACTGATAATCAGTCAGAGGAGTTGGCTATGGATAAAAAACAAAAAATCATTGCTGCCGCACTCGAAGAGTTCCAAACGAATGGCGTCGAAAAAACGAAAGTATCCGATATTGTGAAACGGGCGGGCGTTGCCCAAGGAACGTTTTACCTATACTTTCCGTCCAAACTTGCACTTATGCCAGAACTTGCCCGAATAATGGTTGGCAAGACATTGGAACGGATTGAACAAGATGTCACCAAGAAAGAGGATTTTCATAGCAAGCTGCATCAGTTAATTGAAAGCACATTTTCGTTGACAAAGGAATACCGGGGGATTTTCGCGATCATTTACACAGGCCTAGCAGCAAGCGATTATTTGCAGCAATGGGAGCTGATTTATGAACCTTATTACGAATGGATGACCGCTTTTCTTGAGCAAGCCGACAAACAAGCGACAATCCGCCTTCCCCTTCCTGCCACCCGTTTTGCCAAATTAGCTATTGGCTTAATTGAATTAGCCGCAGAACAAACGTATTTGTATGATAGCGGGAGTGAACAAGAAGCATGCAAAACAATTGCAGACACGTATGTTTTCTTAACGCGCACACTCTGCGCTGATAAACCAGCATCTTTTTAGAAAAATTACATGTAGAAAAGGATTTGACAATCATGGCTAGTAATCGCAGAGATTTACTGGAAATCCGCCCTGTTAGGAGTGCGGACATGCAGCAATCTATTGATCTGTTGAACTATGTCTTCCAAGTGACCAACCAAGATGTTTCCGAAATAGGCCAACAACAAATGCAAGCATGGAAAAAGCCAATTATTGAACACTGTGATGTGATAGGCTGGTTCTCAGGCGATCAACTCGTTTCGCAAATGGTCGTCTACCCATTTTCGGTTAACATCCATGGCCAACCTTTTCAAATGGGTGGCGTTACAGGAGTGGGCACTTATCCTGAATATGCAGGCCTTGGCTTAATGAATGACTTAATGAAGAAAAGCTTAACAAACATGAAAAACCGCGGCCAAACGATTTCTTACCTTTTCCCTTACTCGATTCCCTATTACCGCAAAAAAGGCTGGGAGATCATTTCTGATGTCATTACTTACACGGTAAGAGACACGCAAATCCCTAAACCTTATGATGTTCCAGGCCGAATTGAACGGGTCGAATTTGCAGACAAAGACATCCGCACGGTGTATGCCCAATTCTCGCATAAAGCAAACGGCGCGATGATTCGCAATCGCCTTGCTTGGGAGGAGCATTTTAAATGGGAACGCGACGAACTGACAGGTTGTGTTTACTATGATGAACACGACAACCCGACAGGCTATATGTATTACAAAGTTGAAAACGAAACGTTTTATGTCAAAGAAATGATTTATAACAACGAAGAAGCCCGTCGCGGAATTTGGAATTTCATTGGTGCCCATTTTTCCATGGTTTATTACGTAAAAGGAAAGATCTTTACAAACGAGCCGTTATCCTTCTTTTTGGAAGACAGTGAAATTGAAGAGAAAATCTCTCCTTATTACATGGCGCGCATAGTCGAAGTAGATCGTTTCCTTGCCTCATTTCCATTTACCTCGCACGCGAGCGGCAAACTTGCTTTTGCCATTTCTGATCCGCTGCTAGAGTGGAACAACGGAACGTTCGTCCTATCATTTGCCGACCAAAAGAGAGTAACCATCGAAAACGGTGTAAAGGCAGACGTTAAAACCGACATCCAAACACTCGTTACGCTTTTGTTAAACTATAAAAGAGCATCCACTTTAAAAGAAATAGGCCGTCTCGAAGCGAACGAAGAAACGATCGCCTATTTAGAAGCGATCATTCCGGATAACAAACCTTGGTTTTCAGATTACTTTTGAAAGGGCAGCGTTTTATTACACGTTGCCTCTTTTGTACGGCCAACATGTTAAAAAAGTAGATTTTAAAAAACAGCAAGCGATATAGCAATCTCTCTCCTTATCCCCCGCCAAATATAGAGCATTTCTACCATATTAAAACAAGAATTTCCCTACTAATATGATATTTTTCCAGAAAATCCGTGTCTATTCATGCTGGAATATTACGAGAATTGTAGGTAAAGAAAACCATTTGTAACCGTATTGTAATTTTATTTAAAAGAAACTGTGATGTTCATACGTTAAATTAGGACTTGGGAAAAAGATTATATGAAATCAAATCAAGTTTATTAATTTACTTATGGGGGAATAATAATATGTTTAAGGCAAATATGAAACAATTAATCGTACGTACTTCTGTTGTAGTTGGACTAGCTGGCGCAGCTTCTGTTGCCACAAGCCAATCTGCAGACGCTAGCGTTGACATGAACAAAGTAAACGCAGCAGAAAAGAACCAAAACCAAGCACAATCAGAAACAACGTCTGAATCAAATACAGCTTCTCAAGAACAATCAACTTCTACGACTGTCCGTTTCGGCGACCGCAACGAAACTGTTCGTGAAGTCCAAGCAAAATTAGGCATCCCTGCTGACGGGATTTTCGGACCGCAAACAGAAAAAGAAGTTCGCGAATTCCAAGCAAATAACGGCCTTGCAGCTGACGGCATTGTAGGTCCAGCTACTAAGAAAGCTCTTGATAACGGTGGACAAGTTGCCTCTGCTTCTGAAGAAAGCACTACTTCAAATGAAACAGCTTCAAGCGAGTCAACTGCTTCTGTTTCAACTGCTTCAACATCTGAATCTGACTCTTCTTCTAATGAAGTAAATGAAGAAGTAAGCACTTCCGTTGCTGGTACATCTGTTACAAGTGCTCCTAGCAACAGTGGCGGTTTAGTAGGAGTTGCGCAAAGCCAAATTGGTGCTCCTTACGTATGGGGCGGAACGACTCCAAGTGGATTTGATTGCAGTGGCTTCATCAACTATGTCTATAATTCTCAAGGAATTTCTATTCCAAGAACAGCACAAGCCATCTACGATGCATCTGCTAAAACGTCTGACCCTAGCCCTGGAGATGTTGTCTTCTTCACAGGCACATACAATTCTGGTTCGTACATAACGCACGCTGGCATTTATGTAGGAAACGGTCAATTTGTTCACGCTGGTTCTAGCGGTGTGCAAACTGCAAGCTTGAGCAGCTCTTACTGGAGCAGCCACTACGTTGGCGCTGGAAGCCTCCGTTAAAAACAAGCCCTCATATTGAGGGCTTGTTTTCTCTTTGATGGCGCCTCAAAAAAAGAGGAGCATCCGCCCCTCTCTTTCATCCATTCTCTGTCCATTTTGATACATGCTTGTGACGATACCCTTTTAACCGTTCCAATAACGCTTGCGGTTCTTTCTCGACGATAAACAAATCTCGATACGCTTCAGCCATAAACCCTTGTTCAATCGTATGATCAAGCATGGCCAAAAGCGGATTAAAGAAATCGGCTACGTTTAACAAACTGCATGGCTTTTGATGGTAATCTAGCTGGATCCAAGTAAACACTTCAAACCATTCTTCAAGCGTTCCCGCTCCTCCTGGCAAGGCAACAAAGGCATCTGCATGCTCAGCCATAAGCGCTTTCCGCTCGTGCATCGTATCGACAACATATAGCTCAGACAATTTGTCATGTGCAATCTCTACATTTTGTAGTTTTTTGGGAATTACACCTATGACACGTCCCCCTGCTTGCAAGCAAGCATTGGCAACGGCCCCCATACAACCTACTTGGGCTCCCCCATAAACAAGGGTTATTTCATTTTCGGCGAGGAGTTTGCCAAAGGCTGTCGCCTGTTCGATATAAACTGGATCTTTGCCAGCACTAGACCCACAAAACACCGCTAACGATTGTATTTCCAATTCTCCCATTCCTTTCTCTGTCCTCACAT
This sequence comes from Shouchella rhizosphaerae, assembly GCF_900142675.1. GTDB lineage: Bacteria > Bacillota > Bacilli > Bacillales > Bacillaceae_D > Shouchella > Shouchella rhizosphaerae. The sequence goes on along the minus strand of NZ_FRBS01000001.1, from coordinate 610,322 downwards.
TCGATCAAGGCCGATAAGCCGATACAGCACGACTGTTCCCATCAATAAACCGCCATGGGTGGTGGCTGCATGGACCAGCGCCTTTAATGCCGATACGTTTTGTCGCCACAATGGATGCGTTTGTGTGGTCCCCTTTCGCAAAATAAAGCGGAGGTTCGGTTAAAAGCCGGCCATAGTCTGCCATTGTAATCCCCATTGCTTTTGTTAATTTACCTGGTCCATTTGCAAATTCACGGCTTGTATGTGGTTTGCCTCGTAGCCGCTCCATTTCTTTAACGCCGCTAATAGGTTCAATGGCACGAATGAGCACAGCCTCAGGTTGTCCTTTTTGTTCACATACAACGTTTAACAAACAATGGGTATGCATCGTATATGTGTAACATCTTCCAGCCTCTTCATACAAAATAGCTGTCCGTTTTGTCCGACGCCTGCCATAGCTGTGGCACGCTCGGTCAAGCACTCCTAGATATGCCTCGGTTTCTGTTATTCGGCCAATCAACGTTACGCCGTCTAACTCATGTACCAAATGCATGCCAATGAGCCCTTTTGCCACTTCGATTGTTGATTGCTCAAAAAAAGACAGATCGAGCGCTTTTTGTTGTTCCATTGTGACAGTCCTTTCTCCAGTCATCCTCCTTTATTTAAGCACAGATTGGCCGTTATTCATAGTGACGTACATCTCCTACAGGCAAAAACCATTCTAGCCCACCAAGCAAGGCACTTGCGCTTACGAACGCAAGGCATGTAGTAAGGAAAAGGACATCCCATTTTGAGTAGCCGATTTTATAAAAATACGTTCGTTTCGCTGCCGCGTTAAACTGTTTAGCCTCCATAGCAATCGCGATCCGTTGCGCACGCCGTATGGCCTGCGCCAATAATGGAACACTAAAAAAACGCATTTTCTTTAAAAAGCCTGTTGCGCCTTTTCCAAGATCAAGGCCTCTTATGCGGTACGCATAGTGAAGCGTTTGAAACTCGCTTACCATAATAGGCAGCATTCGAATCGAAGCCATAAACGAATAGGCTATGTTTGCCGGAAGTTTTAGTTGCTGCATGAGCGAATAAAACAGCAGCACAGGTTTTGTTGTTAAAGCAAACAATAGACCAAGCACGGCGAATGTAGACGCACGTAAACCTAAATGGATGCCCCGGTAAAAGCTTTCCTCCGTTATATGGATCAGCCCATAATGAAACCACGTCGTCTCCCCTTTTCCGAATAAAACCATCGCGCTGGAAGAGGAAATGAACAACAACAAAAATGGCAGACAGTATAACAACACAAACTTGCGAGGATGGCCAGAAAAGCAGAAAAGCAAAAATAGCGATGCCAGAAACAAGACAAGCAATGCGTTAGGATTATGCACGAAAATAATCGCAATAAAACCAATAATTGTTGTCACTAATTTTAAACTCGGATTCACACGGCTAAGCCATGTCTCTTTCCATTTGTATTCCACCTACGTCACCCCCTGTTCCATTTCGCGTGCGCGCCATTATTGTATCAAGGGTTCCGTTTTTAATCGTCCATTCATGCGTGGCAAAATGGTCAACAATCATTTCATCATGTGTCACCATTAAGATCGCAGTCCCTTGCCTGCGGCGCTCTTCTAGCGCTTCAAGCAACAAGAATGTATTTTTTGCATCTTGGCCAAATGTCGGTTCATCGAACAGCAAAAGCGGCCGCGGCTCCATAAAGGCTGTTGCGACACTAAGGCGGCGCTTTTGGCCAATGGAAAGCATATAGGGATGGTTGTCTTGTTTGCCTTCTAATTGGAACATCTCAAGCAACGATTGTGCTTGGGCATTGGCTGATTCCCTACTACAGCCCGCCAATAACTCTTGCCAAACAGAATCAGCGACAAACTGAAATTCTGGGTTTTGAAAAACAAAACCAATTTGCTCAGACAGGGACTGCTTTGGTTTGACAGCTTCCCCATTTAGCTGATAGGTGCCTTTCCATTTGAGCAAATTCATCAAAGCATACAGAAAGGTCGATTTCCCAGCGCCGTTTTTGCCCGTAATGCAAACCCAGTCGCCAGCATGGACAACCGCTTCATCCACTTTTCCTACTCGTTGTTTGCCACGATAAGCAGCCCAATGGTTAAGCAACAGAAGCGGCGTGTGCCTCTTCTGCTTTATTTTGCCTGGAGCGTATTGGGACAAATAGTTTTTCCATGAATATGGATGCCAGATTCCATATTCATCAAGTTGGCGGCGATAGCGCTGAAACAATTCCTGTGGAGCGCCGTCGTCAAGCAATTGGCCCTCTTCATTAAACAACACAATCCGATCCACAAAATCAATGATTTCAGAAATTTTATGTTCAATAATAATAATTGTTTTGCCGCTGCACGCTTGACGGACAGTCTGCCATATTTGCGTGGTCCCCTCCGGATCAAGCAACGCTGTCGGTTCGTCAAGAAAAAGAACATCGCTTTCAGCCGCTAGTGCGCAAGCAATAGCAAGGCGTTGTTTCATCCCTTGTGACATTGCAGCAATCGGCCAATGGCGCTCAGGTAAATCAAGGCCTACTTGTGCTAAAAGGCGCTCGATCGCCACATCCATTTGGTCACGGGGCATGCGGCGGTTTTCTAAGACGAACGCAATTTCTTCATCGACATAAGGCATGCAAAATTGCGTATCTGGATCTTGGAATACAATCGCAGGCTGCTTGGCGGGAACAAGCACTTCAGCATGATAAGGGAGCTCAATCGCACTGGGGATGAGGCCCGCCATCATATGCGCTAACGTCGATTTTCCTGAGCCACTTGGACCAAGCAGAAGCACTTTCTCCCCTGAGTAAATATCAATGGACAAGTCTTCAAATAATAACGTGCCGCTATTCGGATAAGACAGCGACAGCTGCTTGATGGACACAGCCTGTTCTCTACTCATCCTTTTTACTCCTTTTCGAAGCAAACAAGTCGTAATCGGCTTGGGAAACGGGGCGCAAAAGCGTACTGACGCCTGTCTTTTCCAGTGCCCGTACAAGCGCAGAGGCTAAAAAGCCAGCAATGATAATGGAGCCAAGCGTGCGAAAAACAACGCGCAATGTGATATTCCAAGTCGTTAAATCACTCAAATAGGCATTAAAATAATCGAGCCCAAGGGAGGCAAACGAAGCGAAAACAGCACCAAGGCTAGCTGTCCATACTGTATATACGCGGTATTTGAATAGGGCAAAAGCCAACTCAATTCCAAGCCCTTGCAAAGCGCCGTACAACAGCAACAACGGTCCGTATGGGGACCCAGCAAAAAATTCCCCTGAAGCGGCCGCGGTTTCGGCAAGCAACGCAACCCCTGGCTTTTTAATCAGCAATGCTGCAATTGTTCCGGCAATAAACCACATGCCATACAGCAGCTGGTCTGCTTGCAACCCTGGGAGGCTGACTAAGTCCGTGACCGGCGTCCATAGGCGGTATACGACCGCAAACACAACCGAAATCAAAATCGTCACAATCATGTCTGTCAAACGTAAGCGATTCTTGTTCATTTTCTGTCTCCTTTTTCCACTGGAAAGGGCACAAAAAAACGCTCCCCCGAAACGGATGGAGCGACGCACACGACCCTGCCATGGGCAAACCAAAGCAGCGCCTATTGTACACCGCACTTCCCTTCGCTAGCATTACCTAGATCAGGTAAAGGGTTAAGGCTAAACGCCTTTCTCAGCATAAACGCACCCCTAGTGGTTGTAATTTATCATGTTATTTAAAGTTAACCATATGTTTTTACAAGCTGCAATCTTTTTTTTCGGCAATTACATTTTTAATTTCGGTTAAACGACGAATTTCATAGGTTGGACGAATGTCGGTTGTGTTTTCAATTCCATCACGATTTAGCCAAATCGTTTCGATTCCAGCTTGGTTTCCGCCAAGAATATCTGTATGCAAATTATCGCCAACCATGAGCACTTCCTCTTTCGCTGTCCCTGACAATTCCAACGCATGCTTAAACATTGCTACATCCGGTTTGCCTTTCCCGTAAGCGCCAGAAATCAAAATATGGTCAAAATAAGGGACAAGTTGAGGAGTGATCTCCAATTTCGTATTTTGCAGATCAGGAGAGCCATTTGTTAAAAGCAAAAGCCTGTAAGAATGTTGCAGCTCATCAAGGACTGCAAACGTATCTTCAAACACATACGGGTTTTTTCGCCGTTCTGATGGAAAATGGCTCGCCAATTGGTTCGCTAATTCCCCATCTTCTATGCCTATTTCTGCTAGCCCTTTTTCCCAAGCAGCTTGTTGGTACACAGGGGCAATTTCCCGTAGACGGTTAAAGTCTTCCGTGTCATCACGGAAAGCTCCCCACAAGCCTTCAAATGGATTTATGCCAATCAGTTTTGTAAACTCGTACGTTTCATAGGATTGATATAGCTCCGTGGCATGAGTACGCACCGCTTCCTCTAGCGCGTCTGGGTCAATATCTGTATGGACCGTTGCCGCCAAAGCACATGTCTGCCTAAACGCTTCCTTTATGCTTTTTTTATCCCATAATAACGTATCATCTAAATCAAAGAAAATAGCTCGTATCATACTTGCCTCCGGGTTTGGTTATTCCTCGTCTTCCAAACGGACAGTCCAGCCAAACGGGTCTTTTTGTTCTCCAGTTTGAATGCCTGTCAATTCCGTGTACAAACGTTTGGACAACGCTCCTGTTTCATTGTTGTTGACAACGATTTTGTGGTCTTTCCACAAAAGTTCTCCGACTGGAGAGATGACCGCTGCTGTACCAGTTCCGAAGACTTCTTCAAGCGTACCGCTTTTGCTTGCGCTCACAATTTCTTCAATTGAAATCCGCCGTTCGAACACTGGGATATCCCAACTTTTCAGCAACTCGATCACGCTTTTGCGTGTAATGCCCTCTAAAATGCTGCCTGATAATCCAGGTGTATGCACTTCTCCGTTCAATTTAAAAAACACATTCATGCTGCCTACTTCTTCGACGTATTTCTTTTCCATCCCGTCCAACCATAGAACTTGTGCTTGTTTGTTCGCTGTAGCCCGCTCTTGTGCTTTGTAAGCAGCACAGTAGTTGCCAGCCGTTTTCGCGGTCCCAGTCCCCCCTGGTGCGGCACGTGTATATTGGTCTTCTACAAAAATGCCAATTGGGTTGATTCCTTCTTTATAGTAAGCTCCGACTGGTGACAAGATAATCATAAATTTATAATTACGTGAAGGCGCTACGCCTAATGTAGGTTCTGTCGCAATAACAAATGGGCGAATATAAAGGGAAGTTCCTGGCATCGTTGGAATCCAGTCTTTATCGATACGGATCAATTCCTTTAAATAAGCGAGCATTTGTGCTTCATCAATCGGCGGGATGCTCAAACGGTCGCTTGATTGATTCAAACGCTTAAAGTTTTCTTCTGGGCGGAATAAGCGGACGCTCCCATCTTCAGAACGGTACGCTTTTAAGCCTTCAAAAACCGTTTGCCCATAATGGAATACCATTGCGGCAGGATCAAGGGTCAATGGTTGATAAGGAATAATACGGGGACTGTACCAGCCTTTCTCTTCTGAATAATCCATGATAAACATATGGTCTGTAAAATACTTGCCAAACTCTAAAGCAGAAGACTCGGGTTTTTGTTTTTTGTGCGTACATTTCATAATTTCGAGTTTTTGTGTTGTCATGAACGAGCGCTCCTTCATTTTTTCTCTAGTAACATCGATGATATGGTTTAGGAACAAGACGACAAACAAAAAAATGCTTACCCTTTATGAAATTGATCGAATCGTCTATTCTCCCCAATAAAAACTGCTTAATTGTCTATACTAGGCAATAAAACAAGTTATTATTATCCCTTTACTATATCATAATATCACATATTCAAACAGCTTTTTGCTATCACCTGTAATTCTTCATCTATGATTTCGTTTTTTTGCTGGGCGAAATGTTGGTTTCGGGAAACATTGTTCCATATAAGCCATAGTGCTGCGAGCAGCGAAACATGTTGCTGTAGACCCACTCGCTGCCTGTTTGATAGGATAAAGAAACGCAAAGAAACACCATATTTTTTGGAGAAAGGGTTAGCCTTGATGAAACGATATGAAGAACTAAAAAAAGGGGAATCCGGCGCATGGCTTAGTATAGGCGCTTATATCTTTTTGGCAGCGGTAAAGCTGACAATCGGCTACTTGTTTTTTTCGCAAGCGCTCGTCGCTGATGGATACAACAATGCTTCTGATATTATTATTTCAATTGCTGTTTTAATTGGCTTGCGCATTTCCCAAAAGCCGCCTGACAAAGACCATCCGTATGGCCATTTCCGTGCAGAACATATTTCCGCCTTGTTGGCCGCGTTCCTGATGGTAATAATTGGCATTCAAGTGTTGATTGAGGCAGGGACGACCCTTCTTAGCGCAAATGAAACAGAAGCGCCAAGCATGGTCGCTGCATGGACAGCGGCAGGAGGCACGGTCATCATGTTTTTTGTCTATCGCTACAATAAACAGCTCGCTGAGAAAATCAATAGCCAAGCTCTCGCTGCCGCCGCGCAAGACAATAAAAACGATGCACTAGTCAGTTTGGGGGCGCTCATCGGCATTATCGCTTCCCATTTCCATTTAGGTTGGCTTGATTCATTGACTGCGTTGCTGATTGGCCTCATTATTTGCTATACAGCTTGGACCATTTTTAGAGATGCCACCCATTCATTAACCGATGGCTTTGATGAAAAGATGCTTGAAGTGTACAGAGATACCATTGAGGAAAATGAGCAAGTCCATCTATTAAAAATGGTAAAAGCACGCCAAGTTGGCAGCTCCGTTTACGCCGATGTAACGATTGAGGTAAAACCTACTTTAACGGTCAAAGATAGCCACGACATTGCGGACCAAATCGAACGGGATTTGCGCACAAAGCATAATATCCTGCATACGACCGTGCACATCGAACCGAAAAAAGAGGATAAATAGAAAAAGGAAGCGCACTGCGCTTCCTTTAAGACTATAGACAAACACTCAAGTCTGTCGCAAGTTGCCTCAAATTATTGATCCTTTTCTATGCCTGCACTCCTCGTCTAACAACGGTTTTCTATTAGACGACATGATGGTAGCCAACGCAGAGCCTGTTATTCAAGCAAAGTGACAGTCACTTGTTGCCTGCCGAATGCATAAGCATCCGCTTCTGATTGCATATAAAGGTCGATCTTTTGTCCTTTAATGGCCCCACCTGTATCTCCAGCAATCGCTTCTCCATACCCTTCTACATGCACACGGCTGCCAAGAGGGATGACTGCTGGATCAACGGCTACTACTTTTTGATTTGGATTGGCACGCAAATCGATGCCTGTCGCTGTTGTACCCGAACAACCATGGCAATACGCTGTATAAGCGGTTGCTTCCATCTGGAAAGTCTTTTTGCCTTCGCTTTTGTGTGTAGAAGAAGCCGTGTTGGCTGGCTCTTCCTCTTTTTTCTCTGTTGGCTGCTCTACGTCACCATTTGTACTTTCGTTTAGTTCGTTTTCTTCTTCCCCATTTTCACTTTTGTTTGATTCGTTTTTCTCTACTCCATTATTGTTTTCATTGGCTTTCTCACTTTTCTTTTCTCGCTGTTCAGCAGGTTCTGCCTCACTGTAATACAATGCTTTAAAGGTTAGCGGGCCAGCGATACCATCTACTGCTAAGCCGTTCTGTTTTTGAAAAGCGGTCACCGCAGCTTTTGTCAATACACCGTAGTACCCATCAATGTCTGCTTGGTAGTATTGCAACTGCGCTAATTTTTTTTGGAGCATGTTAACAAGAAGCCCGTCGCTTCCTTCTTGTAAAACAGCCATTGAACCAAGGGTTTGCACCCCAGCAATGCCGTCTACTAATAAGTTATTGTCTTGTTGGAATTGCTTAACTGCTGCTACTACCTTACTGTCATATGTATGGGACCGATCTTGATCCTCTAAGTAGCCGCTCTCTACAAGATAGTCTTGTAGTTTCTCAACGCGTTCGCTTTTTTCACCTTCGTGTATTGGACTGAATGTGTCAGCGTCTGCCTGTTCAGGTACACTAATTAAACTAAACAAGAGTACGCTCATAAAGAAGAAACAAAGTTTTATAGGCATGGTAACTCTCCCCTTAATTTTAGCGCTTTTTTCAACAGGTTCTCCTAAGTGGCGGCGGCGTCTTTCCTCGTAAGCAATATTCATCTTGTTCGCCTCGCTTTCTCGTAATCTGCTACCATACCTACTCACTCGTGTCCCTCTTTAACCCACGTTACAAGCTTTTTAATCTGAATGTAACTTAGCTGTAACATAAAAAACGATGCGCCCATAGGGCGCATCGTTCGCATTCTCTTACTAGTCTAAAACAGTCACTTTGACAGTTTTACGGCCAAAATTAATGGCGTCGCTTTGAGATGGGACAAAGACATCAATTTTATTGCCGCTTATCGCACCGCCAGTGTCTCCAGCAATGGCTTCACCATAACCTTCCACGTACACACGGCTGCCAAGAGGGATGACACTTGGGTCTACCGCGATCACTTTTTGATTTGGATTCGCTTTTAGATCAATCCCTGTTGCTGTTACACCTGAGCAGCCATTGCAATCGGCTGAATAAGCGGTAGCTTCCATTTGATACGTAGCTGTACCTTCTGTAGTCTTAGAGTCTTCTTCCGTTTTAGGAGCTTCTTCAGCTGGTTGTTCGCTTTTAGCAGAAGCCGATTCTTCTGCTGGCTCTTCTTTCTTACTTTCTTGCTGTGTTTCTGGTTCTGCTTTTGCTTGTGGTTCAGCTTGTGGTTCCTCTACCGGTTCTTCCTCTACTGTTTCAAGCGGTTCTTGATTTTGCTTTGCTTTCGGTTCTTCGCTTGTTTCTTCTGACTGTTGTTTTGGTTCAGCTTGCTTTTCTTCTACTTTAATTGGCTCGGCTGAAGCTGCCTTTTGATTGTAATAGAGCTTGCTGTATGTAGCCGGGCCAGCAATACCGTCTACTGCAATCCCGTTGTCAGACTGAAAGTTTTCCACTGCCCGTTCCGTTAAGGAACCGAAAAGTCCATCCACTTCGCCTTTATAATAGTTTAAGTTTAGTAATTGTTTTTGCAGTTCTTCAACTAATTTGCCTTCATCGCCATGCTCAAGGGCATGCAAGGCACCTAGTGTTTGCAATCCAGCGATGCCATCCACAAGCAAATCCTCAGATGCTTGGAATTCCTTAATCGCTGATGCCGTGGAGTTTCCAAATGTTCCGTTTATATCTTCTTTATCAAAAACCCCGTTGTCTGTCAAAAGTAGTTGCAATTGTTCCACTTGCTCGCCACTGTCGCCTTGCGAAAGGGTGCGGTCTGACATGGCGTTAGCCATTGTTGGTGCACTGAAGAAAATAACTCCTGCAGTCACAACTGGCAGCCCGATGCTGCGAAAGACTTTGAATGGAATTTGTTTTTTCAAAGTAGTGCCTCCTTCAATTACTTGCTGATATGGATAGTAACAGTCTTCAGGCTAGGAGACAATCGTCTTGCGCTCTTCTTAAACAACACGAAATCAAACTGTAATAAAAGTTAATTCAGGGACATATAACTGGCACTTTCTTCCCTAACCCTTCCGCCTTATTACATAATTACTCACAATTAGCCGCTTTTGTACATTTTTGTATCGTTCTTGTCATGAAAAGACGCTATAGCCAAGAACACAGATACAAATTCCGCTTATATTTTGCTTAAATCTGCTTATTTCGCTTGTTTTTGCGATTACAATTGAAACATAGCTGTCATATAAGCACACTAAGCGAGCGGCTGCATAATCTGCAATAAACGCCTAATGGCCCATTCTAATAAAGTCCCCTTTAGGTCATGTAACTAAAGAGGACGGAAAGAGGGATTATGGATTATACAGATATGTTAGCTGCATTTGGCATTGGCAGTGCCCACCCGGGAGGGTTTGCGGAGTCTAAAAAAATGATCGTCAATATGGATATTGATGATCATACCGTCATCCTTGATTGTGGCTGCGGTACCGGGCAAACTGCTGCTTATTTAAAACAAATTTATGACTGCCACGTTTGGGCGATTGAGCGACACCCTGTCATGCTGCAAAAAGCGAGACAGCGCTTTTCTGAACAAAATGTGGCTGTATCTTTACATGAAGGATCAATTGAAGCGATGGATTTCCCTAGTAATAGCGTCGATATTGTCTTATCGGAATCGGTGCTAGCTTTCCTTGATTTAGAGAAAGCATTAAAAGAAATAAAGCGAGTCTTAGCCTTTGATGGAAAAATGTATGCAAATGAGCTTATATGCACACAATCTCTAACGTCAGAGGAAATCGCCGAATTGAAAGAAGGTTATGGCTTTCGGTCACTCTTCACCGCACAAGATTGGATAGCAGCTTTGACAGAGAATGGATTTAGCCATGTAAAAGTTGTAAAAGAAGCAGTAGCAGAAGCGGTCCAACAAGATGAAAGCGATAAAGGCAATGACCTTATGCCGTCACCGCTTCTTTCCCCTGATTGTTTTGCGCAAATGCAACAGCACCAAATGAGGATGGAAAAGTTCAGGACAAAACTTGGCCATGCTTGGATCATCGCAAGTCGGTCAACTTAAGGTTTCTTAAGTTGACCAGCTTGCTGAAAAACGCTTACATATGGTATGTTCATATCGATTTATATGAAAGCAAGTTTGGAAAGGAAGAAGAATATGGCAAAGCAGAATATTGGCGTCGTCGGCGTCGGTGTCATGGGACGCAGCCTAGCTTTGAACTTGGAAAGCAAAGGGTTTTCTGTCTCTCTTTATGACGTCTCAGAAGAACGGATCAACGAAATTCTTGACCACAACAAAGGCAAGCGTTTAGTCGGTACTTTTTCATTAGAAGAGTTTGTTCATTCTTTGGAAAAGCCGCGCAAAATTATGCTTATGGTTCAAGCTGGCCAAGTCACAGATCAAGTAATTGATTCCGTGATCCCGCTATTAGATAAAAAAGACATTCTCATTGATGGCGGCAATACTTATTATACCGATACAATACGCCGCTCCCAAACAGCAGCTGAGCATGGGATTCACTTTATCGGCACAGGCGTTTCCGGAGGTGAAGAAGGAGCCCTAAAAGGCCCGTCCATTATGCCAGGTGGGCAGAAAGAAGCCTATGAACTCGTCAAGCCAATGTTTGAAAAAATTGCGGCGCAAGTAAATGGCGAACCTTGCACGACTTACATCGGCCCCGATGGTGCTGGCCATTACGTAAAAATGGTCCATAATGGCATTGAATACGGGGACATGCAATTGATTTGTGAAGCCTATTCGCTATTAGTAAACGTGCTTGGCCTTAATGCTGAAGACTTGCACAGTGTATTTAAGGAATGGAATGAAGGAGAACTTGATAGTTATTTAATAGAGATTACCGCCGACATTTTCACAAAAGTCGATGAAGAAACAGGAAAACCGATGGTTGATGTGATTTTGGATACAGCCGGTCAAAAAGGAACTGGAAAATGGACAAGCAAAAGCTCACTTGATCTAGGCGTACCTCTTCCAGTTATTACTGAATCGGTCTTTGCCCGCTTCCTTTCCGCTATGAAAGAAGAACGCGTTAAAGCGAGCCAAATATTGTCAGGCCCAGAGAAAAAACAATTCACAGGCGATAAGCAGGAATTAATTGAACGAATTCGCCAAGCACTGTATTTCAGCAAAGTGCTTTCCTACGCCCAAGGATTTTCGCAGTTGAAATCGATGTCCTTAGAAATGAATTGGAACCTTCAATATGGAGAGATCGCGAAAATTTTCCGCGGCGGCTGTATTATCCGCGCTGCCTTTTTACAAAACATTACGGATGCCTTTGAGCGAGATGCCAACTTAGACAACTTGCTGCTTGATCCGTACTTTGAAAACATTTCCAGAAAGTATCAACAAGCACTGCGTGAAGTGGTAGCTCTAGCAGTTGAATATGGCATCCCCGTTCCTGGATTTTCGAGTGCCATTTCTTACTATGACAGTTACCGGAGTGAGCGCCTGCCAGCTAACTTGCTCCAAGCACAGCGTGATTACTTTGGCGCCCATACGTATCAACGCATTGACAAAGAAGGCGTTTTCCATACAAATTGGCTTGACTAAGGCGGCTAGTAACAACAAAAAAGCTTGGTCTAACTATTATCAAGACCTAAACTGAAAAAGTTAGATAATTAAAGGACATAACATATTGTATATGACGAATATGTTATGTCCTCTCTCACTCAGCGAACACGCCGATGTTTAATTAATTTATTTCACAAACTCTTGCTTTTCTCCTTCTTTTATGGAGCTGGCAATAACTTCACATTTTTTAATAGCCCAATTGTAATGATTAAAAGTGTTGGCTGCAAAATAGCTATATAAGTTACTTGTTTTAGTCCATTTATAATATTTCTTTGTCATGATTTCTTCATTTGTATGTAATCGAATTAGCTCCATTACTCTTTCATGACTTAACTTCAACTTTTTTATAGCTTGATTTAATGTTACATCTTGATAATTTTCCCAAATTTGCATATTAAGTAACTTGATTGTTCTCCATTTATAACCTGGTGCAGGCATAAAAGGAACATCTCCATCCATACCCTCTCTATACCATCTTTCAAGCATTGTGTGCCATTCATACAGGTGCATAATTATATCACGGAAATTCTTGTCTCTTTCTTGAGTTTCAATAGAAATAGTTCGTTTTCTGCTAGGCACTGATTCAATTATTTCAAGCAGCGCTTTAAAACTTTTGTCGCTATCCAATAATAGATTTTCTTTTTTACTTTTCATTCCCCTTAAAATCTCCCTTTTTACTATATATTATCATAATATGTACAACCTAATCTAACTAACAAAAAAAGAGGATATATGCTCATATAAAGAACATAATATCCGCTTATTCGTTTAGTCTATTCAATTTTTCAGCCAAGCTTTTTTATTTACATTTCTTCAACAGGCCACCATGAAAAGCCGTCTGCTTCAAGAAGCTCATCCGCTTCTTTCGGCCCCATCGACCCAGCTCGATAGGTTGGCAGTTTTTCTCCGCTTTCTGACCACGCTTTGGAGATCGCATCAACAAGCGACCATGACAAACTAACTTCATCCCAATGGGCAAAGTTTGTGGCATCGCCCATCATGCAATCAAAGAGGAGCCGCTCATATGCCTCAGGCGTGTTAAACCGGTCTTCGCTATCATGCCTGTATTGCAAATGGACAGGCGTTGTATCTGCGGAGCCAATCTTTTTGCCGTTCAAAACAATCGTCATGCCTTCATCAGGCTGGATATGGATGATCAACAAATTCGGCCCAGTCTGTTTGTTTTCCTTGCTATACAGATTTAAAGGTAATTCCTTAAATTCAACAACGATTTTCGTTGACTTCACCGCCATCCGCTTTCCAGTGCGGATATAAAAAGGGACGCCTGCCCAAACATGATTGTCAATCATTAACTTTGCCGCAACGTAAGTCTCTGTTTTTGACGAATCACTCACATTTTCTTCTTCTAAATAGCCAATCACTTCTTGCCCATTGATTTCCCCTCGGCCATATTGCCCGCGTACCACATTTTCCTTGATGCTCTCGCCGACAATCGGGCGCAATGCGCGTAGCACTTTAATTTTTTCGCTACGTATATCATCGGTGGACAAACGAAGAGGTACATCCATTGCCAAGAGAGACACCATTTGCAGCATATGGTTTTGTACCATATCACGAAGGGCTCCTGATTTTTCATAATAGCCGCCCCGTCCTTCGACACCGAGCTGTTCACTGGAAGTCACTTGGATATTAGCGATATGCCGGTTGTTCCACAATGAACCAAATATGGCATTGGCAAAACGGATCACTTGAATGTTTTGCACCATTTCTTTGCCTAAATAGTGGTCGATCCGATAAATTTCATCTTCTGAAAATGCCTGGCGTATTTCGTCATTTAAACGGATAGCCGATTGCAAGTCTGTGCCAAACGGTTTCTCAATCACAAGACGCGTCCATCCTTGCGTGTCCTTTAGCCCTTCGTTATGTATTGACTGTGCAATTTGCCCAAAAAATTCAGGTGCCATTGCCATATAAAAAATACGGTTCCCAGGAATTTGGAATGTCTCATCCAAAATATGCAACTTGTCATTGAGCTCGCTATAGGAATCTTTGTTGGTGACATCAAATGATAGATAGGAAAAATGCTTTAAAAATGATTCAGTCACTTCAGGACGTTGCTCGCCAAGTTCTTCTTGGATCGATTCCATCACGACTGTTCTTAGTTTTTCATCATCCCATTCACGGCGCCCTAAACCTACTACAGCAAAATGTTCGTTCAAATTGCCTTTTCTGTATAAATTGTATATAGAAGGAAACAATTTTCGTTTTGCTAAATCACCTGTAGAGCCAAAAATAACAAAAACCGCTTCCGCTTGTTCGATCTGGTTCATCTTTTTACCTCTTTTCTTGACTGTCTTTTTCTTCTCTTGATAAGCAATTGGCAATAGGTGTTTGTTGCCCTTCCCCATTATACCGAAAATGGTGCTCAGACAGCTAAAATTTGCTTAGCAACCATCTAACTTTCCTTGCTTTAATGCTTTGCTGTACTTATCTAAAAAGATTTTTTCTATTATACACTTGATTAACGGCAATTGCACTCCTTGTTTTTTTGTGTTTGGATTGATTTAACAGCCTCATTCCGCTATACAATAGGCGTAAGCTGTGTTATAGTAGAAAGTGCCTTAATAATTTCCCCGACATTCTGCCTTTTCCCAGCAGAATGTTTTTTTATGTTCAGCGTCTTCCTCTCATAGTTTTTTCCCATTTTCCAATACATACTCCTTTTCCTCAAAAAGCTTTCCTTTGCTTGTTTTTGTTGTAGCTTATTGTTTCGTTTTTAAATACGGTATGTGAAATTTTCTGGTTTGGAGAAGCTGTAGTTGGGCTATTTAATACAGTACGTGAAATTAAGAAACAAATGGCTTTGCTTTTTTGATTCTTCGCGCATATTTTCTCTTTACAGTGAATACGTTCTTTAAAAGGAGCTGATTGGCATGTACGGAAATGGCGAATGGGTTATTTACAAAGCAGGCCGCGCACGCATTCTTGGTTGGATTAGCGAAGCAAAAGTGGTGGCGTCCAATTCAGCGAACACCCCCATCAAAACAATTTACCAATTCCATACCAAGCAGCGTGTCTTAAATGGTAAGCAGCCGCTTTTGGCAAATGAAGATGACTTGCAAACATGTTCCCCCAAACTGAAAGCCGATGATATTCGCGCACTTCAAGAGATTGCCCTTTTGACTAAGGACAAGCAATGGTTTCTCGAATTAAGCAACGCTCACCATTCTCATGCTTAAACGGTGAGGTAGCCGACTTAGTCGACAAAATCATTCAGACTGATAGAAAACGTTTGTCAGACGAGGAGTGCAGCCGAGGGAAGATGTGAATAGAACAGGGGTTCATGAGCATATGGCCGAGGCAAACGACGAAGTATGCGAGCGTTTGTCTACAGTCTGAAAGGACGGCACAAAGCCGCCCTTTTTATTTTCTCGCTTTCAAGATGAAGCGATGCTGTGTCGTTTCAAAATACCCGTTCTTTTTTATTTCCTGGCTGATATGATCCAACTGGGGCAGATGGCGTTCCACAGAAAAGCCTGGTGCTTGCCAGGGAATCGCCCGCAAGTAATAAATAAGCGCACCAATATCAAAAAAACGCTGCTTTGGGAAAGCCTTCCTCTTAGCTTCAACGCTGAAGCCGTGTGCAACTAAGCGGTCAACGGCCACTTCCAGCTTCCATTCTGCAAATTCAGTATTTAAAGGAAGTGAAAGCGCCTCATTGATTTCTTTGCAATCATCACCGCCAACCTGTTGGGTAATAAACGTTCCACCTGGTTTTAATATACGGGCTAATTCTTGCTCGCTGTATGATTCATGACGGTTGATAATGCTGTCAAAAGCCTCATCAGAAAAGGGCAGATTGTCATCATCTTCTATATAACGTACACTGACGCCAAACGGAGCTAATGCTTTTTGCGCAATTTCTACATTGGGCTCATACCCCTCTGTCGCATAGACCTTTCCTCGAAATGGAGCACACGAAGACAAAAATTCGCCGCCGCCTGTGCCCATATCCAGCACTGTCCGTTGCTTAAGTGACTCCTTGACCCATTCCCGATAAGACCAGTCGAGCTCATCCTCTTTCACTCGCCCTCTTAACTGCTCAAAATTCCAACCGCTAAATGACTGCTTCATTGCTGTTTCTACTTGTTCTAAAAAGGTCTTGCTATATGCCATCTTTTTGACTCCTCCCCATAAATAAACAGATATATGCCGATTTGTCCCGATTTATGTGGAGGTCCTCTGCACCGTTGTTACGTAAACCCTAGTTTGAGCAGCAACTATGTCACTCCTTTTTCAGCTTCCTTTGTTTTTTCCTATTGTAACATAGCTCCATTTATTCGACTTAAACCATTTACAGAACATACGTTTTCAAGGTAAAATAATGATAATGAAAAATCATGTTACAAAAAAGGGGAATGACCTTTGGAAATAAAAATCGCCACGACACTTGCAGAGTTAGAACAAGCCTTTCATATTAGGGAAAGGGTGTTTGTCCAGGAGCAACATTGCCCACTTGAAGACGAGTTTGACCGATATGACCATCTTGATGCTGCTTGTACACATGTCATTGCTTATGACGGGCATAAAGCAGTCGGGACAGGCCGTATCCGTTTAGTCGAAAACGCCGGGAAACTCGAACGGATTTGCATTTTAAAAGACTGGCGCCAAAAAGGCGTCGGCAGAGAAATCATAAAAGCATTGGAAGCCATTGCTTTGCAAAAAGGCGCTGCCTCGTTGTTGCTTCATGGCCAACAACATGCAGAAGGGTTTTATCATCGTCTTGGATACGAAACGGCTTCTGACGTCTTTATGGAAGACGGTATTCCCCATTTGTTAATGAAAAAAGAAGTTTAGCATCTATGAAAGCCAGCCTGTTTTCATTCTTTTGCTGGCTTTTTTAATTTAGCCGTCTGATTTGAATGTTTGCTAAGCGCACTTCTATTCGTTGACTAGGTGTCCCACGAATGTAATCCAAGTCGTAAATCATTTCAGCAATTGCCCCTTGAAAAGACAGATCTTTGCTGATTCGTAAATGGACTTTATTAATGGTCCCCGCATAATCTAAAAATTGTTTTGCTTCCTCGCCTTTAATTTGATGAAGAAGATCGTGATTATCCATATCAACAAATTCAACGATCATCGTGCTTCCCCCTATATTCCAATTTATCTATTTTATGTTCTTTTGTTTAACGGCATGCCGTTTATTGAAGGAAGCCGAAAAAGCACAACAAGAAACACGGTTTTCATTGGGGAATCTACTATTAGGAAAGCAACGGCGTACCAAATTCCTTATGGCCAGCGATGCCCATCGACAACGTTTCAGTTTCCATAAACAGCAGGAGAATAATTAAGCGTTTTTCTCATCTCGCCTAGGTAATGCTTTTATTGCACAGCTGTAACACCCTTAATCTTTGTATGGATCAAATTCATTTTCGCCAGCCATACAAACACCAACAGGCTTTAAGCGGTGTTTTATTTTAATCGTATTTTTATGAGCAGAGAGGACCGTATCTAATTTTTTATATACGAACGGGCTTTCATCTGTGCCTCCGCCGCGCAATTCTACTCCAAACGCAGCAAGCGCAGCTGCCATTTGCTCAGAGCTAATTGCTCCGCCGCTACGGCGTCTGTTCTTGCCTTTCCCTGTAAAACGGCCCGCCGCCTGTGTACGGCTCATTAATCTGCCAGCGCCATGGACGGTGCTGTAAAAAGCGTCCTTGTTTTCCTTGCTATCAATGCCCTCAACAATGACTGAATAATCACCCATACTGCCACCGATAAATCCAAGCTGTCCTGGAGCAGAAGGCGTTGCTCCTTTGCGGACAACGTAAACGTCTTTGTCATTGTGCGTTTCCTTCCAAGCAAAGTTATGATGGTTATGAACAGAGAACGTTTCTTTTGCTTGCAAAATGGAGAGCACTTTAGCAATACAATGGTCTCTGCCGGCATATGCGTATTTTCCGGCTAAGTTCATTGCTCGGATGTACATGTCACCTAACTCGGAGGCAACATCAAACAAAGTCGGTACATCCTCCATGCTCTCCCCGCTAACTTTGCTAGCAAACGGCTTGTTTTTCGCCAAGTTCAAAAAACCGCTAGCTGTTTTATGGCCTAACCCCCTACTGCCAAAATGGTTCGCGACCCATAAAATGCCTGTTTCTTCTTCCACAAACAAATCAACGAAATGGTTGCCGCTCCCAATCGTTCCGAGTTGGTTACGCGCCAATGTTTGTAATGTGTCTGTAAGCCCCGGTTCAATTTCCGAAAACACATGCCAGGCAGGATCAGAAAACAGTTCATGGTCAACTGGCTGCTTGTTTTTTTGGCCAATGCCGAACGAGAGCGTTTCGTAAATTTCGTCGAGAAGCTGAGGCAGCGCCAAGCGAATCTCCTCAAAAGTAACATTTGTGCGCACTGCTTTGTTGCCGCAGGCAATATCATAACCGACTCCAGAAGGGGATACTTGGCCGTCATAGACGACAACGCCTCCTACCGGTTGGCTGTAGCCTTTATGGTGGTCAGCCATTAATAACGTTTGGACAACATCGCCATGCTGGCTGCAGCGAACAGCCTGTTCAACAGCGTTTTCAAGTGGATCTCCCCACACGCGGACACCATCGATCGTTTTATACATATGTGTTTCCCTCTCCATCCTGTTTGAATACCATTTTTACTGTATGAAAGACATGGCCAAATAGCCGCTCTTTAAATTCGTTTTTGTAAGCAAAACCACATTTTGTGTAAAAGCGTTCAGCACGAAAATTGCCTTTTTCAAGGTACACAACAAGTGGTTCGCCTTGTTTTAGTTCGTGTACGACTGTTTCAAAAAGCAATGTCCCTGCTCCACAACCAAGCTTTTTAGGATCGACATAAAGGGCGGCCAAATCGGTTTCGTTTTCACTTCTAGTCAGCTGGGCAAAGCCAATGACTTTACCAGCCTCTTCCGCCACAAAAAAAGCAGCAGAAGAGTTGATCTTAACCGACAAGCTTTGACGCGAATAAGCTTGCTCGATGTAAACTTGGCGGATATCAGCGGGAACCAAGTCTTTATACGTGTCTTCCCATGAACGCTTGGCAATCTCTTGGATAAGGACAATGTCTTGTTTTTCTGCTTTCCTTGTTTTCATTTGCTCCCTCCAACATTAAAAGAAGGCGTTCAGCCTTCTTTTAATGGGTTTGCTTTTTCTTGTTCATGGATAATATCACGGAAAGCAAAATCGCCTCTCTCAAGCCCTTTGATTAAAATTTCAGCGGTTCCCATATTTGTCGCCAGCGGCACACTTTGCACATCACATAACCGAATTAAAGCAGTGACATCTGGTTCATGGGGCTGCGCCGTTAACGGATCACGCATAAACAAGATCAAATCGAATTGATTCTCAGCAACGAGCGCCCCAATTTGCTGATCGCCCCCTAATGGGCCAGACTTAAAACGGGTCACAACCAACTCAGTCGCCTCCATGATCCGAGTGCCCGTTGTACCAGTCGCGTACAGCTCATGCTCTTTTAAAATGGGCTCATAAGCAACACAAAAATCAACCAATTCTTGTTTTTTCTTGTCGTGGGCAATTAAAGCGATTTTCATGTCGTTCTCCCCTTAATCGATTAAATTTTCAAGACCATAAACTAGCGTCGAGAGCTTGACCACTTGTTCAACGGCAAGCTTTACGCCAGGCATAAAACTTTCACGGTTTAGCGAATCGTGGCGTATCGATAACGTTTGCCCCACTCCACCAAACAGCACTTCTTGATGGGCCACTCGCCCAGGTAAACGGACAGAGTGGATTTTCATACCATCGAAGTCAGCTCCTCTTGCGCCTGCCATCTCTTCTCTTTCCTGCTCATGGCCTTGCTTTTTCGGAGCCCGCACCTCTGCAATGAGCTGTGCCGTTTTTACCGCTGTACCCGATGGCGCATCTAGCTTGCGGTCATGGTGCTGTTCAATAATTTCAACGTCATTCATGTACCGTGCTGCCGTTTGCGCGAATTTCATCATTAAGATCGCGCCGATAGCAAAGTTAGGAGCGATGATGGCGCCCAGCTCTTTTGCTTCAGCCAGTTTCGTTAAATCGCGAATATCTTCATCACTAAACCCTGTCGTTCCTACAACCGGACGGACGCCATGCTCAAACGCCACTTCCATATGTTTTCTACCAAAGGCAGGTGCCGTCAAATCAATTAATACATCTGGTTCATGCTCCGCAAAACAGCGTGCCATATCGGTATATACTGGCACATCACCTTGTTGGAATTCTTGCAAATCTTTTAATTGCTTGCCGTCATTTTTTGAATCAACTACAGCAACCAGTTCAAATGATTCTTCTCGCAGACAAAGTTTGACTGCTTCTTGGCCCATGTTGCCACGTGGCCCTGCAATTACAATACGTGTCATTGATTCTGTTCTCCTTTTTCTTTTTTCGTCCAGCGGTCTTTGTCTCTTGTTTGGAATTTATGCATGACAAGATCATGCGCTTCGCTTAAATCGATTTGAAGTGAGTTCGCCAAACAAATGAGGACAAACAGCATATCACCGATCTCTTGTTCCATCGTTTTGTCTTCTTCTGATGCTTTTTTGGGCTTCTCGCCATAGTAATGGTTCACTTCCCTTGCTAGCTCGCCTAATTCTTCCGTCAAGCGGGCCAACATTGCCAGTGGACTAAAATATCCTTCTTTAAACTGCCCTATGTACGAGTCGACTTCTTTTTGCATTTCTGCGATTGTTTTTCCTTCAGGCATCATTGGCACTTCCTTTCCCCTTCTATCCTAGCGAAAAGCACGCGCCTGCGCAATTTAAAAATAATGACGTGATATTTCTTTTTTCCGTGAAGTTGAGTAAACTAAGGATGGACGCGAAAAGGAGGCGATTGCTTGGCAGTCAACCGGCACGTTAAAAACATTTTTTTCATTTTGCTCGGCACAGCGCTTATGTCGTTTGGCCTCGTTTACTTTAATATGGAACACCAATTGGCAGACGGCGGCGTTACAGGCATTACATTGCTTTTTTTCTTTTTATTTACGATCAACCCGGCAATCACCAACATCGTAATTAACATTCCGTTGTTTTTTATAGGCTGGCGGATGTTAGGCCGGATTCCTTTTTACTATACACTCGTAGGCACATTCAGTTTATCGCTATTCCTTGATTTGTTCCAGCGTATCAACTTACATATTTTCCTTGGCAATGACTTAATGCTGGCCGCATTGTTCGCCGGGGCCATCGTCGGTACAGGGCTTGGGCTTGTCTTCCGTTTTGGTGGCACAACCGGCGGCGCAGACATCATTGCGAAACTATGCTTGCGCTATTTTGGCTGGAGCATCGGGCGGACCTTTTTTGTATTTGATTCGTGTGTCATTGCTATCTCTCTCGTCTATCTTGATTTGCGTGAAGCGATGTACACGATTGTCTATGTGTTTATTGCCGCCAAAGTCATTGACTTTATCCAACAAGGATCCTACAATGCGAAAGCTGCCTTTGTCATCTCCGAGTCGATTACGGAGATCTCAGAAGCGATTTTACGTGAAATGGGCCGAGGCGCAACGACGCTACAAGGAAAAGGCACATTTACTGGCGACGAAAAAGAAATTTTATATTGCGTCGTCGCCCGCAATGAAACGGTGAGGTTGCGCAATATTGTGCATCGCATTGACCCCCATGCGTTCATGACCATCCACGATGTTTCCGAAGCGGCCGGTGAAGGGTTTACACTCGATGACAACAAGCAACCGATTCGAATTGGCTAAGCAGTAAAAAAGCAACAGAGCCTGTCCCTTCTCTGTTGCTTTTCTTTCTTTTCCAGGGCCATTCCCCTTCTTCATTTAGCGCTATTTTGCTTTGGACCGTTACCGTTTTTCGACTTGGCTAGGACTGCTCTCTTTTTTCGTCAAACCAAGGCATGTACTAAGGGCCAACACGCTTGTGGCAAACATAATCGCTGCCATCGGCACTGCTGTTGATTCATCGATGCCGACAAGCGGTGCAACCATCGCTCCAAGGAATAAGGGCAACATGCCGAGCATCGCGCTAGCACTGCCGGCACGATGGCTTTGTTTGGCAATTCCTAACGTAAAGGAAGAGGTTGTGATCATTCCCATTGACGTCATGTAAATAAAAATGGAAACGACAATTGTCCATAATGGCCCTTGAATGGCCGCCATGCAGACAAGAATAGCTGTAGCTGAGCTCGCAACCATCACCCCTGTTTTCAACAACGTTCGTTCATGAACTATGCCGGCTAAACGGCCAACCACGAATGTACCGGTGATGATCGCTAGACCATTGATGCCAAATAACACACTATAAACTTGTTCGTTTACACCGTAAATGCCTTGATAAACAAACGGAGTGCCCGCCACATAGGCAAAACTGCCGCCATGAGCGAGCCCGAGTGTAAGTGCATAGCCGATAAAAGAACGGTCTTTAAGCAAATCTTTGAATGTCCATAGGATATGCGACAAAGAGCTTGGCACTCGCTTGCTTGGTGGAAGCGATTCTTCTAGCTTTATTCCTGCAACGAGAACGATTAAGACCCCGAGCAAAGACAAAAACAAGAAAATCCACCCCCAGCGCGCCCCTGGCAACAGCAAAATCGCCCCGCCCGCCATTGGTGCTAACATCGGCGCCACGGCATTGATCACCATAAGCAACGCAAAGAATTTTGTTAATGCTTGGCCTGTAAAAACATCACGGACAACCGCACGAGACACGACAATCCCAGCTGCTGCCGTAAATCCTTGTAAAAAGCGGCCAGCAATCAAAACGCCAATATTTGGAGCAAACGCACATAAAAGCGAAGCAGCGGCAAATAACGTAATTGAAATGAGCAATGGCCGTTTCCTTCCCTTTGCGTCGCTGATCGGGCCGACGACAAGTTGCCCGATCGCTAAACCGATTAAGCACGTTGTTAAACTTAGTTGTACAAGCGAAGCGGGCGCATGCAGATCTTCGCTAATTTGCAAAAAGCTCGGCAAATACATATCAATATTGAGCGGCCCAAGGACAGCTAGCATTCCAAGCAAAAACGCAAGCGCCAACCTCTCCATTCCTGTTGGATTCTGTTTCATTCTGTCTCCCCATTTCTGATAAACAAACTCAGTCTACTTTAGGGAAACCATGTTTGTAAAGGGCTTTGCCCCAAAAAACGAGCATGGTCTGTTGACATTTGTGCATTAGCTCACTGTTAAAGCGCTTTTTCGGGGCATGCCTGCTCCCAAATTAAGTTAACACGAAAAAACCAGCCCAAGTGAATGAGCTGGTTTCAGACTAAGCCGATTTGTTCCGACCATTAGTCGCGTTGTGCCAAGTAAATCATAATGAATCGTGCTAGTTCGAGCAAAGCGACAAGCGCTGCTGCCACGTAAGTTAAAGCAGCGGCATCAAGGACTTTCTTTGTTTCCCGCTCTTCGTTGTTTACAATAATCCCACTTGCCACCATTTGCTCCATTGCTCTGTTGGAAGCGTTAAACTCAACTGGCAACGTAACCACTTGAAATAACACAGCGGTGGCAAAAAAGATAATACCCATTAGCAAAACAGGGTTTCCGCCGACTTGAGCACCGACGCCGAAGAGCAAACCGGCCAAAATCAGCCATTGGCCTAAATTGCTGCCGATGGAAGCAACCGGTGCCAAAGCGCTGCGAAATTTCAAGAATGAGTAGTTTTCTGCATCTTGGATCGCGTGTCCTACTTCATGAGCAGCAATGGCCGCCCCGGCAACTGAAGCGTTGCGGTAATTGTCTGTTGACAACCGTACAACTTTGGCACGTGGATCGTAGTGGTCAGATAACTCCCCTTTTACCTCTTCGACTTCAACATCATAAATGCCGTTGTCATGAAGAATTTTCCGGGCTACTTCTGCACCTGTCATTCCTGCGCTGTTACGGATGCGCGAATATTTTTTATACGCCCGTTTTACTTTTCCTTGAGCCAGAAGCGGGATTAGAATGAGAAACGCTAAATAAAACAAATAAACACCGAGACTCATTGAAATCACCTCACTTTATCTTAATACTATTATCGTAATCAAAACGTCAAAGAAAGTCAAACTTCCCGCTATGGTTGCAAGCTCTTTTTTGAACGACCGTCACAGTTTTGACACATTTTATTCTTTTGCTTTTACTCGCCGTTTCTCAGCCCGGTATTTCCGATAACCAACATAAGATAAGGACGCAACAAGCGGTCCACCGATAGACAGAATCGCCCATAAAAGCGATGGGTCTATCCCATCCTCGCCACTACCATCATAAAGTTCTTTAAAAGCGCCACGCATCGTTTCAATATGATCTTCCAGTTGCTCAGGGGATACGGATTGGTTTTCTAATAAAGCAAAATACGAGTCAAAACGTACGACGGTTTGTTCAGTTGTGCTTATGTGGATAGACGGACGAATCATGCCGTATAGGGAATGAAATGCATTTATTTGGCGTTTCAGAGCTTGGGCATCTTTTGACACAGCCGCTTCCTCTAGATCGTCTAGTGACGCCATCACTTGCGCTTCCGTGCTTTTCCAAAGGGGTTCGCTGTTTTTGGCAAACGCGTCAATCGCAAGGCGAAACGCTGTGACGAGGCGAATACGTTCATCATCAGGCATATTTGTAGCCGTTAATGCATCTTCAGCATTTTCAAACGTTGTCGTTAGTGTGCGTAACGAAGACATTGTCCATTCCTGGTCTTCAAAATCATAAGAAAGGAAAAAATCAGCAAACACACTCATTAGCCGTTTTCCATCTTCATAACGCTGTTCTTTCGTTAGCTTCAGCACTTGATTTGCCGTATGATTCAATTCTTTCCACGCTTGGGCATCATTAGCAGAGCCAGGCATAGGCAGCATCACTACGATACAAACAAGCAAAACGAGCATCATCCAATGACGCATTTCTTGTCCCTCCTCTGTTCTAAACATCCTATGAACAAAAGGACAAGAGTAGACCTTAGCGTGGCAAATTAATACGAAGCGCGCGCTGGCGCACATTTAGGAAGTAGACGGTCGCTACACAGACAAGTCCCAACAAGAATGTAAACCAACCAATGCCGTCAATATAAGGCATAATTCGAGCACTTAGCCACGGGTGCATATGAAAATGGTAATCGATAAAGTCGTTGAAGACGGTCCATAATAACGCTGCAGCCAAATGTCCTTTTTTGATGCGGAAGTATGGCATGAATAAAAGTGCCTGTAAAGCCATGCCTGCATGGGAGACATTCAGCATAATAATTTGCCAATGAAGCGGGGCGCCTTCCATCACTTGAAACGTATTCATGACAACTGCCCACACGCCGTATTTAAGTAACGTTACGGCAGCAAGCGCTTCGATTAAGCCAGATTGCTTACGGCTCAAAAAGCCAATCAACACAAACACAAAAAACAAACTTGCCGTCGGACTGTCAGGCACAAACCAGATAAAATGCAGCGGAGTGGCCGCAAGCTGGTCGCCATACCAGTAAAACCCATAGATCGTGCCTAACACATTAATGATTAGCAGCAACCATAAGCTGATGCGTTTCGTTAAAAGCCCATACAAATAAGCTAGCATGCCAGCCCTTCCTTTCATGAAAAAAGCCGCCCATTTGGGCAGCTCTTAGTATAACACAATCATTCAGGATCTTGACCATGGTTTGCGATGAACTCTGCCAAAATTTGCAGTTCTTCTTCAGAACCCGTGAACTGGTCGGCAGGCATCGCTCCTTGCCCATTTTGAATGATTTCAATGACTTCTTCAGGTGTTTTTTCTGTTTCAAGCAAGTTCGGCGCTCCCGCACCGCCTGTCATTTGGTCGCCATGACATTGGATGCACGAATCTTGGCTTGAATAAATTTCAAACCCTTCTGCTTCCTCATCAATTTCGGCTCCTTCTACTAGCTTCCCTTGCTGGGCAGCAGCTTCCCAGTCATGCTGGTCCACTGACTCCCATGTCAAGTAAACAACGGATGCAACACCAAGAAGCATAATAGAGGTAGCAATCGGGCGACGGTGTGGCCGACGTTCTTTTGATGTATCCAACCACGGAGCAAGCAGCAAAGCGCCGAATGCAACGCCTGGAATAACCACCGTACCTAGTACATTAAAGTCGCCAGAAGCAAACTCATATTTAAGCAATTGATATAAAAACAGGAAATACCAGTCTGGAAGCGGAATGTAGGCTTCCAATGGATCAGCAATTGCTTCAAGCGGCGCAGGATGGGCCACAGTTAAACATAAAAAGCCCATTAAAAAGACTGCCCCTACCATCCATTCCCGCAATAGGAAGTTTGGCCAAAAAGCTTCCGTTTTTCCAGGGTATTCCGAGTAGTCTTTTGGAATGTTTGGTTTTCGGCCATCCGCTTTAACACGGGAATCGCCGACAAACTTCATTCCTTTTCCTCGATGCATGGGTTTCCCCCCTTAGTATAATCACATATTAGCTAACAATTATAGCGGGCCAGAAATGCCTTGACGGCGAATCATGATAAAATGCGCCCCAAGCAAACCAAGCAATGCTGCTGGCAAGAAGAAGACATGGATAGCAAAAAAGCGCGTCAACGTCGCAGCACCGACAATTTCGCCTCCGGCAAGCAACGCTTTTGTAAAGTCGCCGATGATCGGTACGCTTTCAGCAATTTGAAGTGTGACGACAGTTGCAAAGTATGCTTTCATATCCCAAGGCAACAAATAGCCTGTTAAGCCAAGGCCAAGCATCACAAAGAAAATCAATACTCCTACAACCCAGTTTAATTCACGTGGCTTTTTGTACGAGCCGGTAAAGAACACGCGCAACGTATGTAAAAACATCATGACAATAACAAGGCTGGCGCCCCAATGGTGCATGCCGCGGACTATGACACCCATTGCTACATCGTTTTGCAAAAAGTAAACAGATGCATGGGCATTCACAATGTCCGGTACGTAGTACATGGTAAGGAACATTCCCGACAAAATTTGAATAACGGTTACAAAAAACGTCAAACCGCCAAAACAATAAATAAACGCCGAAAAGTGATGAGCTGGGTTGACGTGCTCTGGCACTTCATGGTCAGCGATATCCCGCCACATTGGCGTTATGTCGAGACGCTCGTCCACATAATCATAAATTTTTTGAAGCATTTCTCGCGCCCCTCCTAAGTTCTTTGACTCACCTGTCCAAGATAAACTTGATTGCCTTCCACCACGACTTCAAAAACATCAAGTGGTCGCGTTGGTGGCGTTCCGGCGATATTCGTACCGTCTTCTTCAAAACGCCCCCCATGGCATGGGCATTGGAACTCGCTCGCATCCTCATTGTACGCAACTGTGCAACCAAGATGCGTGCATACTGAAGATAGAGCGACAACTTTATCGCCGTCCAAATAGATGTAAGCTTCGTGCTCTACTTGTGACTCGTACCATGAGTCAACTTGCGTGAAGCTCCACGTAAACCGCTGCGGCACATCTGTCAAATCATCCAGTTCACAAACGAGCTGCATATCCGACTCCGCACCTGCTTTTAAGGCAGGATCAAGGGCAAAGCGAATCATCGGCATTAACATGCCAGCAGCCATGAAACCGCCGACGCCAGTGAGCGTGTACGATAAAAATTGCCGTCTTGATACTTTGTGGTCTCTCTCGCTCACTATTTTCCCTCCTAACAACGTTCATAATTGTGCTCCTTTTATTCTGAGCATTCTTAACAAGACTAATACTAGGACGATACCATCATACTATAAACCGCCTACATTGCGCAATATAAGTTAGAAGAGCGCTTTCAGACTTTTTGTTGCCAAAGCTGCGATAAAAAGGGGATCAGCTGTTTTAACTGCCCGTCCATCACTTCTTTACGGTGCTTCGCTTCAACAAATTCGAGGGGAAGCGCTGGCACAAAAAACAGTGCCATTTCGTCAAGCTCGTTTTCAGCCGTTTTCCATTCCCCGTCAGCTGTCAGCAAACAAATGTGAGAAAATGAGGCTGCTTTTAAATCGGCTGCCCATCCTAACAGCCTGTCAATGCGGCTTGACAACGGTTCTGATTGGGCATAAGTGAAAGCAGGAAATTGCATGATCCGCCCGTGAAATTGCCGTTCCATTTCATCTGCTAGCTGCGCAGTAAACTCAACCGCTTGCGTCACTGTTTTCACCTCAGTATCCCACGTTGTTTTCATTAGCGGAATAAGAGCTGTGTCTACATAGTCAGCCGCTTTTAAATATGTATCAATGTCTGCTGCACGAAACCGCATATCATCCTCTCCTTTTGTCCTTCTATAGTATAGCAAAAAAACAGAGCCAGTTGGCCCTGTTTTCAAGATTTTCTTAAGCGATTTAACTGTTCGCTCAATTCCATGAACGTCTCCTTATCGCCATTGTCAAGCGCCTCGTCAATCGCTTCAGACAGCTTTTTGAGTTGGAACAAGCGAACCGACTCCTGTAAAAGCGCTTCTGCTTTTCGCTCAAATGCCTGAGCCCTTTCTTGCGTTTCTGGCAAGTACGGATTGTCTTCGAGCACCGCTAAGTATTGCGGGCACGTTAAGCGCTCTTGGAAGTGGAGCTCAATATATATGTCTTCTGTTTGGTTTAAGCGAATGTCGTGGAACGCTTTTTCGCAATCCGTTGTAACATGATGCTTTTTGCGGAAAGAAAATGGGATTTGTTCAATTCCTTGAGCAGAAATAACCAAAGCTTTTGGCGTGCCTTCAGAATGGTTTAAAAAGTGAACTCGTTCCATTAGCGTATCATCATTCATCAAGTAGTTCAAAAGCCAAGCACATTCTCGCCTTTTCAGTTGATGGCGTTTGAGAAAGCTGCGCAAAAATGCTTTTTTGTCCATGACTGGAACCATATTGCTCATTGCTCACTCCCCCTTTCTGAATTCGTTGGAAACTTTCCTAGCTCCTGCATACCTGTAAATTCGCCTTGCCATTGCCTGAATCCTTTTTCTAGCCACAATTCGTTTTCTACAAATCACGCTGTAACATGCTACTCTGCTTGCAATTCATCGAGGAGTTCTGACAAATCACTCCGCTCAGGGCTTTGTTGCAGCGCTTTTTGAAAAAGTTCTACTGCCTTGTTTCGCTCTCCCTCTTCCAAGAGAAAGTGACCATACTCGCTTAGAAAATCTGCATCTTCATGAAAAGCAATATAGGCCTCTTTGTATTTTTCCCGTGCCGTTTCATAATACTCCAGCTCTTTATGAGCGAGTGCTTCGTACCAAACGAGCAGCGCATCTGTTTCCCCGTAGGACTTCGCATGTTCGACAAGCTCCAGCAGCTCGTCAAATCGTTCTTGTTCCCGCAAAAACGCTGCTAATGTTTGCAACGCCTCTGTATTTGTTGGATTTAAAGCAATTGCCTGGCGCAAGTATTGTTCAGCACCGACAAAATCCTGTTGTTTATACAGCAGTTTCCCGGCAAGCAATGGCAGCGCATCATTAAATTCATCCATACGCATGCCCGCGGCCAATGTTTCAAATGCTTCCTCATAACGCTTTTCCGCTTCATAAGCGCGTGCAAGCGGCACATAGACACTTGTGAAATCAGGATCGAGTGTTTTTACAGCCTCAAGCTGTTCAATCGCCACCGTGTAATCACCTTGCTGAAAAGCGGTGAAACCAAAATTAAACAATGCATTCGGCGGCAGTTCATTCTGTTTTTGCTGGTGGTATAGCAAGAGCGCGTCTTCAAACTGGCCATTAGCCCCATAAGCTTCGGCAAGCGCCAAACCGACATTTATGTCACCGAGTTCCTCTTTTGCATGCAATGCCTGTTTTAAATACGGGATAGCTTTATTATATGAACCTTGTTCAAGATAAAATTCACCGAGTGCATACGTAATGATGACCTCATTAGGCGCTTTTTTATGGGCCGCGAGCAGTCTTTGCTCGGCTGCTTCATCAAGAGACTGCAACTGGTATAAATCAGCAAGCAGCAATTGTGCTTGTAAAAAACTTGGATCGTTTTCGCCGATCTCTAATAAATACTCAATCGCTTCGTCTTCTTGGTCGGCGTCAATCATCATTTCTGCTGCCAAAACGTACAACTCCCCTTCATCAGGGTATAATTCGAGCAATTGTTCAATGAGCGGCCGTGCTTTATCGACATGCCCTAGCTCATAATAAAGCTCTGCTGCTTGGTAGAGCTGGTCATGGTTCGTTGTATCCGCAAACGCATTTAGCAAACGGAGTGCTTCTTCTACATTCCCAGATTCAATTGACGCATAAATTTTCTTTTTTATGTCCACAAAAACATCATGCTCCTTTTGCATGCTTCTTGCCTTTATTTTATAGTAAGCAATTGCGCCCTTTCAACCATTCTGTTTGCCCATCGTTTTTAAAAAAATCTTTTATGGCAAAACCTGTTGACAATGGAAGCGTTTTCGTTTATTCTCTAATTAGCGTATGGTTTCTCTCCACTCCTATCCATACATTCTTAGCTATTATGGCTAAATCCATTTGTAAACGCTTTCGTTTGCAGATGGATTCTTTTTTTGGGCAAAAAAGCAAGCACATGGCTTGCTTTCAAAGGTGGACACTGCCCGTTGATTTGATTTACAACTGTTCACGCAGACGGAACCATTTGCTCCTGTCCTCGTTCTCCATGCCTACACGCCTCTGCTACAATCGATTTCGATTCGCTTGGACGCTCTTCTACTGTAGCGACTGTAAATGCTCAAAAAACTGAGGATACGATACAGAAATGGCACCTATGTTTGCTAATTCTACCGGCCCATTTGCGCATAAAGAGGCAATGACAAGCGCCATGCCAATACGGTGGTCGCCATGGGAATCCACTTTTCCGCCTGTAAGCGGCTTGCCGCCACGGATAATCATGCCGTCATCGGTCGCTTCAATGTCAGCCCCAAGCTTAGCCAATTCGCCTACAACCGTATCAATGCGGTTCGTTTCTTTCACTTTTAGCTCTTCAGCATCACGGATAATAGTGGTGCCTGAAATTTGCGTAGCAAGCACTGCTAACACCGGTATTTCATCAATTAGCGTAGGCACTTCCTCTCCTTCAATGACAAACGGTGAGAGCTCGCTTGTTGATATCGTCATATCTCCCCGTGGTTCACCACCTGTCGTCACTTGCTCGTCAATCGACAGCTTTGCTCCACTCCGCTTTAAGACTTCAAGAATGCCGGCACGCGTTGGATTTAAGCCTACATTCTTTAAGTGGACGCGACTCCCTGGAACGATACAGCCTGCGACAAGAAAAAACGCCGCCGATGAAATATCCCCTGGAACAACGACGTCAGCTGCTTGAAGGGACTGGCCGCCTTGAATGGAAATGGTCTTGCCCGCTGTCGTCACTTTCACGCCAAAAGCATGGAGCATTCGCTCTGTATGGTCTCTTGTTGTTTGCGGCTCTGTAACAGATGTTTCCCCTTCTGCTTGCAATCCCGCTAACAGAAGCGCTGATTTGACTTGTGCGCTTGCTACAGGCATCGTATACTCGATTGCTTTCGTTTGCCCACCACGGATCGATAACGGTGTTTTATTTCCCGTTTCCCGTCCGTCGATTTGCGCGCCCATTTGCCGAAGTGGCGCCGTCACCCGTGCCATCGGGCGTTTGCCAATCGAATCGTCACCGACAACGACCGAATGAAAAGGCCGGCCAGAGAGGACGCCCAATAGCAAACGGATTGTTGTACCGGAATTGCCGACATCTAGCACACCATTTGGCTCCTTCAGCCCATCTAACCCTTTGCCTTCAACCGTGACTTTGTCGCCTTCTTGTTCAATCGCTACACCCATTTTCCGGAAACAGGCAATCGTGCTTAAACAATCATCGCCAGGAAGAAATCCGCTGACGTTTGTAGTACCATTCGCCATAGCGCCAAACATGACAGCGCGGTGTGAAATCGATTTATCGCCAGGTACGACAATTGTCCCTGACAAACCCGATTCTGCTTTGTTTAGCAGCTTTATCGTCTCGTCCATACTTCTTCTCCTTATATCGTGTAAGTTTCATACATATGCCGTTTCAGTTCTTCCTGGGCATATACTCGATCGTCTTCTGAACGGAAACTAAGGCGCAAAACGCCCATAATGTCTTCCCGCGTCTCTAATATTCGAATATTGGTAATGCTAATTTCTTTATTAGCAAGTATCCTTGTCACATCGGAGATAACGCCTGGATGGTCAGGAACATCGACGAACAAATCATAAAAAGCCGGTATCGCTCCTTTTTCGCGCTGTGGCAACTCTTCACGGAATGCTTTTGCTTCTTGGAAGTAAGCATGAATGGCTTTGCCGTCGCAGCGTTCAACCATTTCTTTTACGGAATCCATCTCGATTTGCCATTCGGCAAATAGGCGCAGCATTTCTTCTTTATTATGCAAAAGCACATCACGCCACATGACCGGGCTCGCCGAGGCAATCCGCGTAATATCCCTGAAACCGCCTGCCGCTAATTGGGCTACCTCTGGATCGGTTTTTTCAAGCTTTTTGAGCTGATGGACTAGGCTAGCTGCAATAATATGGGGGAAATGGCTCACTGTGCCTGCCAGTTTGTCATGCTGTTGTGGTTCCATTTGCAAAAAACGCGCTTTCGTGCCTTTCAATAAATTTTGCAAGGCGATAATATGGCGTGGCTCACTATTCTTGCCAGGTGCTAGCAAGTAAAACGCATTTTCAAACAAATGGGCTTTTGCTGCCTCGACGCCCGATTTATGTGACCCTGCCATCGGATGGCCGCCAATAAAGCAGACGTTGTCACCGAAATGGTTATCAGCAGCCGCGGCAATATCTTGCTTTGTTGAACCGACATCCGTAACGATGACACCTTGTTTCAACGGGATCGTGCTAAGCTGCTCAATCAATTCAATCGTTTTGCTTACTGGCACTGCTAAAATGATAAAATCAGCTGCTTGTGCCCCTTCTTCTAGGCTTGAGGCAGCCTCATCAATTACGCCAAGTGCTTTAGCCATATGGAGCTGTTCGGCTGAAATATCGTAGCCAACCAAATGGATGTCTTGGTCGCGCTTAATTGCAAGCGAGATGGAGCCGCCAATCAACCCCATCCCGACAACAAATGCTGTACGCTTCATGTCAATACTATTCTCCTACTCTTTTTATGCGCCTAAGCTTGCACGGAGCTGGTCCAAAATCTCAGGAGCTTTTTCTATAAAGGCATCATTTTCGGCCTCATTGCCTATGGAAATTCGGATTGCCGTCGGGTAACCGAGCGCTTCACCTGAACGGAGAATAAAGCCATTTTCAAGAAAAGCTTGAAAGACAACATCTCCCGGAATCCCTGTTTCCACAAGCAAGAAGTTTGTTTCCGACGGAAACACAAACATCCCTCTGGCCTCAAAGAAAGCGCGCAATTTTGCCTTCTCGACACTGTTTTTTTGCTTGCACGCCGCAATAAACGCTTCGTCTTCCAGCGCTGCGAGCGCGGCTGTGTGAGCAAAGATGTTGTTGTTAAAGGGCAATCGCACAGGTTCAATTTGACGAGCGATTTCACGCTGACTAATGCCGTAGCCGACGCGGAGGCCTGCAAGTCCATATGCTTTTGAGAACGTCCGCAACACAACTAGTTGCGGATATGCATTTAACAGCGCGACGCTGTTTGGGAAGTCATCTAATTCTACATATTCATAGTAAGCTTCATCGACAACGACCAAACATGTAGTTGGCACGGCGTCTAAAAACGTTTTCAACTCGGCTTCACCGAGTGCGACCCCATTTGGATTGTTCGGATTGCAGACCCATACAATTCGCGTTTGGTCGTCAATCGCTGCAAGCATCGCATCTAAATCGTGAGAGCCGTCTTCTTTAACGGTTATTTCTTTTATCGTTGCCCCTTCAATCGTTGCATTTAACTTGTACTGAGAAAAAGAGGGCGTCGCCATAACCGTGTTGGTCTCAGGCGTTAAAAAACTTCTGCATAATAGTTGAATAACTTCATCAGTGCCATTTCCTAATATAAGCTGTCCTTCATCTACTTTATGTTTGGCAGCAAGTGCTTTGCGCAAGGCTGTGCCATAGCCATCCGGATACAAAAACGTTTTTGATGCTCCAGCGGCAATCGCCTTTGCGACAGCAGGAGACGCCCCATACGGATTTTCATTCGATGCCATTTTTATGACGGTCTCTAAACCGTATTCCCTTTTTACATCTTCAATCGGCTTGCCTGGGGCGTAAGGCGGCAACCCTTGTATTTGTTTTTTTGCTAACATCGTGTCTGCACCTGCTTTCCCTAGTCTTACTAGCTATCCTACGCAAAATTAAGCGTACTAGCAACTGTTTAATAGGTCGGAGCGGGATGAAGAAGAGAATTGACATATTGCTCAATTTCTTTGACTGCTTCATCGCGTGATTCCGCCTGTTTTAACGCCTCGCATCTGAGGCCAATTTGCTCAACAATCGCACTCCCGATCACAACACCGTCAGCATGGCGCCCCATTTCCTCAACTTGTTCGTAGCTGGAAATGCCAAATCCAACTACAAATGGGACAGGCGATGCTTCTTTTACCAGCTTTAAAAAAGCTTCTACTTGTGGATGAAGTGTTTTTCTCGCGCCAGTTACGCCTAGCGAGGACACACAGTATAGGAACCCTTGGGCGCGGCTGGCAATCGCTTTGATCCGTTGCTGAGATGTTGGCGCCACAAGTGATATAAGGGCAAGCCCTTGTTTTTCACACTCATTAGCCAATGTTTCGCTCTCTTCAAACGGCAAATCAGGAACGAGGAGGCCGTCAATTCCGTAGTCGCATGCGGTCTCACAAAAACGTTCAAACCCAAATTGTAGCAAAGGGTTGGCGTAAGTAAAGACAATAACAGGAATTGTAAGCCCCTCTTTTCTCATTTCCGGGACAAGCGCCATCGCCTTAGCCAGCGTCATTCCCCCTGCTAGTGCACGTTTGGAGGCGTTTTGTATGACCGGTCCATCTGCCAACGGGTCAGAATAAGGAATGCCAAGCTCCAGCACATCCGCCCCACTTCTCTGTAATGAGAGTGCAAGGGCAATGGTTGCTTCTGGCACCGGGTCTCCGGCGGTAATGAACGGAATAAACAAGTTGCCCTTTTTTACAGCATCACGAAGCCGCTTATTCATCGTACCCCTCCTTATAAACCCGTTGCAATGTGTGCATATCCTTATCGCCTCTGCCTGATAAACATACGAGCACAGATTGGTTTGGCGTCATCGTTTTCGCCATTTGAAAAGCTTTAGCCAACGCATGAGCCGATTCAATTGCGGGAATGATTCCTTCCTCTTTGGCTAGAAGCGCAAGTGCATCAAGCGCCTCCTTATCGGTTACAGCTTCATAACGAACTCGCTTTTGGGCGGCCAAGTAGGCATGCTCAGGGCCAACGCCAGGGTAATCCAGTCCGGCGGAAATCGAATAAGGCTCCTTAATTTGCCCAGATTCATCTTGAAGCAAGTACGTAAGCGAGCCGTGGATAATTCCTTTCGAACCTTTGCTGATCGTGGCAGCATGTTCGGCTGTATCAAGCCCCCGTCCTGCCGCTTCGACGCCGACAAGCTCCACTTCATCGTCGAGAAACGGGTAAAACATACCGATTGCGTTGCTGCCACCGCCAACACAAGCAACAATTGTATCAGGCAGTCGCCCTGTCTTTTCTGCCATCTGCTGTTTGGCTTCATCGCCGATCACGCGCTGGAAATTGCGGACCATTTTCGGATAAGGATGCGGGCCGACTACGGAGCCGATTAGATAAAACGTATCATCTGCGTGGGAGACCCAATAGCGAATCGCTTCATTGGTAGCGTCTTTTAGCGTTCGGCTCCCCGTCTCCGCCGGCACAACCTCGGCGCCAAGTAATTCCATGCGAAATACATTTAACTCTTGCCGCTTCATGTCTTCCACGCCCATAAACACTTTGCATTCCATGCCAAGGCGGCTAGCAACCGTTGCCGTGGCGACGCCGTGCTGGCCTGCCCCTGTTTCGGCGACAAGCTTGTTTTTGCCCATTCGTTTTGCAAGGAGCCCTTGGCCAATTGCATTATTCAATTTATGGGCCCCCGTATGAAGCAAATCTTCCCGCTTTAAATAGATATTGGCTCCGCCTAATTTTGCGCTAATGTTTTTCGCAAACGTCAGCGGTGTTTCCCTGCCTGCATATTCAGCCAAGTCAGCTTTTAGCTCTCCTATAAAAGCGGGATCAACCATCGCTTTTGCCAGCCCAGCTTCCAACTCTTCAATTGCCGACATTAATGTTTCGGGAACATATTTGCCGCCGAACTCGCCAAAACGGCCGCGGCTATCTGGTATTGTTTCCTGCATAATGGACCCCCGCTTCTTGTTCAAGGCGCGCTATTTTTGCGACGCTTTTTTTTCCGTTCTCTTCAATTCCGCTCGATACATCCAGTCCGTCTACTTGGTAGCGGGCAAGCTCGACGACGTTTTCAGGCGTAATCCCGCCTGCAATAAGCACTTGCGTACCTTGCCTGACTCCTTCTTCCTTATAAGAAGGTATCTGTTTCCAGTCGAATGATTCGCCTGTTCCGCCCCAGCCTTTGGCACTTTTACAATCAATTACATAGCCATCGGCGATGCCTGCAAAAGCCTGCATGATGCTGAGCGCGCTGCTTGAATGATGGATCGCTTTCCATACCTGCTTATGCGTGCGGTCCTTAACGGCCTGCAAAAAAGCAGGCGTTTCGGAGCCATGTAACTGGATCACATCAAATAGGCCACTGCCTGCAACCTGTGCGATTGTGTCAAGTGATTCATTCACAAAAAGTGCTACCGTTTGCTTCGTGCTCATGTCAGTTGTAGCCAACCATTGCGCCACGTCATGAAGGGCAACTTTGCGCTTGCTGTTTGCCAATACGAAGCCCATGTAATCACAATGAGAAGCTGCTGCCACTTCGACATCCTCTTGCTGATGCAGTCCACAATATTTTAGTTTCATTGGTTTATCGCACTTTCAGAAAACAAGTCGATGATCGCTTGCCTTTTATCGTCTTTACGCATCAACTGTTCGCCAATCAACACAGCGTTCGCTCCGGCTTTCTTCACACGCGCAATGTCATCAGGTGTATGAATGCCACTCTCGGACACAAGCAACGCTTCTTTCGGCACCATTTTTGCAATCTGCTCGGTTTGGGAAACCGACGTTTGGAACGTTTTTAAATTGCGATTATTGATGCCTATCACTTCTGGGGTAAAAACAGCGAGAAGCGACTCTAGCTCTTCTTCGCTATGGACTTCAACTAAACACTCCAACCCTTTGCTATACGCTAATTCATATAGTTCGTGGAGCTGCTTCGCTTCCATTGCACCGGCTATTAACAACATAGCGTCTGCGCCAATGCACGCTGTTTCCTCTACTTGAAGGGGCGACAGAATAAAATCCTTCCGCAATACCGGCAAAGACACGGTCTTTTTCACTTCAGCCACATAAGCAGTGTCACCTTGAAAATACGTACGGTCTGTCAAAACGCTAATTGCGCTTGCTCCGCCTTCTTCATAAACCCGTGCAATCGCTGTTGGCGAAATCGCCTCACATAAAACCCCTTTCGAAGGGGAGGCCTGTTTAATTTCTGCAATTAGCCCTAGTGGCAAAGATGTTTTTTGTAAGGACGCTTTCAGGCTTTTTTTTGGAAAATACTGCTTTTCAGGCAACTGGAGTTGGCTGATTTCCTCTCGTTTTGTCGCCAAAATTTTCTCAAGCATGCTTGATTCCCCTTCCCTGTTGTTGCAATGATTGCAAATAGCGGAACACTCGTTTGCTCTCTATCGCTTTGCTGGCATAGTGAACGCCTTCAGCAATGTGACTGGCATTTCCACAGGCGTACAACGCTGCCCCGGCATTTAAAGCAACAATGTTTTTCGCTGCCTGTGGCCCGTCGCCTGAAAAAATCGCGCGGATTAACGCAGCACTTTCAGCAGGCGTATCTACTTGGATATCAGCAAGATTTCCAAGCGGCAAGCCTACGTCGTCAGGCGAGAACCGATACGTTTCGCACTTACCATCTTTCACTTCTACTACGTGTGTGTCGCCATGAATGGCACATTCATCAAGGCCATCAGCGCCTGTAACTAAAAGGCTGTGCTCGCTATCAAGCTGGCGCAATGCTTCTCCCATTTTCAAAGCGGCCGCTTCATCGTAAACGCCGAGAAGCTGGTAACGGGCACCGGCTGGGTTCGTAAGCGGGCCTAGCAAATTAAAAATGGTACGGAAGCCAATTTCTTTCCGTGGGCCAGCGACGTGGCGCATTGACTGGTGGTACAGCGGCGCAAATAAAAAGCACAAGTTTGTTGTTTCAAGCATTTGGCAAGCTTCTTCAACGGAAGCTTGAATGTTGATGCCGAGCTCTTCCAACACATCAGCACTGCCGCTTTTGGAAGAGACAGAGCGATTGCCGTGTTTGGCGACAGGGACACCGAGCGACGCCAAAACGAGCGCTGACGCAGTCGAAATGTTAAACGTTCCAAGTCCATCTCCTCCTGTGCCGCACGTATCAATCGTCCCCTCAATGACAGCAGGGAATTTGCGCGCATAAGCGCGCATCCCTTTGGCAAAGCCGAGAATTTCCTCCGCAGTCTCGCCGCGAACGCGCATCATCGTAATGAGGCTCGCCACTTGGCTGGCGGTTGCGCGCCCTGACATGATTTGTTCCATCACTTGCTCTGCTTCTTGTACAGACAAGGATTCGCCCATTAAACATTTGTTCAGCACGTGCTTCATCATGACAAACGCACCGCCTTTGCAAACAATGCTTCTGTCTGTTCAATCGCATGAATAAGTGCCTTTGCTTTGTTTAATGTTTCTTCGTATTCTTTTTCCGGGTCTGAATCTGCGACAATGCCTGCTCCTGCTTGGATGGTGGCGCAATTGCCTTCCAGAACAATCGTACGAATCGCAATGCAAGAATCGATATTGCCGTTGAAATCCATATAGCAAATGGCGCCTCCGTAGATGCCCCGTCTAGTCGGTTCTAGCTCATTTAAAATTTGCATGGCGCGAATTTTCGGTGCACCAGAAAGAGTCCCAGCAGGAAATGCCGCTTTTAACGCGTCATAAGGCGTTGCTTCAGGCTTCAATTTGCCTGTTACTTTGGAGACGAGATGCATCACATGGGAAAATTTCCCGATTTCCAACAAGGATGGAACTTCTACGCTTCCATAAACTGAAACCTTGCCAACATCATTGCGCGCCAAGTCAACAAGCATATGGTGCTCCGCCCGTTCTTTGTCGTCGGCTAGCAACTCGCGGGCTAATGCTTCGTCTTCGGCCGCCGTTTGCCCACGCTTGCGCGTGCCTGCAATTGGATGT
Organism: Shouchella rhizosphaerae; assembly: GCF_900142675.1. GTDB lineage: Bacteria > Bacillota > Bacilli > Bacillales > Bacillaceae_D > Shouchella > Shouchella rhizosphaerae. Next base: position 571,116 of record NZ_FRBS01000001.1, on the reverse strand, counting down.
ATTTCGACATGGTCACCGCGTACTTGGACAAGCTTTTCTGGCGAACTACCAATGATTTCTTTTTTTCCAATTTTAATATAGTACAAATACGGCGAAGGGTTAACATAGCGCAACACACGGTACAAATCGAGCCCGCCAACAGAAACGGTCATTTCTAGACGTTGTGACAAAACAGCTTGGAAAATGTCCCCTGCCTGAATATAAGCTTTAATCCGGTTTACATCGTTTATAAAGCCTTGTTTCGAATAGTTGGAGCGAACCTCGATCGGCAGCTGCTTTTTCGTGACCATATGTGGCAAAACAGGCGCTTTCGCACTTTCCAATTTACCGATTAGTGTACGAATTTTCGCTTGCGCTTCAGCAAAAGCTTGTTCTGCTGGCTGCAAGCCACTTTTGACTAATTGAATCAGCGTCAATTGCTTTGTTTGTTCATGAAAGCTTAACAACTGTTCACAAAAAATGAAATGATAATACGGGCAGCTGCGTTGATCGCTCCGCTTGATGACAGGCTCTATTTCTTCGACCGCGTCATAGCTGACGTAGCCAACGGCGCCTCCTTGGAAAGGAATCTCCATTTCGCTCGGTTGCGGGTCGATGTGTGAAACGGTTTTCTGATAACACGCTTCGAAATTTACCGCACTGGCAACTACGTTACCAGTCTGCAAATGAATGGTTTTATATGAACCGTTCTCTTCTACACACTCATAAATTGGGCTCAACCCAATAAAGGAGTAATTGGACCATTCCGACTGCACGTCATTGCTCTCGAGCAAATAGGTCGCTTCTTCTTGCAATGCTTGAAACATTTGAATAGGGGTCAAGCCATCGGCAAATACCGTTTCGCTATAAAAGCATGTACCGTAACGGTTGTAGGCTTGCTGAAAAGATGCAAAAGGGGTTTTCTTCATCTCACTCACTCCTTGTGATGTGAAAATGAAGAGCGGGGGTGGCGAAAAAAGGGGATTCGCCTCTGGTGAAGGTATGGAAAAAAACATATAAAAGCATGTTTATGCAACCATGCTTGCCATTCTTGACTCTTCTCTACTCTTCTCCGCTCCGCTCAACTCATTCTCAACTAGTCTCTTATTATACTCAAACTCAACTATCTTGCTATTTCCTCTTGCCCAGTAGTGTAACGCAAATCCCCGTTTCCCGTCAACGCCCTAAGCGCCTATTTTTTTAATAAATCAGGGCGCAACACAATTGCCCCTTCTAAAAAAACATGCTTGATCTCCTCTTGCTTTAAAGATGTATTCACTGTCATCATTACACGGATACAAAGGGGCAAGCTTCCTTTTACCGGAATTTCTTGAGCGCACATTACAGGAACGTATTGCCATCCTTGTAAATGCCGGACCGCCTTCGCCGGAAATGTAGCATCAATATCGTTTGTAGCCGTCACAATCACTTGGGCGATTTGCTCGGGCTGCAACTCATTTTGACTGACCATTTCCCGCACGAGTGTTTCTGTAGCCTGTTCAATTTCTTGCGCCTCATTTTTTGTTACGGTTGTTGCACCTCGGACGCCACGAATCATGATCTTCCTCCCAGTTCTTCTTCTAACAACTCTAAAAGCAAATGTTCATCGACTGTTTTTGTATAGGCGGCTCCAAGCTGAGCGAGCAACACCATGACAATCTTTCCTGCATTCGTTTTTTTGTCGCTTTTCATACGGGCAAGCAACCGTTGTGCTGAAAGCCCTGCTGGCAAACGAAGGTCATAACCGAGGGCAGAAAACCACTCTTCATAATCGGCAAGCCGCAAATCCTCTTTTGTAAAACGGAGGCTAAGACGAAAAGCAAAACGCATGCCGATTGCCACCGCTTCGCCATGGGTTATCTTTCCATACCCTAGTTCTGCTTCAATCGCATGAGCGAGTGTATGACCAAAGTTCAAATGGGCGCGGATGCCATGCTCTTTTTCATCTTTGCCAACAATGTCGGCTTTGATGGCAATCGCCTTGGCCACCATTTTTTGCAAATTATCTGCTTTTATACTTGTTAGTGCAGGCACTGTTTCACGCAGCCAAGCTAAAAAAGATGCGTCGGCTATAAAACCAAGTTTAACGATTTCTGCAAAACCAGAACGCCATTCGTGTTCCGGCAAAGTTGCCAACAATTCTGTGTCAAACAAGACAGCTTCAGGCTGATGAAAAACACCAATCATATTTTTAGCGGCAGGCAAATTGACTGCTACTTTTCCGCCAACGCTTGAATCATGGGCAAGCAAAGTAGTTGGAACTTGAATAAAGCGAACGCCACGCATATAGGTCCCCGCTACAAACCCGGCCAAATCGCCAACAACGCCGCCTCCAAAAGCGATGATAACCGACTGGCGGTCAAGCTGTTTTTCCAAACAAAAAGCGGCAAGCTGCTCATACACATGAAAAGACTTTGATTGTTCCCCCGCTTTCACGACAAACGTATGAGGCTCCTTTGAAAAAGAAGAAACCAACACATCAAGATAACGGTTTGCGACATTTTCATCTGAAACGATCAAATAGGAAGAAGCCGGGGCAAGCGCTTCAATCGTTTTGCCTGCCTCCCGCAAAATTCCTGACCCCACTTCAGCCTTGTATTGTTTTGAAGAGGTGTGAATGTCTACAAACATCGTTTAAAACTCCTTTGAAGCGGCATGGTGACGTTCGACAGCTGCCTGGATCAGAGGAAGCTGGTCAGAACCAAATGTATCAAGCAAGGCATTGGCAACTTCCCACGCTACCACATTTTCGCAGACAACCGATGCAGCGGGAACGGCACAGCTATCGGAACGTTCAACACCTGCGGCAAATGGTTCTTTCGAATCAATATCTACGCTTTGCAGCGGCTTATACAACGTTGGGATTGGCTTCATCACACCTTTTACGACAATCGGCATACCGTTGGTCATCCCGCCTTCAAAACCGCCAAGGCGATTCGTTTTCCGCTTATAGCCTTCCTCTTCGCTCCAAGTAATCTCATCATGAACTTGGCTGCCTGGAAGCCGCGCTGCCTCAAAGCCAATGCCAATCTCTACACCTTTAAACGCGTTGATGCTCATGACTGCGCCAGCGATTTTGCCATCCAATTTGCGGTCATAATGGACATGGCTGCCGAGGCCAATAGGCACGCCAGCAACAACGACTTCAACTATGCCGCCAATCGAATCACCATCTTGTTTTGCCTTGTCAATGGCTGCCATCATCTTTTTGCTTGCATCCTCGTCTAAACAGCGTACAGGTGACTCTTCTGAGCGCTTTTGCAATTCTTGGATCGTGGCATAGTTTGTTTCCTCAGCCCGAATGCCGCCAATTTCGCGGACATGTCCGGCAACTTCAATGCCACAAGCTTTAAGGATGACCTTTGCCAATGCTCCACAGGCAACACGGACAGTCGTTTCCCGCGCTGATGAACGCTCTAAAACATTGCGCATATCGCGGTGCCCGTACTTGATTGCACCATTTAAATCAGCATGACCTGGACGGGGACGTGTTAACTTCCGTCTCATTTTTTCCGCTTCTTCCTCACTTATCGGTTCAGCGCCCATTATTTTTGTCCAATTTTTCCAATCTTTATTTTCGACAACAAATGTGATAGGGGCACCAGTCGTCATGCCATGGCGTACGCCGCTTACTATTTGAACGCGGTCTTTTTCAATTTGCATACGGCGACCACGGCCGTAACCGCCTTGGCGCCTAGCCAATTCACGGTCAATATCTTCTGCCAAAAGCGGCAATTGCGCTGGCACGCCTTCAATAATCGCAGTCAGTTGTGGTCCATGTGACTCTCCTGCTGTTAAAAATCTCAATGTTAACACCCTTTCCTATCTTGCCGGCAATACTTTATCGCTTTTATGCGTTAAATTATAGCATGTATTGGAGCAATTGTCTGTACATTCATGTTACTTTTTCATAAAAAAACGGCTTTATTGCTTGTAGACCATATTGTTGGGGATCAAAAATTTGTTCCGTACTGCCGACAAACAGAACTCCGCCATGAACCAAAGACTCACTAAATTTTTTGAAAATCGTTTGCTTTGCCTCCTCTGTAAAGTAAATAAGCACATTGCGGCAAATAATCAAATCGCAGCGTGTCGGGTACTCGTCAGCAAGTAAGTTAAGGCGCTTAAAATTCACAAGCTTTTTCACATCTTCTATGATGGCAAAATCGTCCCCTTGCTTACGAAAATAAGCATGTTGGAACTGGCTATTCATTTCTTTAAATGCATCCTGGCGGAAACGGCCTAACCGTGCCTTTTCTAGTATGGCCGAGTCGATATCGGTCGCAAGAATCGTTTTATTTTGTAAAGGAATATCTGCTTCTTTGATGAGCATCGCCAATGAATATGGTTCTTCTCCAGTCGAACAGGCGCTGCTCCAGATGTTCAATCCACTTTTTTTCGTCGCTAGTCGTGGCAAAATCTCTGTACGTAATGTCTCCCAACGAGTACGATTGCGGAAAAACGAAGACACATTGATTGTGACACGATCTACGCATTCTGTAAGCAGCAAAGGATCATTAGCCATCGCGTCCGCATAGCTTGAAAAGCTTGAAAAATGCCGTTTATCGCGAAGTGCAGTGAGCCTCCGTTTCATCTGCGTCTCTTTATATGCTTGCAAATGAATGCCACTCAGTTTGAAAAAAACAGAAACGAATTGTTCATAATCTTCATCTATTCTCATCATGTTGCCGTTTTTCTGGCAGATACGTCTGCCAAAAAACGTTCTTCCTTTCCATGTAATACTTTACTCTTAAAATGAGTGTACCATGTTTAACGGTAGCTCGACACAGTCAAGCAGACTTCTTTTTAAAACGCGTTCGTTTTACATAAAAAAGCCAGTTGAGCAGAACCCAACTGGCTTTGTTTTAAACCCATTTATTGCTGTCTTTTTGATAATCGTTTAGCTCTTCTTCTTTAAAAAAAATAGCGATTTCACGCTCAGCTGATTCTGGGGAATCAGATCCGTGTACGACATTCATGCCAACGTTGACTGCTAAGTCGCCGCGTATCGTCCCTGGAGCAGCCTCGCTAGGATTGGTGGCGCCAATGAGTTGTCTAGCTGCTTTAATAACTCCTTCTCCTTCCCAAACCATCGCAAACACAGGTCCGGAAGTAATAAAGCTAACAAGCTCGCCAAAAAACGGGCGTTCCCGATGTTCGCTATAATGCGTTTCCGCCGTTTCTTTGCTTAAAGTGACCAGCTTAGCTGCAGCAAGCGTGTACCCTTTTTGTTCAAACCGCGATACAATGTTTCCAATCAAATTACGTTGTACGCCATCAGGCTTAACCATTACGTATGTACGTTCCATTGTCTAACCTCGCTTTATGAATGTTTACACCGAACGTTTCAAGTATAGCAAATTAGGAAAACGCTAACAATAAGATTTCTTAGAATAGAGGGGCTTTTTTACAAACAAAAAAGCCAGCTTGCCGCTGGCTTAGTATTTTCTCCGTCCTATGTAACTGGCCACTTCAATTAAATGCCTTTTGGCATCAATGTCGGGAAATCCCATTAAAAGCGTGTTTGCCTTGTGCAAATAGCGATCACTCATTGCCTGTGCATATTCAATCCCGCCTGATGTGCGGACTTCATTTAATAGCGGCTCCATGTCCATTTCTAAAGAAGACTCTTTCGTTAATGACTTCTCTAGCCGTTGTTTAAATCCAGGCGTGTGCTCAATCGCATACAGCGCAGGCAACGTGACATTGCCTTGGCGTAAATCGCCCCCGGCTGGCTTGCCTAGCTGTTCATTGGTGCCTACAAAATCGAGTATGTCGTCCATAATTTGATAAGACATCCCAAGAAAATAAGCAAAGTAATAAAGGTTTTTTTGGAGTTCATCTGTCGCGCCTGAAACGATGGCACCCAGCTGGCAGCTAACGGCAATCAACAATGCCGTTTTACGTTTAATCCTCCTCAAGTAAATGCGTAAACCTTGATCCCAATTGTACTGGTCTCGGATTTGTTCAATTTCGCCTCGGCATATTTGGTTCATGACGTCGGAAATAATCGTATGGACTCGTTTATCGCTGAAGGCTTTTGTCGTTTCAATCGCGTGCCCGAAAATGTAGTCGCCAGTATACATCGCTACACGGTTATCCCAACGAGACATCACTGTTTCCCGCCCACGCCTTAGCGGCGCATTATCAATGACATCATCATGGACAAGGGAACCCATATGAATGAGTTCAAGCGTAACGGCAATGTGCTTTAATCTGTCTAATTGATAATCGCCAAACTTCCCGGCCAAAAGCACGAGCACAGGACGGATTCGTTTCCCACCGGCTTTTAACAACCCCGTTGATGCTTCTTTTAAAACAGGGTGTTTAGCCGAAAGGGTTCGTTCCAATTCCGCTTCAATAAATTCTATATCTCCTTGAAATGCTTTATAAATATCTGCTAACTTCATCAACGCCACCCTCGTGCAGAAACTGTTACTGCTTATATTTTATAACAGACGTGGTCGGCCTCCACTTACTCAATGTAGGCACTTCCCGTTCAAGAAAGCCTTCTTCATAACAAAGCTGAAAATAATACAGCAAACCTTGCTCCGTTTTGCTTGTTGGCTGATGAAGCAGTGCCTCAAAGTACATGTCCCAGAAAGAAAGGCTTGCCATTCCTTTACGCTCTAAATAACGGCTTATCTGCCTATACCCATCCGCTGCTGTTCGCAAATAACTTTTTCTTAAGGATTGGTGTAGCATGTTAATTTCTTCCGCTTTGCTTTCGAGCGCATCTTTCCTAACTGCAAATAACGCGTACGTCATCGGTAAGCCTGTCCATTCATACCACAGCTGGCCAAGGTCATACACATAAGGGGCATCAGCGTGGCGCTCTCGAATGGCGTCATCGCCTATTAAAAGGGCTGCTGTATGGGATGTAAGCATGTTTGCCAAATCAGGCTTTTCTTGTTTATAGCAAGGTGTTACCTGATAAAAACGCTTTAATACGATTTTCAGCAAATGAACCGTTGTCTCTGAGCTTGTTGTCAAAGCCACCGACTCGCCCTCAAGCTTATTAATCGGCACTTTTGAAAACAAGAGCAGAGAGTGAACCATGCCAGCCGAAGCAACACAAAGATCCGGTAACACCACATAGTCTTTTTCATTTTTGCCGTAGGAAAAAGACGATATGGCGGCAGCTTGAAGTTCGCCAGAGGCTAGCATATGGTTGATATTCGCTGGTACATTTTGCGTTATGCATATGCCGTGTTGCTCTAATGAGCTACGGTCCAGCTCGAAGAAAAACGGCAATGTGTTGGTATATGCAATTTCTCCAACATGTAAGCTCATAGGAACCTCCTTTAATAAAACCGGATGACAAGCATATCGGCAAAAGCAAATAAAAACATGACGACACTAAGCGTCCCATTCATCGGAAAAAACGCCAATTGCACTTTCGATAAATCTTTCTCAGAAACAATTAAATGCTGGTAAACCATAATCATTCCTGAAAGGGCGACGCCCACCAAGTAAATCCATGTCAAAGGCGTTAAAAAGTAGAGACCAACAAAAAACGCAAAACTGACGACATGAAAACAACGGGCGATCCATAACGCTTTTTTGATGCCAAAACGGCTTGGAATCGAATGGAGCCCGTGTGTTTGATCGTATTCAGCATCCTGTGTTGCATACACGGTGTCAAAACCAGCAAGCCAAAACATGACAGCCAAAAACAAACAAAAGCTAGCCAATGGCAACTGGCCAGTTACAGCAACCCATCCGCCTAAAGGCGCAATCCCGATCGTTATCCCTAAAATTAAGTGGCATGCCCACGTAAAACGTTTGGTATAGGAATAAAACACAAGAAAGAATACAGCAATTGGCAACAAATAGACGGAAAGAATATTCAACTGCGAAGCAGCCAAAAACAATAGTGCAAAAGAAGCGACAATAAAAATCCAGACATCCGCCTTCGATAACAGCCCTGCTGGTATCTCCCTGTTAGCCGTTCTAGGGTTTTCACGGTCAAACTTAGCGTCTATGACGCGGTTAAGCGACATCGCGGCACTCCTTGCTCCGACCATCGCCAATGTCACCCAAAGCCACTGAAGCAACGAAGGAAACTGGCCGTAGGCAATTAAACTGCCAAGCAACATTGCTAGGAATGCAAACGGCAATGCAAAAATTGTATGTTCAAATTTAATCATTCGCAAAAAGATTTTCGTTTTATTTAAAGATGCAGTAGCCATTACTGCCTTACTCCTCTCCAATATCACACATTTCTATATCGGTTTTATCCCCATATGCATAGCGCAAACACCGCCTGTGTAGCTCTTTACTGTAACATCCTTCATTCCAGCTTCAACGAACATGTCCCGAAGTTTGTCTTTTCCTGGAAACGCTAATGTTGATTCTTGGAGCCACGAATATTCTTCGTATTTTTTTGCAAACACTTTTCCTGCAAGGGGCATAATCCGCTTAAAATAAAAAAAGTATAGTTGTTTAAAGACTGGTATGGTTGGCTGCGACGTTTCGAGACAAACAATTTTGCCTCCAGGCTTCGCTACTCGGCACATCTCCTGTAACACTTGCATGTAATCAGGAACATTCCGCAACCCAAAACCGATCGTCACATAATCAAACGTGTTGTCATCATACGGAAGCGCCATTGCGTTTCCGTGGACGAGTGAGATATTAGTGCGCTTAGCAGCTGCAACTTTTTCACGTCCGACCGCGAGCATATTTTCGCTAAAATCAAGGCCAATCACGGACCCCTGCTCGCCAACGGCTTCCGACAGCGCCAACGTCCAATCGCCTGTGCCACAACATACATCGAGAGCACTCGTTCCTGCTTGGACATCCATTTGCTTCATTGTATCTTTACGCCAGCTTTTATGTTGCTGTAAACTGATAACAGAATTCATCACATCGTATTTTTTATAAATCGATTGAAATACGTCATGAACGCGTTGTTCTTTCGATTGGGCCACTCCTGCTACCTCCTTGCTTTTTCAAGGAATGTTTTTATAAACGCACTTGCTTTATTATTCTGCTTGTCCACTGCTTCTTGTAGCTGTTCTAATTGCCTCTGCTGTTCAACTTTAAAAAGAGAACCTTGTTTATTCTCAGCCATCCAAGCTTCAATGAGCGGCGATAAGCAACCCGCCTCAGCATTTTCTTTTTCTTTTTCTAAGCGTTTATACAGAAAAAACGGCCTAAGCAACGGCTCGTATCCTTCCTGACCAATTTCGTTGGCTATCGCCACTGCTAGTAGTGCTTCAATCTCTTCCGTTTGAGCGAGACGCATTTCAAACGAGTTGTCTTTGTCTAGGTGGCTTGCGATTTTCTTTTCATATACTTCTTGAAGGGTGCTGCCAAACAGTTCAATCATATCAACCGCATGGACTCGAGCCAAAGCTTGGTAGTAGAGGGCGCTATAAAAATCGCCAGCCAACACATTTAGTTGGCGCTTCTTTTTGGCAAACTCTTCATTTGTGTTATGTAAGGACACAAGATCGTGGATCAATAGTCCGGCATGGGCAAAGCCCCATGCAAGCGTGATCGCCCCGGCACGATCTGGCGGTTCCGATTCAGTCAAAATCGTATAAACCAGCCAAAGTTCATCGGCGTCGGGGCGGGTGTTGTCAATGTATCCTTGCAAATAATCGTATTGCAATATCCGTTCAAAGCGCTGTTTTATTTCAAGCGCCGATCGCATCTCCGGCAACGTTGTATTGCTCATTGTTCATGTCCCCTCTATCGCGTGCAACCCGCTAATGTTCTTTATATAGTATAGCATACGCCCTTATCCAATGAACACAAAGAAAAAAGCGCTCGCATTTAAGCGCCTGATTCCTCCGTATCCAATGTACCATGGCTTGTTTGGATAATCGCTTTGCCGCGGACTTTGACAGCTGACGTATGTTCTGTAAATTGGCCAATCATGACTTCGCCTTTGTCGAGTTTTTCCGAATGGTGGAAGCGGGTATCCGAACCGCGGGTAAGGCCAATAACCTGAACACCATTTTCTTTTGCTTTTATAACAAAAAAATCATTCTCATGCCCCATCGTTATACCTCCTTCGTTTGGATTAGTTGCAATACTTCCGCACGCGCTTCCCCGTCATTGGCGAATGAGCCGCGCACCGCTGTTGTCACCGTTTTCGAACCTGGCTTTTTAATGCCTCTCATTGCCATGCACATATGTTCTGCTGACAAAACGACCATTGCCCCTTTTGCATCTAAAGTAGACATGAGCACATCCGCTAATGTTTTTGTCATTCTTTCTTGTACTTGCGGCCTTCTTGCTATGCCATCGACAGTGCGCGCCAGCTTCGACAACCCTGTCACGATGCCATTTTTGGGAATGTAAGCAATATGAGCTTTCCCAAAAAACGGTACAAGGTGATGCTCGCACATCGAAAAGAACGGGATGTCTTTAACAAGGACAAGTTCTTCATGCTCTTCGCCAAACACCGTTTTTAAATGCTCGCTAGGATCTTCGTGGAGACCGCTGAACATTTCTTCATACATTTGCGCTACCCTTCTAGGGGTATCAGCAAGCCCCTCCCGTTCAGGGTCTTCGCCAATTGCTTCTAATATCATACGCACTGCTTGCTGCAATTTATCGTGGTCAACCATTCTTGTCCCTCCACCAAAACTCTTTATAAAGGATAAATCTCTTCTAAAGAGTAGCAAAAGAACAGTGGAAAAGCAAAAAGAACTCATCGCATTTGGCAATGAGTTAGTCGAAAGCACTCTCCGTTTAACAGTCAAACATAACAGATGCTAAAACAGCAAATACCTAAAGGGCCGCCTATGCCCGGTTACAAAATAATGGCAATCAATCCGCCAGAGCCTTCGTTAATAATACGTTCTAATGTTTCTTGCAGTTTGTAGCGGGCATTCTCAGGCATCAACGACAATTTAGCGGAAATCCCTTCACGGACGATCGAATTTAGGGACCGGCCGAAAATATCGGAGTTCCAAATCGAAAGCGGGTTTTCTTCAAAATCTTGCATTAAATAGCGAACGAGTTCTTCGCTTTGTTTTTCGGTGCCAATGATTGGCGCAAATTCCGATTCGACATCGACTTTAATCATATGGATGGATGGCGCTACTGCTTTTAAACGGACACCAAATCTTGAGCCATGGCGAATAATTTCTGGTTCATCCAAACTCATGTCATTCAAAGACGGCGCGGCAATGCCATACCCTGTTTGTTTCACCATGCGAAGAGCGTCTGCAACTTGGTCATACTCGGACTTGGCATGGGCAAAGTCTTGCATCAACGATAGCAAATGGTCCTTTCCTCGTATCTCAACCCCAACTACTTCTTTCAACACTTGATCGTACAAGGCATCAGGAGCATATAAATCAATTTCGGCAATTCCTTGGCCCATTTCAATTCCGGCCAATTTCGCTTTTTCAATAAACTCTAATTCCGTAAATTGGCTGACAACCCGATCAACGTCACGAAGACGTTTAATATCTTTGACAGTTTCTCGTACAGATTCTTCATAGCTTTGCCGCAGCCAATGCTCATTATTTAGAACCATGACCCAGCTTGGCAAATTGACATTGACTTCGTGAACGGGAAATTCAAAAAGAACTTCACGAAGCACACTATTTATATCATGGTCGGTCATGCTTTCAATGCTCATCGCCAGCACTGGAATATCGTATTCTTCTGCAAGTGATGTACGCAGCTCTTCCGTCTCTGGATGGCTTGGGCGTACACTGTTCACAATCATGATAAATGGCTTCCCGACTTCCTTAAGTTCCTCAACAACTCGCCCTTCTGATTCGAGATAGTCTTGTCGTGGAATATCGCCTATCGTTCCATCGGTTGTGATCACAACACCCAAAGTCGAATGCTCTTGAATGACTTTGCGCGTCCCTATTTCGGCCGCTTCTTGAAACGGAATCGGCTCTTCATACCATGGGGTGTGGATCATCCGTGGTCCATTTTCATCTTCGTAGCCTTTTGCGCCTGGAACAGCATAACCGACGCAATCAACGAGGCGAATATTGACGTCGAGCCCTTCATCCACATGAATCGAAACAGCTTGATTCGGAACAAATTTCGGCTCTGTTGTCATGATTGTTTTTCCTGCTGCCGATTGCGGAAGCTCATCTTGGGCACGCGCTTTGTCAGCCTCATTTTCAATATTCGGCAGCACGACTAGCTCCATGAATTTCTTAATAAATGTCGATTTTCCAGTGCGAACCGCCCCTACAACACCGAGATAAATGTCGCCTCCGGTCCGCTCTGCGATATCTTTAAAGATATCTACTTTTTCCAACAAAAGAATCCCCTCCCGGTCAAGTAAAGTTTGATGCAGCCGAGTCTTTCATATCTAACCACTATCATTTCTATGACATTGTCCACTTATTATGACTGACTAGGAAAAATTAAATTGTGCCTGCATCCAATGCTTGAGAAGGGGAGCCTCCCGCAACATGCCCCTTCCAATGTAACTATATGGATGGAAGGGGCAGATTAGACCTGTTTTATCAATTCGAATGGGAAGGACTTTGCAATCGGGGAGTTAATCGTAGAAACGTGTGTCGTATTGAATGTTGCCTTCCTCATCAAGGGAGTACGGCACTGAATACAATGGCAAAAAAGGAGAGTCTTCATATAAATAACGGCGGAGGTCGACACCTTCCTCAAAATCCTTTTCCTGCTCTGCCATCTTTAAATCGAGTAAATAATCGATTACCACTTCGCCCTCGTTTGTAAATAACAACGGCAGCGATGTTTGGTTATAAGGACTTGCTACATACGGCTCTTCTGAATAACCAAGTGCTTTATAATCGAGCGTAAACAAATTGTAGTCTAGCGCCTCTCCAATTGGCGCATATGTATGTTCTCGCATATAATCGTAAATCCGTTGCTGAAGGTCACGAACGACATTCATCGCCGTAACATCCAAGACTTTTACTTCTGGGTCCTCTTCTACATTTATGAGTGTATATTGGTGTGTACCGCCATTTTCAAAGGCTGTTCCCGGAGGCTGTTGCATATACCGGGGAACCAACTGCCTAAAATCAACCGTATAGCGCTGGTACTCGTGTGTATTCTCATCAAAATTAGTAATTGGGAGGACTCCGGTATCCTCACGAAATTGGTCAACCGCTGTTTGCACAGCCGCTAGTTGGTCTGGGTAAGCAATTTGATTTTCTGCTCTCTGCTCCTGTGGCAAAAAACAAGCACTAAGGAAAAGAACGGCACAAATTGCGATACAGGAAGCAAGAAGCTGCTTCATTGATTCATTCCTCCTTGCAAAATGGCTACCTGCCCGTTGATGTCGGACCGCCAAGAACGATATAGGCGACAATGATCCCTGAAACGAGCAGACAACAAAAAGAAAACGTTAACACAACTTTTGAAAAGAAGCCGCTTAGTTTTGTTCGCGCTAAAAGCGCGGTACCTGCAGAAATGAACATGAGCAGCAGACCGCCAAAAGATATGTACATATTTAACATCGCTTGCGACAATGCGAGACACCCCTCTTTTCAATTTGGTACATAGGCAAGTATACCATAAGGGAAGACAAGCAGATAGATATAAAAAAAGCTAGACAGGAGTGGGGCTCTCCTCTCTAGCTTGACTAAATCCTAATTCTTAGCCCTCTCTTTTAATAGTAGGTGTTCTATTAAAGTATATGCAGGCTCCAGGTTTTGGTCTAGATGTTTGACTAATTTGTCTTATTTTTTGTTGTTAAACATTTTAGCCAATGAAGCCATATCAGTTGGCATATTGTTGTTTAAAATCGCTTCAACGATTTGATCCTCTTGTTGTTTAGAGACTGGCCTGTTTGCAAGGGCAGCCACTTTTCCAATCAATTGGCGCACCGTTGCCTCATCTTTCAAATTGGCTTGACTAACAGAGTTTGCCAGCTTTAATAGCTCATCAGGGCGCACTTTTGTAGTTTTATGCACTTGATCAAAAAATGAGTCATTTTTCTTAAACACCTAAATCCCTCCTCATGCTTACGGTTCTCCTTATCGTATGCATGAGAAAAAAAGAGTGTGCGCAATTTAGACGCAATCAAAACGAACTAACCACCACGTTTACGAACGGTAAAGCGACTCCACTTCATGTCGTTTTACACGTCCCATTAATTCTTCAGCCGCTTGGTAAGGGTCGATTCCGTTAAACAGGACACTATAGAGCGCTTTGGTCACTGGCATATCAATCTCCAGCTTTTCGGATAGTTCATAGGCTGCCTGGGTTGTTCGAATTCCTTCGACTACCATTCCCATTTTTTCAAGCACTTCATCCATGGACAAACCTTCGCCAATCATTCGTCCAGCACGCCAGTTACGTGAATGCACACTTGTGCAAGTAACGATTAAATCGCCGAGCCCTGACAAACCGGAAAACGTTAATGGTTTGGCGCCCATTGTCGTGCCTAAGCGAGAGATTTCCGCTAACCCTCTCGTCATGATCGCTGCTTTTGTATTGTCCCCGTAACCAAGGCCATTTGTCACACCACAGGCTAGTGCAATAATGTTTTTTAGTGCCCCTCCGATTTCAACGCCGACCAAGTCAGGGTTGGTATAGACACGAAACTGTTGGTTCATAAACAAATTTTGCGTATACTTGGCTGCCTCATCATCCGCTGAAGCAACTGTAACGGTTGTCGGTTGGCGCAATGCGACTTCTTCGGCATGGCTGGGACCAGATAAAACGGTGATAGAAGAAATGCGATTTGTGCTTGCATCTTCTTCAGCGATCATTTCAGATATCCGCTTATGAGTCGCAGGTTCAATCCCTTTGCTTGCGTGAATAACCGGTACCGCCTTTTGCAAAGAGGGCACGATTTTACGGACAGTTTCACGCATCGCTTTAGTCGGAACGACTAGTACGATAGCTTCAACTCCACCAAGCGCTTCCTCCATCCCTGTATAACCGCGAATCGTTGTTGGCAATTCGATGTTCGGCAAATATGATACATTTGTATGACGTTCGTTCAATTCGTCCATTTGTTCTTGTCGGCGCCCGACGAGGCGAACATCATGGCCATTATCCGCGAGAACCATCGCTAAAGCGCTTCCCCAGCTTCCCGCTCCAATCACCGCAATTTTTTGCATTATGAACTCCTCCTATGCATGTTTTTTCCCTAATTTGTTTTCCGTGCCTGCAATAAGCCGCCCCATGTTCGTGCGGTGCCGCCATAAAGATAAGATGGCCAATAATACAGCTAAATAAATATACTCTAGTGGGTAATGAAAAAACGGCAGCATGATGAGCGCAGCAATTGGCGTTAACACTGCAAATAAAAGCGAACCAAGGGATACATATTTTGTGAAAACAATGCTTAAAATCGCTACAATTCCGGCACAAAGGGCAGGAAGAAATAAAAGCGTGGCCACAACGCCAATCGAAGTAGCAACTCCTTTTCCGCCGCGAAAGCCAAAATAAATAGGCCAATTATGTCCGAGAATCGCCGCTAAGCCAGCCAAAGCCGGCACAAGAGGGTAGTCCCCATTCGTGAGGGCAATGGCAAGAAGCGCAGGGGCCACCCCTTTCGCGACATCAAGTAAAAGGACACAAATGGCAGGTCCGATTCCAAGCACACGCAATGTATTTGTCGCTCCAGCATTGCCGCTTCCTTCACTGCGTATATCGATTTTCTTGATTTTCTTCGCAATGATATAGCTAAAGCTGACAGACCCAAGCAAATAACCGAACAACACCGTCGCAATTAATGAAACGATCATTCAGTTTCCCCCTTGCCAATTATTAATCATTCTTTTTTCGTGCAATGATGTGAATAGGCGTTCCTTCAAACTCAAAAGTAGCACGCAATCGGTTTTCTAAAAAGCGCCTATAAGAGAAATGCATCAGTTCGGGTTCGTTTACAAAGAACACGAATGTCGGCGGCTGTACGGCCACTTGCGTCACATAATTGATTTTCAGGCGCTTGCCTTTATCCGTTGGGGTTGGATTCATGGCTACCGCATCCATAATCATATCATTGAGGACATGAGTCGGCACACGAAGATGATGGCTTTCTGACACTTTCCTCACTTCAGGCAGCAACAAATGAAGGCGCTGCTTCGTCTTGGCGGACAAAAAACAAATCGGCGCATACGAAAGAAACTGAAACTCGGAACGGATGTCTTCGACAAATGTCTGCATCGTTTTGTCATCTTTTTTTACGGCGTCCCATTTGTTGACGACGATGACGATTGCCCTTCCCGCTTCATGGGCATAACCGGCTATTTTTTTATCTTGTTCAATAATCCCCTCTTCACCATCTAAGACGACAAGAACGACATCAGACCGCTCAATCGCCTTTAGTGAACGGAGCACACTATATTTTTCAGTGGCTTCATAAACTTTGCCACGCTTCCGCATACCGGCAGTATCAATTACAACATAATGTTGGCCATCTCGCGTAAAGGATGTATCAATCGCATCACGGGTCGTCCCTGGAATTTGGCTGACGATCACTCGCTCTTCACCAAGAAGCGCATTAACAAGCGAAGACTTGCCGACGTTCGGACGGCCGATCAGTGCCATTTTTATCGTATCATCTGCATAATCATCGTCGTTTTCTTCAGGAAAATGGCGAACCACTTCATCAAGCAAGTCGCCAATCCCTAATCCGTGGGAGCCTGAAATGCCGTAAGGCTCACCCGCCCCTAATGAATAGAACTCGTAAAGCAATTCCCTCATTTCTGGGTTGTCAACTTTATTAACAGCAAGCACAACCGGCTTTTTCGACCGGAAAAGCATGTTTGCCACTTCTTGGTCTGCGGCAGTGATTCCCTCTCGTCCATTGACCATAAAAATAATCACATTCGCTTCGTCAATAGCAATTTCCGCCTGTTGGCGCATTTGCACGAGCAACGGTTCATCGCCGAGTTCAATTCCGCCTGTGTCGATTACATAAAATTCGTGGTTAAGCCATTCGCCTTTGCTATATAAACGGTCACGTGTTACCCCCGGTAAGTCTTCAACAATGGCGACACGCTCGCCGACAATCCGGTTAAATATAGTTGACTTCCCTACATTCGGCCGGCCAACGATTGCAACAACTGGTTTAGTCACAATCACACACCCTTTCTCCTTCAAACTACTTAAAAAACAGCGTTCGTTTTCTTCTCCAGCTTAACCATTTTACTATCTTCATGCATGCTTGTCTATCCTTGTTGGCACTGGCTTCGGCTGTCTATTATTCGCAAGCACATGTTGGCGCCATTTCTCCATGGCAACCGAAAAGACCAAAGCGGCTGTACTCATGGAGACGCTAATGGCAAAAACGTCAAAAAACGCAAGCGAGCCAAGCTCCATTCCTCCGTTAAGTCCGTGGCGATACACGTTCAAAAACAAGTCGCCGTAAAGGAGGCCAGTCGCTAATGCAGCAGTACGGTTTGCTCTCCTTTTTATAATAAAAATGGTTAAAAGCACAGCACCTGCAGACAGAAAACGACCGTCAATGAGTAAAATAACCGGATCGAGACGAATCAATTCTTGTATGCCTATGTAGGTGGCCGCCACGAGTATACAGCAAACAGCTGGATACATGATGCCAATGAATTTAAGCTTTCCTAGCTGTAAATAACAGATCAATAGACTAAAAACATAGCCAATGCTAATTTGATTGCCTGAAATGATCACGTTCAAAGGAATGAAGCATAATAGCGCTAAAATGCTTGCACACATCACTTGCCGCAGTTCATTTTTCGGCAACAAAAACGTTCCGGCAATCCAAGCGAGCCAACCAAACCAGTAAACAAATACACCGTCCATTTCTCATCACCTCATTGGACAGTATCGGCGCTTTCACCAACATTTAGACATAAAAAAACCGGCGCAGCTCAGCTTGCGCCGGATCATGTGTTATTGGTCACGGTATTTTTTTAACTGATCGCCGATCATATCTCCAAGCGAGAAGCCTGATGGCTCGTCGTTGGCTGGCTTTTCATAAGCACATGTTTCTTTTCGTTCTTGCTCTTCAGACGCTTCGCGAATGCTAAGAGATACGCGTCTATCTGCTTCGCTAACCTCGAGCACTTTTGCTTGCACTTGTTGCCCTTCTTCCAACACTTCTTGCGGAGTGCCGATATGGCGTTTGGAAATTTGCGAGATATGGACGAGCCCTTCTACCCCTGGGGCAATTTCCACAAAAGCACCGAACGATACGAGGCGCTTCACTGTACCAGTAACGATATCACCAGCTGAAAATTTGCTTTCGATGTTTTCCCATGGGCCAGCTAGCATCTCTTTGATGGAGAGGGAAACGCGTTCGCTATCAGGATCAACGGAAAGCACTTTAACCTTCACTTCTTGCCCTTCTGACAGCACATCCGACGGATGCTCAACACGCTCATGGGCAATTTGTGAAATATGAACGAGCCCATCCACACCACCGACATCGACGAAAGCGCCAAAGCTGGTCAAGCGTTGAACTTTTCCTTCAACGACATCGCCAGTTGAAAGGGAGTGCAACACTTGCTTTTTCTTTTCTTCAATTTCGGCATCGAGAACAGCCCGTTGTGATAGAATCAACTTATTGTTGTCTTTGTCAATTTCTGTTACTTTTAAACGCAATGGCTTGCCTTTGTAATCAGAAAAATCTTCAACATAATGGCGCTCTACCAATGAAGCAGGAATAAACCCTCTTACGCCAACATCGACGACAAGGCCACCTTTCACAACTTCGGCTACTTCTGCTTCAATAACCTCGCCTTTTTCATACGCTTCCTCAAGCTGTTCCCACGCCTTTTCGGCTTGAACCGCTTTTTTCGACAAAATCAATTCATCATCTTCGACTTTTGTGACTTTCAGTTCTAATTCATCGTCAACAGAGAGGACATCGCTTGCCTTTTCTACATGCAGGCTCGACAATTCACTTATGGGCACGATGCCGTCTACTTTAAAGCCGACATCCACAAATGCCTGCTTGTCTTCAACTTTTGTTACTTTCCCTGTAACAATATCCCCTACAGAAAAAGATTTGATTTCATCCATGCCGTCATTCATTTCTTCGACCATTGACTTTTGCCTCCTTCAATCCGGCAACGCCGGGCATCTTGCGTTTTTTTATAAACAGCCTCCAATGTTTCTGAGAACGAATGAAGGACGTTTTATGATAGATCTTGATAGTGATCCTTCAGCTTTTGAATTTCATCCATGATGATTTCAGTGACTTCCTTTGCTGAAGTGCGGTTCGCCCGGTGCTCTTCCATCGAGATTGGCTTTCCATAAACGAGGGTAACACGGCCCCTCATTTTGTAAGGGCCAATAATGGCACACGGGACAACATGGGCGGTGCTTTTTAAAGCAAAAAAACCAGCGCCCGTCAGCCCCTTCCCGATCTCACCAGTTTTAGAGCGCGTTCCTTCTGGAAAGATGCCTACCATGTCCCCAGATTTTAAAATATCTAAAGAAGTGCGGAGCGATTGTTTATCGCCACCGGCGCGATTGACTGGAAAAGCGCCTAGCTTTCTCAGCAGCGTTTTCAAAACAGGTACTTTAAACAGCTCTTTTTTAGCCATGTAACGTACTGGCCGTTTGATATAGGCACCTAGCAAAGGCGGATCATTGTTGCTTATATGGTTTGCACAAAGCAACACCGCACCTTCGTCTGGGATGTTTTCTTTCCCGTAAATACGAACTTTGAACAGCGCATTTAAGTAAAGGCGGCAAACGGCTTGTCCAAATTGGTAAAGTGTCATTGGCGCGAATGCTCCTTTACTAAATCAAGAATCGTCTCAACGACTTCATCAATTCCCATGCTGGTCGTATCGACGACTTGTGCGTCGGCTGCCTGCTTAAGGGGAGCGATCGCTCGTGTTGAATCAAGTTCATCACGCTTAGCAATATCTTTTTTTAGTTGTTCGAAGTCCGACGGGAGCCCTTTTTCCAATTGCTCAAGATGGCGGCGTCGAGCCCGTTCTTCGACTGAAGCAGTCAAAAACACTTTTACATTGGCATCTGGAAGCACGTGAGTTCCAATATCGCGCCCGTCTAGTACGGCGTTTTTCGATTTGGCAAGCTCCTGCTGCATCGCCGTCATACCTTCCCGTACTTCTCGGTGGCTCGCTACGAGCGACACATTGCTGTTCACTTCGTTTGTGCGAATCGCTGCGGTAATGTCAGCGCCGTTCCAAAAAACAGCTGTCCCTTCATTGGATGATTCCAAACGCAGCTCGCTTTTTTCTAGAAGTTTGCCGAGCGCTTTCCCGTCGTGCAAATCAATGCCCTCAGCTAACGCCGCGAATGTGATCGCCCGATACATGGCCCCAGTATCAATATATAGAAAACCTAATTTTTCAGCTGTTTTTTTGGCCACTGTGCTTTTTCCGGCGCCAGCAGGTCCATCAATTGCCACATTAAATCCTTTTGCCATAAGTTCACAACACTTTCCTGCATTCTCTTTCTTACGATACGACAAAGCAGCAGACTTTTCAATCCTAACGTTCACTTCCCGTATCTTTCTTTTTATTATCTCATAATTTGCATAAATGGCAAGCACGAGACGAAAAAAAGACTCTCTTTCCAGAGAGCCTTCTGAATCAATATTCTGGTTCTGAATCCTTCATTCGTTCGACTTTTTCTTCTTCGCCTGTCAACGCATTAATGAAAATTCGGTATGTGTCGTTATCCCTTGTTCCGTAAAATTCATAAACAAACACTTCTTCATTAATGTCATTTTCAATGACGGCAAGGTGGTCTTCTTGGATTTCGACATGTTTATTGACTTTGGCTTGCGCCTCTTCTTTTGTCAATTTTGGTTCTGGGATTTGCCTGTCTTCTTGATGGTGGATCAGATGGCCACGGCCGACATAAGATATAACGTCCCCGTCATCTAAAGCTACTTCAATCATGACGTTATCCGGGTATATGCGGACTCCGTCTTGGACATAGGCAAATTCGAGAACGCCGACGTTGTCGTATTGCGTGCTTTCAACAAGTTGCATGCCTTCTTTGCCGCCACGCTCAAGAAAGTTTTGCGCTTTATTGACCGCTTCATTCAAACTGATTTTCGCTTTATCAATTTGCCGGTCTTGCAAAAACCAAATCGGTTCGCCGCCTTCAACGCTCATATCCATATCATAGTTGGCTTGGTTATCAGGGTCATCAATCGAAAGAGAATAAGCTGGATATTCTAGCGCCTTTGGCGAATCGTTGATTTGCACGCTCGTGCCTTCGCCTAATTTTAAATAATCAAGCGCTCGTTGCTTTGCTTCCTCTTTTGAAATCTTTTCTTTTCCTGCCAACGCCTCTTTTAGCTCACCATTTAAGTTGCGAATCGCTGAATCAGTAGCGCCCCATTCTACTTCACTAAACCCTTGCACCGATTTATTTAGTCTTTCAAAATGGCCAGCAACCGATGATGATTGGGTTGGCTCGTCTTCTCGCTGTTCATCATTTTGAGCGAGCCATTGCATACCTCCTTGCATAACAGTTGCCTGTGTTTTTCTCATTGATTCCCTAATGGAACTTGCTTGCTCATACAATTGGGTCAATGTCTCATATTCTTTGTCCGTCAGCGGCTCCTTGTTTAAGTCACGGACAGACGTACGGTAGGTAAAATCGCCGATTTTAAACAAATATTTTTCCGTGTCGTCCATGTTTAACTCTTGAACAGGCAGTTCAGCCAAACTCTTCTCGGCAAGGCTCGTCACTCGCCAAACATCAGCCAGTGAAGGCGTCAATTGCCTTTGTGTGTTCATCGCAAGTGTCTTGCCAAGTTCGTCTTCAATTTGGTCAATATGGTAAGTCAAATCATGAAATGCTCGCTGGTACGTATTGTTCGCTGTAATTTGCAGCTGGTTTTTTTCTTGCTTTTGCTGGTAGCCCCAAACGCCTGTGCCAACTACTGCAACGGCTAAAGCAGCGATTAAAAGATTGCGAAACATGCAAATAGCACCTCCGTTTTAATAGCAGAATATATGTTTGCCAATCCGTTTAATTTGTGGCCGCGACCAAATCCAATCTGATGTCGCTGTATCTGGATTGAAATAATAAAGCGCATTGTTGGTCGGGTCTTGCCCATTTAACGCATCAAGCACAGCTTGCCTTGACGTTTCATCTGCGCCTAAGTTGATTTGCCCATCAGCTACCGCCGTAAAAGCGCGGTCTTCATATATGACGCCAGCGACTGTATCTGGGAAAGTTGCTGAATTTAAACGGTTGACAATCACTGCTGCCACCGCGACTTGTCCTTCATAAGGCTCACCACGGGCCTCGCCATACACTGCCTGAGCCATCAGTTGAATATCATTCGATGAATAACCTGAAGGCACATTGTTTGCTTTTTCAATAATCGGTTCTTGTTCATTTCCAGTTTCAGGCTGATTCGGAGCTGGCTGCTGTGCCTCGCCACCTTTTGCTGCTTCCTTTTTTTGTTTTTGCTTATCTGCAGAACCTTTTGGCCCTTTCTGGATGTCTTTTGGTGTGCCGCCATAGTGAGAAAACTTTCTGCCCTCGTTCAGTGCTTTTGTCACAAAGGCTTTATCGTAGTCGGTTGTGCTTGCCAGCTTTGCTTTCATGTCGTCTCCGACCAATCCATCAATTTCAAGCCCATATTCGTACTGATAATGCCGCACAGCCCAGTACGTCCCCCAACCGAAAACACCATCAATTTTGCCATTATAATACCCTACATACTGCAAACGAGATTGCAATTCGACGACATCGTCGCCTGTTGCCCCTTTTTGAATGACTTGGTCACTAAAGGCATCAACCATTTCGTTGTTAAAAAAAAGAACCGCAAACGCTAAAGTTGCACCGAGAAGGCACCGAGCGATTCGCTTTGTTCGAAACATATTTTCGTTCCTCCTTATGCCCACTTTTTTGTGGGGAAATTGGTCGTTACTGCTAGTCTTTGTTTTGCTGGGGTGTTTTTATGCAAAAAAAACAGACGCAAATCCGCTTTCGCTCATTTGCGTCTGTTTTCTTATAAGCTTCCTACATTAAAATAACGGGCTTCAGGATGAGAAAATACAAGCGCTGTGACAGATGCTTCTGGTTCCATCATGTACCCATCGGTCAATTCGATACCAATTTTTTCTGGACGAAGCAATTGAAACAACTTGGCTTGGTCCTCTAAATTTGGACAGGCAGGATAGCCAAACGATACGCGGATGCCTTGGTACTTCGCTGCAAAACGTTCGTTCATTGTAAAATCAGCGCCATCTGGAAACCCCCACCGATCACGCATTTGCTCGTGGACGCGTTCCGCCAAACCCTCAGCTGTTTCTAATGCAGCCGCTTGAATTAAATGGCTATACAAATAATCGCCTTTTGCTTTTGCCGCTTCTGCTGCCTCACGCACACCAGCTCCAGCAGTAACCGCTAAAAACCCAACATAATCAACCCCTTCGCCAACAGGGCGGACATAATCTGCCAAGCATAAGAACGGAGCTTGCGTTTGCCGTGGAAACGCAAAGCGTTCAAGTTCACGGCCAACATCATAAGGATCAAAAATCACGAGCTCATCGCCATCGGCATTAGCAGGATAGAAACGGTATATCGCATTTGCCTGTAACGTTTTCTTCGTTTTCGCCTCTTGGAAGAACGCATCAACTTGGGCTTTTAGACTCGTGGTGCGTTGGTCTTTCTCAGCAAGCAGGCGGCTCACTTTCCCTTGGATACCAAGATGACGGCCAAGAAGCATTTGCATATTCACATATGGGTAAATATGGTCGATTTTATAATCACGGATTATATGCTCATCAAGGTCGGTTGGTTTAAAGACAGCATGATGATGGGCGATATCCGACTTTTCCCTCTTAGCAAGCGTCGGCGCTTTCGTTTTTCGCTGATCATTAAACTCCGCTTTTTGTTGTCTTGCCGTAGCTAGTTCAAGGGCAAGTTCATTTCGCCCTTCTGGAGTAGTAAGGCGATTGGCAAGCTCTAAACCGTTCATTGCATCTTTTGCATAAACGACTAATCCTTCGTATTCAGGAGCAATCCGTGTATCCGTAAATTTTTTCGTTAAAGCAGCCCCACCAACGAGAATCGGGATGTCCACATGTTGTTGCCGTAAGTCTTGCGCTGTTAACACCATTTGCTGGGCGGATTTAACAAGCAGCCCTGACAACCCAATGGCTGTTGGCTGTTCTTTTTTAATCGCATCTAACAATTCATTCGAGGTAACTTTAATACCAAGATTGACGATAGAAAAACCGTTATTGCTCAAAATAATGTCGACAAGGTTTTTGCCGATGTCATGAACATCTCCCTTAACCGTAGCGAGCAAGATCTTGCCTTTTCCTTGTTCTTGTTCGCTTTTTTCCATATGTGGTTCAAGATAAGCAACGGCCGCTTTCATGACTTCTGCACTTTGCAACACTTCTGCAACGATTAATTCATTGGCGTTAAACAGCCGGCCAACTTCATCCATGCCCGCCATCAGCGGTCCATTTATAATGGCAAGTGGCGTGTCATACAGGCGCAAAGCTTCAGCTAAGTCTGTCTCAAGTCGTTCTTTTGTCCCTTCGACAATATAGGCAGCGAGTCTCTCTTCTAAGGACATGTTTGCATACTCGACTTTTTTCTCAGTTTTCTTCCCACGATAAAAATCAGTAAACGCCGCCAAATGGGCATCATTCGTTTGAAACAACAGCCGATCGGCTAGCTGTTTCTCCTCATCAGGAATGCTCGCATAACGTTCCAGCTTTTCGGTATTGACAATCGCATAATCAAGCCCTGCTTGTGTACAGTGATACAAAAAGACTGCGTTTAAAACTTCACGGCCAACTGGCGGAAGGCCAAAAGAGACATTCGAGACTCCTAAAATCGTTAGGCATTGGGGCAGCTCTTTTTTTATAAGGGCAATCCCTTCAACGGTCGCTGCTGCCGAGCCCATGTATTGTTCGTCTCCTGTTCCTACAGGAAACACAAGCGGGTCAAAAATGATGTCATGAGGCGGAATGTTGTACTTTTCGGTTAACAGCTTATACGATCGCTTCGCCACGGCCAATTTTCTTTCCGCTGTGACAGCCATCCCTATTTCATCAATAGTTCCTACTACAATGGCGGCGCCATACTTTTTCACAAGTGGCAGCACTGCGGCAAATCGCTCTTCGCCATCTTCTAAGTTAATGGAGTTAATAATCGCCTTTCCTTGGGAATAGGTAAGCGCTCGTTCGATGACCGCTTCATCAGTAGAATCAATCATTAGCGGCACTTTGACTTTGTTGACGACATAGTTCAGAAAAGCAGCCATGTCCTCTTGCTCGTTTCGATCTGGATCTGCTAAGCAAATGTCTATGACGTGTGCCCCACGCTTCACTTGAGCTCTTGCGATTTCCGCTGCTTGTTCATATTCCCCTTCTTCAATCAGCCGTTTAAATTTCCGTGAGCCAATTACATTTGTACGTTCTCCAACGAAAAGCGGGCGCATCGAGTCGTCATACAACAACGGCTCAATCCCTGATACAGCATGGGTTTGACGTGTTTTCGCCTTGCGGGGCGGGTACTTCTTGATCACTTCAACCATTTTTTTAATGTGGGCAGGCGTCGTCCCACAGCAGCCGCCAACTACATTTAACCAACCTTTGGCAGCAAATCCTTCAAGTTTTTTCACAAGCGAATCTGGTGTCTCGTGGTAAACACCATCTTCGTCGGGCAACCCAGCATTTGGGTAACAGCTCACATTCGTTTCAGCAAGTTCTGCGAGGGAGCGAATGTGGTCGCGCATGAACTCCGGCCCAGTTGCGCAATTTAAGCCAACGACGGCTGGCTTCATATGTTCAAGCGACAAATAGAAGGCCTCCACTGTCTGTCCCGCCAACGTCGTACCCATCGGTTCAATCGTTCCCGATACCATGAGTGGCAACGTTCGCCCGGTACGTCTGAATGCCTCGCTT
The DNA here is from genome assembly GCF_900142675.1 of Shouchella rhizosphaerae. Lineage (GTDB taxonomy): Bacteria > Bacillota > Bacilli > Bacillales > Bacillaceae_D > Shouchella > Shouchella rhizosphaerae. The sequence continues at coordinate 545,353 of NZ_FRBS01000001.1, read as the reverse complement.
ATCCCAAGATACGCGGCTTTAACATTGCGCATATCTTGGCTCGTTTCCAGCAACAAAACGTCACAGCCTCCATCAATTAAAGCACGGGCTTGTTCTTCGTACGCTTCAATTAGTTCTTGGAATGTCGTCCCCCCAGTTACAGACAATGACTTTGTCGTCGGGCCCATCGCTCCAGCAACGAAACGGGGTTTTTCTGGTTTTGATGCGCGATCCGCCTCGATCCGGGCTAGTCGAGCGGCTTCCTTGCTAAGGTCATAGGCTAAATGGGCAAGGTCGTAATCCGCAAGAACGATGCTCGTAGAACCGAACGTATTGGTGGAAATAATGTCTGCCCCTGCCTCTAAATATTTTTTATAAATGTCAGATACAATATGAGGCGCCGTTTGATTTAAATACTCATTGCAGCCTTCATATGCTTCTCCACCAAAATCGGCTGCGGTCAAGTTTGCTTCTTGCAACATCGTCCCCATTGCTCCATCTAGCACAAGGATCGATTGCTTTAGCTGCTTTTCAAATAGAGATTCTGTCATATTCGTTCGCCTTCCATCGTGTGGTTTATCGGGTTCGCTATCGCTCGGCAATGGGTGGCAAGTGCTGCAGTTAATTCATAACGTAAAAACGGTGTGACTAAATACAAGCCGTTAAAATAGGCACTAGCTGCGTCTGCTAGCTCCATCGCAATTTGCAAGCCTTCTTGCTCGGCTTTTTCTTTGTCGTTTCCACATGCCGCCATCCGTGCTCTTGTCTCGTCGCTCAATGTCATTCCTGGCACTTCATTATGAAGAAACTCCGCATTGCGGCTGCTTGTTAGCGGCATAATGCCAACAAAAATCGGCACAGGCAAATGCTTCGTTGCGTCATACAATTGTTCAAATTGTTGTTCATCGAAAATGGGCTGTGTCAGAAAATAATCAGCGCCAGCTTCGATTTTCTTTTCTAAACGTCGCACCGCTTTATCAAGATGCTTAACATGGGGATTAAACGCTGCCGCTGTCGAAAAAGTTGCTTTACTGCCAAGGGAGTTTCCAGAGAATGAAATCCCTTCATTCATTTGCTTAATTAAAGGCAACAATTTTAACGAAGATACATCATATACAGATGTTGCTCCGGGAAAATCACCGATCTTGCTTGGATCGCCAGTGATAACAAGTAAATCATGAAGCTCCGCTAGATGGAGCCCCATTAAGTGTGATTGCATGCCAATCAAATTGCGGTCACGGCATGTTAAGTGGACAAGGCTACGCAACCCTAACTGTTCCCTTACTAACATCGCCAACGTTTGGTTGTCAACACGAGGATTAGCAAGAGAATTGTCGGCAAGCGTTAACGCATCTACCCCTGCCTCTTTTAACGCTTTGGCTCCTTCCATAAATTTCGCAATCGTTAATTTTTTCGGCGGATCAAGTTCAACAATAATTGTTTGTTTGCGCCTTGCCAATTGGTCCAACGGCTCACTGAGCCGCTCTCCCCTTCCTGGTCCTTCCTCCTGAAGTTGGCTTGGTCGCCTGACAATGAGCGAGCGTGTTTTCGGCGTGTTCGTTTCCACTGCTTTGGCGATCGCGGCAATATGTGCAGGCGTTGTGCCACAGCAGCCGCCAATCAAATGGACGCCTTGTTCAATAAACGCCCCTGTCATTTCATAAAAGTAATCGGTATTGGAAGCATAAACAAAGCGCCCGTCCCGGTAACCTGGCAAACTGGCATTTGGATAGCAAGCAAGTGGAAAAGCTGACGATAATTCAAGCTGTTCCAAAGAGCGGAGCATATGATAAGGGCCCATACGGCAATTGATTCCTAAAACGTCCGCTCCTAATTCATGCAGTTGCTCGAGCGCTTCACCTAGGGGAATGCCGCCATTTAAGACGCCGATATCGCCCATCGACACGTTCATAATAATCGCCTTGTCTGTAAGACGCCTTGCCAGGGCTACTGCTTCTTTTGCCTCTTCAAAATCATAAAACGTTTCAAACAATAACCCGTCAACGCCTGCTTCCAAGAGGGCCGTTATTTGTTCAAGTAAAGCAGCTGTAATCACCTTGTTTTCCGTATCTTCATGGAGGAACCCGCGAATCCCGCCGATTGTGCCAACTAACGCAAGCTGTTCGTTGTTGCCAATCGCTTTTTTCGCAATGCCGACGGCGGCGCTATTGATGTCTGCCACACTTTCGTTTAATCCATATTTTTTAAGTTTGACGGCATTTGCTGCATACGTATTGGTTTGTAGCAGTTTCGCACCTGCCTCAATATACGATCGATGCACATGGTAAACAGCGTCTGGCTGGGAAAGGTTTAATTCTTCGTAACATAAATCAAAACCTTGCTCGTATAAAAGCGTGCCCATAGCCCCATCTCCAACGATTAAGCTCGTTTTTAACTTATCGCGAAGTTCCATCGTATTCCCTCCTAGGATTTTTTAGCGGCCGCAATTGCTTGCAGCAAATCAGCTACAATATCTTCTCCGTTTTCAATGCCGACTGAGAAACGGAGCAATCCGTCATCCACTCCATTTGCAAGTCTGATCTCTTCTGGAATATCAGCGTGCGTTTGTGTTGCTGGATATGTCATTAAACTTTCGACACCACCGAGGCTTTCCGCGAACGAAATTAATTGCAAATGTTTTAGCAACGGATTGACCCAAGCTTCGTTTTGAACACGAAACGACAGCATTCCGCCTCTCCCAGGATAAAGCACGTCTACAATGCCCTCTGTTTGCTCCAATGCCTGCACCACTTTTTTAGCGTTTTCCTCATGCTTGGCCATCCGCAATGCCAATGTCTTCATTCCTCGAATAAGCAGCCAAGAATCAAATGCACCTAAAATACCGCCAGCACCATTATGATAATAAGCGAGCCGTTCACAAAGATCGGCTCCTTTCGCAACGATAAGCCCAGCAACGACATCGTTATGGCCTCCTAAGTACTTTGTCGCCGAATGGATCACGATGTCTGCTCCTTCCGTTAGTGGCTTCTGCAAAAGCGGCGTATAAAATGTGTTATCGACAATGAGCAGCAAATCGTGTTTTTTGGCGAGAGCAGCCAGCGCTGGAATCGAGGCTTCCTGCATAAGTGGGTTAGTCGGCGTCTCGATAAAAATGGCTTTCACGTTAGAATGAATGGCTTGTTCGACTTCTTGCAAATTCCGTGGATCCACATATGTAAAGGACACGCCCCACCTTGTCCAGCCTCCTTCAAACAGACGGTACGTACCGCCATATAAATCTTTCGAACAGATGATCCCATCGCCTTGCTCAAACAACGAAAGCACAATTTGAACAGCAGCCATGCCAGAGCTAGTCGCAAATCCGCGCTCACCTTCTTCTAATTCCGCAATCGCTTTTTCGAGCACGTCCCTTGTCGGATTGCCTGTACGGGCATAATCATACCCAGTCGATTCGCCAATACCTGGATGGCGATATGCTGTTGAAAAATAAACAGGCGTGTTTACTGCGCCAGTAGGTTCATCGCGGCGATTGCCAATTTGCGCTAATATGGTTTCAGCTCGTTTTTCCATTCTAGTTCCCCCCAATGTGTTCTATTGCCAAACAAAAAACCCTTCTCCAAGATTAGAAGAAGGGATTGCTTACGTGCATGCTTCTCTTATCTTGCAGATAAACTGCTGGATTTAGCACCTGACCATGGTTGGCTGGTTGCTGAAGCTTCATTGGGCCATTCCCTCCACTTCTCTTGATAAGAACCTATTCAATTGTTGAACACCATTTATAAGTTTCTTCCACTTTACCGCAACTTTCACGCAAGTGCAACCATTATTTCAGTGCCACTCTCTCCATCGTTTATAACGCGAAAAAAAAATCGCCACTAATGATGGCGATTATTCCGGGTTTGCTTCAACAATCAATTGATCTTCATTTCCGCAGACGCACTGTTTAAACCCGGTCTCGTATTCACCTTGCTCATTGCGCTTGCCGCGCAAAATGTATTTCTCCCCACATACAGGGCAGCGAATGACGATGCGATAGCGGTTGGCTGTAGACATAATTGAATCCCCCTTCGTGTTAAATGTTCGCTTACACAGTGAAACGGCTTTTAGGCTGTAGACAAACGCTCGCATACAACATCGTTTGACAAGCGTATCGGTCTTGTGATTTTAAACAGTAAAACGGCTTGCTTTTTTCAGCTTCCATATCGCGAGAAGCCAAAGAATGACCATAAATGGAATCATCGCATAAAGGACGTAATGGCCAAAGCTTGATAAAATAAAATCATATCCGCCATGCAATAGGATTGGCAGAATCGCCCCAAGGAGTAAAAACACTTTTTTATGGTCTTCTTTGTACTTCGCTTGTCCAATGTAATAGCCCATCACAATCCCGTAAACAGCATGTGCCGTTGTTGGCAAAACAGTTCGTGGGATAGCTGCCTCTAACCCATAAGCGATCATGTATAAGCCATTTTCAACTGTAGCAAAGCCAAGGGAGACGGAAACACCGAACAAAATGCCGTCCCCTGGGCGCTGAAGCTGTCCATGTTGGTAGGCAAATACAAACAACATGAGCCATTTTAACCCTTCTTCCAGAAACCCGTAAAGCAAAAACGCTTTAGCCGCTGGATGGGGAAAGACATTTTCTTCAGTAAAGGCAAACTGGATCACCAAAATCGGCACGACTAGCAGTGCGCCGATAATGAAAATCCGGAGAACGAGAAACATTTTTGCTTTGCTGTATACATCGCGCAAATAGACATATGAAAACAATGCCATGGCCGGAGCCAGTGCAGCTAGAACAAGGGATACCATGGCTGACCGCCTACTCTCTTTGGTTCGCTAATAGAACATTCCTTTTTTCTAGTATAAAACCGGCTTGTTCCGATCAGCAAGCGCCATCACGTAAACCCAGCTGCTAGTTCCTTGTTCGCTGCCAGCATGACCATTGCTTTAATCCGTGCTTTCTTGCTGTCATAATCGGAGCCGAGAATAACGCCCATTTGTTCGAGTTGGTGGGCACTTCCTTTGTAGTCATACGTTGGGTATACTTTCCCTTCTTCTGAGGCGGTCGTCACAATGATTGGCTTCTTGTTGGCAACCGCTCGTTCCAACGTAGCTACTAGGTTTGGAGGAACTTGGCCGCGGCCAACGCCTTCAACCACCATCCCGTCGCATACTGCAATCATCCCTTCCAGCATGTCTGCGCTCATGCCTAAATAAACTTTAGCAATGCCAATTTGTTTAAGAGGCGTATTGCCAATTTCATAAAACTCCCGGCGAACAGGCTTTTGATACGTAAAAATCACATCGTTGTCTATAATTCCTAAATAGCCGAAACCAAAGGCATTGAACCCTTGCAAATTGGAGGCATGCTCTTTTTTGACATAACGGGCTGCAAAAATCCGCTCGTTAAACACGACGACACAGCCAGTGTGCTTTAAATCAGGTTCACAAGCAGCATAAATGGCATGACGCAAATTCATAAACGCATCACTGCCTGTTTGCTCTGGTCCCCGTTGAGAACCTGTGACGATTATGGGACGCTCGTCTTTGTTCGTTAAGTCTAAAAAATAAGCTGTTTCTTCAAGCGTATCTGTGCCGTGTGTGACGACAATCCCGTTAATCGTCTCGTCTGCAAAAGCACGCTCTACTTCATGCTTTAACAACAGCCAATCGGCGAGTGTCATATGAACGCTTGGCTTTTGCAATACAGAGCGCACGCTTACATGGATGTCTTCCGGCAAACCACATAGCTTTGCCAACTCTTCTCCAGAAAGTTCACCAGCAACCAATTTGCCGCTTTCGCTTGTAGTGCTTGCAATCGTGCCTCCAGTTGTCAGCAACATCACATGGCGCATATTCATCACTCCATTTCGATTCTGCGCGCAATTGCTTGTGCAATCAAAGGGCCGTGGAGACGACCATTTTCAATAAAAATTTCATTAGCATTGTTTCCAGCAGCAATGACGCCGGCGATAAAAATGCCTTCCACATTTGTTTCCATCGTTTGCTCGTCATATACAGGCCGTCCTGTTGCTTCATCGACATGTACACCAAGACTGCGAATAAAGGAGTGATCAGGGTGATAGCCCGTCATCGCAAACACAAACTGCGCTTTAGCTTTGTGCTCTTGTTTCCCTATCCGGTAGTGTACGTGGCTATCCGTAATCTCATACACATCGGCATGAAAGGCCAATTTGATCTTTTCATTACGCACAAGGGACACAAGCTCTGGCAAAATCCACGGCTTTACGCTTGCCGAATAATCGCTGCCCCGATAAAGCATAGTGACGCGGGCACCCGCTTTTTCTAACTCAAGCGCCGCATCAACAGCCGAATTTTTGCCACCTATCACAACCACATCATGGTCAAAATAAGGATGGGCTTCTTTAAAATAGTGCATCACATGGCTTTTATCTTCACCTGGTATTCCCATCATATTGGGAGAATCATAATAGCCTGTGGCCACAATCACATGCTTCGCATCAAGTGTTCCTTTTGTCGTCGTCACTTCAAATGAACGATCAGCCCGTTTTACTACACGGAGCACTTTTTCAAATGCACGAATGTGGAGCCTTTTTAATTTTGCTACATTCCGATAATAGACAAGCGCCTGGTTCCTCCGGGGTTTGCGGTCCTCCACAATGAAAGGGACGCCGCCTATTTCTAAGCGTTCGCTTGTACTGAAAAAGGTTTGGTGCGTTGGATAGCGGTAAATTGAGTGGACAATGTTCTCTTTTTCCACAACAACAGCAGACAACCCCTTTTCTTGACATGCAATTGCCGCAGCAAGGCCACAAGGGCCGCCGCCAATAATGACTGCATCTACCACATTCCTCACCTCATCAAAACATTCAAAACCCTTGTCCTCAAAGGCAACTTTGGACAAGGGCACTTATTTTCTCATCATAGTATAGCAGATCAAACCCATCCACGGAACCGAGAAGCTTCGGCCATGCGTCTCACACCGACCATATAGGCAGCGAGACGCATGTCGACTTTACGACGTAAAGCAAGGTTGTAAATGTTGTTAAACGCTTCCGTCAGCACTGTCCGCAACCGACCTTCGACTTCTTCATCCGTCCAGTAGTAGCCCTGGTTGTTTTGCACCCATTCAAAGTAAGAGACCGTTACGCCCCCAGCACTTGCCAAGACATCAGGCACAAGCAAAATGCCCCGTTCTGCAAGGATTTGCGTGGCCTCAAGCGTAGTCGGGCCATTAGCTGCTTCGACGACAATCGCTGCTTTTAACTTGCCTGCATTGTGTGAGGTGATTTGGTTTTCAATTGCTGCCGGAACCAAAATATCACAATCTTTTTCTAATAGCTCCTCATTTGTAATCGTATCTTTAAATAAATTTGTTACTGTCCCGAAACTATCGCGGCGATCAAGCAAATAGTCAATATCTAAACCTTCTTCTGCATAAAGAGCGCCATATGCATCGGCAATTCCCACTACTAATGCCCCTGCGTCGGCCATAAACTTCGCCAAAAAGCTCCCTGCATTGCCAAACCCTTGAATGATGACGCGCGCCCCTTCAAGGTCAATTCCTTTCTTTTTTGCCGCTTCCATGATGCAAATCGTCACACCTTTTGCAGTCGCTGCCTCTCGGCCATGTGACCCCCCGAGCACAAGCGGCTTTCCCGTAATAAAATTGGGTGAGTCAAATTCGCGAATTCGGCTATATTCATCAAGCATCCACGCCATGATTTGCGAATTGGTAAAAACATCTGGCGCAGGAATGTCTTTTGTCGGGCCAACAATTTGGCTAATCGCGCGGACATAGCCACGACTTAGACGTTCCACTTCTCTAAACGACATCTGCCTTGGGTCGCAAACAATGCCTCCTTTTCCTCCACCGTATGGCAAGTTGACAATGCCTGCTTTTAAACTCATCCAAATCGACAGCGCCTTGACTTCTTTTTCACTAACATCTGGATGAAACCGTACGCCTCCTTTTGTCGGACCAACAGCGTCATTATGTTGGGCACGGTAGCCTGTAAAAATTTTCGTTGATCCATCATCCATTCTTACAGGAATACGGACGGTCAACATCCGTACAGGCTCTTTAAGTAGTTCATACATTTCATCTGGATAGCCTAGTTTTTTTAGCGCCTTATGTATAATGGACTGAGTCGCTGCAAGAACATCTAATTTATCCTCTTGGTTTTCGTCCATCTTTTCCACCTCTTTGGAAGTCAGCTGCTCACATCTTTATCTTAATGAAATGCTCACATAATTGCCATCCTTTTTTCTAAAAACCAATTAGTCTTCTGAAACAAGTTCCATGCCTTCAATCAGTTCGACTGCCTGTTGTTGCGACCAATCCCTCATCGTGAACAGTTCATAGAGAAGCCCGTCTTCCGTCCAATTTGCATAATGACTTGACGGTTCCCAATTAAAATGGACCTCAATGCCACGAACGGGCTCCGTCTCACTTTCGCCAATCCATTCCAAACCGTGGCTTTTTGAGACGGTCAGTCCAATTTCTTTGCCTTCGCTATCGACATACGACGCAACCACAGAAGCATCCTCACTGCCGCCGTCATACAGCTCAATGTTTTCCAGCTTCAAGCCGTTTACCTCGTTTGGCAAGCGTAGCGATTTGTCAAAGGCGTCAGCTAATTCGTTTTTCTCTATTTGGACAGGTTCCTCTTCACTTACTAAAACAAATCCATCTTCCTCCACATCAAACCAACCCTCAGGAAAGTCAGGCTTAAAACGAACCTCGACGGCTTCCCCTGCCACGACTTGATCAGAGTATGTATACACCGTCTTTAGTTGGAGGTACGTTTTCTTGTCGACCCATAACTCCGCTTCCAAGACGTGGTCAGTCTCAGAATAAAAATGGAGTTTAAACACATCCCGTTTTAAAAAGCGTTCGCCTTCAACAACTTCGATCTCATGGTTTTTCAACAAATAATTCACTTCATCAAGCAATGCTTCTTTTGGAGTAAGCGGGTTCATCGCTTCTTCTGCGTTTGCTTCGTAAATTAATTTTGATTCATAGTCTTTTTCATAAATATGGCCATCAACATATAAAGAAGTGGACAACAGTTGGCCGTCTTGGGCAAAGTCGACCCGTTGCGTTTGCTCGTCTTTTGCATAGACCGACTCGCTGTAGCCATCATCAAATTCTTTAATGAGCGTATAAGGAACAAACTTTTCTTCTCTTGCAAGGGCTTGTTCTAGCACCTCTTCAGCATTGATGCTCATAAAGCTGCACCCGCCTGTAAACAACAACCCTGTTATAGCCGCTAAAAAAAGCGGTTGCCGTTTCATTCATTTCCCCCCTCAGTTTTTATGCACGGAATGGAAAAGAAAAACGTACTTCCATGTGGTGGCGACGAATAGACATCAATTGTGCCTCCATGTTGATGAATCAGCTCCCGGCAAATAGACAGTCCTAAGCCTACCCCCTTGTCGTTTGTTTGGCTTCTCGCCTGTTCTACTTGAAAAAACGGGTCAAAGAGCTGGCGTTGTACGCCACTTGGGATGCCTTGTCCTTCATCTTTAACAAAAATATAGAGTCGCTGTTCATTTGTCCGTTCCACGAATGGTGGCAAACAAGACTGCTTGTTTGTTGCATACAAGGAAATCGCTCCTCCTTCAGGCGAATAGCAAATGGCATTGGTAACCAAATTGTCCATGACTTGAACAAGGCGGCCTGCATCTGCATCGACTTCAGCCGGCTCTATCTCCATGCTCGTACTTAACCTTAGCTGCTCTTTTTCAAGGTCGTAGCCATCAAACAACAATTCGACAAGCTCTTCTGCATCGACTTTTTTTAACGACAAACTAAAGCTCGTTGAATGAACTTGGGAGAAAATCAGCAAATCTTCAATCAATCGTTGCATATACTCAGTCTTTGCTAAAATAACCTTGCTGTACTCTTCCCTTTTGTCAGGGTGGGCGTTCATCCCTTCCGCATACGCACGTATCGATGTTAAAGGCGTCCGTAAATCATGTGAAATCGCCGCAATCAGCTTTTTGCGATCTTCGTCATCACTTTGTTTTTGGGCATCAATTGCACGCAAATGCGCTGCCATGTTCGCAAAATTGTCCATCAGTTGGCCAACTTCTGTGCGGCCACGCTTCACTGGAGTCGTACGATTTTGTTTCCCATAAGCCACTTCGTCCATTTCCGCTTTCATCCAAGCAAAAGGAACGAGCATATTCCGTTTAAACCAGTGCTGGACAATGAAAAGCGTGATACCTACCGTTATAAGGAAAAACAGGATCGTCAGCATGTAGACTTCCTTCGTTTCCTTGCGTATGCCGCTTTTGTCAAAGTGAAGCTCAAAGTAGCCTGCAATTTGGTCTTGCAAAAAAATCGGCTCCTTGTAAATGTAGGCCGAATCACTTGATTGCCAACTATACAAATTGCTGAACATGGCCTCTGGCGTAAGGTGGGTGGCAAATCCCCCTTCCTCAGAGGAGCTTTGGAATTGCAAAGCCCGATCCTTTGAATAAAGACCTAACTGGACGTTTTCATGTTGTTTGAGCGCCAAGCGGCCAAGCTCCTTTGCCGAGCCATCAAACATTTGTGCATTCTGATTTAGCGTTCGGCTTATGCTTTTAGCGACAATCATCGATTCTAAATGGTTACTTGACTCTTCTTTCGCCACACGGTTTAGTTGGTATGAAAATAAGCTTGTCGCGATAAACGGGACAAGCGCGGTTGCGAGCAAGAGCAAGTTTAACTGCCCCCTAAGCTTCATCGGTTCCCAAGTCCTATAAATTTATAACCAACGCCCCATACCGTTTCTATGTATTTCGGATGCTTCGTCCCGTCTTTTAATTTGTGTCTGACATTTTTCACATGGACTGTAACCGTCCTGCTGTCAAAGCCATCGCCATTCCATACTGCTGCGTACAGCTCTTCTTTTGTAAAAACGCGCCCTGGGTGGTTGGCTAAAAACAGCAGCAGTTCAAATTCTTTTGCTGTAAGAGAAATCTGCTCGCCACGGGCGAAAACACGCCTGCCTTTTATGTCGATTTCTACATCTATAAATTGAAGCCTGTCTTCTTGCTGTGGGTACGACCGTTCATAACGGCGAATTTGCGCTTTCACCCTTGCCGTTAGTTCAAGGGGGCTAAATGGCTTTGTCACATAGTCGTCTGCGCCTAACCCGAAACTTTGGACTTTGTCGAAATCAGTTTGCTTTGCACTAACAACAATAATGGGCACTTCTGAACTGGCACGAATTTTCTCACACAAAGCAAACCCATCCATTTTCGGAAGCATCAAATCGATTAATACAAGCTGGTACGCACCTTCACAAAAGGCATGGTAGCCGCTTTCCCCATCAGCTTGCCATACGACTTTAAAGGATTCCCTCTCTAAATACTCTTTCACAATCGTTGCAATTGATCGATCATCTTCGATTAACAATATTGCCATAAACCGTTCTCACACTCCTAAAATGCTACCCCTTATCAAACCAAGGTTTCATTTCGTTTGATGCTTTTCGCTCAAGTACTTGTTATTTTTGTTTACGAAAAAAGCAGCGAAAGGTTTCATGCCTTTCGCTACACCTAGCTACGTTTTCAGATAAAAAATCCGATAAAGCTGTTCAATCGCTTGTGCCGGCATTAACGCTTTTCCATATTCGCAAATACGATGGAAAGAGGTCGTTGCCGGGCTGCCAAATTCTGATAAAATCGCTATAAGGGCTGCTTCATTCACTTCTTCAAGCTCTGCTTCGTTAAACTTTAAGTAGAAGCGCGTTTGATAGGAATGCAATTCGCCGCCTAGCATGTCAATGGCATGTAGACGAGATGCGAGACCAATGACATCTTCAAACGAAGAAAATTCATAAAAAACTTCGTCGGTCTCGTCTAAAGTCAATTGCATTTCAATGAATCCTTCTTCATAGTCTTCGGCATCATACTCGTCAGCAGGGTCGCCTTTCGTAATAATAAAGACCATGCCCTGCGCTGGCATCGCAAACACTTCAACCGCAATCGGCCCATCGATTTTAAAACCTAGCTCGTCATCTGCTTCCAGCATCATATCCCGGAATAAGTCATGGACTTTCGGAACATCTTGCCACAAGTCTTCTTTTGTAATCCCTCTTTCGTCCATATCATCATAGGTTAAAAAAACCTTAAATTTATCGATTGCTAAACGCTCTAAGCGCATACCAGCCCCTCCTTTATGCCCGTATGGTTCTCTCGCGCGTATCTATACGATACGGTATGTGGATACGCAAAAGATGGTTCTCAAAATCATTATTTTTCCTAAATCCAATTTTTAAGGTTGCAGCATTCGTTCAACCCAAATTTCCCAGTCTGCTCTTGACTTGCCGATGAACATCGTCTCACAGTTTGCTTTCTTGTTGTCAGGGAGCTCGGGAAACCCTTTTCCAAGCAACCCTATTTTCGTGTTAGGCTGTTTTTTTATCACTTGTTTCAACCAGTCCTCAGCAGCCTGCATATTCTGTTCGTCTCTGCAAGAAACTGCAACAAGAATAGGCGCGCATTGCTGCACAACCAATTCTGCATCTTCAACAGAAATTCCTGTCCCAAAACAGATTGTGCTAAAGCCTTTCCGTTTCAAATAAAAGGCAAAGATCCTTAACGGCAAAGCCGATTGTTCATGAGGGCCGCAAAACAACAAAATTTTTTGCTTCGACTTGTCAGCAGGTAGCACCATTGCCAAATTTGTGATTTTCGCCTCCATGGCTCGTACAGCATATTGTTGATGAGCAAGTGTAATCGTTCCTTGCCTTCTTTCCTGTTCAAGCATGTCGTAGGCGATGCTGAACAGTTCAATCGCCACACGTTCCATCGAATACATACTAAAAGCGCGGTTCAGCCATTCTTGGGCTTGTTCTTCGTCAAAGGCGAGCAAAGCTTTTAGAAAATCCGTGGCAAGGTGGCTTATATAGCTCGAATTATCCGTTGCTGTACTCCATTCCCCGCTCGCTTTGTCAGCCTCTTTTAGTTCAACGGCTTGTTTAATGGAAAATCCTTCATTGACTTTTTCAATTAGCCAGCGGAGCACGGCAATGTGTTCGTCTGTATACAAACGATGGCCGCTTTCGTTCCGATCCGGGTTAATCGCCTGGTATCGCCTTTCCCACGCCCTTAACGTTCCCGGGTGAATCCCTAATTTCTTGGAAACGGCCTTTATGTTATACTTCCCATCTTTAGAGGTCATCATCCTGCCTTTGCCCCCTATTCCTCCACCTTTGCTGTGCTTGGTTTGATCGTAATCGCATGAACTTCAGGCGCCGCGCCCAAACGAAGGGGCACAGATGTCGTTCCATACCCATTGCTCACGAGTTTCAAAAATCCGCCTTCCTGTACAAGTCCGCCTTTTTTCTCTAAGCCGAAACCAAAGACACGGATTTGCCCGCCATGCGTATGTCCACAAAGCATCACGTCCACATCCCTCCCATGTAGGGAATGGCTTACATTTGGGTAATGGCAAAGGACAATTGTATAAGTGTCCTGTTTGTCGGCAAAAAGCTTGTCCAGTTCTTCCTCGCTATAGTCTCTGTCGCTAAGTCCAATGATTGTGACAGGAGTTTCCTTTATCGTTATCGTTGTTCGTTTATTGTCTAAATAGCTTACGCCATATTTATGAAGGCTTGCAGCAAGCCATTGTTGATCGACTTCATCGTCATTGTTGCCTCGCACAAAATAAACAGGCGCCAATTCAACTAATTTTTGTAAGTTCTCTTCAGTCCGTGCTTTTGGAGCAGCTCTCTCTGTTAGATCTCCACCGATCAATACCGCATCGCAACGCTCTCTCGCCATATCCAATATTTCATCGGCAATTCGCCGCCGGTGGATATCCGAAATAAACAAAAGCTCGATTGGATCTGCTTTTGTTGGGATTTTCGTGCTTGAGAAAGTGTGGAAGCGGACATTGTTTTCTTGGGCTTGTCTCACCATATGCATCGCCAAGGCGCCCCCAGCAAAAGCAACAGCGGTTTTTATCCAGAATTTCCACATTTCCATTAAGCTCCTTGTCATTCGAAAAGTATAGTTGTATCATACCACATTCCTGCCATAATTGCCTTATTTGGCAACTTTTCTCGGCCAATTGTTCGCTTGAACAAAACGAACAAAAAAACGGAGGCTTATGATTCGCCTCCGTGTTACTTTTTATCTCCAGTGCCTAAGAAGGATAAAGCAGCTGCGCCTAGGTGTTTGGCGGCCACAAGCATAGCCCGCTCGTCAATATCAAACTTAGGGTGGTGGTGAGGATAAACGATCCCCTTCTCCTCATTTCCAGCACCAGTGAAAAAGAACGCGCCTGGAACACGTTGTAAATAATAAGAAAAGTCTTCTCCACCCATAACAGGCTCGATTTCATGCAACTTTTCTGCTGGGTGAAACGATGCCGCTGTTTCCATTAAAAGTTCCGTCATTTTACTGTCATTCACAACAGCTGGATACCCTTTTGCGTAAGTAAACGAATAAGTCGCTCCGCTCGCCTCGCATACCCCTTTGATCGTTTCTTCCATACGGGCAATTAATTGGTCTTGTACGTTTTCACTAAACGTCCTTACCGTCCCTTCTAATTTCGCCGTATCGCTAATGACGTTGAAAGCACCTCCGGCGTGGAAAGAAGCGATTGTGACAACTGCCGGTTCTAAAGGGTTGACATTGCGGCTCACTAGCTGTTGGAGCATCAGCGCTACAGACGAGCCGACCATGACAGCATCGACTGTTTCATGGGGAAGAGCTCCGTGCCCGCCTTTTCCTTGTATATTTACTTCAAAGCGGTCTGAAGCAGCCATCAAACGGTCATATGAATAGCCAACTTCCCCATAAGGAAGAGGGCTCCACAAATGGGTGCCAAAAATGGCGTCCACCCCATCTAAACAACCATCTTCAATCATTGCAATCGCACCGCCTGGGGCAAATTCTTCTGCAAATTGATGGATGAGAACAACCGTCCCTTCTAACTCATCACGCATCGCCACAAGCGCTTTTGCCAATACGAGCAATGTAGCGGTATGGCCATCATGGCCGCAAGCATGCATTTTCCCAGGAATTTTCGAAGCAAACGGCAGCCCTGTTTCTTCTTGGATTGGCAACGCATCAAAATCAGCCCGCAATGCTACTGTTTTGCCTGGTTTTTTGCCTTTGATCGTCCCGACGACACCACGTCCCCCTACTTGTGTGCGCACGTCAATACCAAGATTTTGCAAATAGGAAGCAATTTTTCTTGGTGTTACTTCTTCTTCAAAGGCCAGTTCAGGCTCAGCATGAAAATCCCGGCGCAATTCCACCATTTCTGGGTAAAGTGATTCAAGTTTTTTAAACAACGACTCTTGCACCGACACCCCTCCTCATTTATGTACAAAAAAGGTACCCTAAAAGGATACCATCAAATAAAACATACTGCCTTAATCAGAGTTCTGGGACATTTTCAAAAGCATAAACGCCATCGAAACCGCCACAGCAATGGCAGTTAGACCGATGCCGAGAATTGAAATTAATTGAGACCCGCTCATTCTTGTCCACTCCTTGCTTTATCTGCCTTAAAGAAAACGAATACATCTCCAGTATAGCATAACGGGAGGCGGTTTTGAAAGGCTATCCAACAAGCGCTTATCATTTTCCTGTTACGACCTCTGCCGCCTCCTTATTGATACCCCTTCCACAGCCTTCTCCTTAACTCGCCTAATTTTTTTGCGACTCTCCCCTAATATGAGCACAAAGCCAACTAAGATTGAGCTGTATGACGTAAGGATCCGCCAAAACACGAGTGCAATTAACAATGTTGCTGGCGATACAAAAGACTGGAACAGCCCGCTAAACGTCATCTCAGCCGCACCACTGCCGCCAGGGGTCGGCACAACTGTTGCAAACATGACCACAAACGCATGGAACACTGTGCCAATTAAAAGGGTGATATTCGGCGCACCAAGTGCCTGAAAAATAAAATAAGGCACGCTGAAAAACAGCAATAGTTGTGCAGTAGTTAATAAAGATGTAACCAAGAGAGCACGCTTGCTCCGCACAAGTTGCCTGCTTTTTTCATGAAAATCGACTAACGCCCCGCCTAATTTGATTTTCCATTCAACTGCCTTACGCTTGCTAAAAAAGCGAACAGGGTAGAGAATCCCGTAGGCAAGTTTTTCCGCCAGCTTCCGGTAAAACACGACGAGCAACATCGCCACAATCACAACAACATGGACTCCATAACCAATCAGCATGAGCAGTTTCAACTGTGGCATTGCTTGCGCCAACGCTCCATAGCCTACGATTAAAATTCCGGAAAAGCTTAACACAAGCACGACTTGGAAGACGAGAAATTTCATTAACAAAATCGACGTGGCACTTCCACCAGGCACACCTTTTTTCACTAATACGTAAAGCTGTGCAGGTTGCCCCCCTGCTGCCATTGGTGTAATTTGATTAAACATTTGGCCTATCATTGTGGAATAAAAGCTGTCGAATAACCCCAGCTTTGCTCTTTTTCCGACCATCACTTTTAGAACAGCTGCTTCCAAGAGCCATGACAACAACAGAATAACCGCCGCAAGAGCAAGCCAAGTTAAGTGGGCTTGGCGAATGCCTTCAATAGCTGCCTCCAAGCTAACATTCCGCGCCAGGAAAAACACGCACAGGGCGCCGAGCAAAATGACTAGCGCTAGTTGTAAAAATATTTGTTTCTTATTCATGCACTGGCTCCCTTATTTTGAGGAGGCTTGAATAAAAGGCGTCCCACTCGTTAAGCAAACGTTCTTCTGAGTAGAAGCTTGCCCCTTTTTTAGCTCGTTCGACCGTCTGCTCATAAAAACTGCGGTCGGCCTCCAAACGTGCTATCGTCGCCGCAAACGCTTCGTTCGTTCCAGCCCGCTCATAAAAATCAAATAATATGTTTTCATATAAAGGCAAATCTCTAAGTAGCAACGGCTTATTACAGCTCATTGCCTCTAAAATTGTCATCGGGAACAACTCATGATAAGACGGCGAAAAAAGCAAATCCGCTGCATTGTAGCAATGCTTCATCTCATGGCGTTCAAGGATTCCTGTAAAATGGACATTTTCCGGCGGGTTTTCCACTAGTTTTTTCAACTCGGCATATCCAGCAGTTAACTGCCCAAACGAAAAACCGCCTGCCCAAACGAAATGTATATGTTTAAGGCGTTTGGCGACATCCAGAAAATCCAATACGCCTTTTCGGTGTTGGATTTGCCCTGCACCTAACACGACAAACGCCTGCTCCGGAATATTGAACCGCTGTCTAAACGCGATTCTCTCTTCCTCCGTCCCTTCAGAAAACCCTTCTTTAGACACAAAGTTTGGAATGTAGGATACCCGGTCACGCTCAATTCCATACTGAGCCAACTTGTCGATAAAGGAAGGGTTTACGACAACAAGTCGGTCCATCCGCTTATAAAAGGCGAGAATGTATTTGTAAAACACACGTCGAAAGAAGCGTGGCAACTGCAAGCTATCGTCAACCGTTTCAGGTAAAAAATGAACGTAGCCTACGTTTATGCCTCTTTTCCGCGAGAATGACGCAAGGTAAAACTTTAAGTCAATAGTGTGGTAATGAGTAATATCCGCAGCTTGAAATGTATTCAATTGAAGATCGTATTTATGTTGTGCTTTTCGCTCCAGAACGTTGACTAGTTCCCGGTAGGCAGAGGCGACCCCCTGCCCTTTTACTTTTTCTGCAGACGATAACATTTCGAGTTTAATCATAATGACTGCTCTTTTCGATAAAGGATTGCTTGCCTAAGTTTAGGCGAACTGTTTTCGATTTTTTTGTTTTTGGCGAGCTCAAAATAAGTTTGTTCTACTTTGGCGCCAAACGCTTCTGCGGTTAATGGCTGAATTTGTTTCTTGGCAGCTTTGCGCACTTTCGATAAATGGGATGAGTGCAGCAAACGGCGCAAAAGTGGTCCAAGATCCTCATCTTCTTTAAATACAAAACCAGTTGTGCCGTCTAAGACAATCCGTTTAATACTTGGATCAGACTTGGCCACTACAATGCAGCCTGAAGCCATTGCTTCAATATAGGTAAGGCCTTGCGCTTCAGTCGTCGACGCACTTACGAACAAATCACCTAAATGGTAGTAATGGTGGATCTGGTTCCACTCAACAGCACCAGTAAAGCGGACATGCTCGCTAATTCCAAGGGATACAGCCAGCGCTTCAAGAGACTTTCGGACAGGCCCGTCTCCAACCATCACCGTTTTCACATGATCCAATTCGCTCTCCAATGATTTGATTGCGTACAAGAGCGCCTCCATGTTTTTTTCTTCTGCCATCCGGCCAATGCTAATAATGACTTTGTCACTTTCATTGATCGCAAGTTTTTTCCTTAACGCCAACACATCCACCAAGCTTGCTTCAGAACGTTTAAACTGCTTCACTGAGACGCCTGTCGGGATGACATAAATTGGTTCGCTCACTTTATAACGGCGCAAATAGGTCTTCACTTTTTCCGTAGGTGCAATGACAGCATCAGCACCGCGGCAAAACCATTTTGTTAAACGGCCAACCATTTTCGGAGACAACAGCTTTCCTCGTGCAATGTAATGAACATAGTCTTCATACATCGTGTGGTATGTATGAATGTGAGGAAGCTTACATTTATGTGCAAGATGCTTTCCTAAGCATCCCATTGTAAATTCTGTGTGGGTATGGACGATTTCGATGTTTAGTTCCTTCATCAGTTTTGTCGCTCTGCGTATCCCAGCGTAAGCTAAGCGTCGTTCGGGCACAAATCCAACAGCAAGGCTTGAAAACCGAAAAACCTTCCCCTCCTCCTGTTCTGGATCTGCCGCTTTATCCGTTGAGGTAAAAATGTAAACGCGATGACCCCGGGCGCTCAATTCTTTTTCAAGTGTTGCAATAGACGAAGCCACCCCGCTAATTTGCGGAAAATAGGTGTCGGTAAAGATCCCAATATTCATGTTATTCCTCTTTCCTTTTCTGAAATGGAGCTTACTTTCTCAATAGAACACTAGTAAAGTATAAAGCTTCTTGCCAATAAAAGAAGAAAGATCCCATTTCTTTTTATAAAAATTTTAGAATTAAGCCCATTTCCTTTTCAATCAAAGGCGAATCAATCTTGTTCTAGTGTTCTATTCAAATAGTACACTAATACTATGATATCTGCAAATACATTGTGTCGTTTGCCAGTTTTTTCGCTCTTTAAGTCTGTCTTAAAAGGCTATACCGGCATAAGTGGGCCGAAGTTTCTTTTTGACATCATACACCATATCATCCATTCGCTCTGCTATAACAATTGGTTCAATAGACGCCATCGACGGCCTCTCCTCCTTTTGCCCCGTGTTGCCAGCTTGCCAGTAGCTGTTTATCCCTTCGCTGACTTATTGACTATCGATAACCGATTAAATGCCTTTTTATTTTATCTGTCTCCTTTCACCTCACATACAAACTTTTGTGCTAATAAACGGTCACCCTTACAAACCCGGAAAACCAACAATATGTTCGATAGAATCGAATGAACGACTTGCATTTGGACGTTTAGGAACTCATCACCATCTTAATTCCTTTTGAAAATCATTGCCACCTACGCATTTATTTTAACAATCCGTCCCAAAAAGCGCGATACCCTTTAGAATGGTCTTGCACTCAGTCTCTAGCCTGATATTACTGTTGTCTTCATTGGCTAAAAAATGGTCTTGTTCCTGCTTACTATGTTTATTTTCTTTGCAATTGATTGTTTTCGATTGAATAAAAAAACGCCAAAGTTGGCGCTTGAAAGACTTACTATTTTTTATAACGGACACATGTCCCCATATAAAAAGGAATCCGTCTTTTTTATTTGTTAGACTGGCTTTTATCATTTTTTGTTTCTTTTCCATTTTGTAAATCATTAGTTAACACATCGTCAAAAAAGAGATCATCGGGCTTTAAGGAAAAAACAGCCGCAATTCGGTAAGCAAGTTCATAAGAAAGCCCTCTTTTCCCATTTTCTATTTGCCAATAGAATGGGGTACTCACGTTAATTTTTTTTGCTACTGCCTCTAACGTCATTTGGTGCTCCAATCGAACTTTTTTCAATGTTTCCCGCTGCAATACGATCACCTCATTTGATTAACTAAAAGTTAACTACAGTATATCCTTCCCAGTTTCTTCTGTAAATACAATTGTTTCTATTTAGTTAACCGAATTTACGTTAGCGATTTGTTAACATATAATACAGGTAGACCGAGCAGAAAGGGTTGTGCATATGACAATTGTTCCAGAGCGGCTAAAAACATTAAGGAAAGAACGACAGCTTACCCAGGAACAGCTAGGCGAGCTGATCAATGTAACAAAAGTGTCCATATCAGGTTATGAAAATGGCAACCGCACCCCTGACACCGATACATTACGCCGCCTTGCAGATGTCTTCGGTGTTTCAACCGATTATCTGCTAGGGCGTTCCAAAGAGAAAAATGGCTCTTTCTTTTATGACAACGAACTTACGCACAAAGAGGCACAGTTATTGCGTGAACACCTTGCCTTTATCCGCTTCCAGGCCAATAAAAAGGAAAGTGAAACAGACTAATAAACGAGATGTGCAGGCAAGTGTGCAGAGGCCTTTGCATAGCGGTTTTAAAGCAGATGAACGAGGTAGACGACCGACATCTATGAATGTATGTTTGTTACAAACGAAAACAGCTTGCTAAGCAGGCTGTTTTTTTTTAGCTTATCTGTTTATCTATATCTCATTCGAAATAAAACAAGTTGATGGAGTAGCGCGTTTGCATTTCTTTTAAATAGGCTTCTTTCTCGGCTGCGCTACGCTCAGCTGGCCAAAACTCTTCGCTGCGCTCGATAAACTCGTTGCGCAGCGCCTCAAATTCCTTTTCTTTTTTTGCCGCTTTCTTTGATAAATAAACAAGTCCAATAAGAGACAAAAAGAGCACGACGAGTAAAGTTGTTGACAATGGCGAAGCCAGCAACGCTTTGGGAAAGACCGTGCGCCCAGTTTGAGGTTCATTCAAAAGAATTACAAATGTGCACCCACTAATGAGTGCAGCCCACCCGCAAAACAAGTGTTGTTTCTCCAAGCGGTCCCACTCTGCTTTACGTTTAATCAACTCTTTCGTAATCATCTCTAGTGCCAGTTGTCCTCCCATCGCCTGACCCCTCCCATACGTAATCTATGGGAAAGGCTGTCCTTTTAGAACAAATAGAACGAGACTGCTAAGCTTGTGAAAACAAGCAAAAAGAAAAGAACAGCGAGCATATGGGCAATGGGAGAGACCACTGCTTTTTTCTTGTCTTTATGTTTCTTTTTATGGTGCCGTACTTTTGAACGGGGAGGCAGCGTTTCAGGTTCTCCTTGGTTTTCTAAATCAATCGGCTGTTCGCTCATTGGCATCCCCTCCTACTTTCTGTTCTTAGCATTTAAAACAAAGGCAAGAACAGCGTTAATGAAAAAATGCGCACATACTACAGTCGCAAAGTTCCCTGTCACCTCAAACGTCCAGCCAAGCCCTATGCTTATAACGAGTACGTAAGCAAACAGCACAGGCTTTGTTACATAGCGAAAATGGACAATCGCAAACAGCAGACTCGCCAGCGGCAGCCCAACGAGCTGTTGCAAAACCGCTCTGAATAGCCATTCCTCGCAGAAGGCCACCAACAAGCAAAAACAGACAATATGGACAGGGCCCATGCCGGTAAAAACACGCTCATTCAATCCCCCATCATCAAGCCAGCCTTTTGGCAGCAACACGACAAGCAGCCAATTTAGAAGCAGAGCGGCAACAGCAAACAAACTTCCGTTCCCTATTCCCGTAGCCCACTGAAATTCAAGGCTGTGCCAAATGCCAACTGGTCCGCCTGTATAGAAAAAGCTTAACGCGATGCCAATGACCAAAAGCAGCAATTGCGAACCGTATAGGCTGATGTAGAAATCTTTTTTATCCAGCTGAGTGGTGGCGCGGCGGTTTGCTTTCATCATTTTCCCTCCGCCACTGCAAAAACGGCTTTAAGCTCTTCTTCCCACAAAAACGGCGCTTCATTTACGTTAACAGGCGTCCGTTTAAACGAGTCAAGGGTAAGGCCACACACATCACAGCACGGATTATGGGGGGCTGGAACCTCGTCGAAATAAGAAAGTAGTTGTTGGCGCCGGCAAGTTTGGTCATCACGACCATAGTGAAACACCGGTAACAGCCGGTTCTGTTTGGCGGCGATTTGCTCTTTAAAATGGCGGTGGAGCAAACTTGTTAGTTTTGCCATTGAAAAGGATTGGACAAGCCCTCCCTTGATTACACCCCATTTTTCTAACAAATAGCCAACCGTCCGTGCTTGATCGGATTGCATGGCTAAAAGCCGGTTCTCAAATGATGGAAAATCAAGCGGCTCTCCTACTTTTAACTGTGAAAGTGCCCATACCCATTCATCGGCAGTAAAATCGTTTTTTTTAAGTAAATTTTTCGCTTGTACACGATCTTCTCGAGCAGTTAGAAGCAAAGCAAAGCTTAAAGCCCCATCGCGCCCAGCGCGACCAATTTCTTGGATGTAGGAGGCGATGTCAAGTGGGTAATGCAAATGGATGACATAACGCACATCTGTTTTGTTAAGCCCCATCCCAAATGCGTTCGTCGCACAAATCACATCCAGTTGGCCATTCATAAATTGTTGTTGGACAAGCAAGCGGTCAGCGTTTTCCATGCCGCCATGATAAAAGCTCGTCCGAACATGCTTCACTTCCTGAGCAAGATAAGCGCTGCATGCTTCTGCCTGGGCTCTGCTCTGAACATAAATAATTCCTGGTGCTTGATAAGTAGCGACCATTTCCACAAGGCGCTGCTGTTTTTGTGCTTGGTCAGCAGCCTCCTCAGCTAGTAGCACAATATTGGAGCGGTTGACACTCTCAATATGTTCAAACGGTGTCCGTAAATCAAGCTGCTTTTTAATATCAGCGCGGACTTCTTTCGTTGCTGTGGCTGTAATCGCTAAACAAGGCGGTGAACCGAGCGCCTGTTTAATGTCGCAGATCCGCAAATAATCAGCGCGAAAGTCATGCCCCCAATAAGACACGCAATGGGCTTCATCGACGACAATATAAGCGACTTTGACCTTTGCCAAAGCAGCGAGCAGTTCTCGTGATTGCA
This sequence comes from Shouchella rhizosphaerae, assembly GCF_900142675.1. GTDB lineage: Bacteria > Bacillota > Bacilli > Bacillales > Bacillaceae_D > Shouchella > Shouchella rhizosphaerae. The sequence continues at coordinate 522,347 of NZ_FRBS01000001.1, read as the reverse complement.
ACATTTCTGGCGACGTGTACAACAGTTTCACTCTTGCAAGATTGCGGAGCAAACGTCTCCGTTCTGCCTTTTCCGTAAAGCTGTTGAGAGCGGCCGTTTGTTTCAGCCCGATTGATTTCAACTGCTGGACTTGGTCTTCCATCAATGCGAGCAGCGGTGAAACGACAATCGTAACCCCGTTGGCAAGAAAAGCAGGCAGCTGGTAACAAAGGGACTTGCCCCGTCCTGTCGGGAGCATAGCCAACACGTCTGCCCCATTTATGAGCGCTTCAATGATTTCTTTTTGCCCTTGCCTAAATGAAGTAAAACCAAACAAAGCCTGCAAATGGCGTTCTAACATTGTATGAATCCTTTCCTCGCCAGCGTAAGCCGAATGTCAAAATACGTGACTTCATTGTTAAGCGCTGTTCGAATCGTTTTTAACTTTAATGTACGGAGTTCGCGGCTGACGCGTAAAATGTTCTTTTGCGTTTCTTCGCTCACATAGCGGTCTATCGGGAAAGAGCGGTCAAACAAAGCAATTTCGACAAGATGATCTTCAATCGTCGCCGGCTTTAAGCCGCGTATATGCGCGAGCTCTTGCACGGAATCAACTCTCGACAATAAAGAGGCAGTTTTTCGTGCCGATGCAGTGCTTGTCCGGCTTTGTATTGTTGGAAGCAAATGTAAAAGCACTTCGTAATCGTGCGGATTTTCACTAATCTCAGCCATCAGTGCATGGAGGTTGCTTTTATGGCGTAGTTCAACTTCCATTAAGGAAAGACGATAGCGCAAGGCAAGCTGTTGCCTCGTCTCCCCGATCCGCCTTTGCCTTGAAAGCTGGAGAACAAATAGTTCAGCTTGCAGCCGGTCGCGCTTTCTTAAAAAAGCGGCACATTCTTTATATACCTTCATCCTGTATCGATGCCGTTCGGCCGGTTTTGGGAGTGCGCTTTTGACGAATCGTTGTACATCTAAATCACCGACGACAGGAATAAAAGAAGTCCCCGTTGCTAATGCATTTAATGACTGCACAAGTAGAGCGAGGCGGTTCCAAAAAAGCACATCCGTTTGTTGGAACAACCCATTGTTTATATGGTGCACGTAAGAATGGTCATGTAGCCAGGCATCCAACTGGATCTCGCCTTTCTCAGTCAGCTGATGCGCCCCGTCTGTTTCGCGGACTTTCCCATTTTCAAGCAACGCGTTCACGACTTGTTCCGCTTCGGTATAGGACAATTGGGGCAAAAGACCAAACAAAGGAAGAGCGTTGAACAAAGCGCCATCTTGTATCGTTTGGGCGGAACGCTTGCCTTTTAATAAATGATACGCCCCGAATAAAGAGCGTTCGCCTTGAAAACGATGGCAGGCAAGCATAAAAAGCTGTTCTTTCACGATTTTTCCCTCTTTCAATCGTGCCTTGGTTTTCCTCATTGTATCAAAACAGCCTTGTTTTTGTCCTTGTTTGTCAATTGCAGTTTTGCTTGTTGCGCGCTACAATTGAATCAGTTTAGGCTTAAGGGGTTCTGCCATGAAAAACTGTTATACGATTGTCGAACTAGATACATGCATTGCTTGCGGCGCCTGTGGGCTCGTTGCCCCAGATGTGTATGATTACAATGAAGAAGGGCTAGCTTACGCTTTCCTTGATCATAATACTGGAAATAAGCCACTTCCCGACTTGCTCGTTGACGATGCAATCGATGCAAAAGATGGCTGCCCAACAGACTCGATTAAAATTTCCGACAAGCCTTTTAACGGCGATCCGACTAAATACGAATAAAAGATTCGCTTTTGATTAAAGTTATCTGTCTTTTTTCGGTATTTTTCTTTTTTATAACAAACGGGGATTAGCGATTACAAGAAAAACCGAACTTTTTTGGTTATGACGATTGACTTTTCTGCGTTGCCATGATAAATTATCTAACAAATCAAATTGCTAAAAACGATGATGAAGACATGAAAAGCAAGGCCGATTCAGAGAGCTGGTGGGAGCTGCAAACCAGTGACAGCCTGTTTGGATAGCCCTTCTAAGTTGTCACGTCGAAAAACAGTAGACGTGTGCCGGCTTCTGCCGTTACCAGTAAAGATGCACATCTTGTGCAAACAACGAGGGTGGTACCGCGAACATTCGCCCCTCACAGCAAAATTCTGCCGCTGTGGGGGGCGTTTTTCATTTATGTAGGAAGAACCATAAAAGGAGTGGAGTACAATGAACCAAGTTGCAGAGCCAAAAACAGCCCAATTTCATATTCTCGTAGCCGATACCATGAGCGAAGAAGGCCTATTGCCTTTGCTTGAGGCTGACCATGTCGAGGTTACACAAGCAAGCGTCGACAACGCTGGGCCATTGGAGCAATACGACGCCCTGTTAATCCGCAGTGCCACTACAGTCACCGAGGAGCTCCTCAGCCGTATGCCGCGCTTGAAAATCGTTGCTCGTGCCGGCGTCGGTGTTGACAATGTAGACATACAAGCGGCAACCAAACATGGCGTTGTCGTCATTAACGCACCTGACGGCAACACGATTTCAACGGCGGAGCACACATTTGCGATGATGTGCGCCCTGTTGCGCAACATTCCACAAGCTAACGCTAGTGTCAAATCAGGAAAATGGGACCGCAAAGCGTACCAAGGGACTGAACTTCGGGGAAAAACACTCGGCATTGTTGGCTTTGGCCGTATTGGTACGCAATTAGCCAAACGGGCCAAAGCGTTTGAAATGGGCGTGCTTGTGTATGATCCATTTTTAACGGCTGAACGAGCAGAAAAACTTGGGATTGCCCAAGGCGAGTTGGACCATGTCTTATCAGTTGCTGATATCATTACTGTGCATACGCCATTAACGAAAGACACAAAAGGGCTTTTGAATATGGAAACAATCGCGAAAACAAAGCCAGGAGTGTTTTTAATCAATTGCGCCCGTGGTGGCATTATTGATGAACAGGCATTAAAACACTACTTAAACAACGGCCATGTTGCCGGGGCTGCTTTGGATGTGTTTACAGAAGAACCAGCGACAGACAAAGAATTGATTGGCCATCCTAGCGTAGTGGCAACGCCTCACATTGCTGCTTCTACGAAAGAAGCGCAGCTAAACGTGGCTGCCCAAGTTTCTCAGGAAGTGCTACAATTTTTAAACGGTGAGCCGGCATTAAACTCGATTAATTTGCCAGCTATGCCAAAAGACGTTTACGAAAAAATCAAGCCCTATTACGACCTTGCTAGGACAATGGGCTCCGTATTATCACAATTGATGCGTATCCCTGTCCAAGAAATTGAAGTGTTCTACAGCGGCACAACGGCCGAACAAAATACGAGCGTGCTAACGAGAAGCCTTATTTCCGGTTTTCTTCAACCACGCGTTGATGCGGCTGTCAATGATGTCAACGCATCCCTTATTGCCAAAGAACGTGGCATTTCCTTTGGCGAAAAGCATGTGACGAAAACATTCGGCTACTCTAACCTCATCCAAGCGGTTGTCCACGGCGAAGGCAGACAGTTTGAAATGAAGGCGACTTACATCCATGAATACGGTCCACGGATTGTATCAATCAACGGTTTTTCAGTCGACGTCGTCGCAGAAGGGCATATTTTATACATTCAACATTTTGATCGTCCTGGCGTTATCGGCAAAATGGGCCAACTTCTCGCTAAGCATGACGTCAATATCGCAACGATGCAAGTAGGCCGGAAATCAGCCGGCGGCGAAGCGATTATGATTGTCCAAGTCGATAAACATGTCGATCAAACTGTGATCGACGGTTTGTTAACGTTTGACGAAATCGCTATTGCTAACGTCATTGATTTATAAGTCTTGAAAAACATAGACAGCTTTTGCTACTAGGCAGGATTCGCCGATAGCATAAATGAACGATCACTTGCCTGGCCACCTCGTTTTTCAACGAGGTGGCATTCGTTTTCTTCTACTTCCCCTACTTCCATAGCGATTCTAAAAACAAACCAGCATGTCAGCTTCAAAAAACATTTGCTCACCAGTTCACAATATGATATGATCAACTTGAGGATTTTGCTCAATGGTTCACAAATAAAGACCACTCTTGTGAAATTACTCACATTCTTATACAGGAGGCTACAACAATGAAAATAATTGTGATTGGTTGTACCCACGCGGGTACGACTGCCGTTAAAAATTTGCTCCGGCTCCATCCTGACGCTGACATAACCGTCTATGAACGAAACGACACAGTCTCCTTTTTGTCTTGCGGAATTGCCTTGCACGTCGGCGGTGTCGTCGAGCATGCTGAAGACTTGTTTTATTCATCTCCACAAGAATTGGCTGCTCTTGGCGCAAGCATGCACGTCCTTCACGACGTGATTAACGTTGATAATGAAAATAAAAAAATTCGTGTTCGTAACCTTCAAACAGGTGAACAATTTACGGACAAGTATGACAAACTCGTATTTACGACAGGGTCCGCTCCAGTCATACCGTCTATTCCTGGTGTCGGCTTAAAGAACATTCAGCTTTGCAAAAACTATTACCAAGCACAGCAAATTATTAAAAAAGCAACGAACGCCCAAAAAATAGCTGTCATTGGTGCGGGCTACATTGGCATTGAACTCGTGGAGGCATTTGCAACAAACGGCAAGGACGTAACCCTTATCGAAGGTGCCAACCGTATTTTAAACAAATACCTCGACCATGAATTTACTGATAAGATTGAAACTACATTACGTGAACATCATGTGACGCTTGCGCTAGGCGAAAAAGTCGAGTCATTTATCGGAAACTCGGCAGGGGGCGTCCAAGCTGTACAAACAAGCAAACAGACACACGAAGCAGACCTTGTCTTGCTTTGCGTCGGCTTTAAGCCACTAACAGATCTCATTAAAGATAAAGTCGACACACTTGAAAATGGCGCTCTACTTGTGAATGAATATATGCAAACGAGCGATCCTAACATTTTTGCTGCTGGAGACAATTGTGCAGTATTTCACAACTCTGCCAACCACATGGCGTACATTCCTCTTGCCACCAATGCAACCAAAATGGGCACGCTTGTGGCGTACAATATTAAGCGCCCGACCTTTGCCTATAAAGGAACACAAGGAACATCTGGACTAAAATTGTACGACCTAAACATTGCCTCTACTGGTTTAACGGAAGAAGCAGCAGCGATCTATGGCCTTGATGTCCGTTCGTTTACATTCACCGACCATGAACGCCCGACATTCATGCCTTCTGCTGAGGAAGTTCGCATAAAGCTTGTTTTCGAACAGGAATCGCTTCGTATTGTCGGTGCCCAAGTTATGAGCAAGACCGATCAGACACACCTAATGAATACCGTATCGGTTTGCATCCAACAGCAGATGACGGTGACTGATTTAGCGTTTGCTGATTTCTTCTTCCAACCACATTATAGCAAGCCTATTCACCTGCTGAACTCGCTCGCCCTTAACATTCTTGAACAAAGGGAACCAATGCAAAAAACAGCAGAAGTACGCGTATCAACTTAAATGACAAAGCAGCCCTCTTTTCAAGGAGTGGCTGCTTTTTTACTTGTCCGTCAAGCCAATGCCAACCGGGTGCTAGAACAGCGTTTTCGAAAGCGTGCACCGCCAGCTCCAACACAACAACAAAGTTGGTCGACAATCTTTAAGGTTGTAGAGAAGCCTTTTTCAAATCCTTAGACGACTTGAACCAAGCGATAAGGACAATTCCAGCAAATACGGTCCAAAAGATCGTTTTCCATAACGAAGATTCTGGGAAATGCTCTGGTAAAATGTGCAAATCAGGATGGGCAAGTGTATAAACAAGAAGTTTTACGCCAACCCAGCCAACGATTAAATAAGCGGCTGTTTCAAGGCTTGGCCGCCATTCAAGCAATTTAATAAATTTGCCTGCTGCAAACCGCATAATCACAATGCCGATGATCCCACCACTTAGGACAACAGCAAATTGTGCTCCGTCCAGTTGGCCAATGTTTGGCCAATTTGTCGCTGGCAATGTGACGGCAAGGGCGACGGCCGCTAAAATGGAATCGACCGCAAATGCAAAATCGGCAAGCTCGACTTTTACGACTGTTTTCCAAAATCCTACAGGCGCTTTCATCGCCTTTGCACTCTTTGTTTTCTTCTTGACCCATTTTCGATACAAATAGTGAATCGACAAATACAACAAGTAAATAGCGCCTATTGCTTGAATTTGCCAAACGTCGACAAGCAAAGAAATAAAGAACAAAGAAATGATGCGAAATAAGAAAGCACCTGCAAGCCCATAAAATAAAGCTTTTTTTCTTTCGTTTTCTGGCAAATGGCGAACAATCATTGCCAGCACCACTGCGTTGTCAGCAGCTAAAATCCCTTCTAGAGCAATTAAAACAAGCAAAACCCAACCATATTCTAAAAGAAGCGGCACATGTTTCCCTCCTAAAAAACCGTTGCTCCCTTTAGGGTTGCCAACGGCTTTTTAACTATGTACGCTTCTTTCAGCTAAAAGCAATGAACTGGCAAGTTATTGCTTTTGCCGCTCGATGTTTCGCTCCATTATGACTTCGTCTGTGACAGGACTTTTCAAGCTAAAAAAAAGCAAACTAATGGCTAGCCCCAGCACAAGCACAATCCCGATCCGCCTTACAAAATCGATAAAACCAACCATATTGGCCTCCTTCAAGTCGCTAAAAAAGAGCCACTAAGCCGGCAAATAGCGCCTTCTTATCGCTCTTTTAAACATTCGTCAGTACTATCCATATGGCTTCATTTCCGGTTTTATTCCTCCCTTTGCAGGCGTTGCTCGCCAACATAGAGGACATCTTGTTCGGCTAACTCGTGATTAGCACTACGCGCCATTGTAAAAAAGCAGTCCGACAAGCGGTTAAAAAAAGGCAACAACGCTTGGGACACATTAGCGACGCTATTGATTTTACGTTCTGCTTTGCGGGCGTCTGTACGGCAACGATGCAATGCGCAAGCAGGTTCAGACCCTCCTGGAAGAATAAACCCGGACAGTGGCGGCAACTTAGCCGTATGGGCGTCAATGCAACGCTCCAACGCATCGGTATGGGCGCTCGTGATCTTCCATTCCGCCTCTTTCGCTTGGGCCAAATCGGCCCCTGCATCAAATAATTGGTGTGATAACACAATCAGTTCCTCTGTTAGTTGGCTAAGGCCGTGCTTTTTACAGCTGTATATCGCAAAGCCAAGTGAACTGTTCAATTCATCAACTGCACCAATTGCTTCAACGCGTGCATCTGTTTTTTGCAAGCGGGCTCCGACAATGCTCGTCTCGCCCCGATCTCCCCTTTTCGTATAAATCTTCATTCTACCTTCTCCTTAAGGCCTATTTTGGACGTCTTCGATTTGCGGACGTTTGCTCACTTGACACCACGCTTTAGACGCGTGTGACCACCGAAAATTGTTTCCTTCCTTTTACAGGCTCTTTCCATTCATGAAAAGCTGTTCCGTAAATATTTTCAAGAGCACCCCGTGTCAAGATCGATTGCGTTTCACCTTGGCATATCACTTTTCCGTTTTTCAGTAACAACACATCATCACAATACAAACTTGCCAGATTAATGTCGTGTAGAATGCACACAACCGTCAATTGCCGTGATGCCAGCAGTTTTGTTAAATGCTCCATGAGCGCAACTTGGCGAGCCAAGTCCAAATGGTTTGTCGGTTCATCAAGTAGCAAGCTGTCAGGCTGTTGCGCTAGCGCCCGAGCGAGCCAGACACGTTGTTTTTCGCCGCCGCTCAAACTTAACAACGACCGTTCAGCCATGTCGCTTATACCTGTCTCCTCCATCGCTTTCCGAATGATGTCGTCGTCTGTTTTTCCTTTAACAGCAAACAAGCCTTGTTGATGGGCGTAGCGGCCAAGGGCGACGGCTTCATAGACAGGCACGTCAAAGGAAACATGCTCATCTTGGGATAGCACAGCCATCCGCTGCGCCCGCTCTTTTGGCTTTAGTGTAGCTAGTGGCTTTCCGTCAATTTCAATTGAACCTGCCTGATAAGGATAAAAACCTGTCACCGTTTTTAACAACGTCGTTTTGCCACTGCCGTTTGCTCCAAGTATGCCAAGCATTCGCCCTTTCTTTGCTTGGAAACTTACTTGATCGAGGATTAGACGCCCCCCCCGGTTAACGGAAAGGTTATTTGCCGCAATCATGTCGCCTGGTCCCTCCTTTTCGCTCGCTGGCTTCTATATAGCATCCACGCAAAGGTTGGGGCACCAATGAGCGCGGTTACAACGCCAATTGGCAGTTCTGCAGGAGAAACGACGACACGGGCTGCCATGTCGCATACTACTAAAAAACTGCCGCCAACGATGGCTGCCAGGGGCAGCAAGTGTGAATAGTCGCTTCCAAAAAGCGTTCGGCACATATGGGGGACAACAAGACCAACGAAGCCAATTGTACCCGAGACGGCAACGGCACTTCCTGTTAAAATCGTCGCGGCAATAAGGATGATGTATTTTTTCTGTACCACATAAACGCCTAAATGCTGCGCCGTTTCTTCTCCATACATAAAAGCATTCAACTCATTCCTACAAAAAAACAACAATGTGAACCCACCCACAAAAAACGGCAGCAACAAGCCAATATGGGCCCAACCTCTCATTGCAACGCTGCCCATCAACCAATTGATGACTTGCCGTAGTTCATCTTGCGACATGGCTATCATTAGCGAAAGGCCTGCCCCTAGAAAAGCACTGGCAATGATCCCTGCAAGCACAACGGTTTCATTTTGCAAAGATGGGGAAAGGATCTTTGTGAAATACAAGACAGCCACTAACGTCAAAAAGCCACATCCCATTGCGACAAGCGGCAATGTCCACGCTCCGAAAAAGGCCAATTGAAAGAATAGCACGGCGACTGCCCCAAGCGCAGCTCCAGAGGAAACGCCTAACGTATAAGGATCTGCAAGTGGATTCCGCAACAGCCCTTGAAAAGCAGCACCAGCTACAGCTAAACAGGCGCCAACGAAAAGCGCCAACAGCACTCGAGGAAGGCGAATGTGTAAAATAATTTGTACATGCCCTGGATCTAATTCTTGTCCAAGAGGGATGTTCAGCCCTTCTTGGACAAGGACGAAGAAAACCGTTGGGAATGAAAGGCCGACGCTGCCAAAGCGAACAGCAGCAATCACTACAAACAGAGTGATCGCTATCGCTCCAGCGTAAACGGCGATTTTATGCGTTTTTAAGAATCGTTGCAATGTGCGCTGCGGTAACAAGGTAGCGTTCCTCCTGCCATTTTTCTTCCTAACGGCAAATGCAGCGCCTTGTCGATTCCGACAAACGCTGCATCCGTCTGCATTGCCCACATCCACTTGAGCAATACCATTGCTTGCCTCTGTTTAATCACAGAATGTCTCATTTCCCTTTATCGCCTTGCTGTTTAGGCAACGTAAAATGAAATGTTGTCCCTTCTCCTAAGCGGCTATGGACAGTAATTTTCCCTTGGTGTGCGTCAATAATATGTTTCGCAATAGCAAGGCCCAGCCCTGTTCCGCCATGCTGCCTTGTCCGCGCTTTGTCCGCTTTATAAAAACGTTCAAACACATAAGGAAGGTCTTCTTCAGGAATGCCCCTCCCTGTATCAACTACAGCAAATGTGTCACGTTCTTCTTCTTGTTCATGTACAACGGTAATCAGTCCACCAGGGTTTGTATGCCTGATCGCATTATGAATTAAATTGGTTAAAACTTGCTCAATCCGGTCAGGGTCAAATACAGCAATCTGTCCTCTTCCTGGCTTGGCCAATTCGACTGTTACGTCATATTCGCGGGCAAAGCTTGCAAACTTGCGGGTAATCCGTTCTAAATAAGAATCGAGATCCACTTCTTCCAGATTCAAGTCAATATAGCCTGCTTCCATACGTGCCAAATCGAGAAGCTCATTGACGAGCCTGCCCATACGTAGCGATTCATCGTAAATGATTTGCGCGACTTCTTTTCGTTCCTCATCACTTGATGTTACCCCGTCAACCATGGCTTCGCTATAGCCTTGCAACATTGAGATTGGCGTCCTGAGCTCATGCGACACGTTGGCAATAAAATCTTTGCGCAATTTGTCATGCCGGCGCTCTTCCGTTACATCACGGACAACAGCTACAGCACCACGGACATGCTCTTCAGCATAGAGAGGCGCCATCAACACAGCCATACTTCGCCCTTGAACGGACAGTTCTTGCAGCTCTTCTTTCTCCGCTGAAACGACTTGTTCAAACAAAGGTGTTAACGATACTGGCAATGTTTTCCGTTCACCCGTTATTGGCTTTTGCCCCTCTTCATAGAAGAGCAGCGCTAACACTTCCTCTGCTTGGGGGTTGGTCAATAAGATTCTGCCTTGTCGGTCTAGTGTAATCACGCCGTCAGCCATTGAGGCGAGAATATGGGAAAGCTGTTCTTTTTCTTGATTCAACTCGGAAATGTTGCGATTGAGCTCTCGGCGCATCCGGTTAAAGGCAATCGCTAGCTGGCCAATCTCATCTTGTGTAAGGATCGGCACTTTCGTATGAAACTGCCCTTGTGCCACTTCCAATGCCGCTTGCCGCATTTTTCGCAGCGGTGCCGTGATCCGACTTGACAAAAAAAACGCAAAAACAGTCGTCAACACTAACGCAATGCCTGCTGACAAATAGATAATCCGTCGCGTTTCTGCAGCTGCTTCCTCGACGGCAGACAGTGGTTGGTATAAAATGATGCCGCTGCTCGTTAAATAATCTTCTGATAACGGCACACCGACAACGATCATTTCAATCGGGTCTTGCTCCTGTCCACTGGCAGGATAATTGGCCTCTGTTACAATCCGCTCGCCTTTTTCAAGTCCTTCTACCGACCACTCTTCCAGCAATGTCGCAACATTGATCTCGCCTGAACGGTTGCCTTGGGCACTCCACGCTTTTGCGCCATTTTTAATAATGGTGATATTAATTTGGAATTCATTGCTTAACGATTGCAAGTAATCATATGTGCTTGTTTCATCCGTATGGGTTTCATACATCGTTTTTGCCATATTTGCGTAGCTGTTTAAGCGGCTTTCAGCTTCCTCAATCGCATTTCCTTCTGTAAAGCGAAGCAGCAGGACCATTAGAATTGTCAATACAGCTGTGACAAGCAAAAGGATGGTAAACCATAATTTCCCGACTACACTTTGCCACAGCATCACCCACGCGTCGCCTCAAACTTGTATCCAACCCCCCAAACGGTTGAAATAATGGCTGCTACTTCTGGAGAAACGCGATTCAATTTTTCGCGTAACCGTTTGACATGTGTATCGACTGTTCGCAAGTCGCCAAAAAACTCATAGTTCCAAACATCCTTTAATAGCTGTTCACGAGAAAACACTTTATCTGGTGATTGCGCCAAATAAAAGAGCAGTTCATATTCTTTTGGCGTCAAACTAATTTCCGTCTTGTCAACAGTCACTCGATGGGCATCATTGTCAATCGTGAGTGGCCCAAACACGAGCACATCTTTTGTCTGTGTGTCAGTTTGCAAAAACTTAGTAGCAGATGCACGGCGCAACAAAGCTTTCACACGGAGCACCACTTCCCGGGGGCTGAACGGTTTGACAATGTAATCGTCGGCTCCTACTTCAAACCCTTGCACACGGTTTGCTTCTTCTCCCTTGGCCGTCAACATCATTACAGGCGTCGCTTTTTTCTTACGGAGCTCTTGGCACATCTCGACGCCATCCATCCCAGGCATCATCACATCAAGCAAAATCAAGTCATATTCTTTGGCAAGGGCGAGTTCAAGTGCCTCCTCGCCATTGCTTGCTTCTTCAATTTGGTACTCTTCCCTTTCTAAATACATTCGCAATAGGCGGCGAATCCGCTCTTCATCATCAACAACAAGCAATGTTGGCTTGTATTCCATTTGGGAAACCTCCTTATCGATACTGCTCTCCTTAGTAGTGTACCACGGAAGAAATTTTAGTTGCCATTCGTACGACTAAAAATGCGGAATTGTTCCAGCACCGGCTGTAACAATTCCGCCAAAATTAAGCGTAAGAATGAAGGCCCGCTATGACCAAATTGACAAATACAAGGTTAAACATAATAATCGCAAAACCGATAACGCATAACCACGCCGATTTTTCGCCATGCCAGCCTTTGTTTAAGCGTAAGTGGAGATAAACAGCATAAAATAAAAACGTAATAAGCGCCCACACTTCTTTCGGGTCCCATCCCCAAAAACGTGACCACGCAATTTGCGCCCAAATCATCGCAAACACAAGTCCGCCTAAAGCAAAAACAGGAAAACCAATTGCAATCGCGCGGTGGCTTAACTCATCCGTTGTTTGCGGGCTAATATTTTTCAAAAGCGGCTGGATTGCCTTTGTGAGCCGTTTGCGCAAAATCAACCGCAGCAGCCAATAAAGCACCAAACCAGCAACAAATGACCAAAGCAATGTATTCAAATCACTCGCTTCGATATTGCCTGGTACTGAAACCCATGGCTCCATCGCGCCCTCCGTTAATAGTTCCCATTCATTAGGCCCGACAATCGCTGGCAAATTGTACACCATCGGCTGTTCTGAAACGACGCCTTCTTCGTTAACATATTGAAATTCGACTTCATATCCTGCTGCTGCAAACCCATGGGAAAGGCTCGAATAGGCAAGAAAACAAAGAATACTGTACATGATGACTTCCAGTGCTCGTGGCTTCCAACTTTTCGTCGTCAAGTCGATTGTGCGGATCAAATAAGCAAGCCCTGCAGCAAAGCCGATCGCTAATAACCCTTGTCCAATCGAAGTTGTTATAATGTGAAGCTTTAGCATGAGCGGCATTTGCAATGACGGCACAAGTGGAGAAATCGCCGTTTCAAATGTTGACGCGTAAACAATCAACAACATTACAGTCGGCATCGCAAAAAAGCCAATCACATCTGCCTTGCTCGGATAAATAAAATAAAGGATGACAAAAGCCAAGCTCATTGCAATTCCGAGAAAAGTCATATACTCAAACATATTGCTGACAGGCGGATGGCCTGCTACATACCAGCGCGTTATAAAATAGCCTAAAGCTAGAAGCAAGCCTAAAGAGGCAAACACGAACCCTCGCCTGCTTTCTTTTGATGCTGTTTTGCTTGATTCGGTTTCTTTTTTCCGTTTTCGAAGGGAGAACGCAAAAAATACCGTTGCTATTAAATAAGCAAAAAAAGCAAACAGCAGTAAATTAAAGCTAAGATTGACCATAACGTCCCCCTATTTCTATTATGCTCCTTCTGGGCGGCTCTCCGCTTCATCCTCTTGATCGACAGGAGGTATAAGCGCATTGCCTTCCAATGCATCGTCAATTTCCCTTTTAAAAGACAGCCAGTTCCGGTTTGTATGGCCAGCAATCCAAACTTCCCCTCCAACTTGTTGCAGCCACACACGCCTGTGAGCCCAGTACGACCCTTGAATGAGCCCAATAATAAAGATCGACCCTCCAGCAATTAAAAGTGGCATCGTCAAGTCTTTTCGGACCGTTAAAATGCTGACATTGACTAAATCGACATCAACAAATGTCATTTTATATTCATTTTCCCCTAACGGTTCTAAATTTTGTTGAATACCGACCATGCTTGTTTCACCATCTGGGGTATCAGGTGTATACATGGTAAAAATAAAGAACGGATTATTCGGCACACTTGAACGTGTAGATGGTTCATCATTACTATTCATATAAAAATCAGGGAAATATTCATCAAGCACCACGGAATACCCGTCGCCAAGGTCATAAGATTTCTCAGGATTAAGCAAATGAACGGTTAATTCGCCAAATGTATCGCCAGTGTCTTTATGTTCCAATGTAAACGTCATTTCATGCAACTCATTTAAGCGGTAATCCGTTTGATAAAGGGAAAATGAATCAAATTTGAGCGGATCGTTGACACGAATTTGCTTTTCTTGCACCTGTTCAAGCTCGCCGCTCTCTCCGACAATTCCTGATTCTTGCCGTTTATAAAGAACGGCATCGGTTTCAAACGTCTCCGGAACGACTGCATTGCTTGATGCAAACGCATCTTGGAAGCGCTCATCATTTTCGTCGTATAGCTCTACCGTAAAGCCACGGTTTTCGATAAAATAACCTTCTGTTTCTGGTATAGGGCTTTGTTCTCCTTCACGGACCCACATTTGCGTATCTACATACATGCCCGGAATGTAGCGAAGCAAACAACCGATCAGAAACAAAATTAAGCCTAGATGGTTAACGTACGGGCCCCAACGGGCAAAGCGGTTTTTTTCCGCAAGTACATTCCCATTCTCGACGCGAATGCGGTAGCGTTTACGTTTTAACCTTTCTGCCGCTTCAGAAATCGCTCGCTCCGCTTCTGAAGGCACGATTTCTGTCTTTGAAAATAAACGCTGCCGAGTCATAAAATGCTTATGGCGCGTTACCCGTTGCGACTTTAACGCTTTATACAAGGGTACGCCACGGTCAATGCTGGCAACAATAATAGAGATGCCAAGTGCGGCAATTAAAGCAATATACCACCACGAACTATACAGTTCATGCAAGCCCAAATTGTAATAAAGCAGTCCTAAGCTGCCATACTCTTGTTCATAAAATACTGCTGGGTCTTCGCCAATTAAATTTTCTTGCGGCAAGATCGTCCCGACTCCCGAGGCAAGCAGCAGCAAAACAATAATCCATACGCCGACTTTCACGGAAGAAAAGAAACCCCAAATCCGATCGAGTACCGTTACTTTCCGCTTTTTTGAGCGGATCGCTGCCCCCTCGTAGCGCATGTTCACGCCTTCTGTGCGCGCTTTTTCCGTCAGAGGCTTCCCACATGCAGCGCACATCTCGGTGCCTTCTCTGTTTTTATGTCCGCACTCACATACGTGCGTCTGTTCGTTCATGACAAATCCCCCCAGATGCCCTTATGCGTCAGGAACAATGCTTTGGAAAAATTCGTGGACCATTTCCTCTGTCATTGCGCCTGTATGTACTTTTTGCACAATGCCGTGCTCGTCCACTAAAATTGTAGCTGGAAGCGGGCCGATTCCATACGCCCGTGTTACTTCCCGGCGCTCATCAATGGCGACTGGAAAAGTAAGGCCATGGCGATTGATAAATGACTGGACCGTTAGGGGCGCCTCATCAACATTGACGGCAATCATTTCAACTTCGTCTTTGTATTGCTCATATGCATTTTCAATGTAAGGCATTTCCCGCTCGCACGGCTCACAGAACGTGCCCCAAAAGTTAATGAATACACCTTTGCCTTGATTTTGGCCAAGCTCAAACCGCTCCTGTTCCAGATCGACTAACGCAAAGTTGGTCGCCGGTTCTCCGACTTTAACTGCTCCCTGTTCAGAGGCGGCATTCGCATAAATCGTGTAGCCAATTGCACACACGATTGCAAATAACACCGTAAAACGGATAATGCTCCTTTTCTTTTTGCTTTTACCCAAGCGACGTCCCCTCCTCTCGCGAAAATGTGAACGTTTTCTTACATTATAGCGCTTTCTTCGTTTTGTCCGCCTGCAATTTTATGACGGTTTCGTGACAGCCAGTTCCTTTAATTGTTTGACTTCAATCGGCTTTAACGGCCTTGATTCGCCTGGATGTAAATGGCCAAGCGTTAAAAACCCGTAGCGCTCGCGCTTTAACTTTACAACAGGATGGCCAATTGCTTCAAACATCCGGCGGACTTGGCGGTTTTTGCCTTCATGGATAATGAGCCGCACAATTGCTGTTTGCTTTTTCTTGTCAATCGACAGGACTTTTGCTTTCGCCGGGGCAGTCTTGCCATCTTCTAAGACAATCCCGGTTTCAAGTTCTTTGATCCGTTTTCGTTCAGGGATTCCTTTCACTTTGGCAATGTACTCTTTTTCAATTTTATAACGGGGATGCATGAGCAGATGGGCAAACTCTCCATCATTTGTAAGCAGAAGCAAACCAGATGTGTCATAATCCAACCGGCCAATCGGATAAATTCTTTGTTCGCTTTCAATAAAATCTGTGACGACTTTCCGCCCTTTCTCGTCATTTGATGTTGACACGACGCCAGTCGGTTTATACAACAAATGGTAGACAGGCTCTTCTTTATCAAGGGGAACGCCGTCCACTTCAACAGCGTCTTTGCTTGGATTTACTTTTGTTCCTAATTCTGTAACCGTTTCGCCGTTTACTTTCACTCTACCTTCAACAATATATTCTTCTGCTTTTCTTCTCGAAGCCACTCCTGCTTTGGCGATAACTTTTTGCAATCGTTCCATCGTGTTCACCTCTTTGCCATCATACCGCCTTCAAGCAGCTGATACAAGTAGGCGAAAGTAGAGATTTAATCAGACTCGAAAAATCAAACAAATGACATAACATTTCCCCAATAGAAAAAAACGCGTCCAGCTTTTGCCAGCCACGCTCTTTTGCTTGTCATGTATTTCTCCTCGCTTACCCAAAGACGAGGCTAACGACGACAACAGCAGCAATCATGCCGACTAAGTCAGCAAGTAGTCCGACTTTGAGGGCATCGCCCATTTTCTTGATGCCGACTGCACCAAAATATACCGTTAAAATATAGAACGTTGTATCTGTGCTTCCTTGCAGCGTAGCAGCTAAGCGGCCAATGTAAGAGTCGGGACCATGGACAGCAGTTAGATCAGTCATTAACCCAAGAGCACCTGTTCCAGAAATTGGACGCATTAGCGCGAGCGGCACAATATCGGCAGGAATGCCGACCCAGCTTAGTACCGGGGCCATGGCGCCGACAAGAGCCTCCATCGCCCCTGAAGCGCGAAACACATAAATCGCGACGAGCATCCCGACTAAATAAGGGATAATCGAAACAGCCATGCTAAACCCTTCTTTTGCACCCGATACAAACGTTTCATACGTCGGCACGCGCTTAAACGAAGCCACCACGACGACAAAACCGATGAGCAACGGGATGAGCCACACGGAAAGCGATGTTAAATAGGTCATTTCTTTTTACGCTCCTTTCGCGCCCGGCGCATATAAAAAAGGCGGTCAATGCAAATCGCCCCTAGCATGGCGCAGCCAGAAGCTAAAATCGTCGTGCTGACAATATCTGTAGGCGCCGCAGAACCGTACGACATACGAATGGAAATGACCGTTGTCGGCACGAGCGTTAAGCATGCTGTGTTTAACGCAAGCAACGTGACCATAGAACGGCTCGCCTCTTCTTTGCCGCCATTTAGCCGTTTCAACTCCTCCATCGCCTTGATGCCCATCGGTGTTGCCGCATTGCCAAGACCAAACACATTAGCGGTCATGTTTGACAATATATAACCCATTGCTGGGTGATCTTTTGGCACTTCTGGAAAAAGACGCCTTGCAAGGGGATGGACCATTTTCGCCAATGCCTTGAGAAGCCCGGCCGCTTCTGCGACTTTCATCAGCCCAAGCCAGAATGTCAGTACGCTAATCAAGCCGATGCATATCGTTACCGCTTCTTTCGCCCCGGTGAAGACGCTCTCTGTCACCTCTGCCATTGTCCCGTTCACACCTGCATAGATAAGACCGATCAATAGCATACCGGCCCAAATCACGTTAATCATAAAGGCCGCACCCCAATGATGAATGTTAGCAACCGCCCAATCTTTTGAAACAAAGACACGTGCTCCTCTTCTTGAGCCTGATAATAAAGAGGGATTGATTCAATTGTTTTGCCATCAACCGTAAACGCTAACTTTCCAATTGGTTCAAGCAGCTCCTGGTCAGTAAACTTTCCTCTTTTCGGGGGATTCTTCAGCGTTAAAGCAGACTGCAACTGACTTTTCTCTTCTCTCGTTAGCGGATACACAACATCATACGGGACATACAAATTGCCTTCGTAAAATGGATCGACTTTGCTTTTCAGTTTCCCTTTTGACACGAGCCGTTCAAGGCTGTAATGCTCAAAGCCCCAGTTAAACATATGCATATGGTCGTCCCAGTCATCAGGGGCATTTAACGTAACGGCAATTAAATCAAGCCCGTCTTTGGAAGCGGTAGACACAAGCGTTCGTTTTGCTAATTTCGTATAACCTGTTTTCCCGCCGGTTGAGTAACTGTACTTCTCGGTAAGGAGGCGGTTTTTATTATGAAATACACGGACTTTATCGCCTTTTGAACGGTAGTCTTTTGTCGATGAAATATCTCGGTATTCTTCGTTCCCCATCGCATATTGCGTTAAAAGCGCCATGTCGTACGCACTCGACAAGTGGTCCTCATCTGTATCAAGTCCGTGTGGATTGCGAAATAGCGTATTAGACATGCCAATTTCCTCTGCCTTTTCGTTCATTAAAAATACAAAGCCTTCGACGCTGCCGCCAACATGTTCAGCAATCGCTATAGCTGCGTCGTTGCCGCTCCGTAGCATAAGCCCATACACCAAGTCGCGGAGCGTTAATTTTTCACCAGCCACTAAATACAGGGAGGAACCTTCTGTTCCCTCAGCACGTTTAGATACGGTTACTGTCTCGTCTAGCTTGCCTGATTCAATCGCTAAGATGGCCGTCATTATCTTTGTAATACTGGCGATTTTCAAAGGCTGATGTTCATTTTTGCTATACAGAACACGGCCAGAAGACTGTTCCATCAAAATAGCGGCCTGTCCAGAAACAGGAAATGTTGCAGGTTCATTCGCAAGCACCTCGCTACTCTGGAAAAAAAACAAGAACCCGACCAATAAACAGTGAACGATTGTTTTTTTCATCATACCCTCCAGCCTCCACTCCGTTTAGTACCACTTTATGCGAACAAGCTATGAATATGACGGGCTTGTTCGAATTCAACCACGACCAAAAACCTTTTCACCTGTTTTGAACGGCGAAAAGGTTTTTATTCTTACATACAAACAGTTTAGCCTTTTGGTTTAAAACAAAGGGAAGCCAAAAATCCAAAGATGATCGCAGCAGAGATACCGGCGCTCGTCACTTCAAAAATGCCGGTAATAATTCCAATCAAGCCGACGCGATTTGCTTCCATTAACGCCCCTTGTACAAGGGAATTTCCGAAACTTGTGATAGGTACAGTCACGCCTGCGCCAGCAAAATCAATTAACGGTTCATATAAACCAAAGCCGCTTAAAATCGCCCCTGATACGACGAGCGTCGACATCGTATGGGCTGGTGTCAGCTTGCCGACATCCATAAGCAGTTGGCCAATGACGCAAATGACACCGCCAACTAAAAAGGCCCACAAAAAAATCATGACATCCCTCCGTTCGCTTCAATCGACACCGCATGAGCGATACAAGGAATCGACTCTTTTTGCTGATAAGACAAAGGAGAAAGCAATGCGCCCGTTGCCACAACGAGCAACCGTTTTAACTCCCCTTTTTGCATTTTTTTCAAAAGATGCCCGTACGTGACGACAGCAGAACAGCCTGGCCCGCTTGCGCCAGCCATAACAGGCTGGTCTTCTTTATAGAGCATTAAGCCACAATCCTGAAACTTGCTGTGGTCAAGGTCATACCCTTGTTGCTTTAATAAGTCACGGCAGATCGGCAAGCCGATTTGGCCAAGGTCGCCCGATACAATTAAATCATAGTCATCGGGTTTGCTGTTCGTGTCGCGAAAATGGGCGGCAATCGTGTCAGCAGCAGCAGGCGCCATCGCTCCTCCCATATCATAAGGGTCGGATAAGCCCATATCGACAATGCGACCAATTGTTGCTTTTGTAACGACTGGCCCTGTGCCTGTTTTTTCAAGCAGGCACGCCCCGGCGGCTGTTGCTGTCCATTGCGCGGTAGGCGGTTTCTGGCTCCCATACTCAGTCGGGTAGCGGAATTGCTTTTCAGTCGCTGTGTTATGGCTTGAAGCGACGCTAATAATATGCCTGGCTCCGTTCGCTTCCATAATCATCGCACCGATCGCTAGCCCTTCCATCGATGTTGAACAAGCACCAAACATGCCTAAATACGGAATGCCAATGGTACGGCCGGCAAAACTGGAAGGCGTAAGCTGATTAACCAAATCGCCAGCAAGCATAAAGTTGACGTCTTCTTTTTTTAGGGACGCTTTTTTCAACGTTTCTGTTACCGCGCCTTCAATCAGAACAGTCTGCGCTTTTTCATAAGAATCTTCGCCGATCCATAAATCGTCATGCAATAAATCAAACGCTTCTGGAATGGCGCCATTTGCTTCAAACGGGCCCCCCACAGTTCCTGTCGCCGTTATGACTGGTTTGCTGTCAAAAATCCAACTCTGTTTGCCTGCGAGCATTAAAGCACCCCCACTTTCATTAAAATCGTTTTAATGAGCGCAATAAAGAAAGCGGCCACAGTGCCAAAAACAATAACCGAACCAGCTAATTTGAACATGTTGCCACCGACGCCGAGCACATACCCTTCCGTCCGATGCTCAATTGCAGCCGATGCAATCGAGTTCGCAAAACCAGTCACTGGCACTGCTGTCCCAGCCCCTGCAATTTGCGCAATCCGATCATAAAAGCCAAGGCCTGTCATTAACGTCGACAAAAAAATCAATACGGCGACTGTCGGGTTTCCGGCCGTTTTTTCGGTAAAATTAAAATTCGTATAAAAAAAAACGTGCAAACATTGTCCAATTAAACAAATAAAACCGCCAATAAAAAAGGCGTAAATACAGTTTTTAAGTACAGGCCGCTTTTTCTCATAAGAACTATGCAGTTTCTGGTATTCTTGTTGCTGCGGCGTAAGCTGTTTTTTTGCCATATGTGCCCTATCCTTTCGAATGCTTTTCAATGACATTGATCGTTTTTTCTAGCTCTTTTTCACTTAAATTGCCAGCTTTCACTTTGTTTTCAGCGTCCTCTAATTCTTTGTAGATTTTCTTATCTGTGGAAATGTGGATCGTATAATCTGGATATAATGCTTTGATCCGGTCAAATGCTTTTTTTCGTACGTCTTTTAATTGAAAGCGATCCACTTGCTTGACATGCATCGCCATGACCATTTCTTCTTTATACTGTATGCCTCTGACGCTGATCACTTCTTCCATCGCCAGAATCTCGTCCTTCGCCCTATCCGAAGCTTCTTGGCCATGGCCTGCGGCTTCCTGGAGTTTGAAGGCGCTGCCTCGTTCATCTTCAGCTTGAGTACAAGCTCCTAAACAGAGGAGAACAGCAAGTATCGAAACCAATTTTCTTTTCATGTTTAGTTTCACCTCCACCTACAAATCATATCTAGACACACACTTAGGTTGTTTTAGTTAGAAATCGTTTAAACATGAAATTTTTGTAAATTTTTCGCTTGCCTATTTAGCACTACATCATTATCTGCATTTGCTGCACTCTAATATACGAACAGATCTTGAAATTGGGGGATGGTAGACGATGGACGGGTATCTGTTTCTCACAACCGAGCTCATTGTTGGCTTCTTTGCTCTGCTGTTGCTAACAAAAGTTCTTGGCAAAAACCAAATTACACAATTAACACCGTTTGACTTTATTTCGGCACTCGTTATCGGCGAATTAGTCGGCAATGCCATCTATGATAAAGATATTGGCCTCCAGTATGTGCTCTATGCCATTTTCGTATGGGGCTCACTTATTTATTGTATTGAAATCATCACGCAAAAATTTCGTTTCACTCGGGGTTTCCTTGAAGGCACGCCAGCGATTGTGATTGCTAAAGGCCGAATTCAATATGAGGAACTCCGCAAAAATAAACTTGATTTGAACCAGCTCCAACATCTTTTGCGTGAAAAAAGTGTGTTCTCAGTCCGTCAAGTCGAATACGGCATTTTAGAAACAAACGGTACAGTAAACGTCCAACTCAAACCGCTTTACGCACAGCCAACTAACCGTGACCTTTCCCTAAACCCAAAAAACTTGCCAATGCCAATCCTGTTAATTATGGATGGGGAAATCATCAAAAAAGCTTTAAAGGAAATTGGTCAAGATGAAACCTGGCTTAAAGATCAATTAAAAGAGCGAGGCATCCTATCATATAAAGACGTCCTGTATGCTGAATGGATTGATGGCGAACCACTTTTCTTGCAAACATACAGAGCCGAGTAAAAGCAACAATTGCTTAATAAAAACAATTGTTATGTTTTGATAAACGAACATGAAACATCGTGCTTGCTTTTGTCGTAAAACAAGGAAACACATATTATATATTGATTGTGTTTGCCAACTGCTTTTGTATACAATGAACCTACAACATTAAATTGCATTAGGAGGGTGAAAAAATGGCAATGAAAGATCTTTTAAACAATATGTATTCCTTAGGTGTAGGCGCTGCTGCCGCGAGCAAAGAACAAATTGAAAAAACAGTCAATGATTTAGTGCAACGCGGTGAAGTCAAACGGTCTGAATCGAACCAACTTATCGATGACTTGCTGGCAAAGGGGCAAAAGGCGCAGGAAAATATGGAAAACATGATTCAAGAGCGGACGAAACAATTCTTATCGTCTCTAGATGTGCCGACAAAGGAAGAGGTCGACGCCCTTAAAGCGCGTGTCGCTGCCCTCGAAAAAGCCCTTAGCGAGAAGGACGCAGAAAAGTAACAGAACGAACTAGGACTGGAAAGGACGAAACCTATGTTAAAAACGCGCATTCGCTACCTTTCTAGGTACCAAGATATTATTACAGCCCTTTATCACTATGGCTTTGGCCAAATTGTCCGTGATTTAGGGCTGCTAGATCGCACTAAAAAACGAACCAAAAAAAAACGTGCCCAAGACTCTTCGCTTTCGGTCGCCAAGCGGATTCGCCTGCTTTTAGAAGAGCTTGGCCCTACTTTCATTAAACTTGGACAACTTGCGAGTACACGGGGCGACCTCTTTCCTGCTTATGTGCTAACCGAACTGGAGAACCTTCAAGACAATGTACCGAGCTTTGCCTATCAAGAGGTGAAAGACATCATTGAAGTAGAACTGGAAGCCCCCCTTGAGAAGTTATTCCGTTCCTTTGAGCCAGTCCCGTTGGCAGCAGCATCGATTGGACAAGTCCATCGGGCTGAACTGCCTACTGGCGAAAAGGTCGTCGTGAAAGTACGGCGCCCAGGAATCGAGCGCACGATTGAAACGGACCTTGCCATTTTGCAAGATTTGCTAGAGTTAGCCGAAGAGCGGATCGGTTGGGTTAAACGCTTCCGTCTCGTCGATTTGTTCCACGAGTTTGCCGAAGCGCTAAAAGAAGAAATCAATTATAAAAATGAGGCGCAAAACGCAGAACGGATTAGGCGGCAAAACTCGGAAACACAACATCTTTTTACACCGGTTGTCTACTCGTCTCATTCAACGATGAAGGTGTTGACGATGACCTATGTGGATGGCACGAAAATTACCGATGCTACATACGACAAAGGCTTTAACCAAGAGATTGTGGCTGAACGGTTTGCCACTGGGATGTTTGAGCAAATCTTTGTGCATGGCTTTTTTCATGGCGATCCACACCCTGGCAATGTCTTTGTCACGAAAGAGAACGAGATCATTTTGATTGATTTTGGCATGGTAGGCCGCTTGACAACTGATATGCGTCAAAATTTAGCATTGCTTGTCCTTGGTTTAAAAGGCCGCAATACCGACCGCGTCATGGAAGCTCTTTTCCGCATGGATATTGTTCACGACCACGTCGACCGTGACCGCCTCTGGGATGACCTTGACCATTTGCGGTTAAAATATTACGACATCCCAATGGCTGACATTTCTCTTGCCGAAGCTGTTCAAGACTTGTTCAACGTCGCCAATAAACATGATTGCATTGTCCCTGTCGATTTGACAATGCTCGGAAAAGCCCTATTATCAGTGGAAGCCATTGTCTCGTCACTTGCTCCGACATTGCGCATTATTGATATTGTGGAACCGTTTGGGCGTGTCTTGATTAAAGAGCGCTATGATCCACGCAACTTTGCTAAAAAAGTTCAAGCCGAATTTCAAGAAGGGATGGAAACATTGCGCTATTTCCCACGAGATATGCGCAACACGTTAAAAGATATCCGCGGCGGAAAATTAAAAGTCAATATCTCGATTCGTGAAATCCACCATCTGATTCAAAAAGTGGACCGAATTAGCAATAAGCTTGCTTTTTCGATCGTGCTCCTTTCATTTAGCATTATTATGGCTGGAGTCATTATCGGTGGCTCCTTAACGGCAGAGCCAACCATCTTATTGCAAATCCCTGCTATTGAAATAGGGCTTGTAATTACCTCACTAATGTTTTTTTGGATTATCTGGGCAATTTTTAGGTCGGGGCGTTTTTAGATCGTAAGAGAAAGTGGCAGTGATACTTATGATGATTGAATCTGCAATTGCAATACCAACATATTTGCTTGTCGCCCTCATGATCGTCAATATCTTGCTTGCCGCCATTTTAATTTTTATTGAACGGAAAGATGCACAGGCGACTTGGGCATGGCTGCTTATTCTGTTTTTTATTCCACTAGGCGGCTTTATTATTTACATTTTCCTCGGGCAAACATTAACACGGAGGAAAATGTTTGAATGGGAAGGAATAAAAAAAGTAGGACTCGAGCATTTCATTGAAGAACAAAAGCGTGACCTTTTAGACACTTCGTTCCGCTTTTATAGCCCTACTGTTGATAAAAATCGCGAATTGATCTATATGCATCTAATGAGCAACGACGCGCTGCTAACAAAAGAGAACCGTGTCGATATTTTCAGCGACGGCAAAGAAAAATTTGCGCAATTGTTAAAGGACATCAAACAAGCCGAGACGTTCATCCACATCCAGTATTATATTTTCCGTTACGATGAGATCGGAAAAACGATCGTGGATGCGCTGACAGAAAAAGCGCGCCAAGGCGTAAAAGTCCGCTTGCTCTATGATGACCTCGGTTCCCGGTCTTTGCGCAAAAAGTATTTAAAAGCGTTTCGTGAAGCAGGCGGAGAAATCGGGATTTTTTTCCCATCTAGGTTTACGATTGTTAACTTGCGTTTGAACTTCCGCAACCACCGTAAACTCGTTAACATAGATGGCAAATGCGGTTATGTCGGCGGCTTTAACGTTGGAGATGAGTATTTAGGAAAAAGCAAAAAATTTGGCTACTGGCGCGATACCCATTTGCGTATCGTCGGGCCTGCTGTCCAAGCGATTCAAACACGCTTTATCTTAGATTGGAACCAGGCTTCCAAACAATACCATATTTCCTACCATGATCGTTATTTTCCAGAAGTGCAGCCTGCTGGCGATACGCCTGTACAAATTGTCTCAAGCGGACCAGACTCGGAATTTGAACAAATCAAAAATGGCTATTTAAAAATGATCATGGATGCGCGAAAGTCGATTTTAATCCAGACGCCTTACTTTATTCCCGACCAAACGTTGCTTGATGCCCTTCGTGTCGCTGCACAAACAGGCATAGAAGTAAAACTGATGATTCCAAACAAACCGGACCATATGTTTGTTTACTGGGCAACCACTTCCCATATTGGCGAAATGCTAAGAGCTGGCGCAACGGTCTATCAGTATGAAAATGGCTTTATTCATAATAAAGTGTTGATCGTCGATGAAACGGTTTGTTCTGTCGGTACCGCTAACATTGATCAACGGAGCTTTAAGCTCAATTTTGAAGTGAATGCCTTTATTTATGACAGTCAAATCGCTGGCCAGCTAATAGCGGACTTTGAGAATGATGTAAAACACTCTACTCAAATTACGCCAGAAATGTATGAAAACAGGCCAATAAGCGTCCGCTTTAAAGAGTCAATTTCACGGCTGTTGTCGCCGATTTTATAAACAAAAACAAATCTAGGTCCCTCCTAGGTTTGTTTTTTTAATAGGGCACCCATTTTAACTGCGAGGCCTGGCGGTAACGATTTTCAGCTTCCTTCCAGTTCACAACATTCCACCATGCCTCAATATACGCTTTACGCTCATTTTGATACTTTAAATAGTAGGCGTGCTCCCATACATCCAACACCAACAGCGGCACTTGGTCTTGTTGGGAAAGGTTTTGGTGCTTTTCCGCCTGAAGAATTTCTAACCGGTGGGACCTCGGCGCGTAAATGAGCATCGCCCAGCCGCCGCCTTCGACTTTTTCAGCAGCATTGGAAAAATGGGCTTTCATTTTTTGAAAGGAGCCAAAGTCTTCTGTTATTCTTGCTTTTAGCAGCCCTTGCGGCTCTCCGCCCCCATTTGGTGACATGACATGCCAAAAAAGCGTGTGCAAATAATGACCCGCCCCATTGAACGCCGCTTCCCTCTCCCAATGCTTAATCAAATCATAATTTCCAGTACGTCTCGCCTTTTCCATTTCTTTCTCTGCTTTATTTAAATCATTGACATACGTCTGATGATGCTTTAAATGATGAAGGCGCATGGTCTTTGCATCAATGTACGGTTCCAACGCATTATATGAATAAGGCATTGGTGGTAGCCTATGACCGCCGATGGGGACGCTGTTATTTTTCCCTTTTCCTCTTAAATCGGCCATTACTACCCATGAGTCATAGGCGTGTTGAGCATGTTCGTTTGCTTGTGTAGGATCGTGTTCAAGCGCATATTCCAATTGGCTTAACGACTTTGTAAAAGGCTGTGTTTGCTCTTCTCCTATGGACCTGACAAACTCGCTTTCCTGCTCTTTCCAAAGCCTGGCAAGCTCATCTTTCCATTTTCTTAATGCTTGCTCATGCGAATCCACATTATTCCCTCCTTTTTCCTTTTCTCCCTACGTATATGCAACTGTTCTTGGCCAATTGCGAAAAAAGTATAAATTTGAAGGGAAACGCTTTCTTTATCTCGAAACTACGTATAAACCACATAAAAGGAGGAATTTCTCATGGCTTATCAACCATCTAGTACGGAAGACGCACTTTCCATGGCTTATCAACAACCTAATACGGAAGGGGCACTTGTCCATTTTAAGGAGCGCTACGACAATTTCATTGGAGGCGAATGGGTTGCTCCTGTCAACGGGCGCTATTTCGAAAACCGCAGCCCTGTGACAGGGAAGCCATTTTGTGAAGTAGCCCGTTCCAGTGCCGAAGACGTTGAATTAGCCCTTGATGCTGCCCATAATGCGAAGGCCAGCTGGGGAAAAATGCCTGCAGCCCAACGGGCCAATTTGCTAAATAAAGTGGCCGATCGGATCGAAGAAAACCTGGAAATGCTTGCGGTAGCCGAAACATGGGATAACGGAAAGCCGATTCGAGAAACATTAAACGCCGATATTCCTCTCGCTGTCGACCATTTTCGCTATTTTGCTGGCGTGATACGTGCCCAAGAGGGGACGCTTAGCCAAATTGATGAAAATACAGTTGCTTATCATTTCCAAGAACCACTTGGTGTTGTTGGTCAAATCATTCCTTGGAACTTTCCGATTCTAATGGCCGTATGGAAGCTAGCGCCTGCACTGGCGGCTGGTAATTGCGTCGTCCTTAAGCCGGCCGAACAAACGCCTGCATCAATTTTTGTTCTGCTGGAGCTCCTTTCTGATCTGCTGCCTCCAGGGGTCGTTAATGTGGTAAGCGGCTTTGGCCTCGAAGCAGGCAAACCACTTGCATCTTCACCAAGAATCGCAAAAATCGCCTTTACTGGAGAAACGACAACGGGCCGGTTAATTATGGAGTACGCATCTGCAAACTTGATTCCTGTCACGCTTGAATTAGGTGGGAAATCACCGAACATCTTTTTCAGAGATGTTATGGAGAAAGAGGATGACTTTTTAGATAAAGCGATTGAAGGGTTTGTGTTGTTTGCGTTAAACCAAGGTGAAGTGTGCACATGCCCATCTCGAGCGCTCATTGACGAAACGATTTATGATGCGTTTATCGAAAAGGCGCTCCAACGTGTTGCTGCCATCAAGCAAGGCAATCCACTGGACCCGGAAACGATGATGGGCGCCCAAGCATCTGAAGAACAGCTGGAAAAGATCTTGTCCTACCTAGCTATTGGCAAAGAAGAAGGGGCAGAAGTTCTTGCAGGCGGCAATCAAAGGCAGTTAAGCGGGGATTACAGCGGCGGCTATTATGTAGAGCCTACCGTTTTCAAAGGAACAAACAATATGCGGATATTCCAAGAGGAGATCTTTGGTCCTGTTGTTTCCGTTGCGACATTTAAAGATGCAGATGAAGCACTTCGAATTGCTAATGATTCCCTTTACGGTCTTGGTGCAGGCGTATGGACACGCAACATCAACACCGCTTACCGCTTTGGACGTCAGATCGAAGCCGGCCGTGTCTGGGTGAATTGTTATCATGCTTATCCAGCACATGCTGCGTTTGGCGGTTATAAAAAATCAGGTGTAGGCCGTGAAACACATTTGATGATGCTTAACCATTACCAGCAAACGAAAAACATGCTTGTCAGCTATAATGACGACTCGCAAGGATTCTTTTAATTAATGTTCGCGGCTGTTAAAACCGATAAGCCCCAGCCAGAGGCACATGCCTTTGGCTGGGGCTCGTTTTCACGGGGCGATCGTTCGTGCTAGTGTGGAACAAGTGATTAAACAGGCCACATCTCCCGAGGGTTTAGTTCATACTTCCCGTCTTCCCGGAACATAAAATGGGACATGACCCATTCGCGTCGGACGGTGGCATAATCATCGTAAAACTGTTGAATATGATTGTTAATGTCCTCTTCCGTATAAACTTTCCCAGTCCGCAGTCCCTTTGTCATGTATTCAAGCATAATCAGTTTCTTTTTCCGCTGTGCAGGCAATGTTTTCAGCCTGCCATTTGCCAGCAAAAAATTTCCGATGACTTTTTGTTTGACTTCCTCATCTACTTCGATTGCTCCAAACATGTCTTCACTACCAAGCAACACAATCGCTTGCGCCATTTGCATTAATTTCTTTTCATGCAAATAGAAATAAATCGTGTTTTTATCACGCCTTTGGTAAATTAAATCAATGTCGCGCAGTTTGGCAATGTGATGAGAAATGGTTGGCGGTTTTAAGCCAAGTTTTTCTGCGATCGCCTGCCCGTGAAGAGGCCCATCTTTTAACAAAGCAATGATGCGCAAACGAGTTTTGTCTCCAAGCGTTTTGTGAAAATTGACAAGCCGGTTTAATTGCATCGCGCAAACTCCTTCATTGCTGTTTTACAAGTCAGCGTTCAACTTTTCAAAGAACAAATCCGTTTCATCCTGTTCTTCTTCATTTAAATCAAGCTCTTTTAAGTCAGGCAAGTCCGCTAACGACTCTAAACCAAAATGGTCTAAAAAATACGGCGTCGTGCCATAGAGGATTGCCCGGCCTGTCCCAGACGCCCGACCGCACTCTTCAATTAACAGTTTTGATACAAGTGATTGCAACGCTTTCTCCGACTTGACTCCCCGTACTTCGTCAATTTCAGCCCGTGTGATTGGTTGTTTGTAAGCAACAATCGCTAACGTTTCAAGGGCTGCACGGGAAAGACCGCCGTGTATCGGCGATGAAGCCAGCTTTTTATACATATCAGCATGTTCTACTTTTGTTGTCAGCCGATACCGGTTGGCAAGACGCGCTAACCGAATGCCGCGCTCCTCTTTTGCCATTTGTTCTGAAAGCACTTCAAGCAATTGAATGACTTCGTCTTCACTAATTTCAACCAGTTCGGCCATTTCTGTTGGCGAAATGCCATCATCACCTGTGACAAACAGCAAACCTTCGATTTTTGCGAGCTTACTTGCTTGCATGCTCATCCCCATCCCATAAGTAAATCATAATTTCAGCAAAGCTCTCCTCTTGCACACAATGGATCGCCCGTGTTTTAATGAGCTCAAGCATGGCCAAAAACGTGACAATCAACTGAGACACATTGCCAGTCTCGTACAGCGTATGGAACGGAGCCTTGCCTGAATGGGCCGATAGCTCGTCCAACAGTTCGTTCATACGAAGTTCAATTGACTGTTCTTCACTCTGGACCGTTTTCGTTTTTGGTGCATTCCATGCATTGCGCTGGAGAAGCTTTTGAAACGCGCCAAGCATATCAGCAAGTGTGACGCCTTCGATTTGGAGCTTCCGTTCTTCTTCTGCGCTTAAAAAAGCGTCCAAATCGTTTGGAGGCCTCGTATGGACTAAGCTGCGCTGTGCTTCTTTTTCTTTTAATTGTTCAGCCGCTTCTTTAAAAGCCCGATATTCCAAAAGCTGCTCAACGAGTTCATCCCGAGGGTCTTCTGCTTCCATCCCCTCGTCTTCGTAAAACAACTCCTCGGGCTTTGGCAAAAGCATTTGACTTTTAATTTGCAAGAGCGTGGCCGCCATGACTAAATATTCGCTTGCTAAGTCAAGCTCAAGTTCTTGCATTGTATGGATATAGTGTAAATATTGGTCTGTAATTTTTGCTACAGGAATATCATAAATGTCCACTTCCGCCTGCGCGATCAAATGGAGCAACAAATCGAGGGGCCCTTCAAAAGAATCTGTTTTTACGTTATAAGTTGTTGTGTTCACTCAATCACCACATTAGATTTGGACATCTTAAATCAACATCGAAAACAACGGTCCTCTGCTTTTGTGGCCAATCCGTTTCTAGCCACTAAAAGTCGACTCACGCTAGAAGTATACCATAAACCACTTTTTTGCAACAGCAAAGGGGAACAAACGATGTACAAACAGCGCTATCTTGATTTCCTCTATTATTTTCATGCTAAACGGGATTACTTCGAATGCCACGAAGTGTTAGAAGCGGAATGGAAATCCGTTCCGAAAGACAAGCGCGCTTCTTATTGGGTTACGCTTATCCAATTAGCGGTCGCTCTTTATCATGAGCGAAGAGGCAATATAAAAGGAGCTGCAATTTTGTATCGCCGCTTACTCAAACGCGTTCCTGCTGAGGCAAACGCCCTTTACGAACTAGGCATAAATGCACGTGCGCTAAAACAAGATATGAAAGCACGGCTGGCCCATTTAGGCTCTAGCTGTTTTGAGGACTACAACCTTCCGCTCTGGGACACAGCCTTACTTGCCGCATGTCAACGCCACGCTGGGAAATCGTGGTGTGCTCCAAGCAATCTCGCTGATGCCCAACTTATTCATAAGCACATTTTACGCAATCGAAATGGCCAATAAGGAAGTAAAACAGCAGAAAAAAACGGCCCCTTCAGGGCCGTTTGAGTTGTCGACAAAATCACTCAGACTGATAGAAAATGCTAGCTGTTATTCCTCAAACTGCTTTGCTAGATTCGCCATTTCAATCGCCGCGCTTGCTGCTTCCCATCCTTTGTTTCCTGCTTTTGTGCCTGCTCGTTCAACAGCTTGTTCGATTGTATCCGTTGTTAAGACACCAAAAATGACGGGAATCCCAGTTGTTAATGCCAATGAAGAGACGCCTTTCGCCACTTCATTACAAACGTAGTCAAAATGAGGCGTCGACCCTCGTATGACAGTCCCTAAAGTGATGACCGCATCGTATCGGCCGCTTTCAGCCATTTTTTTGGCTGCAAACGGGATCTCGAACGCTCCTGGAACCCAAGCCACATCGATATCGCCTTCATCTGCTCCATGGCGGATTAACCCATCTTGAGCGCCGCCGAGAAGTTTGCTTGTAATAAATTCATTGAAACGACCCACAACAATTCCAACCTTTAATCCAGATGCCACCAAATGGCCTTCATAATTTTTCCCCATTTAAAGCCCTCCTATAAATTGAGCATATGCCCAAGTTTTTCTCTTTTCGTATGCAAATAACGTTCATTTTCGGCTACAGCTTCCATTTGCAGTGGCACACGCTCAACAATGTTTAAATCATAGCCTTCTAGCCCTGCAATTTTTCGAGGGTTATTCGTCAAAAGCCGCATGTCACGGATGCCTAAATCACGTAGGATTTGCGCCCCAATCCCGTATTCGCGCAAATCCGCTGGAAACCCAAGGCGCTCATTCGCTTCCACTGTATCGTAGCCTTCTTCTTGCAGCTTATAGGCGCGGAATTTATTGATTAGCCCAATCCCACGGCCTTCCTGCTTCATATAGAGCAGTACGCCTCGTCCTTCAGCTTCAATTTGCTTTAGCGCTGCGTGCAATTGTGGACCACAATCGCATCGTTTAGAGCCAAATACATCACCAGTCAGACATTCGGAATGAACGCGGACTAGAACAGGCTCACCATTTCCAACGTCCCCTTTAACAAGGGCGACACTTTCTTTGCCGTCGATGGTATTCGTATAGCCAACTGCTTTAAAGTCGCCATACTCAGTCGGCAACGAAATAGCCACTTCTCTCGTCACAACTTTCTCCGTTTTACGGCGGTAAGCGATCAAATCTTTAATCGTCACCAGTGGCAGGTTGTGCTGATCGGCAATGATGCGCAACTCAGGCACTCTAGCCATCGATCCGTCTTCGTTCATCACTTCGCAAATAACGCCTGCCGGTTTTGCTCCACAAAGTTTTGCAAAATCAACAGCGGCTTCGGTATGGCCAGCCCGGCGCAGCACACCGCCGTTTTTGGCAACAAGCGGAAAAACATGCCCTGGCCGTTTAAAATCACTTGGCTGCGCATTGGCATCTGCTAAAGCGCGGACCGTTTCTGCCCGCTCAAAAGCAGAGATGCCTGTTGTCGTATGTGAATGGTCGACGCTGACAGTAAATGCCGTTCCATGTGGGTCTGTGCTGTGAGACACCATCTGCCCAAGCTGCAGGCGCTCAGCCTGTTCTTCCGTCAAAGGCACACAAATGAGACCGCGTCCGTGCGTTGCCATAAAATTGATTGTTTCAGGGGACGCTGTTTCAGCAAGAGCCAAAAAATCCCCTTCATTCTCCCGGTCTTCATCATCTACAACGAGGATCATTCCCCCCGCTTTTAATTGTGTGATCGCTTCATCAATCGATTCAAACACGTTGTTCTCCCCTTTACATATAGCTATTTTCTTTAAGAAGCTGCGACAAAGGCGTACGAACGGCACTTTCTTTCGGGGCAAGAAGTTTCTCAACGTATTTGCCGATAATGTCGCATTCCAAATTAACATGGTCACCAGGTTTCTTTGTGCCCATAATCGTCATCTCAAGCGTGTGCGGAATAATTGAAATCGTAAAGCTTGTATCAGTAACGGCAAACACCGTCAAACTTGTTCCATCAACAGCAATCGACCCTTTTTGAACGATATAGCGAACAAGTTCTCGGTCTGCTTCCACTTCGAATAGCACAGCATTCTCAACTGGTTGTCTTTTTTGAATCGTGCCAACGCCATCGACATGGCCAGAAATGATATGCCCACCAAAGCGGCTGCCGACAGCCATCGCCCGTTCCAAATTAACAAATTGCCCTGGAACAAGCTGTTTAATCGTTGTCGCTTCGTATGTCTCTGGCATCACGTCCGCTTGAAATTGGCTTTCAGATATTGCCGTAACCGTTAAACAAACTCCATTCACAGCGATGCTGTCGCCAATTGCGGCGTCCGCCAAAACGGTTTTGCAATTAACAGCCAATGTCATCGCTTTGCCTTTTTTTGACACAGAAGCAACTTTGCCCATTTCTTCGATGATACCTGTAAACATAGTCATGCCCCCTTTTAAATAGAAAAAACCCTGAAGAACACGCCTTCAGGGTACAGGAAAGAAACGTATGGTTTCATACGTTTTTGCGCACAACAAATAAAGCAAACATAACCGTTTTTTTAAACGTTTGCGCTCGAACTTCTCCCATCCAGACTATTACTGTCGGCTCTGGATTTGCACCAGATCCACCGCACGCACGAGTAATGCTTATGCGGGTCACGGACTAAAAGGCGATTGCCTTATCACCGCCGGTCGGGATTTACACCCTGCCCCGAAGTTGAGTATTATTTCACTTGTAATTGGTTCATCAAGTAAACCAAGATTATCATTGGAAAATAAAAAAAGCAAGGACTTTGCTTCCTTGCTTAACGTTCATAACGTCGACCTGCTGATCGATTGATCTTGTCGTTGACATTAGAGCTCGTATTAAATAAAGTTCGAACAACGCAAAAAAGCAAAGCACTTGGTCATCAACGCCATTCTCCGTGCTTTGCCTGCTTATAAGCTTCTGTATTCTATCTTCTTGTTCCGTTAGAAGAGACAAAAAGCTAGACTCTATGGAATTTTTTGCTCACAAGACAACGAAAGCCCTTCCTCTCGATCGTCCTTGCGGCTCCGAGGCCGCGCCAGTTTGAATTGCATGTACAAAAAGTCTTTTCCCTGCGCCTGAAAGGGGGCGGCGTAAGTAGTAATAGACGGGAGGCATCAACTCCCGCAGGCAGAAAAAAGTAGCCTAGCCTTATATAAATAGTTATTATAACGAAAAAGACACCACAATGCAAGTTGAAATGTTTTGCATTTCCGCTAAAAATGCGTCAAAATAGAAAAAGAAGCGATTACTTTTTAATGATGAGGTGAAGCAATGTCGACCAATATGCGATTTGAAAAATCAGATACTGGGGTAGGAGTCATCACACTTGCCCGTGAAAAAGCGTTGAATTCACTGTCTTATGACATGGTGAGTGGCATGTTGGCACAATTGCAACAATGGAAACAGGATGATGAGGTTGCGCTCGTTCTTCTTGAAGGGGCGGGGAGCAAAGCTTTTTGTGCTGGCGGAGATATTAAAGCGCTTTATAGCGCCCGGGACAGCAAAAACGGCCTGGAGGAAGCCAAACATTTTTTTGCCCATGAATACGAACTTGATCTGCTCGTTGCCACCTATCCGAAACCGATTGTCGCCCTTCTTGACGGCATTGTGATGGGCGGAGGCGTTGGCCTTAGTTACGGTGCAAGTCACCGCATTGTCACAGATACAACGAAGTGGTCTATGCCTGAAATGAACATTAGCTTCTTTCCCGATGTAGGGGCCTGTTATTTTCTAAGCCTTGCTCCTGGGTACACAGGGCGCTATGCAGCGTTGACTGCTGCAATGCTAACTGGAGAAGATGCGATTTTCCTAGGGTGCGCCGACTATTACACGAAAAAAGAAACGATGGAACCTCTTCGCAGTCAATTGCTAAACACCGACTGGACCAATAGCGAACAAGATCTGAATCAAGCACTGCACCTTTTTTTACAGTCGTTCATTGCAGAACCGCCAAAAAGCGAATTGGCGATGCTGCAACCGAAAATCGACCAACATTTTTCCCATAAAACGGTTGAAGCGATTATCGCTTCACTTGAAGAAGCAAAAGGGGATCCATTTGCCCAAGATTGCGCCACCATATTGCGCAGCAAATCGCCTTTATCATTAAAAGTGACACTTGCCCACTTAAAACAATCAAAGACGTCTACTCTTGAAGAAACGTATGAAACCGATAAGCGTCTCGCTTTGCGCTTTTTACGTTCCGATGATTTTTATGAAGGCGTTCGGTCTGTATTAATCGATAAAACGCGCATGCCCAATTATCAATATAAAACAATCGAAGAGGTACCTGATGAATTAGCGCTTTCCTTTTTCCGTGAACTGTGAAGTCGCTTCCATCACTCAGACTGATAGAAAATGCTTCTCTGATGCCGTACAGTTAGCTATGTTTTTTAACTTGGCACAGGCTGTTCCAACACATTTGAGAAGCAACGAACGATTTGCCTACAGTCTGAGCCACCTGCCTTTTGCGGGTGGCTCTAAAAGTAGACACTGGTTTTTAAGCGATAACAACGTTCCCTTTATTAATTGAACCAGCGTTCGGTAACGACTTTTTTCCTTGTATAAAATTGGATGCCGTCACGTCCATTCGTGCCAAGATCGCCAAAAAACGATGCTTTATTACCGGCAAATGAAAAGAATGCCATTGGAGCAGGCACATTCACATTGATGCCAACCATCCCGGCATCGATTGCATTTCGAAAGTGTTGTGCCGCCTTGCCGCTTGATGTGTAAATAACGGCCCCGTTCGCAAAGCGAGATCGGTTCGTTAAAGCAATTGCCTCTTCTAAATCTCGCACACGGACAATGCTGAGCACTGGGGCAAACAATTCTTCTTGCCAGATCGTCATCTCTGGTGTCACGTGGTCGAACAAAGTTGCGCCAAGGTAATAGCCCGCTTCCTCACTCGTTGCGTTGCGTCCGTCAACCAACAGTTCTGCCCCTTGCTCTACTCCTTGTTCAATGTATTTAACAACTTTGTCTTTATGGCTTTGGCGAATGAGCGGGCCGACAAAATGTTCATCGTTTTTGCCGTTGCCGACTGTCAATTTCTTCGTCTCTGCCGTTAGTTTTTCAATAAAGGCATCCGCTACTTCTTCAACGACGGCGACCACGGAACAAGCCATACACCGTTCGCCACTCGATGCAAAGGCGGCGCCGATGACCCCTTGGACCGTCTTATCTAGTTCACAATCAGCTAAAACGACAGCGTGGTTTTTTGCGCCTGCAAGGGCCTGAACTCGTTTGCCATTTGCTGTACCTGTTTCATATACATAGCGAGCCACTGGCTCAGAGCCGACAAACGAAATCGCTTCAACGTCAGGGTGGTTTAACAAGCCATTAACCACTGCTTTGCCGCCATTCACTAAATTCAACACACCTCTAGGCAAACCGACTTCATGCATAAGCGAGACAAGTTGTTCAGCTAAAAGCGGTGTCCGTTCAGAGGTTTTAAGAACAAATGTATTCCCTGCTGCAATCGCAAGTGGAAACATCCATAACGGGACCATCATTGGAAAATTAAACGGCGTAATGCCAGCAACAACCCCTAAAGGATAGCGCCAAATCGAACCGTCAATCCCGCTGGCAATATCGGGAAGAGCGTCGCCCATCATCATTGTCGGTGTCGACGTAGCTAGCTCCACACACTCAATGCCACGTTGGACTTCCCCTCTAGCATCTTTGATCGTCTTGCCGTTTTCTAGCGTAATCAGCTGCGCCAATTGCTCCCTATTTTTCTTTAGTTGCTCCAAATACGCAAACATGTACCGAGTACGCTCGGGAACAGGAACTGTTTTCCATGTTTCATAGGCACGCTTTGCGCTCGCCACCGCCTGCTCCACATCACGTTCGCCTGAAAGCGGCACGTAAGCAATAGCTTCTCCCGTCGCCGGGTTTGGTACGACTTCCGTATCAGCCGTAGATGCTTCGACCCAAGCGCCGTCAATCCAGTTTTTCACCGTTTTCACTTTCGTAGTTGTCATCGTTTAGCCACTCCTTCCGCTTTAAAGGAAATTGTCTGTTCCCCAATCCGTTCAAACAGCACGGCCATGTCCTTTTCTCCAAGTCCTGCTCGCTCAGCGTCGGCATACAGTTCAACTAAAGCTTCACTAATCGGCAATTTCACGCCACGCTCTTTTGCAAGATCCATCGCAAAACGCAAATCTTTATTAAGCAACTTTAAAGCGAATCCAGGTTCATAATTGCCTGTTGCCATAAACGACTTGTAGTTTCGCTCATAAATGCGGCTCTGGCCATAACTAACATTTAGGACATTAAACAAAAAATCCAAGTTTAAGTCGCTCTTTTTGGCAAGTGCCAATGCTTCTGCGACACCGGCCGTATAAAAGCCAATCAACAAATTATTAATCAACTTTGCATTGATGCCGCTGTCATAACTTTCACTAATATGAAAGACATGGCTTCCTAGTGTCATTAAATGATCGGATACTGACTCAAGCAGTTTTTTTGGACCGCCCACCATGAACGTCAAGGTACGGTTTTCCGCTCCAACGACACCGCCACTAACAGGAGCAGCCAAAAACGATAACCCTTTTTCTTCTGCCGCTTGCCCAATCCGCATTACAAGCTCTGGGGCGACTGTGCTCGTGTCGACAAATAGAATGCTTGAAGGGGCAGAAGCGAATACACCCTTCTCTCCTAAATACACATTTTCAACCGCTTCCGAAGAAGGGAGGCTTGTAAAGATGAGCTCGCTTGCCAGCACGATGTCTGCCAAATCACGGGCCCGCTTTCCCCCAGCCTGTTCAAACGCTAAAAGCGAAGTTTCATTGATGTCATAACCAACTACTTCATATCCAGACTCAAGCAAATTTTTCGACATTGGCATGCCCATATTGCCTAAACCGATGAACCCGACTTTCACGACATCTCCCCCTCTGGTGATTTTGTCGACTTTAGCATAAGCTCAAGAGCCTGCCAAGCAGGCTCTCACATTTATAGACAAACGCTCGCATCGATTCGTTCATATACTTTGAAACGATCATTTCTGTAAGCACACCCGTGTTATTTGTATTTAACAGACAAGCGTTTTCTACCAACCCGTATGACTTTGCAACGTATTACTGGTCGCTTGTTAAAATCGTTTTGGCGACAGACGCATCCAACGCTTCAAATTCATCATATGAAATGGTTTCGTATAATTCGCTGCGCTTTTGCATGTCAGCCAAACTCGCTTTTTGCGTACCATTCTCCATAATATCAGTAAACACACGTTCATATGCTTTGGCCGCTACGCGAAGCGATGTGACGGGATAAATGACCATCGCAAACCCCATCTGTTCAAATTCCTCTGCTTTGTAATAAGGCGTTTTGCCAAACTCCGTCATATTCGCAAGCAAAGGCGCTTCGACTGCTTCGGCAAAGGCACGGAACTCTTCTTCACCTTGCAACGCTTCTGGGAAAATGCCATCAGCGCCGGCATCGAGATAAAGCTTGGCGCGGTCAATTGCTGACTGAAGCCCTTCCACGCCCCTTGCATCGGTCCGGGCAATGATGACAAGCGACGGAGCCGCTTTTTTCAAAGCAGCAATTTTTTGCGCCATCTCTTCAGCCTGAATCAGTTTTTTTCCGTTCAAATGGCCACATTTTTTCGGCAAGTCTTGGTCTTCCATCTGTACAGCCGCAACCCCAGCTTCAACCATTTCCACCCCTGTTCGAGCAACGTTCATCACACCGCCAAATCCAGTATCGATATCGACTAAAAGCGGCAGGTTTGTAGCCCGGACTATTTCCCGGGCTCGGACAGCCACTTCGTTTGAATAGACAATTCCAAGATCAGGCAATCCTAAACTCGCCGTATAAGCAGCTCCTGACAAATAAAGGCTAGTAAAGCCCGTTTGTTTTGCGATTAAGCCAGCCATAGCATCATGTGCACCTGGAATTTGTAAGATTCCCTTTTCCGTCATCTGTTTGTAAAAAGACGTTGCTAGTTCTTGTTGTGAGCGCGGTTCGTCTACAATCCAAGGCATTGCAATCCCTCCTCTCTTTCTATAAGGCAAGCAAGTCTGTAAAAGCTGGTACTGACATGTTGCCTAAGTCTTTGTTTGTACAAGCCTCAAGGATTGCTTTTTCTTGTTTTTGCGGATAATGGCTAGCGATATTTGCTGCGAATTTCTCCTGAATAGCAGGAACAGCTTCTTCGCGGCGGAAACGATGGCCAAGTGGATATTCGATTGTTACTTGGTCCGTTTTCGTACCGTCCTTAAAAAAGACTTGCACAGCATTGGCAATCGACCGTTTTTCTGGATCTAAGTAGTCTATTGAAAACTGTTTGTTTTCCGTAACCACCATCAAATCGCGAAGTTGGTCCACACGGGGATCTTGGGCCATCTCATCTTCATAGTCATCTGCGACAATTGCACCCTTTAACAGGCCAATTGCTGTAATGTATTGCAAACAATGATCCCGATCAGCAGGATTGTACAGCGGCCCTTTTTTGTCAATGATGCGGATCGCCGATTCATGGGTATGGATTTCAATACGGTCGATCTCATCCAGACGGTCACGGACTGACTCATGTAACGTGACTGCCGCTTCAGCTGCCGTTTGCGCGTGGAATTCAGCTGGATAAGACACTTTAAATAACACATTTTCCATGACATATGAGTCCAGCTTACGGGCGAGCACGACTTCCTTCTTATTAAAAAGCACGTCTTGGAAACCCCATCCAGGAGCAGACAGCGCCGTTTTATAGCCCATCTCGCCTGTTAAAGCTGTCATTGCCAAAAAGACGCCTCGGCTTGTCGCGTCGCCAGCCGCCCATGATTTCCGCGAGCCTGTGTTCGGAGCGTGGCGGTATGTGCGCAACGAGGAATTGTCAATCCAGGCATGGGAAACGGCGTTTACGACTTCTTCTTTTGTACCACCAAGCATCCCGGCAACCACAGCGGTAGTCGCTACTTTAACGAGGAGCACATGGTCGAGGCCAACTCGGTTAAAGCTGTTTTCTAATGCAAGCACGCCTTGGATTTCATGGGCTTTTACCATCGCGATTAACACATCATGGATCGTTAGAGGCGCTTTGCCTTCTGCTATGTTTTTTCTGCTTATATAGTCGGCCGTCGCTAAAATGCCGCCAAGGTTATCCGATGGGTGCCCCCACTCAGCAGCAAGCCACGTATCGTTGTAATCAAGCCACCGTATCATCGTACCAATATTAAAAGCGCCCCGAATCGGGTCTAAAACATGGGATGTGCCAGGAACTTTAACCCCATTTGGAACAATCGTCCCCGGCACAACCGGGCCGAGCATTTTCACGCATTCCGGATAGCGGAGGGCCAGAATGCCGCAGCCAATCGTATCAACAAGGACGTGCGCCGCGGTTTCCAGCGCCTCCTCGCTTGTAATGTCCTTTTTTAGCACATACTCAGCAATTTCCTCTAAAAGCAAGTCTGTTTTTCTTGTATCCGTTTTCAAGTCCATGCAAAAAACCTCCGTTGTCCCTTCATTTCTGTACAGATGTATAACGTGGCCCTGTATACTTAACCCGAGGCCTAAATAGCTTGTTGTTTCGATGTTGCTCGATTACGTGGGCACTTAGCCCGGCTGTCCGGGACGAAAAGAAAATCGGGGTATACAAGCTGATTGGGATGCCTAACATCCAGTATACCGGGGCAGCATAATAGTCTAAATTAGGATAAAGCCCCTTCTCTTTAGCCATAAGAGCCTCTCCCGCCTCGCACATTTGCAGGAGTCTGTCATCTCCAGCAGCTTGTGAAAGTTCAGCAAGCGCTTCTTTCATAATAAGAGCCCGAGGGTCGATTTTTTTCATATACACTCGGTGGCCAAATCCCATTATTTTCTCTTTTTTCTTTAACTTATTCGATA
Organism: Shouchella rhizosphaerae; assembly: GCF_900142675.1. GTDB lineage: Bacteria > Bacillota > Bacilli > Bacillales > Bacillaceae_D > Shouchella > Shouchella rhizosphaerae. The sequence goes on along the minus strand of NZ_FRBS01000001.1, from coordinate 481,651 downwards.
GAAGCGTTTCAAACTCTTCAGGTGAGTTTGCATCAAGGAGCATATACATAACTGCTTCATTGGCGCCGCCGTGCAAATGCCCTTTCAAAGAAGCGACTGCCCCCGTTAAGGCGCCGTACATATCTGAAAGCGTGGAGGCAATGACTCGCGCTGCAAAAGTGGAGTTAGGCATTTCATGCTCAGAATAGAGCAACAGCGATTGGTCGAACACACGCTCTTCTAATTCACTTGGCACATTTCCTGTAATCATGTATAAGAAATTGGCGCTATAGGAAAGAGAATCTTTTGGCGTTAACACTTGTTTCTTCTCAAGGATGCGGTAGCTGTTAGCAACAACCGCCGGCAGCTTGGCCAGTAATTCATAGGCTCGTTCACGGTTTGCCTCTTCACTGCGGTCATCTAGCCGTGTATCAAAACCCCCTAGCACAGAAACGCCTGTCCGCAGTGCATCCATTGGGTGTGTCGATGCAGGTAGCCGTTTTAAAACGTCCAAAACAGCTTCAGGCAAGTCATACGAACCGCTTAAACGTTCTGCTAATGCTAGCCGTTCTTGTTCCGACGGCAATTCACCCTTTAACAATAAGTGGACAATATCCAAATAGCCATTTGTTTTTGATAATTGAATCAAGTCGTAACCGTGGATGATGATTTGTCCTTGTTCCGTGTCGAGAAAAGATAAATCGGTTTCTGCCGCAATCACTCCGTCCAATCCTGGATGATACGTTTGTTCAACTTGCATGCGATCCCTCCTTTTTCTTTTTCCGAGTAAAACGATAAGTCTAATTAAATAAAGCGCTTACATAATTCGACGAAACTCACCTCCAACTGCCGTCTACGACTTCGATGTGTTCATCCGTCTACTTAAATGTAACATACTCTAAATTCACTCGGCAATAATCATTTACTTTTTGCTGCGATTCTGGAAACAACCTTCTACCCACAAAGATTGTTGTTCGCTCATGGCACGCGTTTCTCTTTTTCTATTAGGAAGTATGCACACCTGTTTCAAAAAAGGAAGGGATTAACATCCAAGGAGTATCGTAAGATGTATGTTTAGGCGGGTCCGATTAACTGCTCTGAAAAAGATAGGCACAGCGGTCGATCCCAGTTTCATATCCTTATATTTCCTGTTTAGAATCTTTATACAAAAGAAAATTGTAGTCGTTTACACTAATTTCATCTTTTGAGATGAGGAGGTTAAGATACTTCTTATCAGTCGGCATGACGGGCAAAATCGGGGGTATAACACAGGCAAACTCTTTTCTGCGGTCTACGGTGGCTGTTTGAATGGCGTTTTTAGGCAAAGAGATTTCCAGCCCTCCATAGAGACGGCCGTTCGGTCGGGCATGGGGATAGCGCAATACCAACGGGTTTTTCGTTCGATAAAGGTCGCCAGGCAGCCTTTGCTTTTCCCATGACCCGATATGACCGTATCCAGTTCCCAATGACCGAAGGTCTCTCGTTTTCGGATCTCTTCTCTGCTTGATGGATGTCCAGACGGTGAAGCGCCCACGGTTTTCATAGGGTTTCTGATTTTACCGATGCTCCAGCAAAGGAATGGGGAATACTCTTATTTTGTTTATTTCACTCACTCCTAATAATATCCATACTTTATTTAATTATACTTCTCTATCCCTCGCTGCTCTGCCAGCAATAAATTTACCATATCACTATAGCTATTCAAACCGTCTGACTGATTATTCGCCTTCAGATATAAGTCATTTACATTTCTTGAAATACTTGAAATAACACCCTCATACTTATCCCGGTATTGCTCATTTTGTTCTATATCATGCTGCACCGCCTTGGACAGACTGGACATTATATCAGACGCCTTATCTGGATCAACCTTTTTTAGCTCAGATATAGAATAATCAAATGCTAGAAAAAAACCACTATAAAGCATCATTGGATCGTCCTGCTGCTTACATGCTAGATAGGCTATAAAATTTGCCTCATCCTCATGCATGAAACCACTCTGATGTGCCAATTCATGTGCCATAGTAGCAGGCGCCAAGAAAACTGGCACATTAACATTGATATTGGATTCAAAAGTAAAAGGGACAAAAATACCATGTATCCCTGCATGCGACATTAGTTTTGACATCACAACTGGTTTTGGTGTTGAATATAAAGAATGCTCCAAAATGGGATATTTCTTTGATAACATTTGCATCGAGAACACTGCTTGTTGTGCATAGTAATCAAAAACCTCTGGTACTTGAACCAAAAGATCAGTATCCGCTAACTTTTCCCTTGCCAATTCCATTTCAACGGCAAGCGACTTACTCAATTTGACCAGTTCCTCCTTGCTGTAGTTTTCTTCTTTATTATATTCGGTATAAGACAAAAAAGAATATCTGTGATAGTTTATTCCACCCAAAATAGTATAACAAAAATATATCACGCTACAGATCGTAACTATTCCTAAAGTACCACGATAAACTACCATCCTACGTACACCTTTACTCATGATAACCTTGCGCACATAATAAACTATATAAAATAGCAAAAGGAACACTACCAACACTACGAGCCATTCACTAACAGAAAATTTGACCCAAGAAGGTACAAATCCTACTGTTTTTGACAATAACGGATATACAGACTTACTGTATTTTTCCGCCCAATCCTGATGGTTCTGCGCGTATTTTGTCAGTATATAAGCTATAACTCCAAGTGAGATCCACGGCAATCTTTTAAGTAAAAGCTTTTTTATATTTAACACAATGATCCCTCCAATAGGAGTTTGTTTTCATTAATATATCTGTGATAGAAGTTTTCGTATAATGTTCCGCGCTACCAATATATAACCATTCACATACTTAGTTTCGTCTAGTAAAATTCTCTGCTCCGTCCCTTCTATTCTTATGATTTCAATAATTAATTTTCTCCATAACTTCGAAACTGCCTTAATTGCTTTAATAGCATCTTTACCAAGTTCAAAGAAACGGGCTTCTATTCCAAAGCCGGTGATATTCCTAATATTTCTTCAAATACTATAGATAAACAACTTTTGTACCAATCGCCGTAGCGCGACCGCCACCTCGCTCCTGTTTTTCGATTTATCCAATCCCCTTATTATTGCATTCATGGCATTCCACACTTCCATTGTTGCTGCAAAACGCCTGTTTTTGTAAACTAATGAAAAAAGCAATGATACCCATTGCTTGGAAAAGAGATGGTTGGATGCGACTCGAAGAGGACTTATTGATTGCAACGCTAAGCGATGAAGGGACCATTCGTGGTGCTTCCCGCAAGTTATACATATCCCAGCCCGCTCTCAGCCAGCGGCTTAAGCAAATTGAACAACGCTTTGGGGAGCCGCTGTTTATCCGCACCCATAAATCACTGATTCCAACGCCAGTCGGGGAAGAAGTGATTGCCTTTGCCAAACGCCGTGTTCAGGAGGAAAAACAACTACAAGATCGTCTTAGCAAGTTGACAGGAACCGTACGCGGTACGCTTTCACTAGGGATCTCATCTGTCATTGCCCAATACGTATTGCCAAAGCCATTGCGTGCCTATGTAAACGCTTATCCCGATGTCAAAATTGATTTGCACACCGGCCTTAGTTCTGCTATTTATCAAAACAGGCATCATACGCATCTTTCGATTATCCGCGGCGATGTCGATGATAAAGAAGGGCTTACGCTGCTATTTTCTGAACGGCTTTACTATGTCCGCCGCGCCGATACCGAAAAACCAACTGTGTTCATTTCTTTTCAAAGCGACGATGCCTTTCAATCGCTCATTGAAGAATGGCTGTATGCGGAGGCTGCCCACTCGCCCTTACAAACGATCACCGTTGACCAAATTGAAACATGCAAACAATTAATGGCAAACGGCATTGGCGCTGCCATTCTTCCAGAGGTTGCTGTCCGCGACTTGAACGGAAACGACTATATACGTATGCCATTGGACGTAAACGGCAAGGAAACGATGCGTAGCACTTGGCTTCATTGCCCAGAAAGCCACCGTTCCCTTCCACAAGTAAGTGCGTTTTTAATGTTTTTACAAGAGGCGCTGCCGCCATCTCCTCTTAAAACAACGTCTAATTAGAAATAGAACGGTCGTGGCGTGAAGTAAAGCCCTGTCATCACGACAGGGCTTTCTGCTGTACACTTATTCTTCCCAAACTTTCACTTCTAGCATCACATCGCCTTGTTTAATGCGGTACACACTGTCTAGTCCTTCAACAACTTGCCCGAACACTGTGTGGACACCATCAAGATGGGGTTGAGGCTCATGGACGATAAAGAATTGGCTGCCACCTGTGTCTCGGCCGGCGTGTGCCATTGAAAGCGCGCCTGGGACGTGTTTATGTGGGTTGCCTTCTGTCTCGCATTTTATCGTATAGCCTGGACCACCTGTTCCATTTCCATTCGGGTCTCCCCCTTGGGCCACAAATCCAGGGATGACACGGTGGAATGTAAGACCATTATAAAACCCTTTATTGGCCAGTGTTTCGAAATTTTCTACCGTACCAGGCGCGGCGTCCTCATAAAATTCGATGACAATCTTTTCACCGTTTTCAAATTCAATGCTTCCTTTTTTCATCCAAAAACCCTCACTCTCAACTATGAAGTAGCGGCAAGCGCTTGTTCCATTGTACACAAATCTCCAGTAATTCTCAAACGTCACTCGTTTCTTTTACGTTCGCTTGATAAGCAAGATCGAGCTTGGTTAAATCCTCATAACTCTCCCGTTGAATCACTAGTTGATCTGCCCCGTCTTCTGCAAACACTACAGCCGGGCGCGGAATACGGTTGTAATTATTTGCCATTGAGTATCCATACGCACCAGTACAGAACATCGCCAGGACGTCGCCATGCTGCACCTCTGGCAGAGGCATATCCCAAACAAGCATATCGCCGCTTTCACAACATTTTCCGGCTACAGAAAATGTTTCTTCTGCTTTGTCATGGGCGCGGTTGGCAAGCAACCCTTCGTATTTCGCATCGTACAAAGCTGGGCGCAAGTTATCGCTCATTCCCCCATCTACAGATAGATAGCGCCGGACATTGGGAATATCTTTCGTTGACCCAATTGTATACAGCGTTGTAGCTGCATCTCCGACAAGGGAACGCCCAGGCTCAATCCAAATTTCTGGGATCGCTAACCCTAAACGGTCAGCATGTTTTTTTGTTTCCTTTACAATTTCTCGAATGTACGTTTCAGGCTCTAGCGGCTTGTCTCCCTCTACGTAACGAATGCCGAAGCCACCTCCGAAATTGAGCACACGCGGGACAAAATCGAATTCTTCTTGCCAAGCTTGAAGCTGGTTAAAGACTTTTTCAATTGCAAGCACAAAACCTTCTGTTTCAAAAATTTGCGAACCGATATGGCTATGGACGCCAAGCAAATCAATGAATTTGCTGCGTTCAGCAATCTGCGCGGCCTTGTCCGCCTGTCCGCTAGCAATGTCAAATCCGAACTTTGAGTCTTCTTGCCCTGTTGCGATAAATTCATGGGTATGGGCTTCAACCCCTGGAGTTAAACGGAGCAAAACTGAAACTGTTTGCTCCATGTTTGCGGCGAGTTCCTCAAGCAATTCTAGCTCGTAAAAATTGTCCGCGACGATACAGCCGATTCCTGCTTTAATGGCCATTTCTAATTCTCCATGGCTTTTGTTGTTGCCGTGGAAATGGATCTTTCCTGGCTCGACGCCTGCTTTTAGGGCAGTATACAGCTCGCCACCTGAAACAACGTCAATGCTTAAGTCAAGCGAGGCGGCTAGTTGGTACATGGCAATGCAGCTAAAAGCCTTGCTCGCATAGGCCACTTGATAGGAAACCCCTTCTGCCTCAAATGCTTGTTTAAAAGCGCGGGCTCGTTCTTTTATGAGGGCTGTGTCATAAACAAACAAGGGCGTATCGTATTTTTTTGCTAAATCCACTGTATCGACGCCGCCAATTTCCAAATGGCCAGCTTCGTTAATCGTCATTGTCCCGTGTAAATACATGGCTCCACTCCCTTGTATCCCTTTAAAAAAAGCAACTTCGGCCAAAAAGGCTAAGCTGCTTTTTCGCGTTTTTCCATTAGTGTATCAAATCCATGTTCGTTTGGCTACTCGCTTGTTGGCGTTTGCCTAATTTTGTCTTGTGGATGGACAATGCTTGGCCTCCACCTGAGTGTTGGCACAGAAGCCCTGCACAATACTTGGTATAATGCCGGCGGGTCAAACGGCAAAAATGGCCATAAGTAAGGGCGCTGCAAAGGGGCAAGGCGCACAAGTGAGAAAAACAGCAGTGTCATTGCGACGACGAAGCCCATTCCGTCCAAAAAGATGACTGATAAAATTAAGCCGTAGCGTGCTATCCGAAGCGCTACACCGAGCTCATAGCTTGGGGTGGCAAACATGCCGATTGCACCAAGCGAAACATAGAGAATCACTTCTGACGTAAAATAACCAACTTCAATCGCGATTTCGCCAATCAGCAAAGCGGCGACTAGCCCTAGTGCAGTCGCTAATGGCGAAGGCGTATGGATAGCGGCCATCCGCAACAATTCAATGCCAGCTTCGGCAAAAATAACTTGCAGTGCAATTGGAATGTTTTTATTTTCATTGACGCCGATAAAATCAAGAGCGGGGGGCACCATTTCTTGATTGATGGCGAGAAGCAACCAAAACGGCACAATTAAAAGGGAAAACAAAATGCCGATTAGACGCATCCAGCGCAGGAACGTCCCCACTGCTGGAGCCTGCCTGTATTCTTCCGCATGCTGAACGTGGTGAAAAATCGTCGCCGGCGTTATGACCACAGACGGCGATGTGTCGACAATGATGACGACATGCCCTTCTAAAATATGGGTAGCGGCTACATCAGGCCGTTCAGTATAACGCACTAAAGGAAAAGGGTTAAGCCCTTGTTTGACAATGTATTCCTCGACGACTTTGTCTGCCATTGTCAAGCCGTCGATGTTGATCGCTTTTAATTCTTTTTTAATGATTTTAATAAAGCCTGGGTCGACAATTCCATCTATATAACAAAGGCAAATATCGGTTTTGGAGCGGACGCCAACTTGCATGATTTCTTGCCGAAGCCGCTCGTCCCGAATGCGGCGCCTGGTCAACCCCGTGTTAAAGATAATATTTTCCGTATAGCCATCCCGTGCACCGCGGACAACACGCTCTGTATCCGGCTCTTCGGGGCCCCTTCCTGGATAGGAACGGACATCGGCCACAAGTGCTTTTGCCTCGCCGTCAACAATGACGAAGATTAACCCTGAGAGCACTTGCGTAATGGCGTGGTCCATTGACTCCGTTTCTTCCACTTGGATATGGGCCAAATGATTTTTAATCGTGACAAACGGTTGTTCGACGCGGCGTAACCTGCCTTCAACTTCCATGAGCTCGCGTAAAATTTCAATGATATATAAATTGTCGACAAGACCTGTCAAATAATAAATGCCGACTTCTCTATTAAAAATATTTAGCTTGCGAACGCCAACATCAAAGGATTGATCAAGGCCGAGCCGTTGCTTTAATATCGCTTCATTCTCAGAAAAGTCATGGCTAAAGTTCATCGGTTTCCTCGGGGACTTCACGGTATCCACTCCTTTCTAAAATCATTTCTAGCGCTTGCCTCGTCACAGGCGCTCCGCGTTTGACATCATCAAAGCGTGCCATCTTGCCAATATCGCCGATGCCGACTATATAAGGAATTTGCAGTTCATCAAGAATAGAAACGGTATCGCCATAAATACGCCCGATTTCCAGGTCAGGCACCCCTTCTTTATCGACCCCGTACCCAGTCAATTCACCTGTTCGGTCAACAGACACATCGACATGGGCCCACTCTTTTGCATGTGTTTTTGAAGCAACCGCTACTGCCCCGATGATATCGATCTGGTCGTGGCTCGCAAGATAGCGCATCGCTTCTTCTCCCGGGCCATTATCACGCCAGCCACAATCATCAAACATCACTAAAATTGGTACGTCGGGGGCAGACAAGATCAACGTAGCAAGCTGTTCGCCCGCTAACGTCGAAGGATTGCCAGATGAAGCGCTAATGCATCGGCAACCAAGCTCTGCCGAGAGGAACTCAAGGACTTTTTTAGCTGCTAAATCGCCGTCTGTCACAAAAATAACTTTCCTCTTCATCCTGTCGAACCCCTAGGCTTGAAAAACAAGGCCGCTGCCACGCTAAACAAGATCGAAAACACAATCGTGGTTGAGGCAATTTCAAACACTCCGTCTGTAATCTTAAACAAACCCTTTGCCCCTTCTTCCATCGCCCCATGAACAAGTGAATAACCAAACCCGGTTAAAGGCACGGTAGCGCCTGCTCCAGCAAGCTCAACCAAATGCTCGTACAAATGAAAGCCGTCAAGGACGATTCCTACTATTGCCATCACGACGAGCATTTGAACAGGGGTCAGCTTTGCGGCGTCAAGCAAAACCTGACCGATTAAACAAATGGCTCCACCGACTAAAAACGCCCATAAAAACTCCATTTGCTAACTCCTCCTTTCCAGGACAATTGCATGGGCAATTGCTGGGATCGATTGCTTTTGCAAAACGGTCATCGAGCTTAAAAGGGCCCCAGTGGCAACGACAAGGACACGTTTTAGTTCCCCAGCGAGAAGGCGATGGTAAATATGCCCATATACAACAGATGCGGAACAACCTGCGCCACTCCCCCCGGCTAGTACTTGTTGCTCAGAGTGGTACATCATAACACCACAATCCTCATAGCGCCCGGTTATATAAATGCCTTGCTCTCGCAATAGTTTACGGTAAATTTCACTTCCAGATATCGCTAAATCACCTGTCACAATTAAATCAAAGTCACTTACTTGCTGATTCGTTTTGTGCAAATGACCGATTGTCACCTCTGCTGCAGCTGGTGCCATCGCTGCCCCTAAACTCATCGGATCAGTGATGCCCAGGTCTTGGACACGGCCAATCGTTGCTTCCGTTAATTGAATTTCCGTGCGCTTCTTCCCCAGTAGAACAGCGCCTGCTCCAGTTACAGTTGTCTGAGCCGTTTCTGGTTTTTGGACTGCAAATTCAGTCGGATAGCGGAATTGCTTTTCACAGGCGCCGTAATGGCTGCTTGCCGCTGCGAGCACCAAATCAGCTAACCCGCTAGACACCCATACGCCGCTAATGATTAGCGTTTCAACAGAGGTGGCGCATGCTGAATATGTACCGATGTATGGCAATTGCAAATCACGGGCGACAAAACTAGAAGCAGTCGTCTGGTTGCTTAAATCTCCGGCAACAAACAAATCAACAGAGTCTATCGATAAATGGTTTTTGGTTAAACATTGTTTAATCGCTTGTTTCATCAATGCACGTTCTGCCATTTCCCAACTTTTTTCATCACAATAAATATCCGTGTATCGGTAATCAAAAGAGCCAGCCAGCGGCCCTGCTCCTTCTTTTGGGCCGACTGCCGTGCCGCTCGATTGGATATACACTGGATTTGAGAATGTCATTGTCCGATGTGAAAGGCCCATAGTTTCCCTCTTTTCTAGTGTAAAATCATGCGGATCAACAGTCTGGAAAAACTGACGAGGTAGGCAGTACTGATGCCGAAAACAAGCACCGGGCCAATAAGCCGAAATAAATTGGAGCCTACGCCCGTTAATAACCCTTCTGTCCGATGTTCAAGGGCTGTAGCAGCCATGGCATTGGCGAACCCTGTAATCGGGACAAGTAGTCCTGCGCCGAACAGTTGTGCCCCTTTGCGATAAAAGCCCATGCCTGTTGCTAAAACGGCAATGGCAATCAACGTGATAAGCATATAGCTCGTTGCCGTTTCATCGGATAATTGGAACAAAGCATGATACCCTCGGAAAATTAGTTGACCGATTACACAAATGAGCCCACCTGAAAAAAAAGCCAGAGACCCATGTTTTAGATAGCGGCTTTTCGGTTTATACAAGACAATATTCTCTTTGTACTCTTCTTGTTTATTCGCATTCACAATGGATGGCTCCTTCATTCGCTCTCCTGTTAGTATGTATCGAATCAACCTATTCATGCGTAGAAACAAAAAAAGCCACATGCTTTCACGATTTGACAGCATGTGATATGACAGTATATAAAATAAACTATTCGAAACATTTAGTGTTGACAATGATTTTAGTCAACGGTATACTTGCGGTAACATCTTCGCTCTGCTTCCTCAGGTGGGTCTTCCTCAAACATTTTTCCTCCAGCCTTTTTCTTACTGTTCAAAGCTTGCCACCTGGATTGTCTGTACCATACTTACACATTCCTCTACATAGGCCCCTAGACAAAAAAGAAAGCAAGCTCCTAAACTTCTGAGCTTGCTTTTTTAAGTGGCGTCTGACATTGTTTCTTTCATTTGTTCCAATATTTTTTTCTCTAGCCGAGAAACTTGCACTTGCGAAATGCCTAGGCGTTCAGCCACTTCTGATTGTGTTTGATCCTTATAATAACGCAAGTATACTATCAGCCGCTCCCTTTCGCCAAGGTCGCAAATGGCTTCTTTTAAAGCAATCTTGTCAAACCACTTGACTTGTGAGTGGTCGGCAATTTGATCTAGCAGTGTAATCGGGTCGCCATCATTTTCATAGACCGTTTCATGGATTGAAGACAAGCTCCGGTTGGCATCTCCAGCAAATACAATTTCCTCAGGCGTCACGCCTAAATGTTCGGCAATCTCATTAATGGTCGGCGCCCGGCGCAGCGTTTTCGTCAGCTCGTCTTTTGCTTTGCGAATTTTATTGCTTAATTCTTTAATGGACCGGCTTACTTTCACCGTACCATCATCCCGCAAAAAACGTTGGATTTCCCCAATAATCATTGGCACAGCATACGTGGAGAATTTCACATCATAGGAAAGGTCAAATTTGTCGACAGACTTAATCAAACCAATGCAGCCAATTTGAAAAAGGTCGTCTGCCTCATAACCGCGATTCAAAAAACGTTGGACGACTGACCAGACGAGACGTGTGTTATGGTTGACGATCGAATCCCGTGCTTCTGTGTCGCCTTCCTGGCTTTTTGCAATCAGCTCTTTCACTTGTTTATCGGATAGTGGCTTTTTTTTGCCGCCGTTTTTCACCTCTGCACTCATAAGCAAGACCCCTTATCTGCACATTGCTTTCGTCGTGGTCAGCTGTTTTTTCACGTAAACGGTTGTCCCAATCATTGGTTCGGAGATTACTTTCAACTCTTGGCAAAAATTTTCCATAATCGTGAAGCCCATTCCAGAGCGCTCTAGTTCCGGTTTCGAGGTATAAAGCGGCTGTCTTGCTTCATCCAAGTCTGATATGCCTACCCCTTCGTCGCGGATAATGAGTTCGAGTTCACGATCCTTCAGTTCAGCTGTAATATAAACTTGCCCATTTGGATCATTTTCGTAGCCATGGATAATCGCATTGGTGACCGCCTCTGAGACAATCGTCTTGATTTCCGTCAATTCCTCCATCGTCGGATCGAGTTGGGCAATAAAGGCACTGACTGTCACTCGGGCAAAAGATTCATTTTCACTTAAAGCCGAAAACGCTAAATTCATTTTATTGGCCACTTTATGCCACCCCCAATTTTTGCAATGCGAATCGTTCGCTTTCTTCCAACCGGATAATTTTAAAAAGGCCCGACATCTCAAACAACCGCTCAATCGTTGGCGAAATCGCGCATACGACCATTTCGCCGCCATTTGCCTTAATTTGCTTATACCTGCCCAGTATAACGCCAAGCCCCGAACTGTCCATAAAAGACAGCTCAGCCAAATTCAACACAATATGCTGGATGTTTTCTAGCCGTGCTTCTATTTGGCTGCGCAATTCTTTGGCAGAATGATGGTCCAATTCCCCTTCAAGCCGAACCAACAACACATGCTCCTTTTGCTCCAATCCGATTTTCAAGTTCACAAACTGCACCTCCGTCGTTTTGCTAGTAATTCATTCGCCTGCAAAATGACAGATTCCTTGTACATGACAAAACTAGTGGCAAAGTTTGCTTTTCCTTTGTGATTAGCTATTTTCCAGCAAATGATGACAACATCCGTTTAAACAGCGTCCACCACGAAGCGTTTTCTACATCTTCAGCTGCCACAAGGTCTGTTCTTGAAAGTGTTTCGCCATCTCTTACAATAATTAGCTGGCCAACTGCATCCCCTTTTGTGACAGGTGCTTCCACGTTTTCAAATAGCTCGATTTTCGTCTCAATTTCCTCAAGCTTCGTGCCTTTTTTCAACAACAATGAAACGGGCTCAGGCGTGATGGCTTGTACATGCCTATCCTTGCCTTTTATAACCGGGACTTCCCCAATAAGGTCTCCTCGCTCATGCAACCGCTCCGTTGAATAGTGGCTATATGAATAGTCAAGCATGTTCGTTATTGTAGCATTGCGCTCTTTCGGCGTTTTCGCCCCCATAACGACGGCAATAACACGCATCCCGTTCTTCTCTGCTGTGGCTGTCAACCCATACTTTGCCTCTTGTGTAAACCCAGTTTTCAAGCCGTCGACTCCAGGGTAAAACTTGACGAGCTTATTCGTGTTTACGAGCCAAAACTCCTTATCGGTACCTTTTCGTAAATAATCTTCGTATATCCCTGTATACGAAGTGATGTTTTCATATTTAAGCAACTCTTTCGCCATAACAGCTAAATCATGTGCAGAAGAGTAATGGTCCGCTTCAGGCAAGCCATTCGGATTTTGAAACTGTGTATTTTCCAAACCAAGCTCTGCCGCTTTTGCATTCATCATTTTTACAAACTCTTGTTCTGTGCCGCCAATATGTTCAGCCATCGCTACCGCTGCATCATTCCCAGAAGCAATGGCAATGGCTTTCAATAAGTCATCCACACTCATTTCTTCCCCAGGTTCTAAAAAGACTTGCGATCCGCCCATGGAAGCAGCGTTCTCGCTAACGGTCACCATATCCTCATACTTAATCGTGCCTTCTTCAATTGCTTCCATAATAAGCAGCATGGTCATGATTTTCGTCATGCTAGCCGGGGGAAGCATGTTGTCGCTGTCTTTTTCAAACAATACTTCGCCTGTATCCCGTTCGATTAATATCGCGGACGCGGCATTTTCAGCTAACTGAGGCAGTTCCTTTTCTTTTGCAAAGGCTGCTTCACCAGCGTATGCAAACAACAAAACAAACAGGAGCATCGATACGTTCCATTTTCTTTTCATGTTTTTCCCTCCACTAGGCCGTCATCATAAAAAAACTATTTGCTAGTGTCTCCATTTACTGGAAAGGTTATACATTTGCCCAAACAATATTTAAAACGCTGACTCCGTTCCCGTTTTTGCCGAACCATCTTGAAAAGGAACAAAAAAGCAAGTCAAGCCATTGGCTTAACTTGCTTCGGGCAAATGCAACAGCTCGGGGACCGTTACAAATGTATAGCCTTTTTCTTTCAACCATTCAATTTCTGCCGGCAGATCATCAAACAGTTGGTAGCTTGTAGCCGTGCCGTCATGATGAAGGATGATTCCACCAGAATGGGCATCGTCGACTACATTCATCGCAATCGAAAATGGCAGTTGGTATTGCCAATCTAAGGAATCAATGCTCCAACCAATTAGGTGGTAACTTTTTCTTGTGAGTGTTTTGACAACCATGTCATTCACGCTCCCATAGGGGGCCCTCACCAAATGGGTAGTGACGCCAGTTGCTTCTTCAATGACCGCTTGTGTCTGTTCCACTTCGTCTAGCACCTCGCTTTGTTCAAGCTTGGTCAACTCTTGATGGGTAAAGCTGTGATTGCCGATGCTATGCCCTTCTGCCACCATTCGTTTTAAGAGCGACGGATGTTGCTTTGCTTTATAACCTAGTACAAAAAAAGTGGCTTTGATATTTTCTTCCTTTAATAAATCAAGTAGACGTTCTGTGTAAACGGGATCAGGGCCATCGTCAAATGTTAACGCGAGCCTTTTTTCGTCATTTGGCCCTTGAAATTGAATTTTTTCACGTTCGATCTGTGTAAGGGCAGTCGTTTGCACAAGCGCTGGGCCATCCCTTTCAATCGCTTGATAAGAAAGGGCATCGCTAAATCTTCCGCCAAAAAGAAGTGAACTAACGCCAAGAAACAGAACAACGGTTAGCCATTTCTTGTTCACGTGAAAAACCCCTCTCAACTAGTCGATCTTCCTAGTATGAGAGGAGAATAAATCATTTATGCACAGGCGATTAAACAAACCCCCAGTAAAACCATCCCATTGCGATTGTTAAGGCAGCAAGCACAACGGTCTCAAGCCAGCTTCCAGTACGAATCCGAGCAATGCGGACACGGATGTTGGCGGGGTAAAAAAAACGAATTCCCCGTACTGTTAAAGCATCGAGCAAATAATGAGAAGCGATCCCTATTAACACGCCTGTTTGCACAGCCTCGTTGTCCGGAAACAGCCAGCGCAAGACAATGCTTGCTAGCAGCAGGAACAGCAAACTATGGGTAAATGTGCGATGGCCAAAAATAGTCGCAATCGTTTTCGACAATACCGGGAATCTTCTGCCGATTTTAGAATGGGTGTGGCATATATCAGGCAAGATGGCACCGACAAGCCCAGCTGCATAGTAGGCCCACCCATGGGCTCCTGCAAAAACGATTGTGTCCATCGCTTGGCATGCTACTACGCCGCCAATCATATGGGTTTTTCCTGTCATCATTGACTCCTTTATGTATTGGTTGCATCAAGTGCTCCTCCATCATAACACACATACGTTCGCTTATCACGCTCATTTACATAATTCGTGACGCAACCCGACGATTGTACTAAACTAATCGTAGGAAACTCTTCAGGAGGGATCATGTTGCCTTACATAATCAGTCTACTCACAGCCATTCTTCTTACTAGTTTTGCTTACTTTCTTGGCGATTTCTTCTTGGAGCAAGCTCTAGCAATCTGGCATCCCCTTTTCATTGGAGCTAGTGTTGTCGTGTTAGGAGCAGTGGTTGAAAAGCTCCGTTCGCCGATGTGGCTCATTATCGTCACTCCGTTTCCCGTCGGCATGACGCTGCTATTTTTGTTCTTAAGAAGCACATGGCCGGTGTGGTTGCTCACCTATGTGTTGACACTGGCTTTTTATATCATCATCCATATGATAGCAAGCTCCCTTTTCCGTTTCCATTCCCTTATTCCAGCTTGGAAGCTCTCGAAAACCGCATAATAAAAAGAGAGGGCTTGTCTCTTGTTACAAAGCCCTCTCCCATTCCTTGGCATCCATTGGAACTGTATAATTCAGAATTCCTTTTCAATCATGGGGCGACGCGTCGATCTACCGCCTCGACTGATCCCCCTTTTCCATCAATCTGGTGTGCACACTAAAATGTTTGAATTCCCTGTTGTTCATGGTTTTCATCAAAAATCATTAACTGGCTTGGCCGGTTGGCTTCAGCCAACTTCATGCCTGCTTCAATTGCTTTTGATTGCTTGTCAAACTCTTCATAAGGAGCGACGTCTTCTATTTTTAATAACCATGTAGTCGCGTCCTTATTTGGAACAACTGTATACTTTTTCACCCTTACCGGCTCCTTTCTCCCTTTCAACTATGGCTGTCGTGTATAGTGAACCATACCCGGGAACCAACCCCATTAAACGTTAAACAGCCGCAGGCTTCTTAATGAAGAAAGATAGTAGTAAGCCGATAAAACTTAACACGGTCGCTACGATAAAGGCGTTGTTGACTCCTTGGATCATTGCTTCATTGGTGTGAAGCGATGCGGATGCCGTCATAATCGTTACAAGAATAGCTGTACCGATTGAGCCAGTTACTTGCCGCATCGTATTATTCATCGCTGTTCCATGTGGAATAAGCTCGCGTGGCAGTACGTTAAGTCCTGCGGTTGTTACCGGCATCATCACTAACGAAAGCCCGAGCATGCGAACTGCATAAACGACTGTTAAATAAACTAGACTTGTTGACTCGCTTAAATTCGTATATAAAAGTGATGTGACAACAAGTAGGGCGATGCCTATGATGGACAAAGACCTTGCCCCAATCCGATCAAAAATACGGCCAGTAATCGGCGACATTAACCCCATTAAAACAGCACCAGGGAGAATCGTCAGTCCTGTTTCTAAGGCGGAATGGCCTTGCATATTTTGAATAAAGAGTGGCAAAATCGTTGCCGGGCCCACAAGCGAGACAAAAACGAGCATGCCGATTCCAGTCGTCAATGTAAACAGCGGGTATTTAAAGACACGGAACTCCAGTATAGGATGTTCTAACAAAAGCTGCCTCTTGATAAACATCACGAGTGCACAAATGCCGATTGCAAGTGGAATAAATACAAGTGGACTCGTCCAACTAGCTTGCCCAGCATTTGAAAAACCGAATAACAGACCGCCAAATCCAAGCGTTGATAGGATAATCGATAAAAGATCAAGTTTTGGCGAACGCAATTCTGTCACATTGCGGATGACAAAAATGGCGGCAATGATATCAACGACAACGACAGGAATCAAAATCCAGAATAAGATCGTCCATGGAAACATTTCGACTAGCCAGCCAGACAATGTTGGACCAATAGCTGGGGCAAAGGAAATGACAAGTCCAACCATCCCCATTGCTGCTCCGCGTTTTTCAACTGGGAAAATTAATAAAAAGACCGTTTGCATAAGTGGCATCATAATGCCTGCTCCTGCTGCTTGAATGACACGGCCACCCATAAGAACAGCAAAGGAAGGAGCAAGAGCGCAAATGAGCGTACCGATGCCGAAAAGCGACATTGCTGTTAAAAACAAGAAACGGGTTCTGAATTTCTCAATTAAAAAAGCGCTAATAGGAATCATAATGCCATTAACAAGCATGAAAATCGTCGTCACCCATTGAGCTTTGTTTTCATTAATTTGCAAATCAACCATTAAGTGTGGCAATGCAGTTGTCAGCAATGTTTGATTTAAAATGGCGATAAATGCGCCTACTAGCATAACCGCCACAAGCGGCTTTTTATTAAACGTTGACTCTTCTGTTTGTGTAGACTCCATTTTTTACCCTTCTTTATCATTCAATTTAAAACGTCGGTAATAAACATTGTTTTACTGAGGACGAACGAAATGGACGTGCGAGGGGAACTGCTTTTATGTAATGGCATATTTGGACGGCAGACAGCTTTTTACCCATTGATTATAGCGACGATTTTCTTCGTTTGTCAAAACATTTGTTTCGCCTCACGAATTTTTACACATTAAAAACCCTGCTCCATGGGTAGTGAAGCAGGGTTTTGTTTTTTATACCGCAGATTCATTTACTTCTCTGACGATTTCGTGTGCTTTTAACTTAGCCAAATTCTTTTTTAAGATGGCCACGTCCGCCGTCGAACATTGTTTGACAAACGCTGTCGTTTGGTCTGGTGAGCCAACAACATGAATCGTTTGCCAATTTCGCTTTCTAGCTTGTTTCTCGATTTTATTGGCAATCTTTTTAAACCAGCGTTGCTGGTTGGCATCAAATCGATTTGCGTACGACTCGCGATGAAGGGCAGCCCCCGTCTCGCCTTCAGGGCGTGCGCCAATATATTCTTTCCAATCTTCTGCTTCTACATCCCAAGCATAATGCAATTCATCGTTTACTTCCCCTAAACTTGTCTCAACTGCTAAGACATCTGTTTTCTGGATCATCACAATGCCAGAAAGAGGGTATTTTGCTTCTAAGTTCTCAAGTTGATCGACTACAGGGTAGTGCTCCCACCTAAAATCATTTTCTACCGGGACTTGTAGCTTCTTCACATACAGGTCACCGCTTGCAGAACCGATAAAAACGATGCTTTTCGGCAGGTTAGGCGATAATTCTTTAATGTTTTTTTCGGCAAGCTTTTTCAGTCTCTTAAAACTTTTGAGTTCCGCATCATTCTCACTAGCTTCCAGGTATTCTTCCAGTTTTTTTAGCCCATTTTTCAAACGGATCTTCCACTCACCTTTTTGCTGATCCGTACTGGACAAGGACGTGCGCAAGTAAATTGAAAGACAGCCGTCATCGCAATGGATTTGTTTGAACCGCTCGATATCTTTTGCTAGTGACAATGGGTCACCCTCCTTTTATTCTGCTTTCGCAGTCAGCTTCACTTGGATGTTACCACGTGTTGCTTTTGAATAAGGGCAAAACTCATGTGCTTTTTCGACAAGTTCCTGTGCTTCTTCCTCCGATACGCCTTTGACTACGACTTCAAGTTCAGCGCCTATTTGAAACCCTCCGTCAGACGGGTCTTTAACGAGAGAGATATGGGCGGTTGTGGTCGAGTCAATTTCTTTTTTCGCTTTCTCTGCCATTAAATTCAATGCGCCGTCAAAACAGGAAGCATACCCAGCCGCAAACAACTGCTCTGGATTTGAGCCTTCCTTTTTCGAACCTGGTTTGACAAGGTCTAAATCAATGGTTGCATCATCTGATTTTACATGCCCTTCACGTCCGCCTTGTGCTGTTGCGGATGATGTGTAAACAATGTCTGCCACCTATATGCACCCCTTTTCATCTGCTTTATGAATGGTATACACGTTTATGCTGTCATTTAAACATCAAATTTTGCTAAACCTCATTATTTATAGCAGTGAAAGGCGCCTCTTTAGGTGTTAGTTAATCTATTCGCTGCGGGTATGCTTCATGACAAAATGAGGAACATTTTAGCGAACTATTGGCCGTAGATTTCTTTATAAATAAGCGTTGGTTGTTCCACCTTCTCATCGACAATGTGATAAGCCTGTTCTACAAGCTTTCTTGCTTCCTCTATCCCTTGTTCGTTGGCAAAAAGGGTTGCAAGCGTTTCCCCTTCCTCTACGTAATCGCCTGTTTTCTTTTCAAGCACAAGGCCGACAGCTAAATCAATTTGGTCTTCTTTGGTTGCCCTTCCTGCGCCAAGCTGCATGGCGGCTGTGCCAATTTTATCGGCTGCAATTTCTTTAATATAGCCTGCTTTTTGAGCTGAGACAGCGATTTGCTCGGATGCTTGAGGCATTTGTGCTGGATTTTCTACGACCGATGGGTCACCGCCTTGTGAAGCGATAAATGCTTTCAGCTTCTCCAACGCGTCACCGTTTTGAATCGCCTCTTCAAGAAGTTGCCGCGCCGCTTGAACAGACTCTGCTCGTTTAGCCAAATAAACCATATGGCTGCCTAATACAAGACAAAGCTCCCGGACATCAGCTGGGCCTTCGCCTTTCAAAACAGCAAAAGCTTCTTTCACTTCTAGCGCATTGCCGACTGCCCTTCCTAAAGGTTGGCTCATGTCGGAAATGACTGCCATCGTCTCACGGCCAACGCTCGAACCAATTTCCACCATGGCTTCGGCAAGCTCAACGGCATGGTCCAACGTCTTCATAAAAGCGCCCGATCCGCATTTCACGTCTAGTACAATCGCATCAGCACCTGAAGCAATTTTTTTACTCATAATCGAGCTTGCGATTAACGGGGTTGAGTTGACTGTGCCAGTGACATCGCGTAAGCTATAAAGCTTTTTGTCGGCAGGCGTTAAATTGCCCGTTTGGCCTGCGAGGGTAAGACGTTGTTCATTCACCTGCTTCAGAAACGTATCTGTATCCATTTCAACAGAAAAACCGGGAATGGCTTCGAGCTTATCAATCGTACCGCCAGTATGGCCGAGCCCCCTTCCTGACATTTTCGCAACTGGAACGCCAACAGAAGCAACGAGTGGAGCAAGCGCGATCGTCGTTTTATCGCCTACACCTCCTGTAGAATGCTTATCAACTTTTACTCCTTTGATCGCGCTCAAATCAATCATATCCCCTGATTCCGCCATTGCCAGCGTCAGCTCTGCCCGTTCTTCTTTGTTCATGTCCTTAAAGTAAATCGCCATTGATAGCGCTGCCATTTGGTAATCAGGAATGGTGCCGTTTGTATACCCATCAATGACCCAGCGGATTTCTTCTTTTGTGAGAGCTTCGCCATCACGCTTTTTATCGATTAGATCGACCATTCTCATCGCTCATTCTCCCTCCAACGGCAAAGAAAAGCAGCTGCTGTTTCCTTGCCATAATTTTTTGCTAGCCTGCCCTGCTTAAGATCCGACTTTTTTAACTGAATAACCTTTTACTCAGGCTTTAGTTCTGTTAAAAAGCTCGTTCCGTTGCTAGGCCGTTCCACTTGAAAATTGTCGGCTACGGTTGCCCCTATGTCAGCAAATGTGCGGCGTTTCCCAAGATTGACTGGTTTTATCCCTTTATTGTACACGAGCAATGGTACGTATTCCCTTGTATGGTCCGTACCTGTATGGGTAGGGTCATTGCCGTGATCGGCTGTAACAATCAGCAAGTCTTCGTCTCCTAATTGGGGCAAGATTTCCCCAAGTCGTTGATCAAATGCCATAATGGCCTCTCCATACCCGATCACATCGCGTCTATGGCCATAAAGTGCATCAAAATCGACTAAATTTAAAAAACAAAGCCCTTCGAAAGACGTATTTATTTGCTCTGCTAGCTTGTCCATGCCATCCTCATTTGAAGTGGTGCGGACTGCTTTTGTCACGCCTTCCCCATCATATATGTCAGAAATTTTGCCTAATGCAATGGAAGCAAGCCCTGCATCTTCAAGCGTATTCATCACTGTGCGCCCAAATGGCTTTAATGCATAATCATGGCGGTTTGCTGTCCGCTTCCACTTGCCTGGTTCGCCAACGAACGGCCTTGCAATCACACGGCCGACCATATACTCTGGGGCTAATGTCAACTTACGAGCTTTCTCGCAAATGTCATAAAGCTCTTCCAAAGGCACGACTTCTTCATGGGCGGCAATTTGCAAAACTGAATCAGCTGACGTATAGACAATTAAATCACCTGTTTTCACATGCTCTTCGCCTAACTCATCTAAAATCTCTGTACCGGATGCGACTTTATTGCCAATGATACCGCGTCCTGTTTCGCTTTTGAGTTGCTCAAGGAGCTCCGTCGGAAAGCCATCTGGAAACACTTGGAATGGTTTAGTAATATGTAAGCCCATTATTTCCCAATGACCTGTCATTGTATCTTTACCTAAGGACGCTTCTTGCATAATTCCATAGCTTGCCAGTGGAGTTGGGACATTTTTTACCCCTTTTAAAGGAGCAATTTTTCCAAGGCCAAGCTTTTCTAGCTCAGGCACATGTAGGCCATTAAAAGCCTCTGCAATGGAACCGAGCGTGTTCGCTCCTTCATCGCCGAACTCTTTAGCATCTGGCGCTTCGCCAATCCCGACTGAATCCATGACAATTAAAAAAATCCGTTCAAATCGTTTCTTCATAATTTCCCTTCTCTCGACTGTATTCAACCTTTAGCTTCCCATCTGCTCTTGCCCATTATCTCGGATATCACAATAATTTCCATTCAGGCTTAAGCGCGAGGATGGTAGCGAGAATAAACATCTTTCATGCGCGTTTTAGTTACATGTGTATATATTTGGGTTGTCGATAAATCGGCATGGCCGAGCATTTCTTGGACAGAACGCAAGTCAGCCCCATTTTCAAGCAAATGCGTTGCAAAAGAATGGCGAAGCGTATGTGGGCTAAAATCTTTTTCTATGTTCGCCGTTTTTGCTAGTTGCTTCATGATTTTCCAAAACCCTTGCCTGCTAATGGGGCGGCCATGGTGATTGACAAACAATTTATCATGCCGTTCATGCTTAAGCAACGCACCCCTGCCCCGCTCTAAATAGGTGTTTAACGCTTTGGTCGCTTCTTTGCCCAAAGGCACGATCCGCTCTTTATTCCCTTTGCCGATGACACGGACAAACCCCATGGACAAGTGGACGTCATCAAGCCCAAGAGAAATCAATTCTGTGACACGCATCCCAGATGCATAGAGAAGCTCTAGCATCGCTTTATTGCGCACACCAAACGGCGTAGATGAATCTGGTGCAGCTAGCAGTGCATCCACTTCCTCAATGGAAAGGACACCTGGCAGTTTTTTATCAATGCGCGGCGTCTCGATCCATAATGTCGGGTCATGGTCTGTCCATTTTTCACGGTACAAAAACTGATGCAACGCTCGAAGCGTTGTGACGTTCCTTGCAATCGTCGCTGAAGACTTGCCTGTTTCCTTTAGCGTGAATAAATAATGCTGCAACGTCGACCTGTCCACTTTGGCAAATTGATCGATCCCTCGTTTCTTTAAATAGGCGCCATATTGCTTTAAGTCCCTAGCATACGACTCAATTGTATTTGGCGACAGCCCTTTTTCTACTTTAATAAAATGGATAAACTCTTGAATATCGTGTTCCATTGCCATGAGGAATTTGCTCCTTTAACCGCTTATTCTCCCATCCATAAGAACCTTTTTATCCGCTCGTCGATTGATAAGTCTGATTCGCCAACATTCATGCTCATTACTTTTAACGCTTTTCCTTCAGGCTCATCATACTTATGGTACTCGCTAAATTCATGGCTCACCCATAGAATACCATAATAAAAGATAGTCGTGCACAACGTAAACAGGATCGCCGCCTTCGCCATCTGCAATAAGGACTTTGCCATCTCATCACTCCATTATTCGGTCGTTATACTATTAACCTATGCCGGTTTTGCCTCATTCTATACGTGCAAACGTGATTTATCACACGTTCATAGACATAGAAAGGCGGTTCAGATGGCATCGTCCCATTAGAGAACACGAAAAAAGGCCAACCGACAGGGACAATACCCGCGCGCCGATTGACCGATTAAACGGAAGCCTCTATGTACTGGGCTCCATTAGCAGAAAATCCTTTTTTACATTTGCTCATTTAATTGTTTGCTGCCTTGGCCATGCTGTTCTTGACTAGGCTGTTCTTGACAACGATAGCATATTCCGTGGAACGTTAAGCGATGATCTTTAATTTTAAAGGAAAAATCTCGTTCTACCACCGCTTCGACATCACCAAGCAAATCCTCAGTAATTTCATCAACTGCGCCACACTCAATGCAAACAAGATGGTGGTGAAAATGATTGGCTCCCTCTTTGCGCAAATCAAAACGGGAAACGCCATCGCCGAAGTTGATTTTGTCAACCACATTGAGTTCTGTCAATAGCTCTAGTGTACGGTAAACCGTCGCCAAACCAATCTCAGGCGCTTTTTCTTTAACAAGGAGGTAGACGTCCTCAGCACTTAAATGGTCTTCTTCATGTTCAAGTAAAACCATTACTGTCGCTTCACGCTGAGGCGTTAATTTATAGCTCTGAGCATGCATTTGCTTTTTAATCCGCTCTAATCGATTTTCCATAACGGCCTCCTACTCAAAAGCGATCTAAATGTACACTCATTATAAATGAGAAGAGAACAGTTGTCAATTAATAATGATTCCAATCTGCAAATGAATATCATTTATCATGTTGGAATTATTCTAAAAAGAGGCCAAGACCCATTTCATTAGTATTGGCGATACGTATGCTTCGAACACAGAAGCGACAGTAACAAATGCGCCAACAATTAAAACGAGTGTCGTGTACCGGAAAAAAGGAGGAAAAATCGGCTCTTTTAGCCCTTTAGCAAACGTTTGCTTGATTAAACGCAAGCAAAACGACACACTCGCTGTGCCAACGACAATAAAAGCAGGAACCAACACCACATTCTGTGGCAAGACAGACACAAACGCAAGCAGAAATCCTTGTGCGCCCATTTGGTTCACCAAAAACCCGACTGTAAAGCCAATAACGAGGCCTTTGACAAAAATAAGCACAAAGATGGCCGGCAATCCAATTAATGAAATGCCAAGGATCCACATTAAACCGATATATTTGCCATAATGAGTAAAACTGTGGACAAACAACTCACTTGGCGATGTGACCACAGAACCATTTTTCATTTCATTAAAAAATTGACTTAAATATGTAAACAAGTCGTGCCGCTGCGATAAACTGAGGCTGTTAACGACAATTGCCCCGAAAACAATGCCAATGAGAAATAGAACGATTGTAAAAATATAAATCGACCGGTTGTTATCTACATGTCTAGCAATCGCTTCATAGACACGATTTGGATTGTTCATAGCCTGTCCCCTCCTGCTCTACTTTATGAGCAGCAAAAGCAGGCTATGACTGTTTAGCGGCGATTTTTTAATTTCCAGTATTGCAAAGCGTAACTAGTTTTCGCATCATGAATCCGCCCTTCCTGCTCAAGCCGGTCACACTCCATTTCGGTCAACTCGAGCACGCGGACGAATTCCCCCTCGTCAAGGCGTTGATCGCCTTTTTTTAGCCCTGTAGCTTCATATACATAAACAAGCTCATCTGCAAAGCCTGGCGATGTATAAAATGACGTGATCAATGTGAGCGCCTCGGCTTGGTAGCCTGTTTCCTCAACGAGTTCACGCCTAGCTGTTTTTTCGGGTGCTTCACCAGGTTCCATTTTGCCAGCTGGGATTTCAATAATCGCCTTTTCGAGTGCTTTACGGTATTGCTCCACTAGCACCATTTTGCCATCTTCGGTAATGGCGACTACAGCTACTGCGCCCGGATGGCGCACCAACTCCCGCTTTGCGATGGTTCCGTCTGGAAGTTTGACGTCCTCTACATCAAGCTGAATCAACTTTCCTTTATGAATCGTTTGCTTAGCAATCGTTTGTTCAGTCAACTCTTTCATTTGGTACCCACCTTGTCATCTTTGATGTATGTAGCGCATAAAAGTGTATCATACTTGAACGGGAGGTGCTTTTATGAAACGATACAATCGCGAAAATAGCATCATACTCATTGGGCAAAAGTGGGAAGTGCTTACTGCTTTAAAACAGGCTGCTAAAACATTTGACACTGTCGCCGCTTGGCATTCAGCGTGGAAGCCCGTAGAAAAAAACAGTCCTCCTCTAAAGCGAATAAAATAGTTTAGAGAAGTTCCTGCAATTTGTTATCAAGCATCTCTTTCGTTACTTCGCCAACGAGCACGTCTGTGACAACGTTGTTTTGATCAATAATGTAAGTCGTGGGCAATGATGAAGGCTTAAACGCTTGCATAAATGCCCCTTCCGAATCAAAGAATACCGGCAGCGTCAAGCCTTGCTCTTCGATAAACTCGATCGCATCTTCAGGGCGCAATTCTTTTGACTGGCTGTTGACAGTGATGACAGACACTCCTTTATTTCGATAGTCCTCTGCCACTTCCATCAATGCCGGCATCTCCCGTATACACGGTTCGCACCATGATGCCCACACATTTAAGACGAGCACGCCGTCTTGGTAATCGCTAAAAGAAGCACTTGCGCCCTTATATACGTCAAGCTCCATGTCCAATAAATGATCCCCTGCCTGTACCGGTTTTGATTCTCCATTAAATTGCCACACAAAAAACACAATTGCTACGCATGCTCCAACAAGCACAGCCAATGTCCAGCTCCGTTTTTTCATTGATGCGGTTGCCCCTTTCCGATTGGCCAAAAGTTTGCTAGAATGAAACAGTTCGATTTATATCAAACTAATAAGCAGAAGGGAATTCACTTATGAGTTTACTAGAAGCAGTCATCCTTGGTCTTGTTCAAGGAATTACAGAGTTTTTGCCGATTTCAAGTTCCGCCCATCTCATTCTTGTCCAAGCATTGTTCGGCATGACATTTGCCGGCTTTAGCTTTGAAATTCTTCTTCATCTCGCTTCTGTTCTTGCGGTTATTCTTTACTACCGCCATGATTTGATTGAGATTATTCGCGGTTTTTTTGCCTATTTCACAAAGCGAACACCGCAAAATAAAGCGATGTTTTGGTTTGCTATTTATTTAGTTGTCGCCACAGGCATTACAGGTGTTGCCGGTATTTTGTTCGAAGATTACATAAGCGAAACGTTTAAAGCACCTATCTTTATTGCCTTAGCACTTGCGGTCACCGGTCTATTCTTAATCATTATAGAACGTTTTGTCCGCCACGGAAACCGAACAGAAAAAGAAATGACGATTTGGGATTCAATTATCGTGGGGCTTGGCCAATGCCTAGCGCTCATTCCTGGGCTTTCACGCTCTGGAACGACGTTAATTGTCGGCATGTTTGCTGGTCTGACAAAGGAAACAGCTGTCCGCTTTTCCTTTTTGCTGTCCATCCCGGTTATTTTAGGGTCTTCCGTGTTGGCAATTGATGATTTGATTTCAGGGGATTTGCTCGCGAGCACAGGCTTATTTGAGCTTGCTGCTTCCTTTGTTGTCACGTTTATTGCCTCTTGGCTTGGGATTGTCTTTTTCTTGAACCTTGTCCGCAAAAGCAAACTTGTCTATTTTGCCGTCTATTGTTTCATCGTCGCCATACTCGTCTTTATTTTCCAAGATGCATTGGGACATGCAGACATTTAAATTTTGTAAGACACACCATAAAACGAGTTGGGCTATGCCCAACTCGTTTGTTTTTTAGTTCGCGCTGTTAAGTGCTTCGATAAATGCTTTGCCTCCTGCTTCTACGCCGCCTTTATAACGGTGGACGCTACCGCCGAGATTGATAATGACATCTTCGCCAAAATCTTGGCGGACAGTGGCAATCGTTTGAAAATCAATGCCAGCAGAAGGAATTGGAAAGGCACGCTTCATTTGAGTCGTCATTGTCAGCTGGTCTTTTACCCGTTGCGCTTCTTCTGGATTTATGCCGATCCTGCCATAAGGAGAAGGAAATAGAACGGCGTCTGCCCCTGCCATGCGCAGCAGCTTTCCTAACAAAAGACGAGAGGCTATGCCATGTTGTTTGGAGCGTGTCATCATTCCCGTCAGTGAGGAATGGGCAAAAATCGGTACGTCAATTTCTGGATCTTCACGAAGGCCTTGGAGCACATCAATCCCATACGCATATACATTTAGCATCAGTGCCGGCGCTCCTAAGCCAATTGCCTCTCTTGCCCGCTCTTTTAACTCAAATGTTTTGCCAGTAAGATTGACGACATACAGCGGCGTTCGCCCTGTCCGTTCTGCTGCTTCGGCGATTGCGGCTAACCCAGCGGGCACCCGTTGTTCATAAGGCGTCCAATTGTGTTCGAATAGCCGCTCATCATCTTGAATAATGTCAATGCCGCCATAGCTATGGGCGAGCATTTGTTCATGGAAGGAATCAATTGAACGGCCAATCGCCCCTTTTGCAACGCTCATCGCAAGCGGGCGCCCTTCTACTTCCACGAGATCACGGATTCCCTCAATGCCATAGAGCGGTCCTGGAAATCTCTCCACTAAGTCGTTTGAAAACTGCAAATCAAGCAGTTTTACATTCGGTTCGTAAGACAACCGGCCATATGTCGTTGTTAAAATGGAGGGAAAGTCTGGCACTTCATAGGCAACGGGGAATGAAATCGTCACAATGCTGCCTTCCCCGTAAGAGGGGTCCTCGTTAATGGAAACGACTTTTCCTTTATAAGCAAAGCTTTCTTGTTTCTCAGCTTCAGGCATTTCTTGCCAAGGCTTAGCCGTGAGCCCAGTGGCCATTTTCTCTGCTTTTTCCTCAATAAATTCATTTGAATCACTTACATAGTACACCGCATTTATTTGTGCCACAGCCAAACCTCCTCATCGACAAGATGATTTTTATATCAACATTACAAATAAAGCGCTACCATGTCAAGAACGCTGCTCAGGCCAAGCAGCGTCCAGATTGAAGCAATTGCATCTTTCGTTGTTCATAAACACCTGGTTTGGTCAACCTTCAATCGGTTCACAAGCGTTTCCTATCAGCCTGGATCATTTTTTAATGGGCGTCTTCCTTTGCTTTTCGTTTTAAATATTTCTCTCGCCGCTTCTTCATCGCTTTTGTAATGTAGCCGCCTTTAAAATTGCGTGGTTCAAACGAGACGATAAACGCTTGCGGCTCATATTCTGACACAATTTTAATAAACTCCTTCTCCCTATCCCTGCGCGCCGTGCAGTCAAGGCGGCATCGCGTTGACGCCATACCTTCGACGGAAGAACTGGAAACACTAAAACCCATTTCCCTAAGGCGGTTAATCAATGGTTGGTTTTTTTGTGGGATATTTACTTCAATGCTCACATAGCCGATTGCCAGTTTTTCTTCGATTACTGCGCCAATATATAGCCCTATGCCAAAGCCAAGCGCATAAGCAGCCATATTGTAATAATTCGATAAGTCGCTAAACACAATGCCAAGGGCAACTACATATATAACCCCTTCAAGCATGCCCATTGCCGCAGCCTTTTGCTTTAGCCCTTTAACCATCATGATTGTCCGCAATGTTAAAATCGGCACATAAATCAACTGGGCAAAAAAGATAATAAGCGCTTGTAAAACCAACTCCTTCACCTCGCCTCTGTTCCAGATCAATCAAAGGGTAGTTTACCAGGTTCCTTTGGCGAACGCTAGCTAAAATATGCCTAAAACAGCTGGAAAGTCTAGTATAAAAAAACGCGCAGACTCTAAGCGCCCACGCGTTTCTTCCCTATTATTTGGCTCTTATTGTAAAAAGCGCTGTTTTTCCAGCCATCGCTTCGCTGTTTTGTTGTTTTTCAAGCGAATAACGATCTGGGTTGGTTAGCACAACTGGCGTAATCGTGTGCGCAGCTTTTTCTTTGACAAGCTCTACGTCAAAGTCAATGATCGGGTCGCCGACGGAAATGGTATCGCCTTCTTTTACATGGGCAGTAAATCCTTCTCCATTCATCGCCACTGTTTCAAGGCCAATATGGATGAGCAATTCTGCCCCAGATGCCGTTTCAATTCCAAAAGCGTGCTTTGTCGGAAACACTTGGACAATCTTTCCACTAACAGGCGCGACAATATGCCCATCCGTCGGCTCAACAGCCAATCCATCGCCAATCATTTTTTGACCGAATGTTGGGTCAGGCACTTCTTCTATTGGGACAACTTTTCCATTCACCGGCGCGGTAATGGTTTCCTCCGCTGGCGCTGTCTCTTTCTTTCCAAATAGTTTTTTAAACATATGACCACTCCTTACTGTCGATAAGCGTCACACTCATCTCATTTATTATTGTAATAATCCTGTTTGCACCCTGTCAAATTTCGACTCACTCTTCCTTTCCCTTGCAACAGCTAAGAACAGCAGCCGCTAGGCTTTACTAACAGGTTAGTTTTTAAAAATAGGGAGCCGCCCACGCACTTTTCCGCTTATTTGCATAAGCTGTCGTGAACAAAAAATAGATGGGGTGATTCGATTGAGTTTTAAACATGACGGCGGTTTTGCTTTTATTGTGGTGTTATTCATTCTTCTCGTGATTGTAGGCTCTGCTTACATCTGTTGTTAAAAAAAACACAAAAAACAGGCACAAGTTCGCCTGTTTTTTGTTTGCCCGCTGGCTTTATTGGCAACAACAAAATAGAGCACCTAACAATGCAAAAACAAGCAGTTTTCTTTTGCGCGTAGATATGGTAAAGTATGTTTGTTTTTAAGACGATACGTGTATATAGTACATAAATATATTGAGCAGGCGGGATGAAGAATTGGCACAACATACACTTGATACAATTAAAAGAATGGAAGAACAGTTTGTTGACCGCATTGCCGAAAACATGCGGACGTATGGCGTTTCTACTACGGTAGGGCGTGTGCTCGGCATCATTTATATGAACCGGAAGCCAATGACGCTTGAAGCTCTTTCCGATGAAACCGGTATGAGTAAAACGCGGATGAGCCAAGTTGTACGGGAAATGCTGTCTTTAAATGTTGCCCATAAAGTGTTTGAAAAAGGCGTCCGCAAAGATTTATATGATGTCGAAAAAGATTACTACCAAACGTTCATTTCCATTTTCGTCGCGAATTGGCAAGCTGTGATTGCTAAAAACCGAGCAGTTGGAAAAAGAATTCAAAATGAGGTTAGACGGTTTATGGAGGCAGAAGCAGACAACTTGTCCGCTGACGAAATGGAGCAATTAAACCATTTGTTAAAAGAAACGGAGCAGTGGCTCCATTATTACAAATGGTTAGACGATCTTGTTGATTTTTTTGAGAGCGGCGATGTATTTCACCATGTGCCCAAGCCAGACTAAACACTCCTTGCGTTAGACCCACATCCCATCATCAGATTCACCTTCAGTAAACGTTTTTCCATTGCGTGCCTTCGCTTATAGCGGGCACGCCGTCCAACTATGCAATTCCATTGCGACGCGGCCATCTTGTGAAAACGTAACCCCTTCTTCCAATAGCCGTTCCTTTTGTGTTTTTCCATTAAACAAAAGGCCTGAGGCCAACTCGCCGTTTTGCTTTACGACACGGTGCGCCGGGACATCAGGCGGCGATTGCCGCATCGCCCAGCCAACCACTCGCGCATGCCGGGGCGCATGCAAATAGCGAGCAATTTGCCCATAAGAAGCGACTTCCCCCCGGGGAATACGGCGAACGGCCGTATAAACATGTTCAAAGAAGGCATCCATCATTTTCCCCTCCTCTCGCTTTTTATTATTGGCAAAAACACGACCTGTTTTTTTATAAAAAAGGCCAATCGAAATAAACAATAGCCTACAGCCCCACCCGCAGTATTTAAGAGGATGTCATCAATGTCAGCTACACGATGGGTAAAGGCTAGCTGGCATAGCTCAATCGAACTGGAGACTAAAAAGCTGGCAATCACTGTCTTTCCTATTTGTCGGCAGCACCGAACTGACAAAGGCAACAAACACCCAAATGGGACAAACAGTAATACGTTCCCGCCAAGTATAAAAAGGGGATCACGAATTGTAGAGCTAAAAAAGCCAATGCGATATATACTGCGGAATGGGATGTAGTTATAATTACGCCCGGCCAACTCACTAGGTTCAAACGAAGATCCATAATTCCATGCAACCAGTGTGATGTAAAACAGTACTGCCATATAAGCAGCGAACAGCAACCGCCCTAACATTCGGACATTCACGATCAAAGCCTCCCCTCCATCCACTTATATGCAAAGCTTGGACAGCCCATGAATGGAGTGGGAAAAACGACTTCGTTCAACTAGTGAAAAAGCGAAAAATATGATCGTTCATTCCTGGAAGGTGCTCATGGCCAAAATCAGGATAGAGCTCATACGATTTTTTAGCCTTTATTTTATTATAAGCAGCAAATTGGGTAGACGGCGGGCATTCTGTATCCATTAAACCAACTCCCATTAGGACATCTCCTTGAATCCGGTCAGCAAGATGCTGGACATCGATGTAGCCAAGGCGTTCAAAAATTTCGCCATGGCGTTTATGTTGCGGATCGTATGAACGGAAATAATCAGCCAATTCTTTATACGAACGAACCGCTAAATCCATTTGCCACACTCGCTTGTAATCGCTTAAAAACGGGTATACTGGAGCAAGACGCTTGATTTCAGGAACAAGGGCAGCACAGGCAAGCGTTAAGGCGCCCCCTTGCGACCACCCTGTGGCCATAAGCCGTGTTTTATCGATGTGAGGCAATGTTTTAGCAGCACGAACCAATTGGACGGTGTCCAAGAAAACGCTGCGGTAAAAAAGTGCGTCTGGCCCGGCATCGAGGCCGCGAATAATGTGGCCCCTATATGTATTCCCCCTTACGCCCCCAGGATCCTCTGAAGTTCCACCTTGTCCACGCACGTCCATATAGAAAACAGAAAAACCCGCCGCTACATAATTTAACAAGCTGCTCCATTCGGCTGAACGCCCCCCATACCCATGGAACATAAAAACTGCTGGCGTCTTCTCCCCTGCTTTTGGCTGTACGTATTTCGCATGGATTTTTGCATTTCCAGCGCTTCGATAATAGAAATGGTAACAGTTTGCAAACGAACACTGGAAAGAAGATTCGACTAGAGTGACTTCGGGATCAATCGCTTCAATTTCCGTTTTGGCCCGGTTCCAGTATTGGTCAAAATCTGCTGGTTTAGGGTTTATTCCTTCATAAGCTAACAACTCGCGCAACGGCATATCGACTAATGGCATAAGCGTCCCTTCCCTTTTTCGTTTTATGTATAGTATACCAATTTTCAAAGGGTTCAAAAAGCGTGACCCACACTCGTATTCGTACACAAAAAGCAAACCAAGGGCAGGAGGCTAGACTGTGACCTTAACCTGCATGCACTTGCTTTGCTTCCGTTTCGCTGGCACAAGCACTCCCAATGAGCGCTTTACTGAGCGAAGTACTCACGATTCATCAATTTGAATGTTGTATGCCTTCATCCAGTAATCGATTTGGACAAAATGGGCAAGGAGTTGTGGCCCTGCCATTAATTGGCCAAAATAAGGTTTCCCTGTGTCGAAACCACCTTTATCTGCAATTTCTTTAAGGCGATCGCGGTTAATAAAAGTGAACAATGGTGCGTCCTTTTGGCGAACGACTTCCTGGATCGCCTTTGTTACGGCCGCCGTATATAAAGGATGATGGGTTTTCGGGTAAGGGCTTTTTTTCCGGAAGAGTACATCGTCAGGGAGCAATCCTTGCAATGCTTTGCGTAGTATCCCCTTTTCTCTGCCCCCATATGTTTTCATCTCCCAAGGAATGTTCCACACATACTCGACTAAGCGATGGTCTGAAAAAGGAACCCTGACTTCAAGGGAAGCGCCCATACTCATCCGGTCTTTGCGGTCTAGCAAGTTTGTCATAAACCAAATCATATTTAAGTAAGAAATTTCCCTCCGCCTAGCTTCCTCAGGAGAATCTCCGTCAAACCGCGGTGTTTCTTGAATCGTTTCTTTATAACGATCATACACGTATTCCTGGAGATTAAGGCGTTTCTGCCAATCAGGCTGCAACAATTGAATCCGTTCATCAAGCGAGCGCATCCAAGGAAAACCGTCTATGGCCATCACTTCTGCTTTATGGAACCATGGATAGCCACCGAATATTTCATCAGCGCACTCCCCGGACAAACCAACAGTCACATCATTTTTAATTTGCTTACAAAACCACAACAAGGATGAGTCGACGTCGGCCATTCCCGGTGTATCCCTTACAAGGACAGATTCTTTTAGCAAATTGGCCAGGACATCGTTGCCGATAATGCAATTTTTATGGTTGGTGCCGCAATGAGCTGCGACTTTTTCTACCCAATCGGCATCGGCATTTGGCTGAAAGGTACTTGCCTTAAAATATTTTTCATTTTCCTCATAGTCAATGGAATAACTAAAAATCGGAGCGTTCCCTTGCTTTTCGTAGATGCGTGCAGCGATTGCCGTTAACGCGCTAGAATCGACACCCCCTGACAAAAACATGCCAACGGGAACGTCAGCAAAAAGCTGGCGCTCAACAATATCTTCCAAAAGTTCACGAATGTGAGCAGCGGTTTCATGTGCCGTTTCTGTATGGATATTGCTTTGCAATTGCCAATAACGTTTTACTGCGGAACCATTTTTACTAAATTGCAAGTAATGGGCCGGACGCAACTCGACAATTCCTTTAAAAATACCGTGGCCTGGCGTCCGTGAAGGTGAAAGCCCCATCACGTCAGCTAATCCGCTACGGTCAACAACCGCTTCGATTTGCGAGTGGGCCAGCAACGCTTTAAGTTCTGATCCAAAGAGAAGCATGCCATCCTTTTCTGTATAAAATAGCGGCTTAACACCAAGGCGATCCCTTGCCATAAATAATGTTTGTTCTTGTTCATCCCAAACAGCAAACGCAAAAATGCCATTCAATTTTTCAAGGCATGCGGCTCCCCACTCCATATACGCTTTAAGTAACACTTCCGTATCTGAATGGCCAGCAAATGTGTGCCCATGGGCAAGAAGTTCTTTGCGTAGCTCTTCTGTGTTGTATAGTTCGCCATTGTACACGATTGTACATGTATTGCCTTTAGCAGTGCGGGTCATCGGCTGTTTGCCGCCCTCTGGATCAACAACGACAAGCCGCGCATGCCCGAACGCAGCGTGGTCGGACGTCCATGTTTCGAGCGCATCAGGGCCGCGCCGATTCAGCGTGTTTGCCATATTTTTCATCTGTTTCGTTTCCGTGCGTAGGTTTCTTTGCCAGTCAACCCACCCAGTAATGCCACACATCGATTCCATCAGCCCTTTCTAGGAAGTAAGTAAAACCTCAGCCTTACCTATCCCTTCACTCCTAACCTATCGTATTCAGCCCAAATCACAAAAGTGCTTCTTTTATGGCGCGATCTTTTGGACGAACGTCACAAAGATTAGGAAAAGAAACGCTTGCTACGAAGAAAAAGAACCTTTTAGCTTTTTGCCTTTTAAAAAGAGAAACGCCTTGTCAACATAACTGCTTCCGATTGGCACTAGAGCTAAATTACATCTGCTTTATCGTTTGTGGGCTTTCTCTCACCGTACACCGAGCCGCAGACAGAAAAAAGGAATTGACTTTCTTCGCAAGGCTCGATATAATCACTTCAATTCGATATGTACGGTGCAGTGATGACTGGGACCAGTAAAAGGCAGAATATGTAAAGAGAGTTGGTTTCACCGGCTGAAAAAACCGACCATCCCTTCTGCGTTTGAAACCTACCCCACGACGCTGCTGGCAAAAACCAGCGTAGCATTCTGCGTTAAAGAATGGGAAAGTGGGCATAATCAATGCCAATGAAGGTGGTACCGCGGAGCTTTTTCCGTCCTTTTTGAGGATGGGAAAAGCTCTTTTTATTTGCTCGAACCTTTTTTCACCCCATGAACAATGCAAGCACCAGTAGAAAAAATGGCTATAGTAGGAGGTGCGGCCAATGGCCACAGGAACGATTGTCATTAAAATTGGCAGCAGCAGTTTAACAGATGGCAACGGCGCCTTAAGCACGGAACGGTTAAGAGGCCATGTCGAAGCCATATGCGAGCTGCGCCATCAAGGCATAAATGTGATTGTCGTGACGTCTGGCGCAGTCGCGGCTGGTTTTACGCTCATTGGCTATCACCAGAGGCCGAAATCCATTTCGCAAAAACAAGCGGCAGCAGCCGTTGGCCAAAGCTTGCTCATGCAAGCATATATGGATGCATTCCGCTTGCATGGCTACACAGCAGCGCAGCTGCTGTTAACACGAGCCGACTTTGCGGATCCAGCACGTTTTTCAAACATTTCACAAACATTGCGTGAACTCTTAAAGCGAGGTGCTATTCCAGTCATTAACGAAAACGACTCGACTTCAGTTGATGAACTGACGTTTGGCGACAATGACCGCTTGTCTGCCCTCGTTAGCGGCATCATTCACGCAGATATGCTCTGCTTGTATACCGATGTCAACGGTGTATATGACCAAAACCCAAACGACTCGCCTAACGCCAAAAAATACCATTACTTAGCAAGCGTACCTGAAGCATTGCTTGATCGGGTGAGCGCTGATACTTCTGCTGTTGGAACAGGAGGCATGAAGTCGAAGCTGCTTGCTGCGAAAACGGCGATTGAGCTTGGTACAAATGTATTTATCGGCAATGGCAAAGGAAGGGAAACGTTTACAGATGTTTTACTTGGTAAAGGCGATGGTACGTATCTCGGCCCCTTTACAAATAAAACGATGTCGACGACAAAACAATGGATTGTCTTCCATAGCGAACCGGCTGGAAGCATTGAAATCGACAGCGGCGCTTCAACCGCGTTGTTAAAAAGGGGCAAAAGCTTGCTGCCTGCAGGCGTACTCTCAGCTAAAGGCGATTTTTCAGCCGGCGACATCATTGAAGTGTTTTTCAACAACCGCCCCATCGGCAAGGGGAAAACCAACTTTAGCAAACATGAACTAGAGCTTATTAAAGGACTCAATAGCGAGGAAGCCTTGTCTCTAACAAAACGTTCAAAAAAAGCTGTTATTCACCGCGACTTTTGGGTGGCGACAAAAAAGGAGTGTTCTTATTAATGGCAACTGCAAAATTGATCTCACAAAAAGCAAAAGCGCATGCCCCATCCCTTTCACAAGCAACTACAGCAGAAAAAAACAGCGTGCTTCAAGCGATGGCCCAACAACTAAAAGCAGACGCAGACGTATTGCTCCAAGCCAATCAATTGGATATTGCCAATGCTAAGAAAAACGGGCTTAGCGACCACTTAATTGACCGATTGTTGTTAACAAAAGCGCGAATTGACGCGATGGCCACAGCGATTGACCACTTAATTGAATTGCCTGAGCCGATTGGTGCAGTAAAAGAGGAGATCAAACGGCCGAACGGGCTTGTTATCAAGGAAATGGTCGTACCGTTCGGTGTAGTGGGGATGATTTATGAAGCAAGGCCAAATGTGACCGTCGACGCTTGCACATTAGCAGTCAAAACGGGCAACGCTGTCGTCTTGCGTGGAAGCGCCAGCGCTCTCCACTCCAACAAAGCGATTGTCCACACATTGAAAAAAGCATTTCAAAACTCGCCTATTCATCCTGACGTCATTCAATTACTCGAAGACACGTCGAAAGAGGAAGCGGCCAACATGATGCAGTTAAAATCAACGATTGACGTTCTGATCCCTCGCGGCGGGGCCAATTTAATTCAAACGGTGTTGCAGGAGGCGACCATTCCTGTTATTGAAACTGGCGTTGGCAACTGCCATGTGTATGTCGCTAGCTCTGCCGACCCTGATATGGCATTTGATATTGTCGTCAACGCTAAAACGCAACGCCCGTCTGTATGCAATGCATGCGAAACACTGCTTGTTGAACAGTCGTTTGCAAAAGCTCATTTGCCAGCACTAGTCGAACGCTTGTCTGCAAAAGGGGTCTCACTTGTCGGCAATGAAGGAGCTTGCACCCTTGATCCACGCATCGCACAAGCGAATGAGGACGACTGGTCGACTGAATATTTGGATCTGCGCTTAGCCATTCGTGTTGTCGCTGATACAAATGAAGCGATTGCTCATATTAATCAATATGGGACAAAACACTCTGAAGCAATTATTACAGAATCATTGGCAGAACGGGACACCTTTTTCGCCACTGTCGATGCGGCTTGTGTATACCATAATGCCTCAACTCGTTTTACAGATGGGTTTGAATTTGGGTTTGGCGCTGAAATTGGCATTAGTACTCAAAAACTCCATGCGAGAGGGCCAATGGGCTTAAAAGCTTTAACGACGAGCAAGTATGGCATTTATGGGGAAGGACAAGTGAAAGAATAGGAGGCTTATTCATGACACATCAGACAACCGTCGCCATTTTAGGCGCCGGTTCAATGGCTGAAGCGCTTATAGGCGGTATAGCCAAAACTAACGGCGGCAAAGCGCCCCACATCACCGTATTAAACGCGAACAACCGCAAACGTCTTAATCAGCTCCACGCTGCCTATGGCGTCCACGCGGCGCAATCCTATGAAGAGGCAGTTAAAGGCAAAGACGTTATTGTACTAGCAATCAAACCTCATAACGTCCAAGAAGTGGCCGATTCGCTTGTTTCACTGCTCGATCCGCAGAAACAGCTCGTTATATCCGTTGCGGCAGGCATCAAGCTTGAAACGCTAGAAAGCTGGCTGCCTGCGGATACAGCGGTGATACGAGCGATGCCGAATACGTCGGCCCGTGTGCTTGCCTCGGCCACAACTTTGTCAATTGGCACTTACGCGACAGAGTGGCAACTTGCTTTCGCCAAGACGCTCTTTTCATCTATCGGCACAGTGACAGTTGTAGACGAACAACAAATGGATGCAGCCACTGGCATAGCTGGGAGCGGCCCTGCTTATATTTATTACGTCGCCGAAGCCATGCTTAATGCCGCCATTGCGGAAGGGCTTTCCCCAGCTGAGGCACGGGCATTGATTAACCAAACGATTGGTGGCGCCGCCAAACAGCTTTCCAATAGCAGCAAATCGCCTAAAGACCTTTATAAAGAAATCATGAGCCCAAATGGGACGACGGAAGCAGCGATTGCCCATTTAGATCATTCTTCCGCTCAAGAATTGTTTCAACAGGCGATTCATCAAGCTGTCAAGCGCTCCGCTGCAATTGGCGCTTCGTTTGAACGCGATCCCATTCATAAGCACCAATAAAGGAATTGCTGCTTCCCTTTTTTGATCGTTTGCTGGTACGATAGAAGAGCACCTTTCTGAAAACGCGCTCTGATTCGCTGTACCAATTATTTAAGGGGAGAACCACAAATTGCTGAAAGACAAATTTGCGCTGGTTGTCAACCATAAGACGTTCCAAGCAACGATTATCATCCTGATTTTATTTAATGCAATCTTAGTTGGACTAGAAACGTATCCAAGTATTTATGAAACCAACCGCCATTTTTTCCACTTTCTGGACCGAATGTTGCTTTGGCTGTTTACGATTGAAATAGCAATGCGTTTTGCAGCAGAAGGGCGGTCTTTTTTCCGAAAAGGCTGGAATTGGTTTGACGTTGTCATTGTATTAGCTGGCCATGTATTTGTTGGTGGGCATTTTGTGACGGTGCTTCGCATTTTGCGCGTCCTTCGGGTCCTTCGTGCTGTATCCGTTGTCCCTTCTTTGCGGCGCCTTGTCGATGCCCTTATCATGACGATCCCATCGCTCGCCAATATTCTCATTTTAATGGGGATTTTTCTTTATATTTTTGCAGTCATTGGCACAATGCTATTTAGCGAGCTATCCCCAGAGTACTTTGGAAATTTGCAGCGCACGATTTTAACGCTGTTCCAAATCGTTACACTTGACTCATGGTCGAGCGGCTTGATGAGACCACTCATGGAATTTAATCCGTGGGTTTGGATTTATTTTGTTTCCTTTGTATTAGTGGGTACGTTTATCATTTTCAATTTATTTATCGGCGTCATCGTCAATAATGTTGAAAAAGCCAATAAAGAAGAGGCCGACAATGCCCATTCACAAGAGCTAGAAACGATCCAACGGCAATTGGATGAGTTAAAAGAAATGCTTAAAAAAGAACGTTCGTCATAAAACAACCGAAGACCAGTTGGCACCAACTGGTCTTCATACATATGGCTATTGCTTTTGTCCGAAAAACTCCTCATAAAGCACGCGGACAGCTTGTTTAGTATCTTTTGAATGAATGCCGAACACAAGGCTAACTTCAGACGAGCCTTGGTTAATCATTTCGATGTTAACCCCCGCTTTTGCCAAAGCAGATGAAGCTCTAGCTGTTACACCTACTGTATTATGCATGCCTTCTCCAACGAGCATGACCATCGCAAAATCATGCTCAATGTGGACGTCGTCTACGTTAAGCTCCTCTTTAATACGCTCAATAATGGCGTTTTCCAACTGATCAGAAAGTTGCGTTTGCCGGATAATCACAGATGTATCATCAATTCCAGAAGGAATATGCTCATAAGAAATCCCTGCATCTTCTAAAATTTGCAATAGATGGCGACCAAATCCGACTTCGCGGTTCATTAAATATTTTCGTACATAAATGGTGGCAAACCCTTCATCGGAAGCAATGCCAATAATAGGGTTAAGTGATCGCTCACGTTCCGCCAAAATTAATGTGCCACTGCATTTAGGATTGTTTGTATTTTTCACACATACAGGAATGTCGTTGCGGAAGGCCGGAATCAAGGCCTCATCATGAAAGACGGAAAAGCCCGCGTAAGAAAGTTCGCGCATTTCCCGATAAGTCATTCGTTTGATTTCAACTGGATCCTCAACGATAAATGGATTCGCAGCGTAAACAGAATCAACATCAGTGAAATTTTCATAAAGCTCGGCTTGAACAGCAGCGGCCAATATAGCCCCTGTAATGTCGGAACCGCCTCTTGGGAAAGTAACAAGATTTCCTAATTTTGAGAATCCAAAAAAACCGGGAAACACGACGATTCCGTCTATTTCAGCCAACTTGGCAAGCGCCTCGTATGCTTCAGGCAACACTTGGGCATTCCCTGGTTCATCGCTAACAAGAAGTCCAGCATCTTTCGGGTTTATGTACGTAGCTTTTAGACCGATTTTGCTTAAATAAGCAGCAATGAGTTTTGCATTGTTGTCTTCTCCGCTAGCTTTCATTATATCAAGAAAGCGCCCTTTGCCCGCCACTGTTTGCTCAAGACGGTTTTTCAAATCTGCTTCAATTTCAGCGATCACATCGCGATTAAGCTCTAAATCGTTTGCTATCGATTCATACCTGTTCATCACAGCATTAAATGCTGCTTCTACTGGCTGATCTGCCACTTTAGCTTCGGCCAAGGCAATGAGCAAGTCTGTCATTTTTGCATCATCAGCGTAACGCTTTCCTGGTGCTGAAACAACCACGATCTTCCGTTTATTATCCGCTTTGATGATGGCAGCCACTTTTTTAATTTGCTCTGCATTTGCGACGGATGAACCGCCAAATTTTGCTACTTTCACGTTCTCTCCAGCCCCACTCTCTTTCTAAACTAAAAAACGTTTCAGACTGTAGACAAACGCTCGCATACTTCGTCGTTTGACAAGCGTTTTCTATCAGTCTGAGTGATTTTATCGACCTCAAACGCTTAAAAACGTTCGTTAATTATTCATAATACCATATTCAAAATATCGCTACAACTTAGGCCTGAAAAAAGGAGCCCTTTTTTCTATTCTGGCTCCTTCAACCCTCTTTATGGCTTGTACGCATCCTCTGATTCGGAAGCGTCTTTCGTCCGTTCTTTCTCTCTGCGCTCCTCTTCCTCTTTTTCAATATCTTCAAGAGGCAATTCATCAAAGGGTTGTTCCACTTGGTCGCGGTTTTGCTGTTCTTTCCAATTTTCACTTGTTTCTTTCCCTTGTTTTCCCATGGACAAAACGCCTCCTTTGTCCATTATGTACCCGTTTTCATGCTAGAAAAAACCTACATAAACCAAGCAAACCAGAGAGGCCCACGCTTTGTAGCAAATTCGACAGCTGTACAGGATGATTCAGGGACATAGGTGGAGTCATTGGCAACTTCTCCGTATGTGGACTCGCCTATATTGTTTGTAAACCCAGCTTGGTCAAAGCAAGCAGGTGACGAGTAGGCATTTTTACTGTAATCAACGATCACGCGCTCACTATCCGACGGTCCGTACTCGACTTGAATCAAAAACCCTAATGCAATAATAAGAATGCTTGCCGCGACTCCGAATAGCCAACGATATCGACGCATTGTTTTCCTCCTTCTCCTCAATCCATTTTTAGTCTACCTATTTTGTTTAACGGAAGCAAGGAAATTTGACAGGCGCGATTATGGAGACTTCACCAAACGTATTTTGTTAGATTTTCTTACATCAAAATGCACATCAATCGTTTTTGTGTGATATATTGTTACAAACAACATGGCGATTATCCATTACAGCGAGGTGGAATGGCGTGTCTTATAAAGATAAAAAAGTAATTACAATCGGCGTTGTAAGTGAACTTACCGGTCTTTCAGAACGAAAAATTCGCTATTACGAAGAACGGAAATTGCTGTTTCCTGAACGTTCAAAAGGAGGCACACGCAAATATTCTTTTCTTGATGTCGAACGATTGGTTGACATTGCCAATAAGATGGAAGACGGTATGCAAACATTCGAAATCCGAAAAATGGAACAAAAAGCATTGCGTAAACAGGAAGTCCGTGAGCGCATGTTAAGAGGCCAGCTGAACGCCGCCTTTAATATTCGTAAATGACCAGTTCTCCTTCACGGGGACTGGTTTTTTATTTCCTATACATTCCACGCATGAACAAGACGTTGCCAATAGAAACTAAAAAAAACAAAGGAGTGCTATTCATGGCAGTTAACATTGTCACTCGCACTGTCTGTTTGCTCATCTTCCTAGTGATGTTTTGTCCAAACACTATTTGCGATGCCGCCAATAAAGATGTCGCTATTATTATTGATGATTTTGGCGGCAATGTGAAAGGAGTAGACGCATTTTTACAAGGGGATATTCCCGTTACAGTTGCTATTATGCCGAATATGCCCTACACAACCGAGCAAGCAATTGCAGCACACGAGAACGGGTTAGAAGTGATCATTCACTTACCTCTTGAACCTAAAAGCGGCAAAGCTTCATGGCTCGGGCCAAATGGGATTACTGTGGATTTAAGCAACGAAGAAATTAATAAACGCTTACGCGAAGCTTACGAACAAATCCCCTATGCCGTTGGTTTAAACAACCATATGGGGTCAAAAGCAATGGAAGACAAACGGATTGTTGGTTTAATTGTGGAATTTGCCAAAACCAATGGGTTATACCTTGTTGACAGCAAGACCACCCCTCATTCCGTCATGCCAGAACTTGCTTTAAAAGCACAAATCCCTTGTTTTGAGAACAAGCTATTTTTAGACGATACGCTCTCCACTACCCAACAAGTACAGGCAAAAATGCAAACTTTCGCAGCAAAGGGAAACATGCATCAACACCCAATCGCCATTGGACATGTCGGAGTTAAAGGGGAACAAACTTATGCAGGCATTAAAGCTGGCCTGCCGCATTTGAAGAAACAAGGCTACAAGCTTGTTTTTCCATCTGCTTGGACAAATTCACAAATAGAACAGACTTTACAAAAAAGGAATGGTAACAAATGAAAAAACCTGCAATATGGGGAATCGCACTGGCTGCCCTTGCTATTGCTGGCATGGTTTTCACAAGCCAAGTCGAACAAAGCCAGCCACATACAGCCGTTTTTGATTCACATCAGCCTAAAAGCCGTGTCCACTCTACTTCCAAAGACCGGTTAATGGCAGAAGACTTGGCAAAAACAACAACGCTTTTTATCTCCTCCCTATCCGGGCAATTAGAAAAATGGGCCAATACCCAGGGAGAGAGCCTGACGGATGAATTTCAACAAGAATTAAATGAACACCCTTATATTTCCGGCTTTTCCGTTTTGGATAAAGGAGGTTCGCCGCTTTTAGCT
This sequence comes from Shouchella rhizosphaerae, assembly GCF_900142675.1. Lineage (GTDB taxonomy): Bacteria > Bacillota > Bacilli > Bacillales > Bacillaceae_D > Shouchella > Shouchella rhizosphaerae. The sequence goes on along the minus strand of NZ_FRBS01000001.1, from coordinate 439,213 downwards.
GCCGGCACGCTCTCCACCATCGATACAAGCCTATTGATCCATCAAGATAACGGCATGCATTATTCGAATCCTTATAACAAAAACGGTAACACTTTTATGCTTATGGGCAAGGACAAAGATGACGGACAACGTATCATTGGGGAAATCGACCTCAGCTTTATCCAATCCTACCTGGCTAAAACAGCAGCGATCGCCGACAGTTCCGGAACGTTTTTTGTCAATGGAAGCGACCCAAATGTCCAATTCTCGTCCATTGATGAACTTCCAGACGAACTGGAAGCTCAGACAGTCCCTGGACTAGGATGGAATATTTACGTCAAATCTGACGACAATGTGGCCATCCAGTCCTTTCACGAAAACCAAGCAGTGGTGAAATTGCCGCCGCAAATAAATGGTAACGAATGGGCACAAAAAAAGGGATACGAATTGCTAGCCGACAACCACCCTTTTTATATTGTGAAGGACAGTAATAAGGCGCTTCAGCGACTAATCGAAGATTTACAGCAAGACGAAACTGTGTTGTTTGCCGAACCGAACTATGCCTTTTCGAATCAAGTCCGCACAGTAGAAAAGAAAGTGGAGCCAAACGACGAATATTTCAAGCCATACCAATGGAACCTTAAACAAATTCACGCAGATGATGGCTGGAATTTCGCCAATGGCACTAATACAACAATTGCAATCATTGATACGGGTGTGGATCCTAATCATCCAGATTTAAAAGGGAAGCTCACAGAAGGGTACAACGCTATTGACGACAGTTCGGATTATAAAGACACAAACGGACACGGCAGCCACGTTGCTGGCATTGCCGCCGCTGTTACGAATAATATCGATGGCGTTGCTGGCGTATCTTGGCAAAGCAAAATCATGCCTATAAAAGTGCTTGACGAAAATGGCGAAGGCTCCTCTTATTCCGTTGCAAGGGGAATTTATTGGGCAGTCGACCACGGAGCGGACGTCATTAATATGAGCCTTGGCGATTATTATCACTCTGATCTTTTATATGAAGCAATCCAATATGCAGATAAACATGATGTTGTCATTGTTAGCGCCTCAGGTAACGATAACTCAGAAGAACCAATGTACCCTGCAGTATACCCGGAAGTCATCACCGTTGCTGCAGTAGACCAAGACCGCAACCGTTCTTTCTTCTCCAATTTTGGAGACCATGTCGATCTTGCTGCCCCTGGAGAAAATATTCCGAGCACATACAAAGACAACCAATATGCCGTATTGTCAGGAACATCAATGGCTTCTCCACACGTTGCCGGACTTGCCGCCTTATTGCGTTCAGCGAATCCAGACTTAAACAACGATCAAATTGGCGACATCATTCTTGGCGCATGCGATCAGCTTGGCGATGGCGACTATAACGTCTATTATGGCTACGGGGAAATGAATGTACAAGCTTCGCTTAACCAAAATCAGCCCCGATAGAAGACAGGTTGAAGGAAAATGGAAATACAGTGGTTTAAGCCAACGCTTTTATTTAGAAGCGTTGGCTTTCTTATGAAACGGCAAAATAACAGCCGTTTGCTTTTGCACATATTCACACAAATATCCTTGCTTTTTCCGTTTAAGAAATGTTTCCTTCCGAATTGGCCTTGGAGCAGACCAAGCGACTGAGTCTAAATTGCTCCATTTGTCATGAGTGATATACTCTTGCTTAAAGTAATACTCATGTCCTGAAGAAAATTGCTCGCAAATGTATTTAACTGTTTGTTTTGAATGCATGGCCAAACCCCTTTCTTACTATAAGTTTTGGCCAAATTCTTCACTCTTATAACGATTGCTGTTCCTGCCTTGACTGGTTGTGCTGCAGCGTTTACCATTAAAGAAGAGCGACAGCAGTCGAACAAATCTATTAAAAGAAGTGATTCCATTGTTACATACATTAAAAGACCTTCCTCTTTCGGATAAAGACATTGCGCCACTCATCATTTCTGCCGATAAAGTGGCTCATGTACAAATGAACAACCCTTTGCAGCATGCCCTACTTGTATTAATAAAATCAGGTTATACAGCCATTCCAGTTCTCGATGCCTCCTACCGCCTTCGTGGTTTAATCAGCAAATCGCTGATCCTAGATGCGATGCTTGGCGATGAAGATTTTGAACTTGAGAGGCTGTCTACATTAACAGTAAACAATGTGATGGCAAAAGATGTGCCGTGTATCCGACCGGATGCCCCATTTTCAAAAGCGCTTTCTTTATTGATCAACCATTCGTTTTTATGTGTCGTTGATGAAGAACAAGCGTTTTCTGGCATTTTGACAAGGCGCTCAACACTCGCCCTAATCAGCAAATACCTTCACCAACACTAATGGTGGCCATTTTATCAAGTGACGAAAACCGAAGTCGAATGCTATTGTGGTGATTCGACCTCGGTTTCCGTTAAAGCTTTGTTTTGAAAATAAGCGTGTATGTGTTTTTCACGAGCCTTAAACATAACGTTTAACCCTTTAGCGATTATACTGGCCGGCAGTTTAGCGCGAAAGGAAACTTCATCCACCATTAAAATAGTGTCCCCTTCCCTTTCAAACGAATGCTTATGACGCCAATACGAAAAAGGGAAAGGAGGATTCTCCGCTTCGTCGATAAAATAATGGCCTTTGCGCTCCTCAGTGATGACCGACTTCCATTTGATTTGAAAAGCGGCTAACATAATCACTGATTCTAAATCCTTCTCCCCTTTTTTACATACTCTCACTTTCGGTCGCTTGTGCACTTTTTCAATATTTGTCGCATCCGAAAAGAACGACCAAACTTGTTTCATCGTGGCATTGATACGAGTTCTGTACGTAAATACAAATGTATCCATTTTTGCTCACCTCATAAATACAACTGGATAATTAGCCCTTGCAGTTCTCCAATTTTGTTGAGCAAATCCAGTTCGCTCTTGCTTTGGTCAAAGACCGCGTTCGTCAGTTCCACAAGCCCTTTATCGATTTCTTTCACCAATTTGTACTGCCTCACTTGTCCACTCGCCGCACTTGACGCTGTTTCCACTTTTAATGATTCCAGCAAATGGCTTACACACTGCCTCACGCTTCGCTTAAATGCGTGCAGTTCTGCCGCAGTCCGATGTTTTGCCAAGCGCTCGCCATCTTTTTCTAACGTTTCGAGTATGGCATAAACCGTTTTCTCACTTTTATGCCCGGCAATCTCTTCAAACACACCTTGAAAGGAAGTGTGCGATTGTTGCGCTCGGATTTTGCTGATTGGTAAAGGTCTTTGTTGCTCACGGACTCTCTCAATATCTAGCATGTTGATCGCCACCTTTCTTTAAGTTTAGCACGAAGGGCACTGAAGGGAAACCGCCTGGAATCGGTTTGAAACTTGTTTAAAAATAAGTTATCATGATAATATAGTAGATTGCATGTATACCCTCTACTTATATCGGAGGTGGCGCAAAAATGGTGAACCCATTATTACAAACAAAACGGACCATGTACCAGCAAAATAAGCAGCGCATTATTGAATGTTTGTTTGCTTACTGGAGCCAGCACAATGCCTCTCCTGATTTGCGCACCCTATCTATGATGAGTGGCATAACGGAAGAAATGATTTTAGAAACGATGGAGTATAGTTAAATCGACACGTACAAAAAAGGCTGATTCAATGGATCAGCCTTTTTTCTGTGAAATTACTTCAACAGATCAACCCTATCTCCTTTTGAGTGCTGCTATAAAAGGCTCCAAAAGACACGAAGTTGATGACATTCCCTTGTCATAGTGGAAGCAGCCACCACAGAAGACATTTCCTCTAACCTTGCTAGTCGCCTCCCCTCTCTGCGTTTTCTGCTTGATGGATCCTCACCAACCATCCATGAAAAAATAGGAGTAGAGATCAAGTCCATTCTCTACTCCCGTTCTTTTTTTATTTCATTTCCTAGCTGAGCGGGCAATTTCTACGACAAGTTTTGCTGTATTTTCAAGCGCTTCAATCGAAATTCGTTCGCTTGTTGTATGAATCCCTTCATAACCTACTGATAAGTTAATGGTCGGGATGCCGTATCCAGAAATGATGTTGGCATCACTGCCTCCCCCACTTGAAGTAGTCATAGGCGTCAACCCACATGCTTTAATTGCGCGAATTGCAGTCTGAACAACTTTTGTGTCCTCTGACTCCCGATAGCCAGGATAACTGTATGTCACTTGTACATCGCAACTTGTGCTCATTTCTAATGCGGCTTGTTCAAAAGCTTGTTTCATCGCTTCAACTTGCTGTTTTAGCTTCTCTTCTACAAGGGAACGGGCTTCGGCGGTGATTGTAACAACGTCGCAAACAATATTGGTTTGTGTACCGCCTTCAAATCGGCCGATATTGGCTGTCGTGTCTGCGTCAATCCTTCCTAACGGCATTTTTGAAACAGCTTTGGAAGCAACTGCAATAGCTGATATTCCTTTTTCAGGTTCAACGCCAGCATGAGCCGTTTTGCCATATACTTTTGCAAAGATTTTTGCTTGCGAAGGCGCTGACGTGATCATGCCCCCTACTTCTCCGTCGCTATCAAGAGCATAGCCATAAGAAGCAGAAATCGCATCTTTGGCCAACGCTTTCGCACCAACTAAGCCAGCCTCTTCGCCTACAGTAATGACAAACTGAATTTGGCCATGTGGTTCTTTCGATGCTTGCAGAACACGAGTTGCTTCTAACATTGCCGCAATTCCCGCTTTATCGTCTGCTCCTAAAATGGTTGTCCCGTCCGTTTGAATATAGCCATTTTCTACAATTGGTTGAATCCCTTTTCCTGGGCCAACTGTATCCATATGGGCAATGAAATAAAGTGGATCAAATCCGCTGCTTGTTTCAGGCAACGTACAAATTAAATTCCCTGCGCCATGGCCCGTTCTTTCTTTTGCATCATCTTCGACTACGGCTAAGCCTAGTGATGTGAATTTTTCTTTTAAAACACTTGCCATTTTTTCTTCATGTTTTGTTTCAGAATCGATTTGCACAAGTTCCAAAAACTCTTCGACTACTCTTGAATACACGTCATCACTCCATCGCTGCTTTTCCATTTCCTTTTTACTATAGCTGATTTGCTAATTGATTTCACGTTTTTCCCTCACAAAGTTCAACGAGCAAACCGCCTGTACTGCTCGGATGAATAAAAGCAACCTTCCGTCCGAAGCTTCCGATAAGCGGCAACTCACTCGTCAAGCGGACGTGCTTTTCTTTCAACATTCCTATGGCCGTCTCTATATTAGCAACCGAAAAAGCAATGTGGTGAAAAGCAGGTCGATTGTTTTGTTTCGCTAGAAAGCGTTGCAACGATACGTTGCTAGGATGAGGTTCAATCAGTTCATACCCCACTCCCATCCCATTAATAAAAACAGCATTAACCTGATGGTGTGGCAGCCTTTCTTCATGGCTGGCAGTCGCTTGAAGCACTTGTTCAAACAAAGGAAGGCTGGTGTTTAAGGAAGGAACGGCGATAGCAATATGGTCAATTTGAAAATGGTCCATAAAAACACCCCTTGATTGCTTGTGTTTTCTTCGGGTAAACTAAAAAGTAGTTGATTTGGGGAGGAATGGAGATGCCGCGTAAATTCCAGCGCTTGATAGTGTATATCATGATTGCAACCTTAGTTATTGGCACGATTCTAACAGGAGCAGCAGGACTCGGCTTTTTCTAAGAAACAGTGCGCGATAAGCGCACTGTTAAGGTTGTCGACAAAGTCGATAACCGCACTCAGACTGATAGAAAACGTTTGTCAGACGAGGAGTGCCGCCGAGGGAAGATGCGAATAGAACGGAGGTTCATGAGCATATGAGTGAGGCAAACGACGAAGTATGCGAGCGTTTGTCTACAGTCTGAACAGTGCGCGAGAAGCGCACTGTTCTAATTTATTAGCCCCGCTTCCTTCGCAATCGCTTGGAAGGAGCGATGTTCGTTGACAATGAATATTTTGCTGCCGATGTCGATTTTTTGGTAAAGTCGTTCAATTGTCGGATTTGCGAGGCGAATACAGCCTGCAGAGGCGCTATAACCGATTGAGCCTGGTCGGTTAGTACCATGTAGCCCATATGTCCGGCCTGCCGTGCCTAAGGCATCAAAACCGATCCATCTGCTTCCTAATGGATTACGAGCATCTCCACCGGGAATATTTTTTTTGCGGTAATAGGGCTGTTCTACTTTCACTAAAACCGTAAACTGTCCAAGGGGCGTTTCATCCCCTTTTTTCCCAGTGGCGACAGGATGAATTTCTGCAATATGGTTGGCTTCAATTAACGCGAGCGTATTGGTACGGACATTGACGATGACACTCGCTTTTTCAACCTCCCAATCCGTGTCACCAGGCATTTGCAAGGGCTGTAGCGACATAACTAAAAAAATACACAAAAAAGACCATTTCACTTCATACGCCTCTCCTTTTACGGATCTTTCATTAGGCTTTGCGAAATGGTCTTTTTTTATCCTGCTTGTTGCTCCAAAGCGCATCTTTCACTTGTAAATATTGTTCAAATTCATTCATCACATACAAAAGTGATGACCTTGTTTCAAACTCCTCCCGCGTAGCCGGCAATGGCATAGCGCGAAAGGCTGCTTTTAGTTCTTCAAGCCGCAGCATAAAATAAGGGACAGAATTAGTCGGACTGACGGCAGCGCTCAATTCGCTTAAAAAATCGGCAATTGGCTCGCTTTGCGTTACTGCTCCCTCAAGGCTAGCTAAGTGGGGCATGATCCGTTCAATGATTTCCAATTGCTTTTCGCGCATGGCAAAGTAGTGATAATAATGGTCTTCTTCCCGCAACAAGTGGTTCTCCATTGCCTGAAGTGCGATTGTCTTGCTCTCTTTTAACAAATGGTCTGCTTCGGAAATTTCTTTGCCATCCCAGTCGCTCTCCCCTTCTCGAATAAAGGCAGCCAATTCCTGCAAAATAACAGCCAGTTTTTGCTCAAATTCAATCCGATAGCGGCGAAGCACATTGTCTTTAGACGGCATGTATAAGTTCATAAGCAGCGCTGTGCCAATACCAATCACTATTAGCTGAAGTTCGTTCAAGAAAAACGCGAATGTCGCCTGCTTTTGCGTGTAAAGGTGCATGACAATAACAGAACTGGTGACTATGCCTTGCGCCGACTTTGCAACGAGGACAACAGGAATGAACAATAAAATAAACAGACCAACAATGATTGGTTTGTAGCCCAATGTTTCAAACATGACCGCACTCATAACAATGCCGATCATACAGGCAACAAAACGTGCCCAAGAAACCAATAGTGAGTTTTTCCTCGTAACCGAAATACATAAAATTGTAATGATTGCTGCAGAACTGGCATAATCCAATTTCAATGCTTCAGCCATGCTTAAAGCAATCACGACACCAACAGCAGTCTTTAACGTGCGATAACCAATTTTAAATGGCATTTGATCCCTTTTTTCTCCAGTCGTTATGGTTGTAGTGTACCACGGAAACGGCCGAAAATCGACTGGGGAATGCCCAACTTGCGGGATCTATTCTCCTTTTCCTTTGTTTTGCGTTAACACGACAACGATGTTCTTATGCTTGCAATAATGGTTAACGATTGAGCACGCTTTATCCATAGGTTAACATCGCCGCTTTTTCGCGTACCATTGAGCCAGCCCTGTTTTTCGTTGTCATTGGCAAGATGACTTTCACATTCGTTCCCCTTTTATCTTTCGACTCAATATCAATCAAGCCGCCATGCGTTTCAACGACGCGGTAACAAATCATTAAGCCAAGGCCTGTTCCTTTTTCTTTTGTCGAATAAAAGGGCTGGCCTATATAATTGAGTCTCTCCGCGGGCATTCCAGAACCAAAGTCTGTTATTTCCACACAAACATTCGGGCCTTCCGCATACATAGTAATATGCACAGGCGAATGTTTCACACTAGCATCAATCGCATTTTCAAGCAAATTGTAAAACAATAGAAAAAGCTCTTTTCTTGACCCCAATACGGTTGCTTCCTCGCTGATGTTTAGCTTAATAGGGTGACCGTCGGTAAGCCGCTTCACTTTGTTCTTTTTTAAGAGCGACTGCAAAAAGGCTGCCATTTGAATCGATTCGTTTTCACGTGCAAGAGGTTCTTCAGCTAACAGCACATAGTCATTAATAATGTTTTCAATTCGCTCCAATTCTATATTCATGATGTTGATCTGGCTTGCACTCAACTCGCCAACTTCCGAATAGAGTTGGATAAATCCTTTTATCGTTGTCAGTGGATTGCGGAGTTCGTGAGCCACCCCCGCCGATAAGCGAGAGACAACTTCCATTGCTTCTTTTCGTTTGTGCGCTTGTTTAAAAGGTTGCTTTAATACGGACGCATAAAGACGTTTTTTGCCCAACTGAAATGGTTTCCCGGCACATACGATGTCTTCTTCGTAAATAAGCTGTTTTAGCCGTTTCCCGTGCAAATAGCCGATCGGTTTTCCTAAACACTCATGGGCAGCTCGATTCGCAAATAAAATGGTTGCCCTATCGTGAATGAAGTAGCAATCTTCTGATAAATCCAACAAACCGAACAGCTCCTCTATCTCCATTGCGATCTTCCTTGATTCCCTTGTTGACAAGCGCCAGCTCCTACTAAAATTGAGATAAAACCATTTTCATTCATTGATTTCATTTTTAAAACCCACTTTCTGGACTTATCGTTTTCTTTTTCTCTCCTTTTACAAAACTTCCGCTTGGAACCTCCCTTATTTTGAAATCAAGAGACAGCAATCTACAAAAACATTCGTGAATTGCCAAAATGAATCCTTCTTCATTCTTTCTTTTTCGATCAAGAAATTTTGACAAGAACAACAAAAAGCCGACATCACCATGTCGACTAGTTGCCATCTTTCTGCTCTTCTGCTATTTTGGGTTAACCAAATCACCCTACATTCGATAAAGCAAGTGTAGAAAAAGCAGCATACCAAACCTCACCCGCTCAATGGATGCACGGCACTAAGTAGTTATCCTAGCACAGCTTATGGAAATGGAATGCTGCTGATAAGATACCCAGCTTGTGGGTATGGTATACTAAAGAAACACGCTTTAAGGAGGAGTGCAGGTTGGCAAAACTAGAAAAAGCAACATTTGCAGGCGGTTGTTTTTGGTGTATGGTGAAACCATTTGACTCCTATGATGGGATTGAAACGGTCACATCAGGCTATACTGGTGGGCATACGATAAACCCGACATACAAAGAGGTATGCAGTGAAACAACCGGCCATTTTGAAGCGGTACAAATTGTTTATGATGCTGCTGTTTTTCCATACAGCAAACTTCTGGAGATTTTCTGGCAACAAATCGACCCAACTGATCCTGGTGGCCAGTTCCATGACCGTGGGGATTCCTACCGGACAGCTATTTTCTACCATAACGAAACACAAAAGAAAGAAGCGGAACATTCAAAAGAACAGCTAGAACAAAGTGGCAAATTTAGCAAACCTATCGCTACGCTCATATTGCCTGCAAAGCCTTTTTATCCTGCAGAAGGCTATCACCAAGATTATTACAAAAAAAACCCGTTCCATTATCAAATGTATCGCCGCGGCTCAGGGCGTGAAGCGTTTATTCAAAAGCATTGGGGAGGAGAAACGACATGACCAAGCCACAAAAAGACGAATTAAAAAAGAAATTGACGCCAATTCAATATTTCGTAACTCAAGAAAACGGCACGGAACCGCCTTTTCAAAATGAATATTATGAAACAGAAGAGGAAGGCATCTATGTAGACGTTGTTTCAGGTAAACCGCTTTTTTCGTCAAAGGATAAATATGACGCAGGCTGCGGCTGGCCAAGCTTCACCAAACCGATTGATGAAGCAGAAATCATCGAAAAAGAAGACAGGAGCCATTTTATGGTCCGTACAGAAGTACGAAGTAAAAATGCTGACTCCCATTTGGGGCATGTCTTTCCAGATGGCCCAGGGCCAAATGGACTTCGTTACTGCATCAACTCTGCCGCACTGCGGTTTATTCCTAAAGCAAAACTCAAAGAAGCGGGCTACGGCGCCTACGAAAAACTATTTGACTAAAGTCTGAAGCAGAGGAAAAATTCCTCTGCTGTTTTCATTAAGTTTTCCCGGTAATTCTGGTATGATAGATTTGGAGTTTGTAATTCATTTCGATCATAAAAAAGGGTGATGAAAAATGGAAACGCGTACAGAAAGAGATACAATCGGCGAAATCGAAGTGCCAGCAGACCGTTTTTGGGGTGCACAAACACAGCGTAGCCTGGAAAACTTTAAAATTGGCACCGAAAAAATTCCTTTTGAAGTGGTTCTTGCCTTCGCCCACTTGAAGAAAGCTGCAGCCATTGTCAATGGGCGCTTAAAAGGACTCGATTCTCGCAAAGTTGAAGCGATTACATATGCAGCCGATAAAGTTATTGAAGGCGGACTCGAAGATCATTTCCCTTTAGTTGTCTGGCAAACAGGCAGCGGCACGCAGTCTAACATGAATATGAATGAAGTGCTTGCCTACTTAGCGAACCAATACTTGGATGAAAATGGACATCATGATGTTCGTGTCCATCCAAACGACGATGTCAACCACTCACAAAGTTCAAACGATACATTTCCAACTGCAATGCATGTCGCTACTGTCGTTTTTGCGGAAGAAAACCTCCTGCCAGCGATTCGTGCCTTCAAAGACACACTTGCTGAAAAAGAAGAGGCCTTTGCGGATGTTGTGAAAATTGGCCGTACACACTTGCAAGATGCGACTCCGCTCACATTTGGGCAAGAAATTAGCGGTTGGAAACATATGCTGCAAACATGCGAAACACTGGTTAGCGAAGCACTTGAACATGTACGTTCTCTTACGATCGGCGGAACCGCTGTTGGCACTGGCTTAAACGCGCCAATTGGTTTTAGCAAAGAAGTTTCTGCTCAACTTACAAACCAAACAGGCGTTGCTTTTAAAGCATCAGAAAACTTTTTTCATGGCTTGACAAGCCATGACGAGCTTGTCCATTTTCATGGCGCACTGAAAGCACTTGCTGCTGATGCATTTAAAATTGCAAACGACATTCGCTTGCTTGCAAGTGGGCCACGTTGTGGCATTGGCGAAGTGTTGATTCCGGCCAATGAACCAGGAAGCTCGATTATGCCTGGCAAAGTCAATCCGACACAAAGTGAAGCGTTAACGATGGTAGCCGCCCAAGTTATGGGGAACGATGCAGCAGTCGGCTTTGCTGCTAGCCAAGGCCATTTTCAGCTAAATGTATTTAAACCAGTCATTATTTACAACGTCCTTCAATCGATGCGCCTTCTTGCAGACGGGCTCAACAACTTCCGCCACAAATGTTTAGTTGGCTTAAAAGCAGATGAAGAAAAAATGACGCAATTGCTAAATGAATCCCTTATGCTTGTAACTGCTCTAAACCCGCACATCGGCTACGAAAATGCCGCGAAAATTGCGAAAAAAGCACATGCTGAAAACACAACACTTAAAGAAGCTGCTATTGAGTCAGGGTTGCTGACTGAAGAGCAATTTGATGAATATGTAGTACCAAAGGAAATGATTGCTCCAAAATAAACAAAAAAGCAGGCATGTTCGCCTGCTTTTTTTATTGGAAGAGCGGACTCAAGGAGGCTGAATCAAACTGTGCGGGCTCTTCTTTAAACAAGAAAATAGTTATTTCTTTTCTTGGCGAATGGCTTTAAAACGCGTTGCTTCAAAAAGTTCTTCCCGATCAACGCTAAATAATTTTGCAATTAGCTTCGCGATTTCAGCGCTGACTTGGCGCTTGCCTGATTCAATTTGCGACAAATACCCCGCTGAAATCCCTACCTCTTTTGCTACTTCCTCAAGGCTATAGCCTTTTTTGGTTCGCAAAATTCGAATGCTACTTTCACTCATCGTTCTTCCTCCTTGAGTTCTTCAATAAAACACATCATTACCTATTTTACTACGCAATCAGCAATTCCTTCAATTCATTTCGCGTATTACTTCTTTATTTTACAGATTGCAAAGTATAATGGAACAAGCTTCAATGAAAGGAGAATGGACGGCATGTTTGCATCACGATTAAAAGAATGCCGCATTAAAAAACAGTTGACAATGAAAGAACTGGGCCAAGCGTTAAATATGGCACAATCTACAATTTCAGGTTATGAGAATGGCACAAGAAAACCTGACTTAGACAATTTGGCCCGCCTTGCCGACTACTTTAATGTTAGCACTGATTATTTGGTAGGCCGACTGGACTCAAACGATTCCTTTATACTCCATTCTGATCAGCTCACTAGCGATGAAAAATTGTTTCTAGCAGATTGCTTGCAGCTATACAGAAAACATTGTGCAACAAACAAGGTATAAACGAATTTACATGACTTCATCATACGTGTAACGGACCACATACTTATTGGATCGTAGTTTTTTAACTTCAACTAAAGGGCCAATTTCATATCCATTCTGCCAATTATCCTCCAATTTCGCTTTTACGCAACCAGCTTGAAATTTGGAACGGAAAATTTCTTTATAATAAACCCAGTGGGGTTTTCGACGTTTGATCATTTTACTCCTCCATTCGTCACATGCGTCATCCTTTTTAGGTTGTCCATTTTTTTCTATTTTATCATAGACAGACGCTTGACTAGACGAAATTAACTGGCTTTGACAAAAGTATGTTAAACTAAGCTAAAGCCCGTTAAGAAAGGACGTTGCATCATGGCAGGTTTAAATGGACAGTTATCTGAGCTGAAAATTGAAAGTACATATTTGGCGGAGATGATTCCTATATCGATCTATAAACCGCCCCATTATACACCATTAAAATCGTACAGACTCCTGATTTGCCAAGATGGCCAAGACTATTTCCGCTTAGGGCGCATTCCGCGCCAAGCGGAGGCATTAATGGAAGAAGGAGATATTGAGGAAGCGGTTATTGTAGGCGTCCCTTACCCCTCTGTGCCTACTAGAAGAAAATGGTACCACCCAGAAGGAGAAGACGCCAAAAACTATCGACGCTTTCTCGCATGTGAGCTACTCCCTTTTCTCGAACAAGAATTGTCGACAGAACCACTTCCAGAAGCACGCATACTTGCGGGGGATTCCCTTGCTGCAACCGTGTCGTTGCAAACGGCGCTTGAATATCCAAACATTTTCGGAAAAGTGGTGCTCCATTCTCCCTTTGTTTCTGAGCCAGTACTTGAACAAGTAAATCAGTTTTCTAACAGCCACTCGTTAACCATCTACCATGTTATTGGGCTAGAGGAGACAGAAGTGACTTTAACAAACGGGGATGTAGCTGATTTTTTGACGCCTAACCGCAAATTAAATAAACTGCTTGAACAAGGCCCATTTTCATATACGTACCATGAGTTCCAAGGCAATCATACGTGGACATATTGGCAAAAGGATTTGCCTCGGGCGCTTCAAACCGTGTTGCCGCTTGCTTAGCTCACAAGAGAAAGTATGCGATCATATTTCACTGCACAAGCAAAACCGTTGTGATATCATCTAAAAATCGAGGGGGGTTTTTTACTTGAATTACAGCATTGTCATGTTCCCATCCAAACCGTTCCAAGACACGGCTAACGGCTATAGGCGGCGTTATGATGCCCATTACGCAAACATACCGCCACATATCACCTTAAAAGAACGGTTTTCAATTGCCGAGGAGGAACGATCTAAAATCATCAAGGCATTACGGACCATTGGGCAAACCCATAAACCAATTGCGATTGATGTTTATAAAGTCGACACGTTTTACCCGCAGTCAACAACCATTTATTATAAAATTAAAGAAAACGATCGTTTGCTTGCTCTTTATGAAGCGCTACACCGCGATCCGTTTCCACGCAAACGGGCGCATCCTGTATTTGTTCCCCACATTACCATTGCCCAGGGACTGCCCCAATCAGAGCATGCTGATATCGTTGGTCAATTGAAAATGATCGATGTTTCCCATCAAGAAACAATTGATCGCTTTCAATTGCTCAAACAACTTGACAATGGTTCATGGGCCGTTTACGAGACATTTTTGCTAGAAGGAGATTAAGAGGAAATGACTTATTGGACGAAAGTAGCCACTAGTGAGCAAGAACACTCGGACTGCGCCAGTGTGCGGCATCATGTATTCATTGAAGAGCAAGGCGTCTCCCCTTCGATTGAACGGGATCAGCATGACGAGTCCGCTACACACATCATCATGTACGACGAAAAAACACCGATTGGTACAGGGCGTGTCCGCTTATTGGCTCATAACGAGGCGAAAATTGAACGGGTTTGTGTGGTCAAAGAAAAGCGCCGGTCAGGGGCAGGGAAACAATTAATGACAGCGCTTGAGGAAGCGAGCGCGAGAATGGGAGCAAAAGCAGCAAAGCTCAATGCCCAAACACACGCGAGCTATTTTTATGAAAAGCTTGGTTATACAGTAACTTCCCCTGAATTTATCGATGCTGGCATCCCCCATGTCACGATGAGCAAACCTCTTACGAGTAAATCTGGCTTAATAGCTGACTGATAGCTGGAGATAGAGTCTCCAGCTATTGTTCTATTCGCTTCTCTTGCACAGATTTACGTTTTCCGTCCATCGTTAAAGGCTGATCGCGGCGGTCGTCAATGCGAATCGACGTTGCCGTCCTCAAGGCTCCTTGTTCAAACGGCGCTTCATGGATTTTCTGGATCACTTCAAACAACACAGGCAGCTCTGCCTCAATCAACGTGCTCATAGGCGTAAGCTCGTAACGGATTTGCTTTTCTTTCTCATAGTGGTCAAGCACTTGTTGGATATATGCTACATAAGCGCTAACGCTTGTCGAGGAAGTACCAATTGGAATGATCGATACGTCTGCAATTGCCATTCCCTTGTTCTCCTTTCGCGGAAGCCTCCGCTTTTTTATGTTTTCTGGAAAAGCCACATAGCCTAACTGTTGATAGGCGGAAATCGCGCACTGAAGATGGTTCTCGTCAGGCTCTTTCGTTGTCACATGAAGTTGCAACCAGTAAGAAAGAACTAAAACGCTCTTTTCAAGCCCTTTTAGCCACGGCTTGCGATGAAAAAGTTGATAAAGGGCCACGACAGCCAGAGCCGCATAAGAAGAAACCATTAGCGCTTGTTGAAATGGCGTGAACAAAGAAAGGCTTCCACTTAGAAGGAAGACACTTAAAAAATAAACGACAACTAGCCCGGTGGAACAACCACGATTGCGAATATCCGCTCTTTTTATCGCCTGTAACCGTTCTGTACAAATGCGCCCTTTTGCACTAAACACTTTATGTTCTGCGCCATGGTACTTTTTTAACGGCTCAGGAAATAGAAAATGCCCGGCAAACAATAAATAAAAGAACGTATAAACAGGCAATCCATTCCAGCTGGTTGGAATGATTTTGGGCACAATAATCAAACACAGCAGAGCGATAATGAGTGCGACAAATCGAAATGGCATTGTTTTTACAATCAGTTTGCCAGCTTGTAAATAGGCTTGCATTCCGGCAGGCTTTGCCCATGAATGCAGCTTGCCCTGTTCATCATAGTAAGCACAAGCCAAAAAGCCTGCCCCGCTGTAAAAATTCCCCGCATTAAACGACATGCCGCTAATTCGCAAGCAACTCACCTAATTCCACCGTTTTTACCCAATGCTGAACATTTTTGGCGCTACCAAAAGCAGGTGCTTCAAAAGTGGCGTCTTCCATCGTCAATGCTTCATGGTTCGTCCACGTATGTAGGACAGAAATGGTGATGTTGTCCGCAGAAGCAGGCAATGGTTGGACAATTGTGCCCTTCGTGCCAATGCTTTGATGTTCTGCCATTTCCGTCGGATATGCAAAAATGATACCGTTATCGACACGCTCGCCTATATAGCGATGTTGTTCTTCCGTATCAAGGACTGCCTCGCCAACTTCCACTTCGTCTGCCCCAGTAAACGCAATGCCAATATAGTCGGTTCCATACATGCCTTCTGCTGGCATTTGCGGCCAGCTCCATTCAAGTAACAATGTACCGTCTTCTCCTCGTTCAGCTACCAGTTCAATTTCAGCTTTCAGCTGTTCATTTGTCATCGTTTCTTCTTGATTCAAGTAATAAATACCGCTCAAAGCGATCGCGATCATTAAAATGACTGGCAATATTAATACGACTATATGCTTTCTCAATTGCAACCCCCTTCTTGGCCAAGGCGGCGATAAGCAGCATGATCCGTCGGGCCGATTCCGGCTCCTAATGGGATTCCTTCCGAAATCGCGGCCGTCACATATGCTTTCGCTTTTTTAGCTGCTTCGATTGGCTTGGCCCCTTTTGCGAGTTCTGCTGCTATCGCTGAAGCAAACGTACAACCAGTCCCGTGAGTATGCTTTCTGTCTAGCCGTTTTGCCTTTAACTCAAAGAAAGCTTGGCCATCGTAGCATAAATCAATGGCTTCCCCTTGTCGCAAATGGCCGCCTTTCAAAATGACTAGCTTAGGCCCCATTTTATGCAATTGTACCGCGGCTGCTTTCATTTCAGCAACGGTTTTACATTCTGGTTTATTAAGAAGCATGGCCGTTTCAGGCAAATTAGGCGTAAAAACAGTCGCAAGTGGCAAAAGCTTCTGTACAAGTACCTGTTGGCCTTCTGCCGAAAGAAGCGCTGTTCCACTTGTCGAGGCCATGACGGGATCAACGACAATGTTAGCTACTCGATACGTATTTGCCAATTCAGCCACCGTTGTGACAATGTCTGCATTGACCAACATGCCTGTCTTGATGACATGCACTCCGATATCACTTAATACTGCTTCGATTTGGTCCCGTACGAGTGAAGCGTCAAGTCCTTGCCACGATTGTACGCCAGTTGTATTTTGGGCTGTAATAGCAGTAATGGCAGTAGCAGCATAAACGCCAAGCTCTTGACACGTTTTTATGTCTGCTTGAATGCCAGCACCGCCGCTGGAATCAGAACCAGCAACGGAGAGGACTGTTGGAATGGGCATTCGTACGCCTCCTTCTCTGACTACGAAAAACGGTCTGGATCAAAAAGGGCGATTGGTACAGGCGGCTTCTGCCCAGCCAACTGCGCACTCGCCACTTTTGCCGTAATCGCGCTTAATAAAATGCCGTTCCGGTAATGGCCACAAGCCATAAAAACGCGGGGATGGTTGCGAAGAAAACCGATAAGCGGATAACCGTCTTGTGTCGCCGGCCTTAAGCCAGCCCATTTATGAAACGGCGTGAGTTCAGCTAAAAAGGGCACTATCTTATGGTTCCAATTTGTTAGACGGCGAATGCCCTTGTCGGTAATTTCTGTTTGAAAGCCAGCAATATCTTCTGAAGCGCCATTAACAAGTGTGCCATTTGCTTTTGGGACAAGATACCCTTGGCTTGTGTACAAAATGTGGCGAATACGGCCTGGTTCAATGTTATAAGCACAAATTTGCCCTCTTATTGGGTAAATGGGCAAGTTCAAGCCAAGCTGGCTTTCTAGCTCTTTCGCCCATGCACCTGTCGCCACAACGAGCTGGTCTGCTGTGAAACGCTGCCCTGAAGCGCTCTGTAGCTCGATGTGGGGCTCTGTTTTTACGAGCGAAACGTGTTTGAGCTGCTCATAAATGTGGACGCCGCGATTTCTGCAAGCCTGTTGCAACGCCTTTACATAATCAGGCGCATAGACATGAGCTTCTTCTGGGTAGTGGATCGCACCAATTATGTCTTCGGCAAGCTCAGGCTCTTTTTTCTTTAACTCTTCGCGTGTCAATACGTCGACTTTGGCACCAAATTCCTCTTGCCATGCTTTTCTAGTGGCAAGTGACAACAAATCAGCTTCATGATACACACAATGAAGACTCCCTGATTCTGTAAATTCAAACGTCATGCCTGACTCTTGTTTTACGGATGCTTGCCATTCTTTAAAAGCGCGCAAACTTGCTAAACAAAGGCGAAAGAAATCATCTGGATCCTCGCTAATTTCTGAGTACGGGGCAAGCATGCCTGCAGCTGCACCAGATGCCTGCCCGCCGCATGTGTTTATTTCTAGGACAGAAACGGTCTTGCCGTCCATTGCTAACTGAAAAGCAACAGACAGCCCGATAACGCCGCCTCCTAAAACAATTGTATGCTCCATTTTGACTACCCCTTACTGTGACTGGACAATAAATGGTCAAGCTGGCTGCTTGCTGTCGCATAGCGCTTCATCGGAATGCGCCCTGCTTCGTAGGACAGCAAACCGGCTTCAATCGCTTGCTTCATTGCCAGCGCCATCTTTACTGGATCCTTTGCTTTAGCTACTGCCGTATTCATTAATACTCCATCTGCCCCTAATTCCATTGCCTTGGCAACATCGCTTGCAGAACCGAGACCAGCATCCACAATAATCGGTACAGAAGCTTCCTCGACAATGACGCCAAGGTTATACGGGTTTAATATGCCAAGGCCTGTGCCAATTGGAGAAGCCCCAGGCATAACTGCGGCTGCGCCGACTTCCTCAAGTTTTTTGCAAAGAATTGGGTCATCTGATGTATACGGCAATACAGTGAAGCCTTCTTTCGCTAAAGCTTCTGTCGCTTTTAATGTCTCGACCGGATCAGGCAATAGCGTTTTTTCAGATACGCTAATTTCGACTTTGATCCAATCGCTCAGCCCAGCCGCTCGGGCCAAACGAGCAATACGGATTGCCTCTTCCGCATTGTTCGCTCCTGATGTATTTGGCAAGTATTGAAAAGTACGCCCTTCTAAATGCTGTAAAATTGCATCCTCATCAGGATGTTCTAGGTTAATACGGCGAATGGCAAATGTTAAAACCTCCGCTCCGGAGGCTTTAATGGTTTCATTTTGAACAACCGGGTTTGGATAACGGCCTGTCCCAATGAAAAACCGCGATGAGAGCGTTTTTCCGCCAATGACAAGTGGTGCTTTTTTCATGTTTATCCTCCCCCTACGAAATGGACTAGCTCGATTTTCATTCCTTCACTCAAAGAAGTGGCCTCCCAGTCAACACGGTCAATAATCGTCCCGTTGACTTCCGCCACCACTAGTTGGCTCGCTAAGCCAAATTCAGAAACTAGTTCGCTCAGCGTTGTGCTTTCTGAAATTCGTTCTTCACCATTTACGACTAATCTCATTGACTTGCCTCCTCCATCGCGGCAAGCAACGCTTGACTAGCTGCTTTTACGTCACGGGCAGCAACAATTTCGGTTATAACGCAAATGGCTTCAGCACCCGCTTCGATCACTTCACGGACATTATGGCGTTTGATGCCGCCAATGGCCACAAATGGAATCGTCACATGTTCCTTTACTTCGCGAATATAAGCCGTTGTAACTGGGTCTACTACATCCGCTTTGCTGTTTGTTGGAAAAATCGGACCGACGCCAATATAATCGGCTCCGTTCTTTTCAGCTTCAAGCGCTTCCTCTAACTTGTGGGTAGAAACGCCAATGATTTTGTCTGGTCCCAGCAATTTTCTTACTTCTGGAAGGGGTAAATCATCTTGTCCAACATGGACACCGCTTGCGTCGACGGCAAGGGCGACATCGATATGGTCATTGACAATAAACGGAATTCCATAATCAGCTGCAAGCTTTTTTAGCCTACGGGCTTTTTCCAACACAGCCTTTTTGCTGCTCGTTTTATCACGAAGCTGAATAATGTCAACCCCACCTTGGATAGCTTCTTCCATCACTTCTACGACATCGCGTCCAGGATGGAATTCTTCTCCTGTGATCGCGTAAAGTCGAAAAGGCTTCATGTTGTTCCCTCCTTTTGCAAAATAAAAAGGCCAAAGCGAGGAGCTTCGGCCACATGCAAGCATGTCATTCAATCACTGCAAACCGACTTCCCTCCGCTGGCATCACCCAGATCAGGTTATTAGGGTAAAAGAAATACGTTCTTATTCTCAGCCTAACTTCATTAGGCACCCCTAGTCTTTCTATATCATTATCGCATACATTGATCCATTTGCAAAAACAAAAGTCGCTCTTTCGTTGTTATAACGGCAAAAAACGGGAGCCCGCGATACCGGGTTTTGTCATTTCTTTTGGATCAAGAATTTCATTCAATTCTTCCTCTGAAAGGATGCCCCGTTCAAGGCAAATTTCCCGGACCGGCCGCCCTGTTTCAATTGCTTCTTTAGCTACACGAGTAGCTACTTCATAGCCGACATGGGGATTGATTGCCGTTACAATACCGACGCTATGTTCTACAAGTTCCCGGCATCGCTCCACGTTAGCGGTAATGCCGGCAATTGCGTAATCTTTAAAGACGCGCATACCATTTTGTAGCACCGTTAATGATTGCAATAAATTAAAAACGAGTACAGGCTCCATCACGTTTAGTTCAAGTTGGCCCGCTTCTGAAGCAAGGCTGATCGTATGGTCATTGCCGATAACTTGAAAAGAAAGCTGGTTAATGACTTCACACATAACCGGATTTACTTTTCCAGGCATGATCGATGAACCCGGCTGTCGCGGTGGCAAATTGATTTCATTCAATCCGGTCCGCGGGCCCGAGCTCATTAAACGTAAGTCATTTGCGATTTTCGATAAATTAATAGCTAAAATTTTTAACGAACTAGAAAGCTCTGTATAGGCATCTGTATTTTGGGTGGCATCGACAAGATCCTCCGCCGTTTTCAACGGCAGCTCAGTCAAGTCAGCCAAATGTTTTGCAACTTTTTCAATGTATTCCGGTTTGGCGTTCAAACCCGTTCCTACAGCGGTTGCACCCATATTGATGTCGTGGAGGTGGTCTGCCGAACGGCTTACCCGTTTTAGATCACGGGCTAGCACTCTGCGGTACGAGCCAAATTCCTGCCCTAGTCGAATAGGGACTGCATCTTGCAAGTGGGTCCGCCCCATTTTTAGGACGCTGTCAAATTCTTCGGCTTTCGCTTCCATTTCGTTGATCAATTTCTGCAATTCTTCCGTCAAGCCCTTTGTCATATTTAAAGCGGCAATATGAATCGCCGTCGGAAATGAATCATTGGTAGACTGGGCCATGTTGACGTGTGTGTTGGGACTGACTTTTAAATAATCGCCTTTTTCGCCGCCAAGAATCTCAATCGCCCGGTTAGCAATGACTTCATTGGCATTCATATTAAACGACGTGCCGGCGCCTCCTTGGATCGAATCGACAATAAAATGATCATTCAAACGCCCTTCAATTACTTCATCGCTTGCCTTAATAATCGCTTCAGCAATGTGGGGGCGCAGTACACCGACATCGCGGTTTGCAAGGGCAGCCGCTTTTTTCACATAGCCGAAAGCGCGAATAAGTTCAGGGTGGGGCGGATAGCCGGTAATCGGAAAATTATCCTTTGCCCGCAGCGATTGGATGCCATAATAAGCATGTTTCGGTACTTGTTTTTCTCCTAGTAAGTCTCGTTCAACCCGGTACTCCATTTCATGCGACTCCTTTTACTCATTCACTTTTTCCTAACATCTCATCTTCCTGTGTTGCTTTTGCCTGAATAGCAAGCCAAACAGCACCGTAAATCCCAGCGTCATTGCCTAAATGAGCCAATTTAATCTCAGCACTCTCAGAAACACGGGGCAACGCAAATTGCTTAAATACGAGGCGAAGCGGAGCAAGCAAGCTTTCTTTCGCTTTAGAAACACCACCGCCAATAATGATTTTGCTTGGATTGAGCGCATTAGCCAGGTTCGCTATTGCAAAACCAAGGTGAAAGGTTGCTTCACTTACCACATCTTTAGCAAGTGCATCGCCAGCTTTAGCAGCATCGAAAATATCTTTTGTCGTTAACGCCCCTTCTTCAAAGCGATGCAAAGCGCTGTCCTTATTTGTTGTTAACTTTTCCTTGGCCATCCGTAAAATGCCCGTTGCCGAAGATACCGTTTCCAGGCAGCCTGTTTTGCCGCAATTGCACGGTGCCCCACCTTCAGGGATAACTGTTATGTGGCCAATTTCGCCGCCCATTCCACTTGACCCGTGGAGAATTTGCCCTCTTGTAATAATGCCACCGCCGACACCTGTACCAAGTGTGATAAACAACTCTTCTTCAGCGCCATCTCCTGCGCCGCGCCATTTCTCTCCAAGTGCTGCCAAATTAGCGTCATTGTCGACGCGGACAACCACTCCAAGGACGCGTTCAAGTTCTTCCCTTAGTGGATAGTTTCGCCAGCCGATATTGACGGCATGGTGAATAAAACCAGTTTCCATTTCAATGAATCCTGGTGCACCTACTCCAGCCCCTAACAAGGTTGCATGTTGCGGCAGCCGGCTTTGAATGCTTGCGGCGATTTGATCGACAATATGTTTGCCGTTTTCGCTCACGTCTGTGGGAATCTCCCATTTATCTTTTAACTCGCCTGTTTCCGTAAGAAACGCCAACTTTACGGTCGTACCGCCAATGTCAATTCCCGCATAGTAGTCCTCAGTCATTCGCTCTCTCCCCCATTTTTGCAGCCCGCTGTTCACGTTTTAATACAAGCATTGCTTGTTGGAATTCGCCACGTTCGATTAGGCCAAGTCGATGAAGTTCCTCCATTTCCATTTGCATCAACTGCATGTCTGCATCCAAATCCCTTGTATAAATGAAAGCGCCATATTGCTTTAACAACTGCTTAACTTCGAAAAGCGTTTTCATTGACTCACCTCTAGCTTATTATATCAGTTTCAGTACTGCAATAAAAAGAAATGAGATGAGAGGCAAGAATGCCGCAATGTAAACATTTCGTAGCCATCCCAATATCGTATTATACAGCAATATGCCTAAAAAAACGCTTCCTGTAAACAAAATTGCCATTCCTAATGTAAAAAACGTGCCGAACCCTGCCGTTCCCCATTGTACGCCCATCAAGAAAAACAGAATAGCAGCAATGAACCCGACTGGACTTACACGGGGACGGTAACCGCAAGTAGGATGATACGAACGGAACAAAGCGATGATAAACAAAAACGAGCACATGGCGATTACAATGTCCAAAAACCGCAAGCCAAGCCAATTCGGGCCAATCAGCGCAAGAAACATACCGACATAAGCAAAAAAGAAAAAGCTAATGCTAAACACGGATAGCCCTAAAATAGGCGGGACAAATTTCATCGTGGCGACGATCCCGCCAATTGCGGCGCCCAACACAAACACAAAGGCGGCCACCATAAATGCAAACCCCATGTGATCAACCCCTCATGAAAATTGTTAAACAATTGTACTACTATAGCTTATGTGCTTGGTTGAAAAATAAGGACATGAATGCCATGATGGAGATATAAAGAAGGAGTGGGAAAATGGGAAGAGATGTAAACGACCTATTAGAAAAAGCAATTTACGGAAATCCAGAAACAAAACCAGCGGAACGCCGTTTGTTTTTGACGACCATCTTTGAAAGGGTCTATATTGCTTTAACGAAAAAGCAAGTCCAGGCTGCCCCGGTTTACAGGGAAGTTGAACAAACGATGGCTAAGGCTAACAACCTCCATCTGTTTTTAAATGGCAACCTGGCTTATAGCGATTATGCAGCTTACATTAAAATAGCGGTTAGCCAGAACGTTCCATACACCGTTGTGAACCCGCCAACGCCGACACCCTTTGCCCTTGTTTTAGCTGACAAAAGCCAGCCAGTGCAAAAAGCAGACCGTTTTATAAAAGATGATTTGTACGAAATAGACATGGCTGCTGATTGAAACCCCGATTTGCTAACGGTCCGGATCTTGGGGATGAATAATGACTGGCCTGCGGTTTTTTACAGGCATTGGCACTCGAAACACGACGTCCCGTAATGCTTTTGCATTAAAAGGAATAAAGGGCCACATATAAGGAACATCCATCCCCTTTAAACGGACAAGCATCACTAACCAAATGGTCGAGGCAATCATAAGCCCTGGCAACTGAAAGGCGGCAGTAGCCACCAACAAAAGTACACGCATAAATCGGTTGGCAAGGGAAAGTTCATAACTAGGTGTTGCAAACGTACCGACAGCGGCAATCGCTAAGTAGAGGATCACTTCTGGGGAAAAGACACCGACTTGTATGGCAATATCGCCAATCAATAAGGCAGCTACAAGCCCGAGCGCTTCTGCAACTGCATTCGGTGTATGAATCGACGCCATCCGCAACATTTCAATCCCTGCTTCTGCGATGACAAACTGGACAAACAGTGGCAAGCTCCCTTTTTCTTCTGTGCCGATAAAGGCCAAACTATCTGGCAACAAAAATGGATTTGTCGCGAATAAATACCATAACGGCAGCAAGAAGATCGACGAAAAAACAGCGGCGAATCTGACTAGCCGCAGCATTGCGCCTATGATTGGTTTTTGACGGTACTCCTCTGCATGTTGAAGCAAGTGCCAGAAAGTAGTAGGTGTAATCATAACACTTGGCGACCCATCGACAAGAATAAGGACATGGCCCTCAAATAAATGGGTGGCACACACGTCTGGCCGTTCTGAATAACGCACAAGTGGGTACGGATTGCTGCTTTCTTTAAAGATAAATTCTTCAATTGATTTATCTGCCATTGGTACACCATCGGTGTCAATTGCATCAAGGGCAGCGGTCATTTGCTCGACGTAACGCTTATCAGCAATATCGCCAATATACATTAAGGCTATATCTGTTTTAGAGCGTCGCCCAACTTGCTTGAACACAACGCGGAGCGTCCGGTCACGAACTCTTCTGCGGATGAGAGCTGCGTTCATAACAAGTGTTTCGACAAGCCCGTCTCTAGAACCACGAACAACTTGCTCTGTATCCGGCTCCTCCGGGCTTCGAACAGGGTACTCCCTCGTGTCAATCAGCAGGCAATAGTCAAGGCCCTCGACGAGCAAAGCTGCTGGCCCAGCCAACACTTGCTCTACGACTTGGTTCAAGTCTCTTTCGGTTTCAACTTCTGCATAAGGAATCCGGCTTTGTAGTAAGGCATCATATCGGTCTTGCAATTCCTCTTCAGTCGTGTGGGAAAGTTCCCGTTGAATTTGTGTCAGCGCAATGTCTTTGGCAAAACCATCAACTAAAAAAAGCGCCATCCGTTTGTTTGCATGCCGCATTTCCAAACAAATCAAATCAAAGTTGTCTTCAACCGCCAATTCCTTTTTCAAAAAGGCAAGCCCTTTTTCATAAGAAGTCAACTTTTGCTGTTTTTGGCCAGGCATTCTTGTCACCCTTTCAATCGTCCAGTCCTTTTACATAGCTTGGCTTTCCTTTCCAAAAATATGTGAGTCACCGTCAGGAAAAGCGAACAACAAAAAAAGCCAGTTCCACTACTCAACTGGCTGCTTGACAGCACACTGACTTCCTAATACGTGCTAGTGCTGTTGCTGTTCAATTTCTTCCTGCACTTCACGATAACGATCGATTTCTACATCTGGATGCTCGTCTTGCTCTCCTTGTTTAATTGCCTCTTCCACCGCGTGCTGAGCTTGCTCAATTTCCCCTTGCTGCCAATAAATAAGGGCCAGATTAAACCACGCTTGATGGAAGTGGCGATTTTCAGAAGTGACAAACTCCAGCTTCTCCTGTGCGGCCTTATCTTTGCCGTCTTGCATATCCAAATAGGCTTGCAAAAACAGCAGCTCTACATGCTCACTATCTTGTTCAAGCCCTTCTGCTACAAGAGGCCGTGCTTCCTCCCAATTCCCTTGCTGAAACAGGCGATTTGCTTCTAGCGCGGCCATATCTGGGTTGACTGTCCCTGCGGCCGACTGATAGCCAAAAAACAGCAAACTAGCTGCCAGGACGATATAACCTGCCAATGCAGATAATGACCATAGCACATTTGTTTTTCTTGTTTCCTTTGGCATACGTACAGCTGCAGCTGCCAAAAAACCACCGACTAAGCCGCCGCCGTGGGCGCCAATGTCAATTCCAGGAACAATAAAACCAAGGAAAAAGTTAATGATCAAGAGCACGATCACACTGCGGCCCAGTGTGCGAAAAAACAAAGAAGGCTGTTTAATGCCGAAATAAAGCAAAGCGCCAAAACAACCAAATAAAGCCCCTGACGCACCTGCTGACAAAGAGTCGGTGAAGGCAAAGCTAACGGCAGATCCAAATAAGCCAGCCATGAAATAAATGACCAAAAACCGTATCGAACCAAAAAGTTGCTCCACTGCACTGCCTAAAAAGTAAAGCGCCATGCCATTCATAAACAAATGAAAAAAGCCAATGTGCAAAAACATCGCTGAAAATAGACGCCACCATTCCCCTTCCACAATGAGCGGATTGTATTTTGCGCCAAAGTCAATTAACGTCTCAATGTTGGTGCTTCCTCCATTTGCTTCAAGGACGCTAAACATAATCAATATCGAAATTAACAGCGCATAGATCACGCGAGGTTTTCCAAAAAACAACGTTTGCCGTTCTTTTGTCTGGCGGCCAACGCTCGTGCGTTTTACGTTTTCGTGAATCCGCAAAATCTCCTGCTCCATCGCCTCGTGAGAATCCAAAGCCTCAAACGGTGGCAGTCCGTCATTCCCTAATGTTTGTTCAGTAATCTCGTTGTATGTATCCGTATCTGTATGCAAGGCAATGTTGCGGATTTTTCCTTTTCGGTTACCGATCGTAAAAGGTTCCATCGTTTCTTCCCATGAGTCAACAGGAGGCAAGCTCATCACATAGACGTTTTCTCCTTGAATTTCCCAAACGCCAAGCTGTTTATAAATCGTGTTGAATTGCTGCTTGGCATGGCCGATATCCCGTTTCAGGCGATTCGCCCAATCGACTTCAGAGAGCACAATGCGAATCACACGCCGCGGTTTCACGGTATCGTCTTCTAGCCATACTTGCGTATTGTATAGCGCAAGGACGCGGAACTGTTTCTTTAGTGCATAATGCTCCACGATCTTCCAGAAAAAATAGCGGTGTACAACCGTATCCAAGCCTAATTCCTCCTTATTTCTGCCAGTTCTTTTATTATAACAAGTTTGCCTAAAAAGAAACGAAAGAAAAGCCCTGACAACACGTCAGAACTTTTCTTTGTATAATTCCGTCGGCTCAGCTGGTCGAGTAAAGAGAGTGGGCATAATACGGTTACGAACAAATGGCATTCTTAACACTGCCCTAACGGCCAGCCGCCTGAGCAGTGGTTGGCGCAAAAACGCATTTAACAGCCGATATCGGTATTTACAAATAGCAAGAATGGCAATAAACGTCGAGACAGCGACTAACACTTGACGCATAACGTCACCTCCACTCTTACTATACCGACTTTTGTTTGTTTTTATCCAAAGGAGCTATGCCGATTCCTAAATAGCCAAAGGCAACCGTAAGCATTGGAGATAAAATAAGGAAAAAAGCAAAAGGAGCGTATTCAAGCACAGATACACCAAGTGTTTGTGCAAAAAAAGCGCCGCTCACCCCCCATGGAATAAGGGGATTGACAAGTGTACCCGCATCTTCAAGTGTCCGCGACAAATTTTTCGGGGCAAGCCCTGCCTGTTCATAGTAACGTTTGAAAAAACTGCCTGGTAATAAGATTGATAAATATTGTTCCCCCGTTACAGCATTAGTGCCGATCGAGGCTAATGCTGTTGAAGCAATTAAATGCCCCCTTTTTGCCAATAGCTTTTTCATGTTTGCAAACAACGCTTCAATAAAACCGATGTGTTGAATCACGCCGCCTAAAGCAAGCGCCAGCAACACTAATGAGACGGACCACATCATCGATTGAATTCCGCCAGCATTGAGAATGCCGTCCAATAGTTCATTGCCAGTCGTTCCCTCAAAGCCCGACTGCAATACGGTTAACATATAAGCCAGTGACGACTCTTGCTGAACCACGACAGTCAACAACAAGCCTGAAACAATTCCGGCAACTAAAACAGGCAGCACCGGCAACCGTAGCATCGCCAACAGAACAACGAGCAAAGGCGATAGCAACGTGAGCCAGCTAATCGTAAACGATGCCTTTAATGCTTCCAAGAGCCCGGCAAGATCAGACGGCTGTCCGCTTTGTTGCCCACCGATTATAAAAAACAACAAATAAGTGATGAAAAGCGCTGGTACGGTCGTCCACATTAAATGCTTAATATGGGCAAAAAGCTGTTCACCGGCCACTGCAGGTGCAAAGTTGGTTGTATCGGATAAAGGCGACATTTTATCGCCGAAACAAGCGCCACAAACAACTGCTCCAGCAGCGAGTGGGGCTGGCACGCCCAAGGCAATGCCGACGCCCATAATCGCCACGCCAACTGAGCCAACAGTCGTAAACGCGCTTCCTGTAAAAGTGGAAACGAGAATGCAGACGGTTAAAGCGCTAATGGCAAACCATTCAGGCGTCAACAACTGTACTCCAAAATACAATAGCGTTGGTACTGTGCCGCTCATCATCCACACGGCGATGACTGCCCCAACAAGCATTAAGATCAATAATGGGGCAACGCCCCCTTGTATGCCTTTGATGAGCGCCCCTTCTAATGATTTATAAGAGAAGCCCAATAACCGACCCCAAATAATTGTCACAATAAGCGCCAACAAAATTGGAAGATGGGGATCAATTTTAAGGAAGAATATGCAACCGCCTAATATAGCGATAAAAAATAGCAAAAAGACTATAACCATTAATAAGCTAGGTTTCTTTCCCATAATAAAACACCGAAGTCCTTTTCTTCATTCTATGTCACTTTACCGCGTCGGTGCGAATTAGCAACAACTTCTGCTAGCTTAAATGTCTTCCTTTTTTTCGTCAAGCCCCAACCACGATTTTACGATTATGCAAAGTGCCTAGAGATGCCCTAAAAAATATTCTCTATAACAGGTAGCCTAAGGTGTTGAATTTGAATGGCACGAAACGAGAAAGAACGACAGGGGCGCTCCGGTACTAGCTGTATGTTTTTTATCCAGCCGACTTTTTTAGTCGCCAATATATTTGCTGAAAAGCGTTCTGGCGCGGCTAATATCTTCCGTTCCTTGTACAAGCACTCGCCCATCAGGAAATAGGACCAATTGTTCACCCTCTGGGAGAGAGACACGGAGAAGAAAGGGCGTTTCTTTCACAGTGGCGATTGGTTGAAGCTTCGCTGCCCACTCTTTTAACTGAAACCGCGAGCCAGTCGCAATTTGTACAGTGTCTCTACCACATAATGTTGTCTCTGCTTCTTGCTCGACTTGTAATGCCGGATACTCATGCAATTGGCAAGTCGGGCAGTCTGGTTTCGGAGCCTGAAACTTGAGCTTATGGTCATAATTGCCCCACAAATCAAATGTCTGTACAGAACGCCGTAATTGATCTGTTGCTCCGACCAAGTATTTCATTGCCTCGACCACCTGGTAAGAGGCCACAATATCAACAACAGGAGCAATGACGCCGACTGTGTCACACGTCTCCCCTGGAGAGGCACCGCTTGTGATAAAACAGCGCAAGCATGGCGTTTTTTCAGGAACTAGGAAAGCACTCATGCCCCTGGCGCTTACAGCTCCACCATACCCAAAAGGAATGCCTTTCTTAAAACAGGCATCATTAAGCAAAAAACGCGTTTTAAAATTATCCGTCCCATCTAAGACGAGATCCATACCTTCCATTAGCCTGTCCACATTTTGTACCGTTACATCTTCTACAAATGCTTCAATATGTACCGATCCGTTCACTTTTTCTAACATTTGTTTTGCAGCGACCGCCTTTGGCAATGCTTGTTCTACATCGCTTTCAGTAAACAGCATTTGCCTTTGCAAATTGCTCATTTCCACGTAGTCACGATCGACAATGCGGATATGGCCAATGCCAGAACGGACCATGTGGTTAGCAAGGACCGTTCCTAAGGCGCCAACGCCAACAATTAGCACACGGCTGTTTAATAGCCGTTGTTGCCCTTCCTCACCAATTCCAGAAAACAATAGCTGTCTTGAATAACGTTCTAAATGAGCCATGCGCGCTTCCTCCTTGTTCCACCAATTATGTTAACAGCCATCGCAACCGCCCCGTTATCGCCCAATCAATGCGACTGCTAAAACGCCAAGCGCCGCTCCTGTAAACGTACAAATAAAATTGATCGTGTCGTTTGTTGCCACACGGAACCCTTTTATCTTTTCCGTTTTCTCTCCACAATGGTTTAGTCTTTCTGTCTCTAACCCGCAAACAGGGCAACGGTACAACACTTGAATCGCAGCACCAAATAGAGAATCAGCTAAATTGGCGAGAAAGCCGATTGCTGAATAGACTAGTAACCAGATATGGCTCAATGGCGTATATCTCCACCATATTAAAATCGCCGTTGCTGCGACAAGAAAACTGCCTGCAAAAGCGGCAGCCATACCAAGCGCTGATACAGCTCCTGATACACCAGGAGAAACGCGCTTCAAAGTCAATAGATGAATCGGTTTCTCTCTGCTATATTTTCCAAGCTCCGATGCCCAAGTATCGGCAGTAGCGCCAGCTAAACTGCCAATAAATCCAGCAAAGGCAAAGGCAGCATAGCCAGGAAACAACCAAGCCAACAACGAGCAAAGACCAGCAACGCCACCATTTGCCAATACTTGCCATGCATCACGAGCTCCGTGTTTGGCAACCACATCGACATCCACTT
Source organism: Shouchella rhizosphaerae (assembly GCF_900142675.1). Taxonomy (GTDB): domain Bacteria; phylum Bacillota; class Bacilli; order Bacillales; family Bacillaceae_D; genus Shouchella; species Shouchella rhizosphaerae. The sequence continues at coordinate 408,857 of NZ_FRBS01000001.1, read as the reverse complement.
TTGAAGAGTCAAGACGTCCCCATACAATGGAGCTGCCAAAGAAAACGGCAATCACCACTAACCCCCCTACACCAACGCCCGTTATTGTCAGCCACCCAACAACACACGCGGCCCACATACCAGAAGCAGTCAGCTTGTCCAGCTTGTATAAAAGGAGTGCCGCTATCCCAATCCCAATATAAGCCAAAAGGGAGATCATGAAGCATCGACCCTGTCGTCAGAGATGACCTTGTCAATCAGAACATCATGGGGTTCTGTTGGCAAATCAGAAAACAGTTGTTCACGGAAACATAACGCAACGGTTAAGCCTGAACAGCTTGGCAAAAAACGATCATAAAAACCGCCGCCTAAACCGAGTCGTTTTCCCGCCTTTGTAAATGCCACACCTGGGACAACAATGAGCTCTAGCTCGTCAGGGCGAACGAGGCACGCTTCCTCTTGTTTTGGTTCAAACAGGCCATACTTGTTTTCTACCAATTCCTCAGTAGAGGTTATGTAAAAGAACGCCATTGTCCGCTCTTTCATGTTAATACGCGGCAAGGCCACTTTTTTATTCTCAGCTAATGCGCCAGCAATCAAAGGCGCTGTCTCTACTTCCGGAAAGCGAGAGACCGTTAGCGCAATGGTTGTTGCCTGATTCCAAACATCCTGTTGCATAAGCAAATCAGCAAGCTTGGTTGATCGTTGCTTATACACATGCGCTGGCAACATGTTCAACTGTTTAGAGACGTCATTTCGAATGTTCTGTTTACTACGCATATCGGCATCACTCCAAGTATCATGGTCACGGCAAAAAAATAAGCAGCGGATGACCGGCTGCTTACTTTGTTTCGCGATGAAGTGTGTGGCGCTTTAAACGCGGGCTATATTTCTTAAGTTCAATACGCTCTGGATTTGTGCGCTTGTTTTTTGTCGTGATATAATTGCGATCACCCGTCTCCGTACAAGCAAGTGTAACTTGAACACGCATCTGTTATCCCTCCAAACTCGTCCTACATACTCAGCTATGATAGCAAATTCCATCATATTTTGCAAGCTTCGATTTCATTGCCCATAAGCGGCCTGCAGCCTTTTATGGGATTGTTTTAACGCTTCCAAGCTTTGGGAAGAAAGCATCCAGGCATGGCCTTTTACGCTTGCTTGAGAAGAGAGGACACAACTCGCGGCCAACACGCTTTCTAAGCTCGTAGCTGAGAACGGCGAAAAAAACAATTTACCTTCTTGAGAATTCCAATTTTTCTTCAAGCTTCCGGCTCCTGGCTGAATAAAAGCCGCGTCACGCATCGTCAAGGAAAACAGCGAAAATTGATTCTCTGCGTGATGGATGAGCGCTTTATCTTGAGGGGAATAAAAAGCAATGCCTTGCGACTGCATTAAAGGCAAATGGTGAAACAACAATTTCACCTGTTTGGTGTCGGAGCCCTGGTTTTCGATTCTTACTTCTCTCAAGCAGCCAAGGCGATCTGGTGACTCACGATCAATGATCGTCACAAGGATATTCCATACTTTATGAAATGCTTGGCTCATAATCGATAATGCCGTTTTTGAAAACGCAGCTTGAACACTCCAATCGCCGTCCCCCACCCAAGAGGTCTTCCCATCCTGCCAAAGCCCAATACGCGAGAGTGCCTGTTGGCCCTCACATAGCTTCAACCTAGCATGAATGTCTACATAAAAAGACGCTTTTGTAGCGGAGTCCGTATTTAATTCTCGCGAAAAGTCTGGCAAAACGTACATCGAATCTCTCCTTTATTCAGCTCATTTTTTGTCAACATGCATGATCGTAAATTTCATTTTCAAAAAACTCCCCAAACAGAGACAACATTTTAAATTTGCAAAAATTAATTTTGGCTAATGCTCGTTTGTTGCAAGCTCCCATGCTTAGGTCCCTTCGACAATAGGCGAATGCGGCTTATTAATGCCTATATTCTTCTCGCTCTCGCTTCAGCCTCTAGCCTACTGCTGCTTTCGTCTTATATACAGCCGTTTGGCTTATGTAAAGCTTGCATTCCATACGACTTTAAAATAGCCGTAACCATTCCACACGGCATAACGACAAATCGTTTCGCCTAATAAAAGCTCTACTAACAGCATACCCCTTCTTTTCGCATCCCACAAGAAGTGCAAATTGTATAATTTTGTAGAACCAATTCCCTAGTTGCAGCAAGTATTTCCCTTTCTCTTTAGCCTGTTATCATAGCCATTACTTGGAATCATGTCTGATTTTGTCAAAAATCACCGCATCGTGCCATAAATTTAAGATTTTGAAATGAAAAATCAGCAATTTCATGTATAATAATAGGATGTAACACAGTTGATAAAGTAGGAGGGTACGTTTTCAATGGAATGGACATTGGCCATTTTACTCGCAGTTGCGATTGCCTTGCTTGTGCTTTCGTTTTTCAAAACGGAAAAACCATCGAAAGTGGACGAGCAAATCGAGCAGCTTTCCATTTCCTTTATGCAAGAGCTGCATCAGCTAAAGAACCAAATTCGCGATATGGAACTCGACGCTGAAATCGCTGCACATGAGCCAGGAGCGCAAGCGCGATCATCATCGCATCAAAAATTGCTTAGAGAAATTCTTGACCTGCATAAACGCGGCTATTCAGTTGAAGGCATTGCAATCGAAACAGAGCTTGAAACCCATGAAGTAGAGCGCCTGTTGGCCCCGTACGTTTACAATGGCACAAAAGAAAGAAAGAAGGCTGCAAATGAGTCCTAAATCATTGCGCAGTTTTGCTTGTGGCTTGCTCGTAGCTGCTGTGGCTCTTGGCGCAGTATACTTTATCCAGGGAGACGGGGCCTCTTCCGCTGCTGCACCAGAACTAACTGAAGATGAGATGAAGCAATCACTCGCAGAGGCAGGCTATGTCATCGAACAACAAGACACATGGGATCAGATGGAAAGCGATTTACAAGAAGCACAAGCTGCCTTAGAGGATGCAACGCAAAACGAAGATGGGGATAGTGAAGAGCGAATTGTTTACAGAACCATTCTTCATGTTCAATCGGGAATGACAAGCATTGACGTCGGCCAAATGCTTGAAGAGGCAGGCATTGTTGACAACGCCCATGATTTTTTTGATGCCGTGGATGAACGTGGCTTATCAAATGAGCTAAAACCGCAAGTCACCGGGGAATTATCAAGTGAAATGAGCATGGACGAAATCTTAGATGAATTGTTCTAAGTACAACATTCGACGCATCTTACATTCATTCCTTTTTATTTAGCAAATTTCTTATATAAAGGCCAGACAAGGTTGCCGATTTTGTCGGCAACCTTTCTAACTGAAAATCGAGTAAGTGTTTTTCTAGTATAAAAATCCAGCGAGCTTTATCTGCTCGCTGGATTTTTATTTACTCATTTTCAAACAAATCAACTTCATCCATGACTGAATCGACTGATTTAGGGCCCTCTCGGTTTTCCTGTAAATCAAAGTAGTCATTGACTAAGTCTTGGGCAATGCTTTGAGCAATTTTATACGATGTTCCCCTTGGAATTTGCACTTTTGGAGCGATGACAGCAAAGGCGATCTCTGGATCGTCATAGGGAGCATAGCCAATAAAGCTTTGGTTGTTTCCGTTTAAAACTTGGCGATTATCGCCTTCGCCAATCGCCACGGAAATCTCTGCTGTCCCAGTCTTAGCAGCAATCGGCACATCCGTTTTAATTGAACTAGCTGTACCGCGGCTGCCTGTCACCACGCGGCGGAAGCCATTTTGCACCACGTCAAGTTTGTCTTTAGACATGTCGACTTCATTAAGCACTTCAGGCGCAAATTCCTTTACAACGGTCGCTTCTTCTCCATTGATAGAAGGCTCCAATATTTCTTTGACAAGACGAGGGCGCATGCGCACGCCATCATTGGCAATCGTGCTCGCGTATTGGCCAACCTGCAACGTCGTATAAGTGTCGAATTGGCCGATCATAAAGTCAAGTGAAGCCCCTGGCTCTTGTGGAACGCCAGTAATACCTGTTACTTCATGGGGAAGGTCAATTCCCGTTTGAGTCCCTAAGCCAAATTGGCTGAAATAATAACGTGAACGCTCTAACACATCATTGGCGACGGACAGGCCAAACAAGCTACGTTGGCTTTGGGGGATGTTGCTGTTGTACGTATAGTTGCCCATTCGCATCGCAATTTCAAACATATAGACGTTCGAAGACCGTTCCAGCGCAGTACCCATATTAACAGGCCCCATAGTGGACACCGACTTTTTCTCAGGCGTGCCATTAAAATGCAACGGCCGGTCATTAACAACCGTATCAGGAGTGACAACGCCCTCTTGCATGCCGGTTAACACGGATGCCCCTTTGACGACAGAGCCAAACTCAAACGCATTGTTCACAGCTCCGGTTGGGTGCAAATAGCTTTCATCTTCTCCGGCAGGATCGACAAAACCGCTAATCGCTAATATTTCACCTGTTTTTGGATTCATCACAATCGCATAGGCGCTGCCTTCTTGCTGCTGCAAGTAGTAGCCGCGGTTTTTCATGACATGTTTTTCTACCGCTTCATCAAGCAGTTGCTGGTACTCCATATCAACGCTTAATACTAAGTCATTGCCACGGCTGCCAAGTGTTTCTTCGACGACGCTTTCGGCTTCCTCGCCGCCAGTCCGTGTGGATGTCCGCGAAATTTCCGCTTTTGTGCCACGGAGCACATTTTCATATTGAAGCTCCAAATAGCTGTTGCCGACAAGATCAGAGCGGGCATAGCCGTTTGCCAAATAATCATCGACTTTTTCCGATTGGATTGACCCAACGCTGCCATACAATTGCCGCAACGTGTCGCCATATACGTACTCCCTTGTCGCATCCCGCTGCAAGTCGATGTTCGGCAGCTTGTCCAAGTGCTCACTTAACACATGGGCTTCCTCTTCCGTAATCGATTGTTTAATTCGTTGTGGCGTGCCGCTAGTACCGCGGAGCATATGTGTAAAAATTGCAATGACTTGTTCTTCTTCTTTCGAATAGCCATCGACCATCTCTTCTGTAATTTCATCTATAATCGTTTGGTACTCGTCTTTATCGTCGACTTTTTTTCCTTCGATTAACGCCTTCCGCTCTTTTTCGCTATGAGTGACATACCAATATTCTTGTTTGTCGCGAAAACGGAGATTCTCTGTGTCGACTTCAATGAAATCAGACAGCTTTATCGCTAATTCAAGAATATCTTCGGCTTTTTGGTTCCCAGGATTGGTGTAAGTGACAGACAACTCCATGGAATTGTCGACCACCACATTGCCGTAGCTATCATACATCAGTCCACGGGGCGCGTCGATGCGGGCCGTTTGGTTCGATACATGTGTTAACTCTTCTTCGTAAGATTCGCCTTGGACTATTTGGACCATGCCGAGACGCAAAATCAATGCAGAAAACAACAAAAACACGCCAAGAAACAAAATATTTAGCCTGGCGGATACTTGGCTGCGCGCTTTGTTTTTTTTCTCAGCCATCATTTCCCCTCCATCATCATTTATGTATCGCCTAACAGCTTATAAATTCCCAACACAAAAAGACACCCGGCAAGCGGATGCCTTTTCTACTCTTTACCCGCGGGTGCCGTTAGCAGTAAATGTTTCATGAACCTACTCTCGCAGGTGGGTGTTCGCAGTTCACGTTCCGAAGTCCGAACCAGTCGGCATGACGTAGAGTCAATCATATAGAACTCCCTTTTTTACATTCAAGGTTCGAAACATAAAAAAGCACACGAACATAGCAGGCAATTCTTGTTTATTATAATATGGACGACACAATCTGTCAAAGGCCGAGAAAAAGTTACACCGAGCCTCCAGCGCTATTTTCCCCGTCTGGGTCCCCTGCATATTGCACATGGCTAGGCTCAGGATCTTGGGGGCTTAACTGAATGTTTCGCACAAAAAAATAGATCCATAAATGACCTGAACCAACAAGAAGCAATACAGACGGAATCGCCTGTTTTTCTGGAAACAAGCTAATCGCAGCAATAAATAAAAGAATCGATAATATTCTCCCTGTATTTAGCACACATTCACGGATGATGATGTATTCAACCCGCAATTCCGCTGCATTGTACGAACGGCCAATTACATCGTACGTAAGCGAAATATAAGGGATGAGCAGCAATGGATAGGCGATGGAAATAAACACGCCATACGTGATGAGTTTAGCAAAGCTTAAGTGAAACAGAAGGATGAAAATCGCTCCATATAAAATGCAACCGCCTACTAATATGGCCCGCTTTCGGAAAGCGCGCTTTAACAGCCGAGCTGCTAAATAATAAACCACCAACTGCACACTGGAAGTGACAAGCCCATATGTGCCAAGAGCAAGCTCGTTGCCAGTTGTCACATATACCCATACGACGATGACAAAAGCAAACGTCCCTTCCCGAAAACCTTGGAATAAATGGGCACAAAGTATTCTCGCCCAATCTTTGTTTCGGCGTCGTTCTTTCAACACTTCCCCTAATTGTAGCTTTCCTTTCGCATGCCGTTTGGAAAGCCACATTGTTAAAATGACACCGATAAGAAATAGCGTCAACGAACAGGCAAAAATGAGGAAATAGCCGCGGTAACCAGTCATTCTCGTAATGATAAACCCAGCCAACAATGGGCCGGTCATCCCAGCAAAAGAGGTTAGCAGCCCTAAAAAGCCGTTAAAAAAGTCGCGTGTATCGGGCTCTGTTACTTCGAACGTCAGCACATTAAATGCAAGCCAATAACAACCAGCGCCAGCACCAAGCAACGCACCAAGCAAAAGCAAATAATCGGCGGCATGTGACCCGGCTAGAAGCACCGTAATATAGAAAAGCGACATAATGCTTACGCCTAGGCGCAAAATAAACACACGGTCGATCCTCTTCGTTAGCTTCCCTGCAAGGATAAAGGCGAGTGGCTGCAACATGACAGACATTAAATTGTATAAAGCGAGGTCCATAAATTTCCCAGACTGTTTCCACAAGAATATATTTACAAATGTATTGGAAAGCGCCACACTTAGCGCATAAAGGCCGCCAATGACAAGGAGCAATTTCAAATCTTTTGATGCTTCTACATGGCCGAACACTTTATCTGCCAATTTCTTTTGCATGACCTCACCACCTTAGTCGGTAGTGTGATCTGTTTTAATGCCTGCTATGCACGTTTTTTCTGCCTTTGCCCAATGAAAAAGCCGCAAAGCGAAATGCTTCACGGCTCGTTGGCATGTATTTATTTTGCTGCTTCGTAACGTTTGCTAACCTCGTCCCAATTGACGACATTCCAGAAAGCTGCAATGTAGTCTGGGCGACGGTTTTGGTAGTTCAAGTAGTAAGCGTGTTCCCAGACGTCAAGTCCGAGGATAGGCGTTTTCCCTTCAGATAAAGGTGTATCTTGGTTAGGCGTGCTTGTAATTTCTAAATTGCCGTTGTTGACAACTAGCCAAGCCCATCCTGAACCAAAGCGCCCTTTTGCTGCGTCTGCAAATTTGTTTTTGAATTCTTCAACGCTGCCGAAAGTTGATTTAATATCTTCTGCTAGAGCACCAGTCGGCTCGCCGCCACCATTTGGACTTAAAATTTGCCAAAAAAATGTGTGGTTTGCATGGCCTCCGCCATTGTTGCGAACCGCTGTACGAATGTTTTCTGGAACAGCATCCAAGTTTGCCACCAAGTCTTCAATGCTCTTCTCTGCAAGGGCTGCATGCCCTTCCAATGCAGCATTTAAGTTTGTTACATACGTATTGTGGTGTTTGCCGTGGTGAATGTTCATTGTCGCCTCATCAATATGCGGCTCAAGTGCATTTGCAGCATAAGGCAATTCTGGTAGTTTGTAAGCCATGTTTTAATTCCTCCTCAGTTTCAAATAGTCTTCGATTCTCAATTAGATTACCATTAAAGACAGCGCTCCGCAAAGAAAATGCTCGCGCTTTCTCATTTATTTTTTATTCCCTATTCCCTTATCATTAAACATAAAAAAAACGCCTTTTTATTTAGGCGTTTTTTTAAAACGGAGGAAGAGGGATTCGAACCCCCGCGCGGTGTGACCCGCCTGTCGGTTTTCAAGACCGATCCCTTCAGCCAGACTTGGGTATTCCTCCAAAGTGGACCCTGTAGGACTCGAACCTACGACCAATCGGTTATGAGCCGACTGCTCTAACCAACTGAGCTAAGGGTCCGCAAGTATGTTTTAAAATGGGGCGGCTGATGGGAATCGAACCCACGAATGCCGGAACCACAATCCGGTGCGTTAACCACTTCGCCACAACCGCCATAAAAGCTTGATTCGTTATGTATAGATATGGTAGCGGCGGAGGGGATCGAACCCCCGACCTCACGGGTATGAACCGTACGCTCTAGCCAGCTGAGCTACACCGCCAATGGCTCCACAGGCAGGATTCGAACCTGCGACCGATCGGTTAACAGCCGATAGCTCTACCACTGAGCTACTGTGGATCGTCTTCCATACTCCTCATTCGGACAAAAATTATATTACCACGTTTTTCTCTTTGATGCAACGATTATTTAAGAAAAAACGGCCGGCTTTTACTTCCGGCCGTTATATAGGCTAATCGCCAATTACCGATTGGGCAATGTTGACCGAATGGTCGCCAATTCGTTCTAAATTACTAATAATATCGACAAAGACAATCCCCGCCGAACCAGAACATTTGCCCTCATTTATCCGTTTAATGTGTTGTTTTCTTAGCTTTCTTTCCATGCTATCAATTAAATCTTCATGTTTTAAAACGTCATGGGCTTTATCAAGGTCATCCCGTTCAAGGGAATCCATTGCTTCTTCTAATGTCGAATACGTTAATTTGAACATCTCGTTTAAGTCATTTAAGGCAATATCGCTCATTTTCACTTTATTCGCTTTTTGATAATCTTTCAGTTCAACAATGTTTTCCATATGATCGCCAATCCGTTCAATATCCCTAACAACATTTAATAGCGTTGAATGGAGATTGGAATCCGTCGGCGACAAGGAACGTGCCGACACTTTAACCAAATAGTCGGTGATCTCGCGGTCTAAATTGTTAATCGCTTGTTCATACTGGAGTGCCAACTCGGCGTCCTTCTTTTCGCCTGTTTCCATATAGCGAATCGCTTGCTCTAATCCCTTTTTTGAGTAATCGGCCATATGGATAATTTCTTGTTTGGCTTGTCCTAAAGCAATTGCTGGCGAGTTTCCGATAAAGATCGGATCTAAATGTTTTGGTTTGTAATCTAAAGCAAGTTCATCTCCTGGAACAAGCTTCGTAACGATATAGGCCAGTAAAGCGATACACGGAAATTGAATGATCACATTTGCGACATTATAGACACCGTGAGCTGATGCAATTTGCATGGAAGGGCCTAAATTGAATTGTTCGCCTAAAAAAGCAATAAAGTTTACAAAAATAGGAAACGCGATCATGACTAACACCGCACCAATGACATTAAACACGACATGGGTGAGCGCAGCCCTTCGTGCTCCTACAGTCGCACCAATCGCAACTAATACAGCTGTAAGGGTAGTACCAATGTTGTCGCCAATTAAAACGGGAAGCGCAGCTTGTAGTTCCATTGCTCCTTGCTCGTACAATTGCTGAACCAGACCGATTGCTGCAGTCGAGCTTTGCAAGGCGACAGCTAAAATCACCCCTACAATCACTCCTAAAAATGGGTTATCTCCCATCCTAACGGTGAAATCGACAAATGGTTCCCAATTGCTAAGCGGCCGCAAGCTACTTCCCATAAGATCTAGACCATAAAAAAGCCCGCCAAACCCAAACACGATCTGACCGATATGATTGACTTTTTTCTTTTTGAAAAAGAAAATTAAAAAGGCCCCTACTGCCATAATGGGCAAGCTGTATTCTTTTAAATTTAGTCCAATAATAAAGGCTGTTGTTGTTGTCCCAATATTTGCGCCCATTATAACAGCAATCGCTTGCCTAAGCCGCATAAAGCCTGCATTAACAAGTCCGATCGTCAACACCGTTGTCGCTGTGCTGCTCTGCAGTAAAATCGTGACGACAATCCCCGAAATTAGACCCATAAAAGGATTCGTTGTGTATTTGTCTAGCAAATCCCGCAACCGGTCTCCTGCTGTCTTTTGGAGTCCGTCACCCATATACTTGACGGCAAATAGAAAGATCCCTATTCCTCCAAGAAACGTAAACAGCAACGTTTGAAACTCTCCCACGCATCTCATCCCTTCATCCAACTCATTTTTGGGCGTCTTTCGACAAACCTCAACATTATGGTCCGTGTCTATTATTAAACAATTATTGAGTATTTGTAAATGATATTTACCGTTTCTTAATGTTTTCTTTACAAAACGAAAAAATGAGTGGCTATAGGCACCTAACTTGTCGTTATAATATGTGATTTGTTTAGTCTTATACAAAAAGACAGCCAATAAATGAACCGCTGCTTGGCCACATGGTCAGCGCTGACGTTTCATTTATTGACTTGAAAAGGATACACCGTCTGTGATTGCATGATAAAAAACCGGAATAAGAGCAAGTTCAGTCAACTGGCCTTTCAGGTCTCACTCTCTTTTGATCAACCATGTACTGGACGTGGGTATGCCTTTATTGGGACGTTTCCCATCGGAAGACTTCCTCCCTCACACGTGGCGCCGTTTCTTTTCCGAAAAGTTCAATTGCCTTCATGACATCTTCATGGGGCATCGAACCGACCGGCACATGCAGCATAAATCTTGTAATTCCTACATATTTACGCAGGTGAATTATCTTTTTTGCCACCGTCTCAGGATCTCCGACATAAAGAGCTCCCTCAAAGCTCCGTGCAGCATCAAAGCTTGAGCGGGTGTATACTCCCCAGCCTCTCTCCCGGGCAAGCGTATTCATCGCCTGCTGGGTAGAAGGAAAGAATGTGTCTGCAGCAGTTACCACATCTTCGGCTATAAACCCGTGTGAATGAGAGGCAACTTGGAGTTTTAAGGGGTCATGTCCCCCATGCTCAGCCGCTTTATAATAAAGTTCCACTAGAGGAGCAAACTGGAGTGGATTTCCACCGATGATCGCGAGGACAAGCGGGAGACCGAGAAGCCCTGCGCGAATAACAGATTCCTGATTGCCTCCGCTCCCAATCCATATAGGCAGTGGATTTTGTACAGGCCGTGGATACACACCTAAATTTTGAATAGCAGGGCGATGTTTGCCGCTCCACGTTACCCTTTCTGACTGTTGCAGCTGCAAAAGCAAATCAAGTTTCTCTTCAAACAGCTCATCATAATCATTTAAGTCATAGCCAAATAGCGGGAACGACTCAATGAAAGAGCCCCTGCCTGCCATTATTTCCGCCCGCCCATTTGAAAGTCCGTCAAGCGTTGCGAAATCTTGGAAGACGCGTACGGGGTCAGCAGATGAAAGCACAGTCACCGCACTCGTCAGCCTAATTCGTTTTGTTTGCGAAGCCGCCGCAGCCAATACGACAGCAGGGGAAGAAGCAGCATAATCTTGGCGATGATGTTCTCCTACGCCGAATACATCGAGTCCAACCTTGTCAGCAAGGACTATTTCCTCAACGACTTCCCGGAGTCGTTGGGCATGGCTGATTGTTTCCCCCGTCTTTATATCCGGAGTTGTTTCTACAAAGGTACTAATGCCTAATTCCATAGTCTTTCCTCCATATTTACTTTCCCCCTAGCTGCCGTGAGACAAGCTTCGCCTTTACTGGTGATCCTTACTTTGATTTGCATCTTCATTCTCCACTTCGACGGCTTTGACTAAAATCCTCGTTCCGTCGACGGAAACCACTTCCACTTCTGTATCGGCTTTAATCCAACGGCCCCCGCTTGTTGCGCTGTATGGGTTCCCCTCAATGTCAATGGTTCCAGTAGGACGAAAGTCAGTCAAAGCTATTCCTTTTTTTCCAACAAGTTCTTTGTAGCTTTCGTTCATAGAGTTATAGCCTTTTTCAGAAGAAAGTTGGTCTTTTAATGTCATTTTCGCCCACATATTCCGATGGGGAAAAACTTTTAAGAACAAAAGAGACGCAAAGGCACCGATTACGGTCGCAAATGAAACAAGCACGCCATAAACGAAATCTGGGGCAGGGATCGCTAGGCCGACGATCATTAGTATAACCCCAATCGCAGCAATTGTTCCGTCTGATGTCACGTTGCCGTCAAAGATAATGAGTCCAAGGCCAATTAAATAAAAAACAATTACCCAAGTGCCGACGTCCCCGTTTAAATGGTAAATAAAATACATGCATATTAACCCAATGCCGAGAAGGCCAAATAGACCCCTTACCCTAACTAGCAATTCGCCAATTAAAAATAATGTCCCAAAAGCAACTACGATAAATCCAATCGAAGCTGAATCGAGCCAATCAATCATAAAATCGACCTCCCAATCATCACTTATACCTTTTCTACGTGCAGCCCTTCAAAAAGTTTCATGCCCATAATAATAAGAGAGGAGCTCACTCCTCTCTTATTATGAACGAAATAGGTCAGCAATGGAATCAAAAAAGCGTTTCATTGCATCAATAAAACTGTCGAGGAATGATTTTGCCTCCTCGCTTTCGACAAAATTGCCAAAGTTCTCCCTTACTTTCGATAGCTGATCCTTTAAGTGATCCCAATCAATATCAAGATCTTTCATTTTCATAAATAATGCTGTAAGTTCATCCGTTTCCTGATCCGATAGCGTCACGTTAATTTCATCGGCAAGCTTAATAATAATCGTTCGCATTTCCTCTTCTGTTTTAATGTCGGTGCTAGCAATTTCTTCTTTCACTCGGGTAATTAACTCATTGGCCTCTTCGCTGCCAATCGATTCAGCTAGCTCTGCTGTTCGGATCATTTCCTCATTGGCAACGGTCTTTTGTTCCTCTGGAATATCCAAGTCAGCAGCTGTCTCATATGCTTTAATCAACCCAGTTAGAGCAGCCGTACCTGAAACTTCAAACGGAGCTGTGACATACACTTCAGCGTCTTGTACGCCAGCTGTTACTAAAGCATTGGCATACATTTCATTCGAAACCCAGCTAATTCGATCAGAAGTCACTTGTATGCCAGTGCCAGCAGGGGCAATTGTTATTTTCGATGAAGACAAGGCTTTATTGCCGATTTGGCTGGCGCTAATATACTGACCTAAGTATAAGTGCTCTTCTTCATTGGTTACATAAATGGTTTCATACTCATCAGGCAGTTCCATCCGTTTTAAAACATCCTTCTTCTGCTCCTCAGACAAGTTTTGTCCAAGGGTGACTATCACATCACCAGGGACGGCGTCTGCAAACGCTAGTTTTGGCATAAAGGAAATAACAAGCAATAACGCAGTCAAAGCGATGCTTATTTTCTTTAATGTTGTTCTCATTAAACTGATCACTCCTGTTCGTGAGGCAGCTGTTTTTACAGCCCTCTCAAATAGGTAACCTCTTTTTTGTTCATCCGAGAAGGGTCTAAAGTCCTGGTTCGCTGCTTAAATTTGTGTGATATGTTGGTTTTTTTCCCTGTGGAGGCATATTCCTATTATAAGGGAAGCCGCCAAAACGGCAACTAGGCTGCCAAGTGCAACCATGCCATTGCCTATCCACATTTGATAAAAAAGCGGCGCTGCCGCAATGCTTAAAAACCTTGCCATCGACAGATATGCAATTAAACGTTCACGGACAGCCCCTGCCGTCTTCTCCCCTAAGGCATTGCTTGCAAGGGGCAAGGCGACCCCTGTACATCCGCCGCAAATCAAAAGTACGATACAAAGTACAATTGCTTGCTCACTAAAGAATAGCAGCAAAAGTGTGCAACATAGCAGCAAACTTAACAGTACGCCACGTATTGCTGTTTGACCCACGTTGGCAACAAAGCGAATATTCGCTGAGCACAGCACCATTGCCAAAAACGGCAGCGCTAACAGCACACCCCGAACGGCAGGAGAAAAACCAAATAGCGAGAATAAATAAGAAGCATAAAAAAACAAACCATATAATAAAAACAAATGAACAAGGCTTAACATATACTCAGAGGCGGCAACGAAAAAATAGCGCCGGAAAGAGCGTTGTCCCACTTTTGGATTTTCCCACTTTAGCGGCGCAATATTGCGCCAGACAAAAAAGATGCTGCCAACAGCCAATAAGAGAAACAGGTATGGGCTTAGTGTCCAAGACAAATACAATAGCAAGCTCCCAATTAGTGGACTGCTTACTTTTGCGATGCCATTGCTAAGTTCAAGCCGCCCAAAGAGAACCAACTTTTCGTTGCCTTTTGCAAAAGCGCCTGCATATGTGTAAGCAAGAGAAGTTGCGCCACCTGCTCCCATCCCGGAAACTATCCGTCCAGCAAATAAAAGTGTAGCAGCCTCATTCATTTGGGCCCATACATTGACAAGCGACCCTACCATGACTAAAAAACAGCTTATGACCATAGCCTTGCGAATATTCGTACGCCGGGCCAATTGTTGGGCAAATGGAATCGCCACCACACCTGCGAGCGTAAAAGTGCTTAAAAACCACGTGCTTTCCGTTTGTGTAAATGCGTATGTTTGTTGAATAACGGGCAAAAGCGGCACATACATCGAATTCCCTAAGACGATCAGTGTCGGAAGTAAAAACAGCCCTGAATAATCATTCTTTTTCATTAGAGCCCTCACGAATGAATAGATTTTAAGCAAACGTCCATTCTATAGGTTATACATATTGAAGCCATTCATGCAAAAAGGAGGCGGCTGCGCTGTGAAACGGATCTTTTACGGGATTGTCTTGATTATTGTTATTCTTGGCATACACCATGATTTAACTGGCGGTACGTTTGCAGAAGAGAAAGGGACTAGTACGCCTCCTGCCTCTTTAGCCGTTCACGTGAAAGAGGATCAAGGAGAGGATGAGCCATCCCTCCCCTATCAAGAAGTGATTATTGAGCCAGGGCAAACTGTCCTCTCTGTCGTTGAACATTTGCATGGCCGCCAAGTCGACCGTCCAATCGAATCAATCATCGCAGACTTCCGCGAATTAAATGAACAAATGGAGCCAAACGCGCTTCAAGTCGGCCACCGTTACCGATTTCCTTTGTATGATGGTGAACCTGAGTGAATATCCTTGCCAGCCCTAGTTAATCATTGATAGAATAGAACAGACTCCATAGGAGACAAAAGATGGGCACAACTGCCCCTCAAAGGAGCGATTAGGTCTATGGCCGAGAGAGTTCACCGCAAAAATACGCGCCCTGTTAAGGTAGGAAACCTGACAATAGGGGGAAATGATGAAATTATTATCCAAAGCATGACGACAACAAAAACGCATGATGTCGAAGCGACTGTTGCGGAAATTAATCGATTAGAAGAAGCGGGCTGCCAGATTGTACGTGTAGCTTGTCCAGATATGCGAGCTGCAGAAGCAATCTCTGAAATAAAAAAACGCATCAATATCCCCCTTGTCGTTGATATTCATTTTAACTACAAGTTTGCGCTTAAAGCAATTGAAGGCGGCGCTGACAAAATCCGTATCAACCCTGGCAACATCGGCAAGCGCGAAAATGTAGAAGCAGTCGTAAAGGCAGCAAAAGAAAAAGGCATTCCGATCCGTATTGGCGTCAACGCCGGCTCGTTGGAACGCCATTTGCTTGAGAAATACGGCTATCCAACTGCTGACGCGATGGTCGAAAGTGCATTGCACCATATCCGTATTTTAGAAGAACTCGATTTTTACGATATTATCGTATCGATGAAAGCCTCGGATGTGCGTTTAGCAATCGAAGCTTATGACAAAGCGAGCAGAGCATTCGACTACCCGCTCCATCTAGGCATTACTGAATCAGGCACGCTTTTTGCCGGGACGGTCAAAAGCGCAGCTGGAATTGGTGCTCTTCTGCATATGGGTATTGGCAACACATTGCGGATATCGCTGTCGGCTGATCCGGTTGAAGAAGTAAAAGTGGCACGTGAACTTTTGAAATCGTTTGGCCTAGCTGCTAATGCAGCGACACTCATCTCCTGCCCGACGTGCGGCCGGATTGAGATTGATTTGATTAGCATTGCCAACGAAGTGGAAGAATACATTTCAAAAATTAAAGCACCGATCAAAGTCGCTGTTCTCGGTTGCGCCGTAAATGGCCCAGGCGAAGCCCGAGAAGCAGATATCGGCATTGCCGGAGCACGGGGCGAAGGACTTTTGTTCATGAAAGGCGAGATTGTCCGTAAAGTTCCAGAAGAAACAATGGTGGAAGAGCTAAAGAAAGAAATCGATAAACTTGCAGAAGAGCATTATGCAAAACAACGCGAAGCTCAGCCGAATTAAACCATTTAAAAGCCGACTCGGGTCCGAGCCGGCTTTTTCGTTTAAAAAAAGGGTGAAAAGATAAGCGTAGAGAGAACAGAAACAATGCCGATTGCGGTGGCCCAAATGCCTAACCCTCTTGCCCCTCTTGAAATGGCAACAGCGCCGCAAATAATGCCGGCTGTCCCTAACAATAATGGGACAAGAAACAAGGAAGTAAGCGAGAGGACGAGCGCTAACGTACCTATCCCTTTCCCCGCATCTGTTCGGTCTGTCTCTTCTTCTGTATCTTGTTCTCGCAACCTTTCGTCCGCCGAAAATTCACTTGCCGTTTCCTCGTTAAAACGGTTTTCATCCTGATTGTCCAGCAAGTAGTCTGAGCCTTCTTCGCCATCATGACCATCCACATGCGTATTTAAAAAGGTTAGCGACGGATCATTTTCATCGACTAGTTTAACCGTTTCTTTCTGTTTGTTTTCTGCCAAAATGCTTCCCCCGCTTTCTTATGAAGATTGTCGTTAGTTTGCCGTAAAAGGAAACGATACATGCTGCCAAGTATTACTAAAAGAGGTGTAATTGTAATGAAAAAACGGATTGGACTCGATATTGACGGTACGATTACAGACCCAGCTACGTTTGTCCCTTATTTAAATAAAGATTTTAATAAGAAATTCACACTAGCTGATTTGTCTGAATACGACTTGACTAAAATCCTTCGCATTTCAGACAAAGAATTTTGGGATTGGATGGAAATAAATGAACCTACAATCTATGCTGAAGCAGAGCTCGCTTATGGTGCCAAACAGGCCCTTCTAAATTGGAGTAAAGAACATGAGCTCATTTACATCACAGCCAGACGTAAACACTTAACAGACGTTACGACCTCTTGGTTCGCGAATCGCCAAGTGCCTTATCACCATATTGAACTTGTCGGCAAGCATGATAAACTTGAGGCCGTTAAAGCGCAAAAGCTTGACGTTTTTCTTGAAGACAAACATGATAATGCCGTCATGATATCTGAAGAATTTGCGATTCCTGTCCTCTTATTCGATACGCCATACAACCAAATGCCAACCCCACAATCTGTCGTACGCGTGCGAAACTGGCAAGAAGCATATCATTGGATGGAACGCTGGCTTAAAAGCGGGGAGGCGTTTCCTATATAAAAGGGGGCTTGCTTGGCAAGCCCCTCAGACTGTAGTCACTCATATGCTTTGAAACGGTCGTTTCATGCGCAAGAAAACCGCTGCTCATGAACCCCCGTTCTATTCGCATCTTCCCTCGGCCGCACTCCTCGTCTGACAAGCGTTTGAGCGGTTATTGACTTAGTTGGTAAGCCTTAGTGTTCTTTTTTTGGTTTGAAGGTTTGGCAACACGTCTCTGCGCTTTGTTCGGCATGTTCGTGTACGTCCTCTTTTGCATCGGCATGCCATTCACTACTTGCCTCGATATCATAGTCTGCTGCGTAAGGATCGGTTTCCACAAGAATTTCTTCAGCGCCGCATTTGTTTCCCTCTGCCCAAAAGGTGCAGTTAGATACTCGGCAATGGACAATTGGACTCATTGATTATCCCCTCCTGCTCTTAGCTTTCGCGCTAAAACAAGCCGGAATACATGGCAACGCTTGCCTATTTCTTAAACGACTTTCCTCCCAAACGTAAAAAAGCTTAAGGGCTCTCCCTTAAGCTTTTACTGCTGGCATTGTTCGCACATGCCGTATATTTCAAATTTATGTCCAGTAACATGGAAATGGGGAAATCGTTTTGCAAGCGACTCGTCCATTGGGCAATTGTGAAAATGCTCTGTTTTCCCACACTCTAAGCAGATAAGATGGTGATGATGGTCCGACGTTTCGCAACTGAATCGAAAACGTTTTTCCCCGTCCAGCTCTGTCGTTTCCAACAAACCAATCTCAGCAAAAAGGGAGAGGTTCCGATAAATGGTATCGAAACTTAGTCCTGGATAGCGGTCTTGCATTGCTTCCAACACCCCTCGTGCACTTAAATAACGGGAGTTAGCCGCAAACAGCTTTAGCATCTCTTCCCGCTTGCCCGTATACTTATACCCTTCTTCTTTTAGACGATTAAGTGCAGTTGATACATCCATGCAATCGACCCTCTTTTTAGACTTTCTTTTAGTTTAACGGATTTTTTTAAGCTTGACTAGGTGTGTTTCCCCTACCGAATAAGAATAAGCCTTTTTTGCGATTTCGCCCAAATGCTAGTGACAAAAGCAAAATGATGACAGCAATCATGACAATCGCCCCACCTGGTGCTATTTGCAGTTGGTAAGCAGCAATTAAACCGCCAATCACGGCCATTTCGCCAAAGGCAACAGCAAACACAAACAATTGTTTAAACCCTTTAGCAAAACGCATGGCGCTCGCAACAGGCAGTGTCATAAGCGAGGAAACAAGCAGAATCCCCACAACCCGCATCGAAGCGGCAATCACAAGGGCAACCATTACCATAAACACGAGATGGACCAGGTGCCGGTTAATTCCTGAAACAATTGCTTGCTCCTCATCAAACGACAAAAAGAACAATTCTTTATAAAAAAGGATCAGCACAACAAAAACGACAACCGTTATGATCGTGATCGTAATAAAGTCACTGCGATTGACGGCAATGACTGAACCAAACAAATAATTGAGCAAGTCATTGTTAAAGCCATTGGCCAAAGAAATAAAAATAACCCCAAGACCAATCCCAGCAGACATGATAATTGGAATCGCGATTTCTTTGTAATGGACGTATACTTGGCGAAGTTTCTCAATAAAAAGGGACCCGCCTACAGAAAATGCCATTCCTAAGTAAAGAGGGTTCGCCCCGCTCATAAACGGAAAGTAACTGCCAAGCAATAAGCTAAATGTAATTCCTGAAAGGGTGATATGTGATAGAGCGTCAGCGATGAGCGACATCCGCCTGACCACTAGAAATACTCCTAGAAGTGGGGCTAACACACCGATGAGCATCCCTGTAAAAAAAGCATATCGTAAAAAATCATAAGTCAAGAACGCGCTAAACATGGGCAACTCCTTCATGGTTATGGGTTAGAAGTTGAACGTCATGCCCATAAAATTCAAGTTTATCGTTTTTGGCAACAAATTCATCTGACGTCCCATGAAAATGGATTGTTTTATTTAAGCAGGCAACTTCGTTTACGTATTGCGTCATTGCTCCAATATCATGGGAAATCAACAGCAATGTTTTCCCGTCTTCTTTATGCAGCTTTCTTAATAACCCATAAAAATCACTAACACTTTTGGCATCGACCCCAACGGTCGGCTCATCTAAAATAAGGAGTTCTGGGTCGCTCACAAGGGCTCTCGCAATAAAGACGCGTTGTTGTTGGCCCCCTGACAATTCACCGATGTTTTCATGCATATACTCTGACATGCCTACTTGGCGAATGGCCTCATTAATTTTGTCTTTATCCTGTTTGCGCAAAAAGCGAAACAACCCGACTTTGGCGTACAATCCCATTGACACTACTTCAAAAACAGTCGCCGGGAAGCCGCTAGAAAAGCTATTTGCTTTTTGGGAAACATAGCCGATTTTATCCCATTGTTTAAACTTGTCTTGTGGTTGATTGAATAAAGAAATGCTGCCTTCATCTGGGCGCAGAAGCCCAAGAAGCAATTTTACTAGCGTTGATTTCCCTGACCCATTGGGACCGACAATCCCTAAAAAGGCGCCTTTTTCAATTGTTAACGAAATATTGCTTAAAACGGGACGCTTCCCGTAATGAAATGATACGTTTTTTAACTCTGCCAGCGGAGCATAGCGGTCCATGTTTTCACCGTCCTACTTATTCAGAATGCTTCCGATTTAATCCTTCTCCTATTATAACGATTATTTTTTAAATGTCTAGAGAAAAAAACAATCGGTTGGACCATTAAAAAAAGAGCGCTAGGCGCTCTAAGACTGTAGACAAACGCTCGATACGTCGTTGTTTTCCCGCTCGTGTGCCCGATACATACGTTTTTCGTCCTTTCCATTCGACTCATGTTGCTTGTTACTCATCGCCTGCGTAAACGACGGCAGGTGCTCCATGTCGTTCTGCTGCCGTTTGGATCTTTACCGCGTAACTGCTTTTTGCATCGCCGTTTTCATTGATATACGATTCTAAACCACCCATGCCGCGGTTATAAGCAGTCAATGCTTTATCCCAATCGCCATATTGATCATAAAGAAAATCCAAATATTCAACGGAAAGCTGAATCGCGTAGAATGGATCAAAAAGCAGTTCTTGGCGATATTCTACGCCAGCCATTTCAGCAATCCACGGAGCCGTATTAGTCATAAACTGCGCCATTCCATAAGCATGACCATATTTTGTCTTTGGACCGACCGCATTTGTATCAAACTGTTCTCCGCTCTCAACTTTGAGCAATTCATACACAAGGTAGGGATTCATTTGCTTTTGTTCTGCTAAATGAGCTAAATACATCCCCCACTCTTTTTTAAAATGGCCATCGCTGTCTTCATATAATTCATCCGCAAGCTTCATTGCTTCGGACCAGACTTGATGATTGTCTTCAAATGACAATTCTTCGGCAACAGCACCTGTTTCTTGCAACTCCTCTTCCATCGAGCCAAAAAGCTGTCTCATTTCCTCATTTTCCTTGGCCAGCTCCTTGTTTGTTTCGCGGTAATCATGTATAAGTAAAAAGGCGCCACCAACTAAAGCCGCTAAAGCAGCTGCCAACAGTACTTTCATTGTTCGCTTCACACTGTCTCACTCCTTTGTTCTTTGAACGCTGAAAGCATAAGCGATTGCGCCATCAGGAACAAGGAGACAAACAGTGGCTAGAAGCGGCAAATACCTAAAAATCAATTAAAAACCTTGCATTTCCTCCACAATACTCTCTCAAAGGGCGAATTGCTGCCTTATTTCACTTGATCCGCGCCAATAAAAGGCTCATTCAGGCTCGAAAAATGATTGGAACAAAACCAATAAATATCCTTTTCAAACTAATAATGGCAATATCATCTCAATTCGCGTCCCAACATTGGCTTCACTCTGAATATCAAATGTGCCTCCATGGTCTTCAATAATCTTTTTGCATAACGGGATACCGACGCCCGTGCCTTTTTCTTTTGTCGTAAAAAATGGTTTTCCAAGTTGGCTTAAAACAGTATCAGGCATGCCTTTGCCATTATCGATCAGCTCAATAACGACTTGCTCGCCAACTTCCCTGCTTCTTATTTCCAGCCGCCGTCCAGTTGACTGCTCTTCATAAGCTTCAATTGAATTGCGCAACAAATTAAGCATAACTTGCTTAAACATCGATTCGTTTACATGGCATATCGCAAACGTTTCTTCAATGTCAAGTTGAAATTCAACACTGTGCAGAGAGCATTCTGCCCGCATCAGTTCAGCAAGTGATTGGAGCAACTGTGCTGGCGATTGCCATTTACGGTCGTTCTTTTTGCGTGAAACCGATAGAAAATCTTCAATAATGACATTCATACGGTTTAGCTCTGAAATAATCGTATTGTAATACTTCTGAAAATCGCTCGTCAAATGGGATAATTGCAAAAAACCCTTAATGACAGACAACGGGTTCCGGAGCTCGTGGGCGACACTGGCAGCAATATGCGATACTGCTTGCATTTGATGTTGAAATGTGACTAATTCCTCGAATTTCCGTTTCACCGTCAAATCTTCTAAAAGCACATAGTACACAAAAGCATACGTCCCTCTCTCAGGAAATACAGTCACTTTGATTGTCGCATCGTCATCTTCATAACAGTTTTTAACAATCTGGTTGCCTCGCCCGACTGAGATGCTTAATTGTTCATTAATAAAATGCAGCAAATGATCAGAAACGCCTAACTCTGCCAGTGTTTGTTCTTCAAGGTCTTTTTCTGCCAAATCGGTGAGATGAACAAAGGATTCGCTCCAGTGGAGCTGTCGAAAGCACTCGTCTACCTTTAAGTAAGGAATATCCATTGCTTTAATAAAAGAAAACATTGAATGTGCGACGTCAGGCGGTTCTTTTATGTAAAGTAAATGGTCATCGTGTACATCTACGCTTTTTGCCATTTGCCGCACTTGGTTACTCCCTATAGGGGCTGCTTTTTGATTTTGGGAAAGCTTGCACATCCTTGCACATCCTTCTTCAGTAGTGATCCTTATCTAACAACCATGGCCGTAAACATTCCCCGCTACTCTATTCTTATTCGAGATAATGGCGTTTTTTCCTGTTTTTGTTCTAATTAAAATTCCCGATCATATAGTAACAAGACTTTCTTTATAAAGGGGGCGGTTTTGCACAGTGAATATCATTATGCAGCAGCTCATTAACCAAAAAATCAATTCGATTACTGAATCCGAATTTATTCAATTAGCGCACAAACATGGTTACCAAGTAACGCCAGCACAAACAAAAGCAATTTTCAAAATCATAAAGGCACAACGGATCGACATCGGAAACCGATCACAAATCGACCAAATTTTAGAGAGGCTGCGAACGGAAACAGACCCGTATATTGCCGGTGTTGTCGACGAATTGTTTGAGCAATTTCAACATTATTTGGATTAACACAAAAAGCTCACGTCTTATATAAGAACGTGAGCTTGAAACATTTTGGCCACACCGCCTATTAAAAAATCTTTGTGTTGGGAACTTTATTTTTCAATAGGTTCTAGCAACTCCCGGCGCAACAACGCAATTTCATGTTTGTATGGAGGCCTTTTATCTTTCTTGTCTTTGCCTATGAAAGGCGTTTCTAGAATTTTAGGAATGTCTTTAAATTGGTCATGATGGACAATATAATCAAGCGCTTTAAGGCCAATATGGCCATGGCCAATGTTTTCATGGCGGTCTTTCCGAGCACTGCGTTCATTTTTAGAATCATTGATATGGACGACTTTAATCCGTTCTGCTCCGATGATCCGGTCAAATTCATCAAGCACGCCGTCAAAATCATTGACAATATCATAGCCTGCATCGTGCGTATGGCATGTATCGAAACAAACCGATAAACGCTCATTGTGCGTAACGCCGTCTATAATTTTAGCAAGTTCCTCAAACGTACAGCCGCACTCAGACCCCTTCCCAGCCATCGTCTCAAGAGCGATTTGTACATCGCGCTTTTCAGTAAGAACTTCGTTTAAACCTTCAATGATCTTTTTAATGCCTTCCTCTGCCCCTGCACCTACATGAGCACCTGGATGAAGTACAATCTGTTTTGCACCTATCGCTTCAGTGCGTTCGATTTCAGATCGCAAAAAATCAACGCCGAGGCGAAAGGTTTCTGGCTTTTGCGTATTGCCAATATTGATGATATATGGAGCATGGACGACAATGTTTGATAGGCCATGCTCCGCCATATGGGCTTTCCCCGCTTCAATGTTTAAATCCTCAATCGCTTTGCGCCGTGTATTTTGAGGCGCCCCTGTATAAATCATGAATGTCGTTGCACCGTAAGAGGCTGCTTCCTCACTCGATTGCAGCAACATTTTCTTTCCGCTCATCGACACATGGGAACCAATTAACAATGACATGAAATCTCCCTCCGTATTATTTCTCTTTACGCGCGTTTAAGCGTCTCTCCCGTTTTTTCTGTTTGGCAATAGCGGCTTTCGCTTTTTGTTTATACCCAGGCTTTACTTTTTTAGGCCTAGCTTTTGCCTTGCCGCCGGTCCGAATGGGCCGATTACCTGTTTGCTTTTCAACAGTAGCTTTCCCTTTGTCTGTTGGTTGCTTTCGATTGATCCGACCCGCTCCCACAGGAGGCTTAACGAGCTCTGTCCATTCACCATCTTTGAATTCCACAAATGAAAAAACAATCCCCCGACTGGCAAGCTTCGCACACGCCGCTTCATCACTTTGCTCATACAGCGACAAGGCAATGCCGTCTGCGCCAGCCCGCGCTGTCCGACCGACACGATGGACATAAAAATCCAAGTCTTGTGGAAACGCGTAATTGATGATGTGTGTCACGCCTTTAATGTCAATGCCTCGCGCAGCCAAATCGGTTGCAACCAAATACTGGATTGATAAATCCTCAACCCGTTTCATTACTTTTTTGCGTTCCCGCGGTGCCAGGCCACCATGGAGGCAATCAACAAGTATATCCTCAGTAGCTAAAGCTGCTGTCACTTCGTCGGCTTGCTCTTTTGTATTGGTAAAGATGATCGCCAAATACGGGTTTAAGCCGCGAATAGTCTCTTTCAACACAGTCAACTTGTCCCGGTGGCGCACTGGAACAAGCTGGTGGGTAACACGCTCTGCCGCCAGCTTTTCTGGTTGAACATGAACATGCCGTGGGTTATTCATATATTTTTTTAAAAATGGTTGCAGCTTTTCAGGAACGGTTGCCGAAAAGACAAGCATTTGCAGGTCCTCGGCTAACCTTCCGGCAACCTTGTCCACGTCTTCTAAAAAGCCCATATCAAGCATCTGATCCGCTTCGTCAACAACAAGCGTCTTAGCCGTATATACAAGCAAGGAAGATGTATTGACAAGGTCAGCAATCCGGCCTGGCGTGCCGATGACAATGTGCGGTTGCTTAGTGGACAACCGCTGTGCTTGCCGTTTTCTGTCCGTGCCGCCAACGAAAAGCTGCGCATCAACTTGCCCGTCATAATAGACAATCAGCTTTTTTAACTCATCAAATAATTGGGCGCAAAGTTCTCGTGTAGGAGCAGTGATCACTGCCTGTACCTCGTTTTGCTCGATATCGAGCTGTTCGATGATCGGCAGCAAAAACGCAAATGTTTTTCCTGTCCCTGTTTGCGACTGGCCAATCACATCTTTTCGATTTAAAATCGCTGGAATCAATCGTTCCTGAATCTCAGTTGGCCGCTTGACGCCAATAGCGCTCAATCCTTTGAGCAGTCGCTCGTTTAAACCTAAACGGCTAAAATGTTCAGCATTCATTTTTAACTCCTACTTTCCGTTCGATTGCAATACTTCATTTTACCACACTGGCATGTAATTCGTCCATTTGCATTTAAAGACACGATTTATACGACTGCTGCATAGGTTGCAGGTAAGAGACTATATAAAGATGGGGGAAAATTGACATGCACTCTTTTTTAGGCCCTCCTGCAAGTTCCCTTCCGATGCAACCGTTCCCGGCAACACCCAATCCTTTTTTTGGGCCTAGCTCAATGATGGGGTCAGGCATGGCACCAAGATTGGTCCAGTCTGCCGCCCGGCCTCTGGCAACCATTCCTGGGCAGGTGGCGCCTTCCTTTGCGACGCAAAGAGTCGGCGGTGGTTTATTATCGCGCTTATTTGGCGGCGCCGCCTCTCGTGTTGGCGCTGGCAGCTTTACAGCTGGCAGCAGGTTGTTCGGTAGTGGCATGAACTTAACCACGATCCTGAATAATACGCAACGTGTGTTAGGCATCACCCAACAAGTCGCACCGATGATCCAACAGTACGGGCCACTAATTAAAAATGCGCCGACGCTTTGGCGGATTTTGCGTTCTTCTTCTCAGTCGGCAGATGAAGATCCAACAGGCACGGAAGAAACAATAGAGCCAGAAGCCCAATCGACTGGCGGTGAAGAAACAGCCGAACTAAAAACCGCTTCTGCTGACAGTGAGGAAACAGAACGACAAGTTGACGTCGAAACGCAAGCCAAACCTTTAGACACAGCGGTGATTGTCACAAAAAGAAAGAAGCCTGCTGGAGATGAACTTCCAAAGCCTAAACTTTATGTGTAAAAATTTCATTTTGGTTATTGACAAGTTTCTGCCCACAGTAGTATAATTTGAAATTTATCTTTAAATGTGGTATACTGACTTCTATCACTTGATTGGAGGAATGTCCATGTTTAAAGTTGGCGACAAAGTTGTTTACCCCTACCATGGTGCAGGGACGATCCAAGAGGTGGAGGAGAAAGATGTATTGGGTGAGACGCATTTGTATTTCATCCTTCATTTCCCATTGGTAGATATAACGCTTATGCTTCCAGAGTCTCGAATCGAGCAATCAGGGCTCCGAAAGGTCATTCCCTCCTCTGATCTTGAAAAGGTCGCAAAAGCATTGCAAAACGGGCCTGATACGCCGCCTTCAACGAGTCAATTTTCTCGAGATACGGAAAATTTATTAAAGACAGGCAGCATTATCGACGCTGCTCATTTAGTGTCGTCACTCTCGAAAAAACAGGCAGAACGGTCAAATGGACTCCATATCCAAGATCGCCATCATTTGCAAAAAGCACGGCAAGTGTTAGCCAGCGAACTTGTAGCCGTCCAAGATTTTTCGGAAGAACAGGCCTATGAATTTATTGACAACAATTTGCTCGATACCGCTAATTAAGCCATTATTGTTCGACGAAATCATAAGGCTTCCTGATTGTCAGGCTCATTGATCTCCATTACAATAGAAGAGAAATCATCAAAACAGGGCTCTCACTTTTTCAGAAAGTAAGCAGCCCCGTTTTTTTAGGAGGCCTCTAATTAAATGGACGTTTTAAAAATTTCGCCAAGAGGATACTGTTACGGCGTAGTGGATGCAATGGTGATGGCGAGACAAGCGGCGCAAAACTTGGACTTACCAAGGCCTTTATATATATTGGGGCAAATTGTTCATAATCAACATGTGACGGACGCTTTTAAAGAGGATGGCATTATTTCATTAGACGGGCCGAACCGCCTTGAAATTTTAAAAAACGTCACTCATGGAACGGTCATTTTTACAGCGCACGGTGTATCTCCTGAAGTTCGCCGCCTCGCTAAAGAAAAAGGACTGACTTGCATTGATGCGACATGCCCGGACGTGACGCGAACACATGATTTAATACGGGAAAAAGCAGAAGAAGGCTATCAGTTTATTTACATCGGAAAACAAGGTCATCCTGAACCAGAGGGGGCAATGGGTGTTGCTCCTGACTCTGTGCACCTTGTCGAGACAATGGAAGACCTGGAGCAGCTGACATTGGATGACCGTGACATTATTATTACCAACCAAACGACGATGAGCCAATGGGATGTAGCCGATATTATGAAGCGCGCTATGGAGCTCTATCCAAACGCAGAAGTACACAATGAAATTTGTTTAGCAACGCAAGTCCGCCAAGAGGCGGTTGCGGAACAAGCTTCTCAATGTGACATCGTGATTGTTGTCGGCGATCCAAAAAGCAACAATTCCAACCGATTGGCGCAAGTTTCCGAGCAAATTGCCGGTACACCCGCTTACCGTATTGGCGATTTGTCTGAACTAAAGCTAGAGTGGATCAAAGAAGCCAAGAAAGTCGGTGTGACGTCAGGCGCGTCAACGCCGACACCAATTACAAAAGAAGTGATAACCTTTATCGAGAACTATGACCCAAATGATGAATCGACATGGGACACGGCGAAAAAAGTGCCGATCGAGAAAATCCTTCCAAAAGTGCGTGTCAAAAAATAACGTTCAACAAGCAAGCGACGCGAAAGCGCGGCTTGCTTGTTTTTTTATTCTCATAAAAATTGAAAAGGCTCTGTGCTCTGGGCAGAAGCGAATATATCAATGTGGTAGCCGTTTTCGCTCAATAATGCTGCAATTTTCTCCGCAACGCCTTCTTTCATAATCGCCTCGATATGATGGCCAGCATCAATGACACACATGCCTGCCATTAATGCGTCTTGAGCAACGTGGTAATACAAATCTCCAGTGATGAGCACGTCTGCGCCAGCTCGTTTGGCTTGCATCACATACTTATTGCCATCGCCTCCGAGCACAGCGGCTTTTCTAATTTTCGTATCCAACTCACCAACAACACGGACCGTTTTTACACCTAGCGCCTGTTTAACAAATTCAACATATGAGGCTAGCGTATGGTCGCCCTCCACTTTTCCAATACGACCGAGTCCTCGTTGAAATTGTGGTTGATCAAGTGGATACAAGTCGTAGGCAGGTTCCTCATACGGATGCGCCTTAACCAAAGCCGCAATGACCTTGCCGCTCCTATTGGCAGGTACAATGGTTTCAATGCGTACTTCGCCTACTTCTTCTTCTTTCCCTATCGTGCCAATATAAGGGTTTGTTCCTTCTTGTGGACGAAAACGCCCAATTCCCTCCGCCGAAAAGGAACAGTGGCTATAGTGGCCAATGTGGCCAGCACCAGCAGCGCCAAGGGCCTCACGGATTTGTTTCGCATGGGAAGCCGGAACAAAAGCAACGAGCTTTTGCAATGTTTCTGTATAGGTCGGCGCCAGCACATTGCTATCTTTGATTTGAAGGCGTTCTGCAAGCAAATCATTAACGCCCCCTTCGGCCACATCAAGATTCGTATGGGCAGCATAAATAGTAATCTC
Organism: Shouchella rhizosphaerae; assembly: GCF_900142675.1. Taxonomy (GTDB): domain Bacteria; phylum Bacillota; class Bacilli; order Bacillales; family Bacillaceae_D; genus Shouchella; species Shouchella rhizosphaerae. Next base: position 380,397 of record NZ_FRBS01000001.1, on the reverse strand, counting down.
ATGTTCAATTGCTTTTTTTATCATTCTCCCCATCGGCGTGTCTACATCGATTTGTTTAAGAGGATGGAACAACAACGGATGGTGGGCCAGGATAAAGTCAACGTCCTTTTCAATCGCTTCATCGATCGTTTTTTCCAGTACATCAAGGGCGACCATTGCTTTTTTGACCTTTTTTTTCAGTGACCCAACCATTAAACCGTTTTTATCGCCTTCCAGCGCATAAGACTTTGGGGCAAACGACTCAAAGTATTGAATAAGCGTATTTGCTGCAATCGTGTTTTTCATTCTCCCAATGCCTCCTTCACAAGCTGCAACTTTCTTTCAAGCTTTCTTTGTTTGTCGCTCATTTCCTTTGTCTGTTTCCCTTTTTTTAGTTCCTCTAATACTTGAAGCCAGCTTTGTTGTTCACGGCGCCACTTTTTTTGAAAAGCCGACCCTTTTTCACGCCGCAAAATCGGGCCAAGCAGCAAGTCTGCTTCTGTAAGAGACGGTGTGCCTTTTTCTGGAACCGCCACAATAATTTCATATATTTTGCCGTCTTCTTCTATGATTTCTTCGGCTGAAATCGAAAATTCGTGATGTGAAAGCCACTCCCGCACTGCATGGGCGGCGATATTGGGCTGAAGCACAAGGGTTTGAACACCTCGCAACTTTGTTTTGCCCTCTTCTAAGATCGAAGCAATTAACGGCCCACCCATACCTGCAATCGCAATAGCTTCAACCTTATCATCGCTTCTCAGTACTTCTAAGCCATTTCCTTTACGGACTTCTACCGCATCAGAAAGACCTGAGCGACTCACTTGCGCACAGGCCGATTGATACGGCCCTTCATTCAGCTCACCGGCAATTGCAGTCAAACCGGGGCACCGCAATGCCAGATAGCAAGGGAGGTACCCATGATCGGATCCGATGTCTGCTATGCGCTTAAAATGGTATAGGTGAGAGGCTACCCGCTCAAGGCGCAAGGATAGCTGTTTGTCATTCATTTTGGAACCCCCAATGTATACGGATTGCAATAAATCTCTAACCGTTCCTAAGAACGCTAAAGCGAAATGGAAAAAGAGCAAGGTTTCCCCTGCTCTTATTGGGAAGCGTCAAGCAAATACTCTGCTACGGCTTCAATTTCATTCTCTTGCAATTGGCCTCCGAAAGCCGGCATGCCGCCGTCTAGCCCATTGGTGACAATTTCAACAATTTCTTCATGAGACAAACGTCCCTCTAAATTATTGATAGCCGGAGCATTTCCGGTGCCTGATAAGTCATTGGCATGGCAGGCAATGCACGATTCTGAGACAACTGTTTCGCCGTATTCGATTGGATCATCAATCACGACTTCCTCTTGTGCCCCTTCTCCGCCTTCCTCAGCGATGTTGCGCATATGGTTGCCAACAGCTGAAAGCGCAACCATTAAAACGACACCAAGCAATGCAATAATGGCAAAAGGGATTAATGGGCGTCCTTTCATTAACAGTGCTCTCCTTTCTAAGTTAGAGGTCTTTTTCTTATGTAAAAAAGCACGAATCTTCTTTAGTTTACTGTATATGGACACTTCTGAAAAGGGCTCGTCCCTATTTTAATTGAAAAACCAACAATTTGCCAGATGATACTATTAAGAAAATTTCAAATGGCGATTTGCATTTCCCTTTCATACCCAGTAAAATAGGAATTAAGCAAAATAGAATCGTTTGGCTTGCAAAGGGGCAAGCCAAACGATCAGCGATCTCTTTAATTAATCAAGAAAGTCTTTTAAACGCTTGCTGCGGCTAGGATGGCGCAATTTACGGAGCGCTTTTGCTTCAATTTGGCGAATTCGCTCTCTCGTAACGCCAAACACTTTGCCTACTTCTTCAAGCGTTCTTGTCCGGCCGTCATCAAGCCCGAAACGTAAGCGCAATACGTTCTCCTCACGGTCAGTTAGTGTATCGAGGACGTCTTCGAGTTGTTCTTTCAGCAGCTCGTACGCGGCTGCATCCGATGGCGCTAGAGCTTCTTGGTCTTCGATAAAGTCGCCTAGATGGGAATCATCCTCTTCGCCAATTGGCGTCTCTAGCGATACAGGCTCTTGGGCAATTTTTAAAATCTCTCTTACTTTGTCGGGGCTTAAATCCATCTCTTTGCCGACTTCTTCTGGGGTTGGCTCGCGCCCATAATCTTGTAAAAGTTGGCGCTGTACACGGATCAGCTTATTAATCGTTTCAACCATATGCACAGGAATGCGGATCGTACGGGCTTGGTCTGCAATGGCCCGTGTGATTGCTTGGCGGATCCACCAAGTGGCATATGTGCTAAATTTAAAGCCTTTGTCATAATCGAACTTTTCAACAGCTTTAATTAAACCCATATTGCCTTCCTGAATTAAATCAAGGAATAGCATGCCGCGGCCAACATAACGTTTTGCAATCGAAACAACGAGGCGCAAATTCGCTTCCGCTAACCGTTTTTTCGCCTCTTCGTCGCCTTGTTCAATTCGTTTAGCCAAATCGATTTCTTCTTCCGCTGAAAGCAATGGAACACGGCCAATTTCTTTCAAATACATACGGACTGGGTCATTTATTTTAATCCCTGGAGGGACGCTTAAATCATTTAAATCAAACTCTTCTTCGTCTTTGGCTACTTGTGCAAGCGATGGCACGTCGTCTTCACTTTCGTTCAAAAGTTCCACGCCTTGTTCACCAAGATACTCGTAAAATTCATCCATTTGGTCTGAATCTTGTTCAAACGCAGCCATTTTCTCTGTAATTTCGGCATACGTCAATGTACCACGTTTTTTCCCAGTTTCCACCAGTTGTTCTTTTACTTGATCGATGGTAAGGTCACCTTCTGTTACAGGACGCAACGGTTTGTCAGCCATTCGATCCCCTCCTTCCAAAATTAAACCATACATTACTGGCTTTGGAGCTCTTTTTTTAAGCGAATCAACTCCATTTGCAGTTTTGCCGCCCGGATTGGGTCTTGTTCAAACCGCGCAGCCTGCTGCTGTTCTTTCAGTTTTACCCATTTTGGGTATTGCTCAATCCGCTTTATATAATCAGCAAGCTCCTCGTCTGAACACTCATTTTTTAATGGTTGCATGAGCAAATATGCCGCCAGCTTTGCAAGCCTTCGATCTTCAAGGCTTTCTACAAAACGCTTCATGCTCGCATCAGGCTCTCTAGTTACAAATGAAAGCAAATAAGCATAAAGGGCTTGGTGTTCTTCGAGGTTAAAGCCAGTTCCTAGCTTTTCTGAGACGCGCCACACCATTTCCGTATCTTGGAGCATATAAGCTAGCAAGATCCGTTCGGCTTTGACATGAGCTGGTACAGGCCGTGCGCTTCCTTGCTTTCGGCCGGAAGTTGGCTTTTCCGCTCGCGGCAGCGCTTTAGGTGTCTCTTTTGTTTGTTTGAGTAGGCGTTCGGCCCGGCTTAACTCTTGGCGCAACACATCCATCGGCAGTGTAAAACTTTCTGCAAGTTGCTGCAAATAGTATTCTTGTTCGACAGAATGCTCGAGTTTTGCCAACATCTGTACGATTTCTTCGATATATTGGAGCCGATCTCCTTCATTTTGCATATTCTTGCCTTGCTTTAAATCCAACATTCGAAAGGCCATTACGGATAAACATTCGTTGTCGAGTATGCGCACAAATGCCTCTTCGCCATGCTGCTTCACATAATCATCTGGGTCGAGCCCTTCGGGAAGTAGGCAAATCGACACTTTGCAGCCAGCTTCCTCCAACACGGGAATCGCTTTGCGAATCGCTTCTCTCCCGGCACGGTCGCCATCATAACATAAAATGACTTCTTCTGCATTGCGGCGAAGAAGTTTGGCATGATCGCTGCTTAAAGCAGTGCCTAGCGTAGCAACAACATTTGTCACTCCAGCTTTCCAAGCGGCCATTACGTCAAATGCCCCTTCTACTAACAGGGCTTTGTTTTGTTTACGGATGCTCGGACGAGCTTCATGCATATGGAATAACGTCTTTGCTTTGTGGAAAATCGGCGTTTCCGGGCTGTTCAAGTATTTCGGTTGGCCTTCGCCAATGGCCCTACCGCCAAATGCCACTACGCTTCCTTGACTATCCGTAATCGGAAACATAAGTCGCTCGCGAAACAAGTCATAATAACCCGTTCCTTGTTTGCGTTTCGCCAAAAGGCCTGATTCTGCCATTACAGCTAAGTCAAGGCCATTTGTTTCAAAGATCACAGCGAGCGTTTCCCAATCATTAAGGGCATAGCCGATTCGGAAATGTTCAATCTGGTCTTGCGTGAAAAGCCTCTCTTGTGCATAAACACGCCCTGGAGCCCCTTCTTCTGTTAGCGTCAAAATGCTATGGTAAGTAGAGGCAGCGAGCTCGTGGCCTTTTTTCATTTGCCTGATGCGCGCATCTTCAGGTTTGTCCGTCTCTGTTTTTTGCATTTGCGGCAAAGCTATTTTTGCACGTTCTGCGAGGTGGGAGACGGTTTCAGAAAAAGACCAGCCCTTCAATTCCTGCAAAAAAGTAAACACATTCCCACCGGCTCCACAGCCAAAACAATGGTACACTTGTTTGTCTTCCGATACAGAAAAAGACGGCGTTTTCTCGTCATGAAACGGGCAAAGGCCTCCGTACTGACGCCCTTGCTTTTTTAGCTGCACATATTCGCCGATGACCTCAACAATATCACTTGCTTCCCTGACCTCTGTAAGTTTTTCATCGGGTATTTTCACAGCCACTAGGCAATCACCACAATTCTATTCCTTTGCTATCTTTTCAAGTACAGCATATAGAGCATGATAGAACGCGGCTCGGTCAGATGCTGTAAATTTTTTTGGGCCACGCGTCTTTTTCCCAGCTCTCCGGGCTTTCTGTGAGGTATGCCTCCATGCAAGCATAGCTGGCATTTCCTCCTCTTTATACACATGCCCACGGGGCGACAACACGATCACACCTTTTACAAGAAGGAGCGACGCTAACGCATGATCTTGCGTCACACAGACATCTCCGCGGTTGACAGATTGCAGCAAATAAAGATCTGCTGCTTCTTTACTCGTATCGACAATAGCCGTTTCTACATCCTTTGGCAAACTCATGGTATGCGCATAAGAATAAACAAAGACCATTTTTTTGCCGAATGTCCGCGCAAGTGAAATGACTTCTTCTTTTACTGGGCAAGAATCCGCATCAACGTAGACAGTCGTGTTAGATGGAATCACCATACACTATCATTCAACATTTTCAACAGATCTCCTTCTTCCTTGGCGAAAAAAATAAAAATGTGTCGAAAAAAGCGCTACAGCTATCCTTCCTTCAGTTCTATCATTGCCAAAAAAATAAGAATAAGTCTTGACTTTTTAAATTTATTTGTTCTCTTAGGATTTTATACATAAAAACAATGAAACATCAATGATAAAATCCCCAATGTTCAATTATACTTGATTGGGGATCATTTGAACAGTAAGAAATATCAATGCTACTTAATTTCGTTGAAACATGCTTGAAATTAAATTGGCTGTTTCTTCAACTGCTTTATTTGAAACATCGATAACAGGGCAATTGACTCGATCCATTACCTTTTTCGCATACTCGAGTTCTTCTTTAATACGATCGATGTTTGCATAGTTGGCTTCCGATTTAAGCCCGAGCGCTTTTAATCGTTCCGTGCGAATGCTATTTAGTTTTTCTGGGCTGATTTTTAAGCCAATGCATTTTTTGGAAGAGATTTTGAACAATTCTTCTGGTGGCTCGACCTCAGGAACAAGAGGGACATTCGCCACTTTTAGCCGTTTATGGGCTAAGTATTGAGAGAGCGGCGTTTTCGAAGTACGGGAAACACCGATCAGCACAATGTCGGCAAGAATAATACCACGGGGGTCCCGGCCGTCATCGTATTTGACCGCAAATTCAATAGCTTCAACTTTGCGGAAATAATCTTCGTCCAACCGGTAGATCAACCCAGGTTCATAGCGTGGCTTCGCATTGGTTAAGTCGGTAATTTTTGAAAGTACTGGCCCAATGATGTCCACCGTTTCTACATTCGCCGCCTTTGCGCTTTCCAACAAAAAGTCCCTTATTTCTGGGACGACAAGCGTAAACGCGATCAGCGCCTTGGCTTTGCGTGCAATTTGCACCACTTCTTGGATCGTCCCTTTGTCCTCTACATAGGGAATCCTTCTAAGCTCCACATTGGAGCCACTAAACTGGCTGACAGCAGCTTTTACAACAAGCTCGGCTGTTTCCCCTACGGAATCGGAAACAATGTAAACCACTAGGCGTTCTGTGTCGTTTGTCATAAGCGCGCCCCTTTTCTTTTGAAGTTACATTCCGTCTTTGCTGGCTAGATCAACAAGCAGCTGAGTAATATTGGTTTTGGTAATACGCCCCACCACTTCGAAACCTGATCCAGTGTCTACTTTTTTTACAATTGGCAATCCATCAATTTGCCGGGAGATGAGCTTTTGTGCGACTTCAATTACCGAATCATCCTTTTCACACATCGTAATGTTTGGCATTCGCGTCATAATGACACTCACAGGAATAGACTCAATCGACTGTCCGCCCATGCTTGCCCGTAGCAAGTCTTTTCGAGAAGCGACTCCAACCAATGTTGCATCGCTATCAACAATAAAAAGTGTGCCTACATCTTCTAAGAACATCGTGCAAATCGCTTCGTATACAGAAGCTGATTGCTCAATTAAAACGGGCCTCGATTGATAATGGTGAACTTTGATTTCCTGGAGTTTATCGGCAAGAACGGGGCTTTCACTTTTCCCCGTATAAAAGTAGCCTACCCGAGGCCGGGCGTCCAGGAACCCGGCCATTGTTAAAATAGCCAAGTCTGGACGTAGAGTCGCCCTCGTTAAGGATAGACGTTCTGCAATGTGTTCGCCGGTAATTGGGCCATTTTCCTTTACAATATCGACGATTTGCTGTTGCCTAGTTGATAATTCGATTGGACTCACCTCTTTTTTAAGCCAGTGCCAATAATCTTAGGCCGAGAAGACGATCTTTTGAAAATCAGCATAGGACTGGATTGATTTCGCCAATCGGTCAAGCAGCGCAAGGCGATTATTGCGAGTGGCTTCATTGTCAGCCATCACCATCGTATGGTCAAAGAACGTGTTGATCGTGGCACGACACTGAGCCAACGCTTGATAAGCGGCATACGCATCTTTGACCTTCCAAGCCTCAGCCAAGCCGAACTCGACCTCTAGCGTAGCAGCAAGCAAGCGTGACTCCGTTTCATTTTCAAACAGATTTTCGGAAACGAAAACACCTTTTGGCGCTTTTTTAGCCAAATTTGTGACACGACTCAAGCTTTCGGTCACTTCTTTAAACTCCCGGTCTTCCGCACGTTCAGTTAACAGCCTTGCCTTGGCGAACATCGTATAAACATCGACAAGCGGAGCGGCAAGCACCGCATCAACAATATCATAGCGAAAGCCAGCTTCTAGCATGACATGCTTCAAGCGATTCGCAAAAAAGCTGATTAATTCCTGCTTGGTCGTTTCGACTTTTTCTGTCATAAACCCTTTTTTTGCAATGGAATCAAGCGCATGAACAGCCATGTTTTCAAGTGTCAAAGGCATTTCAGTTTGGAGAAGAATGTGGATGATCCCCGTTGCTTGGCGGCGCAACGCATACGGATCTTGTGAGCCAGTGGGGATTAAGCCAATGGAAAAACAAGAGACGACCGTATCGAGTTTGTCGGCAAGCGCCAACACTGCACCCGCTTCAGTTTCAGGCACTTTGTCCCCTGCATAGCGAGGCAAGTACTGCTCATAAATCGCTTTCGCTACTTGAGGGGTCTCTCCTGCTTTTTCCGCATATTCCTGACCCATTCTTCCTTGTAGTTCTGGGAATTCGCCAACCATGTAAGTCACAAGGTCGAACTTGGCAATAGCGGCAGCACGCTCCACTGTTTGCCTTTCTTGGGCACCCAAGTTCGCCTCACCTGCAAGCCATTTGGACAATTCGCCGATACGGGCTACCTTTTCGCCCATTGTACCAATCGCTTCATGAAAAACGATGTTGTCTAGTTTAGCGTTTGCTGCCTGAAGAGAAATCTTTTGGTCTTCATGATAAAAAAAGGCAGCATCAGACAAGCGAGCACGCAACACTTTTTCATTGCCCTTGGCGACATTTTCAATATATTCTTCATTTCCGTTTCGCACTGTAATAAAGTACGGAAGCAAACGGCCATCTTTCGCTTCTACTGGAAAATAACGCTGATGTTCACGCATCGTTGTAATTAATACTTCTTTCGGCAAAGCTAAAAACGAATCGTCAAATGAGCCTGATAGCGCAGTTGGATACTCGACTAATTGTGTCACTTCTTCAAGAAGCGCTTCATCTATTGGCACAACCCAGCTATGCTCTTCCTCCATTTGCTTTAACTGACTTACAATCGCTGCTTTTCGCTCTTCAGCATCGGCAATGACATATTGACGTTTCAGGGCGTCCGCATACTCGATTGGATTGTCTAATGGAAAGTCAGCCCCTAAAAAACGGTGTCCAGTCGTGTTTCGACCTGTTTCGATACCGTTAATTGAAAAAGGAATGACGTCCTCGCCATAGAGAGCGACAAGCCACTGGATCGGCCGAGCATAGCGAAGGGAGTAGGTGTTCCAACGCATGCTTTTTGGAAATGTTAAGCCCGAAATCAATTCTTTAAGTTCCGGCAATAGCACGCTTGTTTTTTCACCCTTTTTATGTGTTTTGGCAAACACATAATCAGTGCCATTTACCGCTTTTATTTCCAGCTGGCTCGTTTCTACTCCTTGTCCTTTCGCAAATCCAAGCGCCGCTTTTGTCCAAGCGCCGCTTTCGTCTTTGGCAATTTTTAAGGCAGGCCCTCTCGATTCATCATGTATATCAGGCTGCCGGTCCGCCAAATCTTCAACGAGTATAGCCAGCCTTCTTGGCGTAGCGTAAGAGTGGATTTCTCCGTACGAAAGGCCTTTATCATCAAGCCATGCTTGCACTTTTTCAGCGAGCTGTGTAATGGAAGGCGTAACAAAACGAGCCGGTAACTCCTCCAATCCTAGTTCAAGTAAAAATGGCTTATTCATCGTGGGCGTCCTCCTTTTTAAGCATAGGAAAGCCAAGCTTTTCTCTCTCTTCATAGTACTTGCGCGCCGCTTTTCGAGCGAGTGTGCGAACCCGGGCAATATAGCCGGTTCTTTCTGTTACGGAAATGGCGCCCCGAGCATCAAGCAAGTTAAAGCTATGGGAGCATTTTAAAATATAGTCATACGCAGGAAAAACAAGATCGCGGGCTAGCGCTCTTTCTGCTTCTTTTTCATAAGTAGAAAATAAATCAAACAACATATCTACATCAGAAACTTCGAATGTATACGTAGAATGTTCATACTCTGGCTGTAAAAAGATATCGCCATAGGTGAACCCTTCGACCCACTCCAAGTCAAATACATTTTCTTTATCTTGTATATATGTGGCCAATCGTTCTAATCCATAAGTAATCTCTGCAGAAACAGGATTGGCCTCCATGCCGCCTACTTGCTGGAAATACGTAAATTGGGTAATTTCCATCCCATCTAGCCATACTTCCCAGCCGAGGCCCGCACACCCGAGCGTTGGGTTTTCCCAGTTGTCTTCTACGAACCGAATGTCATGTTTTAAAGGATCGATGCCTAATGCCCGAAGACTATCCAAATATAACTCTTGGATGTTCAATGGAGACGGCTTCATAATGACTTGAAACTGGTGGTGTTGGTAAAGCCGGTTCGGGTTTTCACCATAACGCCCATCAGCAGGACGTCGGGATGGCTCCACATACGCAACATTCCAAGGCTCTGGGCCAATGGTGCGCAACAACGTATGGGGGCTCATCGTGCCTGCCCCTTTTTCGGTGTCATACGCATTTAAAATAATGCAATTTTGTTTCGCCCAGAATGATTGGAGCGTTAAAATCATTGTTTGTACATTCATTGATCAACTTCCTCCTTTTTCAGCGTAGAAGACAAAAAAGCGCCCCTACGCCTATTGGCGTAGGGACGAGGTTCACCCGCGGTTCCACCCTACTTATTAAACGCTTAAGTGCGCCTCGGACATCAGCCTGAGAGGCCTCAACTTCATATAAGCGTCTAATCTCTTTCTTCCGAATGTGCTCAGGAAGCGCCTCCAACATTTTCTGGCTCTTTGGCTTCCACCCTCCCAAAGTCGCTACAAACCAGACGGCAAATGCTGTTTTTTTCCGTCACTGCACCTATAATCGTATCCACATTATACGCTTGCTCCCCCTACTTGTCAACGTCACTGCTTAAGCCGCCAATTTTGTCTAGTTGGCTAATAAAGCGGCGCGCTTTTAACTGTACCCCCACATACTCATCGTAGTAGGTGCGGATCATCCATTCTAACCGCCGCTTCGTTTCAGCTTTCACAGAAATGGTGCCTACTTTCGTCAAATCGACGTAATAAAGCACTCGAAACAACTTGGCAAATGGTAGAGTGATTGGGAAAGCGCGCTCGTCTTTATGAATACAATTCCTGCACAAAAAACCAGCATAAGCAACTGAAAAAGCAACAGGATCACGGGTCTCCGAGCGGCAACAGGCACAGCAATCTAGCTCCGGTTTTGCTCCAGCTAGTGGAAGCATCTTCATATCCATGATTCGTGCAATTATTTCCGCGTCTTGTCCGGTGTTGATTTGCCGCAACGCCAGCAGAAGCCAATCAAATAAAAAGAACGTCGGTTTGCGCTCTTCCGTCAGTTTGTCGACAAGTTCCGTTATATAAGCCGCATAAGCCGATTTAACGATATCAAATTGTAGTTCTTTAAATGAATCGACGGCCTCCCCCTGGCTTAAAGAGGGAAGACCGTTTCCTTGAAAATATAAGTAACTTCCATAAACAAACGGCTGTGTGACAGCGGCAAAGCGACTGTTAGGCTTTTTTGCCCCCTTCGCCAAAACAGCAAGTTTGCCGTCTTCTTTTGTAAAAAGAGTTACGATTTTATTCGTTTCGCCGTAATCAATTGATTTTAGCACGATTGCATCTTGTTTTTTTAACATGGTCCATCCTTACAGCAAGCAACAGGATTTAAGATAAGGTTGAATCCGATAAATCATCTGGTTCATAAGCCGTTTCGTCTTGCACTTCCATGTCCCGCTCCAACTCTTTATGAAGCAGGTATGTTTCAACGTTGCCCGTTTGCGAAAACACTTTCCATGTTAGAACAAGCATGTTAAACGCCTCCCTCTCCTTAAGTCTTCGGTTGTATCATTCCCTTATCCGCATCGCCCATTCGATGGAAATATTGTTAATTGCCTGCGCTTGACTTTTTTAATTTGGTTAATTTTATCAGATTGTTTGTTTAATCATAAATCAGGCGACATAAAAAAACAATGGTCAAACGCCCAGTTTGAACCCATTGTTTTCCCAGTTAATATTCATTTTCATTAAAACCATAATCCTTTAATTGAGACGGTCGGTTACGCCAGTCTTTTTGGACTTTCACCCACAGTTCCAAATAGACGCTAGAACCAAGCAGCGCTTCAATGTCGCTTCGGGCAAGCTGGCCGACTTCTTTTAGCATGGCACCATGTTTGCCAATGATAATGCCTTTTTGCGACGAACGCTCGACGATGACAGTGGCGCCAACATATACTTTGCCATTGTCCCGCTTTTTGATTTGTTCAATGACTACAGCGACAGAATGTGGAATTTCTTCCTTCGTCAAATGAAGCACTTTTTCGCGAATAAGCTCAGCAATTATAAACCGTTCTGGGTGGTCCGTCACTTGGTCTGCCGGGTAATATTGCGGCCCTTCTTCCATGTGCTCCACAATTTGTTCGACAAGCGTTGGCACATTATTCCCTTCCAATGCGGAAATCGGGATAATTTCTGCAAATGGATAACGATCTTTGTACAAATCAATCACTTTAAGCAATTCTTCTGGAGAAACTTTATCAATTTTGTTAATCAATAAAAACACCGGTGTTTTCGTTTCCTGAAGTCGTTCGATAATATACTGTTCACCAGGGCCGAATTTCGCATCCGCTTCCACCACGTATAAAATCAAATCCACTTCGCGGAGCGTATTTTTTGCGACTTTCATCATAAAGTCGCCTAGCCGGTGTTTCGGTTTGTGAATGCCAGGCGTGTCCATAAAGACAAGTTGCGCGTCGTCTCGTGTCAACACGCCTTGCACTTTATTCCGTGTTGTTTGCGGCTTGTCTGACATAATGGCAATTTTCTGGCCAATCACCCGGTTTAAAAGGGTTGACTTTCCAACATTTGGCCTGCCAATAATGGACACAAACCCTGATTTAAATGTTGTTGTTTTTTGCTTCATATAAATCCTCCGCTTTAAAAAATCCAGGCAGCAATTCTTCCACTGTTGTTTGTTTCACATTTCCTTTTAAGTTACATAAATACACAGGCATTTCTGGTGGACACAATTCGGCCAGCACTTGCCTGCATGCACCGCACGGCGAGACTGGTCCTGGTGTGTCTGCTGCAACTGCCATTGCTTTAAATGGCTTTTGCCCCGCTCGATATGCTTTAAACAAAGCAGTCCGCTCAGCGCAATTCGCTAAGCTATATGCTGCATTTTCAATATTTCCCCCTAAGACAACTGAACCGTCTTCAAGGAGCAAAGCCGCTCCTACAGCGAACGATGAATAAGGGACGTAGGCGTCCTTCCTTGCTGTGATCGCATGTTGCATTAATGTTTCGGCATCCATTTTAGCACCGACTCCTTCTTACTGGAATAATTCGAGCAAGTACGGAAAAAAGATCATCACTCCTATTACCGCAGCAAAGATACAGAACACGAACACACTGGCGGCAGCAATGTCTTTTGCACGCTTTGCTAAAGGGCGGTATTCTTCCGTCACTAAGTCGACGGTACGTTCAATTGCCGTATTCATCACTTCCAATGACAATACACCGCCGACCACAAGCAAAAGCACGAGCCACCGCTCAATGGAAACAGACAACGCCCAAGCAGCAATCAATACAACCGCCCCACTAATTAAGTGGATACGCATGTTTTGCTCATGCTTAATGACATCAATGAGCCCTGCGCTTGCATAACGGAACGAATGCAAAAAGCGGCGGATTCCTTTATGATTCCGATCTCCCAAGCCCATAGGATTGTAAAATCTCCTCTTGTTTAGTAAACATTTGCTTTTCCTCTTCCTCGTTCATATGGTCGTAGCCAAGCAAATGAAGAAAGCCATGAACAACAAGAAAAGCAAGTTCCCGTTCAAACGAATGGCCATAATCAGCAGCCTGCCTCTCGACATGGGGGACTGAAATGACGATGTCCCCTAACAAATTAGGTAAGCCCAGCTCCTCATGAAAGGTTGGATCAAAATCGCCTGTTTCATCATTTAAAGCAAATGACAGTACATCCGTCGGGCGGTCAATCCCTCGATGTTCGCGGTTTAACTCGTGAATGTCCTCTTCCGTAGTAAATGTCACCGACACTTCGCTTTGCTGGGACAAGCTCACTTCTTGCGCAGCATGGTTTAGCACGTCTTTAACTAGTTGCAATTGCTCGCTTGAAAGAAACTGCCCTTCATCATTTAATTCCACATCAATCATGGTTTTTCTCCTTTAGGCTTTTCTTCTGGATACTCGATTCGTTGATGGAATGTGCCATTTAACGTTTCACATAAGGAAACTTTAATGGCGTTTAATTCGGCTAGCGTCAGATCGGACTCATCAAACTGCCCATCCTCCAGTTTATCTTTAATAATTTTATCTACCAAGTTTTCAATTTTATCAGGGGTCGGTTTTTGCATAGAACGAACTGCTGCTTCTACACTGTCCGCAATCGAAATAATTGACGTCACTTTCGTTTGCGGTTTTGGCCCAGGATAGCGAAATTGTGATTCTGGCAAAGGTTTTTCCGCATCCTCATTTGCTTTGTGGTAAAAAAACTTCAGCAAGCTTGTGCCATGGTGCTGTTCGGCAATGTCAATAATCTCCTTAGGCATCTTATGTTGCCTAAGCAATTCTGCCCCATCGTAAGGATGGGAAATGATAATGGTCTTGCTAAGTTGGGGCGAAATTTTATCATGTGGATTTTCGCCTTTAAGTTGGTTTTCAATAAAGAAGTGGGGCCTCCGTGTTTTCCCGAGATCATGGTAATAAGAGCCAACACGGGCTAACAACCCATTTTCCCCGAGCACCTCGCAAGCGGCTTCAGCCAAATTGCCGACAACCACACTATGATGGTATGTCCCGGGAGCTTCAGTCAAGATTTTCCGCAGAAGCGGATGGTTCGGGTTCGAGAGTTCGATTAACCTTGTAACTGATAAAATCCCAAAAGCTGTTTCAATAAATGGCAACAATCCAATTGTCAGCACTGCAGCTACAAATGCAGACAAAAATGCTGCTGAAAAATGCAAGCCAATCTCCATTACATTTAAATGGATGCTTTTCATTAATAATAGCGCAAGTACCGTGATAATATTCGCGCAAGCAACAAACAGACCGGCACGCAAAATCCGCGTAGCTTTGTTCGTGCTATTTAAAAAGTAAGTAGCCGTTAAACAGCTTATAAATATATAGAAGCCATACGTAAATGAAAATGTGCTCGTCGAATCGTGATTGTAATAAACACTGCCAATAATCGCAAACAAAAAGCTAGAAACAATCGCGATTTTTGGCTGCAACAATAATGTAAGGAGCATTGCTCCTGCTGCAGCTGGGACAACAAACCCAAATCCGTTTATCATCAATAGGCTCTCTAAGTAACTCGATGTTTTCATTAATGCCACAATCACGGTAAAGACGATCGCATACATGAGCAAATGGGAGTTGTCAGTGGCAACGGTCGTTTGCGAATCGTTTAAAAAATAGGCTAAAACCGCGATCAAAATGCAAACAAATAGGGCTAGCCCTATGTATGGATAAATGATTAAAGAATCATCAAGCAAGCCGACAAGGCGGAGCTGTTCGTAAACTTGATGGTTAACGATGTCCCCTTGTTTTACAATTAGCTCCCCCTCGCGAATGAGAACAGGCTCGATCGCTTCAGATGTTTCCTGCCTTAATCGTTGTGTTGCTTCAGCATCATATGTAACATTGAACACAATTGCCATGTCAACAATTTCAGCGACAGCATGGCGCACATCAGAAACGAGCGTCGAAATGCTATCAATTTGGTCTCGCGCTTCTTGTTTTACCTCCTGCAAATCGCCAACGCGAATTTGTTGGCTCATGGTTTCATGAACTGTATTTACCGAGGTGTCAAGGGCTAATTGAAATTGGGCATCCGTAGCCTCAAGCAAGGCGACGATCGTTTCATCTTGCAAATCAGCATTTGTGGTATCAGAGAAATCAGCGCGCACACGTTCAACTTGATCTTCAAGAGGCACGTCCTGGTCATCGCTGTCCTCCTCTCCTTCCAGCTCGGCTGAGTCTCCCCTCACACTTCCAATTACGCTAAAGATATCATTGACTTGCTGAACTCTGTCTTCTTCGTATTTTGTATTGTGCTTCATTTGGGAATCAATGCTGGCGATCGCTTCTGTCCTTCGCTGCTCCGTTGCCGCTTGGTCCACTACCGTCATAGGTGCACGAATATCTTGCTCCGCTGGCTCGGACAAATTTACGTTTAGCCGCTCTGGTATGACGTTGTCTAACATCGATACATAAATCAGAACGCCTAGTATTGCAAGAATGGTTACACGAATATAAGGTTGGTGTTTTATTTTTCGCCACCATGCACGAGTGGAAGGCGCTTTACGTTTGTCTGCAGCCATAGCTGGTCACCTCGCTTTCTACCCAAAAACGTTTTGGTTACTGCTCGTTTTCTGTATGTTCATACGCCTCAAGGATTCGTTGGACAAGCAAATGCCTGACCACGTCGCTTGCTTGCAAGTAAACGAAACCGATGCCTTTCACGGTTTTCAGCTTTGCCAATGCTGCTTGTAAGCCAGACCGCTTGCCTTTTGGCAAGTCCACTTGTGTCAAGTCCCCGTTTATAACCATTTTCGAACCAAAACCTAACCGAGTAACAAACATTTTTATTTGCTCTTCGGTTGTGTTTTGGGCCTCGTCCAAAATGACGAATGCATCATCCAGTGTACGCCCTCGCATATAGGCAAGCGGCGCAACCTCGATCGTCCCTCTTTCCATTAACCTTGCTGTATGCTCCACGCCTAAAACTTCATGGAGTGCGTCATAAATGGGACGCAAGTAAGGGTCCACTTTTTCTTTCAAATCCCCTGGCAAGAAACCAAGGCTCTCTCCGGCTTCAACAGCAGGCCTAGTCAAAACAATTCGTTGCACATGGCCCTCTTTTAAGGCAGCAACAGCCATGACGACAGCTAAATAGGTTTTGCCCGTCCCCGCTGGGCCGACACCAAAAACCATGTCATGCTTTTTAATCGTCGATACATAGTGCCTTTGGCCAAGTGATTTTGCGCGGATATTTTTCCCTTTTACAGTCGTTGCAATATTTTCGTCGTATAAATCATGAAGTTCCTCCAGCTTGCCAGCCGCTTCTAGCTGTACAGCATACAAGACATCACGCTCACTTATTTGCTGTTGCCGTTCCACCACTTGTTCAAGCGCTTGAAGGACATTGGCGGCACGCTCGATTTCACTTGCTTCACCAATCGCTAATATTGCTTCGCCTCTTGTAACAAGTTGGATCGACAACTCTTCCTCCAATCGTTTCAAATGCTGGTCATTTGGCCCGTATAGCGCTTGTGTAATACGAGCGTCTTTTGCGCCTAGCTGGATTAAAGATGTTTCAGACAATCGCCTCAGTCTCCTTGGATAATTGGTTTTTCACGTGCAATTTCTTCTAGAACTTGGTAATGAATCATTAAAGAAACTTTATCATTTTCGACCGCTTCTTGCAAAACATGTTCAGACATGATTTCCGCATCTTCTGGAATTTTCTCTCTTAACTCCCGGCGCGCTTCCTCTTTCGCGACTGCAACAGCTTCCTCTTTTGTATACGTGCGAGTAAATTCCAAAGTTTCACGCTGATCGATCGTACGGAACTGAATCGGCAAACGATAGCCAAACAAAGACCACTCCGTCTTCTGTTCAAACGTCTCATACGTCTCATAATCCGGTTCTTTTATGTTCCAAAAAGGAATCTCTATGTCCCCTAATACAAGCATACGCTTGCTTTGTTGCTCGCCTGTCAAAGAAGCAAATGTGTTTTCGAGTGGAACAGTTACAGAAGAAGTATACCATATTTCACCGATTACCGATGCTTTTGCCGCTACAGTCTGTTCTTTTCCTTCAGCGCCAATAAATCCGGATACAAGCAATTCGCCTTCTTCTACAAAATCATTGGTTTTTTTCACCGCTTTGCCATCTTCAACAAACATTTTATGGATGACCGCTTTCTTTGCGGCAACAAGATGACGGGGACTCAACAACTCAGGCGCTTCTTGGCGTACTTGCTCGACTACCTCAAATTCAAAGGTCGTCCCTTTTTTGCGCACTCCAATCCATGTGGCCTCATCGATATACTCCGTTACAATGCGTTGCACTTCGTCGGGTTGGGGTAATTTAAACTGAAAAGCGCCTCGTTTAATGCCAATTTCGTCGATCACTTCCCTCAGCTCTTGTTCGACGTGGGGGGACGCTCCTTTAATGTGAATCCCCCATACCATGCTCGACGAAAACAACATGAGCATGAAAAAGGCCACCATCCCAATGGCAAACCCGGCGCGGATTTTTACTTTTTTCATAAAAAAAGGCAAACCAGATCGTTTTGTAAAGGTTGTCTTACATCCAGAATGCCGAAAGAGAACACGGATTTTTGCAATATCGTTCAACGCTACATCAAACTGAATGTTGTCATTGCCTCCATGCCGGACATTCCAGACATGGATGTTGTTCTTTAGGCATGCATTCAGTAGCCTTTCTGGATATTGGCCAGCCACTTCTACCGTAACAGACCCAATAAATGATTTAAGGAAATCATTTCGCATCTCCGTCTGGCTCCTTTCTTAACGGTTCTTTTTGTCATCAATGAACAGCACTTCATCGATCCGCCCTTCCAACAATAACTCTTCGGGCAAAATCGTTTTTAATACAAACCCATCTCCTTTTATTAGCAACTGACCTTGCTTTAAAAGAAGGCGAAGCTCCTGGTTCGAAAAACGGAGTACACCTTGATGGTTTTCAATGTAGATATGCAGCTGGCCGATCATTGTGATTCGCGGCAAATCCATGAGGACATCAGCAGGAAGCTGCATGTGATGGGCAATCCAGTTTTTCATTCGGCTCGTCATCTTTTTCATTTGGCAGCCCCCTCTCCTAACGAGTCTATGAATCAATGAAGGGAAATAGCACAAAAAACCGCAGCCCTATAGGGGGCTGCGGCGAGGTTGCCGACAAAGTCGACAATATCAAGCTGAAATGCTGTTTATTAATACTGTCTACGAGGGTATTTTGCCAATTTCCTTCCTTTAGGCGGGCCTAAAATTTCCGCCAAAACAACTGCTTTCATCGCTTCCTTACCAGAAAGATGAGACAGATTTAAATCAAGGGGATCACCAGCATTCGCCTCGTCCCTTTTTTTAGAAGCTAAATCCTGTTCAGCCTCTTTAAACCTGTTGACACGTTCTTGCAATTGGCGTCTGCGCTCCTGGAGTTTTTCTGTTTTCTCCAGGGCGCGCTCACTTGCTTCAACACGTGCAGGTTGAATGTCTGGTTTTGGTTGAGCAGGCGGAGCAGATTCTTGCGGAAAATAGTCTTCCCAGCGTATTTCCTGCTGCTTCGGCTGTCTATGATCGACGCGAGGCTGCGTTTGTACCGGTTCTCGTTGCGGCCGTTGTTCGACAGGAGGCTGTTCTGATTCTTCGCCTCTATTGTTCTGTTGTTGAGTCGCCTGACCGATTCGCGAGAAAAGGCTGACCAGTCCACCAACAAGTATAATCACAAGGAACGGATTGGCAAACAGAAAATCAAATAAACCGGACATTCAATTCCCCTCCTGTTTATTTGTCGACGTTGCGGTTGCGAGGGTCATTTTTCGAATGCTGTTCCTCTTTCGTTCCAGATGCTTTGCTGATCGAATCTCTCATATCCGTATCCGCCATTACATTTTGGTAATTCATATAATCCATGACGCCCATATGGCCTTGACGGAGTGCTTCGGAAAGAGCCATTGGCACTTCTGCCTCTGCTTCCACCACTTTCGCACGCATTTCTTCGACGCGGGCCTTCATTTCTTGCTCTTTCGCTACAGCCATTGCACGGCGCTCTTCTGCTTTCGCTTGAGCAATGTTTTTGTCTGCTTGCGCTTGGTCTGTTTGCAATTCTGCACCGATGTTTTTGCCGATATCAATATCCGCAATATCAATCGATAAGATTTCAAAAGCTGTTCCTGAATCAAGCCCTTTTGAAAGAACGGTCTGAGAAATCATGTCAGGATTTTCAAGCACTTTTTTATGATCGTTTTGTGAACCGATCGTTGAAACAATGCCTTCGCCGACACGGGCAATAACCGTATCTTCACCGGCGCCACCGACGAGGCGATCAATGTTGGCACGAACAGTGATTCTCGCTTTCGCTTTCACTTCAATTCCATCCATTGCTACACCGGCAATAAACGGCGTTTCAATGACTTTCGGGTTTACACTCATTTGCACAGCTTCAAGAACGTCACGTCCAGCAAGGTCAATTGCTGCTGCACGTTCAAAACTTAAATCAATATTGGCACGCTGGGCTGCAATCAAGGCATTAACGACACGGTCGACGTTCCCCCCTGCCAAATAGTGCCCTTCCAATCGGGATGTATCCAAATCAAGGCCCGCTTTCACTGCTTTAATGAGCGGGTTTACGACACGCGCTGGCACAACCCGACGAAGCCTCATCCCTACAAGTTCAAAAATACCGATTTTCACTCCTGCCGCAATGGCGGATATCCACAGTGCGACTGGCACAAACGTAAACAAGATCGCAATTAAAATGATTGCAAGTGCAATGGCAATCAAAACGAAAATCGTTGAATCGTTCATCATCTAGTCTGTCTCCTCCTTCTTTAATGACTGTACCGGCTCTACTTTCCGCACAACAACACGGGCACCGGATACATGAATCACTTTAAGTGAACTGCCTTTCTCAATATAGCCCCCTTCAGAAACCACGTCAAGCCGCTCGTCTCCAATTAGAGCAATGCCAGCTGGTCGAAGGACGCTGAGCGCTTTGCCTTCCATTCCAATAAGTGCTTTGTTCGTTTCTGCAGAGAGATACCCTTCTGCTGCTGTCGTTTGGGCGGATAAGACAAGCTTTTTCCAAGGTCCTTTGTCCCCAAAGAATACGAACAAGACAATGACCGCCACTATAGACACAAACAAGGCAATGCCGACTGAAAAAACCATGACCGTCGTCGAAAAAGAGGCCATAAAGAATCCGCCGACAATTAAACCAATTCCTAGAAGGCCAAATATGCCGAACCCTGGCGCCATAAATTCCACACCAAGTAGCACTGCTCCGATAACAACTAAAATGAGGGACTCCCAGCCAGCAAAACCGGCAACCATGTGGCCAAAAAAGAACAGTAGCAGTGCGCTAATCCCCATAGTGCCAGGAATGCCAAACCCTGGCGAATACAGTTCCATAATTAAGCCTAAACTGCCAATCGAAAGCAAGATCGGAATGACAATTGGATTCGTCACAAACCTAGCAATCTGTTCAGCAATGCTCACATTCGCTTCTGTCACATGGACTTCCTCTTCATCGTAGCCCAAATAATCAAGTACACCTGCTAAATCATCCTTAATGGCTTCAGCATAGCCAACTTCATATGCCTGTTTGGCGTTTAGCGTCAGATAACCGGAAGGGAACCCTTCTACATCAAATTCAGCATTTGCCATCGCCTCGGCATAATCAGGATTCCGCCCGCCTTCAGGGCCATGTTCACTAGCGGCAGTCTTCATGCGGCTGATCCAAAGAGACTGGGTTTTCTCTTCTGCTGCATTGCCAGCCCCATCAATCACGCCAGCAGACCCAATTTGGCCATTCGGTACCATGATGATTTCATCTGCATTTAAAGCAATATAAGCGCCTGCTGAAATGGCTTCACTATTGATAAAGGCAGTAACAGGAATATCAGTGCTATTAATAATATTGGCGATATGGCCAGCTGCGTCGACAGCGCCTCCTGGGGTGTTAATATTCAGAATGATATGGTCCGCCCCGTTTTCTTCAGCCTCTGAAAATGAGCGCTCAAGAAAGGCTTCAAGGCCCCGTTCGACCGTTTGTTCAATCGGAATTACATAAATGGACGCGTTCTTTGAGTCGGCTTGGTTGGCAAGCACCTGAAACGGCAAAAGCACACACGCCAGCAGCCAGGACACTAAGGCGAATTTCATCCACTTGCCCACTCGTCTATCCTCCTCCTTTTCCAGGTATTACTTTATGTACGATTCCATTCGCCTAAAGGTTTCAGTTCCTTCATAAAAAAGTGTATCACGCCATCATGAGAAAACCAAACAATTCTATTATTAGGATAGTAAAAAACCTCTGCTTAACAGCAGAGGTTTTATTGGTTCGATTCATTCGTTAAATGCTTGATAACCAGGCGATTAACGAGGGCACCATCGGCTTTGCCTTTTACTTTTGGCATGATTGCGCCCATGACTTTCCCCATATCAGCTTTTGAGGTAGCATTTGTTTGTGCAATTGTCTCTTTTACAATTGCTTCTAATTCATCGTCTGACAATTGCGCAGGCATATATTCGTTCAGCACGGATAGCTCCGCTTCCTGCTTTTTTACTAGATCTTCACGATTCGCTTGTTGAAATTCATGGAGGGATTCTTTACGCTGTTTGACTTCCCGGCTAAGAACAGCTAAGCTCTCGCTTTCAGCCAAATCGCGCCCAAGCTTAATTTGCTCGTTTTGCAATGAGGACTTCACCATACGGATGACAGAAAGCCTGTCTTTATCTCTATTCTTCATCGCAGTCTTCATATCTAGGTTTAACCTCTCAAGAAGATCCAAGGGAAACCACCCTCTCAAAAATTAGAACTTGCGTTTACGAGCCGCTTCAGATTTCTTTTTACGTTTTACACTTGGCTTTTCAAAGTGCTTGCGTTTTCTTACCTCAGCTAACGTTCCTTCTTTAGAGAGTGATCTCTTAAAGCGACGAAGTGCAGCATCAATCGATTCGTTTTTGCGAACACGAGTTTCTGCCATTTTATTTCCCTCCCTCCGAAAACAACCAAACTCAACACGTACATAAAGCACGTCTGCTTAACATTATAATACAGTGGCTCTTTTTAAGTCAACTGCAATCCGCAAACTTCCGCTTTCGCCTATCCCAGCAAAAGTTGCTGTCATGTTATTTTCACTTGTCCATATAGTGTAAGGACGAGGTGGTTGCATGGGAAAAGAACTGTTTACAGTCATGGCTGTATTTATTACGCTTTTTCTGTTCGGCATGTTCATCTTGCGAGCCGGATTATTACAGATAGGGGTAGAAAAAGTCCAAACGCTTTTGTTGAAAGCGACTGACTCCCCTTGGAAAGGGCTGATTGCAGGTACACTTATCACAGCGCTTTTTCAGTCAAGTTCTGTTGTAATGGTGCTTTTAGTTGGGCTTGTTGCTGCTGGCATCATTTCATTCAGGCAAACGATCGGTGTCATTTTAGGGACAAATATCGGCTCTTGCTTTACATTAGAACTGGTTGCCTTCCAACTATCCGACCTGGCAGTGCCGCTGCTGCTATTCGGGCTCGTTTTGCTTATGTTCAAAAGTGCGGCCTCCTACACAGCAGGATGTGTTTCATTTGGAATTGGCTGCATTTTTTTAGCGATGACAGGGCTAGAATCATTGGCAGATCCACTCGCCTCTTTCCCTGTCACTCATCACTTTTTTCAATGGACAAACGACAGCCACTTAACAGGCATCGGAGTCGGTGCTATTGTGACGACCATCATTCAGTCCAGTACAGCTACCATCGGCATGGCAATGGGCTTTATCCAAGATCAAGGACTTTCAATGGAATCTGGAATCGCTATTATGCTCGGCGCCAATATCGGCACTTGCTTAACCGCATACATTGCAAGCATCGGCGCAGGGCACACGGCTAGGCTTGTAGCCCATGCCCACATTTGGCTCAACTTATTGGGGGCGGTTTTGTTTTATGCTTTGATCCCTTACTTGGCCGATGTGTCCTATTTGCTTGCAAAAACGGCTAGCGTCCAATTGGCCCATGCAAGTACGTTGTACAATATTGCTTGCTCACTCCTTGTCCTCCCTTTCACAGCTAAATTTGCCCAGTTTGTCGAACATGTGGCAAAAGGATGACTTCTTTCTTGCATGTCCATGTCTTCGTTTTAAGGGGCGATTATAAGGGAAATAGCATGAAAGAACTATTTTTAAGGAGGAGATTGAATGAAACAGTCGATTCTCGGAAAATCAGGGCTACGCGTCTATCCGATTGGTCTTGGCACCAATGCTGTTGGCGGGCACAACCTTTACCCGAACTTAAATGAAAACGCTGGTAAAGACTTGGTGCGACAAAGCATTGAACATGGCGGCAATTTTCTTGATACAGCATTTATTTATGGCGAAGGGCGCTCAGAAGAATTAATTGGTGAAGTTCTGCAAGAGTTTAAGCGAAGCGATGTCATTATTGCCACCAAAGCTGCCCATAAAAAACAAGGCAACGATTACGTATTTGATCATTCTCCGTCCTTTTTAATAAAATCAGTCGATGAGGCGTTAACACGGCTGCAAACGGATTATATTGATTTGTTTTATATTCATTTCCCTGATGAATCAACACCAAAAGATGAGGCCGTCCAAGCATTGGCTGAATTAAAAAAGGCAGGGAAAATTCGAGCAATAGGTGTGTCGAACTTTAGTTTGGAACAATTAAAAGAGGCAAATAAAAACGGGGATGTCGATGTTTACCAAGGCGAATACAATTTACTGAACCGGGAGGCAGAAGAGACGATTTTTCCGTACGTCACAGAGCACCGAATTTCATTCGTCCCTTATTTTCCACTCGTATCAGGCTTGCTTGCTGGTAAATATAATAAAGAAACCACTTTTCCTAGCGGCGATTTGCGCAATTCACAAAAGCATTTCCAAGGAGAAACGTTTAAGGAAAACATCGACAAGGTCAACAAACTACAGCCTATCGCCGACAACCATGGCGCCGACATCGCCCATGTAGTGCTGGCTTGGTATTTGACGCGTCCAGAAATTGATGTTGTCATCCCTGGAGCAAAACGTGCTGAACAATGGATAGCTAACAAAAAGGCCGCTGACATCCAGTTAACAGACACAGAAAAAGCGTTTATAAGCGACTTGTTTTCTTAAAAAGACACAACAAAGGCGGAGTATCTCTCCGCCTTTCAGACTGTAGACAAATGCTCGTATACTTCATCATTGGACAGGCATATCCGTTAGAGCACTTAGCGCCTTTGTGTATTAGTAGCCGCTACTTCCTGTGGCACCTGTTACGATCGCTACCCCTGCACTTGCGCCAATACGAGTGGCACCTGCTTCTACCATCGCATTCACAGCTGCTAAATCACGAATACCCCCGGAAGCTTTCACACCGACATCCGCACCGACAACTCGGCGCATTAACGCAATATCTTCCACCGTAGCTCCTCCTGTTGAGAAGCCTGTAGACGTTTTGACATAATCGGCTCCTGCTTGAACAGCAAGTGCACATGCACGCTCTTTTTCTTCGTTCGTCAACAAGCATGTTTCGAGAATGACTTTTGTCAGTGCTTTATCTTTTGCAGCATCGACAACCGCTCGAATATCATTTAACACCATTTGGTCTTGTTTATCTTTAAGAGCCGCAACATTGATAACCATATCGACTTCAGTGGCGCCATTGGCAATCGCGTTTTTTGTTTCAAACGCTTTCGTTTCAGGCGTTGATTGGCCTAGAGGAAAGCCAATTACTGTACAAACTGCAACATGTTTGTCCTCTTTCAATTGTTCAGCGGCGAGTTTTACCCAATAGGGGTTAATGCAGACTGAGGCAAATTGGTATGTTTGTGCTTCTTTGCATAATTGGAGAATTTGTTCCTTTGTCGCATCTGCCTTAAGCAGTGTATGGTCAATCAACCTTGCGATATCGGTTGCCATTGAACCCACCCTTTCCTGATTTGTACGTGCCTAGCTATCATACCATGAAAAAAGACAAAACGAACAGCCAACTAGACGAGCAATTGGCGATTGTCGTTTTGTCTTTTCCTATGTATGATTAGAGAGCAGCCATGTACATTTGTAAGGAGAAATGATGATGAGACAATTTTTACAGCAGTACCGCTTTTCACTGATTTTACTAGGAGCCGTTGCTATAGGAGGGGCATGTGGCCTTTATTTTGGGGAAGATGCGACAATCGTTCGCCCATTTGGCGATTTATTTTTAAACTTCATGTTTATGATGATCGTCCCACTTGTGTTTTTCAGCATCTCCTCAGCGATTGCAACGATGAACGGGATGAAGCGCTTAGGAAAAATCATGGGCACTATGTTTGCAGTCTTTTTTGTGACAGCGGCAATTGCCGGCGTTTTGGCACTTTTTGGGTCTTCCCTTGTCCCGCCTTTATCAGAGACTGAAACAGCTTCGTTGCAAGGAGAGCTCTCTTCTTATACGCCTGAAGAGGCGAATGAAGAGTTCAATTTGCTTGAAGAGCTTGTCCAAACAGTCACAGTCCCAGACTTCGCCGATCTCTTTTCGCGAAGCAACATGCTACAATTGATTGTTCTATCTGTATTTGTTGGTTTGGCCACTACAGCCATTGGTGAACAGGGCAAGCCGTTCGCCCAATTTTTGCGTTCAGGTCAGGCTGTCATGATGAAAATTATTTCTTATATTATGTATTACGCTCCGATCGGTTTAGGATGTTATTTTGCCGCAATTATTGGCGAACTCGGAAGCCAACTTCTTGGTGGATATTTACGCGTACTCCTCCTATATATCGGCATTACAGCGGTTTATTTTTTTGGCTTTTTTACTTTATATGCATACGTTGCCAGCGGCAAGCTTGGCACCAAGACATTTTGGAAACATGCAGTCGCCCCATCGACAACTGCACTGGCCACATGTTCAAGTGCAGCGAGCATTCCCGTTAATTTGCAGGCAGCAAAACGGATGGGCGTCCCCAAGGACATTGCTGAAACAGTGATTCCCTTAGGAGCTAATACCCATAAAGACGGGTCTGTGATTGGCGGTGTTTTAAAGATTGTCTTTCTCTTTACGCTATTTGGTAAGGAGATGGCAAGCCCTACCGCGGTTTTAAGCATCTTGGCAGTCGCTTTTTTAGTTGGCGCCGTGATGGGAGCTATTCCTGGCGGCGGCCTTGTTGGTGAAATGCTTATTCTTAGCATTTTTGGCTTTCCACCAGAAGCATTGCCGCTAATTGCTGTCATTTCAACGATTATTGACGCCCCGGCTACACTGCTTAACTCATGTGGCAACACCGTTTGTTCGATGTTGACTGCCCGTTTTGTTGAAGGGCGACAATGGCTCAGTACCCAGCGATCATAAGTGCATACGAGCATGGCGCAAGGATCCCCTTGCGCCATGCTGCTTTTTAGTTTTTTTGAAGCTCAAGCAAAATCGATTGCCCACAAAAAGTAGAGACCGCTCCGTCTACTTCTTTGATCGCATATGCTTGTTTCTCTCTTTCTCCTGCCGCTAACATCCACTTTCCTAGATCACGTTTTTTTGCTCCATTCAACTGCACCCTCGCTGTCCAGTCATGAAAATCAAATTGCTTGCAAAACGTGTGCAGCTGTTTAACGGTAAAACCCGCTTCTTCTGCCATTTTTAACCATTCTGATTTTTTATAAGCGCGAACATGGCTCGGATCGCGGTATGTTTCAAGCTTATTATAAAAGCGGTCAAGGGCGTCTTCCTCTAAGGCAACATTATCGAGCAAATAGAGCCGTCCTCCTTCTTTGAGGACTCTGTAAGCTTCCCTTAAAAAAGCAGAGACTTCGTCAAAATGGTGGGCGGCAATGCGGCAAACGGCTAGATCAAATGCAAAAGCGGAAAATGGTAGCTTTTCAGCAGTAGCCTCGACAAATTCAATATTGGTTAAGCGATTTGTTGCTGCTACGTTTTGAGCGGCAGCTAGCATTTCTGGCGTCACATCGACAGCTATGACGTTTTGCACATAAGGGGCAATCGTTTTAGCAGCATGCCCCGCCCCGGTCGCGATATCAAGTGCCGTCTTCGCTTTGCTGTTGCTAATAAGCGCCTTTAGCAGTTCCAAATCTTCTCCTTTTGCGTGATTCTTGCTTGTTACATAGGCATTCGCATTCGGTCCAAACGTATCTCTTGCTTTTTGTGTCATGCCTTCCCCTCCTTTTGCTTTTAGTATAAAACGCGCTGGTAGGGAAAGATATTCGGAATAAATGATCACCCTCTATAAAAAAAACGCATCCCGGAATTTTCCGGAATGCGTTTTTTACACAATTTGCTTGTAATCTTCTAAAACGCGGACGAATTCGCCATGGTTATATGGATAGCCCGCCTCTTTGATTTTTACGCGCACCAATTTTCCAATCATCGTTTCATCAGCTTCTAGTTTTACTTTTAAATAGTTATCTGTATAGCCGACAAACAAGCCACTTTCAGGGTTGTCTTTATCTCGCTCTTCTGGAATGACTTCAAGCACTTCATTCTCAAAACTTGAGGCATATTCTTTCGCTAATTGGTTTGACAGTTCAATTAAGCGGTGCACACGTTCATTTTTTATGGCCTCATCGATTTGGTCTGTCATCCGAGCAGCTGGCGTACCTGTGCGCATCGAATAAGGAAAGACATGCAATTCACTGAACTTATGTTTGGCGATAAAGTCGTATGTTTCTTGGAACTCTTCTTCTGTCTCGCCAGGAAACCCAACAATGACATCGGACGTAATCGCAAGCCGTGGAAGGGCTTGTTTTAACTTTTCAATCCGTTCTTCATAAGCGGCCATCGTATACTTCCTGCGCATCCGTTTCAGCACCGTATCCGATCCAGATTGGAGCGGAATGTGCATATGGCGGACCACTTTGCTTGATTTGCCGATCACCGCAATGACCTCGTCGGTTAATTGGCTCGCCTCAATCGACGAAATACGAAGCCGTTTCAGCCCCTCTACCTTTTCCAAATCCTCTAACAAGCGGGCAAGGCTATAATCCTTCAAATCTTCGCCATAGCCGCCAGTATGAATGCCAGTCAACACGATTTCTTTGTAGCCAGCATGAACAAGTTGCTGGGCTTGGCGCACGACTTCTTGTGGATCGCGGGAACGCATCAACCCTCGCGCCCAAGGAATAATGCAAAATGTGCAGAAATTGTTACAGCCTTCTTGAATTTTTAAAGACGCCCGTGTCCGATCCGTAAATGAAGGCACATCCAATTCTTCATATACCCGTGATTTCATAATATTGCCGACAGCGTTGATTGGCTGCCGCTCTTTTTTATATTGGTCGATGTAACCAAGCATTTTCGAGCGGTCTTGCGTACCGACAACAATATCGACCCCAGGAATGGCCATCACTTCAGCAGGAGACGTTTGCGCATAACAGCCAGTTACGCAAATAACAGCGTCTGGGTTTTTGCGAATCGCGCGGCGAATGACTTGCCTGCTTTTTTTGTCACCTGTATTGGTGACCGTACATGTATTAATGACATAGACGTCTGCAGTCTGTTCAAACTCGACTTTTTCATAGCCTTCTTGTTTAAACAGCTGCCAAATCGCTTCCGTCTCGTAATGGTTTACTTTACAGCCTAATGTATGAAACGCAACAGTTGACAACTGGATTCACCTCATAATTCAAATTGGTACGAAAGAGCAGCTAACACGTACATAGCAGCCGTTTCAGTACGGACAATGCGAGGGCCTATGCTGCAAGAGACCGCGCCCTTCGCCGACAAAAGCGCTACTTCCTCACGAGTCAGCCCGCCTTCAGGACCGACAATAACCAAAAGAGACATGCCTGGTTTGAGCATAGCAAAAGCGCGCTTTAAGTTTGCCTTTTCACCTTGCTTCGCTTCTTCTTCATCACAAACAATGCAGACATCGTAATGAGTAAGGGCCTCGGCAACCACTTTTAGCGGCACAGGCTTGGCCACATTTGGCACGAAAAGGCGATGTGCTTGTTCTGCGGCTTCCTTAGCAATCTTTTGCAAACGCTCCGCTTTTTTTGTGCCCTTCTTTTCATCCCATTTTACTATAGATCGACTCGCAGAAAAAGGCGCGAATGCGTACGCGCCGAGTTCTGTTCCTTTTTGGACGATGGTTTCAAGCTTATCGCCTTTCGGCAGGCCTTGCGCGACCGTCACACGGATTGGCAATTCTGTCTCGTTGTCCATTTCGTTGAGAACGGTGCCTTTGACGCTAGATGGGTCGAATTGCGAAAGCTGAACAAGCACGGCTTTGCCGTCTTCATTGACGCAAATGACTTCATCGCCTGCTTGCATACGCATCACTTTTGTAATGTGCGCGGCGTCGTCGCCAGTTATTTCGACAACTTCATTTGTCAACTGTTCATTTTTAATAAAGTAACGCTGCATGCCTTTGCACCTACCTACGCTTGGCTGGGTTTTTGCGCAACAATCGCTACCCAGTCGTCCAATTCGTTCACTTCCTGAATCAGAAAACCTACTGCCTTTAATGCCCCTTCGACAGCTTCTCTTTTGCTAGAGATGATTCCAGAAGTTAAAAAGAGCCCGCCTCGTTTGACAACACGGTAAGCATCGGCCGTAAACTGCAAAATGACTTCTGCTAGAATGTTGCTAACAAGCACATCAGCGCTTTCGCTAGCAACATCGTCTAGGAGGTTGCCTTGCTGCACATGCACGAAGTCACTAGCGCTGTTTAGGGCGACATTCGCCTTCGCGCTATTCACAGCAACCTCATCCAAGTCCAACGCTGTAATAGACTCGGCGCCGAATTTCCATGCAGCAATTGCAAGTATACCTGAACCGGTGCCAACATCGATGACTGCATCCCCTTGCTTGACCGCATGCTCAAGTGCTTGAAGCGACAGAATCGTTGTTGGATGTGTCCCAGTGCCAAACGCCATCCCTGGATCTAATTCGATGACGATTTCCCCTGGACGGGCGCTATACTCTTCCCATGTCGGCACAATGGTGACTTGCTCCGTTACTTGAACAGGGTGGTAAAAGCTTTTCCATGCCGTTGCCCAGTCCTCTTCTTTTACTTCTGTATAATCCATTGTCCCGTGGCCAATGTCAATTTGAAAGGAAACGAGATTATGGACGCGCCTTCTTACTTCAGCAATCGTTTCCTTAAAAGTGGCGCCCATTGGAAAATAGGCTTTAACCATCACACCTTCATCGGGGTAATCCTCCGGGGAGAGCTCATACACTTCCCCATACTTTACACTCCACTCTGTCACAAGGTCCTGGGGATCCTCAATCGCTACGCCTGCGGCACCTAATTCATGGAGAATATTTGATACAGGCTCCACCGCTTCCTGCGTCGTATGGACGCGAAATTCAGCCCATTTCATTTGTTCGGCCACCTCGCTTGATTTCAATCGCCTTTGAACGCACGGCGCAGTTTGTCAAAAAATCCGTCATTTTGCTCCTCTGGCCTTCCGCCGCTCATACCGGCAAATTCACGCATCAATTCTTTTTCATTTTCAGTTAAATTTTTCGGCGTTACGACACGAACTTGCACATGCTGATCGCCTTGGCCGCGCCCATGCACATTCGGCACTCCTTTTCCTCTCAGGCGGAAACTAGTGCCTGTTTGCGTGCCTGCTGGAATTTTTAATTTAACTTTTCCTGTCAAAGTTGGCACTTCAATTTCATCCCCTAGAGCAACTTGTGGAAAAGTGAGCGGTACTTCACAATAAATGTCTTCTCCATCACGTTCAAAAAATTCATGTGGCTTCACTTGGAAGACAACGTAAAGGTCGCCTGGAGGACCCCCGTTTGCCCCAGCTTCACCTTGTCCAGCTACGCGGAGTTGTTGCCCATTATCAATCCCTGCTGGCACTTTGATATTGATTTTTTTGCGTTTCCGCACTTTGCCTTTGCCGCTGCATGTAGCACATTTTTGCTTAATGATTTTCCCAGTTCCTTCACAATAGTTACAAACACGGCGATTAACAACGCGGCCAAATGGCGTGTTTTGTTCAACATTCAGTTGACCTGACCCACCGCAATGGGAACAAGTATCTGGCTTTGTACCTGGTTTGGCCCCTGATCCATGGCACGTACCGCATGTTTCCTCACGGGGGATTTCAATTTCGGTTTCCTTGCCAAATACTGCTTCTTTAAACTCCAATGTCATCGTATATTGAAGGTCATCCCCTTGGCGCGGGGCATTTGGATTGCGGCGCCCACCTCCACCGCCAAAAAACATATCAAAAATGTCGCTAAAACCACCAAAATCGCCACTTGCGCCGGCTCCTCCAAATCCTTGGTTTGGATCGGCATGGCCAAACTGGTCATAACGGGCTTTCTTTTGTGGATCGCTCAATGTATCATAGGCTTCTTTTACTTCCTTAAATTTCGCCTCAGCGTCCTCTTCCTTGTTGACATCAGGGTGATATTTTCGTGCTAGTTTTCGATATGCTTTTTTTACTTCTTCTACTGATGCATTCCGGTCTACGCCAAGCACTTCATAGTAATCTCGTTTGCTCACGTGTAGTTTCCCTCCCGACTGAAGCTGTCTGTCGCTTCACGTTTTCTCACATAACGTTCATCATACCACCATATAAAGCGCGGTTGCAATCTCGACGCTTTTTTCAGAGAAAAAAGCCAAAGCCACTACTGACTTTGACTTTCTTCCATTAAGCAAGCTTATTTTTTGTCGTCGTCGTTCACTTCTTCGTAATCTGCGTCAACAACGTTGTCGTCTTGCTTATCCGCACTTTCATTGCCGCCGTCTTGTTGAGCTTGTGCCGCTTGTGCTGCTTGCTCATACAACTTTGTCGTCAAAGCAGTGACGATTTCTTGAAGTTCGTCCTTGGCAGCTTTAATGTCGTCTGTGTTGTCGGCTTCAAGTGCTTTTTTCAACTTGTCTTTTGCTGCTTCGGCTTTGTCTTTTTCTGCTTGATCAACATTGTCGCCTAAATCTTTTAGCGTTTTTTCAGTTGAAAAGACGAGCTGGTCTGCTTCGTTACGCAGTTCTACTTGCTCGCGACGCTTTTTGTCTGCTTCTGCATTTGCTTCGGCTTCTTGTACCATTTTATCAATTTCTTCTTCTGATAGGCCTGAAGAAGACGTGATTGTAATCGATTGTTCTTTGTTGGTTCCAAGATCTTTCGCCTTAACATTGACAATACCGTTAGCGTCAATATCAAATGTCACTTCAATTTGCGGCACTCCCCGTGGTGCTGGCGGAATGTCTGTTAATTGGAAACGGCCAAGCGTTTTGTTGTCGGCAGCCATTTCCCGTTCCCCTTGAAGCACATGAATATCAACAGAAGGCTGATTGTCAGCAGCTGTTGAAAACACTTGTGATTTTGATGTAGGAATCGTTGTGTTGCGTTCAATTAGTTTGGTGAATACGCCGCCCATCGTCTCAATTCCAAGAGACAATGGTGTAACGTCAAGAAGCACAACGTCTTTAACATCACCAGTCAACACACCTGCTTGCACTGCAGCTCCAAGCGCTACTACTTCGTCAGGGTTGACGCCTTTATGAGGGTCTTTGCCTGTTAGCTTTTTAATTGCCTCTTGTACAGCCGGAATACGAGTCGATCCACCAACAAGGACGACTTTGTCGATGTCTGATGCGGACAGACCAGCATCAGAGAGCGCACGGCGTGTTGGGCCAAGCGTCCGTTCTACGAGGTCGGCAGACAACTCATCGAATTTCGCACGAGTCAATGTTAACTCTAAGTGCTTAGGACCTGTGGCATCGGCAGTAATAAATGGCAGCGAAATTTGCGTTTGCGTAACGCCAGATAAATCTTTCTTCGCTTTCTCAGCAGCGTCTTTCAGACGTTGCATCGCCATTTTATCTTGCGACAAGTCGATGCCGTTTTCTTTTTTAAACTCTGCTACAAGATGATCCATGATCACTTCATCAAAATCATCGCCGCCTAGTTTGTTGTCACCAGAAGTAGCTTTTACTTCGAAGAAGCCGTCGCCTAGTTCAAGGATGGAAACGTCGAACGTACCGCCGCCAAGGTCATAAACCAGAATCGTTTGGTCATCTTCTTTTTCAAGACCATATGCAAGAGCTGCAGCTGTCGGCTCATTGACGATGCGGTCCACTTCAAGGCCAGCAATTTTGCCTGCGTCTTTTGTCGCTTGACGTTGGGAGTCATTAAAATAAGCTGGAACCGTAATGACCGCTTTGGTAACTTTCTCGCCAAGGTATGCTTCTGCATCGGCTTTTAACTTTTGTAAAATAATCGCTGAAATTTCTTGAGGGGAGTAACTTTTCCCTTCAATGTCTACTTTGTAATCAGTACCCATATGACGTTTAATGGAAATGACCGTATTTGGGTTAGTGATCGCTTGGCGCTTTGCCACTTCGCCCACGAGACGCTCTCCGTCTTTAAAAGCGACTACAGAAGGCGTTGTCCGGTTGCCTTCTGGGTTTGGGATAACCGTGGCTTCGCCGCCCTCCATTACGGCCACACAAGAGTTTGTTGTCCCTAAGTCAATACCAATAATTTTGCTCATGCGTCGTTCCTCCAAGTCCTATTGATTTACTTTCACCATTGAGTGTCGAATCACTCGGTCTTTTAGTTTGTACCCTTTTTGAAGTTCCTCAACAATTTGGTTCGGCTCATAGCCTTCCTCTGACACTTGCATCACTGCTTGGTGGAGATGTGGGTCGAACAGCTCACCTTCTGTAGGAATCGGTTCTACCCCTTCTTGTTTTAATGCTTCTTCTACTTGGCGGTACACCATTTCCATTCCTTGGAGCAATTGCTTTGCTTCTTCATGTTTAGGTTCGACCAACAAAGCGCGTTCGAAGTTATCAAGCGCAGGGAGCAGTTTTTCAATAAAGCCTTGGGCGCGGTATTTTGCCTGCGCCTCTTTCTCCTCTTTTGTGCGACGGCGAAAATTTTCATAATCAGCACGAACGCGAGCGAGACGGTCTTTCAATTCATTTAGCTCTATTTCAAGAGGGTGAACCTCTGGCTCTTCTTGTTCTTCAACTTCAGTTCCGCTATTGTTTTCAGTCTCTTCTTGCTCAGCGGAATCGCCGTGGCCGTCTTCTTTTGTTTGTTCTGTTTCTTCTGTTTGCAGTTCCTCGTTCTTCTCTTCTGCCACGTTTGTTCACCTCCTGTAAAATCATCGTCTATAGCTTGCGGGCTTTGGACATTTGCCCGCGCCTTCTATGTATAGCAGCAGAGGACTGCTGCGTATACGAAATACTAACGTTCAAAACCAGTTAACCGTTTTGTCAAGTCTTTCGACAAGGAGTCAACCACTTTAATCATCCGCTTATATTCCATTCTTGTCGGTCCGATCACGCCTAGCGTCCCGACATGGCGGCCGTCAATGGCATAAGATGCTGTAATGACACTGCAAGACTCGAACGCTTCCAGTTCGTTTTCTTGGCCAATCGAAACATGGAGCCCATCTGTTTGTTGTGCGCGCAGCCACTTTTGCAATAAATTTTCCTCTTCAAGTGCTTTATAGAGAAGCCTCATTTTCTCAACATCTTGAAATTCAGGCTGTTCCATTAAATTGGTTTTCCCTGAAAAGAATAGTTTCTCTCCTGAAGCAGGAACCATTGACTGCTGAAGCATATGGAGAATATGTTCGTAGTTATTGATATGCGCTTTAAAAAGTTGGGCAAGCTCTGTATTCAACTTCCGTTGCAAAGAAGACAACGGCGTGCCAACAAGGCGCTCATTTAACAAATTGACCGTCCGCTCTAAATCGGAAGGCGTCACATTTTCATCCACTTGGACAAGCCTGTTTTCAACATGCCCGTTTTCGCTTACAAGGATCACAACAGCCTTTTGGTTGCTCATCGGGATGATTTGTATATGGCGCAAACGTTCATTTATCGATTCTGGGCCAAGTACAATCGACACATAGCTAGTCATTTCTGACAAAATCCGCGCCGATTCTTGGAACACCTCTTCCATTGCCTGGAGCCTGGCTGTTGTCAGCCTGGAAAGGCCAGCTCGCTCAGCTACAGTCAAACGGTGCGGCGACAATAAATGGTCGACATAGTACCGGTACCCTTGTTGAGAGGGGACACGGCCAGCTGAACTATGGGGTTTTTCCAAAAATCCCAGTTCTTCGAGATCAGCCATTTCGTTCCGAATCGTTGCTGGACTGTATGGGATATCCTCTCGTTTCGAGATGCTGCGCGAACCAACCGGCTCAGCAGAGCGAACATAGTCGTCAACGATCGCATGTAACACCAACAGTTGTCTTTCCGTTAACATCCCAGCACCTCCTGTTAGCACTCAAATGCAACG
Organism: Shouchella rhizosphaerae; assembly: GCF_900142675.1. Taxonomy (GTDB): domain Bacteria; phylum Bacillota; class Bacilli; order Bacillales; family Bacillaceae_D; genus Shouchella; species Shouchella rhizosphaerae. Next base: position 345,078 of record NZ_FRBS01000001.1, on the reverse strand, counting down.
AGTGCTAATACTATTGATACACTATCAAACAGGTGTCCATTTGTCAATGAAAAAACGCTCAATGATCGCCTTGCAGCTCGCTGTCTTCTAAAACAGCCACAAACAATGCAAATGCTTCATTCCCAAGCAACAACCCATTTTCTGTCAAACGAATCACGTGGTCATTTTCTTCTAGAAGCCCTTTTCGTTTCCCTTCTGCGATTTCTTTGGCAAACAGCGACTCCACGTCTAGCCCATAACGCGCAAAAAAATCAGCTTTATTTATACCGCTACGAATACGAAGCCCTAAAAAAACAGCCTCTTCTAAACACTCGGCCCGACTGACGACATGGGTCCGCAACCGCGGCTCTCCAGTAGCCCACACAGCTTCAATATATTTTGCAACGGGATTGATATTTTGGTAGCGCACTTGATTTTCATAGCCAGAAGCACCGGCGCCAAAACCGGCATATGGTTCATTGCGCCAATAGACAAGATTATGTTTGCTCTCATAGCCAGGTTTGCCGAAATTGCTAATTTCATACTGGTCAAGCCCAGCTGCGGCTGTTTTTTTCTTAAGCAACTCATACATCGCTACATCATCGTCTTCAGGGGGCAAGTGGAGCTGCCCTTTTTTGTAACGGTTATAAAAGACAGTTTGTTTTTCAATTTTTAATGCATAAGCGGAAATATGTTCTACGTCTAAGGACAAAGCGCGATCGACTGAGCGTTCAAAGTCGGCAACTGATTGGTTTGGCAAGCCGAGCATTAAATCAATAGAAAGATTGGTAAACCCTAATGAACGCGCCTTGCGAACAGCCTGCTCCACCCCTTCGGGCGAATGGGTTCGTCCAATATCCGCTAACAGCTTTTGGTTGAATGTTTGCGCGCCTATGCTTAAGCGGTTGACACCGTAACGTTTCATAACTCCGAGCTTATCTTCATCGGCGCTGTCTGGGTTCACTTCAACCGTCCATTCTTCCAGTCCGCTTAAATCGAAAAGGCTCTCTATCGCTGAAAACAGTCGTTCTAGTTGTGTAGCCGTTAACGCTGTCGGCGTGCCACCACCAACATAAATCGTTTTCACTAGGCCATCTCTTCGACGGGCACGGGCTTGTTTCATTTCTTCAATTAAAGCGTCAATGTAGGCATCCACAGGCTGGTTTTCAATAAATACTTTATTAAAATCACAATAATGACAGATATGTTCACAAAATGGAATATGCACATATAGCGAGTGGCTCACGCGTCTCTCCTCCTTGCTCATTTAAGTGTCCTTTCCTCAAGCCTACCCTGGAGGAGGCGTAGCAGCCCCAGCAAATTTGTAGCAAAAGGAATTGATTTGACAGAAAAAAGCCGACCTCCTAAATACAGAAGGTGGCCTCTACGTATTTTCATTTAGAGGTCGGCTCTTTTACGGCTGGAAGCGGGCAATTCTATAAGGGCATCATGCACAAGTATTGCTTACTTGTCGTCCATGCGCAGTACAGCCATAAAAGCTTCCTGTGGAATCTCGACGTTTCCAACTGCTTTCATTCGCTTCTTGCCTTCTTTTTGCTTCTCAAGAAGCTTTCGTTTACGGGAAATGTCGCCGCCATAACATTTAGCTAACACATTTTTGCGGATTGCTTTGATCGTCGAACGAGCGATAATTTTTGTGCCAATACTTGCTTGGACAGGCACTTCAAATTGCTGGCGCGGAATTAACTCTTTCAGTTTTTCAACGATCACTTTCCCCCGTTCATATGCCGAATCGCGGTGGACAATGACGGACAGAGCGTCAACTTTCTCGCCGTTCAATAAAATGTCCATTTTTACTAATTTTGATTGCCTGTAGCCGATTAGTTCATAATCAAAAGAGGCATACCCTTTCGTATTCGATTTCAATTGATCAAAGAAATCGTAGACAATTTCCGATAAAGGGATCTCATAAATGATTTGTACGCGGTTTTCATCTAAATACTGCATGTCCACAAAAATGCCGCGCTTGCTTTGGCAAAGCTCCATGACTGCACCAACATAGTCATTAGGCACCATCACAGTCGATTTGACATACGGCTCTTCGACATGGTCCATTTTTTGGGGATCAGGCATATTTGTCGGGTTGTCAATTTGGATCGTATTGCCGTCTGTAAGCGTCACATGGTAAATAACCGATGGCGCTGTCGTAATTAAGGAAATCCCAAATTCCCGTTCAATCCGCTCCTGAATAATTTCCATGTGAAGCAATCCTAAAAAGCCGCAGCGGAAGCCAAAACCAAGTGCTTGTGACGTTTCTGGTTCATACTGGAGAGAAGCATCATTCAGCTCGAGGCGCTCCAATGCCTCGCGTAGATCGTTGTAATCATTTGTATCGATCGGATAAAGGCCGCAATAGACCATTGGATTCATCCGCCGATAGCCAGGCAATGCCTCTTGTGCTGGATTGACGGCGCTTGTTATCGTGTCGCCGACACGAGAGTCGCTGACATTTTTGATCGCTGCTGTTAAAAAGCCTACATCACCTACAGTTAATTCTTCGCATTTGACTGCTTTTGGCGTAAATACGCCAACTTCATTCACTTCAAATTCCTTCCCTGTTTGCATCATCCTAATTTTTTCACCAGGGCGAACAGTGCCCTCGACGATACGGATATAAGCAATGACGCCACGGTATGGATCATAGAGCGAGTCAAATATTAACGCTTTAAGCGGTGCTGTTGGATCGCCAGCAGGGGCAGGCACTTTCTCAACGACCTGTTCCAAAATGTCTTCAATGCCGATGCCATTTTTGGCAGAAGCCAATACAGCATCGGAAGCATCAAGGCCAATGACGTCTTCCACTTCTTTTTTCACACGTTCTGGCTCTGCGCTTGGCAAGTCGATTTTATTAATAACAGGCAAAATTTCCAAGTCATTGTCTAATGCCAAGTAAACGTTGGCGAGCGTTTGCGCCTCAATTCCTTGGGCGCTATCAACGATAAGAAGCGCCCCTTCACAAGCAGCGAGGCTGCGGGACACTTCATAAGTAAAATCGACATGTCCTGGCGTATCAATTAAATGAAAAATATACTCGTTTCCGTCTTTGGCTTTGTATTTCAATTGGACTGCGTTCAGCTTAATCGTTATGCCACGCTCGCGTTCCAAGTCCATTGCATCAAGCGCTTGTTCTTTCATTTCACGGTCAGTCAATGCCCCGGTCCTTTCAAGGATGCGGTCTGCCAATGTTGATTTCCCGTGGTCAATATGGGCGATAATCGAGAAGTTTCGGATTCTCGACTGCCGCTCAAGTCGTTGGTCGTTGTTCATTTTTCTTGACTCACCCCTAAAATGCGTACATGTACACTGCCCCTTATTATAGCAAGCCAATGGCGGCGCTTCAATAAGAGCTTTCAGCGGATTCGTCATGGCGTTCGCTTTCTTTATTGATTCCATTACGTACTGCTGTCATCAGCCCCTCTAAACCGCTTCTCGCCGCAGACTCAGCTCCACTTGCAAGTGTTAATCCCAATTCAGAAAAAAAGTTCGTCGTGCCTGCAAATTCTGCGTCTGCTACTGTAGGTGTAGGAGGAGTGGCCGAAATTTCCCTCACAGGCTCTTCCTTGTTCAACTCAAGTGGTTTGGTTTCGCTTAAGCCGGCGTGTTCGCTCATAAGCTGGACTCCGAGCATCATGCCAAACAGCATACACACAATAAGCAACACCCCGAATTTCCCCAAGCGCTTCATTCGTTCTCCCCTTCTTTCTCGTTATAGTAGTAATCTGCGAACACTTCAGCAAACGCATCGATTGAACGGTACGCTTCTTCAAGCGAGTTATCGACACCACCAACTTCAAGCAAAATCGAATTGGCAAACAAATCTTGGTTAAACCGCCCGTTTGTACTTGCTCCACTCTTTTTAAAGACGCCTCGGCTTAATGACGGGTAAATTTCCTCTAGCTTTTTATGAAGCTCATTTGCAATTTGCAAATTCGATTCAAAATCAGCGTAGTTTTGACCGACTACAAAGAATGGACGCGCAAATGTTTCGCCATTGATCGTCACTGTTGTTTTATCTCTCCGGATCGAATCCCTGTGCAAGTCAAAGAAATACATTAAGTCGTCGTTGTCAGCTTTCGCTGACTTAATAAATTCACGAGAAACGTCATAAGAAGCCTCATATCCTAATCCACGTTCCACTAACGTTGCCTGGACATCGCGCTCCTCTACTTGGGCGTAAATGCCATGTTGTTCCAACGCTTGCTTTAAGCGATCCGCTACCATTGTCATATTGATCTCCTTGTGCGTCGCTTTATTGGCGTTTTCTGTATCCTCCATCTCCAATTCAGGAAAGAATGATTCATACGTATGCGTTGTGCCAATGTACACATCGACCACTTTGTCTTCGTCCGCTTTGTTTGCTTGCTCCGCTTCTTTTTTCTTGGCTGCTTCCTCTTCCGCCTTTTTACGGTCAAGCGCCTCTTGTTTTGCTTTCTGTTCACTGGCGAGCAAATCGTCCGGCGGCGATGATTCAACAGGCAAACTTGTATAATCAGTGCCTTCACCGGCAATATGAATGGTCGTGTCAAACAATGAAAAACCAGGAAGCTCACGACCAAGCAGGCTCCTTGGATCATCTGGGTTAATGCTTGTCGTAATCGCAAAAAACAACGAGCCTAACGAAAACGACTCCCTTTCTTCGTCAGGCAACGCTTCCGTAAAAACGCGGTTTTCTGTGCCCATCAACTTTAGGAAATGTCCCCCGCTTAACGTGGTTGTCCAATTTGCCAGCGCACGGGAAGAGAATGTTTTGCTTGGCCCCGATGACACCAATACACTCGTGCAAAGAAAGACCGCCATCAACGTAATGACCAAGCTAGCTGCAATACGCATAAAGCGCGAATGTGATTGGCCTTGTTTCATATTTGACGACCTCCCTGTTGTGCTTGTCCTTCCATCTTATGTATCAAGGAGAGGCCATAGAACAGAAAAGAAAGCAGGCGAGTGCCTGCTTTCTTTTATTAATGAGTATAAGCGCCGACGTTTTTTTGATCGACTTGGCCATGCAAAGCTGCATTTAGCCCGCCAGCTACCACATGGGCCATGTCTTCAATAAAGACGTCTATTTCTTTTGGTGTTACCATTAAGTTATGGCCAAGAGGGGCGAGCACTTCTTGGATCAATTGCCGCTTTTCAGGGCCTTCAAGCCCTCCGACCATCCCCATAATGGCTTGTCTGCCCTTTTCATCAGGCAAATCTTCATCGGTTAGTTGCCGCTTTTCGCCAAACATCATCCCAGCTGGCGCTAACCTTTTTGACGGCTTGTTGCCTTCACGCATTTCTTTGCCCAAATGTTTCATCACATAATCAATCGCATCCGACGTAATCGTCACAGCGTCTACAACCGTAGGAATACCGATTGCAATAACAGGAATGCCTAGTGTTTCTTCGTTCATTGCTTTGCGGTTGTTGCCGACGCCACTCCCTGGATGGATGCCTGTATCTGCAACTTGAATGGTCGTATTTACCCGCTCAATGGAACGAGAAGCAAGAGCGTCAATGACAACGACAAAGTCCGGTTTTGTTTTTTCAATAACGCCGAAAACAATGTCGCTTGTTTCAATCCCAGTCGTCCCCATCACGCCTGGTGTCAATGCACTTACTGGTCGGTAGCCCTCCTCTATTTCTTCGGGAGCCAATTGAAACAAATGCCTAGTAACCAGTAATTCTTCCACCGCCAATGGCCCTAGCGCATCAGGCGTCACATTCCAATTGCCCAATCCAACAACTAAACAAGTGTCCGAGTCTTTAATTCCTTTATTGCGTAAAAAAGCAGCAAACTCTTTTGCAAAGACGCGTTCGATATTGTCTTGGAGGGCCGTGTCTTTTTTCCTTATTCCTTGCGCTTCAAACGTTAAGTAATGACCAGCACGTTTATTTAACCGTTTCGCGCCTTCCTCCCCGATTTCTACAGTAGTAATTTTAACGCCTTCCACCGTTTCCTCTTTTACCACTACGTCCGTTACCGCACTTGAACTTTCTTGACCGGCTTTTTCACGTTGTTCTTCAACCGCCATTTCATGTGCTTCAAGCGCTAAATCCGTTCTAATTTGAAATGGTTCCATATTTAAATCAGGCATCCAAAACCGCCTCCTTTTTATCAGTGGACTACTTGTATTGTCTCTCACGCGCGAAAAAACATTCGCCCCTTTTGCAAGCTGTTTCCCTCGTTTGTATTGCAATGGGCTTCTAGTTTTGATAAAATGCAGATTGTTGTACTAGCGCTTAATGATGGCTATAAGTGGAATAAGCCATTTAAGTTGGAGGTGAAATAAATGCCAAATATTAAATCTGCGATCAAACGTGTGAAAACAAACGAAAAACGCCGCGCACAAAATGCTGCGCAAAAATCAGCGCTCCGCACAGCAGTGAAACATTTTGAAACTGCTGCAGCAAATGGGGATGTAGAAAAAGCGCAAGCTGCGTTTGTTGAAGCATCGAAAAAGCTTGATAAAGCCGCTACAAAAGGTCTTATCCATAAAAACGCTGCATCCCGTCAAAAGTCGCGCCTAGCGAAAAAATTGAACGGATTGTCTGCTTAATAAGACTTGCTAGATCTCGGGCATTGCCCCGTGATCTTTTTTTATGGCAAAAACAAAAAGCCTTAGACGCTAGTCTTAGGCTTTTTACGTGCTTGCCAATCGCAGCAGCAACAGCTCGACGGCCAACTCTTTATCGGCCTGCCCTGTCTTAATGGCATAGTCAGTTTCTTCGCAAACGATAAGGGCTTGTCTTAATTGCTTGGTCGTTAACGCTTTGACTTGCTGCATGGCGAGCTTTACTACATAAGGATGCAATTTAAGCTGTGATGCCATCTCTTTTTGCGTGTACCCTTTGGCTAGCCTCGTTTTCACCTGGAAAAATTGCCGAAATTGCCGCGTCAACAACGCCAGTATGGCTAGCGGCTCTTCTTTTTGCCGCAACAGCTGGTGGTAAAGCCGGACCGCGTCACCAGCACGGCCTTTCGCCGTGTAGTCAATAACAGTAAATACACTTTGTTCCACTGTCTCAGCAACGAGTTCGTCGACAATGCTTGCTGTGACTGGGTCCCCGTCTTTGCTATACAACATGCACTTCTCCAATTCACGGTGCAACAACATCAAGTTAGGGCCTGTACGCTTATACAGCAATTGCTTCGCGTCTTGCTCGATCGCAACGCCCTCCTGTTTAGCAATCGCCTCCATCCACGCAAATGTTTCCTTTTCATCAAATGGATTCACATCGATAGCGCTCGTTTGTTTTTTTAATTTTTTGGTGATTTTCTTGCGTTCATCTAATTTTTCATACGGCGCGACAACGACAAGCACGGTTTCTTGTGCAGGCGAGTCGAGATAGGCTTCCAGCGCGGGAATGTCATGCTCCAGTTTTGTCGCTACTTTCTGGCTCGTTGCCAAATAAAAGTCTTGGATCACAACAAGTTTCCGCTTTGAGAAAAACGGAACAGTCTCCGCTTCCTCCACCACTTCCCCTAACGGCGTATCTTGTAAGCGTAAGCGAATATCATTCATTTCGCCTTCTTCCCCTGCAAATAATGCTTCGCTTGCTTTTTGTAAAAATTGCTCGATTAAATAACGTTCTGTCCCATACAAAAAGTATACCGGTGCCATTGTCTCACTCGACAATTGCTTCATTTCCGTAATGATGCTCATATCCAACCTATCCCCTATATTCCTGACCTGTTCATGTTTATTTTAACATATTTCCGAAAGAAATCTCCCTCTTCGTAGCATAGCCTAACGGATAATATCGGTTGCGATGAACGGGTTATTTGTCGATAGTAAAGGGAAAGCCAATTGCCCGAAGTTTTTATCGACAAATGCTTGATAAAGTAGCTCTTGAACAACGGGATTCGCTTATTAGCCATTGCCTAATAAAAGATAACTCTTGGAACAAGAGGGTTCGCTTGGTCTCTTTCGCAAAGGGGCGATCACCCAAGAAGCCCCTCTTTAAGCGACCTGGATAGCCTTTATTGCCCATAAAGCAAGAGGCAGGCCATTCCGCCTCCCTCTTTGCTAGTTAATCTATAATGAACGCATGCCGCCAAGAACCCTAGGTATTCTAATAGCATGCGGGCAACCCTATCGTCTATGGCATTGTATGCATGTAAAAAGGAAATGGTGCTTTTTATAGACGCTTTCAGACAGCCTTTTCATTTTTAGGCGAATCGCGTATACTAGACGTAGACAAGGAGGTGCCTTATGAACAAATTCGAACAGGACGTTCAAGATAAAGCAAATGACATCGTCCCTTCAGGTATCGGCTTTATTGCTTCATTTGCTTTTTTCACAATCATCTTCCTTATCGCCAATATTGTCGATGTGGCAAGCTATTACTAATGGATCGATTCAGACTGATCGGAAACGCTTGTCAGCCGAGGGGAACAACGAAGGATGCGAGCGTTTTCTTATAAAGTCTGGGGCAGATTATTTTCTGCCTTTTTTATGTTCACGGTTTTAGCATCGTCTCCACCGCCTCAATTTCCCCATTGCTAAGCGTCAGTTCAACCATTCCATGTACATCTGTTCGCCACACGATCATATTCGCCCTTTCTAGCCGCTCAACCACTTCAGGGTGAGGGTGGCCAAAGCGGTTTTGGGCCCCTGCCGAGATGAAGGCATAGCGCGGTGCCACTTGGCTAATAAACGGTTCTGTCGTAGACGATAAACTGCCATGATGGCCAACTTTTAGCACATCTACTTGCATGCCGGGATACGAGCGCATAAGCCTCTGTTCTCCTGCCTCTTCCAAATCTCCAGTGAATAGAAACGTCACCCCTTCAATTTCAGCAAATATTACGATAGAACCGTCATTTCCTGTAAAGTGTTCTCCCTCTGGTGGATGCAACACATACCAATTCTCAGCAAGCACCTCGTTTGCTCTCGTAAAGTGGAGGTTGGTTGGCGATGCGTGAATGTTTTCGAGGAGCTCAATTTCAGTTTCCTTTTCAACTGGCCCTTTCGGATAAATAACCTGTTCGACATTGATTTCATTCAACAATCCAGTTGCCCCGCCAATATGGTCGTAATCGCCATGTGTTAAAACAAGCATGTCTATTTTGCTGATGCCTTTCGCTTTTAAAAATGGAGCAATGACATCACTGCCTGGGTCGAACGTGTTTTTCCGTTGCTGCCAGTCTTCTTCCTCGCCATAAGCTGCCACTCCCCCAGTATCGATCATATAAATCCCTTTTCGGTAAGGGAGCTCAATCAAAAAACTATCGCCTTGGCCGACATCAATCATCGTCACAGCTGCTTTTGACTGAACGTAAGGCGCTACAGCTCCAACGATTAAACAGGCAAAAAAAGGCAAAAAAGCGATCGGCAAAGGCCATTTTTGTTCCTGCCAATGGACAAAAGCAAAAGCAAGGGCGCCATACATTGCGACTACAAGCCATACCGGAGGTTTCCCAAGCACAAGCTGAAAAGTAGATTCACTTAGCTTAAGAAGAGTTGGATGAACAAACGTCAAAAGCGATTCGAGCAATCCAATAAACAGATTTACTTGCTCAGGAAGCCATACAAACGCAACCAGAGAGAGGAAACTAAAGGGAAGAACGATAAATGAAACAAGTGGAATATACACAAGGTTGAGGAGAAGGCTGAAAGGTGACCATTCATAGAAATGGAAAAAGATAAGTGGCAATCCGGCAAACTGGGCAATTGTTGTGACCGTGCACATTTGCCGTAAATACCCTCCGTTTGCGGTTTGAATCGTTTTAGCCGCGAAAATCAGAGCAAACGATACGAGAAACGAAAGTTGAAAACCGAGTTGGAACAGTTTGTAAGGATCCAACAACAGATAGAGGAAATAGATCGTAGCAAAACCGAATAAGGGGTGAATTCGCCATTTGCGTAAGGCAAATAGAAAAAACACGAATGCCATTGCGGACGCGCGTACTACCGGAGGCGCCGCCCCGGCGAGAATTGCAAAAATAGGCAAGGGAATAAGCATGAATAGTGCGGCACGCTCACGCGTCAAACCGATGCGGATACAGATAAAGAAAGCGGCTCCAGTCACCAAGCCAACATGCAAGCCAGAGATCGCTAGCAAGTGGATAATGCCAAGCGTTGAGTAAGCTTCAATCACGTCTTCTTCTACATAGAAACGCTCTCCAAGAGTAAGCGCCAACACAATGCCTCCTGCTTCTTCTGGAAAGGCAGCAGCCGCCTCGTGAAGCAATTGTGCTCGAAATGCCTGCAAATGGGTCAATAACGAAAGCCCGTCCGGGCGTTTGCATACAAAGGACCCAGACTCTGCCTCCAACAGCCAGTGAATTCGTTGCTCATATAAATAGCGGCTATAGTCAAATGCATAACGGTTGCGCGGAGGCGCTGGCTCGCTCAACTTTCCATTTACGTGGCAATGGTCTCCTGGTAATAATTTTCCTAAACGTTGCTCGCTTTCTGATTGCAAACGGCTTGCTAATTGCAAGCGCTCCCCGGCCGTTGTTTCAACAACTACCCGGAAGCGATTTCCATCAAGGCGAGGTGTTTCTTTTACCACTACAATAAACGCCGTTTCCTCACCTGAAAGCATGCTGACGTTGCTTTTTTTGTGCACAGTCGCCACACTAGCAAACAGAAGCAACGGCAGTACAAATGCCGTCACCGCTGCTAGCCGGCCGCTCCGCCAAGCCGCGGGCAGGAGAGCGATTGCTCCTATAAACAACGCGACAGCAACGCCAACATGGCTGCTTAAAACGAACACAACAGCTGCGCTCGCTGTGAGCAAACTGATGCACAGGCGGTTCATTTCTCTTCTGGCACATCATTGCTTGCTGAGAAATACAAGTTCTTTGTTCGCTTTACATAGGCATCCAATTCTTCTTCGCTTGCCCCTAACCGTTCAATTTCTTGCAAAAGCGCTGTTGTTAAGGCAAGCTTCTCATGGAACTGTTGATCAATGGCCGCTTCGTCTAGTTCCACTTCTATGCATGGAATGCCCGCTTCTTTGAACAACTCTTCTGCATAAGGATGGTTTTTATAGTCCTTTGCATAATAAACGCGGGCAATGCCAGCTTGAATCAGCGATTTGGTACAATGAATGCAAGGAAAATGTGTAATGTAAATTTCCGCGCCAGCGGTCGGCACACCAAATTTGGCGCATTGCAGCAACGCATTTACCTCTGCATGAACGGTACGGATGCAATGGTTGTCGACTACATAACAGCCTTTGTCAAGACAATGGTCTGACCCGGAAACAGAGCCGTTGTAGCCGCCTGCAATAATCCGCTTGTCTCTCACAATTGTGGCGCCTACTTTTAAACGTGGGCATGTGCTTCGCAGCGAAAGCAATTTGCTTTGCGCCAAAAAATATTGATCCCATGAAATACGTTCCATTGCTTTTCCCCTTTCGCTTAAATTGTAGAAGCGATCGCCAACATAAGTCAATCTTTACTTCACCCGAATCAATGGTTCAAGTGCTTCGAATGTTTTTTCGCCGATCCCGCTCACATTCATTAGCTCTTCAACTGTGGCAAATGAGCCGTTTTCTTCCCTGTATCCAATGATCGCTGCCGCTTTTGACGGGCCGATTCCTTGTAACGTTAGCAAATCTGCTTCAGTGGCTTCATTTATATTAATGGTGTCTTCATGATCTGTCTCATTCATTTCAACAGCAAGAACCGGCCCTGCCCCTTCGTCCTCACCTTCTTTTGGCACATACACAACCATCTCATCTTCAAGGCGCAAAGCTAAATTGACCGCCTCACGGTTGGCGCTGTCCGTAAAGCCACCTGCTTTTTCAATTGCTTCAAATAAACGGCTGCCCACCTCCAGCTCGTACACGCCTGGCGAAGCTACCATTCCTTTTACGTCGACGACAAGAACGCCATCCGCTGCTTCCTCTTCAAGTTCTGTTTCCTCGCTTTCCTCTAACCATGGCGGTATCTCATTGATAGTGTCATTTTCCCCTTGAAAGTCGACAAACACCAAAACGACGACAATGAGTGTACAAATCGTGACTCCGCCCCCATACAAAGCATACTTTTTTATCGGGAACGTCTTCATAAATTCCTCCTTTTTGGAATGATGAACAGGCAGGTTGGCATACGTTCATGAAAGAGCAGCTATCGAGGAGTGTGAGAATATGAATGTCGGTTTTATTGGTACAGGAAGTATGGGAAGTTTATTAATTGAATCATTTATTGATGCCGGGGCGCTGAAACAGACGAATATTTCCATCATTAACCGTTCCCCTGAAAAAGCGGCTGCGCTGAAAGCAACGTATCCAGGGATTACGGTGTCTACTTCTCTTGAAGAGATTGCCTCTACATGCGAGTGGCTGTTCCTTTGTGTGAAGCCAAAGGAAATGCCCGCATTGTTTCACGCCCTCCAGCCCCATGTGGCTGCTGATCAAATCGCCATTTCGATTACTAGCCCTATTTCTGTTGAGTCCCTTGATGCTGCTTTGCCTTGCAAGACATGCCGTATTATCCCTAGCATTTTAAACCGTGCTTTGTCTGGATCAACTTTAGTGACATTCGGGAATAAATGTACACAGGAAGACCAAGCAAATTTATTGCGTTTTGTATCGGCTGTTTCAGAGCCTTTGCAAATCGAAGAGGAGATTACTCGTGTGGCGTCCGACATTGTCAGTTGCGGACCTGCGTTCTTTTCCTTCCTTGCGCAACGATTTATCGATGGCGCGGTAAGCGAAACGTCGATCTCACAAGAAGAAGCGACCGAGTTGACGACTTCAATGATCATTGGCTTAGGAAAATTATTGGAGAGTGGCCATTACACGCTTCCCGCATTGCAAAAACGAGTTTGCGTCCCTGGGGGAATCACTGGAGAAGGGCTTGCTGTTTTAGATGATGAATTAGGGGATGGTTTTGGTTCTCTGTTCAAACGCACACACGAAAAATACGCAACTGAAAAAGAAAAGCTATTGGCGGAAGTTTTATACGAACCAAAGTAAAAAAGCAGGAGGTTTGGCTTTCCCTCCTGCTTTTTTCGTGTTATTTTGCCTTTTTCCTGCTTAAACTTTTCGACAAGAGAAAAACAACCGTTCACTCTTGCTTGTCGGTGGTTCATTTGTAAAGTCCGCGGTCACGGTTAGATCAGCGAATCCAGCCTGTTTCAGCATTTCTTTATACATTTCTACTGTATACGTTCGCTCAAAATGCGCTTCTTCCAGCCGTTCATATCGTCCATCTTGTTGCCGAACAAAAAACGTCAGTTCGTGTACGACACTTAAGGGATCTTCCCCTGCAAAACTATGCCAAATGTATGAAACTTCTTCATCTGCCTGAGCGTGCACTTCTCCAGGAAAGGCTTCCATGCGTGTAGGAGAATGGACATCAAAGAGAAGCAGGCCGCCCTTAGTTAACATGTTATAACAAGCGGCAAAAGTGCGTGTCACACTGTCCTCGTCTTGTAAGTAGTTTAATGAATCGCAAAAAATCGTCACGACATCAAATGAACCAACTGGCGGCAAGTCGCTCATATCGCCTTGATATAACAGAGGTTGGTAACCTGCTTCCTGCAATTTCGCCTGCGCTACCGCAAGCATTTGTTCTGAAAGGTCAACCCCTACTGCCGTCAAACCACGTTCATGCATCTCTAACAGCCATTCCCCTGTACCGCAGCCTAGATCTAGCACTCGGTTAGCCTGAACGCCGTACATGTTGCATGTGCGTTCAAAATAAGTGGCCCACTTTGTGTAATCAACATGACTCATGAATGCATCGTACCAGAAAGATAAATGGCTGTAGCTCATTCCTTTTCCACCCGATACGTAAAACCGTCACGCTGTTCGACTTTGCCGTCTTTGATCAGTTTGCCAAGCGCCCGTTTAAATGCCGCCTTGCTCATACCAAAACGGGCTTTAATGTCTTCAGGAGGCGATTTATCCGTATAAGGCATTCCGCCTTTACGTTCTGCCAAAAAAGCGAGAATGCGGTCAGCGTCTTCTTTTTGTTGTTCTGTACGAAGCAGCCGTTGCGTTATATTCACACGCCCATCGTCTCGTACAAATTGGACACGGCCGTGAATCGTCTGTCCAAGGCGGGGAACTTCAGCAGCTTCATCTTGATGGAGGAAACCGACAGGACCATTTTCAATGAGCAACGCTGCCCCTTCATCAAGAAAGTGGTAAACCACGCCTTTGACTTCTTTATTTAACCATGATTGATCTGCCGCAATTGCTTGGGAAGTGACAGGCGACCCTTTGACCAACTTGCCCATTAGTCGCCCTTTTTTATCCCACGTCAATGAACAAAACAATCGATCCCCTGCCGCTGGCCACTCACGCCGATCAAAAGGCAATTCATCCATCGACACAAATAAGTCCCTTGAAATTCCGTTATCGACAAAAACGCCATGCCCTTGACGCACGCTGACAACCTTTAGCCAGCCCATTTCATCGTTTTTAATAATCGGTTCGTGCATCGTTGCTGAGAGTCGATTTTGATGGTCATGATATAGAAACACACACACTTTTTCTTCCAACTCGAGAGGCTTCGTCGCCTCGTTTTGATGGAGAAGGATATCGGTATGCCCATCACTTAAGAAATAACCAAATGGCGCTTCCCGTACAACAGCCAAGTCCGCCGTAATCCCTGGCTTTAGCATTCGTTCAGTACCTCTTGCAAATCGACTTGAGCTGCGTCCCCCCACAACTTCTCGAGGTTGTAATAGAGACGTTCGTCTTTATGGAAAATGTGGACGACAACATCGCCAATGTCAATCAGCACCCAACGGGCTACGTCGTACCCTTCTAGCCGTTTAATGTCAAGCCCAGCTTCTTGGGACACTTTTTTCAATTCATGGGCAATTGCTTGCACTTGCTTTTCAGAATTTCCGTGGCAAATGATAAAATAATCGGCAATTGGTGAAATGCCTCGCATATCTAGTGCGGTAATTTGCATCGCTTTTTTGTCGTCTAGTGCGGCAACCGCCATTTTTAAATGTTCATTCAAATTCCATTGCTCCTTTCTGTTTATAAAAAGCGTTATAAGCGGATACGGTTTCCGGGTGGATGAGCTGTTTTCTATCTAACAATAAAAACATCGTTTGCCTAAGGGCAAAACAACAAGCTGCGTCTAAACTTTCCTCAGCTAATTTTCTCGCTTGTTCCACACCTGGAAAACGCCGGTTTGGTTCAATATAATCGGCAACAAATAAGACTTTTTCCAACAAACCCATGCCGGCACGCCCCGTTGTATGAAAACGGATTGCAAGCAAAATGTCTTTATCTTTAACGCCTAATTGACGTTCTGCAAAGTAGGCTCCACAAGGGGCGTGAAGCAGCTCGTTTCCGTATTCGCCCCAATGAGGCTCATGTAGCTTGTTTCGAACAATGTCTTGCATCGTTTGTACATCGTGGTATTTACAAATATCATGAAGAATCGCTGCAAGTTCAGCCTTCGATTCATCAGCACCATATTGCTTAGCAAGGGCTAGCGCCGTATCCCGAACGCCGAGAGTGTGGGTATAACGCACATCGGTCAAATGCTGTTTGACTTCATGGAGTGCTTCATTCGTTGTTATCGCCATAAAGATTCCGCTCCTCAATCAATTGTTCAACTGCCGGCGTAACAAAATAGCGAATCGGTTTGCCTTTTGCAAGCCGTTCCCTTATTAGCGAAGAAGAGATGTTGACTTCGACAAACGGGACGAAATGGATGTCCGGCTGGCTTTTCGCGCTTGCACCAGGACGGTTAAAGGCAACAAACGTCACCAATTGTTTCAGTTCATCGATCCCACGCCATTCTGGCAACATATCCACCATGTCGCCCCCAATCAAAAAAAAGAACTCATCGTCAGGATAGGTTTGCTTCAACTCGCGAACTGTATCAATCGTATACGATTTTCCTTTGCGGATTAGTTCGATGTCACAAACTCGAAAGCGCCCCTCTTGAACGAGAGCAGCTTTCACCATGTCGTACCGGTCTTTGCCAGACGTTAAACCAGCACGCTCTTTATGGGGAGGTGTCGACACAGGCACAAACCAGACTTCATCCAATTTGACTGCCGTTAATGCCTCTTGCGCGATAAGCAAATGGCCGAGATGAGGAGGGTCAAACGTGCCGCCAAATAATCCAATCCGCTTCACTCTTACCTCACTCCTCTGTTACCGGCCAGGCAACTCGATCTGTTTGTTTTCTTTTGACGGTTTATAAAGAATGATCATATTGCCAATGACTTGCACGAGAAAAGAGCGTGTTTGGTTGACAATTTCTTCCGCAACGTGATGTTTATCATCAAGGCAGTTTTGCAATACGCTAATTTTAATTAATTCTCGTGCTTCGAGGGCTTCGTTGATTTGCACAACCATGTTTTGGTTGACGCCCCCTTTGCCGACTTGAAAAATCGGCTGGACCGCATGTGACTTGGCCCGTAAAAACTGCTTCTGTTTATTTGTTAACATTTGCTAGTACCTCTCCCATTAAGTTAAATGCATACGAACAACGCGTTCCATGCATTTGCGGTTTGGTTTGCGCCCTGTCCAGTGTTCAATGGACAACGCTCCTTGATTGACAAACATGCCAATGCCATTTAAAATCCGGTTTCCTCTTTGTTTCGCTTCTTGCAAAAGCGCTGTCTCATATGGGTTATAAATTAAATCACTAACAATCGTTGCTTGCTTAAGACGGTCTAAAGCGATCGGCTGTTTGCTCGTATCAGGGTACATACCGACTGAAGTCGTATTAATTAATACGTCGTATGTTCCGAGCGTTGATTCCGCCTCGTTAAGCGGGATTGCCTCAATAGTCAAATGGCTAAACAGCTGCGCCAGCTCCTGGGCTTTTTCCGCCGTCCGGTTTGAAACAGAAATAGTGGCACGTTGTTTGCCGAGGGCGTGGATTACAGCCCTCGCCGCGCCTCCTGCACCAATGACAAGCACACGCCTTCCTGTAAGCGATTGGTCGCTTACAACCGGCAGAAGGGATTCGATGTAACCATCCGCATCTGTGTTTTTGCCGACCCAACGGCCGTCCTGACAAACGACTGTATTGACCGCCCCCATCGCTTCGGCATCTTCATCAATTTCGTCTAAATAGTCGATGATTGCGACTTTATGGGGAATGGTTACGTTAAACCCGTCGATGCCTTGCACTTTCATTGTACGTATAGCATTTCCCAATTCCTGAGGAGAAATGTCATAGGCACAATAAACAGCGTCTAACCCCATATCTTTGTAGGCTGCTTCATGCATGACTGGGCTTTTGCTATGGCCTAGTGGATGACCAATTAAACCAAATTGGCGGGTCATTTCCTCCACCTCCTGCTCCCTTTTTACGTATGGATAGAACGGCGAATCGCTACGCCAACTTCTTTTGGGGCGTGTGCTTCAACGATGGCGCCTTCCGTCTGAATCCGAATCCATCCTAACCCTGAGAAGACAATATCCATTGGCTCTTTGCCAACTTTAAACGAATGCTTCACGAGTGGGCGAACTTGTTCACCGTCTTCTTTATACGGAGGGACAAGCAGTTCGCCTCCATGCTTGCTGTACAAGTCATCTGCTTTTTCCATTTTGGTGCGGTGAATATGCAAACGATTTGCCGCATAAACAATAAACGAGGAAGGGGCCCCCTTTACAAAATCAAATCGGGCTAAGCCCCCTAAAAAAAGGGTCTGTCCTTCTTTTAGTTGATACACAATTGGTTTGATTTCTTTTTTGGGCGTAATTTCCTTTAGCCCTTTTACACTAAGCAAATGGGCATATTGGTGGCGATTAACCAGTCCAGGTGTATCCACCAACGACTTGCCATCGCCTAGAGGAATATCAATCATCGCCAGTGTCGTCCCTGGAAAGTGAGAAGTCGTAATCATCGCTTCACCCGTTTGTCCATGCATAGCGAGGATTCGGTTGATAAACGATGACTTGCCAACATTCGTACAGCCAACGACATAAACATCTCGGCCTCTTCGCATGTCGTCAATCGTTAAAGCGACATCATCAATCCCTTCCCCGGTCACAGTACTCATTAATTTTACTTCAAGTGGCTTTAACCCTAAGTCACTCGCTGATTTTTTAAGCCAGTTTGTCAACTTGTTGCGGTTCGTCGATTTAGGAAGAAGGTCAACTTTATTAGCCACAAGCAACACAGGGTTTTTACCAACAAACCGTTGGGCCCCTGAAATCCAACTGCCATAGAAATCGACGACGTCAACAACTTTTACAATTAATGCCTTTTTATGGTGAAGGGACGCAAACATCGCTTGAAAATCTTCATCGCCAATTGAAACCGGCTCAATTTCATTGTAATGTTTAAGCCTGTAACACCGTTTGCAAACTACTACGTCTCGCTTTAAAGCCGATTCTGGTGCGTAACCAAGCTTTTTCGGATCTTCCGTTTGAATGGAGACACCACAACCTGAGCAGTGCCATTCTTCCTTCGATTCCGTCATGCCTCATCCTCCCAATGTATGTACCCTTTTCTTCTCATCCATTTTAATACAATCCGTTCAACACGTCGATTTACTTTTGTCATCCAACCATCGGTGCTTGCAACAGGCACGACCAAAATCGTATACAGCCCCGCACGGTTACCGCCGAGAACATCTGTGAATATTTGATCACCAATAACGACTGCTTCATCAGTACGAACCCCCATTTGTGAGCACGCCTGCCTAAACGCTCTTCTCATAGGCTTTTTAGCGCTATGGATAAAAACCACTTTCTCAGGGTCACAAAAAGTTTTTACCCGCTTTTCATTGTTGTTTGACACAATCGTTACGTGTAAGCCTGTTTTTTCCAGTTCTTTCAACCATTGTTTGACTTCTGGTGTCGCGCCTGGCCGGTGCCATTCAACTAAAGTATTATCTAAATCGGTAATGACCGCTTTTATTCCACGGTCACGGAGCGCATTCAAGTCAATGTCATAAATGCTTTTTACGTATTGATTAGGGAGTAACTCGCTGAACACATCAGCACCTCATTTCTAAACATTCCACATTCACTAACCAATCATCAACTATACCGTTCATCCCCCATTTTATCAAACAAAACCCTTTTTTATAAAGCTTCTTATTCATGATTCGACAAAAACCATTACGAACGAAAAACTTTTCGACAAATACACCCATGCCCATTCCTGTGGATAACTTTGTTCACTTTATAAACACTTGTATATTAGGAGTTTGAGACAAAAACCCACAAAATGCTAACAGGTTATCAACGAGTCCATGTGGATAAACGAACGGTTGTTCTAGTTCCTGATACATGATAGGATTTGATTAATCATATAAGTGATTGTTAAGGTCGCGGTCATTTCTATCGACGAGGAGGTGAACCTGCTGACGCTTTAGCGGGGGACAATGGAAAATTTATCGGACGAGTTGCTAATCGAAACGTACCATAAAGCCATTGAGCTTGAACTTAACCAAGACTTCATTGATTTGATTCACGATGAACTCCTTAGGCGTTCATTAACGGACAGGATTAAACTCTCTTCATAAAGATTGATAGAAATCGCCCGCCTTGTGTGCCTTGAAGAAAAAGACGACTTTTAAAAGTCGTCTTTTTCTTCTGTCTCTTTTGGCAAAAGCTTTATATATTCACGCGGCGCAAATTCAACTGAATCATACCCTTGTATAGTAAAGCCTTCCCTTTTTTCTTTCCACGTATCCTGATCCAGCCACCAACTGCCTAGAAAAATGATCGTAAATACGCCCCCACATAAGATCCCTTTCGTTTGAGTTCGAATGAAACATCCCCGCCTTCTTTTTTTACATATAGCGTGGTCTGATTAAGGGTCGATTTATACATTTTAAAAATTAATAACAAAAAATTTAGGCTCCCCTTACGTCTTCTATCCTATTTAATAGATAAGTCAAACATCGTAAATCCTTGGTATACTAAGGGTGCACGGCTTTTTTTTTTGCGTTATAATGGCTGAGATCGTACTAAATCGATTGTTCCTATTTTCATTTCAAAGGAGGTCAGGCATGTCCAGTTTACATATAGCCATCCTCATTCCATTTATGATGGCTATTCTTATACCAATCATTTACCCGTATACAAAAAAAATCCATACTGGTTGGTTCGTTCTATTGGTTCCAACTGCCCTTTTTCTGTACATTTTAACGTTTTTACCGACAACGATGGAAGGCGGTTACGAGTACGTCTCCCTTTCCTGGGTTCCCTCACTCGGGATTAATGTCGATTTGTATGTTGACGGCCTTAGTTTATTATTTGCCTTGTTAATTACAGGGATTGGTGGATTGGTCGTATTGTATTCCATTTACTACTTGGACAAAGTGTCAGAACGCCTTCATCACTTTTACGTTTACTTGCTCATGTTTATGGGGGCTATGGTTGGCGTCGTATTGTCCGATAATTTAATTGTTTTGTATATCTTTTGGGAACTAACCAGCCTTGCTTCAGCGCTGCTTATTAGCTATTGGTTCCATCGCAAAGCGTCCGTATATGGTGCCCAAAAATCAATGTTAATCACCGTGTTCGGTGGCTTTGCAATGCTAGCCGGCTTCTGTATTCTCTACGGTATGACAGGCACATTCAGTGTCCGTGACATCATTGCGCAAACAGAAGGCCTGGCCGGTAGCACACTCTTTTTAGCGGCGATGATTTTAGTACTGCTTGGCGCTTTTACTAAGTCAGCGCAATTCCCATTCCATATTTGGTTGCCTGATGCAATGGAAGCGCCTACTCCGGTGTCCGCCTATTTGCATTCAGCCACGATGGTAAAAGCGGGCATTTATTTAGTAGCCCGGTTAACGCCTGTGTTCGGCGGCGACGCTGTATGGTTTTGGGCATTGGTGATTGCAGGGCTTGTTACACTGACGTACGGATCGATTACGGCTGTGCGCCAAAAAGATTTAAAAGGGATCTTGGCTTACTCAACCATCAGCCAACTAGGGCTGATTATGAGTTTGCTTGGAGTTGGGTCGGCTGCCCTTTATATGGAATCAGGAGAAGGGGCCGTCTTTTATTCACTAGCTATAACGACTGCAGTCTTCCATTTGCTAAACCACGCGACTTTTAAAGGCAGCTTGTTTATGGCAGTTGGCATTATCGACCATGAAACCGGCACTAGGGATATCCGCAAATTAGGCGGATTAATGACGATCATGCCCATCACTTTTGCGATTTCAGCAATAGGGCTGGCTTCCATGGCTGGATTGCCGCCATTTAACGGCTTTCTATCAAAAGAAATGTTTTTTACGAGCTTGCTACGGGCAACTGAGGGCGATTTCTTTTCATTGGGAACGATAGGCTTTCTGCTTCCTGTTATTGCTTGGATTGCTAGTGTATTTACATTTCTGTACTGTGCGGTCACATTTTTCAAGACGTTCTTCGGAAAATTCGAGCAAAGCCATTACGAAAAAACCGTACATGAAGCTCCTTTCGGAATGCTGATTAGCCCAGTGATCCTAGTAGCCTTAGTTGTTACGCTCGGTATATTTCCAAACATCGTCGCCCAATCGCTTGTTGCTCCGGCTGTCACTAGCATACTCCCCCGTTTTTCTGTGGACGAGCTTGACATCAAATTCTCGCTCTGGCACGGGATTAATACAGAATTGCTAATGACATTGGCTATCATTTTTTGCGGAAGCGTACTCTTGATCACGATGAAAAAATGGTCGCAGTTTAACATCTATAAACGTGAAAGAGACCCACTCCATTGGTTTTACGATCAAGGCTTAGACGGTCTTATTCACTTTTCGCAAACTGTCACAAGAGCGCAAATGACAGGGTTGCTAAGGGATTATTTTGTTTATATGTGTGCGTTTATCCTTTTGCTCCTCGGTTGGACATTTTGGTATGCTGATGCATGGTCTTTTAACATAAGTACTGTAGCGACAACTCCGTTTTTTGTCTATATCGTAACAGCAGTGTTTATAGTGACCACTTTGTGCCTACCGTTTATTCAAAAACGGATGACATTGATTATCTTTGCAGGAATTATCGGCTACATTATGGCACTCTATTTTGCGATGTTTCGCGCACCGGACTTGGCGCTTACACAGCTTTTAATTGAAACGGTAACGGTTGTCCTATTAATGCTCGCATTCAGGCACTTGCCAGAAATGGCGCCGGAAAAGGCGGCTCCTTCAAAGAAACTGGGCAATATTGTGATTTCAGCCGCTGTCGGGGTGACCATTACGGTTGTTGGTATTAGCGCTTATTCGCTAGGCACCGATGCTAATTTTTCTTCGATCTCCGACTATTACATCGAAAACGTTTATAAACTTGGAGGCGGAACCAATATGGTAAACGTCATCCTCGTTGATTTCCGGGGACTTGATACGATGCTTGAAGTCCTTGTGCTTGGCATTGTTTCACTTGCCGTCATCATGTTAATCAAACACCGCTTTAAAGGAGGGGAAGATGTGTGAAGTATTCCAAATCCCATGACGTGCTTCAGCAAACGCTTATTACTGTAGCCGCCTATTTTATTCTCGCCTTTGCCTTTTACTTGTTTTTTGCCGGACATAACGATCCAGGTGGGGGGTTCATTGGCGGGTTAATGGCCGCCTGTGCCTTTATTCTTATTTATGTCGTTTTTGACCGTAAAAAAGCCCACGAAGCGATCAAGATTTCATTTGTGCCATTTATTGCGATTGGCTTGTTGCTGACTGCTGCAGTTGGTTTTATCGGCATCCTGTTTGGCCAAGCCTACTTGGAACATTTCTTTGATTACTTCCATTTCCCTTTTTTCGGTAAAGTCGAATTAACGACAGCGTTGCCTTTCGACTTAGGTATCTTTTTTGTAGTCGTAGCGATGGCAATGGTTGTAACCCTAACGATTGCGGAGGATAAAGGCTAATGGAAATTTTAATGTTTATCGTCATCGGCGTTCTTTTCACGATCGGCATTTATCTTCTGCTAGCACGTAGCTTGCTTCGCGTGATTGTGTCGTTAATGATTCTTTCCCATGGCGCCCATTTGCTGCTTTTGACGATGGCTGGTCTAAATGCCGAAGCTCCACCACTTGAGCATATGGCAGACGGCGGCTACACAGACCCGCTCCCGCAAGCGCTTATTTTGACAGCGATTGTCATCAGTTTTGGAATCACTGCCTTTCTTGTAGTGCTTGGCTACCGGACATACAAAGTGCATAACACCGACGACTTAGAGAAATTAAGGGGTTCTGCCGATGAATAATATGCTAATCATTCCTGTTATTTTGCCATTTGCCATTGGAGCAACGTTGATTTTATTTGCCAACTATCGCAAGGTGCAGCGCTTCATTAGCTTGCTTGCCTCTATTGCGATATTGGCAAGCGCGCTGTTTCTTGCATATGACGCTTATACAAATGGCATTACAACACTCGAGTTCGGAAATTGGAATGCCCCATTCGGCATTGTATTCGTATCAGATTTGTTTTCCACATTTATGGTACTTCTCTCTGCTATTATCGGGCTAATTTGTTTGCTTTTCGCCTTTTACACCATCCATCCTGAACGGGAAAAGTTTTATTTCTACCCCTTTTACTTCTTTCTGTTGACTGGAGTAAACGGCGCTTTTCTCACTGGGGATTTATTTAACTTGTTTGTTTTCTTTGAAGTGATGCTGTTGTCATCCTATGCGTTAATCGTTATTGGAGGAACAGGCTACCAATTGCGAGAATCGTTTAAGTATGCAGCGATCAACGTATTTGCTTCCATCCTCTTTTTAGTTGGCGTCGCCTACCTTTATGGGATTACAGGCACGTTAAATATGGCCCACTTAGCAGTTCGGATCGGGGAAATGGAACAAACAGGGGCTTTGCAAGTGGTAGCGATGATTTTCTTTATTGTATTTGCGATGAAAGGAGCATTATTTCCCCTTTATTTCTGGCTTCCCCGCTCTTATTACGGGCCGCCAGCTGCCATTGCCGCCCTGTTTGGCGGATTGTTGACGAAGGTTGGCATTTATGCGATCATCCGAACATTTACGCTCATTTTTACAAATGATCCAGGATTTACACATACGTTTATTTTATGGATTGCAGGATTGACGATGTTTTTTGGCGTCCTTGGAGCCGTATCGCAATTTGATTTCAAACGGATTCTTTCCTACCATATCATTAGCCAAGTAGGTTATATGGTAATGGGCCTTGGCCTCTATACACGAGCCGCTATTGCTGGGGCAGTCTTTTACATTGCTCACCATATCATTGTCAAAACAGCACTTTTTCTGTTTGCTGGAGCAACACAAAAAGTGACAGGCACAACCGATATTAAGCAAATGGGCGGCTTGCTGAAGACGCACCCTTGGCTAGCGTGGCTCTTTTTAATCTGCGCATTATCCCTTGCTGGGATTCCTCCTTTGAGTGGCTTTTTCAGCAAATTCCCGCTCATCTTGGAAAGCTTAGTGATCGAAAGTTACGGGATTGCCTTTGTAGCGTTGCTCGTCGGCTTATTGACGTTGTTTTCAATGATCAAGATTTTTGTATATGCGTTCTGGGGAAAACAAGCACATACAGACGAACAGGCCTCTATTTCCGTAACAAAACTTTTGCTGCCAATCGTTCCACTGGTGATGTTAACGATTGCCCTAGGCGTTGCTGCTGAACCTGTATTTACTTATTCGCTTGCTGTAGCAGACCAGCTACTCAATCCGGAAATTTACATTCAATCTGTTTTGGGAGAGTGAGAAAATGGCGTTTCAATTAATCATAAATACGTTAGTTGCGTTTTTGTGGATGCTCTTTCAAAACAGTTTTACCGCCCAAACTTTCGTTTTTGGTTATGTCATAGGGATGCTTGTCGTTCTTTGTTTAATCCGTTTTAAAGGCCGCTATTTTTACATGCTTCGCGTTTGGTCCTTTTTAAAGCTAATGGGTGTGTTTGCCAAGGAATTGACGGTTGCCAACCTGGATGTTGCCAAAATTGTCATCAGCCCTAAAATGAACATTGCTCCTGGGATCATTGCCGTGCCAACTGAACTGGAGACGAGGGTGGAAAAAACATTGTTTGCCGTCATGATGACATTGACACCAGGAACGATGTCGATTGAGTTTTCAGAAGACGGTCGCTACATTTTTGTCCATGCCTTAAATGCCGAAGACAAAGATGGGCTGGTGAAGCAAGCAAAAGATACATTTGAGGCTGGCATTTTGGAGGTGACCCGTCGCTATCATGTTTAATTTGTTGCTCTCTATTGCTTTAGTCATACTAAGCCTAGCCGCGCTCCTTTGTTTTGTCCGTGCCCTTCTTGGACCAACCAATCATGACCGCATTGTGGCGCTTGATACCGTTGGCATCTTATTAATTGGCTTTGTCGGCATCTTAATGATTCTTCAAGACACACGCGCCTATACCGAAATTCTTCTCGTCGTAGGCATTCTCGCTTTTGTAGGCTCAGCCGCCATGGCGAAATTTCTTGAAAGGGGGAATTTGTTTGACGACGATTGAATGGCTAATCGCAGTTTTGGCATTACTAGGATCTATTTTCGGCTTCCTTTCTGCTGTCGGCATCGTTCGATTGCCTGATGTGTACTCCCGTCTCCATGCGACGGGAAAAAATTCGACATTTGGCATTATGATGATCATGGCCGCTGTATTCCTCTACTTTTTTGTATTAAAAGGCGAGTTTATTGGCAAGTTGTTGTTAACGATTCTATTTGTGTTTATTACGGTGCCGATTGCAGCATTAATGATTTCTCGATCCGCTTACCGTATAGGCATTCCGATGGACGCTTCCACTGTTTGTGACGAAATGAAGCCTTTTTATGACAAAGAAAAGAAAACATATGCGAACAACAGCAAACAGACAACAAAGGAAAATCCTACAAAACCATTACCTACAGAAAATAGGCCCTAAATAAAAGGACACGTTTGATGACAAGAATAGTGCTGAATTTGGGGAAAAACGTTACAAAGTGATTAAAAATCAGGTGTTCAGCCTTATTTTGGCCTTTAAGTCTTGACACAACAAGGATTCATGAGTAAATTAAGGGCAGGCATTGTCGCTATAAGCCGCATACAGCGAATATAGCAATATGTTGGTCTGTAAGAAGAAAAGAATGAAACAACTTTACGATAAGAAAAGGAGTTTTTTAAGATGAACAAAACAGATTTAATCAATGCAGTATCAGAACAAGCAGAAATCTCTAAAAAAGACGCTTCCAAAGCAGTTGACGCTGTTTTTAATGGCATTACGGAATCACTCGTAAAAGGAGCAAAAGTACAACTCGTCGGTTTTGGTAGCTTTGAAGTCCGCGAGCGTTCTGCTCGTAAAGGCCGCAACCCGCAAACTGGCGAAGAAATTGAAATCCCAGCAACAAAAAACCCTGCTTTCAAGCCAGGTAAACAGTTAAAAGACGCTGTTAACGAGTAAAACAACAGCAAACACATAGATTCCACTAGGGGTGCTTCGTGCTGAGAAAAGGTTCGCCTTTAACTCTTCAACCTGATCTAGTTCATACTAGCGTAGGGAAGTGGAAACGTAAAAAATACATTTGTTTTTTTTACATTACAACAGTCGCCTCCACAAGTACGGGCGGCTGTTTTTTTATTTTAGACAGAAAGGATGATGGCGTTGTCGACGATTTATCGCGCTTTAACGATCGCTGGAACCGATCCTACAGGAGGAGCTGGCATTCAAGCCGATCTCAAGACGTTTCAAGAACTAGAAGTGTATGGAATGAGCGTGATTACCTCGCTAGTGGCGCAAAATACGACAGGTGTGCGGGCTATCCACCACGTACCCCTTGAATTCATCGACCAGCAGTTCCAAGCGGTTGTCGATGATATTTACCCAAGCGCTATTAAAACAGGCATGATCGCGCTCCCAGAAATGATGGAACTCCTGCAACAACAACTACATTCCCACAAAAACGTCCCTTATGTTTGCGACCCAGTGATGATGGCCAAAAACGGCGACCCATTGCTAGAAAAGCATGTGCGCGCTAAGCTTCGCGAGACACTTGTGCCTTTAGCAACAATTGTCACACCTAATATTGCTGAAGCGGAAGATTTAATTGACATGCAAATTGATGATATTGACGATATGGAAAAAGCAGCCATACGGATTGTTAAAGAATTAGGGGCACAAAGCGTTGTTGTAAAAGGGGGAAGTTTAACAGGCGATGCGGTTGATGTGTTTTACAGTAGAGAGACTGGATTGTTTAAATTAGATGCGCCCCGTACGGATACAAAACACACACATGGGACAGGCTGTACCTTCTCAGCAGCGATTTGTGCCCAATTGGCTAAAGGCATAGCGCTATTGGATGCAGTCCAAAAAGCAAAAGCTTTTACAGCAGATGCCATTACTTGGTCTTTACAAATTGGGAATGGCTATGGTCCAACCAACCATTGGGGTCATCGACTTAATGGGTTACCAGGCAAAAACGTTAACCAATAAGGGAACGATTCCCGCGTTTATTTGTCAACCAAGCGCATGAGAGAATATGGTCCAGTGCAAAGGCTCGATACGCATTTTTTAAATGGCAATAACAAAAAACATGCGTCTCGGTAACGGTGTATACTGTAACTTCCCTTTGGGTTAGCTTTTTATTTTTTGCTTCATAGATGAGTTCTACCCGCCCTTGCTCAGTAGCAGCTCTGTTTAATAACCGGATCATCATAATCACACTCCTTTTGATTATTATTATAACGATCGAACGAATGTTCGTCAACAAAAAAACAGAATGTTTGTTCGTTGTATTTTCTCCCGCATCTTACTAAGAAAGATGCGGGCTTTCTGTTTTAACAATCATTCATTGTGGGTAAATCCTCCTTGCCTCTCATTCCTTCTTCCTAAGTTCAACTATCTATTTTCATCGCTTTTTGTTCGAGTTCATAGACGCATACATGGGAGTTAAGTATAATGGGAAAAGTATTTGGAAATCACCTCCCAGGTTATAAACGCGAATAAATGGGTAAGTAAAGTTTATTCCGTCATCACAGTTGATTTAAAACAAGGAGCGCATCAATGAATTCAAATGACACACGAACGAAGATTGACCCCGTATTTTACTGGGTGCTTGGCATCCTCCTTATCTTTATTGTTGTTGGCATCTCTGCTCCAGCGCGCCTTGAAGCGATTACAGCCGCTGCCCAGGCCTTTATCGCCGATCGGTTTGGCTGGTATTATTTAATCGTCGTTACCTTCTTTTTGCTTGTATGCCTCTTTTTTATCTTTAGCCCTTATGGAAAGATACGTTTAGGCAAAGATGAAGACCGTCCTGAATACAGTTACTTAACATGGTTTGCTTTCTTATTTAGCGCAGGACTCGGCGTCGGGCTTCTGTTTTTCGGAGCTGCCGAACCAATTGCTCATTATGCAGTGAGCTCACCGACTGTAGAAGAAGGAACGGGAGCAGCTGCGCTAGAGTCCATGAAGTACGTATTTCTCCATTGGGGTTTTCATGGTTGGGCCATTTATGCAATTGTGGCGATTTGTTTGGCTTACTTTAATTTCCGCAAAGAACAGCCTGGCCTGATTAGCGCAGCGTTGTCGCCATTAATTAATCCAAATGGCTTCTTTGGCAAAACGATTGATGTGATCGCTATTATTGCCACATTGTCAGGAATTGCAACGACGCTCGGATTTGGGGC
The DNA here is from genome assembly GCF_900142675.1 of Shouchella rhizosphaerae. Classification (GTDB taxonomy): domain Bacteria; phylum Bacillota; class Bacilli; order Bacillales; family Bacillaceae_D; genus Shouchella; species Shouchella rhizosphaerae. Next base: position 316,617 of record NZ_FRBS01000001.1, on the reverse strand, counting down.
CGCTCAAATGAACGGCGGCATTTCCTTCCTGACAAACTTAGAAAACAGCTTTATGCTCCAGTTAGCGATTATTGTTGTGATTACCGTGCTCTTTCTTATTTCAGCAAGTACAGGGCTTGATAAGGGAATCCGCATTTTAAGTATTGTCAATATGACACTTGTCGTGCTTATGTTGCTGTTTTTCGCCGTGTTTGGTGCAACCATGTACTCGTTAAACCTTTTCACAAATACACTTGGCCAGTACATACAATCCTTGCCTGAACTTAGTTTTACGATTGCGCCAAACAGTGCAGAACACCGTGCTTGGATTAACGCGTGGACCTTGTTTTATTGGGCCTGGTGGATGGCATGGTCCCCTTACGTCGGTACATTCATTGCCCGTGTATCGCGAGGACGGACACTGCGAGAATTCGTCATTGGCGTATTGCTAGTCCCATCGCTGCTAGGCTTTGTTTGGTTTTCATTTTTAGGGGGGACATCGATTGCTGCCGAGTCTTCGGGGGCTGCCGCTATTTCAACATTAGCTGATGAAGAGATGTTGTTTGGCGTGCTAAGTACAATGCCCTTTAGTACCATTACATCCTTTATAACGATCTTTTTAATCGCTGTATTTTTTATTACGTCAGCTGATTCAGCCACATTTGTGCTAGGTAGCCAGTCTACAAAAGGATCATTAAATCCAGCTAACAAAATTAAAATAACATGGGGCCTGTTAATGTCAGCAACGGCCGCTGTTCTTCTCTATAGCGGCGGCCTGCAAGCATTGCAAAACACAATGATTGTCGTGGCGTTTCCTTTTTCGATTATCATCGTGCTTATGGTCATTTCTCTTTTAAAAGCATTGCGCCAAGAAAGACTAAAAGAGCAGGTCAAAGAGCGGCGGCTACGTCGTGAACTCGTTGAGCTCCGCAACTTCAAAAACAAGCATGAACGTGAAGAGAAAAAACGTTTAAAACAGGAACAAAAAAAACAGCACAAACGTGCCGTGCCAAAAAGCAATCATCAGAAAACCAAACCACCAAAAAAGAACGATTAACAATCGATACAGACAAACCGTCACCAATAAAACAGAGGCCAGCGTTCGCTGGCCTCCATTTTATCTTCAAGTCGCTTAAATAGACGTCGTCTGCTTTGTCTCTGTCCACGCCTTCTTCCATGAGTGCTGAGCAAACAGTAACAGCCCAAGGGCGAAACAGGCAGAAAGGGCGAACAGAAGAAATCCGCTAGCGTACGTCCCCGTTATATCCTTAAACAAGCCGAGAATATTTGGCAAGAAAAAGCCGCCAACGCCTCCAGCAGCTCCAACGATGCCAGTTACCATGCCGATTTCTTTATGGAAACGCTGCGGGACAAGTTGAAACACAGCACCGTTGCCCATGCCGAGGCAGCCCATGCCTATAAATAACACAGTAAGAGCAAACGCAATCGGCGGGAGAAAACTAACGGCAAACATACAAAGGGCTACGCCAACAAAAAGCACAGTAAGCAAGCGAGCACCGCCAATTTTGTCTGCAATCAACCCGCCAATTGGGCGCAATAAGCTGCCGGCAGCAACGACAAGTGTGACAAACTCCCCTGCTCTGACCCCTGAAACAGCATACTGGTTTACAAAGAAATAGCTTAAAAAGCTTGACAAGCCTACAAATCCACCAAATGTAACACTGTAAAGCAAGCAAAAGTACCATGTATCACGCTCTTGGAATACACGGAAATACGCTTTTAACGGCTTTGGAGCTGGCTGGTTTGGTGGCTCCTTCGCCATCAGGATGTAAGAGATGAGCACAAGGGAAAGAGGAATAAGCGCTAGTCCCATCACCCCATTCCAACCAACAATTTCTGCCAGCCTTGGCCCGAACAATGTAGCAAATAAGGTACCACTATTTCCGGCTCCTGCTATGCCCATTGCTACTCCTTGTAAATGAGGGGGGTACCACCGGCTAGCCATTGGCAGCGAAGCAGAAAAACTAGCACCCGCAACGCCAAGCAGCAGCCCGATCGCGATCAATTCTGACAAGCTCGTACCAAATAGCCAGCCCCACAACAGCGGTACCATCGTTACAACCATGCCTGCTATGCTCGTCTTTTTTGGCCCATAACGATCTGTCAAAATGCCAACAAGGATGCGGAAAACAGAGCCTGCTAAAATCGGAATCCCGACAATGAACCCAATTTGTGAAGCACTCAAGCCAAAATCAGCAGTAATGTATGCGCCAAGGGCACCAAGCAATACCCAAATCATAAAGCTTACATCGAAATATAAAAAAGCGGAAAACAACGAAGGCGCATGCCCGCTTTTGCGTAACTCAGAAAGTTTCATGTTCCCAACACTCCTTCCATTTGCTCATGAACAACTAATGGTTCAGCCCTTACTGCGCTGACTTTAAAAGCTGGCATGCGGCAATCAGGGTCTAAATTGCCTGTAATTATACGATTGACGTTTTGTTTGCCACTCCAGTGAAAAGGGACAAATACAGTATCTTCACGAATCGTTTCCGTAAAGTGACAACGGACGATCATACTGCCTTGTTTGGTAGTCAGCTTGATAAGCGTTCGATCAGCAATTCCATGCTTTTTAGCGGTTTCTGGATGCATTTCTACAAAAGATTCAAAGTTTCGTGCCATAAGGGAGGCGCTATTTCGTGTCTGTACGCCAGTCAAATAGTGAGCAAGCACTCTGCCCGTCGTTAAATAAAGAGGGTAATCTCGACTTGGTTTTTCTTTTGGTACAGGCGCGTCGTTCGGAACAACGGTCATAAGCGCTTTTTTGTTTGGCCGATAAAAACAATCCGTAAATAACAGTGGCGTCCCTGGATGTTCCAGGCTAGGGCATGGCCAAAAAATCCCCTTTTCTTTCCTAAGCCGCTCATACGTAATTCCATAGTAATCAGCGATTCCACCTTTGCTGGCCATTCTTAATTCAGTAAAAATGTCTTCCGAGCAGGAATAGGAAAAATCAGTTCCTTTGCCAAGAACAGCCGCAATGTTACAGATAATTTGCCAATCATGGCGGGCTTCCCCATAAGGAGGCATACTGGCTTCACGCAGTGTCACTCTGCCTTCGACATTTGTCATCGTGCCTTCATCTTCCAAATAAGAAGTGGACGGCAAGATCAAGTCAGCAAGCTGAGCTGTTTCAGAAACAAATAAGTCGACAGCGACCAGAAATTTTAGCTTTTTTAAAGCATTTTTGACAAAATCGGCCTGTGGATGGGATACGACCGGATTGGAGCACATTAAAAACATTCCGGTAATTTCCCCCTTGTCTGCTTTTTTCATCATTTCAAAAGCCGAGACACCCTTCCTTGGCAACTGTTCAGGTGAAATCCCCCAAATAGCGGCAATATGAGCGCGATGCTCTTCATTTTCGATTGAACGGTATCCTGGAAGCTGATCGGCTTTTTGACCATGTTCCCTTGCCCCTTGGCCATTACTTTGTCCTGTAACCGCGGCAAATCCACATGCGTGTTTGCCTAACTTCCCTGTAGCGATTAGAACATTCAGGAAATTACGGACAGCCATGGAGCCGTTTGTTTGCTGCTCAACGCCCCTTGCCGTAAAAATCATCCCTGTTCTTGCCTTAGCAAACGTTTCAGCAGCCTTGGTGATCACATCGCCGCTGACCCCTGTTTGCTCGGCTATGTTTTCAAGTTTGAGCTTGGCAATATGGGCTTTGACTTCCGCAAACCCTTCAACCTGTTTTTGGATGAAAGCGGCATCTTCGTAGCCACCTTCTAAGATACATTTCAATAACCCATTTGCTAAAGCAGCGTCTGTACCAGGTTTTAGCTTTATATGCAAGTCAGCCAGCTGTGCAGTTGCCGTTTCCCTTGGATCAACGACGATAAGAAAAGCGCCGTTCTTTTTCGCTTGTTCAATGTAAGGCATCAGCGTTGGTTGGCATTCAGCTAAATTGGTCCCTACCAACATCAGACATTCCGCAAACAGAACGTCTTCAAGGGAATTGGTTAAGCCTCTATCTATTCCAAATGCTGTTGTAGCAGCGGAGGCAGCAGCCGACATACAGAGCCGGCCATTATAGTCAATATGCCTTGTTTTCAAGGCTACACGGGCAAACTTACCGAGCAAATATGCTTCTTCATTTGTAATTGAGGCGCTTCCATATACGGCCATTGCATCATGCCCATCTTCTTGCTGAATTGCTTGAACGTTTTCGGCGATTTGTTTCAGTGCTTCATCCCAACTAATCGGCAGCCATTTTCCATTTACTTTGGCCAGCGGTTGTGTAAGCCGATCGGGATGAAAGGCGTGTTGGTGAGCATTCAGCCCTTTTACACATAAACGGCCTTTTGACGTGGGGTTCTCTATGCCAACAACGTCGTATGATGTTTCCTGTCCATGCTTACGCTTAATCAATTGCACCTTGCATTGTACACTGCAAAAAGGGCATTGGCTGTTATAGACGATTTCACGATTAGGCAGTTGTCTTTTTTCTTGCAAATATCCCGACTGCATTCGAGTACAATCCCTCCACTCCAAATTTTTATCTCTTTAAACGACTGGCATTCGTTCTGCATGCTCATGGCTAACTGCCGTTATTTCCGCTAGCTGTTTATTTAATTTTGCCTGGCAAGCAGCGTCAAACACGACTTCGCGAACATGGACCGCGCCTTTACGGACAAGCCAAGCATGGATATTTTCACTGTACTGCGCTGATTGCCTAAAGTATTGCAGCAAAGCGCAAACAAGTTGAAAGGTTCCTTCAACGGAGTCGTTCGAACAAAATAATTCAGAACCAATCGCTACTTCCCAATTTAATGGCGACCGGGAGAGACGAATAGCAGCGAGCTCGTGTCGACGAGCAGCTAACGTAACGCATACTTCTGTTTCCATAGGAAAAGGCACACAGTTAAATAAATCGAGCAGTCTTTCAGCCAAGTGCCTCCCTTCCGGCCAGTTATAGTGGCTGTCATCAATAACAACCTGCAAACGCTTGCCTGCCAAAACAGCAGGAGGCATATCAAGCTGTTCAAAGACGTAAGGCAGTTGCTTTTCCGTCAACCCTTTCAGCTGCACTTGGTTACGTGCTGAAAAATCAATTCTCGGCACTTGCAGTTCCTCAGCCATTAGGGCAAATTGTTTTAATTGGTCAGTGCTCAATCTGCCAGCAATGTGTGGAAGTGTAATCGTATAACTGCCATCGTTTTCTTGTTTTCCATTCCGTTCCTTTGGTGCTCCCCCAGGAAAGAACAATCCGGCATAATAAGCAGACACTTCTCGGCAGACTCGGCACCCATTTTTGTTTTTCCAACCTAGCTTTTCGCTCATGTCAGAAAACACAACGAGCCGTTTCTCGGCGATTGATTTGGCGACTTGTTGTTCGGTTAGCGACGTGCATGGGCACAACGGTTTTCTTTCGGCTATATCGACAGTCGCTAGCAGTTGTCCATGCTTAAAGCTTTCTAGCATAGCGGCCACTCTGACCTCGCATCCACCGCATGAACTTGCCGCTTTCGTTCCCGCTTTTATCTGTGCAATTGTGTGCTGTCCGGCTGCCATTGCGCTCATAATGTCGCCCTTTGATACAGCATTACAATTGCAAATGAGATGGGAAGCTGGCAGAGAGGCTAGCTCTCGTTCAAATGCTGTTCCATCTTCTGTTAATAGTTGCGTCTTCTCGTCATCTGACAATGGCGTGTTTGCCCGAATCAACTGCAACAGCTGGTCGCTTTGTCGCGTATTGCCAAACAATACTGCCCCGGCAAGGCAATTCCCTTTAAACAGAAGCTTCTTATACTGACCCGTAATTTCGTTTAAAGTTTTCAAAACAGTACAAGTGCCAGAACAGATTGTTTCGCCTGCAGAAAAGACGTTTACTCCTGATATTTTCAATTGCGTCGCTAACACAGTGCCGTTATAATACAGGCCTGGCAGTCCACAAAGCTCACGGGCCAGCACTTTTGCTTGTTCATATAAGGGGGCCACTAACCCATAGCTGATTCCGTTATGTTCGGCACATTCGCCGACGGCATACACACCTGAAACGTCCGTGCGTAGACGATCATCAACAACAATTCCTCGCTTTGTTGGAATGTTGCTTTCCTTGGCAATGGCAATGTTCGGCTGGACGCCAGCTGCCATGACAACAAAATCAGCAGAAAGAGTGGTTCCATCTTGAAAACGAAGACCTGTTACCCGCTCCTCGCCGCTAATTTCCGCTGTTTGTTTTTGTAACAGAAAGTGAATCCCTTTGCTCTCAAGGCTCTGTTTCAACAGCCGGGCTGCCGTTTCGTCGAGCTGGCGCTCCATAATTCGGTCAGAAAGATGAATGACGCTTACGTCGACGCCTAAATGAGCCAGCCCTTGGGCTGCTTCAAGACCAAGCAAACCGCCCCCAATGACAGCCGCTTTTTGGTAACGAGTCGCCCATTCAGTTAACCGTTCACAATCACGGATTGTGCGAAAAACAAATACGCCTTCTTTCTCCACTCCTGGCACTGGAAGGACAAAAGGTTCCGAACCAGTAGCGATCACTAGCTTGTCGTAAGCAAGTTCCCCTTTGTCGGTATATACTTTCTGGGCAACGGGATCGATTCTGGTCGCTTTCTCACCTAATCGCAGCTCAATGCCATGGTCAACATACCATTGGAACGGATGGATGCCGATGCTGTGAAGCGTCTGTTTCCCTTGCAAAACGGAGGAAAGCAAGATGCGGTTATAGCTTGGGCGGTCTTCTTCTGATAAAATCGTAATCGCAAACTGGCGCGGAGCAAGTTTTAACACTTCCTCTACCACGCGGACGCCTGCCATGCCATTGCCAATAAGGACGAGTCGCTGTCTTGACTTCGAGCCCATCCAATCACTCCTTTTAACAAGCATTAAATAAACACGTAAATATCGTCTCCTTCAACTTTCACAGTAAAACAAGCTACATTTCCTTGGTCTCCACCTTGCGCGCTGCCCGTTTTCATGCAAATTTTCCAATCATGCAGCGGGCAATAAACATAATTTCCACTAACGATGCCTTCGGACAGTGGCCCGCCTTTATGAGGACATTTATTGTCAAGGACCCGGACGGACCCATCCTCTTGCATAAATAAAGCAAGCTCCCTCCCTTCGATTTCAACTTTCTTGCCTAAACCGACCGCCAGCTCATTTCGGTTAGCGACAAACACTTTTCTACCCGCTTCCACGAATGCCATCACATACCTCCTCCCTGTTTAACAGCAATTTTTTTCTTTTCAAACAATTGATTCTGCTTTTCTTCACTCTCAACAATTTCCGTCCACGGATCTTTGTGCCTAGATAGCGCCATTTCCATCCGTTCGATTAGCGCTGCTCGTTCGATGCTGTCGTCGAAAATCACTTTTTTAATTGATTCAAGCCCGACTCGCTCAATCCAATGGGAAGTCCGTTCTAAATAGGTGGCTTGTTCCCGATAATATTGCAAAAATGCACTGATCGTTTCCATTACTTCTTCATTCGTTGCCACTTTGCAAAGCAGCTCAGCGCTTCTTAAATCAACGCCTCCATTCCCACCTACATAGATTTCCCATGCTCCTTCTACACCCACAATTCCAACATCTTTTATTCCTGATTCCGCACAATTACGCGGGCAAGCGGAAACAGCCATTTTTACTTTATGGGGCGTATTCAGGCCCTCGTATTTTTTTTCAATTTCGATTCCAAGGCTAATCGAGTCCTGCGTGCCAAAACGGCAAAAATCTTCACCAACGCACGTTTTGACTGTCCGCAATGTTTTGCCATACGCATAGCCGGAGCGCATCCCTAAATCACGCCATACGTTAGGCAATTTTTCTTTTTCGACGCCGAGCAAGTCGATCCGTTGACCGCCGGTGACTTTTAATAAAGGGACATTGTATTTTTCAGCAACATCAGCGATTTTCCGCAGTTGTTCTGGATTGGTCACCCCGCCATACATCCGAGGCACAACAGAGAACGTGCCGTCTTTCTGGATATTGGCATGGACCCGTTCATTAACAAACCGGGAATGAGCATCATCCGTATAATCAAGGGGGCTAATGAGACCTAGATAGTAGTTGAGAGCAGGGCGGCACTTTGAACAGCCTTCCTCTGACTTCCAACCAAGCACGCTCATGACTTCTCGAACATAGGACAAGCCCATTTCCCGGATCGAGGCTACCACTGCTTCATGGGTTAATTCCGTACAGCCGCAAAGAGGTTCTGGTTTTGCCATTATGTCCGTTCCTGTTGTGAGTGCCAACAATTCAGCTACTTCCGGCTTGCAGCCACCACAAGACCTTGACGCATTCGTACATTGCCTTATTTCTGCTACCGTAGAAAGCCCCTGCTCTTTAATTGCACAGACAATCTCACCTTTGCTTACACCGTTACAGCCGCAAATCGTTTCTTCGTCTGCCATTGTAGCTACTACTGATGGACTGCTGTCATTCGTCTCAGATGGGAACAGTGCCGCTTTACTTATGGCCGAAATGTCTTCCCCAGACCGAATGAGAGAAAGAATTCGATTGGCATCATTGGTGTCGCCAAATAAGACGGCCCCTACAACTTGATTGTTTTTAACAACTAGCTTTTTGTAGACTCCAGCAAATTCGTCATGGATACGAATCGATTTCGTCTCGTCTTGATCGCGAAACGCCCCTGCAGAAAAGACATTTACCCCTGAAACTTTTAATTTCGTGGAGACGATTGACCCTTTATAGCCGCTGACCTCGTTGCTCGTATTTGTACAGATGTGTTCAGCAAGCACTTTGCCTTGTTCGTACAAGGGAGCAACAAGCCCATAAACGATACCACGGTGTTCAGCACATTCACCAACTGCATATACATCTTCTTCGCTAGTTTCCATATAATCATTGACGACGATTGCTTGATTTACTTTAAGTCCTGATTGCTTAGCCAATTGAACATTCGGACGAATGCCAACAGCCATAACAACTAAATCAGCTTTTATACTTGTTTGGTCACTGAAGGAAATGCCCTTGACCCGGTTGTGGCCATTGATTTTGACCGTTTTCTTATTTAAATGAAACTGCATCCCTTGTTGTTCAAGCTCGGCCTTCAACATCTTTCCTGCACCTGAATCCAGTTGCCGGTCCATTAAATGATCGGCAATATGGATGACATCAACGTCCATTTTTAAGTTCAACAGGCCTCTAGCTGCTTCAAGGCCTAGCAGCCCTCCACCAATGACCACCGCTTTTTGATACGATTTCGCAGCATTGATCATTGATTCGCAATCGGCGATGTTGCGAAACGCAATGACACCTTCTTTCTCTGCTCCAGGCAAAGGGAGCATAAACGGGTCGGAGCCTGTGGCAAAGATCAAACGGTCATAGGTCCGTTTAATGCCACTGGCGCTCCACACTTCTTTTTTGCGACAATCAACTCGTACGACTGCGTCACCTGTAAACAATTCAATTTGGTTTCTTTCATACCAGTCGTAGTCGTTTAAGACGATGTCGCTTACACTTGCGTCGCCTTGAAGAACAGACGACAACAATATTCGATTGTAATTTGGATGGGGTTCTGCACCGAAAACCGTGAATTGAAAACGATTAGGCTCTCGTTTAATGATTTCTTCGAGTGTGCGGATGCCCGCCATGCCATTGCCAATTAAAACAACCTTTTCTTTATTCACATCTCAAAACTCCTTTTAAAAAAAATCCAATTACCTCGTTTAAGACATTGTCTGATCGAGTGGTTGATTGTGCAGAACGACAGAAGCGTACATCGAAAGAGATTTAGCATATGCTTGAACTTGATCGCTCGTCGTTAAAATAGGCAATACAGCTTCATTTGCACATTCTGCTAAAACGAGTCGCAAATCATCAATTTCTTGCTCTGTTTCACAAAAGGCATGAGTTAAGTGGCCTTCTTCTAGCAGACGACGAATCGCAACAGTTATTTTTTGTGGTAACAAGCGGCGGTTAATGGCATCTGTACCAATCACGACAGGCGAAAGAGTTGATTTTTTCGAATAACGCGCCAATTGCAAACCGAGTGAGCGAGCGATTTGCTCCACCTCCTGTGTTCCCGCCATAAGTTGCCCTTGTACAGAACGAATATCATAGCCTTTCTCGCCAAGCTTTGCTAAAAACGCGAACAACACCTCCTTGGCAAAAAACAAGACTGCTTGATTTTTACTAGTTTGAAGCACAGCAGCGATGTCCGTATCAGTAACAATTTTCCCCTTGTTTTGTTGGAGGGGGGCCGCAAAGACATCCGCCCCTTGCGCCCGCAACGTTCCCGTCATTTCAGTTTCTCCTCTTAGCGAAAGTATTCCCATGCCAGAAAGGGGCTTGTGCTCAAACCATGATACAGCCCCACGGACACCGACAACATCGCCGATTAAAATAACAGCAGGATTCGCCAAGTTAGCGTTAGCGACATTGGTCACAATCGTTTCTAGTGTTCCTTCCACGGACCGCTGTCGACTGTATGTGCCCCACTCGACAATGAGCACAGGCGTACCGGCTGGTTTTCCATGTGTCATTAACTGGTCAACAATGGCAGCTAATTGTTTCATGCCCATATAGATCATTAGCGTGTCAACCGATTGAGCAAGTGCTCGCCAATTAGGGGGCTCTTTTTTTTCGTCTCTGTCGCGATGAGCAGTTACGACTGCAAATGAACTGGAAAGCGTTCTATGGGTTGCCGGTACACCTGCATAAATAGAAGCGGCTGTACCCGCTGTCACACCAGGGACAATCTCAAATGGAATGTGGTGAGTTTTTAAATAAGCAGCTTCCTCTCCTACTCTGCCGAATACGGCAGGATCGCCCCCTTTTAAGCGAACAACCGTTTTTCCTTTTTTTGCGTGGACAAGCATTTCTGTTTGGATGTCTCCTTGGCGCAACACATGTTTGCACGGCTGCTTGCCTGCATACACCAACTTGGCATGATCGCTAACTTCCATGATGAGCGCCGGATTGGCAAGCCTGTCAAAAATCACAACGTCAGCTTGTTGTAATACCTTTCGTGCTTTAACAGTCAACAGTTCGGCGTCTCCAGGCCCTGCACCGACGAGGTACACTTTTCCTTGTATGGACATGTAAAACTCCTTTTTGATACCTAAAATGATTTCCCCTAGTCTAACGTGGATCGTTTTTCTACTGGCACCGATTGTAATATTTTGTGACATACTAACGTTCGACAAAAGTCGCCGCTGACCCGAACAGCATTATCCCGCTTCTAAATGAAAAACAGGGCTAAGCATGGCTTAGCCCCGTGTTCTTATTTTTGACTATTTCCTTACAACCGTTAACCTTGAACCTCTGGATTTTTTTGGACTTGAGAAACGTTTTTCTTATTGACTAAAGCTAAAATGCCGGCAATAAGCAAGAAAATAAAAGCTAGCGTAAAAAACAATCCATTTAAAAAGAAGCCTGTAACAGAAATAATAATTAATGCAATACCGCTAATGACTCTTAACTTAGGTGCCCATGATAAAAATCCTAAAGCAATCGCTAAAAAGGATAGCCAAAACACAGAGGAACCATCATTTGCCATTGCTTCTTCACCAAAAGCAACCCCACCAGCCGTCACAAGAAAGCCACTAACGATTCCACAAATGCCTCCGAGAATAGACAGAACTGCAATCCACGTTTTCATTGAAAACCTCCTAAAGTTAGATAAATATTGTAACAGTTCACGTTCCATTTTACATGCATTTACTTATTTTTTCCATTGTTTATTTAAATTTTTCCATGTTTTTATCAATAAAGGTCCGGCCAAAAAGGCTTAACAACTTACAGTAACATATTGCTCTTTCCATGACGAAATGCTTTTATCCGCCTCGTTCTCCCAGGGGACTGGCGAAAAAATCCCAGGACAGCTCTCTCCTCTTTTAGCTGTTCTAACATCAAACAATATTGTTTATTTTTATTAACCATCCAAGAATCAAGGCTTTTCTCACCATTACTTAAGTTCTAATTTAGATTCACCACTACCCCGTCCTTTTACATCATGCTAAAATTCCATATATAGGGGAGTGTTTATATGTATAAAATCATTTGCAACAATAACGGCAAACTAAAAGATTTATGTGAGTCTAACAGTACAGTTATTAAAACGTTCTTGTGTTACAAAGAAGCTAAGCGCCTGGCTGAGAAATTAAACTCAAATACCACTCCTGATTTTATCTGGACCGTTGTAGAAATCTAAAAAAGACGAGCATTAGCTCATGCGCATCACTGGTTTAGAAATGCTTCGGTTAACAATTAAACCCGTTGACTTCCCTCCTCGTTGAAACCAACTTTCTCGTGTTTTCGTAAAACATAGAGAAAATGAGGAGGAAGAAAAAATGGACAACGAGTACGTAGTCGGCTGGGGCACCCTTGCCTTAATTAATGCTGGCCTTGCACAAGGAAAGAACCGAACAGGGCTCAATTGGTTCTTGCTTTCACTGTTGCTAGGACCAGTGGCCACATTAATCTTGCTATTTGTCGAAAAGCGTCCGAATCCGAATGATTAACACATGGGAAATGCAACCCATTTTATAAGATAGAGCTTCTATCTTCGCTAAAACATACCAAAAGTGCAGAGTACATTGCTGCACTTTTTTTCGTTCGCAGCTGTTTTAAGAAATACCTTAACCACAGCGTCTCGTTACCACGTACCTCATTCTTATTAATTCTCTTTTGATTATTTTAGGTAGATAGCCACCACTTACTTCTCCTCTAAAAAAGGTCAACCTATCTGTTAATCCGTTTCAATCGATTAAACATTGGCCCTATCCCCTTTTCCTATAGCCACGCAACCGGACCGTCAGCAAAACATTCCTTCGTACAGACACAACCAAGCCCAGTGTTGCATAGATATAACCATTCTTGTGGAGGTGAGCTTATGTCCGGCATCCTCGCTGCACTCACATATTTTATGAAAGAAGTGTTTGTTTTTGTTTCCTATGTCAAAAACAACGCTTTCCCGCAGCCATTAAGCAAAGAAGACGAAAAAAAATACTTAGCCCGGATGGCAGAAGGCGATGCTTCTGCACGGAACATGTTAATTGAACATAATCTTCGCCTTGTTGCCCATATCGTTAAAAAATTTGAAAACACAAGGGAAGATGTCGAGGATTTAATTTCCATTGGCACAATCGGCTTGATTAAAGCCATTGAAAGTTATTCCGAAGGCAAGGGAACGAAATTAGCGACGTACGCGGCACGCTGTATCGAAAATGAGATTTTAATGCATTTGCGGGCTTTGAAAAAAGTTAAAAAGGACGTTTCTTTGCACGATCCAATCGGTACAGACAAAGAAGGCAACGAGATCACACTGATCGATATTCTCAAGGATGACGGCGAAGACATCGTTGATGTCTTGCAGACGGAAATGGAAAAAAAGCAAATTTACGAGTACATTCATGTGCTCGATGAACGTGAAAAAGAGGTCATTATTGGCCGATTCGGTTTGAATATGGAGGAAGAGCGGACACAGCGGGAAATTGCGAAAGAATTAAATATTTCCCGTAGCTATGTCTCCCGGATTGAAAAACGGGCGTTAATGAAACTGTTTCATGAGTTTTACAAACATAGTCGTGGCCGCAGTTAAATAAACAGAGATGCCTGATATTCAGGCATCTCTGTTTTTCGCGGCGTCATATTGATTGGTAGAGCGCTTAGGCGCCAGCGACTGCCATTTTCCAAACGAAGCCGCCAATATTTGTTGAAACAATGTCCCGGCAATGACAGGCAATGTGGCAGCTGGTGGAAAGTAAACAATCGCAATCGCTGCCCCGACACCGATATTGCGCATTCCTGAAAGCAGCATCATGCTAACCTGGTCCTCTTTAGGAGAGCCTGTCGCCTTTGCAAAATATAACCCTGTTAAGTAGCCGATAATGGCCAAAGCTAGTACCGTTGCAACAATCATGGCCAGTTTTATATCAAGCGCCAAAAAATAAGGTGCTGCGACTGAACTATTTAACAGGATGACCGCAAGTAAGCCAAGCTTTGTAAAGGGCGCGCCGACTACGTGTATGACGTCGACCCATGCCGGTTTTGTAGCGTTAATAGCCAATGCGGCAAGGGATGGCGCCACGACCATCCAAAAGACGCCCATAAAAATCCCGAATGTATCAAGGGGCAGCTCGGTTCCGAGAAACACAGCTAGCGTTAACGGTATGAAGATGGGCGCAACCAATGTGTTTGCCAAAATTAAACAAAGCGCCAACGACCGGTTTCCCCCATAAATCGAAATCCACATGAGGGAAACGATGCCTGTAGGAATGGAAAAAGCGAGCAAAAGGCCTGTTTGTGTCCATACGTCATCTGGAAACAACAAAATGCCAGCAATATAAGCACAAAACGGCAAAATGAGCTGCAGCGAGACAAAAGTTAGAAAAAAGGATCGTGGGAATCGAAAGACTTGCTTTATTTCCCGCGGATGGATTGTAATGCTGTTTGCAAACGACATACAGGCAAAAATCCATGGCACCAAAAAGGCTGCAGGTTCGAGCATTTGATTCGCAAGTACGCCAGCAATAACAGCTAGTGGTGTCATGGCTGGGAGCCACTTTTGTAGGAATTGGTTCATCGCTTTGTTCTCTTTCTATTTTCCGCTCGTACTCGCCGTTTGATGAGGCTCATTGCTTCTTGCATAGCGCTTCTCCTTTCGAACGCTCTCTTACTGTTTTTCTTTCCACGTTTTATATTCTTGTTTAATTGTTTCTAGAAGCGCTTGATCAGTCAACACATCAAAGGCCGTATGCGCCATCGTTTTTGCGCCAAGCATCAGCCCTTCAAATCCTTGCTCGCTTAATGCGGCATCACGGAATTCAGGCGTATGGCACGCATAACCGCCATCTGTAATTTTCACGTACGGATGGATGGCGGGCACGCGCTGGCTGACATTGCCCATATCCAACGAGCCTCCAAGTGTTTTTTCGCGAATATCGTCGACGTCAACGCCCAACGCAACCAAATTAGCGGTAAATTGTTTGGATAGCGCTTCATTTGTATTCATATCGTCATAGGAAAACTCGTAGAACGAAATTTCCAACTGTGCGCCAGTCGCAAGAGCTGCTGCCTTCGCACAGTTTTTCACCTTTTCAAGCAAAGGTTGAAGCGTTTTTCGTGATGCAGCGCGCACATAAAATTGTGCTCTGGCAAAATCGGGAACGACATTTGCAGCCTGTCCCCCTTCTGGGATAATGCCATGTATACGCACATCTGGCGTAACATGCTGCCTAAGTGCATTGATTTGGTTAAATGTCGCTATGACTGCATCCAATGCATTGATTCCCTCATGGGGGCTAGCCGCTGCATGGGCCGCCTTTCCAAAAAAGTCGAACTGAATGGCGTCCATTGCCAACGAAGTTCCGCTTTCCTCATAATGGGCATTCGGATGGACCATCATGGCTACGTCAAGATCATCAAACAATCCTGCGTCTGCCATGGTCACTTTCGCTCCACGTGTCTCTTCCGCTGGTGTGCCATAGACATATATCTTGCCCCCTGTTTTATGCAAAACGTCACTGAGACCAATCGCTGCTGCAGCCGACATCGTGCCAATTAAATTATGGCCGCAAGCATGACCAATTTGCGGGAGGGCATCATATTCAGCCATAAAGCCCACTTTCGGCCCAGGTTGGCCGCTGTCAAATGTCGCTGTAAAAGCCGTTTCTAACCCGCATGTTCCCACTTCTACTGTAAATCCATGTGATTTTAATAAGTCAGTCAATGTTTTGCAAGCAATAAACTCTTCATGTCCAAGTTCTGGATTGTGGCCAATATGCTGGCTTACTTCCCAAAATGTTAAACGAAGCTGTTCCAGTTTTTCACTAATTTGTTCTTTCATTTGGTTCTCCTCGATTCATCGTATCTTTATTCGCTACTTGACATTTATCTATTATACTTTATATTAAAATAAAGTTAAATATAAATTCATATGAATATTTATACCGATAGGAGCTTTCAACAATGGAACAGAAAGACACCAGCAACTCAGAAAACACAGCACCAATTTCGAAAGTCCCCCATACGTACGCAATTTTGTTTGCAATGATTGTCCTGGCAGCGTTAGCCACGTACTTCGTTTCTCCAGGCGCGTTTGAGCGGGTTGAACAAGACGGACGGACACTCCTTGTCGAAGACAGTTACACGCCCCTTGAAGCGAGTCCTGTTACCCCATTTGAAATGTTTCAAGCCATTCCAACAGGCCTTATGGATTCTGCACAAATTGTTTTTTATATTTTTCTAGTAGGTGGCACGTTCGGCGTTATTTTAAAAACGGGAACGATTGACGCGACTGTTTATAGTTTGATTGGCAGGCTACAATCAAAAGGGATTTATTTAATTCCAGCGATGATGATTGTTTTTTCCATTCCTGGCGCGACGATTGGCATGTCTGAGGAAATTATTATATTTGTACCAATTGGCATTGCCGTAGCGAAAGCTCTTGGATACGACACGATCACTGGAACAGCTATGGTCAGCCTCGGTGCTATGGCCGGTTTTGTCGGCGGCATGATGAACCCGTTTACTGTCGGCGTTGCCCAATCGATTGCTGAATTGCCTCTTTTTAGCGGGATCGCTTTTCGTTTCGCTGTATTTTTGTTGTTTCTAGGCTCTGCGATCTGGTTGGTTGTCCGCTATGCTCTGAAAGTAACAAAAGATCCGTCTGCTAGCCTTATGTATGGCTTTGAATCTGGGAAACAGGCAAGCGCACAAGCAGCCCCGCGTTTTTCTGGGCGGCACGCCTGTGTGCTAGCAATTATTGCTGTCGGTTTTGCCCTTAATATGTATGGTGTATTCCAATGGGACTGGTATTTAACAGAAATGGCAGCTATCTTTATTATTATTGGCTTTCTCGTCGGCCTCACTGGCGGACTTGGCGTAAATGGTATGTTTACCGCCTTTACGGACGGAATGAAAATGGTCACATTCGGCGCTCTCGTCGTTGGTTTTGCCAGAGCGATTTTAGTGGTAATGGAACAAGGCCAAATCATGGATACACTTGTTTATCAGCTTTCCAATTGGATTAGCGTCATCCCTAGCCAACTGACAGTTATCGGCATGTTTATTTTGCAGTTGATTATTAACTTTTTTATTCCATCAGGAAGTGGACAAGCAGCAGTCACGATGCCGTTAATGACCCCTCTTGCCGACATGTTGGACATCCAACGGCAAGCAGCTGTACTGGCGTTCCAGTATGGAGATGGCATCATGAACACCATTAACCCCACTTCTGCGCCGCTGATGGCCTTTCTAGCAATTGCTGGCATCCCTTATTTACGGTGGGTGAAATTCATTTGGAAACTTGTCGTTATTTGGTTTGTGATTTCAGCGATCGCTTTGCTAGTCGCTGTAGCGCTTAATATCTCCTAAAAGATTCGTCTGCCTGTTTGCCGCTAGCCGTTTGCTAGCGGCTTTTTCCATGCGAATAACTCGATTTCCAGGGGCCAAATCAGTATACTAAAGGAGATCGTCACACGAAAGGAGACATGAACCAATGAAATTCATTGACAATGCAGGCATTACAGATCCACGAATAAACTTAGCGATTGAAGAGTGGGCGCTAAAAAACTTAGACCCAGAAGAAACATACCTTCTCTTCTATATAAATGAGCCTTCGATCATTATTGGCAAAAACCAAAATACGTTTGAGGAAATTAATTTAGATTATGTAAACGACAACAACCTCCATGTTGTTCGGCGTTTATCAGGCGGCGGCGCGGTCTACCATGACTTGGGCAATTTGAATTTTAGCTTTATCACGAAAGATGATGGCGATTCCTTTCACAATTTCAAAAAATTCACTGAGCCCGTTGTTCAAGCACTGCAAAAACTTGGCGTAAATGCGCAATTAAGTGGACGAAATGACCTTCAAGTAGGCGAACGTAAAATTTCCGGCAATGCCCAATTTACGACAAAAGGCCGTATGTTTTCCCATGGCACGCTCATGCTCAACTCAGAGATTGAAAACGTCGTTTCCGCGTTGAAAGTGAAAGATGACAAAATTAAATCAAAAGGAATCAAATCGATTCGCAGCCGAGTAGCCAACATTGCTGAATTTTTAAGTGAGCCACTGACAATGGAAGAATTCAAAACGATGCTGTTGCGTTATATTTTTAATACGAAGAGCGGCGCCGTTCCTGAACATACATTAACAGAGACAGAATGGGAGCAAATCCACGCTTTGTCAAAAGAGCGCTATCAAAACTGGGATTGGAATTATGGCAAATCGCCTGCCTTTGACATTCAACGCTCCAAGCGTTTTCCGATCGGTTCGATCGATTTGCGTTTAAATGTGAAAAAAGGCGTCATTGTGGAATGCAAAATTTATGGTGACTTTTTTGGCGTAGCAGACGTGGCTGAACTGGAAAACAAGCTTGTCGGCAAACGCTACGATGCGGACGAACTTAGAGATGCATTAAACGACACGGAAATTAAAGCTTATTTTGGAAACATCGATAAAGAGGATTTCTTATCATTAATCTATTAAAATTCTGTAGCAAAAAAAATGGCGGCCTTTAAGGCCGCCCAATTGGGGAGAGAGACAAGAAAGAACAATTCGGAAGCAAGGGTTGCATCCTTTCCTTGTTTCTAATGTACTTCACTTCTTTCGTTTTTGCAGCACAATTGTCATAAGATCTGACACATTACTTTTGATAAGGAGAATACCGGTGTTAACAATTGATGAGATTAAAGCCAAATTGAAGGCAGCGGACACATGTAACAAGCAAGTGGGAAGAGAAGCAGCCGTCCTTCTTCCCCTCATTACGATCAATCGGGAACTCCATATCCTCTTTCAAGTCCGGTCTTTGGCTTTAAGAGCTCAACCTGGAGAAATCTGCTTCCCAGGAGGAAAGATTGAGCCATCGGATCATGATGCAAAAGCAGCGGCCATTCGCGAATGCACGGAAGAGTTAGGCATTGACGAATCGGACATTAGCGTCATCGCTGCCCTTCCTCCTGTACACACGCCACAGCGCACATTCATCTTTCCGTTTTTAGCAGAAATTTCGTCAATAGAAGATATTTCTATTAACGATGCAGAGGTTGATAGCTGGTTTACTATTCCAGTCGCTTATTTACTCAGTCATCCCCCATTGCAAGGCTATATGAATATAACGGTCCAACCAGGCAAAGGCTTTCCGATTGAAAAGATAGCAAACCGAGATGCTTACGAAGGGCGGATCTACCAAATGCCAGAATACTTTTACGAATACAACGACTATATCATTTGGGGGTTGACAGGCCGGATATTAAAACACTTTCTTGACATGCTTGAACCATGAGTAGGTATGGTTAATTGACATAGCGAGCTATCCTTTGATTGCAAAAGCTGAGAATGTTCATCCCCGTTGGAGCAAGATCTTTCCCAACTTTTGCTGGGTTGGCTTTGCCTGCTTGCAAATAAATGGTCATAATTCGTTTTATTGATTTTTCCATTGCCATTCACGCTTTGAGTATGATGGTTGGTGTTACGTTAAGGTCAAGGCTGTTTTCAACTCAACAAACAGCCTTAACCTACACAAAAACCGAGCTATTTTCCGATATCGCCTTTTTGCGCCGCCTCCACCTCTTTTGTCAGCGTACCCAAGGCGGTAGTAGGTTCCAAGCGGTCCCTTCCTAAGGCGTGCCCCTGACTATCACGCCATCTGCTAATGTATTTATTCCTGAATGGAAGACGTAGTCTCTTCCCTGATTGTTATCCCATTGTCCACGCCCATTATTAAAAGCTGCCCTGAGCTGGCTTCCCTCTTCTGTTTCAATTGTTATTTTCGCGTAGCCTTCATACTCCGACGAATTTAGCGGCACCCCTGGCAAAGTGGTCCAAGCTTCTTGGTTGAGAGAGTAATGAATGTATGGATTGGTCCAACTAGTCTTATAGTAAATCGTAATGTCATTTGCTTGGACAGGTTTTTCGGAATGCCATTCCCCATCAAACCACCCGTCTTGGTCTCGATAAAACCCCTCCTCTCCAGGCCCTGGCCATTGATTAGCGCCAGCATCTTTAAATAACACGCGCGCACTTTCTGCCCCTTCGATTGTGTACTTATACCAGCCATTCTCGACAAGCTCCATTTCTGGCGCTGAACCCCATGATGGTTCCTCCACTTTAGGCTCTGTTTCGTAATAGTAAATGTGCGGTGTCCCCCATGTGTCAGGGTTTTTGAAGTAAACGGTTAGCCCTGGCGATTTTGTAAACGCATACATTTCTTCAGTAGAGCCGAATTCGTTCTCCGCCTTGAGCTGAAGCGTTACCTCTTCTCCGGCTTCCGTCCCTTCCCCAATCGTAATGGCATCGCCATCCATAAAGGATTGTTCGGCAGCTCCATTAACCGAGTATGCCCCTTCTCCTACGTTTTGCACGTGCAGCGTCACCTCTAACGAATCACCGGAAAAGGAACCGCCAGGCGGATCAGCAAAAACGTGGGGATAAGGCGGTACCTTCGTAAAGGTATATTCCGCTTCCGCTTCACCTGCTTCATTTTTTGCAAAAAGCCGCAATGTCAGCGACTCATCAATAGCCAAGTCACTCCCGATGGTCAGCACCTCCCCATCGGCAAAGGGTGTTCCCTTTTCCTTCGGATCGGAACCGTCGATTGTATATGCGCCCGACTCCGCTTGCAGCACACTGAGTGTGACTTCAAGTTCTTCACTAGAAAACTCCCCGCCTTGAGGCGAAGCAGATACGGAAGGAATCGTCTCTCCTTCGGTTTCCACTAAAATGACGCCATTTTGATGGGCTGCAAATGTCGCTTTCCCGTTTTCAACGACCGTGCTGTCTCCCGTATAAAAGTCACGGACTGTCTGCCCGTCGGAAAAAACAGAGGAAACATCAATCGTCGTTTCACCCGTTGCCCCGACTGTCACGACAACACGATCATCGACCCCATCCTCCACGTAGGTGCGGCTAAATGTATACGGATTTGTGCCAATTTGCTTGTGCGCTCCTGCCCCTATCGCTAAATGGTTATTTCGAAATTGCCCCATCTTTTGCCAATGGCTTAATACATCCTCATGCACAGAATCCCAGTTCATCGATGAACGTGTGCCTTGCTGGGGATCAGATCCAGTCGGCCCAAATGGCCGTGCTGTCTCATCGCCATAAAACAATTTGACCCCGCCAGGAAGGAGCATTAAATACGTGCCGCCATCAACTAGGCGCTCCCGTGGATATAAGTGCGTATCATGCTGAGAAAGATAGCTTAGCACATTGAAAGACGCGTCCGTATTGATCTGATTTGCATAGTGGGAAAAAGTGTCTTCCATTGTGTCCAATCGGTAAGCGGGACCGTTCCCATGTTCCCCTTGGAATGTAAAATTAATGATTGAATCGAATCCGTAATCAAAGTATTCGCTCCGTCCGACACCATGGCCCCACACTTCGCCTACCATCCAAAAGTCATCCGTCCAGCTCGCCCCTGGTGCATCTGGGTTTTCTTCACGCCATGACCACAGCGCTTCATTCGCTGCATCCTTTAACTGCTGCCAACGGAACAACTCCACATGTTTGGCCGTGTCGATACGAAAGCCATCAATTCCAAATTCCTCGACCCAAGCGGCGAGCCATTGCACAATATAATCTGCCGGAGCTATGTCTAGATCACGGCGTAGGTCGCTCGCAGTTGGAACGATCCAGTCCTCATACCCCTCTCGTCGCTCTTGGCTCCACTTCGTCTCTAACAAGGGAGGCAAGCCGACACTATGTGTGAGCTCGGTCCGGAAGTCGGGCAAACCGGCTAAGCACATTGTGGTTTCACTGTTTCCACACGATTCATATCCGCCAATTCCTGCGCGAACCCAAGGTCCCCACCATGTGCTCCACGCCGAAGCATCATCATAATGAATATGGTTGTGGACATCGTGCCAAGTTTGCCCTTCACCTGGTGTCCAATCCTCGGATACGCCTGGATTTCCGAAGCCATATTCATTCATATCTTTAATGGTGTTGTAGCCTGGATGGTTCATCACCACATCTAAGACGACGCGAATTCCTTGTTCGTGGGCTGTGTTGACGAACTCTCGCATTTCCTCGACTGTCCCCATATTTTGATCGACCGTCGTATAATCCAACGCATAATAGCCATGGTATGCATAATGAGCAAAATCGCCATCTGAGCCGCCGCCGACCCAGCCGTGGATCTGTTCATAAGGAGCCGAAATCCAAATCGTATTGATCCCTAGATCTGTGAAATACCCTTCATTGAGCTTATCGGTTAACCCTTGGAGATCCCCACCATGAAACGTTCCGATGTTTTGGCCCCAAGCGTCTTTTTGTGGCCGGCCATATGAATCGTTATTGCCTCGATTACCGTCGTTAAAGCGGTCAGTAATGGCAAAATAAACCGTTGCATTATCCCATGAAAATGGTTTCTGGTCGCTGTTTTGCGAAGCATATGCGTCATTCACAGAGGAAGTAGATAACAAAAATGAAAACGTTACCATAACTATGCATGCTAAAAAAACTTTTGTTTTCCTTATATTAATCAAGATTTTTCCTCTCCTTTATTATTTTTAAGCAAACGTTTGCACAAACAGACAAAAAGCAAGTGGAACCCACCTTTAGAAAAGGCTTTCATAATTGAAAACCAACCAGCCACTCAATATCCTATAAATAAGCAGATTGAGCCAGTATGGATAGAGAACATTGCTTTTTCTTCCCACTCCTCCTTTCATTTCCTATTCATTCTAAATTGATTTTTCTTAAAAATCAATAGATCGTCTCTATTTTTCTTTTGTGTGGATACAGTTGCTCTAGATTTTATTGAAGGCACGCTCATTTTTATTTTAATCCGTCGAACAGTCATTCGCTCGCTTCTCCACCACTCAGCTTTCCTCATAGAACAAAGTGCTTGACTTCTCAAACCCGAGTAAATATATTAGGTTTATCAGATAATTGACTGACGCATCAATCAGTAATAAAAAGGGGATGTTTATGAGCACACTTGATAACAGGCGCCATTTAATGGAGGCTGCCTTGGCGCTTTTCGCCCAAGAAGGCTACCACAAAACGAAAGTATCCGACATTGTCAAACAAGTCGGCGTTGCCCAAGGCACTTTCTACTGGCACTTTAAAAACAAAGAGGAGATTGTTTTATGCATTTTGCAAGAAGGCGAACAAGCACTCTTGAATGTCATTCGCTCCGGATACCGCCAAACAGAAGGAAATGTCGATGATATGGTTGAATCTTCGCGGCGATTAATGACCGACCTCTTCTCTTTTGCGCAAGCAAATCCAGATTATATGCGGTTGTTATTCAAAACAGGGCAAGATGCAGAAGAAAAAATTTGCCGGCATATCTCCCATACGCTCATCGCTATTGAAGAAGCGTTCGAACGTAACATTAAACGGGCCCAAGAACTAGAGATGTTGCCAAAAGATAGTTCCAGCAAAAGACTTGCTGCTATGCTCGTTAGTTTAGTGCTCGGAACACTTGAGCGTTGGCTGTTTTCGGAATCACCCCATTTAGACAATATTGCAGCTGAATCGTTGGCAGTTGAAATCGTTTCTTTTGAATTTTTTGGGCTACTCGGCAAAACAAAGTGAGTGGAGGTGACCTTTTTTGGGATTTTTGAAAAAAGTCGTCGTGCAAGTCATACCGAGCTTGCTCATTTTAACATTGATCATTTTTTTCCTTGTTTATGTTGCTGGTGATCCTGTGTCCGTGATGCTTCCTGAAAATGCGACTGCGGCAGACCGTGAAGTGTTACGTGAAGCCTTAGGTTTAAATGAACCTTTTCACGTGCAATATTTGCATTTTTTAAGTGACCTTCTCCGTGGCGATTTTGGGATGTCCCTGCAATACCAGCAGCCAGCCATTGACCTTGTGTTCAGCCGTTTGTGGGCAACGTTAGCTCTGTCGATTGTAGCGATGCTAATCGCGATTGCGATTTCCATCCCCCTAGGCATTTATGCTGCCATTAAGCGGAATACGTTTGTTGATGTACTCATTTCAGGATTGTCGATTGTCGGCAAGGCGATGCCTAATTTTTGGATTGGGATTATGCTGATTCTCTTTCTAGCTGTCGCCATTCCCATCTTTCCCGTTTCAGGCGCAGCGACACCGCTTCATTTTGTATTGCCAGCCTTTACGCTTGGCATCGCCCTAGCGGCGGAAATGACGCGGCTCACACGGGCTAGTATTTTGGAAGTAATCGACCAAGAATATGTCCAAACAGCGAGAAGCAAAGGTCAAAAAGAGAGCATTGTCATTTTTAAACATGTGTTTTTAAATGCGTTAATTCCCGTTATAACGATCATCGGTCTACAATTTCCACAGTTGATTGGCGGTGCCATTGTTGTCGAAACCGTTTTTTCATGGCCAGGGGTTGGCCGCTTGTTGCTTTCCTCAATGGGAGTAAGCGATATGGCAGTCATTCAAGCCATTGTATTTGTCATTGCGCTCATTACGATTGTTGTAAATTTATTGACCGATTTGCTTTATCGCGTGCTTGACCCACGCATTAAATACAACTAGGCTAGGAGAATCGTTCATGGAGGCTACTTCTAAACAAAAGAAAGCGAATCAGGCTCGTTTTTTTGCCCACCTCTCTCCTTTAGGCTTGGCAGGGTTGGTCACTGTTTTCCTAATCGCCGTACTTGCTATCTTTGCACCGTGGATTGTTCCTCACGATCCTTTTCAAATTGATGCGACACAACGCCTAATCCCGCCAGCATGGATGGAAAATGGCTCCAGCTTGCATTGGCTCGGCACCGACCATCTAGGGAGAGATGTGCTCAGCCGTCTTATTTACGGAGGACGTGTTTCCCTTTTTGTCGGCATCGTCTCTGTTGTGATTGCTGGTTTCATTGGTCTGACACTTGGCCTTGCCTCTGGCTATTTAGGCGGTTGGCTCGATGCACTCATCATGCGCTTTGTTGACGCTATGCTTGCCATTCCAACGTTGTTGCTTGTCCTTGTAGCAATGGTAATGCTTGAACCGTCGATTGCCACACTCATTTTGATCATTGGACTGACAAGTTGGGTTCAGTATACTCGCGTTGTCCGTGGGGAAGTGCTTAGTGTAAAGGAAAGGGAGTTTGTCCAGTCTGCCAACACGCTTGGAGCAAGCAACACTTATATTGTTCGAAAACATATTTTGCCAAACGTTTTGTCTTCTTTTATTGTGATCGCGACCATTGGGATCGGCACAGCCATTTTAACAGAGTCCTCTCTTAGTTTTCTTGGCTTTGGCGTCCAGCCCCCTGACATCACTTGGGGAGGAATGCTAAACGACGGGCGCAACTACCTTGCCACAAGCTGGTGGGTTGCGACATTTCCTGGTATAGCCATTACAGTCACCGTTCTTTCCTTTACCTTTCTAGGAGATTGGTTACGGGACTTATTAGACCCACGCTTCATACGAGGAGGCATAAAGGATGACAAATAGCCCTTTGCTTCGTGTAAAAGACCTTGTCGCAACATTTGCTTCTGGCAGCGACTTCAAACCAGTTGTCAATGGCCTTTCCTTTCATGTTTATCCGGGTGAAATTGTAGCCATTGTCGGCGAATCAGGTAGCGGTAAAAGTGTGACCTCTCTTTCAATTATGGGGCTGTTAAATCGAAACGCCACGATCAGCGGATCGATCCTTTATGAAGGACAAGAGTTACTGACTATGTCGGCAACTGAACGCAGACGGTTACGTGGCAAAGAAATGTCGATGATTTTCCAAGAGCCGATGTCCTCTTTAAATCCAATGCTGCGCATTCAGACGCAAATTGCCGAAGTGCTTAAAATCCATAACCGTAGCTGGAGTAAATCAGCGATTGCTAAAAAAGTCATTGATTTGCTTGAACAAGTGGACATTCCAAACCCTGAAGAAACAGCAAAACGCTTTCCACACCAATTGTCTGGAGGCATGAGGCAACGGGTGATGATTGCCATCGCCATCGCCTGTCAACCAAAATTGTTAATTGCAGATGAACCGACAACAGCACTCGATGTCACGACGCAAGCACAAATCTTAGCGCTTATGAAACGGTTAAACAAACAAAACGGCACTGGAATCGTATTTATAACTCATGATTTAAGTGTCGTCGCTGATATCGCTGACCGAGTTCTTGTAATGCGCACCGGCAAAATTGTCGAAGAAGCGACGGTGTTTGATTTATTTGACAAACCGCAACACCCTTATACACTTGGCCTGTTAAAGGCAATGCCGACATTAGACACAAGTTTTTAGTCCTTAGCCCATTCTTGGCAATCCCCCAAGCTTGGCCAATGGATTGTCAGTATCCAGGAAAGGAGGAAACAAAAAATGGAACCGACGAGTGAATCGCTTCTTGATGTACGTCATCTAAGCAAAACATTTCCATTGAAAAAGAGCAAAACAAACAAAGCATCTTCCTTTAAAGCAGTAGATGACGTCAGTTTCCAAGTTTTTAAAGGAGAAACATTGGGGATTGTCGGCGAGTCAGGCAGTGGAAAATCAACGGTGGCAAAAATGATTTTGCAGCTCTTGGAACCAACTAGCGGGGAAATTTATTTTTTAGGGCAAAACCTTGCCAACCAGTCAAAAGCGGAAAGCAAAGCGACTAAAAGGCGTATGCAGGCAGTGTTCCAAGACCCATATGCGTCGTTAAACCCGAGAATGAGAGCTAAGGAAATTGTCACAGAACCGCTCATTCTCCATAAGCAATTAAACAAGAAAAAACGGGACGACAAGGCGCTAGAATTGTTGCATGAGGTTGGTTTAAGTGAACAGCATTTAAATCGGTTCCCACACGAATTTAGCGGTGGGCAGCGCCAACGGTTAAGCATTGCCAGAGCGATCGCCTTAAAACCAGATCTCATCATATGTGATGAGGCTGTCTCTGCCCTTGACGTCTCGATCCAAGCGCAAATTTTAAAATTGCTCAAGTCCCTGCAAACATCATATGGGCTCTCTTATATTTTTATTGCCCATGGATTGCCGACTGTGAAACAGCTTAGCAACCGTGTCGCGATTATGCATAAAGGCAAGATTGTCGAGATCGGAGAAACAAACGACATTTTCCAGTCGCCGAAACACACTTATACAAAATCACTGTTAAAAGCCGTGCCGCCCTCTCATCCTAGAGACAGGCACAAACCATCTATTGGAGGATAAAACATGAAAAAACCAGTTTCTTTTATAACCATTTCTGCTGTTTCACTGGCGCTCCTTGCTTCCTGCGGTTTTGAAGATCCTGATGCAAACGAAACAACCAATGACGATACAGCGTCTGGCAATGGCCAGCTGACGATTGCTAACCCTGCCGACATCACTACGTTTGACCCTCATAATAATAGCGTCATTACGACTTCGGCTGTACTCGTAAATGTATACAGTAAGTTGTTAAAACGGGATGAAGCAGGAGAAATCATTCCTGAGTTGGCGGAGAGTTGGGACACGATAGATGATGTAACTTGGGAATTCCAATTACGTGATGATGTTACTTTTCATAACGGCGATCCATTTACCGCGGAAGATGTGAAATTCTCATTGGAACGAGTTGCCAACGATACGACGCTCCAGCAATATGCCACATTTAGCCAAATTGAAAACGTGGACGTAGTGGATGACCATACCATTCAAATTACAACTGCTGAACCTGACCCACAATTGCTCAGTCGCCTCTCTACTCCAGCAGCAAGCATGTTGCCGAAAGACTATTTTGAAGAAGTAGGCGCTGATGAGTTTTTCAAAGCCCCGGTTGGAACAGGACCATTTCAATTTGAATCTTGGCAACAAGATGAGGCTGTTGTATTAAGCAAATATGAAGGCTATTTTGAAGGTGAGCCAAATTGGGAAACTGTTCGCTTTAGCGTGGTGCCTGAAGACTCAACCCGTGTATCTGAACTTCTTACCGGCGGCGTCGATATCGCCTTCAATATTCCTACCGCTGACATGGAACGGATTGACAACAATGATGGCACCCATATGGCATTAGAACCGATTCAACGTGTTATTCAAATTTGGCTGTCTAATGAGGAAGGAGAAACTACAGCTGACCCGGCAGTAAGAGAAGCGATTGATTTGGCTATCGACAATCAGGTGATTATCGATGAAATTCTTCAAGGCAGCGCTACAGCCACACGGACTCATATCACGCCCGGAAACTTTGGCGCTGATCCATCTTTATATGACACGTACGAGTACGATCCAGAACGAGCAAAAGAAATTCTTGCTGACGCTGGCTATGAAGATGGCGTAACAATCAATATGTCTGTTAATAATTACTATACGGAAATGGCGGAAGTGGTTGGCGGCATGCTAGCCGATGTCGGCATTACAGCCAATATCGAACTAATTGAACAAAGCCAGTTTGCCAACCGATTATTTAACGGTGAATTAGAAGAAGCGATCTTTGTCGGCTGGGGAAATGACATGTTTGATGCAAGCGTGCTCGATTTCTTTAAAGAAGAAGGGGTCGCCCCTTATACCAACCCTGAGATTGAACAGCTGCTTGAAGATGCTGCCTATAATATGGATGAGGAAGAACGTGCCGACCAATATCAACAAGTTCAACAACAATTAGCTGAAGATCGCGGCGCTGTTTATTTATTCCAACTTCAAGGCCGCTACGGGGTGAGTGACCGTTTGGATTACAAACCAAGACTTGATGAGCTCTATTACGCAAACGAAATCAAATTGGCCGAATAAGGCATAAGGAGAATAAACTCATGGACCTTCCAGCTTTATCGCAATGGGAAGCTTTTATGGTGGAAACGTTGCTTGCCAAAGGCATGGAGCGACAAACACTCATTAACTTGCTGAAAGCAAAAGATGCGGAAACACTGAACAACTTTGATGACACCTTCGATTATCATGAACTGATTACAGCTGCTGAAACAGCTTTCGACAACCTTACGCAAGCAGTGCAAGTAGGCTACACCATTAAGTTTGTGTCGAAATTCGGAATTAAACGCTTGCTTGGTTTAAAATATGGACTGGAGGAAGGCATCGACTACCAAATGGCAGACGACCGGTTTGACAATCTTACGCTTACAGCGGCACAATTAGCTGAATTTAAAGCAATGTTGTCGCCAAACTGGAAAGTGTTTAACGAAATTAATGGAAATGGGACTTTTACCGTCTCCATTCTCCATGCAACCCTTGTACACAACACCTAACCTTATCAAAATGAAGCCCTAAGCTTTTTTGCTTAGGGCTTCAGACTGTAGACAAACGCTCGCATACTTCGTCGTTTGCCTCACTCATATGCTCATGAACCCCCGTTCTATTCGCATCTTCCCTCGGCTGCACTCCTCGTCTGACAAGCGTTTTCTATCAGTCTGAGGGCGGTTATCGACTTTGTCGACAACCTCAAGCCCTAAGCTTTTTTGCTTAGGGCTTCATTTTACGTGGTTGTTGTCTTATTCATGTTTTTTCAATTTTCGTTTAGCCAAGTAAGAAAGGCCAAAGCAACAACCGGCAAATACAATAGCAGCTCCAATAATGCCTGAATATATTTGTACACTTGCATCATGTATTTGGTAAGGCTCAGGCAGCCAAAAACCAATTGTCAAAAATAAACCCGCCCCTAAAAACAACAAGCAGAACAACTGATAATCATGCTGATCCTGTTTCAAACGTTGAATCGTCTTTTCGTCCATTAGACTGCCTCCTCTCCTACTGCTCTCCTTTTCTATCTTAACAGATCAAAAGAAGTTCGAAAGGCGAAGACTTTTGCTAATAGAGGAAAATTATGCTGATAAATGGTCGAGCATCAACATCACTTGTTTAGCAGAATTGACAGCTGATTTTTCTAAAAATGTATCGTATGACATCTTTGCGTCTTGGCCAGCCACATCAGACAAGGCTCGAATAATGACAAATGGGGTCTGGAATTGGTGGCATACTTGAGCGATCGCGCCAGCTTCCATTTCTGCACAATAAGCAGCAGGAAATAGCGTTTTGACTTCATTTACACGCGTTTCTTCCCCCATAAAGGAATCACCTGTCACAATCAGCCCCTCTTCTGAATGGAAACCTACTTTTTGCGCGGCTGTCTTCGCCGCTGCGATTAAGGTTGCATCTGGCAAATACGCTGGCACCATTCCTGGAACTTGTCCATATTCATAGCCAAACACAGTTGCGTCAACATCGTGGTAACGCACCTCCGTTGAAATGACAAGATCGCCAACAGCCATACTTGCGTTAAGGCCACCTGCTACGCCAGTGTTGATAATGGCATCAGGTTGAAACCGATCATTTAATAGCGTTGTTGCCAGTGCAGCGTTCACTTTTCCAATTCCACATCGTGTTAAGACTACTTGCACAGCGCCAATTTGGCCTTCTGTAAATTCACAATTGGCAATCGTTGTCGCTACACGGTTTTCCATTTTATCTCGTAAAAAGTTAACTTCTTCTTCCATTGCGCCAATGATACCGATTTTCACAGCCACTCTTCCCTTCTATTGGACAATTTCTTTTCCAGTATACACACCTTTAAGGAAGATTTCACGACTTAAAACTGAAAAAACCAGCTGGCAATGCCGGCTGGTTTTCTTTGTCTTGATTGACAAAGCGTTTTCGATCCGTCTGGTTATGCGTTTTTCTTCGTTGCTGTTTTTCGTTTTGATGCAGCTGCTTTTTTCCGTTTCGGCTTTGTCCGCTCTAATGACGCCTCTAGCGCTGACATTAAATCGGTCACATTCGTGTCCCGTTCGGCTTCTTTTGGTTCCGAAACAACCATTTTGTTTCCTTGCTTTTTTTGTTCAATTAGATCAAAAAGCTGCTCCCGGTATTCATCCGTGTATGACTCTGGGTCAAATTCACTGGTAAGCTGGTCAATTAAAAGCAACGCCGTCTTTAGTTCTTTTTCTTCTACTTTAGGCGCTTCTGGCAAATTAGGGACATCAGCAAGCTTCCGCACTTCATCAGGAAAATAAATCGTCTCCATCATTAAGGCGTTGCCGTACGTACGGACAATTGCCAAATGTTCTTTCGCGCGAATGATAATTTTGCCAATGCCAATTTTTTTAGAATCAGCAAGCGCCCTTTGCAACAATGCGTAGGCTTTGGAGCCACCATCCCCTGGCGCTAAAAAATAAGAACGGTCAAAATAAATCGGGTCGACTTCCTCCAATTGGACAAAATCAAGAATTTGCACCGCTTTGTCTTCGTTGTCTTTTCGAAACTGCTCAAGTTCTTCTGCTTCAATAACAACAAATTTGTTTTTCGCGTATTCGTATGCTTTGACAATATCGTCTGCCTCTACTGCTTCCTCGCAGTGGTGACACCTTTTCTCATAAGAGATTGGCGTATGGCACTTTTTATGGAGCTGACGCATTTTGATGTCTTTGTTTTCGGTTGCCGTGTGCAGCTTAACAGGAATATGAACAAGCCCGAACTGGATGCTGCCTTTCCAAACTGTATGCATGATTTCACCTCACTCTTACTATACGGCGCAAACGCCATTAATATCACAGGAAAGGTTTGGTTACTCTATAGCTAGGAGGTAGCGCAAATGAAACCAATGAAACTGACGGAGACGACCGCATTTCCTCAGTCAACAGGCTGGGTTGCAGAGCCTAAATACGATGGCTATCGTTGCCTTGTCTCCATTACAGACACGAGCATTGAGCTAATAAGCCGCAACGGGCGATTGCTAAACCACGCTTTCCCTGAAGTTGTAAGTGCTTTTGAAGAAAGGCGAACAAAACTTTCAAACGAGTTGCCGATCGTATTAGATGGAGAGCTTGTTTGTTTGCTGAATGGCTACGCAAGTCATTTTCCTGCCGTACAAACCCGTTCGCGCATGAGCAATGTTCATGTAATCGAAAAGGAAATGGTAAGCAGGCCTTGCCAATGGATAGCCTTTGACATACTGAACCAACCTAATGTTCCTTATCGAGAAAGGCGCAAACAGTTGTTATCATTCTGCAAACGTGCCGACATTCCCGCCCTCACTCCATTAGGCGATGTTCCGACACTTGGTGTGGTTGAGTCGACAAGCGCTATTCAAGCGCTCCTTACGACCGTTAAACGTTATAATGGCGAAGGGATTGTCCTTAAAAAACAGCTAAGCCCCTACAATCAAAATATTCGTTCAAAAGATTGGCTAAAACTGAAACATTACCGGCTTGTACCTGTTCTTGTTACATTTTTTGATGCCACGAATGGCTATTTTCACGGCAGCGTTTATCACCAACAAGGGGCGTTAAACGAAGTCGCTATTTTTAAGCACGGCCTTTTGCCAGACGATGCCAAAACGTTAGCCAATTTTTTTAGAACAAAAGGAACGGCTGAAAAAAATGGGTTTCGCCTCGCTCCATCAATCGTCGTTGAGCTCGCTTGCATTGGCCTTTCTGGTGGACAACTCCGTGAAGTCTCCTTTGTCCGCTTTTTGCATCATGCTGATCCAAACGACATCACCATGACCACGCTGTTTCATGGTCTGTACCCATTGCCAGATATTGTAGAGACGACAAGTTTGGATAAACCGTTATGGGAACAGGTCACAAAAGCGGATTACCTTCATTATTTGCAAGCTGTTATGCCTTTTATGCTGCCTTTTTTATATCAACGAGCGCTTACTGTTATTCGGTTTCCCCATGGGACGTTTGCAAATGAGCGTTTTTACCAGAAACATATTCCAAATTATGCGCCTGCTTATGTCAACTCAGCTTGGTTAGAAGACATTTGTTATATTTTGTGCAACAATCCAGAAACGCTTATATGGCTCGGAAACCAACTGGCGTTGGAACTCCATATTCCGTTTCAAACGATTGAATCAAGCAAACCAGATGAAATTGTCTTTGATCTCGATCCACCTAGCCAAGATCAGTTTGGCCTTGCCCAGGAAGCAGCACTGGACATGAAACAAATTTTCAATCGATTTCAACTCCCCTTTTTTTGCAAAACGACTGGAGGAAAAGGCCTGCAAGTACACATTCCATTGGAAAAACAGACCCTTACTTATGAGGAAACAGGCCGCTTCATGAAATTTGTCGCAGATTTTCTCTGCCAACAAAAGCCAGGCAAGTATACGACGGAACGACTCAAAAAAAAGCGACGTAACCGTCTCTATATCGACTACGTTCAGCATGCTTATAACAAAACGGTCATTGCCCCATACTCCATGAGAGAGACCGGCTTTGCCGCCGTTCCTTTGCGAGAAGACGAATTAGCATCGCCAACCCTTTCGCCTCAGCAATTTTCATACGTTGATGTGCTTAGGCGCATCCAACAATTTGAGAACCCGTTTATTGGCTACGAACGAGAACGAGTAAGCAAAGAACGCTTTATCCAATTGCTCGATGAGATTGGCATATAGCAAAAAACGGATGCAGCATGCATCCGTTTCAGACTCATTTATTCGGTCTACGCGAATCGTTAAAGTAGACGCTAGCGAGGGTCTGTAGCTGATTCGCTCGACGAGACAACCGTCCAACCAACATTGTCTTCCCATTGAAGGTGTACATCGTAATAGGTGCCTGTGTTGTTATCAAGCAACACGCCTCGGGCACTTGTAGTCGAGCCGCCATTTCCTAACCACATAAGTGTTGAATTCGATTCGTTTAAACCTGTGGCCAAATAAAGGGCTGACTCCATTTCGTTCCAGTTTTGACTTCCTCTTGTAAAGTCATTCGGTGACGGATTTTCCTGTTGCGTAGGAACAGTATCGCCTTCTGTTTCTTCCGTTTCTTCGTCTTCTGATTGTTCTTCTTCGTCGTTTTCCTCACTGCTATTTTCGTCTTCATTATTTTCTTCTTCGGAAGCAGCGTTGTCGCTGTCGCCCTCATCATTGGCTGCTGTACTTCCTTCTTCATCGCCTTCTTCAATCGTTTGGCCATCTCCAGATTGACCTGAGCTGCTTTCTTGTTCATCCACAGCAGCTTGATCGGAACTAAACCAATTTACTGCAAGATTGCCACCAAGAAAGAGGATCAGCACAGTAACAATGATAATAGCAATGTTTAGGATTCGATTAATACGTTTACTTCTGCGATATTCAGATCGCCGTCCCATCAAATAACCTCCTCTTTCCAACGTTCTTTTTCCATTATAGCTTGTTTCAGTTGAACTTCAACCTTCCTTTTGTCGGAGATTGACGAAAAATCATGTGAAAAAAAAGAGTCCTCTTGTTACAAGTGCAACAAGAGAACTTCTTATATCTAGCGGATTTCAAGGATTTCGACTTCCATTTCCCCGCCTGGCGTATTCACAACTACACGGTCATTAACTGTTTTACCTAACAAACTTTGCGCCATCGGAGAGTCATTTGAAATTTTCCCCTCAAAAGGATCTGACTCCGCTGAACCGACAATCGTATATTCTTCTTCTTCCCCATCAGGCAGTTCCATTAAGCGAACTGTTTTTCCTAATGAAACAACATTGCCATCTACTTTTTCATTTTCAATCATGACGGCATTGCGAATCATTTTTTCCAGCTGGGCAATCCGGCCTTCAACAAATGCCTGGTCTTCTTTGGCAGAATCATACTCGGAGTTCTCCGACAGGTCGCCAAAGCTACGTGCGACTTTTATACGTTCAACGACTTCTTTACGTCGTGTTGTAATCAAATAATGTAGTTCTTCTTCAAGTTTTTTCTTGCCTTCTGCGGTCATGTAATGTTTTTTCTCTTCTGCCATGCTATTCACTCCTCATTAATATATACAAAAGGACGGTTGGGACTGGCTTTTTTAAGCATCCAACTTCTTTTGTTCAATAATTGTGCGAATTTTTGTTGCCATTAAATCGATCGCGACTTTGTTTTGCCCGCCTTCTGGGATAATTAAATCGGCATAACGTTTTGTCGGCTCCACAAACTGCAAATGCATGGGCCTCACGACCGAAGTATATTGGTCAATGACTGAATCAATTGACCGCCCGCGCTCCTTTGTATCGCGAACAAGCCTACGAATGATGCGGATATCAGGATCCGTGTCGACAAACACCTTTATATCCATCATGCTTCGTAAACGTTCGTCTTCAAGAATCAAAATTCCTTCTAGGATAATGACATCTTTCGGCTCAATTTTTGTAACCTCTTTTGCCCTTGTATGATTGGCATAATCGTAGGAAGGCTTAAAAATCGGCGACCGATCGGCCAGTTGCATAAGATGGGCATAAAGAAGCTCATTGTCAAATGAAAGCGGATGGTCATAATTCGTTTTTAAACGCTCTTCAAATGTGAGATGATCTTGATTTTTATAATATGCATCTTGTTCAATCAAGACAATGGATGACTGGCTGAACTGCTTAAATATTTCTTTGGCGACCGTTGTCTTCCCAGATCCAGTGCCGCCTGCTACGCCAATGATCACAGGCCTCGTGCTTGATTCCATTCGTCTTCCTCTCCTATGTTGCTGTTAAGTTCGTATCTTCATGCTGCACGCCATTCCATCGCCAATTGGCAAAATGCGCGTCGTAAAATCGGGATGGTTGGACAACCATTCATTGTAGCGTTTGATTTTGATCGCGAGCTTCTGCAAACGTTTTGGTTGCGAAGACAAGTCTTCTTTTGCGACAAGGCCGCGAAACAAAATATTGTCACTGATCACAAGCCCCGAATCTGCTAACTTCGGCGTATACAATTCAAAAAAAGTTTGGTATTGCCCTTTTGCAGCATCAATAAATAATACATCAAATGGAGTGGAATGTACAACGAGATCAACTCCATTGGTCGCATCCCCATGGATAAGGTGAATTCGGTCTTGCAAGCCAGCACGCTGTATGTAAGCTTGTGCTTGATGAAAGCGAACATCATCCCGTTCGATTGTCGTAATCTGCGTTTGCGGAAGCGCTTCCGCCATTCGAATAGCCGAATAGCCGATTGCTGTTCCAATTTCTAAGATGGTTTTTGGTTGTTTGGCGACAAGTAGCAAAAGCATAGCTTCCAGTGCCACGAGTTCCATAATCGGCACGTTGTTGTCCTTTGCATACTGCTCCATTTCCAGCACAAGCGGCGAACGTTTTGGTAGCAGCGACGTTACATAATCATGTATTTCTTCGTTCATCATGTGTAGGCCATTCCTTTGCAATGAAAAAAGCAAGGGAGGCTAGGCTCCCCGCCCTACTCATTATTTTCTGCTTCTTCCCATTCATGACGGTAGGCATCACGTGCTTCTAGATGCTTGTTGTAATCTTCATTGTAGATGATTTCACCGTTGTAACGGGCATAGAAATACAGGTAATCAGTGTCATTCGGGTCAGCAGCAGCTACAAGTGATTGTTCCCGGACTGTAGCAATCGGTCCAGGCGGCAACCCTTCATATCGATACGTATTATACGGTGAATCGATGTCAAGGTCATCATAGGTTGTCATATAAATATGCTCGCCTTGGGCGTATGCAACGGTTGGGTCGACTTGCAGCTTCATATTTTGCTCTAATCGGTTATGAAGGACGCCAGAAATTTCAAAGCGGTCTGGTGCCTCTTTTGCTTCCCGTTCAATAATGGATCCAATCGTCAGCAGCTCATGGAAGGTGTACTCGCTGTTTTCAATCAAGTCGGTATTGTTTTGATAAATTTGTTCCATTTGGTCAAGCATCGCTTCAATGACCGTTTTTACAGGTGGCTGTTCCTCTTCAAATGGATAACTGGCGGGAAACAAGTAGCCTTCCAGAGGGTGATGAATCTCTTCGTTTAAAATTTCATCTGTCAGCATGTCATAGTCGTCGATAAGCTCTTTGACATATTCTTCATCATCTATAACGGCCATTACTTCTTCTTGGGATGTCCCAGTAAACTCGGCAAGCCTTTCGCTTAAGCTTGCTA
This sequence comes from Shouchella rhizosphaerae, assembly GCF_900142675.1. Taxonomy (GTDB): domain Bacteria; phylum Bacillota; class Bacilli; order Bacillales; family Bacillaceae_D; genus Shouchella; species Shouchella rhizosphaerae. The sequence goes on along the minus strand of NZ_FRBS01000001.1, from coordinate 280,011 downwards.
AGTTAAGGCCTTCAGGAATAGTAATCGTCGAGGCAGCCTCCGCCACGACTCGGCCATCTTTTAAACTTGCAATAAGCTCATCCACGCCCATTGATGTGTTTAATGTATACGTTCCTGCTTGGAAATCCGATTCATTTTTATAACGGGCGTAATAACGGAAAAACGTTGCATTGCGGATTAATCCTTCTTCTTCTAGAATGTCCGCAATTCCGCTTGTCGAAGTTCCGACAGGAATCGTTACTTCTATATCGGTGCCTTCCCCTTCTTCGTCCATTGGTTTTAAAGCGGTTGTTAAGTAAAAATAACTAAATATGCCGGCGGCCAAAATCACGGCAAACAGAATTAAAACACAAATAAACACGATCTTACGGACGGTTTTGGCTTGGGATGCACGTTCCTGATAAAGCTCTGAATGCTGTTTCGGTTGCTTTGTCATTTATTGCCTCCTTACCCGTCCCATTATACTACAAAAAATGCTAAAGTCATCCTTTATCGCCTTCATTTTTACAGCATTCGCCCTTTATTCTAAAGCAAACCCGTGCCACATTCAGCACGGGTTTGTGGTTTTACTCTTCCTCTTCAGAGAAAGTATTAAGCATCTCTTCGATCATGTCCCATTCTTCGTCCGTCTCAACGGGATAAAACGAAATATCATTGTCTTCGTTTTGCTGTTCTTCATAACGGAACGCAAACACTTCGACTTCCTCTTCGTCATCCTCTTCTTCCCCGACTGGAACGAGTACCATATACGACTTTTCTGTTTCGTCAACTGTAAAACGGAACAATTCATCAAATAGATGTTCTGTGCCATTCTCATCTGGAATGACAAAACGCTCTTTTTCTTCTTGAGCCATTTTCTTTCCCTCGCTTTGCTAAATGGTTTGTTCTATGTCAGTGTGTGGCTTTGGCGGTCTAAATATCCTTGTAAAATGAAAACAGCAGCCATTTTGTCTACAGCTTTTTTGCGTTTTTTTCGACTTACATCTGCATCAATTAAAACGCGCTGAGCTGCAGCTGTTGTAAGACGTTCATCCCATAAAACGGTCTGTACATTGCACTGTTGTTCAAGTGTTCGTGCGAATGTCTCACTCCGTGTGGCGCTTTCCCCAACCGTGCCGTTCATGTTTTTAGGATAACCAATCACCACTTTTTGGACGTCATTCTCTTTGATCAGCTGAGCTAGTGCTTCAAAATCACGGTTTGGGTCGTCTTCAGATCGTTGGATCGTCGGCAGTCCTTGCGCTGTCCACCCGAACGCATCACTAATGGCGACACCAATTGTTTTTGTCCCTACGTCTAAGCCGATTGTTTTCATTTGTTTTCCTTGCCATGGGACCGCAAATACGACTTCACAAGCGTTTCAATTAGCTCGTCTCGTTCTAATTTGCGGATTAGCGTGCGGGCATCTTTATGCCTAGGAATGTAGGCTGGATCACCAGACAACAGATAGCCGACGATTTGGTTAATCGGGTTGTACCCTTTTTCTTCAAGCGCATCATAAACAGACAAGAGCACTTCTTGGACATCTGCGTCAAAGGAATCATCATTAAAATTGAATTGCATCGTATTATCCATTGAACTCAACTAGCTCTCACCTCTTTTAGCGTTCTTTAGACGAAATGCGCGTCGTTCTGTCGTCTGTCCTATTGTACAACAGAATCGACCATTTAGGAAATTGATTTCACGTATTCATGCACATAGGCAAGGGCTTCGTCCAACTTGGCAGGATCTTTTCCACCAGCTTGCGCCATATCAGGACGGCCACCGCCACCTCCGCCTGTACGAGCGGCAACTTCTTTAATTAATTTGCCGGCATGGAAGCCTTCCGCAATAGCCGGCTTTGTAACGCCAGCGACAAAGGCAAGCTTGTTGCCTGTTTTTGCTGCAAGGACAATTACTGCTTTTTCGTGTGCTTGTTTAAGCGTATCCACCATAGAACGGAGCGCTTCCGTGTCTTTTGCATCAACTTTGGCTGCAATAACGGCAACACCGCCAATTTCCTTGACTTGGTCATTTAAATTTCCAGCTTCAGCTTGCCCAAGCTTAGCGGTTAACGATTCGTTCTCCCTTTGAGCTTTCCGCAACTCTTCTTGCAAGCTTTCAATTCGCTGCGGCACGTCAGATAATCGCTTTGCTTTTAAACGTTCCGCCGCATCTTTTAAAATCGCTGTTTGCTCTGACAAAAACTGATAGGCGCCTTTTGACGTCACTGCTTCAATACGGCGCACACCTGCCCCAATACCGGATTCGCTTGTAATTTTAAACAATCCGATCTCAGCTGTGTTGCGTACATGGCAACCACCACACAATTCTAGGCTGTAATCGCCAACACGGACAACACGGACTTCGCTGCCGTATTTCTCCCCAAACAATGCCATTGCGCCGGCCGCTTTTGCTTCTTCTAAACGTTGAATCGAAATGTCAACTGGCAACGCCTGCCACACTTTTTCGTTAACAATTTCTTCAATTTGCTGAAGCTCATTCGGCGTCACTTGCCCAAAATGGGAAAAGTCAAAGCGCAACCGTTCACTCGACACAAGCGACCCTGCTTGATTGACATGTTCGCCTAAAACGTCTTTTAACGCTTGGTGGAGCAAATGGGTGGCTGTATGATTTTTAACAATATCGAGTCGTTCCCTTACTTCTATACGGGCGCTTGCTTGTTGGCCAGCGGAGATTTCGCCAATTGTCACTTCAGCCGTGTGCAGATGTTGGCCATTTGGCGCTTTTTTCACATCTTTAACTACAGCTTGTCCTGTGTCGGTTACAATCATCCCTCTATCTGCCACTTGCCCGCCGCTCTCAGCATAAAAAGGCGTTTCATCAAGAAAGAATTGGATGACATCCCCTTGGACGGCTTGCTCGACTTTCTCTTTGCCGCGGACGAGCGTCGTAATGACTGCATCTGTCTCCGTATGTTCATAGCCGACAAACACACTTGGCGTTTTCACTTCGCCAAAGACATCTTCTTGAACGGACATTGATGCGCTTTCCTGGCGAGCCGCCCGCGCTCTCTGCCGCTGTTGTTCCATTTCCTGGTCAAAGCCAGCACGGTCAACTGTCAATCCTTCATCATGGACATACTCTTCCGTTAAATCAATTGGAAAGCCATACGTGTCATAAAGGCGAAATGCGTCCTCACCTGCAATGGTTTCATTGTTGGTGGCCTTTGCTTTTTCGATAATGTCGCTTAAAATGGCAAGGCCTTCGTTCAATGTTTCATGGAAACGCTCTTCTTCGGTGCGAATGACCCGTGCAATAAAGTCTTGCTTATCTGCAACTTCAGGATAAAAGTCTTTCATGATCGCACCAACAACGGGCACGAGCTCATACATAAACGGGCGGTCAATGCCAATTGATTTTGCAAAGCGGACCGCGCGGCGCAACAAGCGGCGCAACACATAACCTCGACCTTCATTAGACGGCAACGCCCCGTCGCCAACTGCAAAAGCAACCGTTCGAATATGGTCGGCAATCACTTTAAAAGCAGTATCTGCTTCCTTGTATGTTGTACTAGCCAGTGCTTCCGTTGCCTCAATGATTGGCATAAACAAATCTGTCTCAAAGTTGGTCGGCGTGTCTTGGATCACAGATACCATCCGCTCCAGACCCATGCCTGTATCAATGTTTTTCTTTGGCAATGGCGTGTATGTACCATCTGCGTTATGGTTGAACTGGGAAAAAACCAAATTCCAAATCTCAAGGTAGCGTTCATTTTCACCACCTGGATACAACTCTGGGTCATTCGGGTCATCGCCATACTCAGGTCCCCGGTCATAGAAAATTTCTGAGTTTGGACCACTTGGGCCTTCGCCAATGTCCCAGAAGTTTCCTTCTAAGCGGATAATCCGTTCTTCAGGAAGACCAATATGTTGATGCCAATAGCGGTAAGCCTCTTCATCTTCAGGATGAACGGTCACAGAAAGGCGTTCTTGCGGAAACCCGATCCATTTTTTATCGGTTAAAAATTCCCACGCCCATTCAATCGCTTGCTCTTTAAAATAATCGCCGATTGAAAAATTGCCAAGCATCTCAAAAAATGTATGGTGTCGCGCCGTTTTTCCGACGTTTTCGATGTCGTTCGTACGAATCGACTTTTGCGCGTTGACAATACGCGGGTTTTCGGGAATCACCCGTCCGTCAAAATACTTTTTTAATGTGGCAACGCCACTGTTAATCCATAGCAATGACGGATCTTCAAAAGGCACAAGGGAAGCACTTGGCTCTACAGAATGGCCTTTCTCTTTAAAAAAGTCAATGAACATTTGGCGAACACTTGCCGAACTTAACCGTTGCAATATGAATCACTCCTTATGTATTTATCAGCACATAAAAAAACTCCTCCCTAGAAAGAAGGGACGAGATGTCTGTTCACGCGGTACCACCCTCATTATGGCGCGATTGTAGCGCCACCACTTTCATACCTTTAACGCAGGAAAATACGGTGGGTTTTGCCCACAGCTCCAGAATAGCGTTCCGCATCTCTTCGCCAGCGCTTTTTTCAGCCAAGAAAGCGCTTCTCTTTAGACGGGCTGACACGTACTCGTTCTATCAACGCAATAACCGTTTTCCGGTATATCTTTTTCAGCACGATTATAGCGTTCAAGGATACAAATGTCAATCGTGCTGGATATCGCCTTTAATGGACTGACGAATATGGACGACCGTCACCTTTAAAATCGCCGCAACTGGGACTGCAATGAGCAAACCAACAATGCCACCAGCTTCCACGCCAATTAACAGTGCAATAATGATGATCATTGGATGCAAATGAACCGTCCGGCCGACAATGACCGGCGATAGCAGATTCCCTTCAATTTGCTGAATAATGACTAATGCAATCACTGTATAAAGACCGAGCGTCGTTGATTCAAGAAGAGCAGCACCGACTGCTGGAATCGCGCCAATAATCGCGCCGAAATAAGGGATAAAATCAGTCGCACCAACAAAAAAACCGAGCACAATTGGATAAGGAACGCCAAGAATCCACAGAGCAACAGTCGAAAGCACGCCAACACAAAAAGCGACTAGCAGCTGACCACGAACATAGGAACCAAATGTCCGATCAACATCGTTTGCATAGGCTGTCAACCCTTTTCGCCATTTTCTTGGCGTTAAGTAAAAAGCAACCCGTTTAAGGAGCTCGTAGTCTTTTAAAAGGTAAAACACTAAAAAAGGAACGACGATCCATGTCATAAAGGACTGTAACATCCGGATAATCACTTGTTCGATCTGGTCAAGCCCCGCTTTTGCGAACGATTCAATTTTTACACTCCATTCGCCGACATGGTCGTCGAGTGGGTTTGGTAGGTTTTCCGCCGTACGTTGTAAGTTCAACAGTGACTTTTTTACTTCAGCCAATTGTCCTGGCAGTACATCCATGGCTTCTTTTACCTGTGCCGCAAGCGCGGGCAATCCCCAAAAAAGCATAGCGGCAATTGCAAGAATAAATGCTAAAAACAACATAAACGTGGCAAGTGCTCGCGGCAATCCGAGACGAACAAACCACTCAACAATGGGGTGAAGCAAATAGGCCGATACAAAAGCAACACAAAGCGGTCCGAGCAATGTCGCCAAAATGTCCCACACTGGCCGTAAAAATAACACTACTTGGCCTACCAGCAACAACAATAGCACGATCAGTAAATATTTCGTCCATTTCAACACGTCTGTTTGCAGCCGTTCCCGCTTCATGACTCCCACTCCTTTTGCCTCTCCTCCCTAGCTTGCGCAAAACAGTGGCTTTGTAATCAAAAAAAGCGGCCCTATTGCGGCCGCTTTTTCTTGTCTAGGCAAACATGCGTTTGAATCTTTTTCTCGCTTTTTTCCAAGTACGGGCATTCATCAGGTTAGCTTGCATTACTGGCTCTATAAATTGCCGGATTCTCCGCTTTGTTTTCCGGTCATTTAATGAATACCATGCAGCGCCAACGCCGATGGCCATTAATGGAGCGATTGACTTCCGCAAAAGGCTCACCTCCGCTTAGCTTACATGTTTAGACGACGTTCTTCCGTTTCAAACAAATCGTCAAGTGAGCTGAGCGAACCGTCCTCCTCTACTTGGTGAAGGAGCAACGTGTCTTTCACTAAACTCATCTCAATGAAACAATTCCAACAATAGTATTGGTTTGTGCCAATCTTTCCGATGTCTTTTCGGTGGCAGTTAGGGCAACGCATAGAGGGCCTCCTTTACAGAGACAGAATGGCCCGTTCTTTACTGATTACTAAATGTTGGCCTTTAACGACTTTCCGGCCTTCCTTTATATCAGACAGCCAGCCATCTGTCACTTCATACCCTATGATCGTGCCCAATTCGACGTTGAAATATACATCTTCTACCAATCCGAGCGTTTCCCCTTCCTCGGAAAGAAGCGGCTTCCCTTTGAAACGGCGTCGCCCTGTGTGAATAGGGTGGAGCATTTTTTGCTCGCGGTTGAACGGCTTTAAAGCCTGTTCACCAGCGATCATAACCGCTTCCTGACCAGCGTGAGCAATTTCACCAATCGGCAAAAAAGCATGCTGTGCAAACAAATGTGTTCGTTTCACCGTTAAGCCAACGACTTCTTTGCCATCAAACAGAGCATCCACGACCCGGCCATGTTCATGGCCAGTTGTATTGCTGATAACAGGAAGCCCTATAAGCGCTTGAACTGTTCGCAAAGAAACACCGCCTTTCCGAACAGTCTTAAGTTATGCATATGTAGCTTCCTCTATCCCCGGTGAACGTTACCAGTACGTGAAAGCAATTGTTGAAGGCGCTCCTTTAATTTGGAATGGCGGTGCTCGTCTGCATGTTTAATCGCCTGTTCCATCGTTTTTCGATCGCCACATAAGAGCAAATACTGCTTGGCCCGGGTAATGCCTGTATAAAGCAAGTTCCGCCTCAGCATGCGCATGTAGCTCGACACGACTGGCATCACCACAATCGGAAATTCGCTTCCTTGTGCTTTATGGATAGAACAGCAATAGGCATGGGTTAGCTGTGAAAAGTCTTTTTTCTCATAGGTGACTTCCAGTCCGTCAAAGGAAACCACTAGCTGATCTTTTTTTTCCGTCGTCTCTTTAGCGTAGAAAACAGCAACAATTTCTCCTCTATCGCCGTTGTATACGCCTTCCTCTGGATTGTTGACTAACTGGAGGACCATATCGCCTTTGCGAAAAACAACATCCCCAAACGGCAGCTCTCTGCGGCCTTCTTTTGCCGGATTAAATAGGGACTGAAGCATCGTGTTTAATTCATTGATCCCTGCCTGCCCGCGGTACATGGGTGCCAGTACTTGGATCTCCTTAGCACTGTAGCCTTTCTTCATGGCGTTTTCACAAATTTGCCAAACGGCTTGTTGCACTTGGTTCGGCTGGCAAGGAAAAAAGACGCGGTCTGCCTTTTTCGTTAAAAAATCACTTGGAAGCACGCCATCTTTCATCGAGTGGGCAAGCTCAATGATGGAAGAGCCTTCAGCTTGCCTGTAAATGTCCTTTAATTGGATTGTTGGAATAACGTCTGCTTCTAAAAGGTCTTTTAATACTTGGCCAGGCCCTACAGAAGGCAACTGGTTTTCATCCCCTACTAACACGACTTGCATGCCTTTGGGAATCGCTTTAAATAACTGATTTGCAACCCAGGCATCGACCATCGACATCTCATCGACAATTAGCAGTTCCCCTTCAAGCTGTTCATGGTCGCCTTTTTCAAAGCCGGTCGCACTGCCTTTCCAGCCGAGCAAGCTGTGTATCGTGCTTGCAGGCAGTTCCGTTGCTTCAGCCATCCGTTTGCTGGCTCGACCAGTGGGCGCAGTCAACTTAAGGGGGAAAGATTTGTTTTTGTAAGCAGCCACTTCAAGAGAAAGCCCATGAAGCGCAGCATAAGCTTCCACAATTCCTTTAATGACCGTAGTCTTTCCTGTTCCAGGCCCTCCTGTCAGCAACAACAGCGGAGAACGAAGAGCAGTGGCAATCGCTTCTTTTTGCGTGTTTGAATACGTAACAGCATGTGTATCCTCAATGTGCCCGAGTGTTTTTTCAATGTCTGCTTCAGTGAATTCTTGTGTCAGTTCTTGGCTTAAAATTCGGCGGATGTTGGTGGCAATGCCTTTTTCTGCATAATACAATGACTTCATGTAGATGCGGTCTTCCTCACGAACGAGCATGCCCTCTTCATTCATTTCGATGAGGATGGCCTCAAGCTCGGAAGCGTCAATTTGGACGTTTGGGCTCGATAATAATGCAGTCCCCTCCGTAATGAGCGCTTCCTCCTGCAAGTATAAATGTCCTTGTTGCATACAACATTCCCGGAGCAAATAAAGCAGCCCCGCCCGCAAGCGCTCTGGATGGTTCCCAGTTAAGCCAATCGCCGCCCCTAATTGGTCTGCACGGCGAAAGCCGACTCCTTCTACATCCTGAATGAGCAAATACGGGTTGGTGCGGATAACATCAAGTGCTTGCAATTTGTACGTTCGGTAAACACTCATCGACAACTCTGTGCCAAACCCGTATTGGGACAGTTGGATAATGACTTGCTCCGCGCCTTGTTGCTCAAGAAGTTGGTTATAGAGCATCGTCGCTGTATCTTCTTTTAGCTTCGGGATGTTGTTTAATACCGTTCGATCTTCAATAATAGCTGAAATGGCCCTTTCACCGAGGGCGTCGACAATTGCTTCCGCTGTCTTTTTGCCAACGCCAGGGAAACGGTCGCTTGACAAAAACCGAATAATTCCGCTTTTCGTCTGTGGCAAATCGCGCCTAAACGTTTCCACTTTGTATTGGAGGCCAAAGCGTGGATGTTCAGCGACTTGCCCGAAAAATAAATAGGTCTCCTCTACTTCCAGTTCAGGCAAATGGCCGACAACCGTTATTTTGCGCCCTTCCATTTGTTCATTCGTCTTTTCAATCCGCGTCATCGCCACTGTATAGTCGTTTTCTTCATTGCGAAACAACACATGAACGACTTTTCCTTTAACAAAACCTTTCTCCAGCGTTTTTTCCCCAACATTATCCATAGCTTCACCCTTTTTCAAGTGTCGCTTCAATAAGCCGTTTGCCGTTGCCAGCGAGAAGATGGTCCGGTTGGTGGGCAAGCGCTTGGTTAAAAGAGGCAAGTGCTGCCTCAGCTTCATCAGACGCTGCCTGGACAACCCCTAAATTGTAATAAGCATCAGCATGACTAGGATCAAGGGCAATTGTTTTTTCAAACAAAGGACGGGCTTCGTCCAGCAGCTCCAGCTGGGCTAAGCACAGCCCATATTGAAAAACAATTTCGCTGTCTTCACTACTTAATTCATATGCTCGGCTTAGGTTAGCCTGTGCATGAGCAAGCTTCCCTTCGCTGTAATAGCTCATGCCTAGCATGTAAAACAAGTCTGCCTCATTCATGCCACCAGTAAGCGCTTCAGTAAACGCTTGAATCGCTTGCTGGTGGTTTTCTTGCTGATAATGGACACAGCCTATCCCGTAATAGGCAACAGTCGCATCGTGGTCGAGCTCCAGTGCTCGCTCATAAAAAACGAGCGCACGCTCAAAGTCATTGAGAGCTGCTAGCAAGTTCCCCATGTTGATATACCCTGTCGGTTCTTTTGGATTTTCTTCAATGTAGGCAGCAAACTGTTTTGCCGCTTCTTCATAGTTCCCTTTTCGCATGAGCTCAATTCCCGCTTGATTATCCATCGTCCTTCCCCCTCCGAAAGCTAAAAAGGAAAACGCGGTTTACGCATTTTCCCGGTGAATTTTGTCAATCACGCCGCCACCAATGCAACGATCTCCTTCATACAACACAACCGCTTGTCCTGGCGTAATCGCGCGTTGTGGCTGGTCAAACTGAATAAACGCACGGCCATCTTCCTTCGGAAATACAGTAACGCCTTGGTCTTCTTGACGATATCGAAATTTTGCTTTGCATGTAAATGGGCTCGTTCTTTCTTCTTTGGCAATCCAGTTCATGTCAGTAGCCCAGAGCCCATCTGAGTATAGTCCTGGATGATGATAGCCTTGACCGACAATGAGTACATTTCGTTCCAAGTCTTTGTCAATGACAAACCACGGCTCCCCAGCGCCACCAATGCCAAGCCCTTGGCGCTGGCCAAGCGTATAGTACATAAGCCCATCGTGCTGCCCTTTATCAATGCCGTCCATTGTTTCCATCCGTCCTGGTTGTGCTGGGAGAAAGGTTTGCAGGAATTCTTTAAAATCACGCTCGCCAATAAAACAAATGCCAGTGCTGTCTTTTTTCGTTGCTGTTGCAAGCTCTGCCTCAGCAGCAATTTTTCGCACTTCCGCTTTTTGCAAATGGCCAAGAGGGAACATCACTTTTGACAGTTGTTTTTGGCTAAGTGCATTTAAAAAATACGTCTGGTCTTTATTAGCATCTGCCCCTTTTATTAACCTATATTCCCCGTCCAATTCCTGCAATTGGGCATAATGGCCCGTCGCGACATAGTCAGCGCCGAGGGAAATCGCATGGTTTAAGAATGCTTTAAACTTAATTTCTTTGTTGCACATAACGTCAGGATTTGGCGTTCGTCCCGCTTTATATTCTTCTAGAAAATACGTAAACACTTTATCCCAGTATTGTTTCTCAAAATTAACTGCGTAGTATGGAATGCCTAGCTGTTGCGCTACTCGCTCAACGTCCTCATAATCTTCTGTGGCCGAACAAAAGCCTGAATCATTGCTATCATCCCAGTTTTTCATAAAAATCCCAATGACATCATAGCCTTGTTCTTTCAAAAGCAAAGCTGTTACAGAAGAATCTACACCTCCAGACATGCCGACAACGACACGTGTATCTTCTCGTTTTTTCATATTGGTTCCCCACTTTCTATTGCTCGCCGCTATTCAATGAACGCCTTTTTCCCTTGCTCAGACAAGACGCAATCCGCGATTTGCTCAAACGCATAAGCCAACTCTTCCTTTGAATTGGTCATGCCAAAACTAAAGCGGATCGCTTCTTTGACACGATGGCTATCTTTTCCATACATCGCTTGAATGACATGAGAAGGTTGAAGCGTCCCTGCCGTGCAAGCAGAACCTCCAGACGCAGCAATCCCTTGCAGGTCTAATTTCATCAAAAGCGCTTCTGTAGACGCACCTGGAAAACAAACGTTCAAAATGTGATCAAGCCGTTCCCCACTCTCGCCATTTTCCAGCACTGCTACACCGCGCCGCTCCATCGTTTCAAAAAACATTGCCCTGTATAATTTGTAGCTTTGGCGACGCTGCTCACGTTCAGCGTATGCTTGGTTGAAAGCATGAGCAAAACCAACAGCACCGGCGACATTTTCTGTGCCTGCCCTGCGTTTCCGTTCTTGCTCGCCCCCATGCAACAGCGGTTCTAATTCGATGCCTTCACGTACAAACAAACAGCCAATCCCTTTTGGCCCATTTAGCTTATGGCTTGCAATGGTCATCAAGTCTACGGCGAGCTCGTCCGTATTGAGCTCATATAGCCCAGCTGCTTGAACAGCATCGGAATGAAAAGCTGCTTGATGCCCTTTTAGCAGCTCGCCAATTTCTTTAATCGGTTGCACTGTGCCAACCTCATTGTTCGCAAACATGATGGAGACAAGGATCGTTTCTTCGGTTAACGCATTTTTCAATTGCGCAAACGAAATTTGCCCATTTTCATTGACAGGCAGCTTTGTTATCGAAAACCCTTCCTTTTCCAATTCCTCCAGCGTATGCAGGACAGCATGATGTTCAATTTCTGAAGTGATGATATGCGTGCCTTTTTCACGGTTGGCACGGGCAAAGCCAATAAGCGCTAAATTATTCGCTTCTGTACCGCCGCTCGTAAACAGCACCTCATTGCTGTTAGCGTTTAGCAATGACGCAATTGATTCACGGGCTTCGATTAACGCTTGTTTCGCTTGGCGTCCAAACTGATGGATGCTTGATGGATTACCAAAAACCGTAGAAAAATAAGGCATCATCGCTTCCAACGCTTGGGGATGCAACACTGATGTGGCTGCATGGTCTAAATAAATTTGCTTCATGAGTGGCACCTTCCGTCCCCTTGCTCCATTGTGTTAAATATAAAACATATAATACTCTTGTTCTCCATCTTCCTTAAAATTGGCTAAGTCGGCAAGAGTCGTTTTATCGAGCACTTCCTTGACTGCGTCCCGTATTTTTATCCATAAATCGCGCTTGGCAGGCTCCTCATCTTCAAGCACTTCAACCGGACTAATCGGTCCTTCTAACACACGAATAATATCGCCTGCTGTAATATCTTCGGCATCTTTAGCCAGCATATAGCCACCATAGGCACCGCGAACACTTTTAACGAGCATCGCATTGCGAAGCGGCGCAATCAATTGCTCCAAATAATGCTCTGATAGTTTATATTCCTTAGCAATAGATTTCAAGGAAACAGGCCCTTCCCCTGATTTCTTAGCGAGTGCCATCATAATCGTCAATCCATAACGTCCTTTTGTCGAAATTTTCACGTCAATCCCTCTTTCATCAAAATAAATGCTGTATGATCTGGAAAATACTCCGTCTTTCACTACATGTATGTGACAATCCGTTCTCGTGATCCGCTTTTCAATGTTGCCTATTCCTACTTGGCAAGCGCTAAATTTTCCTTTATACCCTTGACATTATAGCATGTTTTCATACTGGATTGATAGAAGTTCGCAGAATCGAGAAGGCACGGGCATTTCGTTCATGGACAGTTCTGCTTGTCTGAGCTACACTACGTAAGACGAGGAAAAAGAGGAGGGACACTCATGAAAAGACAACCGTTGGCCTATCGCATGCGCCCTACTTCTGTCGAAGAAGTGATTGGCCAGCATTCTTTGCTTGGGGAAGGCATGATGTTATCGAGAATGATTAAAGCGAACCAGCTTTCCTCCATGGTGCTTTATGGTCCGCCAGGTACAGGGAAAACGTCGATTGCCCGAGCGATTGCAGGGTCGAGCGGCATGCATTTCCGCATGTTGAACGCCACTGTCCATCATAAAAAAGATATGGAGACGGCTGTCGAGGAAGCCAAGATGTATGGCTCGCTCCTTTTAATATTAGATGAAGTCCATCGCCTTGATAAAGCAAAGCAAGACTTTCTGCTCCCCCATTTAGAGAGCGGTCTATTGCTTTTAATTGGCGCTACTACTGCCAATCCTTACCATTCAATCAACCCAGCGATTCGTAGCCGCTGCCATATTTTTGAATTGGAACAGCTCGAACCTGATGATATTGAAAAAGCGCTGCGCCGTGCCCTCGCAGACGAAGAGAGAGGCCTTGGCCATGAAAAAATCGATATCGCCCCTGAAGCACTCCGCCATTTGGCATTGGCTTGTGGCGGCGATGTCCGCGCTGCCCTTAATGCGCTTGAGCTTGCTGTCCTCTCCACACCTAAACAGCCAGATGGCACACGCTCTGTCACACTCCGTTCCGCCGAACAGAGTATCCAGAAAAAAAGCATTCAACATGACAAAGATGGCGATGCCCATTATGATGTGCTGTCTGCTTTTCAAAAGTCGATCCGCGGAAGCGACGTGAATGCAAGTCTTCACTACTTGGCACGCTTGTTAGAAGCAGGCGACCTTATTAGCATCCATCGCCGTCTGCTCGTTATCGCCTATGAGGACATTAGCCTTGCCAATCCCCAAGCGGGGCCTCGAACGCTTGCAGCCATTGAAGCATCAGAAAGGCTCGGACTGCCTGAAGCACGGATTCCTCTTGCCAACGCTGTGGTTGAACTTGCCCTTTCTCCAAAAAGCAACAGTGCCTATAAAGCACTTGATGCCGCTATGGATGCACTGCGAAAAGGTGGCAGTGGTGAAGTGCCTCGCCATTTAAAAGATGCGCATTATAAAGGAGCGCAACAATTAGGCAGAGGCAGCGACTATAAATACCCTCATGACTATAAAGATGGCTGGGTCAAACAACAGTATTTGCCAGACAAAATTGCCGATCACCGTTATTATGAGCCAAAGCAAACAGGGAAATTCGAACAAGCGCTTAGCGAAATGTACAAAAGACGAAGCTAAACATGTTTCATCCTTTTTTTCTGCCAACATCGATTGCCTAGTTACGATGACGTGATTGTCCATTCTCGCAAACAAGATCTTTTTTAGCAGGCTAGTATAAAATGGCGCAACTCTGGCAAAAGTAAAGCCATAAGCACTGCATGAAGGAGATGGACAAATGAAAACGAGACAAGATGCATGGTCCCATGAAGATGATGTGCTTCTTGCTGAGACTGTTTTAACGCATATTAAAGAAGGAAGTACACAGCTAAAGGCATTTGACGAGGTTGGGGATGCTTTAAACCGGACCTCTGCAGCATGTGGATTTAGATGGAATGCTGTTGTACGGCAAAAATATTTAAAGCAAATCGATTCCGCCAAACGGGAACGAAAAGAACGGAAACGAGCGCTTTCAGCCAGTTATTTCTCTCAAGCTCGTATTGGAAAAACAGAAAGCCCGTCTAGAACGTTTTACCAAACAGCAACAGTGGATGGTGGAGCGGTGACGCTTGAATCTATTATTGGCCAACTCAAACAATTGGCACAAACCGAGCCCGCGTCCTCACGCTTAGAATTAGAGAACAAACAGTTGCGCGCTCAATTGGAAGAAAAGACTGCTAAATTAAACGAGCTAGAAACAAAGCTACAACGAAATAAACAAGAACATAGTATGATTGAAGAAGATTACCAGTCGTTGATTTCGATTATGAACAGGGCGCGCCGCCTTGCAATTTTGGAAGAAGACGAACAGGATCATCCTGCTTTTCGGATGGACGCTAACGGAAACTTAGAGAAACTATCAAAGTAAATTCGCTTCTTGTTTAAAGGATGAAAGCTCCTACGTTTTTTAGCGTAGGAGCTTACTAGTTAAGAACGTCGGTTAATCTCTATGCCTTCTAGTAAACAAGTGATGACATGTCCCGCCATGATCAAGCCTGATACAGACGGCACGAACGCATTTGAAGACGGCGGTAGTTTCGCTTTGCGGATGTTTCCTTGTTCAGCCGTTTCAGGTACAATTTCCTTACGGATGTCTTCCCTAATTTGGATCGGTTTCTCATCTGAAAAAACAACATTGACGCCTTTATGAATCCCCTCTTTTCGTAACCTCGTACGAATTACTTTTGCAATAGGGTCATAGCTTGTTTCGGAAATATCCGCAATCCTTAAACGAGTTGGGTCCATTTTATTGGCGACTCCCATGCTGGATATAATCGGAATGCCCCGCAGCTTACATTGTTTAATCAAATGGATTTTATAAGAAATGGTGTCGCTGGCATCAATGACGAAGTCAAGTTTATGTGAAAAAAACGATTCATACGTTTCCTCGGTATAAAACATTTTTCTTGTAATTACTTCACAATTTGGGTTGATGTCACTTATCCGCGCAGCCATCAAATCAACTTTCGGCTTGCCAACTGTTGAGAGCAATGCATGGATCTGGCGATTTACATTCGTAATATCGACATCGTCTTTATCAACGAGCACAATTTTACCGACGCCAGAACGGGCTAGCGCTTCTGCCGAAAAGGATCCGACTCCTCCTACCCCTAACACAGCAACTGTACTGCCTTTTAGGCGCTCCAGCCCATCATGGCCGATTGCTAACTCATTTCTTGAAAACTGGTGCAACATCGATGTCCACTCCTTTTGTGCCTTTGTACTGACTGAATGATCATACCACAAAATGAACGCAATCCGCCTGCTCGTATGTGATTTTTTTCTCGCATTAAGAGAAAAAGCGAAAAACCGATACCGGAAGAGATTAACGATTGCACAAATTTCTAAATGCGCCTAAATCATTTCTTAACTACAAGCCGGTTTCTAATTAAACTGCCTAAAATCTAAATTTTCCTTGCATTTCTTTAAAAGATATACTAGAGTATTAACCATTAACCCTTTACAAAAATAAATATGTTTTTTCTTATCCAGAGAGATGGAGGGATTTGGCCCTTTGAAGTCTCAGCAACCGGCCTTTGGCAATGGTGCTAATTCCAATAGGTAATGTACCTAGGAGATAAGAAGTTCGTTGTCTATAGTACGAGGACCTTCTTTATTCTAGAAGGTCCTTTATTATTTGGCCGGTACAACTGAGTGGAGAAGTGGCAAGCATCACTTTGGGTAACCATTCTTTAATCAAAAGGAGAGAAATGAGGATGACAAGCATTGCTGTAAAACCACCATTTAGGGCAGACCACGTTGGCAGTTTACTGCGGCCAGAACGTATCCACCAAGCGAGAAATGACTGTAAGGAAGGCACCATTACGGCCGCGCAATTGCATGAAATAGAGACACAAGAAATCAAACGAATTGTCGATAAGCAAATTGAAATTGGCTTGGAGTTGGTGACGGACGGGGAATTTAGGCGTCGTTTCTGGCATACTGATTTCCTCGAACATTTGAATGGCGTAGAAGGGTATGTTCCAGAAGTCGGCTATATTTTCCAAGGCAATGAAGAAACGGAAAGATACAACGTCCGCAACGTAGGAAAGGTTTCATTTAACCATGATCATCCCCATGTAAAAGACTTTATTGAATTTAATAAGATTGTCGGAGGGCGTGCAGTCGCGAAGCAAACCATTCCGAGCCCAAATCAATTGTTTAATATTGGCATTCGTGATGAAACGATCTACCCTGATATTGAGGAATACGCAAAAGATATTATTCAAGCCTACCGTGATGCCGTGAACGCTTTCTACGAGGCAGGTTGTCGTTATTTGCAATTTGATGACGTCTATATTGCTGGCCTTTCGTCGCCTGACATTCCATTTAATGATGGAGCATACTCAAGAGAATATTTAATTGATTTAGCACTCCGTGTCGTAAATGGCGTTTTGGAAGAAAAACCAGACGATCTCGTTGTGACGACTCACCTTTGCCGTGGCAACTACCGGTCTAACTGGGCTTTTGAAGGCAGTTATGCCCTTATTGCTCCGACTTTATTTGCAAAAGAGAAAGTGAATGGTTTCTTTTTAGAATACGATGACGATCGTTCTGGAGACTTTAAACCACTGGAGCATATTCCGAACGGCGGGGCCCGCGTTGTTCTTGGACTCCTCACCTCTAAAAATGGGGAATTAGAAGATAAAGAATCAATCATTGGCCGCATTAATGAAGCAAGCCAATATGTACCGCTAGAACAACTCTGTTTAAGCCCTCAATGTGGCTTTGCTTCCACTCATCATGGAAATCTTTTAACCGAGGAACAACAGTGGGCAAAATTAAAATATATCGTTGATATTGCCAAAGAAGTTTGGGGATAAGGACGCGTTTCAATCAAGCACGATCGGAATTTCTCTCTTTTTCACGCTTCCCCTGTTTTTTACTTGGACATCGTTCCGTTTAAAACCAATTCAGAAAGTATACATCTTATAAAAGCCCGGCATAGGCCGGGCTTTAGTATGTCTCGTTTATCTCTGTCATATGTCTTTCATCCACAAGAGAACCGTTAATCAGCAAGTCTGAGAGGGGACTCCCTTTTCGGCTATCGTCTTTATATAGCTTGAGCATATAGTCACGAACTTGGCCTCCATTTTGCCGGTAGCCAACTTTGAATTTTTCTAGAGAAGCCGTGATATTCCCTATAAGCTCAAGACCGACCTTCTCTGGAATACACTAGCCAATCATCCTTGAGATTTTGATTTCTTTCGCCGTTAGAAAGCCAAACCAAAAAAGCACCCACAAGGGTGCTTCATCGTCACAATTATCCCGACTATGCCGTAAGAACTTGGTGCTTTGAACCTGCAAGGCAGGTGGGTGCTTCGCATTGGCCTTTTTACGTCCCCAGCTTGCGGGGCATGTAAGCGAGCCAATAACGGCAAGCTCCCTTTTTTAAGGTGTTGGCTCAAAGTAAACAATTCCTACGAACATCTCAGGATAATGTTTGTATAGCCATTATACTCTTTTTTTAAACGCTTCTCAAGTATTCACGGAAAATTAAAACGTTTTTCCTACGGCTTTTTCAGTGATTGTGAGATTCGAGAATTGTTTTTAGATGTGCTATGGTAATTGTACATTGTCTTTTTGCTTGCCCTTCTTTACTGGGCAACGTTTACGCAGTTTAACCAAAGGAGGGATCGTCCATGTCAAAGCTGGCAACGCACCGCTGTATTGAAGTTCGCCAGGAAATTGGATTACTCAAAAAGCAGATTGTCGAAACGTCGTTTGATTTAGCACTTTATCCTGACCGGATTGAAACAGAAAACGCTTCGTTCCCTATTGGTTCTGTTTTCGACATTTCCTACCGGCTGCCGAGTGGAGAAAGCCAGCTTGGTTTTCTTTATTTGCATACAAGCCAAGGCGTTGTTACGTATAAAATTAAGCAAAATCCCGAATCCTTTATTAAAGCGTTCAAAAAACTTGTCCCTGAAACAAAATTCCGCTCATAAAGCATGTGCCTGTTCCTGTTTAAATACATGCTCCCCACCAATTACTTGATACGACTGAAAAGGAACTTCCAAAAGTGGCGCCGTCACTAAAAGGACATCGCCTTCTTTTTCGCGGCGGCGCTCCCACACATGAATATTGCTGGAAACGTCACTGACATCTGCCCCAGTAGGTACAAACCAAAGCTGCTTTTGCAGTTGAGGCATATTCGATGCAGGCTGGGAAAGGACGGTCCTACGCAGACGCTTGCCTTTCTCATGTAGAATAAAGTCTTCGACAGCGCTATTGGCTGTTGCCTCTTGCCCTGCTCCTGGGCCAGCAAAAAACAATTGCTGAATGTCTTTGCCTTGTAACAGAACGCCATTGGCCACACCGTTTACGCCCGCTAATAGATGTGTTTCCTCTACAAAAGCAGGCTTCACAGTACCAGTTATGCTGCCGTCTTGTTGTAAAAAAGAGGTGCCAACAAGTTTTAAGGCAAACTGGTTTTCTTTTGCCACCCGTACATGCCATGGTTCAATCCCGCCGATTCCTTGGCGTTCAAATGCCGATAAGTCGACCCATTGACCAAAACAAAGGCGCGCCAGCAAAGTCAACTTATACAGGGCGTCATAGCCTTCTACATCGGACGTCGGGTCTGTTTCTGCATAGCCAAGCCGCTGCGCTTCATCTAGAGCTTGTTGATAGGTTTTGCCACTGTCCATTTCAGTGAGAATAAAATTGGTTGTGCCGTTTAAAATGCCTGATATCCCATTAATCGCAGTTGTCGCCAATGCACTTTGCAACACATTCACAATCGGGATCGCTCCACAAACCGCAGCGTCGTAGCCGTAATAGGCACCAGATGAAAGGGCGACCGCCTCTAGTTCTTTACCGTGTAAGGCGACAAGCTTTTTATTGGCGGTCACTACAGATACGCCTTCTGCTAGCAAGCTTTCCGTATACGTTCTGGCCGGTTCGACAACATTTGTTACTTCAAACACAACATCATATGTAGCAGCCTCCCGGAAAAGATCCCATGATGACGTAACGAGTTTGGCCCCTTCGCTTTGCCTTTGCTTAGACTGATCTTTTACTAAAATGGAGACAAGTTCAATCCGATCACTTACCATCTGTTGGAGCGCTCTTTGTGTACTGGTGATGCGCTCGTAAATGCCAGTCCCTACTGTCCCAAATCCAATAATGCCTATTTTCACCGTCTTCACCCTTTCTCCATTGAAAAAACCCCTTTTCAGATAAGAAAAGGGGTTCGCCTCACTTATCTTTCAGAACAAAAGCTGCTCTGCTGAATGTAGCACCGTGGTTTACAAATAAACTGGTTGCCGGGCTTCATTGGGTCAGGTCCCTCCGCCACTCTTGATAAGTTCTTATTCATTTTTATATTAGGCACATTATAAGCAGAGGCCACGTATTTGTCAACTGCGCTTGCTAATAATGGACAAGTTTAAATCAATCAGCTGTTCAACGCTCACTTTGTTTGGCGCTTCGGTTAGAAGGTCGCTAGCGCTTGCCGTTTTTGGAAAAGCAATCACCTCACGTAAATTGCTTTTGCGTGCAAGAAGCATGACGATTCGGTCCAGACCTAAGGCAATGCCGCCATGTGGAGGCGTTCCATAATCAAATGCTTCAAGCAAAAAGCCAAACTCTTCTTTAGCCGCTTCTGAACTAAAACCAAGGAGCTTGAACATTTTTTCTTGCAGTTCCCGTTCATAGATGCGCTGGGAACCGCCGCCAAGCTCAAAGCCGTTTAAGACAAGGTCATATGCTTCGGCACGTACTTGCTCTGGATGGGTTTCCATCAGGTCCAAGTCTTCCGCTTTCGGGCGTGTAAACGGATGATGGAGCGCGACAAACCGTTTTGCTTGTTCGTCATATTCGACAAGTGGAAAATCAGTTACCCAGAGGAAATGAAACGCGTTTTCGTCAATTAGCTGAAACTCCTTTCCAAACTTTAAGCGCAGCGCGCCCAATGCATGAAACACAACTTGCTTTTTATCGGCTCCGAAAAAGAGCAAATCGCCTGCTTCAGCGTCCATTGCCGCAAGCAATGCAGCCGTTTGCGCCTCATTAAAGAATTTGGCAATCGGGCCCTTTATCCCTTCGTCATCGACTTTGAGCCAAGCCAACCCTTTTGCCCCATAAGGCTTGACAAAATCAGCTAGCGCATCAATGTCTTTTCGTGAAAGCTTATCAGCCCCGCCTTTCAGTGTAAGGCCTTTAATAATGCCGCCTGCTTCTAACGCGCCTTTAAACACTTTAAACTCCGTGTCTTTGAGCACGTCAGACAGTTCGATCAGTTCCATGCCAAAACGAGTGTCAGGCTTGTCAGAACCGTAGCGGTTCATCGCTTCCTCGTACGTCATCCGCGGGAAAGGCCGTTTTAGCTCAAGCCCGTGTGTTTCTTTCAGCAATTTTTCCATCATGGCTTCAGTCATCGCCAAGATATCCTCTGTATCAAGAAAGCTTGTTTCAATATCGATTTGCGTAAATTCAGGCTGCCTGTCTGCGCGCAAATCTTCATCACGGAAACAGCGGACAATTTGGAAGTACTTCTCAAAACCGGACACCATCAACAGTTGCTTAAAAATTTGCGGCGATTGTGGCAGCGCATAAAACTGGCCATGATGGACGCGGCTCGGCACCAAATAATCGCGCGCTCCTTCTGGCGTGCTTTTTGTTAGCATTGGCGTCTCAATCTCCAAATAGCCGTCTGCATCAAGAAAATCGCGAACGCTTTTCATGATTTTGTGACGCATCGCGAACGCTTCTTGCATATCAGGGCGACGCAAATCCAAATAGCGGTATTTCAAGCGGACGTCTTCAGCTGCATCCGTGTCTGCTTCAATTTGGAATGGCAAAGATTTCGAGACATTCAGGATTTCGAGCTCACGAACGTGAACTTCGATAGCACCAGTTGCTAGCTTGTCATTAACGGCCTGTTCATTCCGTTCCACCACAATGCCTGAAACGGCGACAAGATACTCATTGCGGACACGGTCAGCTGCTTTCAACGCTTCTTCACTGACTTCCGGACTGCACACAACTTGGACAATACCAGAGCGATCACGAAGATCTAAAAAAATCACCTGGCCTAAATCACGGCGCCGCTGCACCCACCCTTTTAGTTGAACCTGTTGGCCTGCGAGTGTTTTGTCAAGTTGGCCACAATGATGTGTACGTTTCATCTCCTAGTTTCCTCCTCGTATCTGTTCTTGTAAAAATGATGTCAAATCGCTAATGGCGACTACCGTTTGTTCTCCAGTTGCCATTTGTTTAACGAGCGCTTGTTGCTTCGCGATTTCGTCTTCGCCAATGATAATTGTATAAGACGCTTGATAACGATCAGCCGCTTTAAGCTGTGCTTTCATTTTTTTGCCTAAGTAGTCTTTATCAGCACGAATGCCTCCATCGCGCAACCGTTGCAACAGTTGTGGCCCTAGGCGGCTTGCTTCATCGCCGAGAGTAACTACATACGCATCAAGGCTTTGCGGTACTGGCAAGTCGACATTCTCCGCTTTCATCGCTAATATAAAGCGTTCGATGCTGAAGGCAAATCCGATGCCTGGCGTCTCTGGCCCGCCAAATTCCTGGACAAGTCCATTGTAGCGCCCGCCCCCGCATAGCGTTGTAATTGCTCCGAATCCTGGAGCAGTACTAAGCAATTCAAATGCGGTATGGTTGTAATAATCCAACCCACGCACAAGCGTTGGATCGACTACATAAGGAATGTTCAGCAAGTCGAGCGTTTCCTTTAGCGACTGAAAATACGCACGTGACTCTTCATTTAAATAATCTAAAATCGACGGTGCTGTCGCCATAAGCGGATGCTCTCTATCCTTTTTGCAATCGAGAATACGTAATGGATTTTTTTCAAGTCGCATTTGGCAATCGCTACAAAATTCATCAATTGATGGCTTAAAGTGGGCAATTAATGCTTCCCGATGCGCCTGACGGCTTTCCGAATCGCCAAGTGAATTGATGACCAGTTTCAAGTTGACAAGGCCAAGTTTTTTGCAGATGGCGATGAGCAATGCTAGCACTTCCGCATCTAGTTGGGGGCTAGCGCTGCCAAGCGCCTCTACGCCAAATTGGACAAACTGACGCATACGCCCTGCTTGTGGGCGCTCATAACGAAACATTGGGCCTGTGTAGTACAACTTCGTTGGCTGTGCTGGGGATGCATACAGTTTATGGTTGACATAAGAACGAACGACTGCTGCCGTTCCCTCAGGCCTTAGTGTTAAGCTGCGACCGCCGCGGTCCGAAAAGGTATACATTTCTTTTTGAACAATATCGGTCGTATCGCCTACACCCCGTGAAAAAATTTCGGTATGTTCAAAGATCGGCGTACGGATTTCTTGATAATGGTATGTTTCGCATGTTTCCTTAGCAACTTGTTCAATGTACTGCCAAATTGCTGCGTCATCTGGCAAAATATCTTGCGTCCCCCGTGGCAGCTGAATCGACATCTCTCATCTCTCCTTTTCCATAAAAAAACTCCCGTCCCAGATGATCGGATCATCTGGGACGGGAGCATATCCCGTGGTACCACCCAAATTGAGGCATAAAGCCCCCACTTTTGTCTGTTAACGCCAGCTACGCCCTTTCCTACTAAACCAGTGGTTGTTCAGAAAGAATCCTCAAAGGTGTTCATTCGTTACGGTAGAAGAGGCCGCTTTCAGCCTAGGCGGCCCTCTCTTTGCATCTATTGCCCTTAACTACTATGCCTTATCATTGGTTTTATTCCATTTTTCAGTTGTGATGGTAACAAAACGGCAGGCGTTTGATGCCGCCTTTTTTGTGCGCTTATATGCTTCAACAATAACTCTAAGATGTTTATAACTATACGAATTACACAGACCGGTGTCAACCGTTAATTGCGATTTTGCTGTTTTTTATACATCGGTAAGGAATGTTGCTCGATACCTGTTTCCAACGGTTTCACTAGATCCCAGACTCCTATTGGGGTAGGAATCTCTTTTTCCCATTGCGTGTAAAACGGCACTGGATAGTTGCTACTAGTCCGCATGTAACCGCCCCTTTTCCCAACGTTTTTGTTAGGATAGCCATTCCAAGGCCGTTTTAAACGTATTTTCAAAAAAAGAGGCATTGATAGATTAAGTCATGGAGCGCGGGGCGAATACGGCGAATCGCATGATTGTCTCTTCCTAAATGGACACGGTTCGTTAAAAAAATGACCGCAAGTTCAGCAACAGGGTCAAACCATATGCTTGTGCCTGTAAAACCAAGATGGCCATAGGAAAACGGGGAAAAAAAGCGGCCGCAAGACGAGTTGGTCTGTGCTCCTTTTATGATCCAGCCGAGTCCCCGGGGTTCTTCCATACCAGCGCTAAAATGTTGCCGTGCATAGCGGAGAATGTCTGGGTCAAATAGCAAAGGGTTTGCTGTTTGCATTTCACCAGCAAATTTTTCAATGTCACTCACTGTCGAAAAAAGCCCTGCATGGCCACTGACGCCCCCCATGGCAAAAGCATTCTCATCATGGACTTCACCGCATTTAGGGCGCCCTAACCAATGATCCCATTCCGTTGCTGCGTAACGAGTAGCAGGAAATCGGGGACAAAACTGTGTTTCCTGCATGCCAAGAGGAGTGTATATCCATTCGTTTGCAACCCGTTGCAAACTCTTTCCGGTTACTTGTTCGATGATTGCTCCAAGGGCAATAAAACTTAAATCGCTGTAAACGACGCGGGTTCCAGGTGTGTACGTAGGCGCTTGGTGGCAAACACGGGCGATCGTTTCGTGATAATTAAGCCCCTCCTTATAAAAGGGAACGCTGGCAGGAAGCCCTGCTGAATGGGTCAGCAACTGAAAAATGGTTACATTTTCTTTCCCATTAGCGCCGAAAGGAGGGAGCACCTCTGCTACGGGCATATGGAGGGAAAGGCGCTTCCTTTGCCATAACTGTAAAATGAGCGGCAACGTGCAAACAACTTTTGTTAAAGAAGCTAAATCAAAAACCGTATTGATGCTCATCGGTTGCCTGTCTGGCCATAGCTGGCGATAACCGATCGCGCCCCGGAAAAGCAGGCGGTTTCGATGGATCACACTGATAACAGCCCCAGGAAGCCGTTCTTTGTCGATTTGCTCTTGCAAAAAAGTGAACATGGTACTGCCTAGCTCCACCGTTTCTCCCCCTTTTTGCTTTAGATTACCACAAAAAGAGGCATCTCCGTAAAGCAAAAGAAGTCTCCTTCCCTTCATCCAAGGATGAAAGGAGGAGACTTCAGAAAGTTGGGGCCGGTTTCGATCAACCGGAATGGGCCCTCGCCGATTGAGCGAAGCTTACTTACTCTGTTTATAAATTTGTTCGATGATGCTTGAAACGAGGCGGGCCTCATTCGGTTTCACGATCAGTTCTGTTCCACTCGTGCAGGCAGCGACAAAATGCCGTGCTTGTGCTAGCCCTTCATCGCTTTCTCCGGAAATCCAGTCCGCCACGGTAGTCGTCATCATTCCTTGAGAAGCATGGTTGACAGCATAAGGAAACACGTTTACGCCACCTTGGGTGCCAGAGATGCTTAACGTTTCTTTGTCTTCAGGAACATTGGCAGCCCATGACGTTTCAAATAGCATCGTCGCGCCGTTTTTAAATTTAATATAAGCAGTGGCGTGGTCTTCGACATCAATGGTCGTTGCATCGTACAATCCCCATTGATTGACTTGGTCAGGATCGCGGCTGACCATTTCGTACGTTTGGCCGTGAACACTTTCTATTTCTGGGAAATCAAGGAGCCAAAGTGCTAAATCTAACAAATGGCAACCGTAATCCATTAGACACCCTCCGCCTTGAAGGGATTTATTGGTGAACACGCCCCATCCAGGGACTTTTCTCCGCCGCATCGCTTCGACACGCACGACTAGAGGGTCGCCGATTCCTCCAGAGGCAATTAGACGTTTGGCGGCTTGCGATTCCTTTTTAAAACGGTAATGGTAACCGACTTGCAATACACGCTTCGCTTTCTCGGCTGCGTTGACCATGTCCTCACACGCTGCATCCGTAATGGCCATCGGTTTTTCACAAAATACGTGGACACCAGCTTCAAGTGCGGCAACGGACATCTCATGGTGAAACTTGTTAGGCGTACAAATAATAACGGCATCGACACGTTTGAACAGTTCCGCTGCCTCTTTTGCGACAAAAGGAATCGCAAACTGGTCGGCAACTTCTTTCGCTCTGTTCTCATTAACATCATAAACGCCAGCAAGTTCGACTCCCTCGATTTTTGAATATGCAGGGATATGCCTGCCTGATGCAATGCCGCCGACGCCAATAAACCCTAGTTTTAATTGTATCATTTGCTTCCCCCTGGAACAGGCTCAAGAGGCTTGGCGTTTCCGTAAGCAGGATATGCCCGTTTCGTCGGTGCTGCCCAGCGAACGGCATTTTGAATGACCCGTTGGACATGTTGATTTTTAAAGGTAGGATACGTTTCATGCCCTGGACGAAAATAAAAGATTTTGCCGTTTCCTCTCGTGTATGTACAGCCGCTACGGAACACTTCGCCGCCCTGGAACCAGCTAAGAAAAACGATCTCATCTGGATTCGGAATATCAAAGTGCTCGCCATACATTTCTTCCTTCTCTAGTTCAAAATATTCATCAATGCCTTCTGCAATTGGATGGCTTGGGCTCACAACCCAAAGGCGCTCTTTTTCATCCGCCTCACGCCATTTTAAATCGCACCCTGTCCCCATCAATTTCTTGAATATTTTCGAGAAATGGCCTGAATGAAGGACAATCAAGCCCATTCCCTCAAGCACCCTTTTATGAACGCGTTCGACTACTTCATCCGCTACTTCGTGGTGAGCAATATGCCCCCACCAAACAAGGACATCGGTTTGGTTTAACAGTTCTTCTGTCAAACCATGTTCAGGCTCGTCTAGTGTTGCCGTTGAAACTTGATGTTCTTTGCCTAAAAAATCAGCAATGACTTGGTGAATCCCGTCTGGATAAACGCTGCGCACAGCTTCATCTTTTTGTTCATGCCTAAATTCATTCCAAATGGTTACATTCATTGTATTTCCCCTTCCTGGAATCGTTCCCAGTAATCGTTAAGTTGATTTCCGCGCCAACAGCGGCGCCTCCAAATATGTCGCTAACGGTGGTGGACTCTCTTTTCGCAACAAAGCGAGCATACGTTCCATTGCTGCCCTGCCCATTTCCTGCACAGGCTGGTGAATCGTCGTCAACTCGGGTTCAATCAAAGTAGCATGCGGTTGATTGTCAAAGCCGACAATCGCTAAGTCATCAGGGATTTTCCAGCCAGCAGCTTTTGCCTCAGCGATTATTCCAGCTGCCACTTCATCGCTTCCTGTCAAAATGGCATCAGGCCGGTTAGCTAAGCACACCATTTGTTTGAATATATTTCTGCCGTCCTCAAGGGAATGTCCCAAAAACAAACATTCGCCATACATGTGCATCCTGGCTTCTTCCATTGCCTGGCAAAACCCTAAATAACGATCTTGGGCAAGTGGCGAAATAACGGCATCGGATTCCGTTTTTGTGATCGGATTGCAATAAGCAATTTGCTTATAACCTTTTTTTAACAAATGGACAGTTGCTTCGTACATCGCTTTACTCTGGTCAATTGTCACTACTGGTACTCCATCAGACTGCCGTGGATATTCATTGCAAATGACAATGGGCCCATAATCCGTATAGGGGGCAATCGTTTCCCAATCATTAACGAGCGAAGCAAGAATAAGGCCATCGACTTGTTTGGTTCGCAAAAGCTGCAAGAAATGGAGCTCTTGGTTTGCAGAACCTCTTGTGTTGCATAAAATAAGCCTATACGACTGTTCAGCAGCGACCTCGTCCATCGCGTCTACAATTGCACTAAAAAAAGGGTTTACGATTCGTGAAACAAGGACAGCAATTGTCCGTGTTTCTGTTCCCCTAAGGCGTTGAGCCGATGAATTCGGTAAATAGCCCAGCTCCTTCATTGCTTGTTTGACGGCTTTCCGTTTTTCCTCATCCACATAAGGCTGATTGTTCATTACACGGGAAACCGTTGACCGTGACACACCAGCACGAAGGGCCACATCTTTAATTGTGGGCATTGATCCACTCCTTTATTGAAAACGTTCTCATTTCACTTTTATTGTACTTGTTTCTCCCTTCATGTCAACCTTCATTTATAAAAAAGAGCCTGCCAACTGGCAAGCTCCGGACTATCGTTGCAAACGCTCGTATACATTTTCGTTTGTGCAAGTATCGGCTCGTTAACACTCGTCTTATTCGGATCCCCCTTAAATGAAGATGTCAACACGATTAAGACGACAAGCGCTTACTCGCTTTCAACTAAAATCGTTACCGGCCCATCATTAATTAACTCTACTTCCATCATCGCCCCAAACTCGCCCGTTTCCACAACAAGGCCGAGCTCTCGCAAATAGCTGTTAAAACGTTCATAAAGCAGCTTTGCCTTTTCAGGCTTAGCAGCACGCATGAAATTAGGACGACGTCCTTTTTTACAGTCTCCATAAAGCGTAAATTGTGAAATCGATAAGACGGAACCGCCTTGATCGAGTACCGATTCATTCATTTTGGCAGAGCTGTCTTCAAAAATGCGCAAATGGGCTACTTTTTCCGCACAAAAACGTACGTCCGCTTCTGTATCTTCTTGATGAATTCCAACTAAGAGGACAAGGCCTGGCCCAATGTCGCCTACTGTTTTTTGGTCGACTCGAACACTGCCCCGTTTCGCTCGCTGGACTAGTACTCGCACTTTTTCTCACCTGCCTCGACTCTAATGGGTTACCCTCCGCACAGAGTAAATGTCTTTTAACTGTTTAATTTTGTCGACCACTTTTTGCAAATGAGCGATATTGGAAATAGAAATGCTCATTTCAATCGTCGCCATTTTATGCTTATGGTCAGAACGCCCAGAAATCGTATTTATTTGCGTGCGCGTTTCTGTCAATGTGTGCAACACTTCATTTAACAGACCGTTGCGGTCAAATCCAGTAATTTCAATGTCGACATTATACGACTTGCCCTGCTGCTCATTTCCTTCCCATTCCACTTCAAGCAAACGGGACGAATCTGAATCGGCTATGACATTCGGGCAATCTTCACGGTGAATGGAAACGCCACGGCCTTTCGTAATGTAGCCGACAATCTCATCTCCTGGCACTGGCGTGCAACATCGTGCTAGGCGGATAAGCATATTGTCGACCCCTTTTACATGCACGCCAATTGAATTTGTCCGCTTGTTTGGCGAAACCGTTTGGATTTCATTTAACACTGCATCAAGGGATTGTTGCTCCTGCTCGCTGTCTTTTGCTTTGCGTTGTTTTTCAGTAAGGCGATTGACAATTTGTTTAGCGCTAATTCCGCCATAACCAACTGCTGCATACATATCTTCTTCGCCAGCAAAACTGAACTTGCTAATCGCTTCTTGTAAATTTTCCTGCGTTAAAATGTCTTTTACATCGAAATCAAGCGCCCGTATTTCTTTTTCGATTGCTTCTTTCCCTTTGACGACATTTTCTTCGCGTTTCTCTTTTTTGAACCACTGTTTGATTTTGTTTTTAGCATGTGACGACTTAGTAATTTTCAACCAGTCATGGCTTGGCCCATATGAGTGTTTCGACGTCATCACTTCGACAATGTCACCCGTTTTTAGTTCATGGTCAAGGGGGACCATTTTGCTGTTCACTTTCGCACCGATACAACGGTTGCCGATCTCACTATGGATCCGATAAGCAAAATCAAGAGGAACCGATCCCCGGGGCAATTCAATGACGTCTCCTTTTGGTGTAAACACAAACACCATATCAGAAAACAGGTCCATTTTCATAGATTCCATAAACTCTTGGGCGTCATTTGTGTCTGTCTGCGATTCAATCACATCGCGGAACCACGTTAATTTATCTTCAAACGAATAGCGATTGCTTGAGAGTGTTTTCCCTTCTTTATACGCCCAATGGGCGGCAACACCATATTCAGCTACCCGGTGCATGTCCTCTGTACGGATCTGCACTTCCAGCGGGTCTCCGTTCGGTCCGACTACGGTTGTATGCAGCGACTGATACATATTTGCTTTTGGCATGGCAATGTAATCTTTAAAGCGTCCTGGCATGGGGCGCCAGCACGTATGAATGACGCCAAGAACCGCATAACAGTCTTTAATGTTTTTAACAATAATTCGGACAGCTAGCAAATCATAAATTTCATTAAATTGTTTGTGCTGAATCACCATTTTGCGGTAAATGCTGTATATATGCTTTGGCCGGCCTGACAATTCTGCCTGTACGTTCACTTCTTTAAGTTGGACTTTGATTTTGTCCATCACTTCTGTCAAATACTCTTCCCGTTCAGCACGTTTCCGTTTCATTAAATTGACAATACGGTAATACTGCTGTGGATCCAAATAACGAAGCGCTGTATCTTCCAGTTCCCATTTAATCGTTGAAATTCCAAGACGATGTGCCAATGGAGCAAAGATCTCTAACGTTTCGTTTGAAGTAATCCGCTGCTTCTGCGGTGGCATAAATTTAAGTGTCCGCATATTATGGAGACGGTCTGCCAGTTTAATCAAGAGGACGCGGATATCTTTCGCCATAGCCATAAGCATTTTCCGGTGGTTTTCGGCTTGCTGCTCCTCTTTTGATTTATATTTAAACTTCTTTAATTTTGTTACGCCGTCAACTAGCATAGCGACTTCCTCGTTAAACGCTTCTTCCAAATCGTCGACTGTTGCTTCGGTATCTTCAACGACATCATGAAGAAAAGCGGCGGCAATCGTATTCGGATCTAATTCAAGCCCGACAATAATGCCAGCTACTTGGACTGGGTGTAAAATATAGGGCTCTCCCGATTTACGGTACTGACCACTGTGTGCCTTTTCAGCAAACTCGTACGCTTTTTCCAAAAAGACAATATCATCTTTTGTCAAATACGCACGCGCTTTTTCGAGCACCTGATCAATTGTCATGAAATCACCTTTACTCATTCGACAAGTTTTCTTTCTATTATCCGCTACTCGTTCAGTGTTGTAAAGGGAGAGCGGCTTAGAAATTGCAAAAAGACCGGTGTGCCGATTCGCACAACCAGTCTGTAAGCGATTTATTCGTAAGACATTAATGAAAACAAGTCGTACTGCTTTAGTTTATCGCGGCCGCCTATATAAGCCAATTCGATCAAGAAGGCAATCCCGACCACTTTCCCGCCAAGTTGCTCTACCATTTTAGCCGTTGCCTCAATCGTACCCCCTGTTGCGAGGAGGTCATCGGTAATGACGACGCGTTGGCCTGGCTGGATGCTGTCTTTATGGATGGTTAAACAGTCTTTTCCATATTCAAGACCATAGTTGGCTTCAATGACTTCCCGAGGCAATTTGCCTTTTTTCCTGACAGGGACAAAACCGATTTCAAGTTCAGTCGCGATTGGGCAACCAACAACAAAGCCACGTGCTTCAGGGCCAACAATGACGTCTGCTTGTTTTTCTTTTGCATAAACGGCAAGTTCTTCCACAGCGCGCTTGTAGGCTGTGCCGTTTTGCATCAGCGTCGTAATGTCTTTAAAGCGTATGCCCTCTTGCGGCCAATCTTCGACAATTGTTATATATTGTTTATAATCCATTTAGGATCGACTCCTCTTTTGTTTCAGCGCTCCCATCGATGGCAGCCTGGAACCATTCTTTTAACTGTTGATAAGAAGCAAAAACAAATTCATTCTCAAGCCATGCTTTTTCCTGCTTGGCTTGGTAGGTCGGCGATGCAGTCAACGCTTTTTTTTCAGGGTTTTCTACTGCTTCAACGATGCCGTCGTCAAGCTTGATAAAACCAAGTTCTAAAAATACAGTGGTCATAAATTCGACCGTGCGGGCTGACCAGCCTTTGTGCTTTTCGAGCTTCGCGCCGAGTTGATTCAGTGAAAAGCGTTGGTTTTTCTTAATAAAACCATAATACCATTTGAACTGCTCGCGGTTTGGATTCGTTTGAAAAAACGATTCTTCTTCCTCAGAGAACACAACATAAACACGGCTTGGCTCCCCTTTCTTAGAAAACAGAGTTTCCAGTTCAACCCGGTTGCTAGGCAAATCGAGCAACACGACGTAAGCTTTAAAAAAGGAAGGCGCTTGCCGGTAATCATATACGGGTACGTCCAACCCAAGTCTTTCTTTTGTCCCTTCTTGAAAGGAAATAGCGACGAGTTTTTCACGAGGCAAGTCAAGCAACCGGCTGTTTAAACGGTTTGGCTGGATGCTGCGCCAATCAAATAGTTGCCACTCCAATACGGCAAGATCGTCAATAATAAGTTGTGGCTTTACTTTTCCGTTCCATTCATTCAACGATACCGTTCCGATGGCAGATAACTTTGCATGTGGCGTGATCTCTTCAAACAAATGCCCCATTCTAAAGGCAATTCCGTCAAGCGGCTTTTGGGCGCCAGTAAATTGGATTTTTAAATGGTTTTGGTTGCTGCCAATCCGGCGCATATCGGAAATATGCGCACCCTCAACAAGTACAATCGGTTTACGGTTGGCAACGCCAAACGGGGCAAGTGCCTGCAACTCGCCAATCACTTGAACGGTTACATCCTCCACTTCTGCAACGAGGTCTATATCCGTGGCTGGCGTAAGCATGTCGTCCGTTAGTGTCTCCTTGGCTTGCTTGATTAAACGAGAACGTAAGTCGTCAATGTCCTCGGTTTTAAGTGTCATCCCTGCCGCCATCGGGTGTCCGCCAAAATGAGGAAGTATATCCCGGTTATTCGCCAATTCTTGGTACATGTCAAACCCTTCGATGCTTCTGGCTGAGCCTTTGGCAAGTCCTGAAGATTCGTCAATGCTCATGACAATTGTCGGACGGTAAAACTGCTCTACAAGGCGAGAAGCGACAATCCCGATGACCCCTGGATTCCAGCCTTCCTTCGCTACAACGATGGCATGGGGGATCTTTGTGCCATAGGTTGTTTCCACAAGGCGAATCGCTTCTTCTGTCATTTTGCTAACAATTGCTTGCCGTTCTTTATTGAGGCTATCGATTTCTGTGGCTAGCGCTTTTGCTTCTTCTTCATCATCAGCAAGGAGCAGCTCAACGGCTGGATTAGCAGAATCGAGCCGCCCTGCTGCATTTAGACGAGGGCCAATCGCAAAGCCGATATGGTCGGCATCCATTGCTTCCTGCTTCATGCCGCATACTTCCTTTAAGGCACGGATCCCAGGGCGGCCGCTTGATTCAATCGCGCGAAGCCCCTTTTTGGCCAGCAGCCGATTTTCATCAATGAGAGGCACCAAGTCGGCGATCGTGCCGATCACAGCGTAATCGAGCAGCTCTTCAGGCAGGCGCCCGAGCAAAGCGTGTGCAACTTTAAAGGCAACGCCTACGCCAGCAAGCTCTTTAAATGGATACGGACAACCAGGCTGCTTAGGATTAATGATCGCCAATGCTTCTGGCAAAACCGGCGGCGGCTCATGGTGGTCAGTGATAATAAAATCCAGGCCGATGTCTTTGGCATGGGCAGCTTCATTCAAAGCAGAAATGCCTGTATCGACTGTTATCACTAAGTGATAACCTTGCCTTTTTGCAAAGTCTAGCGCTGGGCAATTGGGCCCGTATCCTTCTGTAAAACGGTTTGGTATATAGTAATCACAGTCGGCGCCATACGTTTGTAACGCTGTTAGCATCACGGAAGTCGAACTAACGCCATCAGCATCATAGTCCCCAAAAACAAGAATGCGTTCTTTTCGTTTGACTGCGAGGGCAATTCGTTCAATCGTTTCCTCCATCCCTTTCAACAAAAAGGGATCGTAAAACGTCGGCTCTTCGTAGTGTAAAAAGCGCTTGGCCGCCTGGACGGTTTGGATTCCCCGGCGTACAAGAAGACGGGCCGTTAACATCGATACACGCAGCTCGTCTGCGAGCTCTTGCGCCAACAGCTCGTTTTGTTCTAAAATGCGCCATCTTGTTTTTGATTGCAACATATGTAAAAAACACCCCTCGACCATCCTATTATACAGGAGGGGCTAAGGGGTGACAACGCATTTCAATGACTCTGTTTTTTCATGTCTTTTTTTTGACGGCTGCTTTCATCTGGTTGATCTGCATTTGCTTGTTTTGCGGTACGCAGCCGCTTGATTTCAGCATTTAATTGCATTACTTTCATTAGGGACATCATCCCTGCGACAATCGCTCCTAGTAGCACCGAGCCCAAAATGACTAGAATCAATGGCCACTGTGCTTTTACCACTAACAGATTAACTGGTACGCTTTCCACATTTAACACCGCAAACACAGCAATGATAATGGCGGCAATAATGCCGATAATAAACGCTGTCTGTGCTTTCATGTCAATCCCCTCCGCTCAAATGTACTCTTCTTCCGTTTTCTTTGGTTTGTTTTTTAGTTTCTTTTGCCGCTTCCACTCCCAGACAAGCCATATTTGCGCACAAAGGAACATCGAAGAATAAGTACCGGCAATCAATCCAATGACAAGAGCCAATGAAAACGAGCGGATCGCTTCGCCGCCGAAAATCAGCAATGCCACAGCAGCAAATAGCACGGTCAATACCGTATTGATCGAGCGTGTTAACACTTGAAGCAAACTTTTGTTTACAATTTGCGCCAAGTGCTCAAAGCTTTTAATTTCCTTCTCCTTGTTAATATTTTCCCGCATTCGGTCAAACGTAACAATCGTGTCATTGATTGAATAGCCAACCACAGTAAGCACTGCCGCTATAAAAGGCACATTAATTTCAACTTGGAACAAGCTGAACAAAGCAATAATGATAAAGGCATCATGGAGCAAGCCAATAACCGCTGAAACCCCATATAAGAAGTGAAAACGGAAACCGATATAAATGACAATCCCTAATGAAGCGATCAATACGGACAAAATCGCATTGCGAGCAAGCTCCTGGCCGACGAGAGGCGACACTGTACTGACGTTAGGCGAATGGCCGTATTTGTCTTGGAAATAAGTTTGAATCGCGGTAATTTCATCTTTGGAAAGTTCCACTGTAAACCGAGCAGTCGCACTTTGGCTTTGCTCGCCTCCAAGTGTAATATTCGGCGTGTACGATTCATTGATTGCTGCAAAGTCGTCCAGTAATTGTTCTTGCGTCAATGTCTGATCCGCTTGAATTTCCACATTCGAGCCACTTTCAAAATCAACGCCTAAGTTTAAACCAAACGTAAGCAACAACACAATCCCAAGGACAATTGACAAGCCCGAGCCGATAAAAAAACGTTTTCGGTGTTTTGTCAAATCGACATTCCACTTTTCTGGATTAAAGCTCATCAATTTCACCTCTTTTCACGCCAAACCAGCCAGGCCGTTTATTTAAAAATTTGCTGTTCACCCAAAGGCCTAGCAATACTCTGGAACCATAAACGGCCGTTAAAAAGCTGACAAGAATGCTAATAATGAGCATGACCGCAAAACCTTGCACGGAGCTCGTACCAAAATAAAACATAACCCCTGCCGCAATCAACGTCGTAATATTGGCATCAAAAATCGTTGCAAACGAGCGCCTGCTGCCGACTTTAAAGGCAGATAAAATCGATTTCCCTGATTTAATCTCTTCCTTAATCCGTTCATAAGTAATGATATTCGCATCGACAGCCATGCCAACCCCAAGCACGAGTGCAGCAATGCCTGGCAAAGTTAACACAGCATTCATTGCATTAAAGACGACAAGCACCAAAAATGTATAGATGCTTAGTGTAATGACAGCAATGATTCCTGGGAAGCGATAGTAAACCACCATATACAAAAAGATCAGCGCAACCCCAAGGGAGCCAGCAAAAATCGTTTGGTTCATCGCTTTTTCTCCTAGCGATGCACCGACAGATGTAGAGTAGATCTCATTTAATTCAACAGGCAAAGCGCCTGCATTTAATATTTCAGCAAGAAAGCGTGTTTCCTCCGTTGTAAAATTCCCTTCAATCATTACGTCTCGTGTATGTAACGGGGCATTAACGGACGCTGCTGACATGTATTTAGGGTCTTGTTTTTTTGATTCTTCTGCAAAGCTATCGCCTTCTTCGAAGTCAAGCCAGATGACGAGCAAATTCTCTCCTAGTGGACGTTCAGAAATTTCACGTGTGATTTCGCCAAATTTGTCTGCATCATTTAGCGTCAACGTCACAATCGGCTGATTCTTTTCTGGATGTACCGATGCGCTGGCACCATTTTGGGTTAAATCGCTGCCATCAAGAAGCACGTTGTCATCGACGTCACGGATCGTCAATTCTGCACCAGTCGCCAAAATGTCACGTGCTGTTTCTTGGTCTTCAACACCAGCTAACTGGACACGGATCCGGTTTTCTCCTTCAATTTGAATGTTCGGTTCTGAAACGCCAATTGTATTTACCCTTTCATTCAATGCAGTCGTTGTTGCTAAAAGCGAATCCTGATTAATTTCATCGCCTTCATTCATGGGCTCCACTTCGTAAAGCACTTCAAAGCCGCCTTGCAAGTCAAGCCCAAGGCTGACGTCGTTTACAACAGGCTTTGCAAAATAGGCGATTCCAGAAGCAAACAACGCAATAATGAGAAAGAAAAGCGCAATTTTGCCTTTTTTAACCATAGTCTGTTTATCCTCCTACGCAATCTCGAATCTGTTACTTTTCGGCTGTTGCTTGCTCAAATGTTTTGAACCAGTCAATCGGCTCCTTATACGCATGGACTGTCAACCATGTCATGTACCCTTGGGGCTGAATCGACAGAAGTTCATCAACAAATGCGTAGAAAGGCGTAAATTCTTTTTTACGACGAAGCTTGTCCACTGCATAATTCCACAACTCATCTTTTGTGACACGATTGTAACCAAGCTCGTGGAACTCTTCCTGTTTAATGGAAAGGAGTGGTTCGACGTCTTCCCGCCAACCATCAAACTGTTGTTTCATGCCCATACACATACCCTCTCTTTATAACTTTAAGTATACATATACTAACAAATTATTGCTATTACGGCTATGAAATCGAATGAACTTCATTTTGGGAAAGGCTTGTCATGTCCTGTCCATTGCCGCATAGACATGTATAAAACGCGGTAGACCAGCAAAGAAGGCGGGATTGCCATGAACAAGCAAACCTTTCTAAAAGGCACTTTTATTTTAATTGCAGCAGGCTTTATCACAAAATTACTCGGTTTTATTAACAGAATTGTCATGGCAAGAATGATTGGCGCTGAAGGCGTTGGCCTTTATATGATGGCTGTGCCGACCATGTTGCTACTCCTAACGTTAACGCAACTTGGCCTTCCAGTGGCGATTGCAAAGCTTGTTGCAGAAGCAGAAGCAAAAGGAGAAGTTGGCAAAACCAAGAAAATTCTCGCCGTTGCCCTTGCCATAACAGGTTCTTTGAGCATTGTTTTCACAACGGCGATTCTCGCCCTCGCTCCACTCGTTGCCCAAACGTTATTGACGGACGCCCGCGCCTTGTATCCGCTCTTGGCCGTAGCGCCGATTGTGCCAATCATTGCTGTTTCTTCTGTGTTGCGCGGCTATTTCCAAGGACGCCAAAACATGAAGCCAACCGCTTATTCCCAAGTACTTGAACAAGTTGTACGCATCAGCTTAATTGCCGTCTTTACAGCTGCCTTTATGCCTTACGGACTGGAGTATGCTGCCGCTGGAGCAATGATTTCTGCTGGCTGTGGGGAACTTGCTTCCCTCTTGTATATGCTGTATTTGTTTAAATCACACAAACCGTTCCGACTTCGCCGCCAGTTTTTTTCGACTGTGAAATCAGGACGGAAAACAGCTTCCCAGCTCCTTGCCATTGCCTTACCTACCACAGGCAGTCGTCTAATTGGTACAGTCGCGTTGTTTTTTGAACCGATTGTTGTTGCCCAGAGCCTCGCTTTGGCTGGAGTAGCGACCATTGTCGCAACACAGCAGTACGGCTTGCTCGTCGGCTATGTCATGCCGCTACTCACATTACCAACCTTTATTACGTATTCCCTTTCCGTTTCGCTATTGCCGAGTTTAAGTGAAGCAGCAGCAAATAAACAAAAAGTCCTTATTCACCATCGTTTAGAACAAGCTTTACGAATGGGCCTTTTGTCAGGAGGCATTTGCGTTGTCGTTCTTTATGTATTTGCTAGTGAACTGACCGTGCTTATGTACAACGCTCCACACGCTGCCTCGCTATTGAAAGTTATGGCGCCATTTGCTCTCTTTTTGTACTTGCAAGGCCCCCTTGCTGCTGCCCTGCAAGCATTGGATTACGCCAAAGCTTCCATGATTAATAGTTTTATTGGCGCCATCGTTAAAACGCTTGCGATTTTCGCTTTGGCTTCTAGCCCGAGCTTTGGCATAATGGGAGCAGCTTTGGCTATTGTAACTGGGTTTGTACTCGTGACGCTGCTCCACATTGCTACACTTGCCAAAACGACAGGATTTGTGATCCACGCTGTTCCCATGTTGAAACTAGCGCTGCTCATCGTCATCACTGGCTATGCAGGCATGCAAATAGACACCTATTTATTCAA
This sequence comes from Shouchella rhizosphaerae, assembly GCF_900142675.1. Lineage (GTDB taxonomy): Bacteria > Bacillota > Bacilli > Bacillales > Bacillaceae_D > Shouchella > Shouchella rhizosphaerae. The sequence continues at coordinate 242,193 of NZ_FRBS01000001.1, read as the reverse complement.
CGGATTGCCTTACGCAGCAAAAGCGCTCGCCAGCATCGCCATAACTTGTATGATCTATGTATTTGGCATTCTTGCCCTTAAGCTTCTTAGCAAAGAGGAACTAAAACGACTTCCATTTATCAAAAAGTTTATGTAAGAAGCGCTTTCCAAACAAAAGCGCTCCTTCTTTGTATTACCAGAAGAATAAGCCCGCTAAGGCAAGACCGGCAATAGCGCCAAGGGCAACCGGATAGCCCCAGCCCCAGCCCCAACCCCAGCCGTAGCCAAAGCCGCGGTTGCCGAGAGGCTGTAAGTAGACGTGTTTATTGTCTACTCGCATAATCCGGCCATAATGGCGCCTGCCATTGTGTTCTGTAATGACGACACATTTGCCAATATGTTGTTGGCAAATGTTGTAATAATTCTCTGCCATGGTATTGTCCCCCTCTTAAAAATCCGTACACAATAGCATATGAGAAGGAACAATAGCCGTGTCCACGCCTGTCACGAGTGCAAATACCTATTTTTATCGGCCAAAGCAAACGGGTGGACATGTGATCACTGTGTTTTTCAAAAAGAGTCAATAAAAAACGATTCTTTGCCTTTAAGCGAGCAATAAGCAATTTTTTTAATATCGCGGTAGCCAAGTTTGCGCAATTGCTGGCGAAGCCATAGCTCTGTTTGACGCAGTTCTCGCAAATGGTCATGCTGGATCGTCCCATCAATGATTAATGGTAAAGGCATGGCCAATGCGGGTCCTTCTTTCTGTAAAGGAGGTGCTACTGTAGGGGGCTTGCTTGTGTGCTGTAGTTTGCCCGACTCGCCTGTCTTTCGTTTCAATATGGCTGCTATCACCAGCAGAAAGATTGGCAAAAGCACCCATAACGACCAAAACGTAGCGATTGCTTCACCGGCAAACAAGGCGAGTGCCAATTCGAAAGGGCCTTGCTGTGTTTGTGTTGTTTCGTTTTTGTATTGCTTGATCAGCACAAGTGCCGCGTAAGTAGCTGCAGCGCGCACAATCATGGCATCCATGCATAGGTCTCCCCCTCTCCTAACATTCCTTATTTGCTACTATGCCCTAAGGGGTTGCTTTTATCCTTTGTCATAGACATGTTCCCAGGTTGGCAAGCATACGAATAGAAAAAACGGTACGAGGAGGACATAGAATGGAAAGCAGACGTTTTTTTCCGGCGGTATGTATTGGCACATTCGTGAGTATATGCATTGCCGTCGCATTCAGTATACTCATGGCTACATTGCTTTATTTGACTTCACTGACTGAACAGTCTGTTCATTGGGTAATGGTGGGGTGCGGTTTTTTAGCCTTGTTTGTAGGTGGCTTTTTTTCAGGAGCTAAAGCAAAAAACAAAGGCTGGCTAGCAGGCGCATTTACAGCGTTTTTGTTTGTCGCCATTCTGCTGGCAATCAGTTACTTAGGCTATAATGAATCCATCACCTCCAACCAGGTGCTCCTCTTTGCAGGCTATTGTGCCATTGCTTCTTTAGGTGGTGTGTTTGGTGTCAATTTTTCAGGCGGGAATTCATAAGGAACTCTTGCTCCTTCACACACAAAAAAGCCCATCCCTTTATTTGAGGGCGTGAGCTTTTGCTTAAAAAGGCGCCTCCCGCTACTTAAGCTAGGCGCTTTCTTGTATTAATCTGATTGCACCACTTCGCGGATCGCGTTACGATCATACGTAAGTTTGCGGTTGTCGTTCACCAACAACACAACAACAGATTCGTCAATCGAGTCAATGACGCCGTGCAACCCGCCGATTGTAATGACTTTATCGCCGCGCTGTAAATTTGCGTGCATTTCACGCACACGTTTTTGTTGTTTTTGCTGAGGACGGATCAGCAAAAAATAAAACAGCACGATAATCGCGATAAACGGAAGCATACTGACAAGTAATTCCATGAAACACCCCCCTTTCCTTGCTTTAACGCCACCTTTTCTAGAGAACTAGAAGTTGCGTGCGTTTTCCTTGTTAAAGCCGTATTCCTCAAAAAACTGCTCGCGAAAATCAAGAAGGCAGTCATCCATAATCGCTTGGCGAACTTGCTTCATTAAATTTAAAAGAAAATAAAGGTTGTGGTACGTCGTTAAACGGAACCCAAATGTTTCTTCGCATTTAATGAGATGACGAATATACGCCCGCGAGTACGTACGGCACACATGGCAGTCACACTTTTCATCGAGGGGACTGAAATCACGCGCGTACTTAGCATTACGGACAACCAATCTTCCCGCACTTGTCATGCAAGTACCGTTTCTCGCTATTCGGGTCGGCAAGACGCAGTCAAACATATCAATGCCCCTTATCGCCCCGTCAATGAGTGAATCTGGCGAGCCGACTCCCATTAAATACCTAGGTTTATCTTCCGGCATTAATGGCGTTGTGAACTCAAGCACATGATTCATGACATCTTTCGGTTCTCCGACAGACAGTCCACCTACAGCGTAACCTGGAAAATCAAGCGCTGTCAAATCATTTGCACTCTGTTTGCGCAGATCTTCGTATTCACCGCCTTGAATGATACCAAATAACCCTTGAACACTGTCTTTGCCTGAACGTTTGTGTTCGGCAAGGCACCGTTCTGCCCAGCGGCTTGTCCGTTCGACCGAAGCTTTCATATAGCTATGGTCGGCAGGGTAAGGTGGACATTCATCGAATGCCATCATAATGTCCGATCCAAGCACATGTTGGATTTGCATCGCTTTCTCTGGCGAAAGAAACAGCTTTTCACCACTCAAATGATTGCGGAAATGGACGCCTTCTTCCGTGATCTTGCGTAAATCACTAAGGGAAAAGACTTGGAAGCCACCAGAATCCGTTAAGATCGGCTTATCCCAATTCATAAACTGATGAAGGCCGCCAGCTTCCTTAATAATCTCTTCTCCCGGGCGAAGCCATAAGTGGTAGGTGTTGCTTAAAATAATTTGTGCATCCATTGCTTTCAAGTCTTCTGGACTCATCGTTTTCACAGTCGCCAACGTACCTACCGGCATAAACATCGGCGTTTCAATCGTGCCATGAGGCGTATGGACACGACCGAGCCGAGCGCCAGATTGCTTACATGTTTTTATGTGTTCATAGGTGATTGCTGCTGTCACTATTTGTCTCCCCTTACGGTCGTATAAACATTGCGTCGCCGAAGCTAAAAAATCGGTAGCGTTCTTTTATGGCGTGTGCATAAGCATCCATTAATGCCTCTTTGCCTATCAATGCGCTAACAAGCATGACAAGCGTTGATTTTGGCAAATGGAAATTCGTCAGCAACCCGTCAATTGCCTGGTATTTATAGCCAGGATAAATAAAGATCGACGTCCAGCCAGATGCCGCTACAAAGGCGCCATGATCGCTATAGATCGTTTCAAGCGTTCTTGCTGAGGTTGTCCCAACTGCGATAATGTTGCCGCCATTCTCCCGGGCAGAAGCCAGCGTGTGGGCCGCTTCTTCTGTCACCTGGTAATACTCGGCATGCATTTGGTGGTCTTCAACAGAACTAGCGCTCACTGGGCGAAATGTCCCCAAACCGACATGAAGGGTAATATACACAATTTTTACGCCTTTTGCTTCGATCTCTGAAAGCAATTGCTCGCTAAAGTGAAGGCCAGCCGTTGGCGCAGCGGCCGAACCTATCTGCTTCGCATACACAGTCTGGTAACGGTCGGCATCTTCTAGCCGTTCTTTAATATAAGGAGGCAATGGCATCGTCCCTAGTTCCTCCAACAATTCATAAAACACACCACTGTAGCGGAATTCGAAAATCCTTCCCCCTTGGGGTTGGACTGCCGTGCATATCGCTGTTAACTTTCCGTCGCCAAAGCTAACCTCTGTCCCTATTTTTACTCGCTTTGCTGGCTTTACAAGCGTTTCCCAACAGTCGCCTTCAAGCTGTTTTAGAAGCAACAGCTCGATGACTGCTTTCGTTTCTACCTTTTCGCCTAAAAGGCGGGCAGGCATCACTTTCGTATCATTTAAGACAAGGCAATCTCCTGGCGAAAGCGCTTCAATCAAATCAGGAAACATCCGGTCGCTTATCGCTTTTGTTTTTTTGTCAACCACAAGCAAACGGGAATTCGTCCTAGTCTTCAAAGGAGTTTGGGCAATTAATTCTTCAGGTAAATCAAAATCAAATTCATTTACGTCCATGTCATCACCTATCTATCTTACGCATTCCAATCAAACTTTTCCTAGCATACATGCGTTTTTCATTTAGCGCAAGCACTTCTAACGGCGGAAGAGTGAGAAAAGCAGGGAAAGAACAATGCTAATAATAATGCACGTCATGATCGGAAAGTAAACAGTCGTTTGCCCGCTTTTAAACAAAAAATCCCCTGGCAATTTGCCGATTGGCAAAAAGCGGCCCAACACTTGCCAAAGAAAACCCACAATGAGCAACACTGCGCCAATCACCATTAATGTTTTACCCATTTTGCTTTTCCACTCCATAATGAGCATAACAAGCCGGCGTCGCTATCCGCCCCCGAGGCGTCCGCTGGATAAAGCCAATTTGCAGCAAGTAGGGCTCATATACTTCCTCAATCGTTGCCGCTTCTTCGCCAATGGTCGCCGCAATCGTTTCTAATCCAACCGGGCCCCCATTAAATTTTTCAATCATGCCTTTTAACAATTTATCGTCAATATGGTCTAGCCCTAACGGATCGACATGGAGCTGTTCAAGGGCGGAGCATGCCCTTTCCAACGAAATAGCAGCCTCCCCTCCTACTTGGGCAAAATCACGAACGCGACGGAGCAGACGATTTGCAATCCGAGGTGTCCCTCTTGACCGCCGCGCCAATTCAAGCGCTGCAGACGGCTCAAGCGTCGCTTGAAAAACGGTGGCGGAACGTTCCACAATTTGAGCCAGTTCTTCAGGTTTGTAATACTCAAGCCTTGCCATTACGCCAAAACGGTCGCGCAACGGGGACGAGAGCATTCCTGCACGTGTTGTCGCGCCCACTAACGTAAACGGCGGCAAATCTAATCGAACCGATCTAGCAGTTGGGCCTTTGCCAATGACGATATCTAGACAAAAATCTTCCATGGCCGGATACAGCACTTCTTCAACTGTGCGGTTCAAGCGGTGGATCTCATCAATAAACAAAACGTCTCCTGGCTCAAGGGCGGTTAAAATCGCGGCCAAATCGCCAGACCGCTCAATTGCCGGGCCGGAAGTAGTCCGCAACTCGCCGCCCATTTCCGCCGCAATAATCGCCGCTAGCGTCGTTTTCCCAAGGCCTGGCGGTCCGTAAAGCAGGACATGGTCAAGCGCTTCTTCGCGCATTTTTGCTGCCTCCATAAACACAGCAAGGTTGTGCTTAACCGTTTCTTGCCCGATATAATCGGCCAATCTTTTTGGCCGTAACCCTTGCTCGCTCTGTTCTTCCAACTCCGTTGCTTCAGCGGAAACAATTCGTTCTTCCATTGTCATCCCCCTTACTTAAGGACGTTTTAACATAAGCGCAAGCGCACGCCTAATATATTCATCTGTTTCCAGCGTTTCCGCTTTTAACTGTTTTTCCACTTTTTTCAGCTCTTTTTCAACATAGCCCAAAGCACGCAACGCTTCTAAAGCATCCTCAAGCTGTGGATTTTTTTGCTGTTTGTCAGCGCCAGCAGCAGGTTCCAGCATTGGTGCCATATCATCAAGCTTCCCTTTTAAGTCAAGAATGATTTGTCTTGCTGTTTTTTTGCCGACTCCAGGGAAACGGACAAGCAGCGCCTCATCTTCTTGTTCAATTGCATGGATAATATCTTCTGGTTCTCCAGAAGCAAGAATGGCGAGCGCTCCTTTTGGACCAATGCCAGAGACATTTAAAAGCTTTTCAAACAACAAACGTTCTGTCCTTGTTGTAAACCCAAATAGGCGTTGGCTGTCTTCGCGAACATAGTGGTGTGTCGGGACCACTACCTCCCGATTTAAATCGTTTATAAAACGGTAAGGGTTTGCACAGTAAATTTGGAACCCAATCCCGTTGGCTTCGACCACGAGATAAGCAGGTTCAACTGCAACCAAATTCCCTTTAATATAGTCAATCACAAGCATTCTCCTCTGCATGGCCAAAAAGCGAACATTTATTTCTATTTTAGCATAGCAGATAGCTTTCCGTCATTAAGTTGCTACTAAGCCAGCAAGTGGGTAATGCGATAGCCAGTGCTGCAGCTGCCCATTATCGCCATTGTGCTAACAGGTTTTGCAAATGCTCAAGGCTTTCAATCCGGATGCCTTGTTCAAGCGCCGCAACATCCGATTCGCTTAGCTTTGCTGCCTCAATTTCGCTATAACGTGTGACAATCTGTCCAGCTTCTTGTGCTCCTGTGTAAAGCACGATCCTCCTATCGGCATCTATGCCTAAATAGCCATCCTCTTTTACTTCGGGTGAAAGGTCAAGAATGGTTTTCCGAAAGTGGACAAAGTGGTTGCTTTGGTCAACAAGCTGCCATTCTTCGTATTCCGCCCAAAAGTCGTCAATCGCCCAAATGGTTTCCTCAACACGCTCTGTTCGTATATTTCCATCAGCGAATACGGTTTCACGTAATACTTCCGTGGCATTAGGCGGATTTGCTACTTGGGGAGAATCATTAGACGCGTCTTCGCCAAGAATGATAAATGTTCCTAGTAGCAAAGCGAATGAGGCAGCTCCAAGAGAAAACGGAAGCCAATGTTTGTGGACAACTTGCTTTAACATCATGAACATCCCTTTCCAATCATACTATTGCTTTATCCTCGGCATTTAGCTTGTAATCTATACGAAAATGACACAGGATTTTCATAAAAATTGCCAATAAAAGCGCATGGTTATTGTTAGAATGAAAAGAGAAATTATAAGGAGGGAAACATATTGAGAAAATTAGCTGGAGTGGTCACGGCCTGTTTGCTTTTTTTTATTTTGACAGCTTGCGGGGCGCAAGAAGATAGTGGGCAAGAAGATAACAGTACTGCGGAATCAAGTGAAACCGTTGTCATTAAAGCAATGAACTGGCAGTTTGATAAAGAAGAATATGCGGCTGGCGCTGGTGACGTGACGGTGGAACTTAAAAATGAAGAGGGGAACCACGGCATCGTTATTGTCGGGGCTGATAATGGATCCGATCTTGTCATTAGCGGTTCGGACTCAAAAACCGTCACACTTGAACCAGGGGAGTATGAAATCCAATGCAACATTCCATGTGGTCCTGGCCACGAAGAAATGGTCTCGACTCTGGTTGTTTCTTAATTGCTATGTAGCTCCCCATTACTGGGGAGTTTTCAGTCTGATGGCGGTTATCGACTTTGTCGACAACCTCGCTCCCCATTACTGGGGGGTTTTTTTACTTATTTTGAAACGGGCGCTTTGCTGCATTGCCTAAATCGCGCATCATGTCTGTAAACGTGTCTCGGACATCATCAAAAGCAGCGCCTGAGCGCAATTTATCGTCCATTTTTCGCATATTTTTATAAATGTTGTTATCTGTACTAACAACAACATTTTTGCCTTTGCCGGCCAATTTGCGGACACGGTTTTCGACATGCTGTTTTACATCGTCTGCTTTTTCGTCTTGCTCATAGCCTACAACAACGTCGTCGCGATTAATAATAACGCGGGCTTCCCGAACACCGTCAATTTTCTCAACTTCTTCGCGGATCTCTTCTACCCGGTCGCCATCATAATTGCGATGGTAACGGACTTCTTCCGTTTCCATTCCCTGCCGCATGTTTCCGTCTTGGTTCGTAGAACGCTGTGCGTTTATGCCGCGGTTTCCATCTTTGTTCGTTGTAGCTCGTTGGAAATTCATGCCGCGGTTGCCGTAGTCTGCTCTTCGATTAAGAAAACCATTTTCGTCAACCATTCCTGGACGGTTGTTCCCAGTTATACCACGAACGTAGCCATTGCGTCCTTGATTATACTGGTTAGTCCGGTTCATGCGTTGGTTTTTATTTGAAAAGCGATTGTCGTCAAAGAATGTTTTATCATTCGTGTTGTACGCATTCGGCCCATAATACGGATAGTTGCGGTTGTTGAAGTTGTTGTCCCCATTCAGATTGGCTTCTTGATTGCGGTACGTGTTTGGCTGCATTCCAGCGCGGTTGTTGTCTTGTGTTCCGCAGCCTGCAAGCCCTGTTAGAAGCACGCTCGCGCAAATAAACGATAAAGCTGTTTTTTTCAATGGAAATTCCCCCTTTCGGTCTTAGTATGTACCAAAAAGGGGGAACTACGCTGTTAGATTATGGCTGTCAAAAAGCCGTTAATCTTGTTGGTCTTCTTCTTCGTATGCGTTTATTTGTTCCTCCGGCTCGTATTCCTGCTCTTGCAAATACGGGCTTTGTGGATGTGCCCATTGCTGTGGCTGGGCTGCATAAGGCCCCGTTAAAAAGGATGGAGCTTGGTTCATGTAATGGGGCTGCTGGTATAATTGGTCATCAAGCTGGCCGACAGGCGGCTGCCTATAGGGTCCTGCCTGTTGGTTTAATGTTCCTGGAGCAAAAAAAGGTGTTTGCGGAGGCGGATAGCTGTTTGCTACTGGCATTTGCGGCAAAGCAGCTGGCTGCCACCCTGGATAGCTCTGGAATGGTGCAGCATCGCCGATTTCTCCTTGATAAGGAGAGTAGCGATATTGTCCCCAATTAATGTCCATTTGCTGAGAAAATGGTTGCGCCCCGTTGCTTTGTCCCCAGTTCATCTCTACTTGGTGGGCATACGCTTGTTCTTGGTTCCATCCTTTATTTTCCTGCTGTGGCCAAGGGGTAAAGTTTGTGTTTTGTTGCCCTTGAAAACCTTTGTTTTGATTTTCTTGGATCGGATAGCTTTGTTGATTCGGTCCCCCGCTTTGTTGCACAAACGGGGCGTTGCTTCCCCACGGAGACTGCTGCCCATGAATGCCGCTTTTTGAGCTTCCCTTATGTGCTTGTGGCTGTACTCCATTCCATTCGCCCGCCTCGTTGTCTTTTTTATCCTGTGGCAACGGCTGATGTTTGCCTGCGCTTTCTTGCTGTTTAGGCCCATGCGACTGAGCTTGGAGCTGCGCATTTTCTCCATATGCTTGTGGCTGAAATATTTGTGGCTGATAGGACTGCGGTTGGTTTGCTTGTGGCTGGTATGACTGTGGCGGATAGGACTGCGGCTGATTCGCTTGTGGCTGGTATGACTGTGGCTGATAGGACTGCGGCTGGTTTGCTTGTGGCTGGTATAACTGTGGCTGATAGGACTGCGGCTGATTCGCTTGTGGCTGGTATGACTGTGGCTGATAGGACTGTGGTTGATTTGCTTGTGGCTGGTATGACGGCGGTTGATTCATTTGCTGGCTGTAAAGCTGTTGGTTTGGTGCGTAAGACTGCTGGTACATATTTGCTTGTGGTGCAAACTCTTGGAATGCATTTCCTTGGCAAGGTGTACAAGGCGGCTTTGGCGGAAGCGGCGGATATTCTGGCGGTTTTGCTACACCTTGTTGTGTTTGGCCATAATAGGGCGGCGCTGGCGCGACATTTGCCGCTTGCGTTTTCTCTGATGCCTTCAGCTCCGGCTTTTTAGGTGGTTTAACGGATTGTTCTTTCGCTTTTTGCTGCTTCTTATCTACTTCTTTTGCTTTCGGCGTCGTCTTTTTCTGTTCTTTCCGGACAGCAACTGATCCAGCAGGCACTTTCACTTTCATGCCTGGCATCAACATTTCAGGGTTGGTTAAATTCGGATTCGCTTCTTTTAAATGTTCGTAATCGACTTCATACTTCTCCGCTAATTTCCATAAAGTATCTCCCTTTTGGACAATATGGATTCTCACAGGCTGTTCCCTCCTTACTAGGCATTCATCCTATAGACTATGCAAGAGCATAAAATCGGTTCACATGCAACGTTCCCCAATACTTATGTGTAAACTGCTCGGCCTAGACCAAAAAAATCAATCAAACGGTTTGAAAACCCTTGTCAGACAGGGAGTGAAACCGGGAAGGGATGCAATTAGGACGAGAGTTCGTGAGCCACTGATTCTTGTTTTAAAACGCTCGTTTCACAGTGTAAAGTATACAGAGCGTTTACAAACCTAAAAGAGCAATCCACTGTACGCTCTTTTAGGTTGTCGCTCCAATCATTAAACTTTAAACTGTTGCCAGCATCCGCGCTAAAGCCGTTCTTGCTTCCTCTGCGACATCTTCGGCGACCGTAATTTCAAATTGGCGTTTGCCTTCACGCAGCAAATCCAGTGACCAAGCAAGATGATCCAAATCAATGCGGTTCATTGTTAAACAAAGGCACATAGTTGAGTGAAGAGAAAACACTTGCTTATCGGGATGCTGTTTCGCTAAACGATTGACCAAATTCATTTCCGTCCCAATTGCCCAGGATGTTCCTGGCTCCGCCTGTTTTAATGTTTCAATAATGTAGTGTGTGCTCCCGGCTTTATCAGCAGCTTGCACAACTTCGTGTGTGCACTCTGGATGAACAATCACTTGTGTATGCGGAGAGCGGTCACGCACGTTTTTAATTTGCTCAACTGTAAATTTTTCATGAACAGAGCAGTGCCCTTTCCATAAAATGACGATGATTTCTTCTATGTTCGCACCAGGGGGGAGTTCGAGTTCATGTGTATGAGGATTCCAGACCGCCATTTTTTCTAAAGGAATTCCAAGTGCAAAAGCTGTGTTTCTCCCCAGGTGTTGGTCAGGCAAAAACATTACCCTTGGCTTTTGAGCAAACGCCCACTGCACCATGTTTTTAGCGTTTGATGACGTTACGCATGCGCCACCATGGCGTCCGCAAAACGCTTTAATTTCAGCGGTGCTGTTGACATACGTCAGCGGCAAAATCGTGTCTCCGAATCGTTCCGTCAGCGCTTCCCAAGCACGCTCTGTTTGGGCGATCGAAGCCATATCGGCCATCGAACAGCCAGCGGCAAGATCAGGCAGGATCACATGCTGCTCTCGACTCGTTAGCATGTCTGCTGTCTCCGCCATAAAGTGAACACCGCAAAAAACGATATTGGCCGATGACGTTTGGCCGCACAGTTGCGCAAGTTGCAATGAATCGCCGGTGAAGTCAGCAAATTGGATAACGTCCTCTCGCTGGTAATGGTGGCCTGGTATGAGGAGGTCATTGCCAAAAAATGCTTTTGCTTCGCGAATACGGGCTTCTTTTTCAGCACTTGACATTTCCCGATAGTGATGGGGCAATCTCGCTGGTTGCATTACTTGCATTGTCCTTCCCCCTTTTGTATAAGCATGCTCAAATCGAGTGCAACAACTGAATGTGTCAAAAATCCAAGCGACAGAAAATCAACGCCAGTATTGGCAAATTGCCGCAAATTGGCCATCGTTATCCCTCCTGAGGCCTCCGTCTTTATTCCAGCTGGGACATAGGCCAAGTAAGTCCTAATCGCCTTTGGCGTCGCGTTATCAAACATGATCACATCCGCTTGCGCCGCGACTGCTTCTTTGACTTCGTCTAAAGTCGTCGTCTCTACTTCAATTTTTGCCATCGGCCCAGCATAAGCGCGGGCTTTTTCGATTGCGGCAGCAATGGACGTGCAAGCGGCGATATGGTTTTCTTTTAACATGAGGGCATCGTCAAGGCCAAAACGGTGGTTGGCTCCTCCTCCTATCCTGACTGCAAATTTGTCAAACATTCTAAGCCCTGGCGCTGTTTTTCGGGTATCGCAAACACGAATGCTTGGATCGCCTAATTCTTCCACTGCTTTTGCTGTCAGTGTGGCAATGCCGCACATACGCTGCAATAAATTGAGCAATACCCGTTCACCCGATAATAGCGATTTGACCGGCCCTGTAAAGCGAGCCAATTGCTGCCCTCGTTTCACTTGCTCTCCATCGCGAACAAACAGTTCGACTTCAATGTCAGAATCGAGCAAAGCGTATAGCTGGTTGATCACTTGTGTCCCGGCAAAAATGCCTTCCCCTTTGGCAACTATAACAGCCTCTGCTCTTTCAACAGTGAACAGCGCTTCAGCTGTACGGTCTCCATAACCAATGTCTTCTGCCAAAAATCCCCTTAACTGCTGATCAAGCTTGAGCGGGTTCATATTCTCTCTCCTCTGTTTTCACGAATGCTTTATTCTGTACAGAAAAACAAATCGAGCGCTTCCGCCATTGTTCGTCTGCTGACGGATAATCGCTGCGCCTATGGGTACCTCTTGTTTCCGTGCGCAACAAAGCTGCTTTTACAACAAGCGTAGCAAGCTCATACATAGTACCCGTTTCTAGATCGTCAACGTGCACAACCGTTTTCTTTGGCATTTGTTGAAACGAAGAAAGCCAATTAGCCACTGTTTGCAATCGATAGGCGTCGCGTTCAATGCCTGCATAGGCGCTCATCATTTTTTGCAATTCGCTACGTTCAGGAAGCCCGTGTATCAATGCCTTATTCGGCTGTGGCTTTACCGCTCCCGCTTTTGTTTGTGGATCGGCCAACAAAGCCGCTGCCACTGCTTGCCCGTAAACAAGTGCTTCGACGAGTGAATTGCTAGCTAAACGATTTGCGCCATGAACGCCCGTACAAGCTGCTTCGCCTATCGCGTACAACCCATTTACCGACGTGCGCCCAAATCGGTCTGTCTCAATGCCACCGCATAAAAAATGGGCGCCTGGTTCAATCGGGATTAAGTCTTTGCGAACATCATAGCCATTTCGCTGCAGGCGTTTAAAGATCGCAGGAAACCGACTTGGAAAATCATGCAAATGCCTAGCATCTAAATAAACATTCTCGCCAGATTGCAACGCTTTATGTAATGTGGCCGCTACAACGTCCCGCCCTTCAAGTTCCCCTTTTGCCCATTTTCCCATTAGCCGATGGCCTGCCCGATTGACCAAGTAAGCACCTTCACCGCGGACTGCTTCGCTAATAAGGCTCGGTTCTTTTCCTTTTAAAATCGTCGGATGGAATTGCATGAACTCAAGATCTTTAAGGACAGCGCCAGTCCGATAAGCTAACATTAACCCGTCTCCCGTTGCTCTCTGCTCATTGGAACTATTTTCATACAATTGGCCAGAGCCGCCAGTTGCTATAACCACACAGTCGCCGTAAAAAGCGTGATTAACGGTGCGAACGCCTTGGATTGTTTGATTTTTCACAATCAACTCCAGCACATATTGGTTTTCGTACACATGCACGTTTTCACTGAGTGTCCGCCATAATGTTTCGACAACTGCTAAGCCTGTTTGATCTTGATAAGCATGCAAAATGCGCCGCTTGCTATGGGCTCCTTCATGGCCAAGGACATATTGGCCAGCTGCTTTTTCAAACGGCACCCCTAAAGCATCGAGCTCTTTAATCATTGCTGGAGCCTGCCGAGCGAGCTCAGACGCACGCTTAAACGCATTAAAACCGCTGCCTGCGACAAACGTATCTCTCGCATGGAGTGTCGGATGGTCGGTTTCGCCTACTGCCGCCGCAATCCCCCCTTGAGCCATACAAGAATTGCTGTCCAACCTGCCCGCCTTCATTAAAAGCGATACTTCTGCTTTATCTGCTAATTTGTGGGCAGCCATTAGTCCAGCTATACCGGCGCCAACAATAATAACTGATTTCTTTTTCATAGACTCACTCACTTTACAGTTGTCTTGTCACCTATATTTACATAAACTAATAGAAAACACAACCTTTTTTTAAGAATGGAGATTGCCATGTATTATTTAGACTATAGCGCTACCACGCCGCTTTCGCCCTTTTGCTTAGACGTATATCAAAAGACAGCCCAATTGGCTTTTGCCAATTCAAATAGCCTCCATACTTTTGGGCTTGAAGCAAGAGCGATCCTTGAACAGGCGCGTACGAAGTTTGCATCATTGCTTCGCCTTACAGAAGAAGAACTGTATTTTACTGGGTCGGGTTCTGAAAGCAATTTTTTAGCGATTGTCTCATTAGCATTCGCTTACCGTAATAAAGGTCAGCACCTTGTCTCCACCAAGACGGAGCACCCTTCTGTCCTTGAAGCATTGCACTACTTAGAGAAACATGGATATGAAATCACCTATGTACCTGTAACGGAAGAAGGAAACGTAACAGTCGAAGCGCTTCGTGCTAGCTTGCGTCCTGACACCGTGCTTGCCTCGATTGCTGTCGCTTCCAGTGAAATTGGCACAGTCCAAGACATAGCTCACCTTAGCAACGTCCTACGCTCCCGTGGTATACTGTTTCATAGTGACTGTGTACAAGCATTAGGAAAAATCGAAATTGATTTTTCATTGCTTGATGCAGCAAGTTTTTCGGCTCATAAATTGTATGCTCCGAAAGGGACAGGTGCTGTGTATTTGTCGAAACGTCTCCATTGGCGGGGTTTTTACGAACAAGCCCGTCATGAATCAGGATTTCGTCCAGGCACAGTGGACACGCCAGCAGTTGCTGCCTTTGCCTCTGCAGTCGAACACGCTCTTTCAATTCGGAAAACAAGGATGACTGAGCTAGCGGAACTACGGGATACAATCATTCGCCAGCTGACTGCAACAGGGCATTTTCAATTAATCGGTTCTAAAAAAGAGCGCCTGCCTTTTCATATTGGCATGCTCGTCAAGGGATGGAGCGGGCAGCAATTTATGCTTGAATGCGACCGGGCTGGGTTTGCGATTGCCACTGGTTCAGCTTGCCAAGCTGGCCAAACCAGTCCGCCTCTCTCCCTTTTGGCGCTTGGTTTGACAAACGAGCAAGCTGACCGCTATGTGAGGGTTACGTTAGGAGAACCGACGACGGAAGATGAAGTCGGTATGTTTATTGAACACTGTACCAAGATTGTATGTAGGTGAGATAAAGATGAGAAAAGAGAAAAAATTAAAGTCAGAAGAGCGGCGGGCTGCGATTGTTGAGTGGCTAAAAAAGGAAAACACCCCGTTAAAAGGCAGTGATCTCGCCAAGCGGGCAGGTGTCAGCAGGCAAGTCGTTGTCCAGGACATGTCGCTTTTGAAAGCGAAAGGGGAACCGATTTTCGCTACCGCACAAGGATACATGTACTTGGCCCCGGCTACCAAACAGAAAGTCCAGCGTTTGATTGCCGTACAGCATCGTCCTGAAGATACACGGGAAGAACTTTACACTTTTGTAGACCACGGCCTTACTGTCATCAACGTTTCGATTGAACATGCCATTTATGGTGAATTAACGGGAGCCATGCATATTTCTAACCGCCAAGAAGTTGACGCTTTTTGCGCAACACTTGCTAAAACGAAAGCAAGCCTTCTGTCTGAACTGACAGAAGGCGTCCACCTCCATTTAGTAGAAGGACAAAACGAAGCACAAGTGGAAAAGGCAATCGCCGCGCTCCGAGAAAAGTCGTTTTTGTTAGAAGAGTAGCTAGGCGCTACTCTTCTTAATTAATCGATGCTGTCGCCTTTGAACTGTATGTCGCATAGCTGCCAAGGACTTCAACTTTACAGCCAAGTGCAGTAAGCTCAGCAATCGCTCCTGGCACTAGGACGTCATCCATTAACTGGTCGATGTCAATCAGGAAAAAGTAATTTCCGAGGCCGGTTTTTGTTGGGCGTGATTCGATTTTGGACAAATTCAACTTTCGCCAAGCAAAAGCGGACAACACTTGATGGAGGGCTCCGGCAAAATCAGACGGCAGCGTTACCATCAATGTTGTTTTGTCTCCTGTATGCTCTGGGCCTACTATGTGAGGAGCTTGTTCCTTTTTGGCCGTTAGCACGATAAAGCGCGTCCGGTTATGTTCGAAATCATGGATGTCTCCTTGAGCAACAGCTAATCCATAAGTCGAAGCCGCTTGCGCGTTGGCAATGACACAAGCATCTGCATCGGGGTTTTCAGCGAGCCAAGCGGCAGCCGAACCAGTTGAATCGGCATACTCGATTTCAATTTCAGGATAGTTTTTTTGCAGAAATTGATGGCACTGGGCAATTGCTTGTGGATGGGAAACGACTTTCTTAGGAACGAACGTTTCCCGGTCTTTGTTTGGCGAAAACAGCAAATGTTGCGCGATTTCCAGAGATATGCTTGCTACGATCGGCATGGGCTTATGGTGGATTAAATAATCGAGCGTAATATTCACAGTTCCTTCAATCGCATTTTCAATTGGCACAACTGCATAGTCAATCCCTTTTGCAAATGCGAGATCCAGCACTTTGGGGATGGTTTTCAGTGGAACTAACTCTTCTTTCGGAAACAGGCTGTATGCTGCCATTTCCGTAAACGTGCCTTTCGGGCCTAAAAAACCGACTTTTTTCACAAAAACGCTTCCTTTCTATGATCCTGAACCAACTAGTTCCACCCGTTCAACAGACTCAAGCGCCTCCATCCGTTCAAACAGTTCGTTTATGTCTATTTCAATCGGGGCTGTATCGACAGATAGGGTTATATTTGCTCTGCCTTGCAAGGGGATCGTTTGGTTAATCGTTAAAATATTGGCTCCGGTATCGGCAACAATGTTTAACAATTGCGATAAGGTGCCAGATCGATCTGCAAGGTTGATAGAGAACGTCATGATTCGTTCTTTTGCAATGGCATGGAACGGAAAAATCCCATCTTTGTATTTGTAAAATGCACTCCTGCTTAAACCGACACGATGGACAGCTTCATTGATTTTGCGGACCTTCCCCGCAGAAAGAAGCGCCTTGGCTTCAAGCGTACGCTGCATCGCATCTGTGAGCATGTCTTCCCTGACCAGATAAAACTGCTTTTTCGACATTGGCACGCCCTCTCCTTCGGGCAGTTTTTAGGGCTGTGTAAAACGCCCTTGCTACATTTGATTATAAAAGATGTGTGTCTTTCGTTTCAACAAATCATTTAGGGGAAGGTAGCAGAAGCAATTGGATATAGCTTTACTCCTTTTAAAAAAGGCCAGTACAGCATAGACTGCCTGGCCCGACTAACTCATTCGACAAACTCGAATTCAAATTTCATAATCCGGACTAGGTCGCCGTCTTTTGCGCCTCGCTTCCGCAACGCTTCATCAACGCCCATTTTCCTCATCCTCCGGGCAAAGCGGCGTACAGATTCTTCCCTAGCAAAATCAGTCATTTTAAAGGCACGCTCCAGTTCAGCTCCCGATAATTCAAACACGCCATCGTCTCCACGGGTGATTGTAAACGGCTCAATTGGCAATTCATGTTTATAAAGCACTCTGCCCTCTACTTGCTCTTCGCTGTCATGCAATGGAAACTCTGGCGCATGCTCCAATTCATCAGCAATCGCTAGCATCAATTCACGGACACCGTCTTTCGTGATCGCCGAAACTGGAAAAATTTTCGTTTCCTCGCCAAGTGCCTCTTTAAATCGCTTAAGGTTTTCATTTGCTTCTGGCATGTCCATTTTATTAGCAACCACTAATTGGGGGCGCTCCGTCAACCGGTAATTGTACTGGGATAGTTCTTCATTAATTTTGTGATAGTCTTCCACAGGATCACGCCCTTCCATTGCCGACATATCTACAATATGGACAATGACGCGCGTCCGCTCAATATGCCGCAAAAATTGGTGACCGAGCCCAACGCCTTCATGGGCGCCTTCGATTAAACCAGGCAAATCTGCCATGACAAAACTGCGCCCGTCCTGTGTATCCACTACCCCAAGGTTTGGTGTAATCGTTGTAAAGTGGTATTCAGCAATCTTTGGTTTAGCAGCCGACACAATCGACAGAAGCGTCGATTTTCCGACACTAGGAAAACCAACCAATCCAACGTCGGCAAGCACTTTTAATTCAAGGAGCAAATTCCGTTCTTCCCCTGGCTCGCCATTTTCTGCATGGTCTGGAGCAGGGTTGGCAGGTGTTGCAAAACGGACATTTCCCCGCCCCCCTCGACCACCTTTAGCCACAACAGCCCGTTGGCCGTGTGTAGTCAAGTCAGCAAGCAGCGCCCCTGTCTCCTCATCGGTTACCATCGTACCAGGAGGAACTTTCACAACTAAGTCTTCGGCCTTTTTGCCGTGCATGTTTTTAGACATGCCGTGCTCGCCCCGTTTTCCTTTAAAATGTTTGTTGTAGCGGAAATCCATTAATGTCCGCAAGCCTTCATCCACTTCAAGGATAACACTGGCACCGCGGCCGCCGTCTCCTCCGGCTGGTCCGCCGTCAGGCACATATTTTTCTCTTCGATAAGCCACCATGCCGTTCCCGCCGTCTCCACCTTTGGCGTATACTTTCACTTTATCGACAAACATCTTCGTTCACTCCATTTCCTAATTGGAAGCTGTTGCATCCAGTAAAAACGTTACTGTATAACCTGCTTGTTCTTGCCTAGTTACGTCGACGACGACTGAAGGAGGCATCTCGCTAAAGCAGTTGGAGATACTGTCATTTCTGTATATATGCCCTTGATAGTCAAGTTCGATTAAACAGTTTTGGTCAAAAAACGTGTACGTAACAAAAACGGAACTAGGCCCATCTAGCTGCGGCCATTCAGACAGCAGTGAAAAAAAGCGGGCAAAACATGTAGAAAAAGCATTATCATATTTTGCCAAGTTTAAAAGAGGACCGTCCACTTCGTATGCAATCTCATAAGCTGATTGGTGCCATTTTTGCTCAAGTAAAACAAGCGCTGTTTTTGGCATCCCCATGTTGCACAGGCGGCTCTCATTTGTCGTTTGTTCAACCGCCTCCTCAAGAACAGCCTCAGCCCGCTCCTGATTGCCGATCGCCAAGTTCCCTTTTATTAGCTGGAGCACATTCAGCCAGTCATGGCGAATAGATCCCAATATGCGAATCAATTCGTCGTTGCTCCTCATTTCCATACGTCCCCTTCTACTCACAATTTCCCTGCATATCTTTTCAATTGTACCACACTGTTATGCCGTTTTCATAACGGAATCAGGATGTCTTTTTTTCGTGCTTGTACCTAATTTATTTGCTTTTCTGAAAAAAGCCTTTACAGTTTTGTCAACAACGAATATAATAGAAAAGGTGTTCAATCAAACGCAAAGGAGATGAACAAAATGACAACAATCATGCCATTAACCATTCAACTGCATCGTTCTTTTTGTTCACCCACTATGTGCGTTTTTGCATTGGCTTCAACAGTTTGAGCTTATAAGCAATCGCAGGGTGATAGCCCTGCTTTTTTGACTGCAGGGAGACATCTGCGGTTTTTTTGTGGGCAAAAGCTGGGAAAAATTGAGAGGGGGATAAAAATGTATGGTTTGTTCCAAAAACTAGGAAAAAACACAAAGCAATCGATTTTAAATAAGCAGGTGCCAGGTTCTACCTAATGACTGCACCTTCAGAGGAAGGAGGCGATTTCGTAGATGACGTTTTCATTTATTTTTTTTACGATAAGCATTAAAAAGCGCAAGCGCCCGGAGTATTCCCGCGCCGAACTAGAAGCTTTTATCCATGCCGAAAAAATGGAGCAGGAATACGAACAGCTAAAAACACGCTATTTGCATCACCTTTAATTAATGAGAAAAACGACGTAGGGCTTTGCCTTACGTCGTTTCGTTCATTAGTTGCTTCGCGCATGCCTGCCCTTGGTCAATACAATCAGGCACACCTACTCCGCCAAAATAAGCACCCGTCACGTACAAGCCTGGATGTTTGGCACAGGCTTTTTTAAAGCGTTCAATCCGCTGAAGATGGCCAACTTGATATTGAGGCATCGCCTTTTTCCAGCGCGTGACACGATAAAAAGTAGGTCGGGTACGGATCGCCATGATGTTCTGCAAATCGGCTAAAACAGCATTTACAATGGTCTGATCATTTGCTTCTACGATTGCCTCTTCGCCTGGCCGGCCAACATAAGCGCGCAACAACGTTTCGCGAGAAGGGCTTGTATGAGGCCATTTTAAATCGGTCCATGTGCAAGCAGTAATCGTTTCATCGCCTCCTCTGGCGACAACAAATCCTGTTCCTTCATGCTCATTGTCAACAGCGCCCTCAGGAAAGATCATGGCGACAGTGGCGCATGAAGTCGCCTCGATGCTTCCAATATCACTAAACGGGTTAATCTCTACAAACAATTTTGCCGCTTGTTGTGGCGGAATCGTAACAATCACAGCATCATACCGTTTTTGGGTACCGTTAACAAACACGGTAAAAGCCCCGTTGTCGAGCACATCAATCCGTTCTACCGCTGCATTTAAATGAACAGACCCAGGGCGAAGCTGTTCGGCAGCAGCCTCCAGCACCGACGCCAACCCGGATTTGACTGTTAAAAACATTCCTTGCTTTTTCGCCTGCTTACTTGTTGATTTCGTTGCGGCTACCCCTTTTAAAAGGCTGCCGTATTCTGCTTCGTATTGAAGGAAATGAGGAAATATCGCTTTCATGCTTAGTTCATAAATATTGCCGCCGTAGATGCCGCCGAGCAAAGGCTCAATGAGCGAATCGACCATTTCTTTTCCTAAGCGGTATTCAAAAAAAGCACCTGCTGAGACGTCTTCTCCTGGTTTTGCAAATCGCGGCTTCTCATATTCTTTTAATAAATTGCGTTTCCCTTCATCCGAAATCAGTTTCGTTTCCAAAAACGCATCTATGTCTGTCGGAATGCCTAACACCGTATTTTTTGGAGTCGGAAAAAGCGTACCGCTCTTTAAAATATAGGATTGCCCCACTTCATTGCGAACAAGGGAATCGCCAAGGCCTACTCGCTGAATGAAATGAGTCATGCTCGCTTTTCGCTCTAAATAAGAGTCAGCGCCTCCCTCTATTACAAAACCACGGTCTTTGTACGTAACAATTTTGCCGCCAACTTGATTTGAAGCTTCATATACATCGTATTGTAAGTCGCTATGATCATGGAGCCAGAGTGCAGCTGACAGCCCTGTCGCTCCAGCTCCAACGATGGCAACACGCTTTTGCTTCATTTGGTCACCACAGCGGCCAGGCGTTTTGTCACTACATCGGCGAGCGCCTTTAAGAAACGAGTGTCTGCATTTGGCATCGGCGGGCGCAAATAGCGAACGCCTAGTTCGTCTGTAACCAACTTGCATTCATAATCATTGTCGTAAAGCACCTCCAAGTGCTCTGCCACAAAGCCGACTGGACAGTACATAAAGGTTTTGTAGCCTTTTTTTGCATATAGTTCCCGTGTTAGGTCTTGGACATCCGGCCCTAGCCATGGCTCAGGGGTGTTCCCCTCGCTTTGCCACCCAATTTCATAATTCGGTACATTGGCCATGTCCGCAAGCAAGTCTGCCGTTTCCCGCAATTGCTCTGGATAAGGGTCATTTGCTTGAATGATTTTCTCCGGTAAGCTATGCGCGGAAAAAATGACACAAAGGTCATCAATAGAATCGGCCTTCTTCATTTCATTTTCAATTTGCTCTTTCCAAAACTGCAAAAATCCCGGCTCTTTATACCAGCTTTCGATTGTATAAATTGTAGGCCCGCCAATTCGGTCCGCTTCTTCCTGAGCGCGCTTATTGTAAGACTGCACGCTAAACGTAGAAAAATGAGGCGCAAGGACAATCGAAATAGCCGTTTCTATGCCATCGTTCTTCATTTTTTGAACCGCATCTTCAATAAACGGATCAATGTGTTTAAGGCCTAAATAAGGCACAAAAACGATGTCTTCTTGCTGCTCATTTAAAACAGCAGCAAGCCCGTTTGCTTGCTCATCCGTAATGCGAGCCAAAGGGCTTGTGCCCCCAATTGCTTCATAGCGTTCCTGCAAATCAGCAAGTGCCTCTTCTGAAGGCTTGCGTCCGTGGCGAATATGTGTGTAATACGGTTCGATTTCTTCTTTCTTGCGCGGCGTGCCATAAGCCATGACAAGCAATCCAATTTTTTTCTTCTCCATTGTCCTATCCTTTCTGTTGTTTTTTTTCTGATGAGTACTCGTGAACAAACGCAGTGAGTCGTCTCAATGTTTCAGGTTTCACTTCTGGAAAGACGCCTTGTCCAAGATTAAAAATAAACCGATTTGACTCCATGCCTTCATCTAGAATAGCTTTGGCTTCCGCCTCAATTACAGGCCATGGCGCAAGCAAAAGGGAAGGGTCCATATTGCCTTGCAATGTTTTGTTAATGCCAAGGCGTCTCGCTTCCGAAACAGTCGTACGCCAATCAATGCCTATCACATCAACTGGCATGTCTTTCCATTCGGACAATAAATGAGGGGTTCCGACTCCATGTAAAATGAGCGGTACACCCTCTGTCTGAACTTCAGCCAGAATTCGCACCATCACCGGTTTAATCAATCGTTTATAATCAGCAACGCTCACGGCGCCAATCCAGGAATCAAACAACTGAATTGCTTGGGCACCAGCTTGTATCTGTGCTTTTATGTAGTCGATTGTCATCTTCGCAAGCTTGTCCATTAGACGCTGCCATGCTTCCGGTTCTGCATGCATAAATGCTTTTGTTTTATGGTAATTCCGAGAAGGCCCGCCTTCAATCATATAGCTAGCAAGCGTAAACGGTGCACCGGCAAAGCTAATCAATGGCACGTCAAGCTGTGTGCGCAACAGCTTAATCGTATCAAGGACATGTTTCACATCATGTTCAGGATCGATTTCCCCTAAGCGCTCAACATCACTGAGGCCGTGGATTGGATTGTCAATCACTGGTCCAATTCCAGACTTTATGTCCACTTCAACGCCGATAAAAGGAAGCGGTGTCATTATGTCTTTGTACAAAATAGCCGCATCATTGTTGTATTGGTCAACTGGCAGCTTTGTCACATACGCGCAAAGCTCCGGATCATGGGTAATATCGAATAACGAATGCGTTTCTTTAATTTTCCGGTATTCAGGTTGCGACCTTCCTGCCTGCCTCATATACCACACAGGCACATGGCCATGCTTTTCCCCTTTGCACGCTTTCAAGAACGTGTCATTAAATGTTTTGGTGTTCATCTTTTCCACCTTTCATGCATCTGGCGTGACAAATCGTTTTCCATTTTACGCGAAACCTATTTAAAATTCGATTAATCTGCCTATACTCGATCTCTTCCTCTACTACTATAATAACCTCACTGCTTTTTGTATACACCTATAGGACGATTGTCACGAAATTGAGCTATTCTAAAAAAAGCCGCGATCTTACGGCTCAAATGAATGTTGCTTTCGTTCATTCCCTAGTTTTATGAGATTTGCCCCATCTATAAAAACAAAGAAGCCGCTACAGGAGCGGCTTTAGAATGAAAATGAAAACGAAGGTTCGAGCGCTTCAGAAGCAGCCCCTTCGGTATCCGTTTCTAGGTCATAGGTGACCACTTGGTATTTCGGCAAAGAGAATGGATTCATTTTTCCAATCGTAAAATGAGGTTCTGTTAATTTGGAAGCAACTTGTTTCTTGGAATCACCGTCGACTTCATACACATTAAAGGCAATACGCTCATCTTCAACCGCGTCCCATTCTAACTGAACACTTATTAAACCTTTGCCGCCAATCGTGTATTGGGCCGTGAAACCTTCAATCTTTTCCATTGCTAGCGGAGAAGCTAAATCAGCAGTACCTTCAGGCTGTTCGAACGCCGTTGCCTGCAATGAAGCAGGAAAGGAGTTGACCATTTCTTTGAACAACCGTGTCGGATAGCCACTTCCCCCGGCGAAGTATTGGCTTTCGTTTGTTTGGTCATACCCCATCCAAACGGCACCAACCACTTTTGGCGTATAGCCAACAAACCACACATCGCTGTTTGCCCCGGCAACTGCCTCGTATCCTTGCGTTCCTGTTTTACCCGCAACCGCAGACGTAGTTGCAGGTCCACTTGCACCTGTGCCAGCAGCCATGACATTTTCCAGCATTCTTGTCATCGACCATGCTGTTTGGGCACTAATGACTTGTGTTTCAACAGGCTTAGCACCGCCGATACGTTTGTCATTGCTGTCATAGATGTCTCTAATCACATGAGGTTCAATAATTTGTCCTTCATGGGCAAATGCTCGGTAAGCACGTACCATCTCATAAGGAGTTACCCCTTCTCGCAAGCCTCCGAGTGCCAAGGAGAGCTGCCTATCAGGCAAGTGAAAGCCGAACTTTTTGAGCGTTGACACAGACTCCTGAATGCCGATTTCATTTAAAAGCCATACTGCTGGAGCGTTGGAGGATGTGGTCAGTGCTTCATACATCGTCATTTCGCCACTATATTCGCCATTTACATTTTTAGGTGTATAGCCGTCATCGTACTGAAGCAATTCATCGCGCAGCAACGAATAAGGCTGATATATGCCACTTTCTAATGCCGGAGCAAACACCGCTAACGGCTTAAATGTTGAAGCAGGCGCCCGCTTTACATTCACGCGGTTTAAGCCGCGCCGCACATAATCACGGCCCCCTTGGACAGCGAGAATGCCGCCTGTTTCTGAGTCCATAAACATCATAGCGCTTTGGGCGTCTTTGTTTTCTTCTGGGAAGAAACGATCGTTTTGCAGCGCCTCATATGTTTTCTTTTGCAACTCCAAATTCATTGGAACCACAATCCGGTACCCGCCAGTTAGCAGCTCTTCGTGGCTAATGTTGAATCGCTCACTCGCTTCATCCATGACCATATCAATGTACGTATACAACGACTCATCCACCGTTTGCTCTTGTCTGTCGGTTTCCAGCGGTTGGCTCTGCGCTTCCTCAGCTTCCTCAGTGCTTAAATACCCTTGTTGCGCCATCACCTTCAGCACTAAATCACGTCTCTCTTTGTTGCGCTCCGGTTCATCAATTGGCGAAAATGCGCTTGGTGCATTCACGACAGCTACAAGGGAGGCTCCTTCATAAATGGTTAATTCTGAAGCTGGCTTGTTAAAATACAAATGGGCAGCTGCTTCAATCCCATAAGCGCCGTGGCCAAAATAAACTTGATTTAAGTACTTTTCCAATATCTCGCTTTTGCTGTAACGCCGCTCTAAATTCATCGCGATAAGCACTTCATTTGTTTTCCGTAGCCATGCTTTTTCGTTGGAGAGAAACAAATTTTTAGCAAGTTGCTGTGTAAGGGTGCTGCCCCCCTCTACTTTGGCACCTGCTAGAATATCACGGTAAAGGGCACGGCCAATCGCTTTAAAATCAATGCCCTGGTGTTCATAAAAGCGGGAATCTTCCATTGCGACAAATGCTTGTTGAACAAGTTCAGGGACTTGTTCAATTGGAATCACTTCACGATTTTCCATATATAAGTTCGTGATGACGTTGCCGTCGGTATCAACGATTACACTTGAATTATTCATCATTAGCTTTTCTTCATCGATTTGGTACGTGCCCGCCAATATGGCGACGGCAAAGATTAAAAAGGAAAGCACCATCATTGCTGCTACGATGCCAGCCGCTAGTGCGAGTTTTTTGACCATCCGATGACCCCCTTTAGGCCACTGGCATTTGCTTGACCTTTAGCACAAGCACGTAAACGTTGCTTGCCAATGCTTCAATTATCATACCGGAAAATACAAAAGCGCGCACAGTCATTCGTGTTTTTACAACTTATTTCGCAATTATCCACGCAAACTTCATAACTTCCCCCTATTACGCTTGTTTTCATTGAGCCCATTCGTGATTTTTTGACAAAACCCTTCGCGCTTCTTCCTAAGCATGTTACACTTGAGCTAGCATATTATATGGATAGACGAGTTTAAGGCAAGAAGGAGTGTCATGTTCATAATGGAAGTCACTGTAAGCGTTGCATTTCTAGCAGGACTCGTTTCTTTTTTTTCACCCTGCATATTCCCGTTGCTGCCTGCCTATTTATCTCAATTGACTGGATCAGCGGTTTCTGCCGGTGCGGTTTCTGCCCCCCGCCGTGTCATCCTATCGCGAAGCCTTGGCTTTATCGCTGGATTTACTATTGTCTTTATGTTGTTCGGCCTAACAAGCACGGCAATCGGCCAATTGTTTATGGGCAACCGTTTTTTGCTTGAGCGAATCGGTGGCATTATTATTATTTTATTCGGGTTGCAAATGGCCGGGCTTTTGTCAATCCGTGCTTTGTTTACAGACAAACGCTTGCAGGCAAAACCAAAGTCGGCGGCAAGCTTTTCAAAATCGCTGTTGCTAGGCTTCTTATTTGCAGCAGGATGGACGCCTTGCGTTGGTTTGGTTCTGTCAGCGATTTTGGCACTTGCTTCGACAACAGGCAAGCTCTGGGACGGCACATTCCTGTTGTTTGTTTATTCAGCAGGGCTTGGCATTCCTTTTTTGTTGATTGCCCTTCTTTGGTCCCGCTCCTTACATAAAATGAAGCGACTGAACAAGTATTTGCCAACGATCCAGAAAGTGAGCGGATACATGATGATTGTCCTCGGCCTTCTGTTGTTTACCGGCCAATTTTCCGCCCTTGCTGCTATTATGTCCCGTTATACCCCGTCATGGCTCGGGTAACACCATACCATATAGAGGGGCAAAGCCGACAAAATCACTCAGACTGATAGAAAACGCTTGACAAGCGAGACGAACAACGAAGAATCGAGCGTTTGACTACAACCGAAAGGGAGCGCCACGTGGCGCTCCCTTTGTTGTTTTACCGTATCATTATTGCATATTTAAGCGATTGAGCCAGCGCATGCGATAGACGTTCATTGCTGTTTCTTCTAGCTTTTCGAGCAATGTATGGTTGACTGCTCCACCAACAACAGCCCCGAATCCAGGAATAAGCTGAAACATTTTTGGCACATCGATATAATCGCGATAGCGCAACTGCAGTGCTTGCCAATCAGTCGCTAGGAGACGTTGTTCTAAATGGTCGCTTATCGCCTCCAACAATTCGGCTCTATCGTCGCCAGACGAATAAGCGAGTTGAAAAATGAGCAAAATCAGTTGACGTTCCGACTCTTCCTTAGGCGAATATCCATATGCCGCGGCCGTTGCAAACAGTGCTTTAAATTTAATGGAAAGCAATAATGGAAAATCACTTAAGCCTAAAAGCACGCCCCCCGCTCCAGTGCCAATCCCTTCAAAAACAGCAGTTCTCCGGTATAGTTGGAAAAGGCGACGCACTTCGTCGTCGCACTCTTTTAACGTCATTGGCTTTTCCTCAGGCTCTTTTGTCACGAACGTATTCCCTGCAAGCACAGCTTCAATCGTTTTTTGGACGCAAATCGTTGCTGTCTGGTGGTAAACGCCGGGAAGCCTGTCGTTGATTTTATTTTGCCATTCCTTTGTTTTAGATGAAAGACGTGATGGCCGCTTTTTCATTTTACGCTGCCAGCGCCTTAGCTCCTCTTCCACTTCTTTTTCATACATGAAATCACTCCTTATTTCATGTATATTACCGAATACGCCGGTATTTTCCTCTTTTGCGATGAATGAGCGTCTGGCTGCCGTAAAATGCCAATACACCAGTAGCAACAAGTGTAAGCAAGCCGAAAATGACTGAAGTAGAGACCAAGACAATGAGGGCAAATACAAGCACAAGCACGGCCAACAATCGCAATACTAACTGCGACATAGCCGTTTTTTGCTCCCCTGGCCGAATCGGGTACAAATCGACCCACGTACTTGTAGCATGATGAAAAGACAACGTCGAAAGCTGCATCATCGTCATATGGGTAAACAAGAAAGCAACCCCAACTTGCATCCAGCCCGAAGGAAGAATGTAAAGGATAAGGGAACCTACTAGCAATAAACGGACATACGTTCCAAGATAATCATTGGCACGAATAAACGACCGGGCATATAAGTACTGGTAAACAGCACGCTTGTCGCCGCCAAGCAGAGGAATTGCCCATTGCATATAGGTCCTTGCCCGTACTTTTTTCCGAAGTTGAGGCACATCTGTAAAGGCATTGGCAATCCGGTAAAAAAACAAAACCATTCCGCTTTCGATTTCAATTAAACGATCCCATTTTAGTACATGCTTTGTTTTGAGCATCCGGAAATAAAAGACGTACAATAACGCCATCAACAAAAGCAATGCAAGCGTGAGCCAGTAAGGCGCTTGATCAAACAGCAAGTACGCAACAGCCGTGTTCAACAATAGCCTTAAAACGATATGCGAAGCTCGTTCTCCTCTGGATGTTAGACGTTGTTCATACCACACCGCTAACATATTCCATGCTTTGACTGCTAACAGCAAGACAAGCGTTACCCAAAAAACAGTTCCGCTTCCGCCTCTTGCTGTAAACATTGGCCCGCTTGCCATAAACAACAACACAATATAGCTTGATTGCCAAGCAATCGAATAAGCAATGGAACGGGCAAAATAAGGACGAAGCCGCTCTTCATACGGCAACAAAAAGACAATATCGGCGGGCTTGACAAACGTGCGGATATGGCCAGCTGTCAGCCTCCAGGCAAATAGTACGGTAAGCAGCTCTGCTACAGGAAAATCGGCCGGCATTGTTTCAAGAAATTGCTGGTAGTAGACCGTTAAAAACAAAAACAAAAAGAAAACCGAACCGACAAAGCCGCTGTTTAAAATTAGCTTTAAATAGCCTTGCGCTTCCCTCCAGTAGTTGTGGCAGCGGTCTGCCCACAATGATTTGCCGTCAATCATGGCGCTCTTCCTTCGTCATTTCAATATAAATGTCATCAAGCGTTGCGTCTGGTTTGCCGATTGCTTCGCGCATGTCGGCAAGCGTACCAGCCAAAACAACTTGTCCTTGGTGTAAAATGACAAAGCGGTCGCAATAGCGTTCTGCTGTAGCAAGAATATGGGTAGACATTAACACAGCAGCGCCCCTGTCCTTCATTTTCGAAATCCAATTTAAAAACGATGTAATCCCTACCGGATCAAGACCCACAATGGGCTCATCGACAACATAAAGAGACGGCTCTGTCAAAAAAGCGCTCATAATCATCACTTTTTGGCGCATTCCTTTTGAAAAATGGTTCGGATACCATTTTTTCATTTTCGCCATATTAAATTCGTTTAACAGCCTTTCAGCCCTTTCTTCAAAAACGCTGTCATCGATTCCATAAGCGACACTCGTTAAACGCAAGTGCTCCCACAATGTTAACTCATCATACAGGAGCGGCGTTTCAGGTATGTAGGCAAAAGAGCGTCTATATGTGTCGGCATCATCGGCAAAAGCAAGTCCATTTATTCTCACGTCCCCACTCATCGGGTCCATTAATCCTAAGACATGTTTGATGGTGGTGCTTTTCCCAGCACCATTTAACCCGATCAAGCCGACAATTTCTTGCTTGTTTACAGTAAAAGACACATCATGCAAAACCGGTTTTTTCGGCGAATAACCGCCGGTCAAATGTTCAATTGTCAGCACGTCCTAATCACTCCTTGAAGTAAGTGTAGCAAATTTTTTTACATCGCGCACTTTCTATGGACAGCCATACCCCTTTCCACACCGTCGTCCTGTATTCCTTTATTGAAAAGACGTTGCTTCTCCTTTTTATTGCAGGTAAACTGGCTGTATATTAAATGATGAGGTGATAGTATGTCCGGTAATTGCGTATTTTGTAAAATTGTCCAAGGAGAAATTCCTGCCGTCAAACTCTATGAAGACGACGAGATTGTTGCCTTTTTTGACATTTCGCAAGTGACAAAAGGACACGCATTAGTTATCCCTAAAGCACACCATGCCGATATTTTTAGCCTGCCTGAGAAAACAGCAGCAACGTTGTTTGCGGCAGTGCCAAAGCTGGCTTCAGCCTTAAAAGCAGAGTTCGCTCCTGCCGGGATGAACATCTTAAATAACAATGGCGAGGCTGCCGGGCAAACCGTCTTTCATTACCATCTCCATCTCCTCCCTCGGTATGGCGAGACAGGTTTATATGGCTCATTATGGAAAGAAGCTACTGTAGGAACACCGGATATGGAATCATTGCAAGCGTCCGCTGAAAAGATAAAAATGAATTTTTAAATGAAGAGTCTTAAAAGGTGTCAGGCTGTAGACAAACGCGCCAACCGTCGTGTTCGACAAGCGTTTTCGAACAGCCTGATTGACTTTGTCGACAGCCGATCACGTTCGAAAAAACGCTGCAGCAACATACGCTATAAAACTAAGCTTTTAAAGCTTGGCTTGGTGGGAGAAAGTCATTTTTTCATAAAACTTTTTTGGAAAAATGCACATGATGACGCCAAACTGTGGTATGATTCTGATAATAACACACTTTAAAGCAATAAAGATACTAGGAGTGGTCAGCCTTGAACGATGTGCATAACTTTAACGCAGGCCCTGCAGCTCTTCCAAAACAAGCTTTAGAAAGAGCGCAAAAAGAACTGGTCAATTTTGACGGGACAGGCATGTCGGTCATGGAACTGAGCCACCGCGGCGACACGTATGACCGCATCCATACTCATGCGATTAAGAAAATAAGAAAATTGTTGGAAGTTCCTGATGACTACCACATCCTGTTTTTGCAAGGGGGCGCCAGCTTACAATTCCCAATGGTGCCGATGAATTTTCTTGATTCGCAAGCAACTTATATACTGACAGGAGCATGGTCAGAAAAAGCGCTCGCAGAAGCCAAACATTTCGGCAAAACAGTCATTGGCGCATCGGGAAAAGACGGCAATTATAAACAAATTCCTGCTTTAAACCAGATTAGCGAACATGCGCAAGATTCGTATGTCCACATGACATCAAATAATACGATATATGGAACCCAGTGGCATGCCTTTCCCAATACGAAAGCGCCACTCGTGTGTGATATGTCAAGCGACATCTTCTCGCGCCGCATCCCCGTAAACCAATTTGGCCTAATTTATGCCGGAGCCCAAAAAAACTTAGGCCCTTCAGGGGTAACGCTAGTATTGATCCAAGATGCGTTTTTGCAGCGAGCTAAAAGCGGTCTTCCTGCAATGTTGTCTTATGATACGTTTGTTAAATCAAATTCCCTTTACAATACACCTCCTGTGTTTTCGATTTATATGCTCGGTCTAGTCCTCGACTGGCTAGAAGAATCTGGTGGTTTAACGGAAATCGAAAACAGGAATAAAGCAAAAGCGCAACTTTTATATGAGGCGATAGATGAAAGCGACGGTTTTTACATTGGCCACGCCGCCCAAGATTCACGCTCAAACATGAACGTCACGTTTACATTAGCAAATGATGCGTTGACTTCTGTGTTCTTACAGGAAGCGAAAGAAGCAGGGTTTGTCGGTCTTAATGGTCACCGTTCAGTTGGAGGGCTAAGGGCTTCCATTTATAATGCTGTGCCTTACGCCTCTTGTGAAGCGCTTGTTGATTTTATGAAACAATTTAAAAATAAACATGCCGAGAAAGGAGCCACCGTATGAAAAAATGTTCCTTGGTAGCCGGAATCGCTATAGGCTTTGTCTCTGCTGGTCTTGCTACTTTGCTGTCAGCTCCACGCAGTGGCGGGGAAACGCGGGCATGTTTGCAACAAACATACAACTCTAGCAAAGATTGTCTTCAAACCATTTCCTTGCAAGCGAAACAAGTCGCCAGCCACACGGCAACAGTCGTCGATTTAGCTAAATCTGTCGGTAAACAAACTGCTTCCGAACTTAGCCAATCGATTGAGCAATGGAAGACAGAAACGAAACCGGCAACCGAAGCATTACAACGCCACATCAATGAAGCGCAAGCATCCATTAGCCAGTTAAATAAAGACAAATCCCGTGCCTAAACATGCGTTTAAGCACGGGGATGCTTTTTTCCTGAAAATTGGCTCTTTATTTATTGTCGATTTTTCGGCATAATATAAGAAAATATATAAAGATAACATTTGTTTAACAAGTTTTCGGAATGGAGGAGATGGATTTGAACCACCCATTAAAAGAATCGATTGTCTTTAGCCATAAAATGGCGTTGTTAAGCAAAGCCCTCTGGAAATCTGTTGAAAAAGATTGGCAAGCATGGATTAAACCATTCCACCTTAATTTAAACGAACACCATATTCTTTGGATTGCCTATCAGCTTAATGGCGCCACTATTTCAGACATCGCTTCACACGGTGTTATGCATGTCTCCACCGCCTTTAATTTTTCAAAAAAACTTGAAGCAAGGGGATTGCTTTCATTTTCAAAGAAAAAAGACGACAAACGGAATACGTACATTTGTCTAACAGACTCTGGCCGACAACTGTTCCTTGAGACGATGAGAGCCTTTAATGAGCATACGTACCATGTCTACCAAGGAGCGGTGCCGATGAAAGAACTTTATGGGAAATTTCCGGAATTCTCTGAGCTTATTTGTATTGTCCGCCATATTTATGGCACGGAGTTTATTGAGCAGTTTGATGCTTGTCTAACTGATTTCCAAAATGATGTTGAAGAAAAAGACGGCCATTTAAAACTGGCTTCTGCCAACCTCTTCCCCTTGCAACCTGCAAAATAAAAAAACGGCGGATAATTAATTATCCGCCGTACTGTTAGAGCGCACCAAACCTAACTCAATTTCATCATGAGCTAAATCAACATTGTTGAACCGCAAGCCATATGGCAATGTCTCTTTTATTTCGCTTGGATGTAACAGCACACTTTCTTCTGCAGGGTAAATTGTCACCCACTCAGGCAAATCAGCGAGTTGGGAAAAAATCCGTAATGCATAGGCTGGAGAAATTTGAAGCGCACCTGCGTTTAAATGTTCAGCTTTTAATAAAAGCGATCCATCCTCACGCACTTCAGGCGCAAATCTCATCGATAAATCAACGTCTCCAATGAAAACATTTACTTCTCCTGTCAAATAAACACCGTCTTCCGCTAAGTGAAAAGCAAACGGCACGTCTTCTCCAGACTTTGTCAAATCTGCTAGCAGCATATTCATTTGGTCACGGTTAAGCTGAATGGACAACATGTCGCCGCTTGTCCCCTGTTGTTCAGTTGCCGGCAAACGCGCCTCCTCAGAGCCTGCGAATAAATAGATGAAAAACACAATAATTGCCGTTGTTAGCAATACAAACAGGCTAGCCGCAACAAAAAAGCCGACTTTGTAGAATCGGTCTGTCTGCGTCACTCTTTTTTGCTGCATCCCCTACACACCTTTCATTAGCTTGTCCACAAGAAAAAGCATCTGTTTACCGTTATACCCTTTTTTACCCGTTTTGAATAGTCCCTTTTTCATGGAAAAGCCATCCGGGGGAGAGCCGGATGGCATGAGCGGACTAGCAAATCCAAGATGCACCAATAATAACTAGCAAAATGAAAAGCACAACAATTAAGGCGAATCCGCCGTGGTACCCGTATCCTCCGCCTGCATAACTCATGTACATTTCCTCCTTTGATAATTTCACAAGATATTTGATAAAAGCATATTAGAGGGATGCCGCCTGATTGGGACCAAGCGCACTGTTTGACCTGTAATTTTTGAAAAACCATACGATAAATGGCGCAATTTCGCTTTTTGCTTGGCTTTCAAACAGCTCCTCTATGCTTTGTTACCATATCCTATGCAAAAACAAATTATGGGTACTGGGCAATTTGCCCAATTTCATTCCTTATCCGGCGATTGTTGGCAGCACGTATTTATGGTATAGTATGGTTTGTGAACCTTGATAAACTAGCTGTTTGCCTACGGACAAGCAGTTTGAAAAAGAAAATTCGTGATCACCGAGGAGTGTGCCTGAATGAAAAAGTTGGTATTAGCAGCAGTAGGTGCTGTCAGCTTAACCGTCTTTGCTGGTTGTAGCGATGACAGCGAAAACGCAGTAGTGGAAATTGATGGGGAAACAGCTCTCACAAAAGATGATCTATATGATTCTTTTAAAGAGACGCAGCAAGCCCAACAGCAGTTTGTCAACCAAATGAGTACAGCATTGCTAACACGTGCTAGTGAGGATATGGACATTAGCGATGATGAAATAAATGAAATGATCGAAGATTTAAAATCCGATTATAATGTGGAGTCTGATGAAGACTTAGTCAACTTCTTTACGAATTCCGGCTATCCGCTTGATAATATTGATCAATTAAAAGAAGAACTCATTGTGCCTGAAATCGCCATGAAGCAACTTAGCGCAGAAGGCGTAGACACATCAGACGAAACCCTTCAAACTTATTTTGAAGAAAACCAAGAACAATTTGAACAGATTACAGCGCGCCATATTCTTGTAGAAGATGAAGAAACAGCAAATGAAGTCAAAGACCGCTTAAACGATGGCGAAGACTTTGCTGAGTTGGCCGAAGAATATTCTACGGACACGCAATCGGCTGCCAATGGCGGCGACCTTGGTACCTTTGACCGAGAACAAATGGTGCCTGAATTTTCAGAGGTTGCCTTCAGTTTGGACGTGAATGACATTAGTGATCCTGTCGAATCGCAGTTTGGCTTCCACATCATTGAAGTAACAGATAAACTCGATACTTTTGAAGACAACCGTGACTTTGTCTACGACCAAATCATCTCCGAGCAAGGGAAAGATTTTACTACTGTTTTAGGAGAGCTGATTGACAAATACAATGTGAAAATTAACGACGAGGAATTCGATGCCATTGTCACCCAGTACACAACGCCAATCGAAGAGCCTGCCGTTGAGGAAGAACCTGCTGACGGAGAGAACGGAGAAGAACCTGCTGACGAGGAAAACACAGAGGAAGATGAGTCTGCTGAAGATACAGAAGCAGATACCTCTAACGAAAACAACAGCGAAGATACTGAAGAATAATAAAGAAAGAGCAAGCAACAGCGCAATGCTGTCGCTTGCTCTTATTTCTGTTGTGCTTCCCTGCGAGCTTTGGCGGCCTCCAAGCGGGCCATGTAAACATTTCCCTCTTGCTCGATCCACTCCTGGTCAGCCTCGTTTTCTTCCTTCATTGTTTTTACCCACATATATCCGCTAAACAAAATGCCGATAATCAAACCATACATCCACCAGGGGCTGCTTGTTATGACTGATAGTAGTGAAGTTTGAGTCACAATGAAGACAATCGCTAAGACGGCAACAGCTCCCAGAGCAATGAACTGGCTTGTCTTTTTAGGTTTCATCGTATCGTCCATCCTTCCACATCCGTTTTGGCTTTCTAGTAAAACGTATGCATGGGAAAAATAGAATAGAACTGTAGAGAGGATCAAAGTCGACAAAACCATCGAGACTGATAGAAAACGCTTGTCTGCCGATGTCCCAATCCGTGTGAAACCGAGAATAGCGTTCATGAATGACGGGATTCCAAGCATGGGAACGAGGGTATTAGGTTTAACCGTTGGAACCTATAACTCTATTGGCTTTTTATGAAAGCTCGGTTTATAAAAACTGCGATTATCAAGAGCCATAACCCGTTCCGAAAACTCTCCTGGCTGTACCCGTTCAAGCGCCCGATCCATCATATTAATCTTCGCATCAATATTATCAATTAAATGGAGAACTTCCGCCTCCCTCACTACAGGGGTTTTTGGACTGCCCCATTCCCCTTTCCCATGGTGACTTAAAATAAGATGCTGAAGAATAAGAACCTCTTCCCCGTCAATTTCTAGCTCTTTGGCAGCTTGAGCAATTTCATTGGACATGATGGAAATATGGCCAAGAAGCTTCCCTTCTAACGTATAGGTAGTATCAATCGCGCCAGATAGCTCACGAACTTTGCCTAAATCGTGCAAAATGATGCCTGCGTAAAGCAAGTCTTTGTCAAGAGTTGGATAAAGCTCTATTAAGCTTTTGCCAATCCGTAGCATCGATACAACATGGAATGCCAAGCCGGACATAAACTCATGATGGTTTTTTGTAGCCGCTGGCGATTCTAAAAATGCCTGTTGGTGTTTTTTTAGGAGAAAGCGTGTAATCCGTTGGATATGGGGATTATGGATTTCAAAAATGTATTGATTGACTTCATCGAGCATATCATTTGGCGCCAAGGGAGCTGATCGGACAAAATCATTTAAGTGAACGCCATCCATCGCTGATGTCGGGCGGATGCTGGCAATTTTAAGCTGAAGCCGCCCCCGATAGTCAATCACGTCTCCTTGGATATGGACAATTGTTTTATTGACAAAGGTCGCTTCATCTTCTGGGGAAATCCCCCAAAGTTTAGCCTCAATTTCACCGGTATGGTCGCCAAGAATCAACGTCAAAAAAGGCTTTGAGTTGCTAGCGATTTGTTTTGTGGCGGTTTTAATTAATAAATAACCATCTACCGCTTCCCCCACTCGATGATGTCTAATGCCTTTTGCCATCGTCTCACCTCTTAAGCTTCTAATCTTCCTTTCAGTATAGCATACGATTCGCTTTAAAGGGGTTGAAAACAAAAAGAGCGCACCCATAGGCTAGCGCTCTTTTTTGTCAGCTTTTGCTTCTTTTCGCCGTTCTTTCCGTTTTGGTTCAATAGGCTTAGGCTTGATTGTCTTCGGCAACGTTATGGTGAATCGGACGCCATCATCGATATTTTCCACTCGTGCACTTCCCCGATGAAGCTCCGCTATTTGCTTGACGATTGCCAGCCCGAGTCCAAATTTGCCTTTATTGCCTTTATAAAAAGGGTTAAATAGCTTAGTCAAATCAGCGTCAATCGGTTCTCCTTCATTTTCGACAATGAGATAACAGTTCCTCTCATCTTGTTCAGCGCGAATATACAAGCGATGCTTCGCATAACGCAACCCGTTTTCAACGAGGTTTTCCAACAACACTTCGCATTGTTCAATGTCAGCTTCGACAATGACTTCTGCCCCTTCAACGGAAATGGTTACATCATCGCGCTGGTAGCGGAACCGTTCTTCAATCTGGTATGCTAGCTTTCCGAACGGGAATGGCCCAACGTTAAGCTGATCTTTCTTCATTTGGTCGAGCTTTGTGTAATAAAGCATGTCAATTACGCGGCGTTCCATCCGGTTTGCCTCTTCCGTGATGACGTCCATCGTTTGCTCCAAATTTTCTTTTGGCAAAATCCCATCTTTCACAGACTGGGAGTAGCTTTTAATGACCATAATTGGCGTTTTGAGCTCGTGGGATGCATGTTGGATGAATGTCTTTTGCGCTCGGTCATAGCTATTTAAGTTTTGCCGCATCCGTTCAAATTGGTAAGATAGGCGTTCGAAATCCTTATCTCCCTCCCATCGCAATGGTTCTTGCCAATTACGGTTGGCAATTTGCTCAAGATGGTTCTCAAGCACGGCAAGAGGCTGGCGCAAATAATGCTTTAGCCAAATCGCCGGGAACAAACTTAAGGCACTTGCTAACAACAATAAGTATAGCAGCCGCTCCCATAAACGGTTTACCATCTCGTCACGGTATGTGTCCCACATATACGTGACAAGGAATTGACTGTCCGAGATTTTGGTGATTACATAAAATAGCGTTTGTTCATCAATTGTGGTTTCATAACGGCCATGCTGTCCCTTTTGTTCTAAAGCATTCTGGACTATTTCATTATTCACTTCGTAAGGGGGAACTAACCGTGGGTCAATATAGCTTACACCAGCTTCAGATAAACGAAATGAATAAGAAACCGTTGAACGTTGCTCCCTGGCCTGGTAAAACCCTGGCTGGAACGGAAAGTAGTCATTCTCCCCAGAAAGAAGCTGCCTAACATCGTTTTCAATTAAACGGTACGTTTCCTCGGTAAGCGTTCCTCTGATCGAAAGTGGGTAAACAATGGTAATCGAAAGGACAACAAGCACAATTAACGAAACGAATGCTAGCCATATTCGTTTCGTCAAGTTGATTTTAATCATGAAGACAAAATGCGGTATCCGTAACCATAGAGCGTTTCTAAGTGGATACGCGGCATTTTTTTACGGACGCGGCGGACTACATCGTCCACTGCCCGTTCTGAACCAAAATAATTTTCGCCCCAAACATGCTCAATGATTTTTTCCCGAGAAAACGCCTTGCCAATATCAGCAGACAACAGCAACATTAAATCCATTTCTTTTGTCGTTAAATCAACCGTGTCATTATTGGCCTCTAGATCGACAATCGTGCGGCCGATTGGGTCAATGCTGTAGTTGTTCAGCTCAATTTTTTGCGATTCTGCTGACGACGTACCGTAAACACGATTAAGCAGCTTTTTTACACGGATAATCAGTTCCTGTGGCAAAAACGGCTTTGCCAAATAATCATCGCTGCCCATCTCAAGACCAAGCACACGATCTAAGTCTTGGTCACGTGCAGAAATGAAAATAACTGGCGTGTCTTCTTGCTCTTTAATAGCTTTCAAAACTTGGTAGCCGTCGGTCCCAGGCAACATAATATCCAATACCCACAAATGCGGTTTATCCGGGACCGCCTCAATAGCAGCATTGCCGTCGAGAAAAACGGTGACGTTCCATCCTTCCTTTTGCAAATAAGCCTTTAATACCTCTGATAAATTCGCTTCATCTTCTACTAGGTAAATATTATATGTTTCCATCTGCAATCCTCCTAACAGCTCCAGTCAATTTCATCTACAATTGTGTCTAAAAGCTTGTCCTCTTTAGGTTTTCACTTTCAGTTACCTGCCCATAAACAGGAAATCCCTAACCATTTATCGACACCTTCAAGTGGTATAGCTTTATTTTACATAATTTCGTTTTAAATCGCGAACTTTCCGCTGAATTTACGTAATCTTCCTCACTCTCAAGAAATATGTAAAGGCATGCCCTTAGCTGGAGCATGCCTATAACAGAGCAATAGCAGCAAGGGCTGCAAGCGGTAGCACCCAGCGACGCCAGCCAAATGGCCTGACACCAAAGCCGTAAGGCGGGTAGCCATAGTATGGATAGCTATACGGATAGCGCATTTCCATTGCGCTAGAAAATCCTTCTAATTGGGACAAGCGTATTGGTTTTTCATTCTCGTCAACTGGATAAAGGACATGGGCATTCTCATTGTCAACATATTCAATAATGGCTTCAAGTTCGACGCCGTCATGTGCCGTCAATTTGACGGGATAATTGGTGTACCGCTGGCATAATGACTTAATTGTTTCTACTGACATCCACTATTCCCCCTTTGCCGATATTGTATTCACTCATGGAAAATAGGTGAATGCACACTTTTTTTCATGCTATACTAATGGAAACGCTATCAAACAAAAGGAGGCGAACCAATGGTTTACTATTTGACTGCTTTTCAAAAAGACAGTTCAGAAGTGTTAAATGAACGGTTTGAAGCAGCAACGGACGATGAAGCGATCCGAACAGCCACATTACGGTTAAAAGAAGCGCAGGCGGAAAAGCTCACCCATCGGTTGACGAGAAGCGGCAAGCTGCTGTTATTCTGCCGATAGAAAATACCGCCCTTTTCTTAAAAGAGCGGCTACGGAATGTTGCCCTATTCCAGACAGTGAAGAGCGAATCGATGAGCATCTGCGCAAAAAATAACAATGCCTGTTGAGCGATTTCTATCGTCTTTACCCTACGACAGAGATGGACCCTAATCCACTTGTAGCCGTAGTTGCTTTCGGAACAGTTCATGGACCATAAAGGCAAAGCCGTCTTGGTCAACATTCCGTGTGACCCAGGAGGCTTTTTCTTTTAGTTTTCCACTGGCATTGCCCATCGCTACCCCGAGGCCTGCCATTTCTATCATGTCAATATCCTCCTCACCAATGCCAATCGCTACAACATCTTCCATCTCCATGCCTCGCTGTTTCGTAAGCCATTGCAATGCCCGTGCTTTTCCAGCACCAGCACCAACAAATATGCACTCTTTCCTGTTTATGCGGCTCATTTCAATGCTTTGGATCTCTTTCTGTAACACTTCGCAAATATGGTCCAAGTCTGTACTGTTTTCACATTTTACGGAGATATTAAGCGGCCCGCTCCCTTCTTTCAGAACTTGCTCATAAAGGGAATCTACATAAGTGGTCGGGTACATTAACTGTTCACCAGGAGAACTGAATGACATTCGTGCAAGCAAGTTTTGTTTTTGCAAGGGCCGAGTCGCCACAGCGTGGTCGCCATATAATAGGCGGGCATCACAGTCGAAACGTTCAAGGATATGGCAGAAATCAAGTGTTGTATCCATTTCGAGCTGGCGATTAAACCATTCATTTCTATCTGTATCTGCCACAAGCGCTCCTCCATGAGCGATTACCATGCCATCAAGCTTTAATGCTTTTGCAGCCTTTTGTGCCCGTGAAAAAGGCTGTGATGTCGTCAGGACAACTGTGATCCCTTTATACTTTAAATAATTGATCGCCTCTTTCGTCCTCCTGCTTATCTTCGAATCTTTGCCAAAAATGGCTCCATCAATATTGACCGCCAGCAGTTTATAGGCCTTCACATCCATTCCCCCTTCAATTCTCTTGATGTACTGTGAACTTGCCTCATTCTGTACTAGTATTATGATGACGAGGAAAAAAGTAGAACTGGCTGTTTGCCGCTTGCGGACCGGCCATAAAAAAACGACCTGCCTTGTTCGGCAGATCGTAAAAAACTTATTGCTCTTGTGGCGGTTCGCCATAAATGCGCTCAAGTGGCTCGGTAATGATTTTGTTCAAGTCTGTAATAATCACACTTAACCGTTGCTCCGCATCCATCAATTTTGAAATCAATTCATGCTGGGAAACGAGTTCAAATTGCTGCTGTGCTTGTTGCGCTTCTTCTTCGCTAATTTGCACGCCTTGCATTTGCTTTTGCTGCAAATCGAGCTGAAGCTTCCGGAAATTTTCAAGCATTTTTTTAGCGATGTCGTCCGCATCAATTTGCCGATGCAAGTCGTAAAGCGACTTAAATTCTTGCGTTTCTGCTAACGCTTCTTTTAGCTCGTGCGCTTTATCATACGCATTGCTCATTCATTATCACTCCTAAAGGCTAGTCTCACCGACTATAACATGAAGTCGACCGTAAATCACGCCATATGGGCCAATTAATAGAAAAAATGTACGATAACGGCTTGAATGAGGCCGACGATTCCGCCAATCAAGCCGCCGAGAAGGGTAATCATATGCAATTCCCGTCTCGTAATGTTCATTATTAATTTTTCTAAATGCGCCATTGAGAACGAGGCTACTTGCTCTTCAATTACTTCCTCCAGACGGAGCTTGCTAAGGATATCGGCAATATGTTGTTCCATGTAAACCGTTACCATGCCGACAATGACAGGGACACCCCGTTCAACGAGTGGTTCTGCATATGGCGTTGTCCATGTACTTAAAGGCGCGTTATACCAATTTAAAACAGGTATCTTTCCTTCAAGCTCTTCTGCAGCTTTATCAACAAACTGATCGACATAGTTCTCTGCCTGAAAAGAAGCAAGCGGTCTGTTGAGCATACGGTGCCACTCCGTTTGAAGCAAGCTTTGCACCGTTTCCTTTGTCTGTTCATCATGAAGGAATTTTTTAATTTCAGGCAACACATATTCCGTCAACTTATCAGCAGAAAAAAACATGGATACCATGCTGCCGACTTTTCCTTTTGTCGTCAAAAACTGTCTCACCATTGCACCAATCCGCTGCTCGCCTTCTTCGCTGTCAATATAAGCGGTTGCCCGTTTTAACAACAAGGCTGACGCCTCTGGAAGCCAGTCCGTCAAACGATCCTGCAATTCTTGTGGGACGACGCTTTTAATAGGCACTTCCTTGTTTTTTTGTAAATAGCGTTTGAGGCGGTCCTTCAGCCATGATTTGGATTGGACGACAAGCTGTTCACGGCCAATATCTGCCTGAAACAGCGGCTTTAAAATCGACTCAACGGTTCGTTCGCTCCTAAGCCAGCTCGCAAGCTGTTTTTTTAGCCAGTTGGTTAGTTCAGCTGCAAAAGCGGTACTGCCAAATTTTTTGCCGAGCCCCTCAGCTGTAAGCAAATGATTGGCGACAATATTGCCAAGCTGGACGGCAAGTTCTTTTTGTCGCCGAGGCAGTAAGCCAGGTGTAAAGGGAAGTTGCCATTTGCCAATTGAGTATGCCCGATGGGGGCGGAATAACATGCGGATTGCAAGGGCGTTTGTCGCCGCACCTACAATAGCGCCGACGACGGCGAGTAAAAGTACTAACCATATCCAGTGCACAGTCATATGCCTGCTTTCTAAAGCCAGCAGGCTTCCTCCTTTTTCCAGGAATGCGGACCTAAATCCATTGTTCTATTATAGCTGATTTTTTTTGATCATGAAATGCCACCTATGGTACACTCTATGTAAGCCCTTACATAAAAATGGAGGTGTTTTCTGTGCTTGTCCATTTCCAATACAAGCCTCTTTCTGTCCACGGCCGTAAACAAAAATGGAGTTTTTCTTGCTATTTTGAAGGGCGCTTTGTCGCTGGCACGTACCACTATGACGGCTCAATTTTGTGGCAAAACGCCCCTCATGACATAAATAAACAGTTGCAATTAGAAAAATCGATCCATGATTTAATGCTTTACCATGTGTATGAAGCAGAACAGCATATTTAATCATTTTGACTCTTTTGGTGCATGTTAATACCAGGAGGGATGATGATGCCAAACAAAGAAAAACGGGACTCTGAGGCGCGGGCAAAATTTGAACTGGACGTGGACCGATATGTGAATGAAGGTTTACATGGAGGAACCGTTAACCCCCGCTCAGGCGGACGGATTGAAGAAGATGTCCCCCAAGAAAAACAAAGCAAGCGCTCTTAGTTTTTTCTAGTCCAACAAACACAAACCGCAGCCAGCAGCGCTGGCGGTAAGGGAAGAGACGTTTAGAAGCGTGAAAAGAAGCCTCCGAGAGGCTTCTTTTTTGTTATACTAGCCTAAAAAGACCTGGAAAGGTACGTGAACGATGATCACTGAACTAAAAACACAATTTGCCCATGCCTTATGGAAACCAGGGGACAACCTGTCGGATCGTTGGGCGCTGCAATCAGAAAGCCGTGATACGGTTTCTTTTAACCGCCAAAAGCTAACAGACAGAGAGCAGCTATTGTTGTCTTTGCTTTTAAGTGAACCTCTGTCTCCTCCTGCTCCACAAACAAAAGAAGAAAACGCATGGCACGCTTATTTGTTCGGCGACGGGCAACAGCCGCCAACAGAAGAAACCATTTGCGCTGTTCATTTTCAATTGGAAAAGCCTCTTGAAGACTTTGCCGCTTTTCGTGAAGCGGTTCTTAATACATTTCCTCCCTATACTTGTTTCGTATGGCAAAACAGCATGTCCGGCATGTTGTTGTTCCCTTCGGCCGCAGAGGATGTTGATTTAGATGCAGTTGTCGAATTGATTGAAACAGACTTTTACATCGGCATCTCGTTCATGGTCGGCACACCAGTGGAAGGACCAAAAGCAAAGGCGGCATGGCGATTTGAAAGCGAGTTGTTTGCTTTCTGTAAAGACGATCAAACCAAAAAGAAGCGCCACGTATTGCAAGCAGCGGAAGCTGGTTTAGCTTACTTACTAAAGCAAACCCCTTCGTTCGAGCTCGAAAAGCTGCGCGCCCATTTTCTTCCTCAGGAAATTGTTGACGACAAAGAGCTGGTAAGAACGGTACGCGTATACTTACTGGAAAATATGAAT
Source organism: Shouchella rhizosphaerae (assembly GCF_900142675.1). Lineage (GTDB taxonomy): Bacteria > Bacillota > Bacilli > Bacillales > Bacillaceae_D > Shouchella > Shouchella rhizosphaerae. Next base: position 199,174 of record NZ_FRBS01000001.1, on the reverse strand, counting down.
AGCACAAAAGCGGCTAAAACCCTCCATTTGCACCGCAATAGCTTGCAATACAGAATCGACAAGTTTGTTGCCGTCACTGGAATTGATATACGCACTTTTCCAAACGCCGCCTTTGTTGCTTTGCTGCTTCCATAACCCGCGGCATGCTGCACAGGTTGACCGTTATTTTTTGTGCACTTTTTCCATAGCGCCATCATTATGAAAGGGGTTACAATACAAACAATAACTAAGGAGGGGAAACGACAAATGGCTTCGATTCAATTAAAAAATGTGTATAAAGTATATGATGGGGATGTTACGGCTGTTACAGACTTCAACTTAGACATTGAAGACAAGGAGTTTATTGTTTTCGTCGGCCCATCAGGCTGTGGTAAATCCACTACATTGCGAATGATCGCTGGGCTTGAAGAGATTTCCCAAGGCGACCTTATCATTGGCGATAAACGAATGAATGATGTCGCTCCAAAAGACCGGGATATTGCGATGGTTTTCCAAAACTACGCATTGTATCCACATATGAACGTATATGATAATATGGCATTCGGGCTTAAACTGCGCAAATTTAAAAAAGAAGAAATTAAAACCCGCGTACATAATGCGGCGAAAATCCTTGGACTTGAAGAAATGCTTGACCGGAAACCAAAAGCAATGTCCGGCGGGCAACGTCAACGTGTTGCTCTTGGACGGGCGATCGTCCGTGATCCGCAAGTGTTTTTAATGGACGAACCACTGTCCAACTTGGACGCGAAGCTTCGTGTGCAAATGCGTGCTGAGATTACAAAATTGCATAAGCGCTTACAAACAACGACCATTTATGTAACCCATGACCAAACAGAAGCGATGACGATGGCGACACGGATCGTTATCATGAAAGATGGCTTTATCCAACAAATCGGCACACCGAAAGATGTGTACGACAATCCGGAAAATATTTTCGTCGGCGGTTTTATCGGCTCTCCATCTATGAACTTTATTTCAGGCCATTTAGATGGAAGCGATTTCGTAGTCAAAGAGCAGCGCATACGCGTCCCAGAAGGGAAAATGTCTATCTTACGGGAACAAGGCTTTCAAGATAAAGAACTGATTCTCGGCATACGCCCTGAGGATATTCATGATGAGCCCGTATTCATTTCTTCCTCACCAGACACGAAAATCAATGCGTTGATCGATGTAGCGGAATTGACTGGTGCTGAAATGGTGCTTTACTCATCGATTGACGGCCAAGAATTCGTCGCTCGTGTTGATTCACGGACAACAGCGAAAAGCGGCGATACGATTGAGCTTGCTTTTAATATGAATAAAGCACACTTCTTTAACCCAGAAAACGAACAACGCATTCGCTAAAACGTTTCACTTCTCATGATAAAAAGTCACTAAGCGGCCTTGCCTCTGTACGTAACAGGGGAAGGCCTCTTTTTGCTACATAATGACTGCTTCCCTTCAAGCATGCTCGCTTCCACTATAAATCCTCTTTTCTTGAAGGCCGTCCCATTGCTTAAAACTTTTTTATCAATGACCAACAGTTTCGTTCATTGAAACGTTCTCTTTATGAAAGGGAAACATTGAATCTCGATTGAATGTACAATGAACGGAGGACAGATGCAGAATAGGTAGGTGACATATTGGCGACATTTGAAGATTTACATGGAGATTTACGGCGCTTCGCTTATTCAATTGCCCGCCATGAACACGAAGCCAATGACTTGCTTCAAGACGCGTTCGAGAAAGCACTGGTACACAGCGAACTTGAACAGTGGCCGCGCCATAAACAAAAGGCATGGTTTTATCGAGTGATGAAAAACGAGCTAATTGACCAGCGCCGCAAGCTCCAACGAGAAACGGAGTGGGAAGAAGCAAACGAACCAGCCTTTCAAGCTGCTGGCCTAACAGCGATTGAAACAGCGGACTTGCTTCGCTCCCTCTCCCCTATTCAAAGTGATATTGTTTTCAAACGCTATTGGATCGGGCTTTCCAGCAACGAAATTAGCGAACAAACCGCGTTAACGGCATCAACCGTACGCTACCATTTAGCGCAAGCAATCAAGACGCTGCGCAAACAATTAGAGGAGGATGAATGAAATGGGAATGACGATTGGAAATGTCGGATTGTTAAACATGGTGAATGCTACCGAAGAGAGCATTCGCGATATTGAAAAAATCGAAAATGTCGGACTTGTAATCTACGCAAAAGAGACAGCGCCTCTCCTTTCAAAATTAACTATCAACAACATCGGCCAGACATTGGAAACTAGTTATCAAGCACGCATCGTCAACGGTCGTTTGCTCATTGATTCCGCCTTTTTGGAGGCGATGCTCGAACCATGTACCTTTCTAGTGAACGGCCTGGTTATAGTCGCAAAGGATGTGACGGTCGAGCAGCTCAAACAGGCAGTCTGCCAAATCGTTGTGCACGGTAGCGTTTATGCTCCTCCCGCTCTAAAAGGGGCCGTCAACCTTCTGTTAAAAACGGTCTCTGGTTCCGTTGAAACGTACACAGACCACTTGCCTCAAATTGAAACCACTAGCATTCAATTGACCAATAGCTACCTAAAGGCACTTCCACCTGGCCAACTTCTTATCGTCAATGGCAAGCTCGAATTGGCGCCTGATCTTGACATGGCCTTGTTTTCAGACAGAATTGCACGTCTCACCATTAACGGAAAGGCGCTTCTGTATGCCACACAAGAACAGGGTTTTTATGAGAAGGCTTCTATTGTGGGCAAAGTGGCGATTGTTCCCTCTGGTTTTCAAGTAACGACGGGGACACTGCGCTTAGATGAACATTCGATCAAACGGTTTAGGGGCAGCTCGCTTTACACCACCAAGCCGTTGCTGTTACAAAAGGGCATTTCCAGAGAACAATTGCAGGCAGCTTTCACCGCTATTCACTCAACTTCCTACATTGTCTGCCATGAGGAAATTGAAGACTTAGTGTACGAACGCTTGGATCGATTTGAAACAGACGTTCTTTCCTATTCTGGTGCCTTTCGTTTCATTGAAAAAGAGAACTGGCAACAAGAAGACGTTGAGTGGTTGGAAGCAAATACGACGATTGTTGTCGACGACACATTAACCATTACAGAAAAAATAGCCGAGAACGTTCTAAACAAAAAAATTGGCACACTTGATTTATTTGGCTCAGTCTACACAGCTGACGCTGCCCAAAAAGCATTGCTGCAAAGCAAACTGCGGACACCTGAAGGAATCCTCGTTGACCAATCCAATCAAAGTGCGAAAAATCGAATGGGAAACATTGGAGAACTTACCCTTTAAAACAAGGTAAAATCGATAGGCTTTTAATTCACAAGCCTAGGCAAGCAGCCCCCTCCCCTGCACTCTTTATTTAAAAGAAGCAGGGGTTCGTTTCACCCACGTGTTACACAAGTGAGAGCCTTTTGTGCGGAGAAACGTTCAATCGGATTCGTCATGAAAAGCAAGCCTGGAAAAACCAAGTGAAAATAGCTGGCAACGACGAAAAGGAAGGAAACGCATACCGTTACTAGAAAGGAGGCCGCAAAAACAATGACATTTTCATTCCTTTTTTTCACGATTACCATTAAAAAGCGCAAGCACTTAGACTATTCACAAGCCGAACTGGAAGCGTTTATCCATGACGAAAACATTGAAAAGCACTTAGAAGCGATCAAAACGCGTTATTGGCACCACCTTTAATTGAACGAGTAAAAGAGACGAAATGACGCCTACTGCTGTAACGTGCCCGTCCTCTAAATACCTCTGTCCGTATACGAGAAGAAGCGATTGTTTCGTGATCATCTATCCATACGAAAAAGGCCCATAAGACCGTCACTGGCCTTATCGGGCACAAGGGGATTTATTATTGTTCAAGCGCTCTGTCTTAAACGGGATAAACAGGATGTTTTCGTTCGCTAAACACCATCCGCTTGCTTTCATAAAAAGCAAAGCGCTGCCCCAATTCTTGTCGTAAGTCATTGCCGTTGACAACCCCGTCGATAACTAGCTCTGAAGCAAGGCGATAAACATCGATATCTCGTTTATATGCTTCACGTTTTTCCTCTATAAATGCTTTCCGCTCCTGTTCCCCAAGTTCAGCAATTTTGTTTGCATATACGGCGTTGACCGCAGCTTCTGGCCCCATCACCGCAATTTGTGCTTGCGGAAGGGCAAGGCAACAATCTGGGTCAAAAGCAGGCCCGGCCATTGCATACAGTCCGGCCCCGTATGCTTTTCGAACGATGACGGAAATTTTCGGTACAGTCGCTTCAGCCATAGCGGCAATCATTTTTGCACCATGGCGAATAATGCCAGCACGTTCGACTTTGGTGCCGATCATAAAACCTGGAATGTCCGCTAAAAACAAAAGCGGCAGATGAAAAGCATCACAAAGAGTAATGAAGCGAGCGGCTTTGTCAGCTGAGTCTGGAAACAATACTCCGCCTTTTGCCTTTGGTTGATTGGCGACAATGCCGATTGCCTGCCCGTTTAACCGGGCAAAGCCAGTGATGAGTTCTGGAGCAAAGTTTCGCTTGATTTCAAAAAAACTGTCGTTGTCGACAAGGCGCTCGAGCAAGTCATACATATTAAAAGGTGCATTTTGATTTTGCGGGATCAAATCCTCGATTGTTTTTGGCACATCTTTCGGCGGCCGCGCCTCTTTACTAGGCGGCTTCTCTTTATAGCTTGGCGGCAAATAACTTAAATAAGCACGCGCCTGGGAAATCGCGTCTTCCTCGTTTTTGGCTAGAATATCGCCACAGCCTGACACACTGCAGTGCATGCTGGCGCCGCCCATTTCTTCAAGTGTGACATCCTCGCCAATAACCATTTGTGCCATCCGCGGCGAACCTAAATACATGGAAGCATTTCCGTCCACCATAATAACAACATCGCAAAATGCAGGAATGTACGCGCCGCCCGCAGCTGAAGGACCAAAAAGAATACAAACTTGCGGAATTCTTCCTGACAGTTTTACTTGATTGCTAAAAATACGGCCTGCCCCTCGCCGCCCTGGAAACATCTCAACTTGGTCAGTAATTCTTGCACCAGCTGAGTCAACCAAATACAACAACGGCACGGACAATTTTTCTGCCGTTTCTTGAATACGGATGATTTTCTCAACCGTCCGCGCTCCCCAAGAACCTGCCTTAACGGTCGAATCATTCGCCATCACACAAACAGGCTTGCCGTCTATCGTACCCATTCCGCAAATGACTCCGTCTGCTGGCAGACCGTCCGCTTCACAGTTAGCAAACAAGCCGTCTTCAGTAGTCAAGCCGTCATCAAGCAACAACTGCAAACGCTCCCTGGCAAACAATTTGCCTTTCTTCGCATTTTGTTGATGGTATTTCGTATGGCCGCCTTTAAAAATTTCCGTTTCCTTCGCCAATTTGGTTTGCTCAAATGTCATCTCGCTCTCAACTCCTATTTGCCTTTGTAAACGGGAGGGCGCTTTTCTTTGAATGAAGCAAGCCCTTCTAAACGATCTTCGGTTTGCAATGTCTGCAAATATGCTTCGCGTTCCACAGCCAAAGCGGCTTCAAGAGGAAGGGCTGCCCCTTCGTTGATTGCCTTTTTTGCTGCTTGCAACGCAATCGGGCCGTTGCTCGCCATCTCGACCGCCAACTGTGAAGCAGCTGCGGATGTTTTTTCTCGAGGCAGTGCCCATTCGCACAAACCGTATTTACGGGCTTCTGTTCCAGTTAAACGCCTTGCCGTGAAAATGAGTTCCTTTGCCTTTCCTGGGCCAATTAAACGAGGCAGCCGCTGCGTCCCCCCAGCTCCTGGAATAATCGCCAATTTGGTTTCGGTCAAACCATAAAAACTGTCTTCGGCAAAAATGCGGACATCGCAAGCAAGACACAGTTCCAACCCACCGCCAAAGGCACTGCCCCCTACGTCGGCAATGACGGGCTGTGGAAGCTTTTCCACCCGTGCAATCACCTCACCTATCCGCTTGACCGCATAAATGGCCTCGCTTTCTGTCATGTTTGCCCGTTCTTTTAAGTCAGCGCCGGCACAAAACGCTTTTTCGCCTGCGCCAGCTAAAATAACAACACGGATGTTGTGCTCTTGTGCAACCCAGTCGCAAGCCGCTTCGAGCTCATCTAAAAGCGCAAGCGAGAGCGCATTGGCTGCTTGTGGACGGTTTAACGTAATACGGGCAATTCCATCGTGAGCTGCTGTCTGCACAAGCGTTTTACTCGAGCTCAATCAAAACGTCCCCTTCGTTGACAAACTCCCCTTCTGGCTTGACGATCGCCTTGACTTTCCCTGCGCGTTCTGCCTCAATTGGAATCTCCATTTTCATTGATTCTAAAATGGCGACTTCATCTCCAGCCTTCACTTCGTCGCCTTCTTTTACAGTAACTTTCCAAACGTTCCCTGCCATTGTCGCTGTAATATGGTTCATGCTTCTCTCTCCTTTATGAAAAGTTCTTCTTTATAATCATTTATAAAAGATGTAGGCGTGTTGCCTTCAATAAAAGCTTGGTGATCGCATATTGCCCGCAAAAGAGGCAGATTGGTTTTTACCCCTGTTATGTCATAGTCATTGAGCGCTTCCTTTAATCGAGTAATCGCTTCAATGCGCGTGCCCCCTTTAACAATGAGCTTAGCGATCATCGGATCATAAAACGGGGTAATCACGCTTCCTGCTTTCACCGGACATTCATGGCGGATAAAAGGTTGTTTCGGAAGAGAGATGTCCTTTATCATCCCAGGCGAAGGGAAAAAGCGTATTGGGTCTTCTGCATAAATGCGGACTTCGATCGCATGGCCGCTGCCTCTGAGCTCATGCTGCTGCCACGGCAGCACATCGCCATTTGCTATCCGCAATTGCCATTCCACAAGATCAATGCCAAAGACTTCCTCTGTCACTGGATGTTCGACTTGCAGCCGTGTATTCATTTCCAAAAAGTAATAATTTCCGTCGCTGTCTAGCAAACATTCAATTGTACCAGCATTTTCATAACCAATGGCGGCAGCTGCTTTTTTCGCCATTTCCTCCATCGCCTCACGAGTCGTTTGGTCTAAAAAAGGAGATGGCGCTTCTTCAACAACTTTTTGATGTCTCCTTTGAATGGAACATTCCCGCTCCCCAAATGCGAGGATATGGCCATCGCTGTCAGCGAGCACTTGAATTTCAATGTGACGCGGCCGCTCAAGCAACTTCTCCAAATAAAGAGAGCTGTCGCCAAAAAACATACGTGCTTTCTTTTCGTTTCGGGCAAAAGCTGCTTCGATTTCCTCTTCATTCCGGCACACGTCAATGCCGATGCCGCCGCCACCTGAAGCGGCTTTGACCATAACCGGAAAGCCAATTTCCCTTGCTTTCGTCTTTGCTTCTGCTGCTGAGGCAAGAGCGCTACTTCCTGGAATAACAGGGATGCCCGCTGCCTCCATCGTCTTTCTAGCTTGCAATTTATCGCCCATCAGCGCAATTGCCGTTGCTGAAGGGCCAATAAAGGTTAGCCCATTGTCCTTACAGGCGGTCGCAAATGAAGCTTGCTCGGACAACAGCCCGTAACCGGGATGAATGGCATCAGCTTTTGCTTGTTTGGCAACAGCCAAAATCTGTTCTTGGTTTAAATAGCTCTCCTGGACACGTGAACCGCCAATGCAGTAGGCCTCGTCGGCAAGCGTGACGTGTTCTGCATTGCAATCAGCTTCTGAATAAACAGCGATAGTCTTTACGCCAAGCTTTTTGCATGTACGGATAATGCGCGAGGCAATTTCGCCACGGTTGGCAATTAATACTGTATTGATCACCGTTTCGCCTCCTTTTGCTGTAAAGCTGCTAACCCTAAATGCCTAGCAATGACAAGGCGTTGGATTTCCGAAGTGCCTTCGCCAATTTCCAATAGCTTGGCATCACGGAGCATCCGTTCTACTTCATATTCGCGCATATAGCCATAGCCGCCATGAATTTGCAAGGCCTGGTTGCATGTGCGTGTTGCCATTTCAGAAGCGAACAGTTTGGCATAGGCCGCTTCTTTGCCAAACGGTGCTCCTGCATCCTTTAAAGCAGCTGCCTTGTGCACCATATTACGAGCAAGTTCAATTTCCATCGCCATATCGGCTAGCTTAAATTGAATCGCTTGGAATGAGCCGATCGGCTTCGAAAATTGTTTTCGTTCTTTCGCATAGGCTAACGCCCGGTCAAAGGCCGCTTGGGCAATGCCGACTGCAAGGGCTGCAATTGAAATTCGCCCACCATCCAACGTGTAAAGGAATTGACTGAAGCCTTTTCCAGGATCGCCGAGCAAATTGCTTTCAGGGACACGGACATCTTCAAGGACAAGTTCACATGTGTTTGAAGCGCGGACACCCATTTTGTCGTAAGGAGCCGTAATCGTAAAACCAGGTGTATCTGTTGGTACAATAAACGCTGAAATCCGTTTTTTGCCGTTTGATTGCGTTCCGGTAACGGCAGTAATGATAACGGTTTGCGCGTACATCGCATTCGTGATCCAACATTTCTCACCATTAAGAATATAGTCGCCGTTTTCAAAGACAGCTTTTGTCTGCGTCCCACCCGCGTCAGAACCAGCATTTGGTTCTGTTAACCCGAATGCACCAAGGGATTCGCCTTTTGCAAGTGGAACTAAATAGGTTTGCTTTTGTTCTTCTGTGCCGTAGTAGAAAATCGGACTTGCACCAAGAGATACCGCTGCAGCATAACTCAAGCCGGTACCGCCGCATGCGTAGCCGATTTCTTCGACAGCAAGTGCATAAGAGACCGTATCTCCTCCTGACCCGCCGTATTTTTCGGGGAACGGCAAACCGAGCAAGCCAAGCTGCCCCATCTTTTTAAAAATCGTCTCTGGAAAACGCGAATCTCGATCTAGCTCTCGCGCCAGTGGGGCAATTTCCTTGCGGGCAAATTGCCTAACCATGTCTTTAATCATTTCTTGGTCTTTTGTCAGTCTGACTGTCATGGCATGCTCTCCTTCTTTTCATAATCTGAGCGACCGTTCAGGAAAAGCCAACTTTTAGAAATGAAAGCGTTACCAAAATCGTAACGTACTCTTTTTCGTAAGTCAAATCCTTTCTGTTTATCCTATTTGCCCCATCCAGTGGCTATGCTGTTCTTTTCACGCCATCCATGCTAGACTTTTTTTATGAAAAACGAAACTTCGACTTTTGCTGTCCGTAAATGGTATTAAAAGAAAGGTGGTACATAGAGATGATTATTCTTATCATTGTCATCATTGCTGTTATTGGGCTTGCTTGGATTGCTAGCTACAACTCACTCGTCAAGCACCGAAATTGGGCCGAGGAATCGTGGGCACAAATTGATGTGCAGTTAAAGCGACGCTATGATTTAATTCCAAATCTCGTTGAAACCGTAAAAGGCTACGCCAAACATGAACAGGAAACGTTGACTGGCGTCATTGAAAAACGAAACGTCATTGCCCAGCCGAATGCGAGCCGCCACGAACGTGTCGAGCAAAATGCTGAGCTAAACGGCATGCTTAGGCAATTATTTGCCCTTGGGGAATCGTATCCCGATTTAAAAGCGAACAAAAACTTTTTGCAGCTTCAGGAAGAGCTTGCTGGAACAGAAAATAAAATTGCGTACGCCCGTCAAGCTTATAATTCAACTGTGATGCGCTATAATACTAAGCTGGAGTCGTTTCCATCCAATCTGATTGCTAATATTCATTCTTTTATGCGCATGGAACTCCTTGACATTCCTGATGAGGAAAAAGAACCGGTAAAAGTGCAATTTTAAGGAGGGGAGCCATTGTTTCATATCCAGATTGCCCGCAATAAACGAAAGACGGTTTTTTTGGTCGCCCTCTTTATTGTTTTTGTTCTCTTGATCGGCGCCGCTATTACGTACGTGCGTGCCGGCGATTACGTAAGCGGCGCTATTTTTGCCGCGGTCATCGCCGGAGGCTATACGATTTTTATGATTTCCACAAGCACCAATGTTGTCATGCGCATGAACCACGCCCGTGAGATCACTTCATCAACGGAACAGCCGTTTTTATGGCACACCGTCGAGGGATTAGCCATTGCAGCGCGGATCCCGATGCCGCGAATTTTTATTATTCAAGACAAAAGCCCGAATGCCTTTGCAACAGGGATTTCGCCAAAATCAGGCGCTGTAGCCGTCACTTCCGGATTGATGGAGCGCCTCTCCCGCGAAGAAATTGAAGGTGTGCTTGCTCATGAAGTGGCCCATATTCGCAATTATGATATACGCTTATCTACCATTGCCGTCGCTCTCGTATCGGCAATCGCCATATTGAGCGATCTCGGCATGCGTTTTTTCGTATTTTCTGGAGGACGTAATAAAGACAACAAGCATCCGCTTATTCTCATCATTGCGATTTTCCTCGTCTTGCTTTCGCCGCTTGTGGCCACGATGATGCAGCTTGCCATTTCCCGCAACCGCGAGTATTTGGCTGATGCGAGTGCAGTTGAGTTGACCCGCAACCCTGTAGCGTTAGCAAGCGCACTGGAAACTATTACGAATACGCGTATTCCTGTGGAAGAAGCATCGTCTTCAACCGCATCGCTATACTTTGCGGACCCGTTAAAAAAGAAAGCCGCTTCGTTATTTTCAACCCATCCGCCGCCAGAAGAACGGATAAAACGATTGCGGAATATGTGAACGATCTTCAGATTGATAGAAAACGCTTGTCAGCCGAAATGAACAACGAAGGATGCGAGCATTTACCAAAAGAAAGACAGCCTCGTCTAAGACGAGGCTGTCTTTTGCTAAGCGATTAGTTAGTTCAATAGCAATGACTGCTCTTTCGCTTCTTCAAAAATGCCGAGCATAATGCCCATACCTTTTTCAATTTCTGCATCAGTTGCATGAGTGAAGTTAAGGCGCAGTGTATTTAATTGCGGGGCTCCTGCATAAAATGGCCGTCCTGGTACATAGGCCATTCCCTTTTCTACAGCGCGTGGCAGCAAAGCTTCTGTATTAATGTGCGGTTCTGCCTCTACCCATAGGAACATGCCGCCTTCTGGTTCGATAAACTGAATCGAGCCGCGCTCTTTCGCCTCTTTCAAACAATCAACCATGACATTCTTCCGGTGTCCGTACAACTCACTAATGTTATGAATATGACCATCAAAATCGAAGTCGCGGCATAGATGGTAAAGTGCCTGATGGCCAATCGAGTTGGAGTGCAAGTCATTGGCTTGTTTCGCTTGCGCCATCATGCGGATAATTTGGTATGGGCCCGTTATCCAACCCGTCCGCAAAGCAGGAACGGCCGTTTTGGAAAACGTACTCGTATACAACACATGGGAGCCATCATCAAGAGCCGCAATTGGCGTATAGCCTCCTGGAGTAAATTGGATGTCGCCGTATGGATCGTCTTCAAAAATAAGAACATGGTGCTTACGCGCTAAGCCCACTAGTTCTTTGCGCCGCTCAAGCGTCCAAACACGGCCTGTCGGGTTTGAAAATGTTGGAACCACATAAATGACTTTAGGCTTATATTCTTTTATTTTTCGAACTAAATCGTCCATCATCATTCCGTCTGCATCACATTTAACAGGAATAATTGTCGCTTCGTACGACTGAAAAACTTGCAATGCAGCTAAATAAGTTGGCTCTTCCGTAAAAATGACGTCCCCTGGTCCGATCATCACGCGGGAAAATAAATCGATTGCCTGCTGCGAACCAGTCGTTAATAACATCTCATCAGCGGTTAAGCCTGTTATGCCTTTTTTCTCCATCCGTTCGAGAATGACTTCGCGCAAAGGCAGATACCCCTCTGTTTCTCCGTATTGCAATGCCTTATTTCCACTTGCAAACACGCGGCTAAATGCTTCTTCAATCGCCTTTAGCGGAAATAAGCCATCATCTGGCAAGCCTCCTGCAAAGGAAATGACGTCCCCCCGGTTCACCACTTTTAATATGTCTCGTACAGCTGATGACTTCAAATGGCGAACCCTTTGTGCAAATGCATATTTCATCTCTAACACCCCGGTATCTCTTAATCTTTTTCTCTTTTTTTCGTCCACTCACCAAAAAATCTGATTAATTGAATGACTTCTATTCTACTCCTCTTTTGACGAAAAAGTCAATCAATTTATCCGTTGAAAAAAAGCTTTCCTCCGGCAAAGAAGGAAAGCTTCTTTTTTAATCCTTGATTGCAGCATATTGCGACTTGACGAGGCCAAAATAGGTCCCTTTCTTTTCCATCAGTTGGTCATGGGTACCTTGTTCAATCACATTGCCATGTTCAAGGACAATGATGTTGTCGGCATCGCGAATCGTTGAAAGGCGATGGGCAATCATGATCGCCGTTCTACCTGCCAACAGCTTTTTAAGCCCGTTTTGGATTTTCACTTCGGTTTCTGTATCGATGCTGGCGGTAGCCTCATCCAAAATTAAAATACGCGGATCGGCAATTAACGCCCGGGCAAAGGAAAGAAGTTGCCGTTCCCCTACAGATAGCACATTCCCTTGTTCTTCGACTTCAGTTTGGTAGCCTTGTTCCAACTTTTCGATAAAGGAATGGGCTCCGATTGCTTGAGCTGCTGCTATGATTTCTTCGTCTGTGGCTGAAGGATTGCCAAAACGAATGTTATCCATGATTGTGCCTGCGAAAATAAACGTGTCTTGGAGGACATAACTGACATGTTTGCGCAGATCGGCAAGGCGAATGTCTTTTAAATCAACGCCATCTAAGTGAATCTCCCCGGAAGTTGGATCATAAAAACGGCTCATCAAGTTGACAATCGTTGACTTGCCAGAACCAGTATGGCCGACAAGAGCCACTGTCGTGCCAGCATGAAAGGTAAGATCAACGCCGTTTAATGCCCGACGTTTGCCGTCGTAAGAAAACTCCACTTCTTTAAAGACGATTTCTCCTTTTATGTCTGTAAGCGGCTGTGCATCTGGCTTATCTTCCACATTCGGCTTTTCATCGAGAAATTCAAAAATCCGCTCGCTCGAAGCCATGCCGACAAGAAGCTGGTTGTACACTTGCCCTAAACGGGAAATTGGTTCCCAAAACATGCCGATGTAAAAAGCAAAAGATACAAACACGCCTAATTCTAATGTACTCGCATCACTTTGGATTAAAAACGCGCCATACCAAATTAATATCGCTCCTCCAAGTGCACTTGCCATTTCAACAAATGGTCGGAACAATGCGTTCATCCGTGTAGCCTGGCGCCAGCTCTCGTAGTTTTGGCTGTTCACTTCGTCAAAGAAATCCATGTTTTCATGTTCTTGGGCATAGGCTTGTGTCACGCGAATACCTTGAATGCTCTCATTCAAATGGGAATTCAGCCTAGATTGGCGCAAACGCACGGTTTGCCAAGCACGGCGAATTTGCCGGCGCAGTTTCGTTGAAATAAAAAACATAATCGGCAAAACGATGAGAATGACAACCGCAAGTTCTGGGCTGAGCGAGAATAAAATCACCACAATCCCAACAAGCATGACCGCATCCATCAATAAATTAATAACGCCGTTTGTAAACAAATCTTGGAGAGAATTCACATCATTGATTACTCTTACAAGAATCGAGCCAGCTGAACGCTGGTCATAAAATCGATGGGACAAATGCTGGATATGGTCAAACAGCTTTTTGCGAATGTCAAAAATAACGTGCTGGCCAAGCTGGTTCGTCCAGCGGATGCGGAATAAATTGGCCACATAGGCGAATAGATACAAGCCTAAAACAATGCCTGCATAAAGCACCATATCGGCGGTGGTCGCTAACCCTTTTTCCAGCCTGTCGACAGCGAATACACCGATAAATATTGGGATAATCAGCCGCACTGCCGTCGCCAGGAGCATAACAAAAATCGTTTTTGGCAACAGGCTTTTTGCGTAAGGCGCCAAAAACGAAAATAGACGCGTCATTTGTTTCCAGTTAAAGGGCTTTTCAATAATTTCCTCAGTTGAATAGTGAAAACGAGTTTTCCTTCTTGCCTGTTCCATGCCTGGTCACATCCTTACGCTTGTTGCAGCACATATTGTTGATCTTGGTTTTGGATATCGTAAATCCGTCTGTATAGCCCTTCTTCCTGTAGAAGGCTTTCGTGGTCTCCGTCTTGAACAATGCTCCCGTCTTCAAGAACGAGAATCTTGTCACAATGCTTTACAGATGATATCCGATGGGCAATGACAAACGTTGTTCGCCCCTCCATTATTTCTTTTAGCGCTTGCTGGATTTTCATTTCTGTTTGCATATCAACAGCGCTTGTCGCATCGTCTAGAATAAGAATGCTCGGGTTTAAAATCATCGCCCTGGCAATGGCAATTCGCTGCTTTTGCCCTCCAGAAAGACCGAGGCCCCGTTCGCCGAGAATCGTGTCGTATCCGTCTGGAAGCGAGCTGATAAAGTCATGTGCATCGGCACGCTTAGCCGCCGCTACGATTTCTTCCATCGGAACATCAGGGTTTCCATAGGCAAGGTTGTCACGGATAGAAGAAGAGAACAAAAACGTTTGTTGAAGCACGAGGCCGATATTGCTCCTCAGTTCCTTCACATCATATTCTTCTACCGGTTTGCCATCAATGAAAATGTCACCCGCTGTTTTTTCATAAAAGCGCATGATAAGCTGGATAATGCTTGATTTTCCTGAGCCTGTTGCACCGACAAGCCCGATTGTCGACCCTTTAGGTGCATGGAAAGAGATATCGGTGAGCGCATTTTTGGCTTTGTTGTTATAGCGTAACTCGACGTTTTTAAAAACCACATCGCCCTCAAGCTTCGTATATGAGCTTGTTTGCTCTACTCCGTTTTTCCGCTCCTCTTCATCCAATATTTCAAGCAAACGTTCACCTGACGCTTTTGACTGTGAAAACGTGTTGATAATAAATCCAAGGTTCATAATGGGACCAATTATGAACCATACAAGGCTAAAGAAAGCCGTTAATTCGCCGGCCGTCAATTGGCCTTGTACCGCTAAATAACCGCCAAAACCAAGAAGAAGCACAGCAGACGTGTTGCCGATGAATTCCATTAACGGAAAATACGTTCCCCATACATTAGCGACTTCTACGTTTTTTGCACGATAATCGTCATTTTGTTTATGGAAACGGTTTTTTTCTGTGTCTTCCTGGGCAAGGGCTTTGACCGTATGCATGCCGCTTACATTCTCTTGCACTTTTGTGTTGAGCGAAGCTAGTGATTTACGGACACGCCGAAATCCCGGATGTACCCGTTTATCAAACTTGTAAACAACGACACTTAAAAACGGCAATGTCACCATTGTCACAATTGTTAAAGGCACCGAATAGTAAAACATAACGATCAGCGAAAAGCCGACAAGCAGGACAAAGTTGACAAGCTGAGCGCAGCCAAACGAAAGAAAAAAGCGGAATGCTTCCACGTCCGCTGTTAGCCTTGACATCAAATCGCCGGTTTTAGCATTGTCGTAATAAGTAAATGGAAGGAATTGCAGTTTTTTATAAAGCGCTTTCCGAAGACGATAAACAGCCCGTACGCCAAATAAATCACCAAAATATTGGTTGATGTACGTGGCAATTCCTTTTACTGCCATGATTAAAATTAAACCGATCGCCAAGTAAGGGATAATGCCGTATTCTCCGCCGCTAATACCAACATCAATGGCGATTTGCAAAACAACCGGATAAACAACCGTAATTGCTGTCACAAAAAACAATGCGATCAAAGAAAACACAAAAAACCTTTTATCTGGAAGATAAAACGTTGCCAGACGCCTAAAAGTCTCCACCGTTACACCACCTCTTAAAGTCAATGCTTAGAATTACGAAATACCGTAGAGTCGTAAAATCTATCTTACTCTGAAACGAAACGACCGTCAATTAATATATCGATCATTTTGAAATTTTTTTGTATGCCTATGTAACGTAAAGACATTCGCTCACGTTGCACAAAAAAAGGGCTATCTGCTGCCCCTATAAATACTTGCGGTGCATTTTGCCGCCGTCGTAAATAAAAACAATCTGTTTTTCATTAATTTCTGTTTCCAAATGAACGGTGCGGCCCCATAGTTGATAAAGATAAGGAAGGACTCTCTCTAAATGGCCAACATCAAGTTCAATTCCTTCAAAACGATGGGTAATATACAGCTCCCCATTTTTTAAGTAATCGCCATCCGTTACTACCAGGTACGGAAAGCCGCCATTGACCCGCGATTTAGTAATGTGGTCACGTACACCTTCCCAAGCTTTGTCGACAACCTTATAGTCGGAACCTTGTTTTTGGAATAAGTACATGTCTTCCCGGTGGACGAGCTCTTTTGTTAAATAGTTGCGGATAAAGGACGTATCCGATTCAATTTCACGGACTTCAAAGATTTTCTCTCGCCCGCTCCCTGGCTTAATCCCTTGTTTGCGCTGCATTTCCTCTGTTGGCTCGTTGTAGCGTTGTTCAATATCCTCAAAAATTTTCAACCCTAAGTAATAAGGATTAATGGACGTTTTCGATGGCTGGACAACAGCAGCGTTCAACTTCGCAAATTCAACGGCCTCTTCGCTCGTTAAATCCATTTCTCTAATGATCCGTGCATGCCAAAAAGAGGCCCAGCCTTCATTCATGATTTTCGTTTCCAATTGTGGCCAAAAATAAAGCATCTCTTCGCGCATCATTGTCAAAATATCACGTTGCCAAGGTTCCAATTCCCTGCTATGGTGTTCGATAAAACGAAGCACATCTTTTTCAGGGCTTTCAGGAAAACGTTTCTTTTTTGGAGCCGCTTCCTTTTTCGGTTGCTCTTCTAAATTCCACAAATCCTCGTATTCAGAAGCTCGTGGCTTTTCAAATGTCAATTCGCTGCTCTCCACTGGCTTGACAAGCCCAGGATCAATATGCTCTTGAATCGCCAAAACAGCATCAAGAAAATTTTCAACTTGCTCTTTGCCATGAATATGTTCATAGTGGGCAACCCGTTCGGCGGTTGCGCTCATGCTCTCTACCATATCGCGCCGTGTATTGGAAAAGCGAATGTTGTTTTTAAAAAAGTCACAATGGGCCAACACATGGGCCACAATAAGCTTGTTTTGGATCAAACTATTGCTGTCTAACAAAAAGGCATAGCATGGATCAGAATTAATCACGAGCTCATAAATTTTGCTTAACCCTAAATCATACTGAAGTTTCATTTTGTGGTATTGCTTGCCAAACGACCAATGGTTATACCGTGTTGGCATCCCATAAGCACCAAATGTGTAAATGATATCCGCTGGGCAAATTTCATAGCGCATTTCATAAAAATCAAGGCCAAATCCTTTAGCAATTTCAGTAATTTCTTCAATCGCATACTGCAGTTCTTTCCGATTGTCAGACAACGCGCTCCCTCCTTCGTTGTCTTCCTATTCTATGAACAGCAGCGGGGGAACATGAACGAAGAAAAAACCCTTGGCGTACAGCAAGCCTGTACGCAAGGGCAATGTTAAGAAATAAAAGCTTCCATATAAGACATGACCGCTTGTTGCAACTGAGTCAGTTTTTGTTCGCTCTCTTCATTGCTAGAGCCGACAACACCAAAATAAAACTTCACTTTAGGTTCTGTTCCAGAAGGACGCACACAGAACCACGAACCGTCCTCAAGTGTGTACTTCAGTACATTCGATGCTGGCAACTCAATCGCTGTCCGTTCTCCGGTTGCTGTGGCAAGCGCTTGTCTCGATTCAAAATCTTCGACTGTTGTAATGAGCTTGCTAGCCATATGTGTAGGCGCTTCTTGACGGAGAGAGGCAAGAATAGAAGCAATTTTTTCTGCCCCTTCTTTTCCTTTTAACGTTAATGATTGCAACCCTTCACGGTAATAGCCGTACTTGCGATAAACTTGCTGCATTGCTTCATAAACCGTCATGCCTTTACGCTTATAATGGAGTGCCAACTCAGCAGCAAACAGGCAAGCTTGTATAGCATCTTTATCGCGGACGAAATCACCTATTAAATAGCCATAGCTTTCTTCATAGCCGAACAAAAATGTATGTTCACCAGAACGTTCATATTCGCCCATCTTTTCGCCGATAAACTTGAAGCCTGTTAATGTATCGATGGTTGTCAGCCCGTAAGCATCAGCAACTGCTCGGCCTAGTTCAGACGTGACAATCGTCTTGAGCACTATGCCATTTTGCGGAAGCGTCCCCTTTTGCTGGCGTGTTTCGAGAAGATAGTCAAGCAAGAGCGCGCCAGTTTGGTTTCCAGTCAAGACAACGTAGTTTCCCTCGTCATCTTTCACTGCAAGCCCTACTCGGTCTGCATCCGGGTCTGTAGCAAGCAAAAGATCTGCCTCTTGGCGCTCCCCATAGTCCATCGCCAATGTAAAAGCTGCATGTTCCTCTGGGTTGGGTGAAGAAACAGTTGAAAAATCAGGATCAGGTTGCTCTTGTTCAGCCACCACTGTAACGTTTGTAAACCCGCTTTCTTTTAAGGCGCGCCTAACCGCAACATTCGCTGTGCCATGGAGCGGTGTAAACACAATGGCCAACTCATCGCCATACTGCTTGTCCATTTCAGGCTGAAGCAAAATCGTCTTCAATTGTTCGTTATAAGCATCGTCAATTTCAGTGGAGATGAGCTCGTATAACTGTGCTGCTTTCAATTCCTCTTCATCGCCAACTTCAATAGCCAATTCATCTTCGATTGATTGCACACAAGCAACAAGCTCTTCTGCAGGGGCAGGCGGGAATTGGCAGCCATCTGAGCCGTATACTTTAAATCCATTATATTCAGGCGGGTTATGAGAAGCGGTAATGACAATGCCCGCTTCAGCCCCGAGATAACGGACGGCAAACGACAATTCTGGCGTTGGCCGCAAACTTTCGAAAACGTACGCTTTAATGCCATGAGCGCCTAACGTGATTGCTGCTTCATGGGCAAACTTTGCCGACTTATGGCGGGAATCAAAAGCGATCGCCACTCCTTTGCTTTTCGCCGTCTCGCCTCGTTTTTCAATAAAGCGGGCCAGTCCTTCGGCTGCTTTTCGAACAGTATATGTATTCATCCGGTTTGGTCCTGGCCCAATTTCCCCTCGCATGCCTCCTGTCCCAAAGGCAAGTTCCCGGTAAAAACAATCTTCAAGCGCCTTATCATTATCCAAAATGGCGTCCAATTGTTGACGCACATCTGGTTCTAATTGTGCAAATTGGTTCCAGCGTTCCACTTTCTCCACAATATTCAAAAGAGTCCCTCCCATAAAAACTGCTCTACGCTATCATTTTACACAGCATTCCACTGGTTTGCCAGCAAAAAACGGCTTACCTGCTTGCAGGCTTGATCAAGGCATCCAATTCCACTCGGTATTGCGCTTCCTGCTCTTCGCTCCAATTAAAGCGATCACGCATGTAGCGAAAAACCGCTTCCTGGACATGTAACGCTTCTGTTTTATTAAAGTAGAACATCGCCGTGCGCCTGACTAAAAAGTCTGCGGGCGTAACCGCCATTTCTTCTTCAATCGAAAACAGCAGCTGTGCAAAAATAACCGGCGGCAACCCAAATAGACGTGCTTGTTTTTTATAAGACCAAAAGCGTGCATAAATGGCCCCTACATTCGAACCATACATATCGACTAATTCTTGTGCCTTTTCTTGGCTGATTCCATACTGCACCCCTTCAGCGAGGCGCTTTTCTTTATAATTGTCAAATTGGTCAACGCTGCCTGCATAGCCGCCAGAAAGGGTGACTGTATCCGTTTCGCACGGAGAAAAAGGGCCTGCTTTTTTGGCGATACGGTCAAGAATTTGCTGGGCCAATAAACGATAACCAGTGGTGTGTCCACATACGACTGTTACAAGGCCAGAAGCGGATTCAAACCAGTCATTTTTCCTGATCGCTTCATGCTTTTTTTTATTTGTTTCAATCACAATTGGCCGTTTAACATGCCATGAGGCTTCAATATCATCAGGTGTAATCTGTACTTCCTGAAACGTCTGATTGATTTTCGCCAACATGACCTCTCGTTCGTTTTTGTCCTTTTCATCGCTGTCCGTCAAAGACAATACGACTTTCTTGCCCCTTGGCGCCAGACTAATCAGCTTTTTGTCGTCCAATTCCAAATAAACAACTTGGTCAATCGCAAGCAGCTCTTTTGGAATGACCATATAAACATCAGTCATATAGCCAATCGTCTTGGCCGACATAGACCGGTCTTGCTCCCGTAGAGTATCTGCCTCAATCCCTGTCGCATTAATAATCTTTTTAGCGAACACTTTATAAGCTTCGCCAGTCAACTGATCGATCGCAACCACACCGACAGCTTTCCCATTTTCATAGAGAAATGTCTCTGCTTTCATATAATTGAGTGCCATTGCTCCCCTTCTAGTTGCTTCTTTTAATAAGTCAAATACGAGCCGTGCATCGTCCCGCCAAAATTCTTGGTAGAGAACAGCGCCTTTGATCGATTTGTCAGAAAGCAAAGGCGCAAGGCGATTCAGTTCTTTTTTTGATAAATGTTTGCGCTTTTCCTTTCTTGCTAAGTCTGATATACGTTCAACTACCTTTGAACCAAAAGAATGCCTGCCAAACATGCCGACTTTAAAAGCAGGAAGCAGCAAAGGAAGCTGTTTCATTAAATGCGGAGCATTTTCATGCAAAATCAAGCGCTCTTTGACATATTCTCCGTGCCATTTCATGTCAAGCTGGTGGGCCTGCCTACTCTCATTATGAAAAAGGGTTGACCAGGCACCTGAAGAACCTGAAGCAAAATCGGCTCGTTCAATTAAAACAGTCTTCATTCCCCTGACTACTGCATCAAGGGCGATGCCCGCTCCTGCAACCCCGCCACCGATTACTAGTAGATCGAAGACATCCCCTTCCAGCTGCTGTATATACTCACCCCGCAATTCACTTGAAAAAGAATGAACCATCTACAACTCCCCAATCTGTTTGCTCACTTTCCTTATCATAGCATTTTTTCACAATAACAGAGAAGTCAGACGACAACCGGAATCCGATTTTTTAAACAAATGTTCTGTTTGGATAGTTCAGTGCTTACAGCGCTAATGAACACACCTTTATCGTTTGCCTCCTTAATCGCTTTGGCAAAATCAGCGTCTATGCTGCTTTCCATTTCCACTGTGCTAATGTTGCTATGTTGAGAGACAAACAGAACCGCACTCTCATACTCGGGCAACAAATTCAAAGCAGTCAATTCCCGGACATGTTTTGCGCCCCTTTTTGTGACCGCATCTGGAAAAAACCCTTTGCTGCCCCGAGCAAGCGTTACACTCTTTACTTCAAGCACCAGCGTGCGTCCGTTTTTCGAGAGCAAAAAATCAAAGCGCGATTGGCCTATTGTTGCTTCTCGTTTTTCTAACTGCCAGCCACTAAATGCTTCAAGCGATTGGGAGGCTAGCGCTTCTTCTACTAGTTGGTTGGCAAAAGTCGTTTTTAATGAAACAAGGTCACCGCCAGGCGTCTCACATAGAACAGCTGTCCACGCCGTTTTTCGCAACGGGTCAACAGCAGGCTCCGCCCAAATGATGGCGCCTTCTACTAACAATTCACGCAAACGTCCTGGATCAGGCAAATGGGCCAGGACGTTCTCCTCTGTATCAGTCCGCTTTAACTCGACAACAAAACGATTGGGGCGATGAACGAACTGCATTTTCGTTAATGGCGGCAAGCGCATGGTGATTCTTCCTTTCTATTTAAGACACATTCGATCTGTCTGCTCAGTCTGCTTTCACTTATTGTTTATAAACAACATGATAAATGTCATCACGGCGGTCACGTAATTGATTGACGCTGCCAGAACGGCGGTGGCGCCGCAAAATTTCCAAATCCACGTCTCCTACTACGACTGTTTCAATATTAGGGCTGCACTCCCCTACGATGCCGTCCCGTGGGAACGTGAAATCAGACGGCGTGAAAATGCCAGACTGGGCATACTGAATATCCATATTGGCCACATCAGAAAGATTGCCGACTGTGCCAGAAATGACGGTGTAAATTTGGTTTTCAATCGCTCGTGCCTGGGAACAGTAGCGGACACGCAAATAGCCTTGGCGGTCATCTGTACAAAATGGCGAAAAGATGATGTTCGCCCCTTTGTCGGTTGCAATACGGGCCAATTCTGGAAACTCAATGTCATAACAAATTTGAATGGCAATTTTGCCGCAGTCTGTGTCAAATACTTTTACTTCATCGCCGCCGCTAATCCCCCAAAAAAGTCGTTCGTTTGGGGTAATATGGAGTTTATATTGTTTTTCAATCGTTCCATCACGGCGGAATAAATAGCTGATATTATAAATCTTCCCTTCTTCTTCTACATAATGGGACCCACCTATTATATTAACGTTGTAGCGAACAGCAAGCGTCGTAAACAGCGCAATATATTCCTCTGTAAATTCCGTTAAACGACGAATCGCCTGGCTTGGACTTTTCTCGGGAAGAAAAGATAATAGCTGAAGCGTAAAAATTTCAGGAAAAACAGCGAAATCGGATTGGTAACTAGCTGCTACATCTGCATAGTACTCACATTGGACAGCAAAATCATCAAATGAAGCAATTTTTTTCATCTCGTATTGGATCGTCGTAATCCGCACAGGGAAAGACGTTTTGAAACGCCTTTTCGGCGTAGATGGCTGGTAGTCAATGTTATTCCATTCCATCAATGTCGCATACTTCATACTCGCTTTGTCGTCAGTCAAGTAATTGGCATTAACTCGTTTAAGGGAAAAGCCATTAATCACTTGGAACGTCAAAACCGGGTCATAAATATTATGCATGGTTACTTGGTCTACATATTCCCGTGGGGAAATTTTGTCCGCATACTTGTAGTAGTTTGGGATGCGCCCACCAATAATAATGCTTTTTAAATTTTTTTCCCGGCACAAATCTTTCCGCGCTTCATATAAACGGCGGCCAATTTTCATGCGGCGAAAATCAGGGTGCACCATGACTTCAATGCCGTATAAATTGTAGCCATCAGGATCATGGTTGGTAATATAGCCTTGGTCGGTAATTTCATCCCAAGTGTGCTGGTCGTCGTATTCATCAAAATTGATAATCAAACTAGAACATGAGCCAATGATTTGCCCATCGTATTCGACGCAAAATTGGCCCTCTGGAAATATGGAAATATGGCTCTTTAATTCTTCACGGCGCCACGGCTCCATATTTGGAAAGCATAGTTTTGACAAATTTATAATATCGTTAAAATCCTTTTCTTCGATATGGCGAAGAATGATTTTTTTTTCAAACCTAGACACATCAATTTCTTTCATGCTGTTCACACCTTTCTCATTTGAACATGTCAATCATTCCGTAGTTTACCTCTTTTTCAGCTGTTTGAATAGTGTTTTTCCCCGTTCAAGTAAACAAGGCAATTACACGGTAATAGCGAGTGCTTCGGTAAATGAATAAATTGGTTTTTCCAAGATCACGATAGCAACAAATTCACCTTTTTGAAAGGTTTAGCATTTCGTTTCCAACGACCAATTGAAATGATGAATGCTAAGTCATTTTTGGTATTTCTCTCGTTATACTTTTTTAATTCCTCTTTCAGTGCTTCGCCATTATTAAATTGGACAAATGCCCCTTCATTGCCACAGAAGGCTTACAAAGATGGATACAACGATTAATGTGATTGTAAACCCAATGTTGGAAGATTTATCTAACGTGGTTTTAAGTTTAACAGTATCCAAAATCAGAGAAATGAAGTAAGGATTGACTAGATTAGTACAGGAGATCTAATACAACATACGAAACACTATGTTACACTTAGTTTGCCTAAATCACAAAATAGACAATGTTCCTTCTTTAGCTAACAAGCAGGGTAGATGAAGAGAAGTCATACTCATCAATCAGGAAAATTTTTGAACGGGGAGAGGATGGATGATGGAGCTGGAGTATATAAGAGATTATGTGATGTACACAGCAATTTTCGGCATGTTTAGTTTTATTTGGTTCGGGTGGGCACAGGAGAATCCCAGAAAAAACTGGCGTAAGTATATGGGAATTGCTTCTGGAATTGCGTTGCTAGTATGCTTGATTGGCGTGTACTTGAGTGTGACGAACTGGGAGGAAGCTACTGCTTTGTCAGAAATGAATGCTTTAACTACTTATATCATTGTTTTCTATGCCCAATTAATCATCGGAGGTCTTGGAGCTTTCTTATTGACTCGAAAGAAAAAAAAGGATTACGTTGCTCCGTGGATTGCTTTTCTAGTAGGTGTTCATTTTTTCTGGCTAGTAAACGTCTTTGACGATTCTGGTTTGTATATTTTAGCGGTGCTTATGATAATTATTGCCGTTATATCACCACGGCTGTCCAAAAGATGGGGAGTTGCCAGCAGTGCAATCACTGGCATTGGATCTGGCACCGTTCTATTTTGTTTCGCCATATTGGGATTGATTCGCTATCTTTTGGCATAAAATAATTATAAATTGTAAGTATAACCAATAAACGGAATATATAGAGGTGCTACATAAACAATATCCCTATTAAAAATAGACTATCGAATCATCAGTCTTAACTTTAATTATTGCTGTAATTACACTTAACTGGAACGAATGGAGCCAAGGCTTTGGCAAAGGTCTGGCCACACATTTGCATACAAATTGGTTGCCGGCTAACGGGTTGGGGGATTTAGTAGTCGGAGCGTTCACATGGTGTGATCCCCATTTCCAGTTGGTAAAAAGCGATAAACTATCACCAGGAGCCATTCACAAGCCGGAAACGGGGCATATTAAAAAAAATAGATAAAAATGCATAGCTATTGAATGAGCAATAGGGTAATTGAAAAAGCATTCTTTTCGTAAAGAAGCACGAATCAGTTTTAAGCAACTGCCCGTTTGTTTGTTGCCCTCTTACATAAACTCTTCACGAAGATGGAGCGCTCGTGTCGGAAAATCTGTAAAGACGGCTGGACAGCCCCAAGAAAATAACTTTTTCAAAGTTGTGGTGTCATTGACAGTAAAAGCCCGAACCGCAATATTTGCCTGTTTCATTTCTTCGATCAATTCTTTTGATACGTACATACTGTCTAAATGGTAGCCTTTTGCCCCTAACTGCTTCAGATAGCTGGTTGCTTTAAATAAAGGCCCTTTTACAAGTGCGGCCGTTTCAATGAAAGGTAAATGGGCTTGCAACTTTGCTAGCAACATATGGTCAAATGAAGAAACAACAAGACGCTCTTTAAACCGGTTATCGTGAATGAGCGGCAAAATCGCATCAATGACGCGCTCATGCGGCTGGCCATATCCTTTTATTTCTAGGTTTAAATGGAGCGACGGATAACTCGCTGCCCAGTCGAGCAGTTCAGACAGGAAAGGGATGCTTTCTTGTTTTTGGTACGTTTGCTTGGCAGCTGCATTCAATTGTTTCAACTCATTGGCCATATATTGGCAAACAGGGCCTTGCCCATTGGTTGTTCGGTTGACCGTGCGGTCGTGAATCACAACCGGCACATCATCTTTCGTTAATTGAACATCGAATTCGATGCCGTCTGCCCCTGCTTTTGCCGCTTGCTCAAAAGCCTTCAGCGTGTTTTCCGGATAAGATCCAGACGCACCACGGTGGGCATAAATCAACGTTTTCATCCATGCACCTCCTTTCCGTTTACGTTCTTCAAAGGTTTGTTTTAAAAACAAAGGGAGGTGTTTATTCTTTACTTTCCATTCTTACAAAAAAAGTCCCCTTTGTTTCTCCTTGACATGCAAGGTTAAATTGATCACCATCAGCGATTGCCCCGACACCTTCTGGCGTGCCTGTAAAAAGCAAATCGCCCTTTTTTAAACCAAAAGCAAGATGGCATTCTTGGACAATTTCATTAAACGAAAACAACATATTCTCCGTATTGCCTAGCTGGACGACCTCGCCATTTCGTTCGAGAGAAAAGTTGAGGCTTTTGCTTTCTTGTTCACCTGGAAACGGGAAAAATGGCGTTAGGATGGCAGAGTTGCGAAACCCTTTGGCGCGGAGCCAAGGATGCCCTTTTTGCTTTAGCTTGCTTTGCAAATCTCGCAACGTTAAATCAACACCTATGGCCATCTCCGTGACGACATCATCAAGTGTATCTCCATCCTCCATGTCTTTGGCAATTTTCAATACAATCTCGGCTTCATAATGGATGGCCCCTTTGTCACTTGGATAAAGAAGCGTCCTTCCGTCAGCCAACACAGCTGCGCTTTTAGGTTTGCCAAATAACAACGGTTCTGTCGGCACTTCGTTTCCTAATTCTTTTGCATGGTTGGCATAGTTACGGCCAATGCAATAAATGCTCGCAATTTCCTCCATTCCATCCCCCTCTGTGTCATTACACGGACGACACGGTTTCATTGTCTTATTAAAACAGATTTAAGTTGCCCACTCGTGCGATCGCCTCACGCAATGTCGTTTTGTCAGCGAGGAGCCCGATACGCACATATCCTTCTCCATACTGGCCAAACCCGTTTCCTGGAGCGACGACGAGATGGGCTTTGTCAAGAAGCAGTTCACTAAATTCCTCGGACGTATAGCCTTTTGGTACAGGGAGCCAGGCAAAAAACGAACCTGATGGTTGTTCAACTTGCCAGCCAATTTCCTGGGCTGCCTCCCAAAGGGCTTCGCTCCGTTCTTTGTACAGACCAACCAGCTCGTGTACACTGGATTGATCGGATTGCAACGCGCAAGCAGAAGCTGCTTGAAGGCCGCCGAAGAGACTACAATGGTAATGATCTTGCAACTCTTCTAGCATCGCAACGATTTCCTTATTGCCAAGCACGAAACCGACACGCCAGCCTGCCATATTGTACAATTTCGACATAGTAAAAAGCTCTACGCCTACATCCTTTGCCCCCTCTTGCTGCAAAAAGCTGCATGGCGTGCCATTAAACCCGATTGCACCGTAAGCAAAGTCATGAATGACCGGAATACAGTGCGAACGGGCAACAGCGACCGTATCGGCAAAAAAGCGCGCGTCGGCTGTCGCGCCAGTTGGGTTGTTAGGATAATTTAGAAACATCATTTTTGCTTTATCCAACACATCAGAGCCTAGCTCATGATAATCTGGCAGAAATCGGTTGTTCCTTAACAACGGCATTGGTTTCGCTATTGCTCCCGTTATCGCGATGCCTGACAAATAGTCTGGATAGCCTGGATCAGGTACGAGCGCCATGTCCCCCTTATTTAATAAACATTGGCATAACTCAACAATGGCCGTTTTTGTTCCTGGCACAATGGCGACCTCGGTTTCAGGGTCCAACTCCACGCCATACTGCTGTTTGTAATAAGCAGCGATTGCTTCCTTTAAAAACGGATACCCACGAAAAGGGCCGTATCGATGAAACTGCGGCTCGCTGCTTGCCTCACGCAGCGCCTCAACAATAAAGGCAGGAGTCGGCTGATCGTGGTTGCCTTGGCCTAAATTTATGAGATCATTATGTTCTTGAGCCAATCGTTGTGCTTTGTTTACTAATTTCGCAAAAAATTGACTTGGCAGCTGTTCCATCATTTTTGCTTGCTGTATGTCCATCGCCATCCCCCCACTCACTGTCTGTTATTCCTGTTGCAAAAAGCCCTTTTCTTTCAAGAAAGCATCCAAATGAGGCCGCTTCCGTTCTTTTGTGTAAGCCGCCATCGATGCAGTCCAGCCATTGGTTCGTTTGCCATTCGTGCGCTTAGCATAATAAGCGCTCATTGTTTCATCATAGGCAGAAAGGGCATCTTCCTGATCGCTTTGATATGTTTCTTGGTGGAGCACAGCTTTTAAAGGCAGGCGCGGCTTTTGCCCAGGTTCACTGTCAGGCTCGCCTATCGCCATCCCCATTACTGGGAATACATATGTAGGCAAATGAAGCAAGTCGCTTACTTCCTTTGGTTGATTGCGGATTCCGCCAATCATGACACCGCCAAGGCCAAGCGATTCAGCGGCAAGCATAACATTTTGGGCAAATAAAGCGGCATCCACAGCGCCAACGAGAAGTTGCTCCGCCCCACCGACGTCAAATGAAACGTGATGCTGTTTGCTGGCACTTGCATGCCGTGAAAAATCTGCGCAAATAACAAAAAACACACTACACTCCTTTACCCAACGTTGGCCGCCTGTTAAATCGGCGAGTGTTTCTTTACGAGCAGCATCCTCCACAGCTATAACGGAGTACGCTTGCACATGATGGGACGTCGACGCCCACTGCGCCGAGCTGACAATCGTTTCAATTTGCTCCTTTGTGACGCGCTTATTTGTAAAAGCGCGAATCGACCGATGACTGGTCATAAGCTTTAGCACATCATTGCTTTCCATCTCCACCACCACCTGTTTCATTTTTTTGCTGATAATGGTAGTGTACTAAAAATGCCGAAAAAGAGGAACTATTAGCGGCAGGATCAGCCGATTTTCTTACTAAATCATACAAAAAGAGAACCGTATCAATGTTGCGCCGGTTCTCTTTTCTTAACCAAAGTTATTCTACAAGTGTGCTTTTTGCGTATAAACGCTTGCCGCTTCTTCGTCGGCAATGACTGTGACATTTGGATGCTTGTTTAATATAGAAGCCGGGAACGCCTCAGTTACTTCATCTGAGCATAATTTGGCGAACGCTTCTGCTTTTGCTTTCCCGGAAATAAGCAACAAAATTTCTTTCGCTTCCATAATCGTTTGAATCCCCATTGTAATCGCTTGTTTCGGCACATCTTCTAAAGTTGGGAAATACCTAGCATTGGCTTTGCGTGTTTCTTCGGCCAGCTCGACAACATGGGTTTTGCTCGAAAATGGCGTCCCTGGCTCATTAAAACCGATATGGCCATTGCTGCCAATACCGAGAAGTTGAATGTCAATTCCGCCCGCGTCGGCAATCATGTTTTCATAAGCACGGCATTCTTCTTCGAGGGACGGAGCCATTCCATTTGGCAAATGCGTTTTTTCTTTTGGAATATCGATATGATCAAACAACCGTTGCTCCATATAGTGGCGGTAACTATTTTTGTCCTCAGCAGGCAAGCCGACATATTCATCTAAATTGAACGTTTGCACATGTGAAAATGATTGGCCGTTTTCCTTTGCTTTTGCAATCAAAGCGGTATACGTATTTTCCGGTGTGCCCCCTGTCGCAAGTCCGAGCGTTATTTTCGGAGACTGCTGAATTCGCTCAAACAAGAGTGCTGCTGCTTTTTGGCTCATTTCTTCATAATTTTTTACGTGAATAATATTCATACGTCATCCTCCTTGCCATATGCTTTTTTCCCTAAACAGTAGGTGTACAACACGTCGCCCTCTTTCGTGAGCACAGTAAAATCGCCATCTTTCCCAGGCACCAATGACCCTTTTTTCGCGTCAATGCCAATTTTTTTCGCTGGGTTGTAGGAAGCCATTTGCACCGCTTGTTCCAATGAGCAGCCACTATAAGCAACCATATTTGCTACCGCCTTGTTCATTTGCAAAACAGAACCGGCGAGCGTGCCATCAGAAAGCGTCGCTCTTCCACCGTTAACAGAAACGTCCTGTCCCCCTAAATCATAAGCACCGTCAGGCAACCCTTTTGCCCTCATCGAGTCAGTAATAAGTAGACATTGGTCTGTGCCCTTTGCTTTCCAGGCCAGCTTCACCATTTCTGGATGGATGTGAATGCCGTCTACAATCAATTCAATGTCGAGTTCATCAAGGAGGAGCGCCCCACCAGCTACACCTGGTTCACGATGATGCAAAGGACGCATGCCATTGTACATATGCGTAACTTGGTTTGCACCTGCTGCGACAGCTTGCTCCATTTCAGTATAGACAGCATCTGAATGGCCAATTGACGGATTCGCACCTTCTGAACGCAAATAGGCTGCCAACTCGCTTCCATTTCGTTTTTCCGGTGCGTAGGTTACTTGTTTAATCATGCCTTTTGCTAAATCGATCCATTTTTTCATGATTGGTACGGATGGTTCTACAATGTACTCGAGAGGCTGTGCGCCTTTTTTCGTTTCATTAATAAAAGGCCCTTCAATATGTAGGCCGACAATCTCTGCTTCTTTATCCGCCCGTCTATAAGCGACTACATTTTCAATCGCAGCTTCAATGTCCTCATGTTTTTGGGTAATGGTTGTCGCAAGAAAAGCGGTCGTCCCTTCGGCTGGCAAATTTGCTGCCATTGTTTGCAACGCATCCTTTGTACGGTCCATTACATCGGCACCATAGCCGCCATGTATGTGCACGTCAACAAAGCCTGGGACAACGACGGCATCAGCTGGAATCGTTATCTGTACTGTATCTTCGTTCTTATAATCGTCGCCGTTGCCAACACCAACCGCGATAATTTTGCCATTATTGACCGCAAGAAACCCTTTCTCGTATTTACGACACCCTGGTTCCCCTGTGATCAACTGTCCCCCTGTTACAACGATACTTGCCATGCGATCACCTTCCTCGTTTCATCATTCCCTTTGTTTCTTTTAGTATACGCTCTAGTCGTTTAGTTGTCTATACCAATTACAATGAAAAAAAATTATGGTATACTGATTTTATCATATGTTCGGAGGACAAAGGCATGATTGACAAACAGTCTCCTATTCCGATTTATTTTCAAATTGAGGAGCTTATTAAAAAGCAAATTGCCGATGGGATTTTAAAACCAGGCGAAGCGTTGCCATCTGAGCGAGAATTTGCCGACATGTACGGCATTAGCCGCATGACCGTTCGCCAAGGCATTAACAATCTTGTCCAGCAAAAAAAACTATACCGTGAAAAAGGGCGAGGCACATTCGTATCGTGGCCTAAAATTGAACAACCACTCTCTAAAATGACCAGTTTTACAGAAGATATGAAAAGCCGCAACATGGAGCCTGGTTCAAAGTTGCTCTCTTTTAAAACCGCTAAAGCGGATGAACCGATTGCCAAAGTGCTTGCGGTTGAGGAAGGCACCCCTATTTATGCCATTAAACGTGTGCGCCTAGCAGACAAGTTGCCTATTGCCTTGGAACGGACTTATATTGCTTGCGAGCTCGCCCCACATTTAACCGCTGACACATTGAACCATTCGCTTTACTCCTACTTTGAACGGACATGCGGCTATTCAATTTCTGATGCAGAACAGACCATCGCAGCCGTCCTCGCTGACGAAGAAGATGCCCGTTGGCTTACGGTGCCCGTCGGCTCCCCACTTTTGGCGATTCGCCGGCAAACAAGACTTGAAGACAATCGTGTATTAGAAGCTGTTTATTCCCATTACCGTGGTGATCGCTACCACTTTGTAACGAAAATGGTACGTTGATGTTGTCCAAACCAGACTTGAGGCGCCTGACTCATTAGCAGGCGCCTCCTCTTTATGCCCAAACCACGCATATCTGTCATGATAAAAAATCTCGTTGTTTTTTCAGAAAAGTATTGACAGTACGATTTGTTGCTGCTAATTTAGAATCAACTACAATTTGTACGAACATTACAACATACGTACATATCTGAAAGGCTGGTGATCTCCTTGGTTGGTCGTTTAAAGGAAACTCCCTCACAGGAAATGATTGACTTATTGTTTAAGCCAAGCATTAGCTCCGATTTAAAATATCACTATTCATACTTGCTAAAAATTAACAGTGTCCACTTATTTATGCTAAAATCGGAGGGTATTATCTCAGACGAAGCAGCCCGTAAAATCCATTCCGTCCTGACCCACTTGCAGGTGACAGGAAAAGAGGCATTGTCGATCAATCCTGCTCTTGAAGATTTATATTTTAATGTGGAAGCTTATATTATCGAGCAAACAGGACCAGAGATAGGTGGACAAATGCACACAGGAAGAAGCCGCAATGATATTTTGGCGACTGTGAGCCGCATGCGAATACGCGAAGAAATGATCGAAATTTACGAACTAGTCTGTACACTAAGGCAGACATTAATTGATTTAGCTACTGACCATACGGCGACATTAATGACTGGTTACACACATTTACAGCCAGCTGAACCAATTACGTTTGCCCATTACCTTTCCGCACTGTTGCACGGATTCGAGCGGGATTTCACACGCCTGTATAACTGTTATGCCCACATCAACAAAAGCCCGCTTGGTTCTTGTGCCCTTGCCTCAACTACGTTTTCGATTAACCGAAAGTTCACGATGGAGTTATTAGGGTTCGCCGATTTGCTTGAAAATTCGCTTGACGGCATCGCCTCTAGAGATTATGCATTAGAAGCACTTTCAGCATTAAGCATATTTAGTAACTCATTAAGCCGCTTCGCACAAGACCTTTACACTTGGTGTTCGTATGAATTTGGTTATCTTGAAGTCGGTCATTCAGTAGCAGTTATTAGCAGCATTATGCCGCAAAAAAAGAATCCCGTTACGCTCGAGCATATTAAAGCGAAGGCTGGACATATTCAAGGCGCACTTGTATCCTCCCTCTCAGTATTAAAGAATACCCTTTATTCGCATTCGCGGGATACAAGCATGGAAAGCATGAAATACACATGGGAAGCAATCAATGAAACGAAAGCAGCCATTCGGCTTATGATCAAAACCTTACAAACGCTTACCGTTCATAAAGACAATATGGCCGCTACTACTCGACAAAACTTTAGTACTGTGACTGAGCTAGCAAATGCGCTAGTAAGACACTACCACTTTTCGTTCCGCACCGCCCATCATATCGTTGCTGAGATTGTCAACGAGACACTGAATCAAGGGCTGGGATCTGATAAAATAGAAGCAAGTACAGTTGAACGTGCTATTAAACAGGTAACAGCAAAAACGGTTTCTGTCACCAAAGAATTTGTTGAGCAGGCCCTTGATCCGGAGCGAAATATTTCCCTTCGGACCGTACGCGGCGGCTCAGCCCCTGTTGAGGTTGCACGGCAATTACAGCAGCTCGAACAGACACTAGCATCAGATCACCAAAAAATCAGTGATTTGAAACAGGCTCTGCAATCTGCTGATCAACTATACAAACGCTACGCTGCGGAACTCGAAAGGGGGGCGCAGTAGTATGAATGAGTGAGGCGAGCCGACGTGATTGATGAAGAAAGCAGCATTCCCCTTTATTTGCAATTAAAAGA
Source organism: Shouchella rhizosphaerae (assembly GCF_900142675.1). Taxonomy (GTDB): domain Bacteria; phylum Bacillota; class Bacilli; order Bacillales; family Bacillaceae_D; genus Shouchella; species Shouchella rhizosphaerae. The sequence goes on along the minus strand of NZ_FRBS01000001.1, from coordinate 166,320 downwards.
TCTTTTTGTTGAAAAAATAGACAGCGGCGAATGGCAAGAAAATGCGAAAATTCCAGACGAACTTACATTGGCGAGTCAGTACCGGTTAAGCCGCTCAACCGTTCGCCAAGCATTGTTAAAACTCGTTGATGAAGGGCGTTTGACCCGAAAACAAGGAAAAGGGACATTTGTGAATGAGAAAAAAATCCAAACGCCTGTGTTTAGTTTTTATTATCCTGAAAAATTCGGTAAAAAACATACCGTTTTGTCAGCTCAGGAACTAGCTTGTTCGGCGACAGTCCAGTCGGCATTGGAACTATTTCCTGGCGAACTTGTCTATGAACTTATCCGTCTACGCTATTTTGAGGATGAAGTTGTCGCTGTGGAAACATCTTATTTACCGAGTGCAGCGGTTCCTGGTTTGTTGCAGAAAAACCTTGAAGGCACGCTTTATGAACTATTGATTACTCAGTACAACTTGCAAATCCAAGCATATGACACCACGGTAGAACCGGTCATCCTAACCCAGTTGGAAACCGAACGCCTACAAGTTGAAGGCAACGGACAGCCTGCATTAAAAATTACAAAAATCGGCTCAACATGGAATAAAAAGCGCTTAATTCTCACGAAAAGCATTTTCAGAGGCGACCGCTGTAAACTCATGTTTCACCATGAATAGAGTCGCCCATCTAAAGCTTTGTTGCAATAGAGCTTTAGATGGCGTTATTTTTTACAGAATATTCAATTATCTGAGGAGGGGTTTGTGTGGATGTATCGATTTGGGTAATTGTGGCAAACATGATTGTGCTCATAGGGGCCATCATCTTTTCCTTTTATATTAGCAAACGTACTCGGAACAACGAAGGCTGGGCTGTTGGCGGGCGGGCTTTGCCGGTCTATGTCGTCATTTTAACACAGTTCGCGACGGCTTCTGGCGGCGGCATGCTTGTTGCTCAAGTCGGGATCGGCTATGCTTTCGGTTGGAGCGTGATTACTTATGGCTTGTTCACAGGAGCGGGAGTTCTTGCCTTACTGTTTCTTGCGAAATGGTTGCGCAAAAACGATTTTATTAGTCTCCCTGATATTTTCAAAAAAATATATGGCACTCACCCGTTCTTGATCACGACAATCACATTTATGACAATGGTTGTCCCCTTTGGTTGGCTGTGTACACAATTAGTTGCTTTCGGCCGATTGTTTTCAGAATTGACTGGCGTTGAACCTTGGCTGTTAATGCTTATCTTCACAGTCATTTGCCTTTTATTCATTATCCCAGGAGGAATGGTATCTGTTGCCTGGACAGACTTGATTTTTGGGATTCTCATGCTCGTGATGGCGGTCGTTGCTTCTGTTTATGCGATCACATCAGCCGGCGGTTGGTCAGCGATCGTACAGGCAGTCCCTCAAGAGAATATTGGCATTGAAGGCTTTTGGTCCGTTGGGCTTCTAACAGTGCTCTTTTGGTCATTATCGCTCACACCAGGCACAATGACCAATCAAATGTACTTCCAACGCATTTATGCTGCTGACAGTATGAAGACAGTCGTCATTTCATTGCTTTCTACTGCCGCTCTCCTCATTTTGACGAAGCTTTACGCAGCGTTAGTCGGCATGTCCGCCTACACGATGAACCCGAACTTGGATAACCCTGAAAGTGCTGCTGGCATGTTTTTATCGAATATGCCATCGATTTTAATGGTCGCCTATTCTACTTTCATTTGTGCAACCTTGTTGTCAACGGTCACCAGCGCAGTCCAATCGGTCGTCGTTAATATCACCCGTGATATATACCAGTCGTATCTTAATCCGAAAGTCAGCGACGGACAGCTACTCCGGACATCGCGTATTTTTTCAGTATTTGTCATCTTCTTTGCATTTGCTCTTGCGACGTTATATCCACGGGCACTTGACTGGATTGTCGCTTCTTATGCTTATTCAGCCGCAGGTCTGTTTGCTCCACTGTTTATCGGCTTCGCTTTAAAAGACAGACAATTCCTTACTTTCAAAGGCGCGATTGCCGGTATGCTTTTTGGAATCGCAGGCGCAGGCTTAGCCCATTTGCTCGGTACAACCATCCCATACGTTGCGTTTGGCTTAGTTGCCTCGACAATTGGCCTGCTCCTAGTAAGTGCAGCGACCCGAAACAAGAATACGACAACTGTCGTCCGTAAAGAAACGTCCATTTAACATCACTGAGAAAAGCAGGCTGCACTAGCCTGCTTTTCTCAGTCATGAACTAATATAATCCCCGCCATTAATATGGATCGCCTGTCCGGTCATGTAGGAAGAGTCGTTAGAAGCGAGGAGTACATAGGCACCGACAAGTTCACTCGGCTGCCCTGCTCGTCCCATTGGCGTCGTTGTGCCAAACTCAGACACTTTCTGCTCGTCAAAAGAAGCAGGAATCAACGGCGTCCAGATCGGGCCAGGGGCTACGCTGTTTACGCGGATATGCTTTGAAGCAAGCGCCTGCGCCATTGAACGGGTAAAGGCTGTAATGGCGCCTTTGGTACTCGTATAATCAATCAACGTCACGTTGCCCCGATAGGCATTAATGGAAGACGTATTGATAATAGCGCTGCCAGGCTTCAAATAATCAAGCGCTGCTTTCGTATAATACACATACGAATAGAAATTGGTCGCGAATGTACGGTGAAGCTGTTCGGCTGTTAGTTCCCGTAAATCGTTGACTGGATGTTGCTCTGCAGCGTTGTTGACTAAAATATCTAGGCCGCCAAGTTCTGTGACTGTACGTTCAACGCTCTCCTTACAAAACGTTTCATCACTTATGTCGCCAGAAATTGTAATGCACTGAACACCTTCTTGCTCGACGCGCTGCTTTGTTTGTTCTGCGTCTTCATGCTCATCTAAATAGACGATCGCAATATGGGCGCCTTCTTTGGCATACCCAACTGCCACGGCGCGGCCGATACCCGAATCGCCACCAGTAATAAGCGCTACTTTGCCGCGAAGTTTTCCTGTACCTTTGTAATCGTCGTCTTCATAGATCGGGCGCGGTTCCATCACCGCTTCATCCCCTGGTTGCTTGTCTTGTTTTTGCGGCGGAATGCCGTTTGCTAAATAATTGTGTAAGTCCATTTTCTCTCTTTCCTCCTCTTCTTCATCATTAGTATTGGTATACCTCAAAAGTGAGGGTATTTAAACATCAGCACTTTTCATCCGTTAAACCACCTGAAATTTTTGCTAAAAAACTGCATACAAACGCGTTTTGATCATGCTAATCTGTGATTAAGGTGTACAAAATAGCTCTTTTTCATGCAAAAACAACTCTACTTGGACAGCCTTCAAAAAAAGCGGTATACTCTAGCATAGATTGAGGTGAAAACGGTGAAAACAATCCACGTAACAAGAAAACTCCTTTCCAAATACAAAACGATTGAAGAAGCGTTGCTTGATGCGAACGATGGGGATACGATCAAAATAGATCCAGGAACATACCAGGAGTCTGTGACAATTGCCAAGTCTGTTCATTTAGTCGGCCTTGGTGAACCAGAAACAGTCATTATTCAAGCGCCAATGGAGATCATCAATAAAGCGTCGGTGTCGATAAAAAACATCTCTTTTGCGGAATGCGAAAAAGGGCTAACCGTTAAAAACGGATTTGCGCAATTGACTCATTGTCAGTTTACCCGCCTAAAAAAATGGGGGATCCATGTTCTTGAAGATGGCCATCTTGATTTAACCGACGCCACGATTCGCCACAGTGGCATCGGCCTATTTGTAGTTGGGCGAGCCCGTGCCGAGTACTGCGCCTTATACAGCCAACGGGGCAGTCAAGTATGTGTAAGCGGGAACGGCCGGTTTGTGATGAAACACTCGCATATTTACCAAGGAAAGAGCGCGGCGATTTATTTTGACCAGAACAGCCGCAGCTTTGTGGAAAATTGCCAAATCTACGGCCATCATTCTGAAAATATGCAACTTAAATCGATGGGCAATAGTGAAGTGGCTTTAAAAGATTGCCTGATCTATGAAGGCTCTTCTGGAGGGACACTTGTCCTTGGCGAATCAAAACTGACATTGAATTCATGTACGTTGACGAATAATGTACCAAAGCAAGTAGTCGTTTTAGGCGGGGAAACGATTATCCAAAACAGTTTGTTTGAAGCTGGACAAATCGGAGTCGACATTAACGATAACGGTACCGCCCAACTTGAAGCAACGATTCTCACGTCGCACGAAGACGACCATATTCGCGTTGGCGATGGCGCCCTTTACGTGTATAGAAGCACGATTAAATTTGGGCAAAAATCAGGGGTAGTCCTGACGAAAAACGCTTATGCCCATGTGGAATCAAGTGACTTGTTCGGCCACATGATGCCTCAATTAGCAGTAAGCGAACAAGCACGGATAAGCCTAAAACATAGCGCTATCTTCTATGGCAAACATTATGGGTTTTGGCTAACGGAACAAGCAAGTGCAGACGTGGGTCACTGCCGCTTTTATGAAAATGAACTGAATCAACTCGTCATTGCTGACAAAAGCGAAGCCGACCTAGAAGACATACAAGTCTTTGATGGAGCGCAAAGCGGCTTATATATTCATGACCATAGCCATGCGAATGTTGTAAATTCAACTTTTTACCATCATAATGACCTTTACCCGCAAATTTATGTAAGCAGCCATTCCACCATTACCATGAAAGAAAGCAAGCTTTATGACAGTTATGAGAGCGGCATCCGCTTTGACATGGAAGCGAGCGGGCTCCTGGAACATTGCCAGTTTAGCGGCCATTATGAAGCACAAATTGATATCCAACATAGCGCGCCAACGATTCGAGAATGCGTGATCGAAAACGGCGGGACCTGTGCCATCCGCTTGCTCCATGCTGGCGGCTTCATCGAAAATTGTACATTTACCGGTCATGAACACAATATTGCCATTGGGGGCGAATGCGACACCGACATTATCGGCCAAGAAGCTGACGCATTGCGCCAATACGCTGAAGCATTAAGCGTGACAGAAGAAATGGAAGCACAGCTCTCACAAGCTGAAATGCGAGCAGCACTAGAAAAAGCACAAAAAGACGCAGAACGTGAAGAGCGGACAGTGGAAATTGTCGGTCTGGTAGAGGAATTGGAAGAACAACTCGGGAAAAAATAATCCTTTAGCTGATAATAGCTAAAAATTGAGGCGCCCTCTACAAGAAGGCGCCTCATTATAGTTGAACATAGAAATAATCGGTAAACGGTCCTTTCTTTTAATCGTTACATGTCAAATCTGCCTCTGTTTTGCAACTTCTAAAGCTTTAAATCACGGGCTTATCCATTTTCCGTAAAAACGCGATTTGCCCGATATGGTAGGCATTATGCGTTGTTGCATTTGCAATTAACCCCCACCATTCGGCCTCTACCGGATAGCCTTTTACCTTCTCTGACAATTGCTTTTCTGTAATTAAGTCCTGCCAACGCAACAAAATGTCCAGCAGCTCCGTTTGCAAAGTTTGGAAGGTTTTATTTTTCGGGACAAGAAAGCTATCCACATTCTTTTTGACGCTCGGTACTGTACGTGCGTCCGCTTTTTCATAGCGTGTCTGCCATATTTGATTCCAGTAGATTAAGTGTTGGACAATCTCGGCAATGCTATGGCTCGATTTGTCAGGTTTCCAAAACGCCTCTATTTCCGAGATCCCTTTAACAGCTTCTTGGAAAGGAATATACCAGCTGGGGTCATTTGCATTTGCTAATAATTGGTCTAACAATACGGTCTTAGCATCAACCATTTTTCTGAACTCCTCCTAGATCTTCTAAAAAATCGGATTTGGCAGTTTCCACTGGAACTCCTTTCAGCCTGTACCGCTGTTTATCCGCTTTTTGACTCCTATTTTATTAAAAGCAAAAGGATACCATACACCTACTATCGCAGAAGTGATATAGGGCGTTGGAACCATGTCAATCACCGTAAATTGCGCCAAAACAAATAGTAGCCCGCTAAAATTGCCGCCTAGACGTAAAGAGTCATCAAAAACATAGCGCCAAAACAATTGATGAAACAGCCAACAGGCACTGAAAACAGCAAAAGACCAGCAAATACCTGACTCTGGTCGTCTTGTTTCATTTCTTATTCCGGTACAAATACATCGTGAGCGGAGCAAAAACAGCTGCAATCAAAAACGATACAGCTACTACCCAGCCTACCTGTTCACCAGTAGCCGTTCCATGCATGAAGCCACGAACGGCATCGACTAATAAGGAGATTGGATTGATGTCGACAAAAACTTGGAGCCACGATGGCAGTGTTCCTGGATCGACGAAGACATTGCTGACAAAAGTGAGCGGAAACAGCACCATCATACTGACCATCATGAGCGACTTATCAGAACGCATAATAAGGCCAAGCGTCGTCCAAATCCACGATAAACTGAAGCAGAAAAGCAAGATTAACGCAACTGCGGCAATGACGCCAAGCGCTCCCCCTTCTGGACGGAACCCAAGAATAAGGCCAAGTATAATCATGATCGCCGATGCCATTGTATAGCGGACTGTATCTACTAGCAACGAGCCGATCAGGGCCGAAGGCAGCCAGAGTGGCAACGTTCGGAAACGGTCGAAGATGCCTTTTCGAATATCGTTGTTTAAATCAAGTCCGGTATACATCGTAATTTGCGCGACGGTCATGACAAGAATCCCTGGCAGGAGGAATTGCAAATATTCATTTGTGGAGCCAGAAATCGCACCGCCAAATAAATAAGTGAACATTAACAGGAAAATAACTGGAAAAACTGTCACATCAAACATTTGTTCAGGAATGTGCTTAATCCGCAGTAGTGCCCTAGTCGCGAATGCCATTGACGCAGCGAGTGGGCTCGGGCGAGGCGGGCGCCTGCTTTTGGCAATTGCATCCGCTAATTGCATGCTTTGTTCTTGTTTATTTCCTTCCGTTGCCTTGTTCATTCGCTTCCCTCCCTTTCTTCCTCTGGGGTTTGCACCATTTCACCAGTTAGCGTCAAAAAGACTTCATCTAGACTCGGCTGCCCAAGGGAAAAAGTACGGACAGCTATGTTTGCGCTCGCTAACTTTCCTACAGCAGCTGCCGCCACATCTGGATTACCCGTTTGCGCGGTAAGCGACGTCGGGTCTTTTCCAGCATGCACCATGGTGTTCTGATCTTCCGCCAGCAATTGGATCGCCCTTTCCCGATCACTTGCATGTTGCAGCGTCAAGTGGAGTGTATTCGTGCCAACCGATGCTTTCAACTCACTGCTTGTGCCTTCAGCAATAATCTTGCCATGGTTGATAACGGCAATCCGGTCCGCCAGCTGGTCAGCTTCCTCCAAATATTGCGTCGTAAGGAGCACGGTCGTCCCAGCATCGACTAATGTACGGACAATATCCCACACTTGGTTGCGGCTCCGAGGGTCAAGCCCTGTGGTTGGTTCATCAAGAAACAGCAGTTCAGGGGTAACAACAATGCTGGCGGCAATGTCTATGCGGCGACGCATCCCGCCCGAGTAATTTTTCACTTGCCTTTTTGCGGCTTCCTCTAATCCAAATGCATGGAGCAATTCTTCCCCTCGCTGTTTTGCTTGTTTCCGCTTATAGCCCATAAGTCGGGCAATCATCGTCAAATTTTCGATGCCAGTTAAATCTTCATCAATGGAAGCGTATTGTCCTGTTAAACTAATCCGGCTTCTGACTGCATCTGTTTCTTTGGCGAGGTCATGGCCAAAAATCTTCGCCTCACCGCCATCTGGTTTTAAAAGAGTCGCAAGCATGCGGATTGTTGTCGTCTTTCCTGCCCCGTTTGGTCCAAGAAACCCATAGACCGTTCCTTTTACGACAGACAAATCGACGCCATCAACAGCCCGATGCTTGCCAAATACTTTCACGAGGCCTTTCGCCTCGATCGCCTTTTCTTCTGTCATTTGTACCAACTGTAGCCAGCCCCCTTTTTTACCAACATTACTTCTATTCAGTCAAACGCTCATTTATGCTCAAACGCCTAATCCACAAATGATCACGCTTTGCGCCTGACACTTGGAAAAATACACTACATCATGATATAGACAGCAAGACAGATGGCGCGCACTTCATTCCGTCAATCAAGTATAGCACCTTGTTCGATGTTACTGAACGGTTTTGTCTGAAGTATAAAATAAATGCCGCTAGCCAATCATACTCATCTTGCTGGACTGTTAACATCGCAGGCTCTCTTTTCCCAGCTGGCAAATATGATGAAATCCCTTCGCTAAAGCAAAAACCTCGCCTCGTTTTACACACGAGGCGAGCTTATTTGGTTTTCGTTAAGAATGATTCGGAGCTTCCGTCAAGTCTTTTGCCCTTCCTGGCAACTCTTCATTGCTGTCTTCAGCAGGTTTTGCCCGTTTCATGAAAAAGGCTAGTACTAACGCAATGATTGAAACGTATACGGTAACCATGAATGCGTCGTTGATCCCTTCGACCATGGCCTGTTGGCCGAGAAGCGCAGGATCAATTGTCCCAGCTAGCTCCTCTGCATGGATTCTTGTCTGTGTAGACATAATCGTCACAAGCAACGCGGAACCAACCGCCCCTGCCACTTGGTTTAGCGTATTATTCATCGCCGTTCCGTGTGGATTCATTCGTGCGGGAAGCTGGTTTAAACCATTTGTCATGACAGGCATCATCAACATAGACATGCCAAACATCCTAAATGAATACAACATAATTAACTCCGTATAGGAAGTATCAAGAGCCAATGTCGTGAAAAAGTAGGAAGTAACAATCGTGATCAACAAGCCAGTGATTGCTAAAATGCGCCCGCCAAATTTGTCAAACAAACGTCCGGTGATAGGGGACATCGCCCCCATGATTAAAGCGCCTGGCAACATGAGCAAGCCTGCATGGAAAGGCGAAATGCCACGGACCGTTTGAATATAAAGCGGCATAAGCAACATTCCCCCAAACATGCCCATCGTCACTGTAAGCGAAATCGCCGAAGATAAAGCAAACATCGGGTATTTATAAATCCGAAAGTCCAGCATGGGCTTTTCTAATTGAAATTGCCGCGTAATAAACAACACAAGGCCAATCACGCCGATGACGATTGTGCCGTACACTTCTAAGCTAGCCCATCCTTTGTCGCCAGCAGCACTAAACCCATACAATATCCCGCCAAAACCGATGCTTGATAAAATAACAGACATCACATCCAAATGTGTATGCACCGATTGTTTATTGTCATATAGGCGAAAAACAGCGAGTAAAAGGGTAACAATCGCGAACGGCAGCATCATATAAAACAATACACGCCATTCATAATGCTCCACAATCCAGCCTGACAACGTCGGGCCAATTGCCGGGGCAAATACCATGACGAGGCCAAAAATGCCCATTGCCGATCCGCGCTTTTCAACGGGAAACGATGTTAACATCACATTCATTAACAACGGCATCATAATCGCCGATCCTGAAGCTTGAATGACACGCCCTGCCATCAGTACAGGAAAACTGTGGGAGAAGCCAGCTAATGCGGTTCCTAAAGTAAACAATGTCATCGCCGTTAAAAAAAGCCCGCGCACGGAAAATTTTTGGATTAAAAACGCTGTAATGGGTATGAGAATTCCATTTACAAGCATATAGCCAGTCGTTAACCATTGAACAGTCGCAGGAGAAATATCAAAGTCTGCCATGATAGACGGCAAAGCCACATTAAGCAACGTATTGTTTAGTAACGCAATAAATGCACCTGCAAGCAGTATCGCAATCATTTTATATGGCGGTTTCGTTGGTGTATTTTCTGTCATTCAATAACCCCCTCTAAACTGTCGGTCCAATATATATACACCAATTCTATAGTAATAACGAGATTTATCATACTCCTTTCCATTCCTCTTTTCAAGCGGAAAATTTGCGATTTGTTTTTTTTACAAATGTACGGTAGCATTAAATTTGGACGACTGGTTCAGATCATTCAATACGGGGTGACGCAATTGCTGAAACGGAAAGAACATGTCATTGAAACAGCGCTTAACCTATTTTTAAAATCCGGCATTCAAGGGACTTCTATCCAAATGATTATTGACAAAAGCGGGATTTCAAAAGGAACGTTTTATAACTATTTTCAGTCGAAAAATGACCTCCTATACGGAATCATTAAATTGATACACAATAAAGTTATCGCCAAGAGGAAAGAAATTGAAGATGATCCCGCTATTACAGGGATGGAACAATTTACAAAACAAACGATGCTGTTTAGCAAGACAAACAAAAAATACAACCTTTTTCCTTTATTTGAACAAATTTTTTTATCAGACGACCCTTCATTAAAAAAACTGTTCCAGCAATATTTCTTTCATGAAATCGAATGGATTCAAAACCAGTTTGTTCGCATGTTTGGCGAAGAAATAAAACCATACAGCTTGGATGGAGCCCTTATTTTTAACGGCATTATCCATCAATTTATGCGTGTAAAAACGATTTCCAAAAAAGAAGAAGACCAATTTTACGAAAACGTTGTCCGCTATGCCGCTGAAAGGGCAGAAGAGTTTTTCTCCAGCATGCAGCAAACACACAAAGCGCCATTGTTTACTGAAAGTTTGTTGCGGGATTGGCTTGACCAAAAAGCTACAACACCCATGAAGGATCAACGGCATTTTGAAACAGCGCACAATACCCTTAAGACAGCGATTCTTTCCGCAAACCACGATACACAAATAGAAAAAGGCTTGCTCGAGGGGCTGGAATTTATTGAGCATGAACTAAAACAGCAGGAACCACGAACATTTGTAATTGAGAGCATCCTTCTCTCCTTTACAGCACATGCTTCAGAATGGAAGGAAACATTGCATCACTATAAAAAAGCGCTTGAACCTTTTATGTAACCAGTTGTTCAATCGATTTAGACAGCAATCGAAAATAGATGTTTAACAGGCCTTTTAAGAAAGGGAGAACATTCACGGTTTAATGGAAGCAACGTTTATGGATGTACTTTTTTCTGCTATACTTTTAAAAAAGGAGTAATGCTTCATGCCTATCATCATGTTGGTTGCAATTTTTGTTGTTACGTTTGTAGTCGTTTTTTTGTTAAGTGGCGTAATCGACACACTTTTGAAAAACAACCCTAGTATAAAGCGGTGGTTCCTCTCATCACTGGCAATTACTAGCATCATCTTTGTGTTTATCTGGACTACAAATCTCATTTAACGTTGTCGTCAAAAACAAATGTTCTAGCAACGAATTCATCACGATCATGCTTTAACAAGTCGCTAGCGATGCGTTCATTAGAACAAGAGATATAAAACGAATAAAATAGTGGCCACTTTCGTTGCAAAAGGAAAAACCCCCTAAACGGGGGCTTCCTCTGCCGATTTTTGAAAGAAAAATTTTAGGGCGTGGTAAACATCGCCTTTTTCTTTTAAAATATAGTGCATAAAACGGGGATCTGTGATGTTTTTGTACGCACTCATTAATGTCGAATGGCGCGAATATTGATTGACTTCCCCGTAGCCAAACAAGTTGGAACGATCCATCAGCTGGTTAACTAGTTTTAAGCAACGTGCGTTATCAGACGTTAGGTTATCACCGTCTGAAAAATGGAATGGGTAAATATTATACGCACGTGGGTTGTATTTCTCGTCAATCAACTCTAGCGCTTTCCTATAAGCGGATGAACAAATCGTCCCCCCGCTTTCTCCCTTTGAAAAGAAATCCTCTTCGCTTACTACTTTCGCTTCTGTATGGTGAGCGATAAATTCGATTTCAACTGTTTCGTATTTTGTACGTAGGAAACGAGTCATCCAAAAGAAAAAGCTGCGTGCCATATATTTTTCAAACCGTCCCATTGAACCACTTGTATCCATCATCGCAATAACAACTGCTTTTGATTCTGGCCGGATCGTTTCCGTCCAAGTTTTAAACCGTAAATCGTCATTGTAAATCGGCATAATGTTCGCTTTGCCATTTAAAGCGTTGCGCTTAATGGCGGCTAAAATCGTACGGCGTTTGTCGACATTTCCCATTAACCCTTTTTTGCGAATATCATTAAATGCAATATCTTCCACTACGAGCTCTTGTTCTTCTTTTTTTTGTAAATTTGGCAATGCAAGCTCAGAAAAAAGCATTTCTTCTAACTCCACGATCGAAACTTCAGCTTCATTATAATCTTCGCCTGCTTGATCGCCTGCGCCTGACCCTTTGCCAGCGCCTGCCTGTTTGTCACCATTTGGATCACGAGCAACGATATCGCCGATTTTGCTGTCGCCCTTCCCTTGGCCAACATGTTGGTTTTTGTCATAGTTGTAACGAATTTTGTATTCATCTAACGAGCGGATCGGAATTTTGATCACGTCTTTTCCATTGGACATCACAATGTTTTCTTCACTAACTAAGTCAGGCAAGTTTTTTTTGATGGCGTCCCGTACTTTTTCTTGGTGTCGACGTTGGTCTTGGAACCCTTTTCGATGGAGGGACCAGTTTTCCTGGGAGATTGTGAACTGCCGGCCGTTGTCTTTTTCCATACCTTCCCTCCTCAGTAAGGTTTGTTTACGTTTATCGATTGAAAGTGGAACGTTTCTAGTTGATTGTGCATATCATAAACTGGTGCAAAATATTGTTGCATGGCTACTTTTCTTATCCTATGTAAGACAAGAGCAAGAGTTGCCAAGAAATTTTTATTGGACAAGCCAAACCGCGCCATGGTAACGATGAAAAGGCTAACTGATAATAAGCATTTCGTATGTATGCATTTTGCAAAGGCCTCGTTCTTGCACCGCTAAAACCTATCAATATAAAAGCAGGCTCCCCCCTTTCGTACATTTTTTGCTACACTAATGTAAAAAGCAGGGAGAGCCTATGATACCTAGACATATGTACATTACACAGTTGCACTACGACAAGCCTGCTAATGGGCGACATCTTGGTTTTCCTCATACCCTTCCATTCCTGCAAGGCTTTGATAGTCTTTCTTTTAAAAAACCTGTCACCATTTTTGTCGGCGAAAACGGAACAGGCAAGTCAACGTTGATTGAAACACTAGCAGCGTTAATGGAATTAAACCTTGAAGGCGGCTCAAAAAACCACCGTTTCGAAACAGAAGCAAGCCATTCCAGTCTCTACCAATATTGCCGCTTAACTAGGGGGGCCTATCGCCCACGCGATGCTTACTTTTACCGGGCAGAGACGTTTTATAATTTGGCTACAGATATGGATCAATTTGCAGAAGGGGAAGGAGTGTTATCACAAGAACTATTTGGCCGCAATTTACACACATTTTCTCGTGGTGAGGCAATGACCACGTTAATGAACCATCGCTTTTTCGGCAATGGCTTTTATTTGATGGACGAGCCAGAAACTGGGCTGTCTGTAAACTCCCAGCTTCAAATTCTCCTTGCCATCAAGGAACGAATCGCCAAAAACTCGCAATTTATTTTCGCGACCCATTCGCCGATATTGATATTGTATCCAGGAGCACAAGTGTTTCAACTAAGTGAAGGCGGCATTGAGGAAATTGCTGCAGAAGAGACGCAGCTTTTTAAAGATTGGCGCATGATTATGGAACGGAACTCCTATTTTATTCACCAACTCTTTTCTGATTAAATGCAAAAACGAGTGCTAAAAGCACTCGTTTTTCAATCCATATAGCCAAATTCAGATACTGGCCAAAAACGCAATCCGACTTTGCCGATGATTTCATCTTCATTAACTGGGCCAATAACACGGCTGTCTAAGCTAGCAGGGCGGTTGTCACCCATTACAAACACATGGTTCTCTGGGACGGTTTCTTCAAATGAGTAATCTTCCGTATACGCAGGCCCTGAATAAGCAGCTTTTGCTTCTTCCAAGTAAGGCTCTTCGATTTGCTCGCCATTAATGTAAAGGATGTCGTCCTCAAATCGAATGGTATCGCCTGGTAAGCCAATCACCCGTTTGATGTAGCTATCCTCTTCCGTCGCATGGAACACAATGAGATCAAACCGCTCAGGCTCGCCAAATTGGTAGCTTAATTTATTTACAATAAAACGCTCACCGTCATGAGCAGTCGGCACCATTGAGACGCCGCGAACTTCAAAGCTGGTCATCACAAATGTCCGGACTACAAACGCAAGAATAAGCGCAATTGCAATCGCCTTTACCCAGCCCCAAAACTCTGATTTCTTTTCCGCTTCTGCCACTGCTGTTCCTCGCTTTCCGTCTTCCATTCATGAGCATCCTGCTCGCCTTTTTATTAACGTATCATTAATTCAAAAAAAGAACAAGAAATCCTCCACGAGGCGATGCGGAGGATTTCTTGCCTACCGGTTCAAAAGTGAGCCAACATAGCGGAGCAATTCGTTAGCTGAAACTGAGTTATAGCCATGTTCATCAATGAGTCTTGCGATGACATCATTCATTTTTTTCAACTGTGATTCATCTGGCGTTTTCACAGAAGTCGTGATTTTTACAATATCTTTCAAATCGGCGAATAGCTTTTTCTGAATCGCTTCACGCAACCGTTCATGGGAGTTGTAGTCAAATTTCTTCCCTTTTCGGGCATAGGCAGATATGCGAATTAAAATCTCCTCACGAAATGCTTTTTTGGCGTTTTCGGATATGCCGATTTGTTCCTCGATTGAACGCATCAGCTTTTCGTCTGGCGACATTTCTTCTCCTGTAAGAGGGTCGCGGAGTTTGTTTTTGTTGCAATAAGCTTCCACATTGTCAAGGTAATTGTCCATTAGCGTCTTCGCTGATTCATCGTAAGAGTAGACGAATGCTTTTTGCACTTCCTCTTTGGCAATCATATCGTACTCTTTGCGGGCAACTGTAATGTAGTCGATATACCGTTCTTTGTCCTCCTTAGAAATCGAAGCATGGGCGTCAAGCCCTTCCTTAATCGAACGAAGCACATCCAACGCTGAAATCGATGTTAATTGCTTACGGATAATCGCTGACGAAATGCGGTTGATCACATAACGGGGGTCGATCCCGCTCATGCCCTCGTCAGGAAACTCGGCCTGCAATTCTTTCACATCCTGGCTGTTGTATCCTTCAACCGCTTCCCCGTCATAGAGCTTCATTTTTTTCACTAGGTCAATTCCCGCCTTGTGCGGCTCTTTTAAACGAGTTAAAATCGTAAAGATAGCTGCTACCTTCAAAGCATGGGGGGCAATATGGACATGAGCTAAGTCGCTTTCAGCGATCATTTTTTTGTAAATCCGTTCTTCCTCCGAAACTTTTAAGTTGTAGGGGATTTTCATGACGATGATTCTTGAATGGAGTGCTTCATTTTTTTTGTTGGAGATAAACGATTTGTACTCTGATTCGTTTGTATGAGCTAGTATGAGTTCATCAGCTGAAATTAATGCAAACCGCCCTGCTTTAAAATTGCCTTCTTGTGTCAACGACAGCAAATGCCATAGAAATTTTTCATCGCATTTCAGCATTTCTTGAAATTCCATCATACCGCGGTTTGCCTTGTTTAACTCCCCATCAAAGCGGTATGCACGCGGATCGGATTCAGACCCAAATTCAGCAATGGTTGAGAAGTCGATGCTTCCTGTCAAATCGGCAATGTCTTGGGACTTTGGATCTGATGGCGAAAAGGTGCCAATCCCGGTGCGTTTGTCTTCTGAGAAAAACACCCTTTCCACTAAGACATCTTCAATTCGCCCTCCGTATTCCTCCTCTAGCCGCATCATATTTAAAGGCGACAAATTGCCTTCAATTTTTATGCCATACTCCTCTTCAAAGTCTTTGCGCAAATGCAGCGGAATCAAATGGAGAGGGTCCTCATTCATCGGGCAGCCCTTGATGGCATAAACGGCGCCTCTGTCGGTGCGTGAATAGTTCTCAAGACCGCGCTTCAACATCGTTACGAGCGTCGATTTCCCGCCGCTAACTGGCCCCATTAACAACAAAATCCGCTTGCGGACATCGAGTCGTTTCGCGGCCGAATGAAAATACTCCTCTACCAGCTTTTCGAGTGCTTCCTCCAGCCCATATATGGAATCTTTAAAGAAGGAATACACTTTTTTTCCGTTTTTTTCTTCTACGCCAGCGTCTTTTATCATATTGTACACGCGTGAGTGGGCTGTTTGAGTGACCCATGGCTTTTCCTTAATTAACGCTAAATAATCGGCAAACGTCCCTTCCCACTTTAAGCGTTCTTCTTCTTCTCGGTATTGTTCAATTTTTTTTAGAATATCCAATGCGTATACCTCCGTCCTCGTGTAAGCGAGATTACTTAACGTTATGCCGAATGACGCATGAACATGCTACTTTTTGAAAATTGAATCTCTGTCCGTCCCAACAAAACAGTGGTATACTAAACCCATATTAATAGAAAGCGAGTTTTGTCATGAAAACAGGGACAGGCTGGATATTAATTGCGGTTTTAGCCTTATCGACCGTTTTTTTATTTTCCAACGTAACGGCAGAAATCACAAACGTACAATCAGTAAGACAAATAGTCAATGAGCACATTGACCGCGACGCCCTCTACTTGTCTTCTAACAGTACAATTGTTGATGCCAATGGCCGAACGTTTGCGGAACTAAATAACGGAACGAACCGAGTTTACTTGCCTTATAGCGATATTCCAGAAACAGTCATTCATGCTTTTATCGCCACTGAAGACAAGCGTTTTTTTGAGCACCACGGCTTCGATGCCACAGGCATTGCCAGAGCTTTTCTTGCGAATGCAAGCGAAGGCGGCATTGACCAAGGGGCAAGCACCATTACCCAGCAAATGGTACGCAATATCTTTTTAGACCATTCCCGTACATATGAGCGAAAAGTGAGTGAACTGCTTTATGCCTATGAGCTGGAACAACAGTATTCTAAGGAAGAAATTCTTGAGCTTTATTTAAATTCCATTTACTTCGGCAACGGCGCTTATGGCGTTGAGGCAGCGGCTCAGCTTTATTTCAGCGAAACAACGAACCAGTTGTCCCTTGCGCAAATCGCGTTTTTGACAGCCATTCCGAATAATCCAACTTATTATGATCCTTTTAAAGACGAAGCCACACATACCCATGAACGAAAAGAATGGGTCTTGCAAAAGATGGAAGAGGAAGGGTTCATTACGTCTGCTGAGCATAACGAAGCATTGGAAGAATCGATCGTCTTACATCGTTCCCAGCTTAAAAACGAATTTCCTGATTACAGCGATTTTATCTTAGCTGAATTTAAAATGCTTATCCGCCAACTAGAGAATATGGAGGAAGCGCCAAGCGAGGAAGTCGAAACGCGCGTTAACGAACTGCTGAAACAAGGGGTAACGATTGAAACAGCGCTTGATCCAGACCGGCAACAGCGGCTAGTCGACAGCGTGGTTCGAGAATTGCCTGACAACGCACAAGGAGCTGCGATGGTGATCGATAATGATAAACGTACGATTGTCGCGATTAGTAACGGAAGAGGCTACGAACGGGGCAACCTCATGTACGCGACACAGTCGTTTCGCCACCATGGGTCCGCTTTTAAACCATTGATCGACTATGTGCCTTATTTAGAAGAAACAGGTGCTCCGCTAACCGCAACTTTTAACGGCAATCCATCGCCTAACTGTGCTCAAAACAGCAGCAAACAAACAGTTGGCTGTGTGAATAACTACAATCATGCTATGCCTGGCGTTGTCACAATGCGAGAAGCATTCAAACATTCCTACAATGTCCCGGCGGAATACATGCTGGCGCAAGTCGGCGTCGAAAAAGCGTTATCTTACTTAGAGCCTTTTTCTTTTAGCAAACTTAATGACGAGGAGCGCGGCCTCGCTCTTGCCTTAGGCACCGTTGATGTCTCCGTTTATGAAATGGCCCAAGCCTATTCCACTTTTGCACACGACGGCAAATTTGCTCCAGCACATGGCATCGTTCGCGTTGTTGATGAACACGGGGAAACGCTCTATCAATGGGACGATGTGAAAGAAGTGCTTGTCTGGTCAAAGGAAACAAATGACAAAATGCGGACGTTGTTGGCGGATGTAATCGCCTCAGGGACAGGCAAAGGAATTACGTTGGGGCAAAATGGCTACATCGGCGGAAAGACAGGAACGAGCAGTCAATACCGCGACCTTGCCTTTTCTGGACTAACCGACAAATACACGGCTTCGGTATGGGTAGGAAGGGATGAAGGTTCCGTGGAAGACTTGTCGCCAAGACGACCAGCAATGAATATTTGGGAAACGGCCGTACGCGAGTAGCCTGGCCATCAATGGGAACGAAGATAAACGGACGTAGAGAGGGTTGATACCATACAAAAAACCGGTTCCCGACTCACGACTAAAGACAAGCGCTCTATTTAGTCTAGTATGGCAGGGTCTTCCGGTTTTTTGTAACGGGCTATTGTTTATGAGGGTTGTCCTCATAGCCTCCAGCAAAAATTGAAATTAAAAAGACGACACAAACGCTCATCATCAAAAACGTTCTCATTTTTCCTACTCCTCCTCGCAGGGGCTCGGCTGATTCCATTTCATTATAGCGAATCTGCTCACACTTGAAAAGCATTCCAGTAAACTTTCTAAAACGTTTTCACTTAAAAGAAAGGGTTTTTTCACTATGTATGTTGTCATGAATGAATTGCATGTACCACCAGAAAGAAAAGCGGTGCTGACTGAACGGTTTCGTCAATCAGCAGAGCGCATGGCAGAGGTGCCAGGTTGTTTAGAGTTTTTGTTCCTCACAAACATGGAAGAAACAGGAAAGCAAATTGTTTTTACGAAATGGGCGTCAAAGCAAGATTATGAAAATTGGCTTTCCAGCCCTGCTTTCGCTAATGCTCATTCTGGCAAATCAAAGCAAGCAAAGCCTGCCGCTTCTGCTAATGAGCTTTTTGCCTATGAAGTCGCCCACTATTTTTGCAAAGGCGACTAAAACACCACGATCACCATTTTGTGTTAAGGAGACGACCATGACAAATCGGTATTTAACCGGACATCTTCCATTAATCAGCATATTGCTTTTTAGTTTAGCGTTATCGCTATTTGGCCAATCCTTTGCCATTGGCTGGCTTGAAGAGAATGGCGTTCTTGCCAGCATGACAGAGTTGATCCGTGAAAACGAAATCCGCCTTGGGGTCACGATTCTGTTTTTATTGGCCTTTTTTATGCTATTTTCGGCTTTAAAATTGATTGCCGATACAGTGTTTTCACTGTCATTGCTGTTTTTTTCAAAAGATGAAGAGGGCGCGCTTTGGCAAAAGGTACAAGGCGGCGCCTGGATTTTTCTTGGGGCAAGCATCCTATCCCTTGCTGCCGTAAAAATGATCTTTGCCATTTTGTTACTATTTGTTGCTGCTGCCTTTAGTTATTTGTTGTTTGCCATTTACCGAATTGCCGACTCTTTGACGATTCCAGGCTTAATTGGTTTTGTTTGTTTTCAGCTTTTGTTTTGGGCCGCGTTTTTAGTTACCATCATTTATTTCGCTATCCGCCTTTATAATTCATTTGTCGCCAGCCTTCCTTTATAACAGCATGAACAAGCTCGCACACAGCAACGAGGCGAGCTTGTTTTATTGGACGTTTGGAAATCCTTGTTGCCTTAATGCTTCATACAAAACAATTGCAGCTGTATTGGATAAATTAAGGGAGCGGATTAAATCGGTTTGCGGGATACGGAGGCAGCGTTCAGTGTTTGCCTCTGTTAGATGGTTAGGCAAGCCTGTCGTTTCCTTGCCAAAGACAAAAAAATGGTCAACCTCTGTGTTACGGAAATCAAAGTCCGTATATGGTTTAGAGCCAACTGTCTCAATATAATAGAAAAGCCCTTCTGGATAAGTTTCAAACAGTTCTTCAATCGAATCATAATAGTGAATCGTAACATTAGGCCAATAATCGCAGCCAGCCCGCTTCAACATCCGGTCTTCAGTGGAAAACCCAAGCGGGCGTATTAAATGGAGCGTCGCATTGGTTCCTGCGCATGTGCGGGCAATGTTTCCTGTATTTGCTGGAATTTCAGGTTGGTATAGGACAATATGTAAACTCATGAAAAGCACCTCGGTCTTTACTCAAATACCGCCATTATAGCATGTATCACATTCTTTTCCTAGTTCTCTTTGCCGTCCCCTAATACAAGTTGCCACAGTTTAAAGCCTTCTAGTCAACGACAATGCGAAAAAATTTATATTGGATATCTGGTGTATAAGCAGGTGAATTTTGGTAAGTCCAATAACGCATGCGGCTATTGACTGTTTGCGCATTGACGAGAGGTTCATTGCGCAAATCTTTCGCTACAACAATTGCGGTATGATCCCATCTCCCCGACCCATCAAAGTCATAGCAAATGACATCGCCAGGCAACAATTGGCTTGCTCGTTGTTTTTCCTCGCCACGGAGTCCCTTTTGGGCGCCGCTTAAATACCAGCGAAATGAATGGGCAACAGACCAGCTTAAACTCATCGATTGGCTGTTTTCATACCACCAACCGTGGTGTGTGTTGCCTTTAGCAGTCATTGGAGCACCTCCAGCATACAGGCATTGCGATATAAAATTGGTGCAATTGTCTTCAAAGCGCTTAAATGCGGGGTTATAATCATTCCACCACCTTTCCGCGTATCGGACTGCATCACGGCGGTTGTACTCACGGTGCTTTTGACTTTGCTCGTCTCGCGCCCCCGCGCTTTCATTTTGTGCGTCTTGCACTGGCCCTTGGAGCAGACGGACATCGGCACGTAGCCTTCCCTCTGTAAAGGTTGCCCTACGTTTAAATACCCTTTCTTCCATATAGCTGCCTTCATCTTGAACAATCAACCGTTCAAGCAAAATCGCGTAATCGACTTGTGTCACTTGTTCATGGGTGCGTACCGAAATGATGTCCCCTGAAGCTTGGGAACGGACGACTTCTGCCCCCCTTTTTTCCATCTCTTTCCGCTCTTGTTCAATTGCTTTTTTTTCATCATCGTCAAAGATGGACGCATCTCCTCTTACATACGCTTGGTTCATTTTCTCTACACGGTCATGAATTGCTTTTACGAGTTTCTTTTTCATCGCCATCCTCCTCTCTTCCAATCATATGGCGTTTTTTAAAAACAATGATTGAATAATTATTTATTAATATGTATAATTAAACAAAACGATTACGGAGGCCCTTCTAAATGATACGGTTCGCACAACAGGCAGACGCCAACGCCCTTCATCATTTATTGCAACTTGCATTTAGCAAATATGACACCGAATTGACCGATACACCAGCCCTTGCAGAAACGCCGACCTCTCTAAAAGAAAAGATTGCTTCAAGTCACAAGGCACTCCTTGTCTTAAAAAATGGGCAAATTTCGGCAATGTGTTTATTTCAATTCGCAAATCGCCGTTGCCATTTTATCCGTCTCTGTGTCCACCCGGCATACCAAGGTCAAGGGCTGGGTACTTTGCTTCTGAAAGAAATGGAACAGCATGCGAACGCCCAAGGTTGTTCCTCAATGTGTTGCCAAGCACGGAAAGCCAACTGTGCTTACTACGAAAAACTAGGCTACAGCATTTTTGGGTACAACGCTCAATCTGACTTGTATTTGTTAAAAAAGATGCTCAAGGAAAGGCAAACAAGGCAGTGTGCATAAGCACACTGCCTCCAGACTGTAGACAAACGCTCGCATACTTCGTCGTTTGCCTCACTCATCTACTCATGAACCCCCGTTCTATTCGCATCTTCCCTCGGCTGCACTCCTCGTCTGACAAACGTTTTCTATCAGTCTGAGGGCGGTTATCGACTTTGTCGACAACCTCAAGGCAGCGTGCATAAGCACACTGCCTTGTTTTATGAGGATATTTTTAATGCTCCTTCGAGGCCTAGTAATAGTTGCTTTTTCGTCAAGCCGCCTCCGTACCCCACCATTGCCCCATTGCTGCCGATTACTCTATGGCATGGGATCAATATAGGAAGGGGGTTTTGATTATTGGCGCCTCCCACTGCGCGAACGGCTTTTGGCGCTCCTATTGCCTGGGCAATATCTTTGTACGATTTTGTTTTACCATAGCCAATATTTTGTAGTTCTTTCCACACTTTTAGTTGAAACGGCGTACCGATTAAATCGATGTCGGCATCAAACTCAACACGGAGACCATTAAAGTATTCGCGCAACTGCCCACAAATATCAAGATCTTCATTTTCGTCTAAATGAATCCATTGAGGCCGGATTCCCGCTTTTGACAGCTTTGCCGTAACTTGTGCTTTGTTTATTTCACCAAAGTGGATTTGGCAAACTCCTCGCTCCGATGCGACAATGGACAACAATCCAAGGGGACTCTCCATTTCTTTGACGTACATTTGCTTAAGCGAACTCATGCCATTCCCTTCTTCCCTGAAAAGATTAAAGCCGTCTTTATTATTGGGACCCATTCTGTTTTTTCAACAGATCGAGCCCTTTTTCGATTTCAATTTGCACAAGCTGGTCCGTTTCTGTCTCTTTCGCTTTTAGCAGCGCTTTTTCCTCTTTTTCCGACCCGCCAATTTTGCCAATCGCCCAAGCTGCCGTACCACGGATAACAGGCCGAGGATCAGAAGCAAGCAATTCACACAGTTTCGGCAAAGCGCTTTTTTCCTTGTAATGAGCAAGAGCGATAATGGCATTGCGTTGGATCGGCTTTTTGCCACGCCATGAGCCTGCCATATGGCCAAACTGCTCTTTAAATTTACGATTGCTTATCGACAACAACGGCTCTAGTAATGGTTTGCACAGCTCTGGATCTGGTTCCATTTCTTGATGGTGATGGCTGTCGATTCCTTTATTATATGGGCATACTAGCTGGCAGGTGTCCCACCCGTATAAATAATTCCCGATTTTTTCCCGATACTCATCAGGCATAAATCCTTTCGTTTGCGTTTGGTACGACAAACAAGCCTGTGCATTCAGTTCCCCGGGACCAACGAGAGCGCCAGTTGGACACGCATCAATGCATTTTGTGCATGAACCACATAAATCTTCAAGCGGTTCATCTAACGGGAACGGCAAGGATGTTAATAAGTTGCCAAGGAATACGAAGCTTCCAAATTCAGGCGTAATCGTAAACGTATTTTTCGCTGACCAGCCTATGCCGGCACGTTCTGCCACAGCTCGGTCAGATAAAGCACCTGTGTCAACCATTCGCACCATTTCCGTTTCCCCAACCCGTTCGCGCAAAAATGCCTCCAGTTTTTTTAAACGGTCATTGAGGACGGTGTGATAATCTTGTCCCCATGACGAGCGCGAAAAAACGCCACGCCTTGCCCCTGGAATGCTTTTAGGCGCTTTTTTCATTTTTGTCGGATAGGCAACGGCAATCGAGATAATCGTACGTGCACTTGGCAAGCTCAGCCGCGGATCGACCCGTTCTTCCAATACCGGATGTTCAAAGCCTGAAGCATATCCTTTCTCTTGGTGCTCGATTAAACGGTCTTTTAATGACAGAAATGGCTCAGCAGATGCAATTCGCAGTTTATCAACGCCGATTTCAGCGCTATAAGCGAGCAAATCAGCTTTCAGTTGGGCGTAATCCATGCCCTTGTCTCCTTTTTTGCAATACGCTTTTATTGATTTAAGCAACCGATACGACGATAATGAATATATCACTTTAGGAGGTCGCTATGACGATTGGTTTGCTTTATTCCTATCATATCGAAATTGGCCCATCATCACAAATGTTAAAAGGACGTCTCCAGTTTTTTCAAGAATTGCTGCACTTTGATTTGCAAGATGCTCCGCTTAACGCTTTTGTTGCACGAGAAAACTGGCCCCAAAAAGGGACGCTCCATCATGAGGCCTTGTTTGCCTCGCTTCAAGAAGGGGACTTTTTTAAACCGGTCCATTCAGCAGTGGACTTGACTCGTTTTTTTATGCTTGAGTATAAATTGCCAATTACTTTTCATGACGCCGATTCCCTGAAAACACCGTTAATGGTTGATCCAAAACGGGCTACTGTTTCCGACCAATTAGGCTTGATTTCCAGTCCAGATACGGTTGCTTTGCGAACAGAAGCATCGGAAACGACGACAAATGGACTGCATGTTTTTTACTTTCCGAACCATTTACATGAGGACAAGCGCTTGCCTTTGCTCCAAGCAGCGGGCAGCATGTTTACCCATGTACATGGCGGCAGCACATCGATTCAACTTGTGGAAAGTTCGTCATCCGATGTTTAAGAAAATCGCGATCGGGTATAGTAACGGTAGGCTTACCATAAGGAGGAATCATCCATGGCACAAGAAAAAATCCAACAATTATTAAACAAACAAGTAGCAACTTGGAGTGTTTTATATGTGAAATTGCATAACTACCATTGGTATGTGAAGGGCCCGCACTTTTTTACACTCCACGAGAAATTTGAAGAGTTATACAATGAAGCTGGAGAAACAGTGGACGAATTGGCAGAACGCCTGCTTGCCTTAAAAGGTCAACCGGTGGCAACAATGGATGAGTTTCTGCAACTATCCGCGATAAAAGAGGGCGATAAAACGCTGTCTCCTGATGAAATGGTTCGTGACTTAGTACGTGATTACGAAAAAATTTCTGATGAGCTTAAAAGCGGCATTGACACATGCGGCTCTCTTGGCGACGATGCAACCCAAGACATGCTCATTGGCTTGCAAGAAAACATCGAAAAACACGCATGGATGCTTCGTGCATATACAAAAGAAACGTCGGACATTCGCTCTTAAAAAAGCGGCATACAAACGAGATAATGCGAGCGTTTTGCTATAGTTTAAAAGCTGCCCTTTGGCAGCTTTTTTTATGTGCAAGCCCCATACGCCTCTTAATGGTTCATCTCCGAATAAGTGTATGCACATAGAAGGCGATAGGTGGCTTCCAGTGAAGATTGATGGGTCCGTTCCATCGAATGGGAACCTTCAATGCCTGGCCCAATTAAGCCATGGACTAAATCATGGCCTGCCTTAATAGCAGCAGATGCATCTGAGCTATAGTAAGGATAAATGTCTAATTTGTATGGAATCGACTCTTGTTGGCATAGCGAAACAAGGTGTGTCCGCAATCCATAATGGTACGGGCCGCTTCCGTCTTTCGCACAAATGGAAACAGTAAATTCATCGGTTTGCTGGCCGTCGCCAATGGCACCCATATCGACGGCAACATATTCAATCACCTTTTCGGGAATCCCAGCGTTTCCGCCGAAACCAATTTCTTCATTGTTTGAAATGAGGAAATGGGTCGTATAAGGAAGCTTGATCTTGCTGCCTGCAAGTTGTTTCATTAACTGCAAAAGCAAGGCCACACTCGCTTTATCATCCAAATGGCGCGATTTAATAAAACCGGATGGCGTTTGCTCGAAACGAGGAGCAAAACTAATGAAATCTCCTACGGCAATTCCTAATGCTTTCGTGTCTTTTTCATCATGGACAGCGGCATCAATTCGCACTTCAATATTTTCTTCATTCCGTTTTGCAGTGTCTGCGTCCTTGTAAACATGGACCGAAGATTGATGCATGACAATCGTTCCTGACACCGTGCTTTTGTCTGATTTATGGATCAGGCAATATTCTCCTTCAATGGAGTGAAACGCGTATCCGCCAATTTTGTCAATCGCCAATCGCCCGTTCTCTTTAATGTCTTTCACGATCGCCCCTAATGTATCAACATGGGCAGTGAGCATTCGCTGCTTATCATTGTTTTTCCCATCAATTGTGGCAAGGAGCGCCCCTTTATTTAACAATTGCGTCTGGATCCCGACATCCTCCAAAAAACGCCTAATATAGGCGATCGCTTCGCCGGTATACCCTGAAGGGCTTGGAATGTGGACCAAGTCTTTCAAAATGGAAATGATCCCCTGGAGTTCTTTATCATACATTTTGTCTGTTCCTTCTTTCTATATAGCCTTCCTCTCATCATAGCGACTTTGCTACAAACTCGCAATTATTCAAAGTTCCAATTTGCGTGTGAGAAAAACAGATACACCCATGTAAACAAAAACCACTACTAGCGTATCGATAAGCATTTGCCACGGACTCGTCTGTGAAAACAGCACGATTGGATTGCTGTCATAAGGCACAGTGGTATTTGCTTCAAATTTAATGGAAATATACGGATAAAAAACCCAGACAAGAACAATATAGACAGCAATAACACCTACTTTTTTCCAGCTGCGAGGGATGCCTAATAAAAGAAACAACAATAAAAATACAATTAAAATACCGCTAATAGGGCTAATAAACAGCGCCCACAAATATTCCCAGCCAAACACTGGCAACATCTCAAATCCTTTTATCATTCGAGTCGCACTTTCTACGCCTGATGTCCAAAGTGTCATCACCAAGAACAGCGAAAAAGCAAGCACCATTTGAATATATTGCCACCCTAATACAGCCAATATTTTGCTCGCCAACTTCACATGGATCGAGCCAGGCATGGCGTACCAATCATATTGGGTGCGTTTCCGCCACTCTTTCCAAATGGCTTCCACAGCGATGGCTAAACATAATACAAACACGAAAACAAAAAACAATGCGCCTGCCGCCGTCAACGCTTGTATTCCAAAAGGTTCGCCAATTCGTACTTGCAATGCTTTTAGAAGAATCACACCAGTGAACAAAAGCAAAAAAATGATCGTGTTCACAGGAAGCAACATAAAAAAATTACGTTTCAGATAGAACCAAAATACGTTCATTTTTTGCCCACCTCTGCAAACAAATCCTTGAGGGACTGTCCTTTCTCTAAGCGCCATTCCTCTAAATCAGTAATAACATCTGCTTCATCCTCGCGTAAAAAAATGACACCATCAGCAAGCATTTCTACATCTTCATACGCATGGGTCGCCATGATAATCATCCGTTCTTCTTCCACTAGAAAATCTGTTAACACAGCAATCATCGCCTCTTTTTTTGCTGTATCAAGATTAGCGAGCAATTCGTCAATAAAAATAAAAGGCTTCGGCTTAGCAAGGGCAACGATTAACGAGAGCAAGTGTTGCTGCCCTTTTGAAAGCGCCCCCCATTTAGTCCCTTCTTCCAATCCGGCTGTTTTGCACATTTCTAACGCACGGCGATGCTGGAACGTCTCGTAAACCGCTTTTTGGTCATGCAAAATCGTTTTTACCCGTTTATGGGGCTCGAAACCACCCTCTTCTGAGACATAACTGGCTAATTGAACACGCGCCGCTCGCTTATGCTCGCCATCGAGGGAGATACGGCCCTTTCCAGCCGGCGCAAGTCCTGCACATACTTTTAAAAATGTCGTTTTGCCTGCACCATTTGCGCCTAGAAGTACGATAAAGCGATTTTTTGTCATCTCTACTGATAAATTTGCAAAAACACGCTTTCGGCCATATTTTTTTTCCAGTGATTCGACCACTAGTGCACTCATGGGTTTCCCATCTCCTTTAATGACCGTTCTAAAGAGGCGCTAATTTCTTGATTGGAAAAACCGAGCTTTCTCATGAATGTAATTAACGCTTGCATCTGCGCATCAGCCAATGTTTCCTTCAGCTGTTTAATCACGGTTAAATCGGTTGTTACAAAAGTACCTTGACCCCTTTTTGAGAACGTAATTTGTTCACGGTCCATTTCTAAATACGCCCGTGAAACAGTGTTTGGGTTTACTTGCAATCGTTGTGCCGTTTCCCGGACCGAGGGCAGCTTGTCTCCAGGAGCCAACTCGCCGCTGCATATTTGCTGATAATAATATTCGGCAATCTGTGTGTAAATAGCCTTATTCGGATCAAATTGCATGCTGCGGATCACTCCCCCCTCTTATCTAAATGAAATAAAGCCAGGCGAGTTACGCCTGGCCCAGACTGTAGCCAAACGCTTGCATCCTTGGCTTCGTTGCTCACCTCGGCTGACAAGCGTTTTCTATCAGTCTGAATTTAAACGCCCGACTTTTTTATTAAAGCACATCTCGCTTTTGAAAAACAACATGTGCCACAAGAAGAATCAAGGCAATATGGGCAGCTAAAAAGCCGAGTGATGCCCACATGCTTGCAAACGGCTCCGGCATCGTCCCCAATTCATGATAGTTGCTGTAAAAATCAATATGAGATAGAACAATCCACTTCGACCATTCGTATCTTACAATAAAAAATTGCACAATTGAGCCGAAAAACATCGGTAAAAACGTAATAATGATTGTTAAAGCGGTGCTTTTTGTGAGGACAGCAATCAATGTTGCAAGCGCCATATAAAAGACAAGCGTCGGCAACTGATAAAGGGCTGTCGCAGCTGTATCTTTTGCGATCTCCAACACAGTTGCGTCTGATTGGAAAACAAGAATTCCTGTTACGGTTGTGATAAGAACAAGAATCCCAAAGGCAAGCCCTGCCAAAAGAAAATTGCCTGCCCATTTGCTTATCAAAACCTTCGTCCGCGATGTGGGGCGAATTAACAATTGTTTGACCGTTCCATGCGCATGTTCGCCTGCAATAGCGCCTGCAATGAGAACAACCCCATAAAGCATAATAAAAGTTGGAAATAACATGACGCTTATTTCAGAAAAATCTTCGGCAGCAATCGTTATGTCAGTGTTTGCTTGGACAAGAAGAGCGATGCCAAGTGCCCCTACCATGAAGACAGCCATTACAATCGAAAATAGCCACATTTTTCGCCCGTACCACGACTTTAGCCACTCATTATGAATAAGACCGATCATGAGACATCCTCCTTTTGCCCTTCTGTTATTGAAAAATAAGCGTCTTCTAAACGATTGCGGTAAGACATGCCATAGACATTGACTCCTGCTGCAACGAGGGCATTAACAAGCTTTGGTATTTGCTCATACGGTTGTTTTTCTAGTTCCAATTTCCCTGCGACTTCCCCTACTTTTCCGAAGCCAGCAAGCACACTTTTTGCTTGCTCTACAGGCTCTGCTTCAATTTGAATATTAAAAGTTGCCGCTTTTTCTTTAACAGCAGTATTCATTGAAATTTGTTCGATGACTTCCCCATGTTTAATGATAATGGCTTTATCACACAACATTTCGATTTCGTTTAGTTGATGGCTTGAGACAAGCAACGTGACGCCGTCTTCTCGTGCGAGCCGTTGCAAATAGTGACGCAAATCACGGATTCCTTTCGGATCAAGGCCGTTTGTCGGCTCATCAAGAATAAGGACGGAAGGCTTATGAAGCAAAGAGACGGCAATGCCCAGCCGTTGTTTCATACCGAGTGAATAAGATTTGACTTTTTTTTGCATCGCCCCTTCTAGCTCTACAAGCGTGACCACCTCATCGATCCGTTCTTTTGAAACAGGAGTAGCGCTCATCCGCGCAAAGTGCTCAAGATTTTGTCGTCCTGTTAAGTAGCCGTACAAATCTGGATCTTCGACAATGGCACCAATATGCGCCAACGCCTCTTCACGGTTCGTGCGCACTGATTTCCCTTCTATTTCCACATCTCCTGAATCAGGGGCAATTAAGGAAACAATCATACGAATTGTAGTTGTCTTCCCTGATCCATTTGGCCCTAAAAAGCCATAAATCGCTCCCCGTTCCAATTGGAATGACATGTTTTTTATAATCGGCTTTTTCCCAAGCGATTTATTAAGTTCTTTTACCTTTAAAGGGTACTCCATTTTCTCCACTCCTCACCCTATGTTCTAGTGTTCTATTTAAATAGTACACTAATATTAAGCTGGTTGCAAGAAAAATAAAAAGCTACTTCTCGGCATGTAACCATATACGTTCCCGCAGGTCTTCTTTAAATTTTAGGCTCTGTGAATTTGATACGTTTCCAAAATGCTGTTACAATAAGAACGAACGTTCTCTCCCAAAGGGTTGAACTGAGCAAAGTGTTTCGTTATTTAGGTTTTATTTCATTAACGAAGCAAGATGTTTAGATATAAAACGTAATAAAACAAGAAAATTTATGATTAGCGGATTCTAGAAGGCATTGGATGACGTAGTATAAAAAATAAGGAGTACAAAGCAGTGAATGAATTTTATCAGGCGTTAACATATGTAAATAAAATTTTTTATGAGCCAAATCACTTAATTATAAATGCTATTCAAGAAGAAGCGCAAAACTCAGATTATGGAGCTGGTATATTTCAACTACATTCAAAATCGGTTAGATTTAGAGTCGCAAAAATCACACCTAACAAGATAGGACAGTTTGTTGTTTTTTGGGAAAAAGATCAAGCCAATAAAAATCAAGCCTTTTCATATGAAAAGGCTACTGATTTATTGGTTATCAATACTTTTACTACTGACAATCATTTTGGCCAATTCGTATTTCCGAAAGAAGTTCTTGTAAAACAAAATATCCTTAAAACACCCACTACAAAAGGAAAAATGGCTATTAGAGTTTACCCTAGATGGGAACATCCCGCTAGCAAACAAGCGCTTGAAACACAAAAATGGCAGTTAGTATACTTTATAGAGGTGAACAATACAAATCGTTTTCCAGGACAAGAACTATTAAAGCTGTATTCTTAACTAATTCCTAAGTTGGCTAATTAGTAACTAACAGATGCGTTATTGAAGAAGAACAATCAAATTTAGAAGAGCCACAGGTTTGATCCTTTTCTGATACACCTTCAACACTGCACTAGTACATGTCAGTTGATTTTTTATATTCATAAGGGGTTTTCCCCATGACTTCCTTAAATACTTTTCTAAACGATTTCACGTTAGGGAAGCCGGTTTCATAGGAGATCTCTGTAAGCGACTTGTTCGTAGTATCGAGCAAATCAATTGCTTTCTCTAGACAAAGGATCTGCTTGTACTCCGTAAATGTCTGCCCTGTATATTCATGAAACATTCTGGACAAATAAGCCTCAGAATAACCGCATATGCGGGCAGTTTCGGCCAAACTGATGTTTTCGGTATAATGCTCTTTAATAAAGTCTAGAATCGTTTGGATTTTTTGTCGATCGGATCTGCTAGTAGCAGGGGAAAGCTCGGCTGTTTGGCTAAAATGGCGCGCCAGCCAGTATTTCAACTCAATGATCCGGCTTTGTGCCAGAATATAGTCATACGTGCCCGTTGAATAATGAAGGTTGTATATTTCCATAAGCAGCGTTCTTAGATTGGACAGGACCTGCTCATCCAGCTGTTCTTCCGAGGTGTTCAATTGGATAAGAACTTGTTCGCTGGCAAAAAAAGATTCCGGAAAATACAGCACTAGCACGCGGTTCTCCGTAAGACTTTGAGTGGAGTGGGGGACATTGCTGTTTATGAACAGCATATCCTTATCCATTAGAGTGGTAACTTTTCCTTCGTGCCAGACCCGCAAGCTTCCGTTAATGCAGTAAATCAGTTCCATGTTGCTGTGAAAATGCATCGGAATAACTCTTTCTGTCGTCCTCGCCTGGAAAATAAAGAGGTTAATCAGCTTTTTACGATCGATTTCGATATGTTCATACATCTTTTTCATTTTGCCACCCCGTCACCAAACCGTGAACATGAACCTGCTTGGTTCCTTGGAACTAGAACCAGTCCCTTTTACCTATAGTATACCGATAGTAAAATACGCAAACAAGCGTCAATCCGTCAAAGGCATAAACGCAAAAAAGAAGGCAGCTCCGTCCACGGTGGGATCACTGCCTTCTCTTACCTGCTTGTACATTCAAAAGGGAGAGTCAGGGTACAAGGCAAGCCCGTAATGATGGGTACGTCAGAATCATTCGCTTCTGCCTCATTTATCTTTATACTTCCAGCAGGTTCAAATATATTGGGAACAATTACCGGCTAATCGCTGACAAGCCTATCATGGCGTTTTTGAGCGATGGAAAGTGATAAGTCACTCCTCGTCTATACTTTCTTGCAAGCGGTACATGCTTAAGACAGCTTCGCTGCAGTCTGACTCAAACCGCACGCTGCGCTCGTTCGTATCCTCTAGAAAGTAACGCAAAGAGAATACTTCCTCCCCTTCATTCACAAATAGCTCTATGCTGGAGCTTTCAATAAACATGTGCAATTCTGCAAGCGAATGACCGAGCACAGCTTTACGGTGTTCCTTCTCGTTCGTCAACCAGTTCGTTCTCCAGACAGTCAAACTGTTTTGCTCATGATCATAGTCGATCTGTACGGTGTTTCTGATGATGAGCCGGAAGCTGTCAGGTTGCTCCATAAACCGAATAACGACCTCAGCTGCTAGGGAAGGCAAGCTCCATTGACCGCTGTTGCTAATTCCTTCGTGCACTTCATGCTGCCTTAATAGCTGGAGCTCATGTAACGGTCTCTGATATAGCACGCCATCTGCGAAAACGATTTCCCTCGGAAGAGTCAATGCATGAACCCATCCTTCCTCGATTGTCGGGACAGCTTGCTCTGTTTCCTCCGTCATTGCGCTCATCCACCCGAACATCAAGATTCGATTGTTGACCTTGAACGTTTGCGGGGCATAAAAATCAAATCCCCGGTCGAGCTCGTTGAAGTCAGACAACGTACCAAGAAATTTCCCGGACTCTGAAATGCGCCCAACAATATAACCTGATTGATTCGGATTTTTATATTGATCGCCTTCCTCTGGCAAGCCTTGCGGGGAAAAGACAAAGACATCATGTTCAGGAAACTGGAGCACATCAGGACATTCCCACATATATCCGAATGAATGCTCCTGTTCGAGAAACGATCCCTGGCACGACCAGCTGATCAAGTCTTCGGACTTATAAACAAGCGCATCTCCCGTAAGATCTTCCCGCTGGGCCCCTACGATCAACCACCAGTTGCCTGAATCGTCTTTCCAGACTTTCGGATCGCGGACATGTCTCGTATAACCAGCAGGATGCTCGAATAACGGACCGAGTTTCTGGAACTGGTGCCCGTCTTCAGAAACAGCCGCGCATTGATAACTTGCCCGTGTCCCATCTTTGTTGATGACGTTACCTGTATAGAAGAGATAAAGCTTTCCTTCATGAACAATGCTTCCGCCGGAATAAATGCCGTCCTTGTCGTACCATTCCGAAGGTACCAATGCCGTCTCTTTCCTATGCCAGTTCACTAGGTCATCGGAAACAACATGACCCCAGCTTTTGTTTTTATGTTCGGTGCCATAGGGATTCCACTGATAAAAAACATGATACTGACCTTGGAAATAGGCAAGCCCGTTCGGGTCATTTAATAAGCCGTGTGTCGGCGTAATATGGTACTTCAAGTTATAAGCGTCACTTTTACTCATCATGTTCCCCCGCCCGTAAAGCGAAGTTGAACGTCAGCGGCGTTTCTTGTGAGCTTGTGCCGATATAAACCTCAAAATCCCCCGGCTCGCTCTCGAACTTCATACTGGTTCCGTAAAATTTAAGCATGTCTTCAGAAATTGAAAACTGGACAGTCCCCGTTTCGCCGCTCCGCAAAAAAATCTGCTTGAAATCGGCCAACATTTTTATTGGCCTAGCTACACTGGCGAATTGGTCGCGGATGTACAGCTGGACCGTTTCCTTCCCATCATACTTTCCGGTGTTGGTAACGGATACCTCGATGTCGACTGGCTTATCGGCGCTCATTTCCTTGCGGCTGACGGACAGGAGGCTGTAGTCAAACGTCGTGTAGGATTTTCCGTACCCGAACGGATATAGCGGTTCATTCGCTTCATCAATGTACCGTGAGGCAAAACGGTAAAAACCATTTTCAGGCAAGTTTGGCCTTCCTGTTTTAAGCTCGTTGTAATAAACCGGAATTTGGCCAACGCTGCGAGGAAATGTCATCGCCAGCTTCCCTGACGGATTGGCTGTTCCGTATAGGATATTGGCCAGCGCTTCCCCTCCCATTGTTCCCGGGTACCAGGCCTGGATGAGGGCATCAGCTTGGGCCGCTACTTCGGTTAAAATTAACGGACGGCCGCTGTACACGATCACAACAAGTTTTTTGTTCAATTGACTGACTTCGTGAAGCAACTTCAGTTGCGGCTCTGGCAATGTAGGATTCGTGCGGGAACCGCCTTCTCCGCTTTGGTAGATGCTTTCTCCCAACGCGAGAACAACAACATCAGCTTCGCTAGCCTTGCGAACCGCTTCCTGGAGTAACACATCCTCATCAACCGTTTCAACAGGCAGTTTGTCTACATACTTGCCAAGCGCATCTCTGGCATAATCAGGCAGGAGGTGTGAACCCCTGCATACGGAAATTTGCTCAGGATCCACGTGCTTGAGCAGCCCTGTTTTCAAATTCACCGTATCCCTTTCATCCCCCTTAATGGCCCACATGCCGAGGGTAGAGGTTTCCTCTGCGTACGGACCAATCAAAGCGATCTTTGCCTGTTTCGACAACGGCAGCAGTTCTTGCTCATTCTTTAAGAGAACAAGGGATTGCTCTGCCAAAGACCGGGCGGCCGTCTTATGTTCGTCTGACAAGATGCGCGTTGCCAGCAGCGGACGGCTTTCCTTTAAACCGCGGAATGGGTCCTCAAACAGTCCTAAGTCGTTCTTCAGCTTTAAGACGCGGTACACAGCGTCATCCAGAAGCTGCTGCAATTCCTCATTGCCGTTTATTACGTTCTCCAACTGATTGGCGTAAACCGCTGTCTTCATATCGATATCAACACCGGCCACCAAAGCGAGCTTGGCGGCTGCTGCTTCATCTTCCGCGTAACCATGCATGATCAGTTCTTCCACAGCTGCGTAGTCTGAGATCAGCACTCCGTCAAACTTCATTTCCTGCCTGAGCAAATCCCGGTTCAGCCATTTGTTGCCTGTGGCGGGGATGCCGTTCAGCGTATTAAAGGCAGTCATGACAAGCTTGACTCCTGCATCGATTGCAGCCTGATAGCCAGGCAAATAATATTCCCTAAGCATATGCTCCGACATATCTACGGCGTTATACTCCCGGCCGGCTACAGGTGCGCCATAGGCGGCAAAGTGTTTGACACAAGCAGCAATTTTGTCGGCAGGAATGCTGTTTTCCCCTTGTCGGCCTTGGATGCCGTGTACCATGCTTTCTGCATACTTCTTAGCCAACAGCGTGTCCTCACCAGATGACTCCATTACCCGGCCCCAGCGAGGATCTCTGACGATATCGACCATAGGGGAAAATGTTACGTGTACACCTTCCTCGTAACATTCCCGGGCAGCAATCGACGCCGCGTACTCAATAGACTCAAAGTTCCAACTACACGTTTGGGCGAGGGGAATCGGAAAGATCGTCCGATAGCCGTAGATAATATCCGCCATGAACAGCAGTGGGATTTTATGATTGGATTTTTCCAGATAATCGGTTTGCAGCTGAATAATTTTTTCGCGATCGGTCACGTTGAGGATCGAACCGGTGTTATATACATTATAATTTTGATGCAGCCCCAATTTTTTAAGCGGTCCTGTGACAACCGTATCTAGATCTCCTTCAAAAAAATCACCAGTCAGCTGTACAAGCTGGCCGATTTTCTCTTCAACAGTAAGACTGCCCAATTTCTCAAGCAGCTGATTATTTTGCATGGTTCTCCCCCTAATTTGTTTATTTCAGATTTGTTTTCTCTTTAAAGCCAAACATCCATGTAAGGGCAAACGCTATCCCAAATCCAATCACGCAGACTGCAATGTACGGAATGATTTGCGCGTTTAAGTACAGCAACATACCTGGAATGACTGTAATCGACATGCCTGTTGCCTGAACATCGAGGATCCGGGCAAAGAATCCAGCAACGGCGCCACCGATCAAGCCCATCAGGAACGGCTTGCCATAACGGATATTCACACCGAAAATAGCTGGCTCCGTAATGCCGAGCAAAGCAGACAAGGAAGAAGGGTAAGCAATCGACTTCGTCTTGAGGCTTTTCGCCTTCAAGCCAACAGCCAACGCGGCTCCCGCTTGTGCAGCGATCGAACCAGAGCTGATTGCATTGACCATATTCCAGCCAGTGTCACTTAACATTTGAATTTCGATCAAGTTTAAGGCATGATGAAGCCCCGTCACAACGATAAATTGATTAATGCCACCATAGATGAAGCCGCCAATTCCGAACGGCAACTGCAGAATCCATGTAACTGCTGTCAAGATTAAAATCTCTACTTCATGGAACACAGGACCGAGCACAAACAGTCCTAGCATTAGAGCGATCAGCAATGTTAAAAATGGCGTCAAAATTAAATCCAACGCAGCGGGAACGAGTTTGCGGATTCTTTTCTCTAGCAACGCACCAACTATACCGATAATAAACGCAGGCAACACCGAGCCCTGATAACCGGCTACTTTAATAAATCCAAGGAACATTAGCGGTTCCTGAACATTCTGGGCGACATCCCAGGACGTTGGCAGGGAAGGGCTGACGAGCATCAAGCCGAGCACAATCCCAAGCAGCGGTGAACCGCCAAACACCCGAAAAGTTGACCAACATACGAGCACGGGCAAGAAACCAAAAGCAGTGTCTGTCAAAATTTGCGTGAACACTAAGAAATTGTCGGAAATGCTGTCTGGAGTAAGTCCAAACCACGCGAGGATGGCAGGCTGCGTAATAAGGCCTCTGACACCCATGAATAAGCCCGTAGCAACCAACGCTGGGATAATCGGTACGAATACGTCCCCGAACACCCGGATCATTCGTTTAAAGAAATGATCATCTTGCTCAGAAGCCTTCTCTTTCAATTCCGCTTTGGAAGTAGAAGAGACGTCCTCTCCGATCATGGCCTCATATACTCGATTGACGGTACCGGTTCCAAAAATGATTTGATATTGCCCAGAAGTAAAAAAGACCCCTTTAGCCTTGTCCACGTTCTCAATAAATTCATCATCAATGATATCCCGATCCTTGACAATCAGTCTAAGTCGTGTGGCACAGTGTGCCATCGATATGATATTTTCTTTTCCACCAAGCCCTTTAATTACATCCTGGGCAATTTTTTTATATTCCTTTTCAGGCCCCATCTGTCTCTTCCTTTCAACTAATTAAGTAGCTTCCTGCTTCTAAGCATATCAAGATGGCGCTTACAATCAACGCTATTATTTTACGTGATTAAGGGCAAATTTTGACCTTTTGTATATTTTGCCCTGGGAAGACGGGCGGAACAGCAATATATGTAAGCTATTTCTAAATTCTGGACGCCACTTCTGTTCTTTTTCCATGCAATGTATAAACATAAAGTGTATTTTGTCCAAAGATATTCTTTATAAACCTTAAAAATGATAGGTACTACAATGGTCCATGCCATCTTGATTCGCCTCTAGTCTTTGTTTAGGCAATGATCGGTACAATAATGTGTTTAAAATTGGAAAAGATCGTCTTCTGACGATCTTTAAGAGGAGCTTTAATTGTAAATTTTTTCTTCATTAGTAGAAATCACTGAAAATCCCTCATAGTCTTTGGCTGCAATTCGATCACAGATTTGACGGTAATTGCCGACCCCTCCCAGATAAGCTAAGAACCCTCTTGGCTTACCTACAATGTTCGTCCCCATGTACCAGGAGTTCGTCTTAGTAACCAACGTAGAATTAGCAATTTCCTGGAAATGCTTGCTCCACCCTTCTTCCGCTTCCACCGTTGCTTCCAAGGCTTCAATCTCGTTACTGCGAAGATATTCAATACAGTCGGAAATCCATTCAACGTGCTGCTCAATGGAAACCAACATATTGCCTATCACAGAAGGACTCTGAGGGCCTGTAATCATAAAAAGATTAGGAAAATCAGCGACTGCGATTCCAAGGTATGTCCTTAACCTTGCTCCCTCTTCCCATTTTTCCTTCAACGAAATTCCAGACTTACCGCGGATATCCATTTTAAATAAGGGCCCTGTCATGGCATCAAATCCAGTTGCACATACAATCATGTCTAGATCATACATTGCTTCCACTGTCCCCGTTGAGGTAATCTCTTCAATCGGGGCTGACCTGACATCAACCAAAGAGACATTGTCACGGTTAAAGGTTTCAAAGTAATTGTTGTCTATAACCGGTCGTTTCGTTGCGTAATAGAACGACGGCATCAGTTTCGTTGCTACTTCAGGATCCCGTACAATTTGACGTATCTTGCAACGGAAGAAATCGGTGATCGTTTCATTCGCTTTTGCTTCAACGAGCAAATCGTTATAGCTGTACAACATCGATAAGAGCCTGCCATCCTCCCACGCTGCCTCATATACAAGTTCGCGTACTTCTGGTGAATCTTGCAGCGCAGACTGATCACGAGCGTGGAACGGTACACCGTGCATAGAGTCACGCATCCGTTCCTTAATTTCTTCATAGTTTTCAACGGTTTTCCGCATGAACTCCCGATTGTAAGGATGATTTTTTGCTGGGGCGCTATACTGTGGCGTACGTTGAAAAATAGTAAGATGCTTCGCCTCTTGAGCAATAATCGGGATACACTGGCTGCCGGTCGAACTTGTCCCAATCACGCCGACCCGCTTACCTGCAAAGCTTACCTTCTCATGGGGCCAACGTCCAGTGTGGTACATCTCGCCTTGAAAGGTATCTATGCCCTTGAATTTCGGCATGTTGGGTACAGATAAACAGCCTACCGCTGTGATGAAGTATTTTGCCGACGCCTGCATGCCATTGCTAGTTTGGATATTCCATCTATGGGTTTGATTATCATAATGGGCTGCGATAATCTTTGTCCCTAATTCGATATCACAGCGCAGATCGAACTTATCGGCCACATAGTTGATATAACGTAAGATTTCCGGCTGATCTGCATACCTCGATGACCACGTCCACTCATGAAGCAATTCTTCGGAAAACGTATAGTTATAATAGATGCTTTCGATGTCGCAACGTACTCCGGGATAACGATTCCAGTACCACGTGCCCCCGATATCGTCACCAGCTTCAAAAACCCGAACGGATAAACCAGCTTCACGTAAACGATGAAGCATATACAAACCCGAAAAACCTGCACCTGCAACAATTGCATCAAAGTTAGTGCCTCGATTTGCTTGTTTAGTTGATGACATTGTATGGCTACTCAATCCCCATTCCTCCTAAAAGTAGGCTGCAAAAATTCATCCCCTCAACAAGTTATTGTTGGTTACTATGAATTTCAGGATAATGTTTGGGCCATATGTTCAAGAAACGCTTCTTCGCCCAACTCTCTACGAAGCTTCAAAAGTGCTTTTGCATCTTTACCAACAACATACCTGAACTGGTTAGTTCCGTCCGTTGCTGCCTGACAGATGGCTTCCGCAACCAATTCTGGGGAAGATATGCTGTCAGAATTTATGGTTGTTTCCTGCCATCTGGGTCGATTTAAAGTATTCTTGATAATCTGTCAACGAATCATCGGACAACACCTCGATCGATCTTCCGAAAAAGTCGGTTTTGACCACACCACGTTTCATCGCATCGCGCCCCCTATTAAACAATGGTTGTTCCACATCACATGTCAAGTTAAGTAATGTGGAATCCTCACGTTGCATTTATGCCCTTCTCACTGCTCTTTTAAGTAGTCATAAACAACGTCCGGTTTAGATAACGTCAAATCAGTCACGATGTGTGAAGCGGAAATAACCTCAAGCACGGGAAGATCCGCCATAGGAGCCAGTGCATGGGCAAACAATTGCAACCGGGCCGGTGCAGTCCAAGCGCCATGAATGGTCAAATCCTTGGTCTGTGTGCGCAACAGTCGGCATACCTGCTGACTACCGTCAAAGTCCGGCACAATTTTCAGCATGTATGTTGGTTTTGTAAGCTCTTGACGAGCGAGCTCTAAGTCGAGAGGTTGATGTTTATAACCCATTGTAGCCGTGGCCACGCGTAACGACCCATAGTCCAAAGTACCAACTAATGTGTCCGAATCAATGTACAATCTTGGCGAGCCAAGTTTTTTCGGGTATGCACTTGCCTCACGTCCACCCGCAATCGCAGGATGATTGTCCACATACATAGCATGTAGATAATCGCCCTTCTCGCCGTTGAAGGATACCGGTATCACTTGGCCGGATTCTGTGTAGGCCCCCAAACCAGTAACATCCGGCATATACATGATTTCAAATTTGACCAGAGGCTCATCAATTTCAAGCGGCTCGGGAACGATACGTCTTAGCGCTTCCATATCGGTACGATACAGAATGTTCAGATACTCGCGATTACGAAAATAAAAAGGGCCAGAAGGATATGCAGGAGCCCCCAACGGAGTCGTCATTTGCTTGCGTATTTCATTTTTCTTCATTATTATTTATCTCCTTGTCGCTTTTCAATTTCCATAAAATTAATTGTCTGGTTACTTTCAACAAATATATCAATACCTTTAATGGTTTCTTTTGGGAGTTCTTCTACTAATGCTTGCATTTGATCCTCATCGCGATAAATGAGCCACCAATCCATGACAGCTTCCATATAGGCAATAGTAGGAGAGTCGGGATGGTAGTTAATGATTAACAATCGCCCGCCTGGATTAAGGAGCTGAAACAATCTCTTTGTTAATCTTTTAGCCAGTTTGTCTGAAAGATAATCATATACACCAAGAGAGTATATAAAATCAAATGTAGGAAGAGGCACTTTGTTTCTAATGATGTCAACCACGGAAGCGTGGATCGTTTCTCCAAAACCCTTTATCGCCTCTGCAGCAACCGAAAGAGCTTCCCGGTCTTGATCAATGGCGACAAATTTTCCAATGCTTTTGTTTTTCACCGCAGTACAATCCGATGTTTCCCTTAAATGGCCACAAGCGACTGAGAGAATAGAAGGATTCGCAACACGTTCTGATGTTTGATTAATCATTTTGGAAAGTATCCGCCTTCTTTCTCGATTAGCATGATTTGCATGACCTATACGGTTTATGTCGTAATAAAGAAGATCGGAAATTTCTGCTTGTTCATTCTCGTAGGGTGACGATTCCAATTTTTCATAGTCATACTGCAAGTCCAGCATTATCGGATCACCTGCATAGCCTCGGGGTTTTTCAAATGCTCGACGAGATAGTGGCTCTTGCCAGAAAAATGCACTTACTGGATGCTCACGATATTGAGAGATAAATTGCTTCCAATCTTCTGTGGAAGAATGGTGACGTATGTTTCTTAATTCATCATAAAGAGTGCTAAAAGCCTCAGAGTATTGACCTTGATTAATTTTCGTTTCAATATTATTAAGTAAATTTCGAATAAAATTGGTTTCCATGTACGTTTTCCTCCTCTTAAGAACTTTGCTACAGATCCACGGTTTATCTATAAACGGTTTACCAGCTCCTTAAAGTACAAAGTTAAACAAAAACAATTTCAAAAATACTAATATTCGGTTAAAACAGACGGGCATTTTACAGATTAAAGGTTTGTAAATCGTTTAGTTTGTAAGTTTTCAAACGCCTCGAACCCATCCAGAAGTTTTCTTTTTTAGATTCGGATACGATTTACCAAATAACAGAACAAACAGACCATGAATATCCGACCCCAAAACCAACTAACATAAGCTTGTCTCCTCGTTTTATTTTCCTATCCCTTGATTCATGGTACAGGGCTATTGGGATAGTAGAGGAGACTGTATTACCGTACTCACGTAGTTGAATGGAGAACTTGTCTTTGGGAATTTCTAATTTCTCCCGTAGCGCCTTCATCATATGTTCATTAGCTTGATGAAAAACAAAATAATCATAGTCAGTAATAGTCTCGTTGTTCTGCTGAAGAAATTTTCTAACACAGCTCGTTACTTCTTTCGACGCAAATTTAAATATTTTATAACCATTCATATACAAATTTACTCTGGAACGGATATTGCCTTTATCATCTTGCTGTTCCATTAGTGAGTCAGTTGTTTGTCGTTCGCGCATTCCACCAGCAGGAACAATGAGATTCTTGCCGCCGCTTCCATCAGTACCGAATTCAAAAGGCCCTACAGAAGAATGAGGTCGCTCACACCTAGTTATTAAAGTAGCAGCTGAACCGTCTCCAAATAATTCTGTGACCGAGTAGTCTTTTGGATGAATAAATTTACTGTAGGTATCTGCAGTAATCAATAGAACGTTTTTTGCTGTTCCAGTTTCAATCAATCCTTTTGCGAGCGATAAACCATACACAAAACCTGAACAACCAAGATTTATATCTAAAGCCCCGCAGGAAGTTGGCAAACCCATTCGATCTTGAATTAAACAAGCAGTCGTAGGCAAGTAATGATCAGGTGACTGTGTACAGAATAATAAAAAATCGATATCTTCAGGTTTGCATACATTTGAATCAAACAGTTTTCGGGCAGCTTCACAAGCTAAATCTGAAGCAAGTTCATCTTCTCCAGCAATATGTCGTGAATGGATACCGATTTTTTTAGTTAGTTTGCTTTCCGGATCGTTTCGAACTTTATTATAAGGAACAAAAAATTCAATCGATTTGATGTAGCTTGAATACATGCTGCCCTCCTATTTTGCCGCAAAATCCCATTCTAGCGTCAAATGTTCTTATTCTAGTCATGATGTTTTCTAGTAAAGTCTCCGTCACCGGGAAATGGCCGAAGTATGCTCAATTTGGAACACATTGCTATAGTTCACTTTATTCCACCCCTTCCATTAATTTATCCTAAAATTTACTACAGTGTTATAGCAATTAGAATAACTAAAAGCATAAATAAATATTAAATATTTGCAATTTTAAATGCAAACAAACTTATTATGATTAGAACTGAACTTATTCGTAGTTGCTTTAATCATTATTAATATATTTACTTCAAAGTAAATCTAGTACCTATTAATAGATTATACTACTATTAATTTAATTACAAGAGTTTTTTGATTAAATATTCACTTTTTTTGTTGACAATTCTTTATTAATCATGCTTGTTTTGGGGTTTTCATCCATATTAGTATTCTATCATACTTTTATTACATACAATTTACTAGATCACTATTAATTTAATTAATAGATTATTAAAAAGCTGCGCTCTGAGCGCAGCTTAGCTTTACATTTTTAAAGAAACGTACTTGCTTTCAAGAAATTCCTCTAACCCTTCATGGCCTCCCTCACGGCCAATCCCGCTTTGCTTGAAACCACCAAATGGCGCCTGGGCAACCGATGGGCCGCCGTCGTTTAAACCGACTACCCCGTAGTCCAGCTTTTCTGCAACTCGAATCCCGCGGCTTAGATCAGTGGTAAATAAGTAGGCGGCAAGCCCGTAAATCGTATCGTTTGCCCGTTTGACGACTTCTTCTTCTGTCTTAAAAGTAGATATCGGTGCGAGGGGGCCGAATGTTTCCTCTGACATGCATGCCATGTCATCCGTTACTCCTGCTATGACAGTTGGTTTAATAAACAGCCCGTCACTGCTGTTTCCTCCTGTTAGTACTTCTGCCCCTTTGTCTTTTGCATCTCGAATATGGGTAAGGACTTTATCAACTGCATCTTCATCAATCAGTGGACCAATGTCTGTCTCCTCGTTCAATCCATTCCCCACTTTCAGCTGCTCGACTGCTTGTTTCATTTTCGTTATGAATGCTTCAGCAATCGATTCATGCACGTAGATACGATTGGCGCATACGCACGTCTGTCCGCCATTACGGAATTTGGAGGCGATTGTTTCTTGGACAGCGTTATCGATGTCGGCATCTTCAAACACAAGGACCGGTGCATGCCCGCCAAGCTCCAAAGAGATTTTCTTAACGGTTTGCCCCGCTTCACTCATAAGAGTGCGGCCAATTTCCGTAGAGCCGGTAAACGTCAACTTGCGGACACGCTCGTCTTCCTGCCACGCTTTTGAGATGTCACTTGTTGACCCAACAACAACGTGGAGCACGCCTTTTGGCAATCCTGCTTTTTCAGCAAGCTCTGCTAGTTTCAATGCAGTCAATGGCGTTTGCGATGCTGGCTTGATCAGCACTGTGCAGCCTACTGCCAACGCCGGTGCCACTTTCCGCGTAATCATAGCGGCCGGGAAGTTCCACGGTGTAATCGCAGCGATGACACCTACAGGCTGTTTTACCACAAATAAACGTTTATCAGGAGATGAAGCCGGAATGGTTTCCCCGTATATGCGTTTGCCCTCTTCTGCATACCACTTTATAAATGAATTGGCATAGGCGATTTCCCCTCGCGCTTCATTAATTGGTTTGCCTTGTTCCATTGTCATTAATCGAGCTAGTTCCTCTTTCTGTTCAGCAATAAGATCGTGCCACGCCTCTAATATGGCGCTTCGTTCATAAGCTGAACGCGCTGCCCATGCAGGCAACGCCTCGTAGGCGCCATCGGCTGCGACTTTTGCCTCCTTCGCTCCTCCTTTCGGCACCGAGCCGACAACTTCGCCGGTAGCCGGATTCACCACGTCAAATACATCCAGCTCTTCGCTAACCCATTCGCCATTTATAAAAAGTTTCATCTTATCGAACTCCTTTGAGGCTTTTTTATTC
Organism: Shouchella rhizosphaerae; assembly: GCF_900142675.1. Taxonomy (GTDB): domain Bacteria; phylum Bacillota; class Bacilli; order Bacillales; family Bacillaceae_D; genus Shouchella; species Shouchella rhizosphaerae. Next base: position 122,328 of record NZ_FRBS01000001.1, on the reverse strand, counting down.
TGTTCCCTTTCCCTCTATATGTAAACGTCGAAAAGAGGCTCTGATCTAGTGAAGACAGCACCGATATTTTTTCAGAAAGAATTGAATTATCGATTTAATAAATGTATACTAAACACATGTATGTAACCGCTACCAATTTGAATGAGGTGCCCCATGCCAACTGAATTGCCTTTACGCCAACTGCAAAACGCTTTAAAGCACCAGTTTGATGTGTATGAAGACGACCATCTTGGCCATCTCCCACTGCGCTTCAGTGCCCATTATCAGCGGCGCGATGAACGTTATGTCCTTTCCAAGAAAGCAACAGTCTGGAGCGTTGAAAACAACCAGCACTTTTTCTTTTATGAGCCAAAAACAGCAACAATGGACACATTTTCTGAATTTGTGCGCCAGCTTGATGCTCATATTCACACAAACGCAAACCATTCATCTCAGCATATGTCGTCGATTTACATCGGACTGCTGCTAACAGCAACAGTGCCTTCGCCTGAGCTGTGTCAAGCGGCACGCCGTTGCCGTAGCTTATCATTCGTCAAATGGGGCTTGCATGGCTGGGCAGAACGCTATGCAGGAATTTTGCTTCAAGACGGAAGCGAGCTTTACGCGCACAAAAAAGGGAAGCCCTTTATTGAACCATTTCTGCAAATTTATAAAACGTGAGGTGGTCTTGTGAATTTTGTGACGCTTATGCTTATTTGCGTTGCCTTGTTAATTGTCGCCTATTTCACTTATGGAAAATACTTGGAGCGTCGCTTAAAAATTGACGGACAACGGACAACGCCTGCACATACGTTCTATGACGGACAGGAGTATATTCCGACGAAAACGCCTGTACTGCTTGGCCATCATTTCACGACAATTGCAGGCGGCGGTCCGATTACTGGGCCAATTGCCGCGATTGTGTTCGGCTGGCTGCCTGCCGTTCTATGGATTATAATCGGCAGCATTTTTGTAGGCGGCACCCATGATTATGCATCTTTGCAAGCTTCCATTCGCCATAAAGCTAAGTCGATTGGCGAAGTCATTAAAGAACATATGGGGAAACGTGGGCAGTTAATGTTCTTAGCCTTTTCGATAGCGACGTTAATTTTGATCATTGGCGTCTTTATCATTCTAGTTGCAAATACGTTTGTGTCCTTTCCAGGCGCAGCCACTGCTTCCCTTTTGTTTATTGCTGTCGCGATGGGTTTCGGCGTTCTTGTCAACCAAGTGCGCATCCATTTAGCGCTTGCAACGTTGCTTGGCGTCGTCGCCATGGCACTATCGGTTTGGATTGGCCTAAGCTTTCCAATCACCCTTAGTGCTACTGCTTGGTCGCTCATTTTAATCGTTTACGCCTATTTCGCGTCCGTGTTGCCTGTCTGGTTTTTACTACAACCCCGTGATTACTTAAATTCATTTTTGCTCTATTTTCTAATTGGTGGCGCATTTTTAGGTTTGTTAATCGCTAGGCCTACTATTCAAATGCCTGCCTTTACCGGTTTTTATAATGATACGCTCGGCTTTTTGTTTCCCATTTTGTTTATTACAATTGCATGTGGGGCGATTTCCGGCTTCCATTCACTCGTTTCGTCGGGAACAACGTCCAAACAGCTGAATAACGAAAAGAATGGCCGCTTTGTCGCTTACGGTTCCATGTTAATCGAAGCATTTGTTGCCATCATCGCGATTGGTTCCGTTGCTTATTTAACACTTGACCAATTTAATGCGCTTATGGCCGAACTGAATGATCCGATTAGTGTGTTTTCCGTGGGCATTGGACACTTTATGAACACGTGGGGATTGCCTGTGGCAGCTGGTGTTACGTTTACGGCACTCGCTGCATCGGCATTCTTAATGACAACACTTGACTCGGCCACGCGGCTCATGCGTTATGCTGTTACGGAACTAGGCGAAAGCATCAACGTGCAGTTGCTTCGTAATAAGCATACGGCAACCGTACTCGGCTTAATAGGAGCAACGACGCTTGCCCTTTCCGGCACATGGCAAAGCGTATGGCCGCTGTTTGGCGCCGCCAACCAAATGCTTGGGGCGTTGGCTCTCCTTGCCATTACCTTATGGCTTGTGAAAACAAAATCGAAAGCATTGTTTGTGATCATCCCTATGGTGTTTATGTTTATTGTCACCACATCAGCGCTTCTCGTTATGATGCATTCCAATTTTCTTGCCGGTGATTACTTGCTCGTTGTTGCTTCTTTCATCCTATTTGTGATGTGCGTATTCCTCGGCATCGAGGGGGCCCGCAGTGTTACAAAACCTAAAAACAAGCAAAAACCAACTGATTTAAACGCATAAAAAGCATGGGGCGTCTGCCCCATGCTGAAGTTATTAACAAAGTAAGTCGATAATGCCCTTCAGACTGATAGAAAACGCTTGTCAAACGTTTGAATGCTTTGCTGCCAAAAAGTTAAATGGTCTTCGTCTCAAGTGTTTGCCGGGCTTCCTTCGCTGCCTCCACCATCACCTTTAATGCAGCCACTGTTTCTGGTTCTTGCCGTGTTTTCAAGCCGCAGTCAGGATTGACCCAAAATTGCTTTGGATGTAAGACATTCAGCGCACGCTCAATGTTACGGGCAATTTCTTCTTTAGCCGGAACGCGGGGGCTGTGAATGTCATATACACCGAGGCCAATGCCTTTGTTATACGTGTACTCTTCGAATGATGAAATTAGTTCCCCGTGGCTACGGGACATTTCGATTGAAATGACGTCTGCGTCAAGCCCGTCAATCGCTTCGATAATATCTTGGAAATCAGAATAACACATATGCGTATGGATTTGCGTTTCTGGCTTTACTTGGTTGACCGTCAACTGAAAGGCCGTTACCGATTGGTCAAGATAGCTTTGCCATTTCGCGCGCTTAAGCGGCAATCCTTCCCGCAAAGCAGGTTCATCTACTTGAATGACGCCAATTCCATGTTTTTCAAGGGCAAGGACTTCTTTGCGCAAAGCGAGAGCAATTTGATTAACCGCCTCCCCTTCCGTAATATCAGCCCTTGGAAACGACCAATTGTAAATCGTGACTGGACCAGTTAGCATCCCCTTAACCGGTTTGTCTGTTTTGGATTGGGCATAAACCGTTTCTTTTACAGTCATTGGTTGTTTAAAGTAAACATCTCCGTAAATAATTGGCGGTTTGACACAACGTGACCCATAAGACTGAACCCAGCCATATGTAGTAAACTGGAAGCCGCCAAGCTTTTCGCCAAAAAATTCAACCATGTCTGTCCGTTCAAATTCGCCATGGACAAGGACGTCGAGCCCAAGCTGTTCTTGGATAGCGATCCAGCGGTCTATCTCGGCGTTAATGAATGTTTCATAGCCAGCACTGTCCAATTTTCCTTTGCGCCAGTCTAACCGTTTTTTACGGATCTCTTTTGTTTGTGGAAAACTGCCAATCGTCGTCGTCGGCAACAGCGGCAGTTTCAGTTTGGCCGCTTGCAACTTGGCACGCGTAGGTGCGTCTAGACCACGGGATGGGTCCTCGCTGCTGATTTGTGCTACTTCTTGTTGGACCGATTGATTGTTCCGGGCTTCTGAAGCATTTAATCGCCCTAACGCGTGTTTGCTCGCTTCTAATAACGAAGGTGGCTCGTGACCGTTGACCACTTTCGCCAATGAAACGATCTCGATTATTTTTTCATCCGCAAATGCAATCGCTTCTTTTAATTCATCTGCTATTTTCTCTTCTGATTGGACCGTTACTGGCACATGCAAAAGGCTAGATGATGGTTGGAGAATGAGCCTTTCCCGTTCAACTACCTGTAACACTTCCTTTAGTTCGGCATTGACAGCTGTAAGATCCGTCCGCCAAATGTTACGTCCATCAATAACGCCAAGTGCTAACAGCTTATCGTTTGGAAATCCGTTTACACGAAGATTTTGAAATGTTTCTTCTTTTCCAGCTACAAAGTCAAATCCTAGCCCCGCAACTGGCAGCTGTATAAAACGGTTATAGTCAGCGACGCTCTCAAAATAGGTTTGCAGCAAAAGCTTGGCGTTTGGCGCTAGTTTCGCTAATGACTGATACGTTTCCTCGACAACAGCCCACTCTGCTTCGGTCACATCGCCAGCCAAAATCGGTTCATCTACTTGAATCAATGGCGCGCCTGCCTGTGCCAATTCAGCCAGTACTTGTCCGTACAAAGGCACAAGTGTCTGCACATGTTCGGAGAAGGATTTATTTCCATATTGTTTTGCTAGTTTCACAAAACTGACTGGCCCAAGAAGTACCGGTTTGCCGTTAATGCCAAGTTCACTTTTTGCCTCTTCGTACAAACGTAGCCAGCGGTTATCGACAAGGGCTGGTTCTCTGCTAGCCGTTAACTCTGGGACAATATAGTGGTAGTTGGTGTTGAACCACTTTGTCATTTCGGCTGCGACAGCATCATCCGTTCCCCGGGCAATCGCAAAATACGTTTCCTCCTCCACTTTTCCGCCAGCATACGCAAATCTTTCTGGCACAATTCCGAAAGCAACAGCCGTGTCTAACACATGGTCATAATCACTAAAATCGCCTACCGGAATGAGATCAAGGCCGAGCTGTTGCTGTTTTTGCAAATAAGATAGCCTTAACGATTTCTGTTCCTGCAAAAAATCAGTTTTTGAGCGCTTTCCTGCCCAAAACGCCTCAAGGTTTTTTTTCCATTCTCGCTGGCCGCCAATCCGCGGATACCCTAATGATGAACTTCTCACTTTGCTCAAATTTCTCCACCCCTTCATGTTTTTATCATCGACAAACAAAAAATCCCCATTACGTAATTAAAAGGGATTTGGAAAGTTAGCCAATTGTTAACTTGCGCCTCGGCACAAACATTCCATTGGCTTTGTTATCCACTCCTCTCTATATCCACGTAGAGTCAAGCAGTACAAACAGGCAGGCAATCTGACTTCACGAATAAATGTTGCATCTCGTGTCACAGTGGCGGGACCGTCCTGGATTTTCACCAGCTTCCCCTTTTAAGCGGCAATAGCCGCACCTGGTTGCATCTATAAAATTGAAAAACACCCGTTCCGGGATTGGAAAGGGTGTTGTTTTCACGAAATGAATCCCCTTATCTGCCAAAGTTCCCTTTGCTGGATTTAGCACCTTTTCATCGCAATGAATGGTTGCTGAAGCTTCATTGGGCCAGTCCCTCCGCTTCTCGTTATAAGAGTGTTTTTATGAAAATGTGTTGTTCATACTGTAGCATGAGTTTTCATAGTTGTCAAAACAAAAATAGAATCCATTTTTATTGCAAAATGTGACACGATTCTCGTAAACTATAAAAACGCAAACGAATATTTTTAAAAGCAGGTGATCGTTTTTTGAAATCAAAGTCGTATTCTCAGGCAAACAAAATTGGTCTCGTGCTTGGCCCGATTCTGGCTTTGCTTGCTTTTTTGCTCATCCCAGACGATGCCATTGGCTATGAAGGGCGCGTTGTCCTTGCCACAGTCGCATTAGTCGGCACTTTGTGGGTAACTGAGGCAGTTCCAATGGCTGCTGCTTCCTTAATACCGCTTATTATCATCCCCTTATTTGGCGGTGCACCGATTGACGTTGTATCGAGTGGCTATTCGGAACCTGTAATTTTCATGTATTTAGGCGGCTTTATTCTCGCAATTGCGATTGAAAAATGGAATTTACATAGGCGAATGGCTTTATCCATTATTGATTTTATTGGAACAGAAAGCCACAAAATCATTTTGGGCATTATGTTGGCGACAGGCACGCTTACGCTATTCATTTCAAATGCCGCTACCGCTCTTATGATGTTGCCTGTTGCCCTTGCTCTTATTTCTGAAGTTCGCGAAAAACACATTTTAACCGGGGAAAACGTACACTATTTTGCTAAAGCGATTTTGTTAGCGGTTGCATACACAGCCACGATTGGCGGGCTTGCCACTTTAGTTGCTGCCGTGCCCAATGCGGCCCTTGCCGGTATTGCTAGCATTCAGTTTGGTATTGAAGTCACTTTCTTGCAATGGCTTATTTTCGCTGGCCCTGTTGCAGTGGTAATGTTTATTTGCCTCTATTTCTATTTGACAAAAATCCGGTTTAAAGTCAAAGTCAAACAACAACGCTCTGTCGGATTTATTAAGGAAGAAAAGAAAAAACTAGGGCCTATTCAAACGGAGGAATGGATCGTCATTGTCGTATTTCTTATCACCATTTTCCTCTGGGTCGGAAAACCCGGTATTCTTTGGCTAGCAAACACCTTCTCAGCCTTGTCGTTTCTCGATAACCTCGGAAACTTGCCTGATGCAAGTGTTTCGATGTTAGGAGCGATCTCACTCTTCTTTTTACCAAGCACTAAACAGGGTGAACGGATTTTAAAATGGGAGGACTTAGCAAAACTGCCATGGGGCGTTCTCATTTTATTTGGAGGCGGGCTTGCCTTAGCAAAAAGCCTTGAATCGTCAGGCGTAAACGACTGGATTGCCGTAGCGTTAGAAGGACTTGAAAAATACGCGGCCTTTATTGTGATTCTTTTGCTAGTAGTCATTGTACTGGCGATGACTGAGATTTTATCGAATACCGCTGTCGCCAATTTGGTGCTGCCAATTGCGGCCGGGTTAGGAGTGGCTATTGGCATGGATCCCCTCTTTATGATGGCTGCTGTTGCGCTCGCTGCAGGCTCTTGTTACATGCTTCCTGTGGCAACACCCCCTAATACGGCCGTCTTCAGCGCAGGTGAACTGGATATAGCCGACATGGTTAAAGCAGGCGTATGGCTAAACATTCTTAGTGTCATTGTTATTACACTGGCCGTCTACTTTTGGATGCCTGTAGTCTTCGGAATTTCAAGATAACAATTCACATAATCCATTAAACGAGTAGAGAACGCTTATTAGCCGAAGGAAGAACGAGAGCGTTTTGCTACAAACTGATGCCCATGCTCTAGAGTGTGGGTTTTTTTATGCCGATCACGCACTCATCTTTCCTATGTCCCAACATTTCCCCAAGCAAACACCTTTTTTTCTTTGTGGAATCTGTTAAAATAGGAGAGTTGATTGATAAGGAGGAACATCGATGCCTAAACGAAACGATCTGTGCCCATGCGGGAGCGGAAAAAAATATAAAAAATGCTGTATGAATCGCTCATCTAGCCAGGCGATGGTCGTACAAGACGAACTAAACCAGCTTGAAACCGAATTGCTTTACATGGCATTTACCCGCTATCAAAAACAGTTAACAAATTGGGTGCAAAGCTACCATTCCGTTTATCCTGAGGCTGATAAAACGGTGACTGAAACACTTTCAAGCATGTTGCTTGTTTGGTTGATTTTCACAAAGCCCATTCAAGAGGATGAGACAACGATTTTTGATGTTTTTTATGAAGGGAAACAGAGAAAGATCAAACGCCCAAAAACTGCTTTCCTGTTGGAAACTTGGAAACACACGCGCCCAGCTGTTCTTGAAATTAAACAGCAAACGGCTGAGCGCGTGTACAGAAGCGTCGATTTGTTAACGGGACAGCAGATCGACCATACATTGCCAACTGAACATGAGAAGACTGCACGACCAGGCTCCACTGTCATCGGCTTTCCGGCAAACTCTGATGCGCACATGTCCTTTATTGGTCCTGTTATTAGCCATTTGCCTGAAAAAACGGCTGCTATTAAACAAAAAGTCGCTTCGTTTGTAAACGAAACAGAAGACGCCTTTTTGCAGAAGTGGCCGCAGCTGTTGTCCGCCCTTTTAAATAGCGAACAGGCTCCAACAGTTGCTCCTGATCAGTTTCGCTGGCATACAGACAAACAAAAGGAAACAGCCGAAGCATTGCTCAATGGCCTTCGCCTTGATCGATGCCCGCCGGAAATTGAAATGCTTGCCTTAGAGAAATGGAACCAGTTTTGCCAGGAACAGAATCCGGCAATCCGCAAGCCAGCAGCGTACGCTGCTGCGATGGAATACGCCCTTCAAACAATTGCGCCTATTTCTGCTACACAAAAGGCACTTGCTAAAAAGTATGGTGTTAGCCCATCAACAATTTCCGCTCGCTCTGCAGAAATTGTGACTGTGCTAAAAGAAACAGCAACGGCCTAATGGCTGAACAGCCAAAGTCTTCGCTTTGGCTGTTCGATTCTCGTTTACGCGCCTTGCGCTTTTGTTATCGTCTAGCTTCAGGCGCCATCAGCTCGAGACGCTTCGGACCAGCCGCTGAAGTAAAATGCTACTTCATCTTCTGATCCTCCAGCGCTTGTCGCTGATTACCGGGCGCCTTGCGCTTTTGTTATCGTCTAGCTTCGGGCCATCAGCTCGAGGCGCTTTTGTTAAAAGGAGGGATTTGATGCGTAAGGGTTCTTCGCTGCTCACTGTATGCGTAACTGTGTTTTTTATCATTGTCATCTCAGCAGCGGTTCTCGCATTCATCTTTGGTATATATTATTTAGGGATGGCCGGTTTGTTCCAACTGCTAGGCATCGGCTATGACTCTGTTCAAGCTTTAGCTTTGTTTGTCTTGCTTTTTTTGCTGCTCGGCATTTTTGTTGAATTGTTTGTTAAAGTGTTCAATACGTTGCTTCTCCCTGCTGTCGCAAGCAGACTGCTTCAGAAAATACTAGAATTTTGCATAAGGTATACATTCACACTTCCTGTTGTTTTTTTGCTTAACCACTATATGTCTACCATCCATATTAAACTGATGTCGCAAGCAGCCCTTGCTGCGTTTGTCGTCGTAATAGAGATGCTCATTGACAATGAGGATTACAGCCAAAAAGGCTGATAGAAGTTTGCTTACCGATAGGTGCTTGCCCTTAGGCAGGTGATCTATTTTGTTCAATAGACAGAATATTATGATTTCAATCCCGCTTCTCTACTTCCATACCTAGTACGCCCCTCTTATTTTAGCGTAACTTTTACAATCTATTACATTATAAAACACTATTAAACGGTTTTTTCTGCTATGATTTGAGTATGCCCATTTGGTGCTGATCATCTTTAAGGAGGAACAATATGCCGATACGAAAATCAATGCGACACATGATTCTGCTAGTTTTTGCTCTATTCTTCTGTTTAACCGTTCCACAATCCGTTTCTGGAGAAACAGGTGAAAAAACGCTTCATATTATTCACACTAATGATATCCATGCTAGCTTTGACGAGTATGGGAAAGTGGCAGCTTACATACAGAACAAGCGGCAAATGTCCGACCATTTTCTGTATGTCGATGCCGGTGATTTTGCGAGCGGCAACCCTGTCGTCGATTTAAATTACGGAAAGCCAATGATCGACATATTTAACCTTGTTGGCTTAGATGCATTTACAATTGGCAACCATGAGTTCGATTACGGGCAAGACCATTTAAAAACGAACATGGAACAGGCAAACTTTCCTTGGCTTGCCGCCAACCTTGATACAGGGGCGACGGATGTCGAAAATACGAAACCTTATGTGTTATTAGATGCGGATGGCATCTCCGTTGCATTATTTAGCTTAACGCAGGCGCCGCCAGCAACAGCACCAGCAAATGTAGTTGGTATGGATTTTGATAATGATTATATAGGAACAGCGCTTGCTTATAAAGACGAGTTGGAAAGTCAAGCTGATGTCATTATTGCTCTGACTCATATCGGCTACGACCAAGACCGCCGCCTTGCGAATGAGGTCGAGTATTTTGATGCTATTATAGGCGGCCATTCTCATACGACATTAAACGCTCCTGCCATTGTAAACGGCACGCCAATTGTCCAAACGGGTTCCAATTTGCAACATATAGGTGAACTGGAGTTTACCTACAATGAAACGACTGATGAGGTAACGGAAGTTTCAGGCCAGCTTACAGCGGTATCCTCCTTAACAGAAACGGATGAAGACGTCCAAGCAGTTATTGATAAGTACAACGAAGAGATGGATGAGCTTCTCGGCAAAGTAATCGGCTATTCAAACACCGGGCTATCCCGTGACGGGCGCTATGATCGCGATGTTCCTCTCGGCAATTTTTGGACAGATGCCATGCGCGCTTTTGCCGATGCAGATATTGCCTTAACGAATAATGGCGGCATTCGCGACAGCATTGCCCCAGGCGAAGTGACATTAAACGACATCTATAAAATTGAGCCTTTTGCCAATGAGATTATGGTGATTGAAATGACAGGCGAAGCGATCGAAAACGTCATCGCCTATTCATACGCCCGTGATGATCGCAACCAAATTGATTTGCAAACATCAGGTCTACACTACGAAATTATAACAGGAATGACAGGCAACTTTATTGACGTGAACGTATCAATTGATGGCCAGCCACTTGAGGCAGACTCCACTTATAAAGTGGCAGTTGCTGACTATATTGGCACTGGCGGATCAGGATACCATTTTGAAGGCGAAATCTTACAAGAAACAGTCGGCCTAATGACGACGGCAATGGAACAATATGCTTTGGAACGTACGGCTGCAGGCCACGCGCTTGACTACGAAAGCGAGGGGCGGATTGCTTTAAAAGTGGATCCAACTGCGCCAAATCCAGGGGAGATCATCGGCTCGACGAACACAGGCCTTTATTCTGAAAACAAAAACAAACAAGATGTTGGCCTTGGCAACTTATACGCCGATTCAATTCGCGCTAAAACAGGCAGCGACTTTGCGCTTTTAAACGGTTCTTCCATCACTGGAGAAATTCCTCCAGGCTCGATTACAGACAAACAAATTGAAGCTCTCGACCGTTATGGCAACACCATTGTTGTTGTCGAAACGACAGGTTCCCGCTTAAAAGAAGTTTTACTCGAGCAATCACGTTACCATCGAGGCGTTGATTTGCAAGGTTCTGGCTTGACTTACACGCTCATTCCAGACGAGAACAGCGGCTTTAGCGACGTGACTATACTACTTGAAAACGGCGAACCACTTGATCCTGATGGAACGTATACCGTCGCTTATAACGACTATATGCATGCCTCAACCTTTTACAACCTCGGCACGGCCGTTGATGACAGCTACGGCCCTGTTTGGCAAGCTGTAGTTGATTATGCATCAACGCAAACAGAGCCAATCGATTATACAGAAGGAAGCCGCATTGCCATTGAAGGCAAAGAGCCGGAAGACCCTACTGGCACACTGACTATCGCAGAAGCAATCGCCAACAACTCAGGCACAAAGGCAGTCAAGGGCTACATTGTCGGGTCGATCAATAACAACCGACCTATTATCGGCGAAGGCAGCCACGCCCCTTCTAACTTGTTATTGGCAGACTCACCAGATGAGACAGACAGGGCGAAGATGTTGCCTGTTCAGCTTGTGAACGGCACCCCTGTCCGAAATGGGCTAAACTTAGTCAACAATCCTGAAAACATTGGCAAACAAGTACGGATAATAGGTTCGCTAGAAACTTATTTTGGAACGCCAGGCATGAGAAACCCATCAACATACGCTTTTATCGAAGAACCAGTTGAACCAGAACCTGAGCTGCCAGCATGCGATTATAAAGCGTGGGAGAAAACCGCCATTTATACAGCTGGCGACCGCGTCGAGCATGAAGGCGATTTTTATGAAGCCAAATGGTGGACACAAGGGGAAAATCCTGCTGATTCAGGAAGGTGGGACGTCTGGAAAAAAGCAACTGATTGCTATGAGGAGCCTGATGGACCGCAAGAATGGCAAGCAGATGAAATCTACACTGCCGGCGATCGTGTTTACTATGAAGGCCAGCTATACGAAGCAAAATGGTGGACGCAAGGTGAGAATCCGAGTGAATCGGGACAGTGGGATGTTTGGAAAAAAGTGACTGATTCCGAGGAAGTACCTGAAGGACCACAAGAGTGGAATGCTACCACTATTTATGTCGCTGGCGACCGCGTGCTCTATGAGGGCCGACTATACGAAGCAAAATGGTGGACGCAAGGTGAGAATCCGAGTGAATCGGGACAATGGGATGTTTGGAAAAAAGTAAGCAACTAGCACAAAAAAGTCGGGAGCACTCCCGACTTTTTTGTTTATAGCAATTCATTCATCATACAGTGGATGGATGTCTCAATGCTTGAACGTTTTACTTTTAGGCCGCTTTCGTTGCTTGTTCTCTCGCTAGCGAGGCTTCTTGCTTTTGTTCACGGAAACCGATGTAGACAAAGAACAAAGCAATTAAGGCATAGCCAATCGTGTAGTCGAAAGCCGCATTAAGAGCGAGCGAAGGAGCATGTGTAAAGCCAAAGAAAGCAAGGACAGCGCCGATCCCGGCAAAAAGCGCCGCTTTGTGGAACGTTCGATCAATGAGGCACACGGTAATAGCGCCAATAATTATAGCTGTAAACATTGCTCCTTGGCCTAGAGGGACAATCCCTTCAGAAATGCCTGCCACCACTTCCCCTGCGCTATTGTTAAAACGTGTCATCATGTAGTTGGCGATATAAGGAAGCATGGCTAAAGCAACCGCTGGATAGTACTTTTTCTCGTTGTTGGCAAACGTACTCGATATCATCGACATGCCGACAAAGACAAGAATCGGCGCAATCGCCGCCATCGGAATAAGTGCCGAAAAAGCAGCGATGAGGCCCGTTGCTGCTGCAAATAAAAACATCACTGCATTTAAGATGCTGTAACCCCGACCGGCTTCCATTTCCTTAGCGCCTACTGTTGCAATATACACAGTTGTCGGGAACATGCCCCCGAAACAAGCGCCGAGCATCGCGCCAATGCCATCTACTGCCTGGCATTCACGAACATCATACGAGTCGCCCGCTGCCGCCATTGCATCAACATTGTTCATCGTTTCAATCGCATTGTAAATTGTAATCGGAATGAGTATGCCGAGCAAACCAATCATCACGCCAAATAAAGCGGACATGCCTTCGAACGCTGCCAACGTTGGCAAAAACGGATAGAAACCAACATTTGCAAACGCGTTTGTAACGTCTGAACCAGATTGGTAGCCTAGTGCAAACGCCAGTATGACACCGATAATGATCGCAAAAAGGGACGTAGGAATGCGAAATGGCATTCCGACTTTTGCCACAAAGCCAAGCAAAATGATCGACAAGGCCACAAGGCCAATGACAGGCACATCAAAAACAGAAAACAACATTTCCCCAGCAACAAACGTAAACGCCACCCCTGCTAATGCACCTAATAACGCCGGACGCGGCGTGTGCTTTCTGACCCAATTGCCAAAAAAAGCAACGAGCGCTTCAACAAGGCCTGATAAAAAAGCAGCAGCTACAGCTATTTTCCAGGCTAGTTCGTGGTCGTTTGTCATCGCCAAAGCGGGAGCGGTAACACCGAATAGAAACACAAACATGACAGGCGTGGATACGCCATAGGATAACGCCGTTACATCTGTACGTTTTTCTTTTTTCGCTAGCCGTTTGGCCATGTGTGCATAATAAAGGTTTCCGGCAATGACAGCGACGGCCACGCCAGGAATAATTCGCCCGAAGACAAGAGACTCTGGAAATCCCATTCCCAGAAGGGTAACCGTTATGACAACAAAGTTTGCGAGATTGTTTTGAAAAAGAGCAAAAAATGCATCAATGTCTTGTTTTTTAAATAAAGGATAATGGCCATTCATAAATTGTATATTCCGCCCTTTTTAAGATTTGTTGTAAGCAAATTGTGCAGATTCTTCTACAAACTGAACCTTGTTGCCTTCTAGTGAAGAAATGCGCGCCAGCGATTCAATCCGATAACCTTTTCCTTCAAGCAACGCCCTTCCGTCTTGAAAAGACTTTTCGATCACTATGCCAATCCCGGCTACAGCGGCCCCTGCTTCTTCGACGATTTGAGTGAGTCCTGTAGCAGCTTGTCCATTTGCAAGGAAATCATCAATGATTAACACACGGTCACCGGCGCAAAGCCAATCCTTTGAAACGGTCACCTCCGAATATTCCTTTTTTGTAAAAGAGTACACGCGACTCGAATAAACGTTTTCTTTGTCCATCGTCACTGATTTCTTCTTTCTAGCAAAAATCAATGGCACTTGCAGAGAATGGGCACACATAAAGCTTGGAGCGATACCAGACGACTCGATGGTCACGACTTTCGTTACTTGTTCGTCAGCAAATAGGCGGGCAAATTCCTCGCCAATTGCGCTCATCAAGTTGGTATCGACTTGGTGGTTTAAAAATTGGTCAACTTTAAGCACTCCACTCGACAGTACACTTCCCCGTTTACGGATCGCTTCTTTTAGTAATTCCATTGCTTTCTCCTTTCAAAATAAAAAGCCGAAAGATCACTATAAAAATAGAGTGATCTTTCGGCTTTGAAAATAGCAACTGAAAAAGACCACTCGTAGTCAGGCCGTTATCGGCAGCCTGGTAGAGACTCGCGGACCATATTACCGCTATTATACGAGCTGATGCTTTGTTCGTTTATTTAGTTTCCCTTGCCTATTATAAAGAATCTGATCGAAAATAAAAAGAGGTTTGTGGCAAATTGGCCAGAATTACTTTTCCCATTTTATTGCAGTCGGCTTCAAGCAGCTCCTACATTCAAAATCGACTGTCAACGTATGGATTGTCGTTTCCGAATGACAATGAGGACACGTAACCGTTTGCACGCGCAGCAACGATAAGCCCACACAAATAATCGAAACTGCCAAAATAAGAAAGGCCTGCACCATGCTTTTCGCTTCTAAAGAAGCAATCGCTATTCCGGCAACGACACCGGCAATGCCTATAAAGCCTAGGGCCACTTTCCCTATTTTTAATGGCAATGGACTTTTTTTGCGTACCAACACAACCGTTTCTTTATCCATTAAACAGCCTTCTTTCTATTTATTCGTTTTTTTATATGTTAACTGTACCATATTGCCACAGGAAGCCAAAGTGTTATCTTAAGCACTGTTCAACCATTTGCCGCTACTGTCGGGTTCTTTCATCTTCTAATAGGCTAAAAACAAGCGAGTCACGCCAGCCGTCATTCAACCGCAGGTGATCACGCAAGCGCCCTTCCTGCTGCATCCCAATCTTCTTTAATACTTTAGCAGAAGCAATGTTACGAGAATCGCATGTAGCCCATATGCGGTGGAGTTTAAGCCGGTTGAATCCATCGTCTATCAGACATGTAGCTGCCTCGGTTGCTACGCCTTGGCCCCAATAATCAGGATGGACAATGTAGCCAATCGTGCCGCTGCGGTTAGCAATGTCGATAACTAGTTCGGCGGCTCCGACCACGCGCTCCCTATTTTTTAGAGCAATTGCAAATGCAAACCTCGTCCGAGGACATTTGCGAGCATCGGCAATCGCTTGTTTAACATAGTTTTGTGAATCTTTTTCGTTATTAGGGCCCCATGTCTGGTACCGGCAGACTCGTTCCAGCGAAGCATACGCATGTACGTCATGCCAATCATCGATTTTAAACTCACGCAAATAGACATTTTTCCCCTTCATTGCTGTCTACCTCCCTTTAACGATTCACTGTTGTCGATCGCCTAGCTTAAACCAATCAACCACCTGCTGGCTTATACCACTTCTTGAACCGTTCCAGTTCATTTACGGTGCAACGCACATTAGGGAAGTTGCTCATTTTTTTAATCAAACGGACACTGTCGACGTTGTAAACGATCAATTGCACGCCTTCACGACTGCACTGCTCCGCGAATTTTCTACTGAAATGGCGGATGTGAATAGCTAGAGAAAAAGCGTTGATTGTCTTCATATATGGAAACAATGCTTTCGTTGGCTTCGTTTGAATAAGGCCAAGCTCAAGCGCTGGAGAAAGTTCCCGCATCCTTCCAATGGAGGCATGGTTAAATGAATTGATATAAACATCCTGCTCCAAGTTATAGTCTTTAATCAATTGGTATACAGCTTGCTCAATGCCATTGTCGCCGTTTTTGCCTTTCTTTAGCTCAATCGCCATTTTGCAGCGGCCCGCAAAAGCAGCAAACACTTCTTTTAATGTAGGAAGTCGTTCTTTTTGATAGACCGTTAACTCTTTTAACGCAGCAAGAGAGTAATCTTTTACATACCCCTTGCCATTCGTCACCCGGTCGACTTTTGGGTCGTGGATAATCAGCGGTACGCCATCTTTCGTAAGCCTCACGTCCATTTCAATCCAATAATAACCTAAACGGATTGCCGCTTCGAATGCAGACAGCGTGTTTTCTGGGTATTTGCACGAATAGCCACGATGGGCAATTGCTTTAATCATTCGGTCACCACCTCGCCCGTTCTCTTACATTAAATGGAGACAGTCGATTTTTCAAGGAAAAGTCAGTAACTTATAACATAAACTTAAAAATAAACCCTTCACACATAAGAATTATTACGATATAATCAAATTTGCTCTTATAAATCGTAAACATTACGCTTAAAAAAGGAGAGACTGATGAGAAAATATTTGATGGTAGCCAGCGCATCCTTGCTTGCGTTAGGCGCTTGCCAGCCGGCAGACGAAAGCCAGTCTGGTCCTTCTGAAGAAGATACAATCACTGTGTACACAACGATTTTTCCTTATGAAGATTGGACGAAAAAAATTGGTGGTGAATTTGTAGAGGTCGAAAACATCGTTCCTGTAGGTGCTGACGCCCATACATATGAGCCAACGCCACAAACGATGATCGACGTCGCTGAAGCCGATGCTTTCATTTACAACGGTGCAAGTCTAGAAGCTTTTGCCGATAAGATTACTTCTGCCGTTGAAGACCACGATGTTGTTACATTAGAGGCTTCTGCTGCCACGGATCTAATTGCTAATTCACACGACCACGACCATGGGCATGATCATGACGACCATAATCATGAAGCTGAGGATGAGCATGATTACCACAACCATGAAGGGGAAGATGGACATGACCATGACCACCATGACAATGAAGGAGAAGCAGGGGATATCGCTACAGCCACAATTGACGGGCTTGCCGACCATTACCACTCTGGCGACACAGTTGAATTAACAGCACAATCTCCTAAAAACAGTGACCATTGGCATTGGTATACCCTTGCAGCAGGTGGAGATGCTACTGATCCAGATGCTTGGGAAGTCATACCTGATAACCATTCTGATGTTTATACTGGTACAGCGGAAGAAGACGGCATCCAAATCATCGCTAGACAATTTGACGACGACCACCATGTCATTGCCGAAAGCGAGCCGGTAACGATTCAAATTGACGATCATGAGGAGGAAGGCGGCTCACACGATGGCCATCATCATGGAGACCAAGATCCCCACGTCTGGCTTGACCCCATTCGTTCAATTGAGATGGCAGAAGCGATTAAAGACATGCTCGTTGAGCTAAAGCCTGAACAAGAAGCCTATTTTAATGACAACTTTGAAACATTGAAGGCGCAGTTCGAAGAGCTTGATACACAGATGCAAGAAATGGTTAACGATGCTTCAGTCGATACATTCATTGTTTCTCATGCTGGTTACGGCTATTGGGAAGAACGTTATGGCATTAAACAAATCGGGATAGCAGGCATTTCCTCGACAGATGAACCATCGCAAACCCAACTTGTTGAAACAGTAGAAACAGCAAAAGAACTTGGTTTACATTACGTAGTCTTTGAGCCGAATATTACGCCTTCCGTTGCTAAAGTGGTGCAAGACCATCTTGGCGCAGAAGCACTGACGATTCATCCCCTTGAAGCCCTTACACAAGAGGATGAACAAGCTGACGCGGATTATTTCTCGATTATGGAGAACAACATTGAAACTTTGCGCACAGCTCTTAACAATTAAAGGCTGTATACAATAAACACCAAAAGCGCCTGGATTTTTCCGGCGCTTTTTTCGTGTTACTGGTTTGAATGGTTTTTCCCTTGATGGTGCACCATATCAAGGACAATCATTAAGGCAATGCCTATTGTCTCATGGCGTTGATCATGAATCGTTAAATGGTATGTATCTCCCCAGCTCAACCATTGTTTCTCGACGTTCATAATTTCTTTGCCATCGCCGACCACACGATAATGATGGTCCAACAAACTGCCCTCTATCGTCCAATCAAGGGGTTTAATTTCATACTTGGCACGAAAGAAAGTAAGTTTCTTTGTTACGTGGCACAGTTCTTTTTCTTCATTCGAAATCGTGTAATGAGGCAAAAACGAAAACAATTTCTCTTTAATTTGCAAGACTGGCTTCCCATCTACGGTTGTGATCGCCAATTGGTTAGCAAAGGAAAACAATTTGCCGTCCACTTTGTATAGCGGTTTCTCATTGCCGTCAAAAACCGTGAACTGATCTTTAAAGGAGAAAATACGTTGTTTCACATAATAATCCATTGTCCATTTGCCACTCCCTTTCCCCTGTCTGTAGCATAACATAAATGAAGCATAGCTTATTATCAACACGGTTCCTGAAGTACACTCGGATACTTGCCTCTTGACGTTCCGTTTGCGATAATAAAACCAGTTTTAATACTTTTATAAAGGATCCTATGCCATGAATATTTTGGTGACCCTTAACGCCCATTACTTAAAGCCTTTACAAGTCATGTTGACATCGTTATTTATGAATAATGCAAACGAAGACTTTGCCATTTACTTAATCCATTCGTCCATTCCAGAAAACCAGCTTCAACAGCTGGAGCAATTTGTGTGCCAACAAGGGCATTCATTGATCATTGTAGAAACGGACAAAACGCTATTTGCCAATGCGCCTGTCGTCAAACATTATTCCTCTGAAATGTATTACCGTTTGTTGGCCTATCGATTTCTTCCGACGGAGCTTGACCGCATTTTATACTTGGATCCCGATATTTTGGTGTTAAACCCGATTCGCCCTCTGTATGAAACCAATATCGATTCCTGTTTGTATGCGGCGGCACAGCATAGCTTTATTAACATCCAAGAAATCAATAAGTTTAGACTAAATGCGTATGAAATGGAAGCATACTACAATTCAGGCGTCCTCCTTATGAATTTAGCCAAGCAACGGGAAACCATGGACATAAACGACATTTTTGCCTATGTCGAAAAATACAGGAATCGTCTCGTCCTTCCTGATCAAGATGTATTAAACGCACTCTATTCTCCTCAGATCAAAAATGTCGATGAACGTCTTTATAATTATGATGCTCGTTATTACCGCTACTACAAACTAAAAAGTGGTGGCCGTTTTGACATTGACGCCGTACTGCGGCAAACAGTCATACTCCACTTTTGCGGAAAAAAGAAACCATGGCATAAAAATTACAATGGCAAGTTTCATTCCCTTTATAAGCATTACGAAAAACAGGCATTTCCTAAATAACTCACTAGGCTTTTGAACGTGACCAATGGTATTCTCTCCCTATGATCGGTAAACAACGCTCTCCTTCCTTTCTTTTTAGACGAGAGCGTTGTTTGCTTTAAGCTTCATAGTTATACTTACTGGCTTCTTCGTTCCATTAGATTAATTCCTAGTCCCATTGCGATAATTCCAATCAACACCATAACCAACAATGACATGCCCACATCCTGCAAACCAGCATTATAAAAGATGACAGCCATAATGGCGTCCATCGCATGTGTCAGCGGAAATAAATCGGCAATAAACAGCAACACAGGGTTTGTAATCGTCCCAGGCATCATATATGCCCCACTAATTAGCGGCATAATGGGAATAAGCGAAGGGTAAATCGCCAAAAATTGCTCCGGCGTTTTTACAAAACCGGTAATAAGCAGGGCCACGCTAATCATACTAAAAGTAAAAAATGCTGCGATTAAAATGACAAGCCATAGTTGGTCTCCTACCTCATAATTTAAGCCATACTTAAACACAATCAGCACGACGCAAATTTGAAACATGGTTATTAAGAAACTATATAAAAGATAACTGCTGTACATGCTGGTTTTGCTTATCGGCGACAGAATCATTCGATTCCATACGCCAGAAATTTTATCGTACATCACATTGTTGACTTTAAAACCGGCAATAAACATGGAGACTAGAAAAGTAAAAGCAAACAATAGCTGCGTCGTCATGTTATACTCTATCGTTTCCTCGCGGTCAATGCCTTGTACTTCTACCTGAAAAGGGGCATCCTTCAAATACCGCTCAAACTCCTCACGGCTACTTCCGTCCTCAGCCGATATCGCCGTACCGTATGCCTCCCGTTGAAAGACTTTATCAACATGCTGTTGAACAATAGCGACACTAGGTAGTTCGCCAGCGGCAATGAGTTTATAATCTGTTTCCATTAGCTTTACGGCCACATCGAGTTGACCAGCTCGTATGTCCTCCCGGGCTTGCTCAGGATCAACGATGATAAACTGGAATGCATCATCAGCATTCAACAATTGTTCCCATTTTTTCTCAATACTTGAGGCATTCTCCTCCTCACTAAAAATAGCGACTGTTGTCGGCGAATGAACACCGCCAGTAAATAAGAGCGTAGCGAGGATGCTGCCAGCCATTAATAATAATAGCAAAAGTGGGTTTCGCTTATCTTTCATAAATTGCGCCCATAGTACTGGTTTCACTACGCTTCCCCCCTTTTTGGATAAAAGGCTAAACCAGCGATACTACATAGTACAAAGAATATGATCAACAAGACGCTTGGGCCAACTAGCGACGATACTTGTTCGAACCGGATCCATTCTGTAAACATGACTAATGCAAGACCATTTGGTGTCCATTCACCAATTTGTTGCAACCAATCAGGCAAAATGTAAATTGGAACAAAATTGCCGCCCACAACACCAAACAGTATAATGACGAGCATAAATAGGCCATTGGCAGCCTCCACTTTCTTCATTTTCAGTAAAATGGTGGTAAATATAGCAGCTAAGCCGGCAATTGCGAAAGAGACCGAGGTAACGATTCCTAAGAGTCCTAACCAAAAATTCGCCGTTCGCTCAGGGAATACACCAAGAATGAAATGGGCCAACGTAAAGACAAGCATGATTTGCAGCCAAGCCAAGCAAAAAGTTGAAACTGTTTTTCCAACTAGAAACAGCAATCGATTTTGATGCGCGATAAGGATGCGATTAAATACTTGTTGCCTCATTTCATGCCCTGTTTTTGTAGCGACGGTCATAGCGGTAAATAAAGCAAACAATATGGCCATCGTAATCGTGAAATATTGCGTTAATGAAAAGTTCTCCGCTGCTTCCTCCTGTTCAAGGCCTCCTTCAGGAAGCTTCACCTCTACTTCAGTAGCGCCGGAGAGGGTTTCCAGAGCAAAGTGGTAATTTAAATGATCCATAAAGCCGTGAATGATATTGTATAATGCACTAGTGTCACCTGTTTCTTTATCCCTCTTAAACGTCAGCTTTGTCGTCGGGGATTCTCCAGTTACCGCGGCATACAAACTATCAGCAGTAAAGCCGTCCGGTATAAGAAGAAAGCCATCTATCTCCCCCTCACCTACTTTTTTGACTGCCTCTGACTCCTCTATTTCGTAAACAGTCACCCACTCTTTTAATTCATCGCTTTCGAAATAGTCAACTAGTATCTGCACTGGGCGCACTTCATTTGTTCGGTGCACTAGGTCTTGTGCTTCTTGTTCTGAGAATGAAGCATCATGAAGCAATTTTTCCTTTAATTGTGCTGATGCTTCTGTTTCATCATCCTGATTGACGATCGCTAAACGTAAATCGATCGCATCCTCATCCTTTCCAAGCAACCCAGAAAAAGCAAAATTGAGCACAACTACTAATAGAATCGGCAGCACCAGCACAGTAATAAGCTCTTTCCGATCACGCCAAAACGTGAGCAAGTCTTTTTTTATATAACTTCGCATAGCGGCCTCCCTTAATCCCGTAGCCTACGTCCAGTTAAGTGAAGAAACACATCCTCCAAACTTGGCGTTTCCGTATGAAAATTAATGATTTGAATACGATGCTGTTCAGCAAGATGAACGAGCTCACTAATTAAATTGCTTCCTTTTTTTGCAATCATCTTCAACTCCACATGAGAGCCCTCTACTTCGCGAATACCATTCAGCGCTTTTACTTGTTCAACAAAACCGGGTTCGCCTTTACTAAGCTCCACTTTGATTGTGTCTTCTGTTGATAAGATGCTAAGCAGCTCAGCCTTTGTACCTGAAGCAATGACTTCCCCATGATCCATAATGTATAACCGGTCACAAAGTTGCTCCACTTCCTCCATATAATGGCTGGTGTATAAAACCGTTGTTCCCTTCTTTTCATTTAGCATGCGCACCGTTTCCAAAATATGATTTCTCGATTGAGGATCAATGCCGACAGTAGGCTCATCTAGTATGAGGATTTGTGGTTGATGCAACAAGGCTGCGGCAATATTCATTCTTCGTTTCATCCCACCAGAAAACGTTCTCACCAATTCTTTGCGGCGATCGGCTAATCCAACAATTTCTAACGCTTGTTGGATTCTTCCTTCTAGATCTTTGTTTCTGATTTTATAGATGGAACCAAAAAATTTAAGATTTTCATATGCCGACAACTCTTCGTACAACGCTAATTCCTGTGGCACAATTCCTAATACCTTTCTCATCTCGCCTGGTTTATCTACAACATTCATTCCCTTTAGCCTAATTTCACCGGCTGTAGGCTTGATTAATGTGGATATCATGGAAATGGTAGTCGATTTCCCTGCCCCATTTGGGCCTATTAAACCAACCGATTCGCCATGATCCAAATACAAGCTAACATTTTGTACTGCTTTCTTCCCTTTAAATGATTTGCTTAACTGTATCGTTTCAAGCATAGAGAAGCCTCCCTTTTTTACTTTCTTACATGTAGCTTAAAACAAAAAAACCGCAGTCCCTACTGACTCCGGTCACTCGTTCAAATGACTGTTGTTACTTTCGTCACTTTTTCTCCACTCACACAAGCCGATGGCGAATCGCATAAATGGCCAGTTGAGTCCGATCCCTTAATGCCAACTTGTCAAAAATCTGGCTCGTTTGATTTTTTACTGTGCCAACTGACAAGCCTAATCGCTCTGCTATCTCTTTGTTATTTAGCCCTTCTCCTATACAAGTTAAAATAGCGCGTTCCCTAGGCGTTAGGCTAGGATCAACAGATGGTTTCTCTTGATTTTGCAGAAGAGTAGGCACTACTTTAGCAGCTACCTGATCCTCAAGGGAAAGACCTCCCTTTATAGTACTTTTAATCGAACGAATCAATGATTCCGTGTCGCCGTTTTTCAGCATATAACCATTAACGCCTAATCTTAAGGACTCGACCACGTACTGATGATCATCAAACGTTGTCAGCATCAATATTTTCATTTTCGGATAACGCAGGCGCATCATCTTGGCCGCTTCAATTCCATCCATTTCAGGCATACGAATATCTAAAATCGCCACATCGAACACTTGCGTCTCACATAAACGAAGCGCTTTTCTCCCATGGTCAGCCTCTCCAGTTACTTTGATCTCTTCATCGGTTTCAATCATTGCTTTTAACCCTTGCCTTACCATGACTTGGTCTTCTGCTAGCAGCACCTTAATCATTCTATCCTCTCCGATCAGCTAATCGTATACTTCCTCTGACGACAAATTGTGAGCCATCATGAATAACTTCCATAGAACCATCCACTTTTTCTAATCGGTCTCTCATCGCTTTTAAGCCATAGCCCTCTTGGAAATAGGGATTTGGAGTCGCCTCATTCGCCACTTCAAAGCGAAATATACTTCCACCAGGTGATTCAAACAGTACTCTAACTTCCCTTGTAGAGCTGTGTTTCATTATATTCGTAAGCGCTTCTTGTACAGCACGATAGACCGCAAAGGATTGCTCACCTGACAGCGATGCAGCAAAGGCGCCGTGCTTAACAGAGAAATGGATTTTCATAAAACTTTCCATTTCCAGTTGCCGAATTAGACGGATCACCCCCTGTAACCCACCTACATCTTTTTGTTTAAAGGATTTCACTGCCTTCCTTGTTTCCTCTAAGCTTTGTTCAGCTAGTTTTTTAAGGTCCGCAATTTTTTGTTTATCCTTTTCAACAGCAGTTAGTCGGAATGCTTCAAATTGCATAAGCAGTGCTGTCAGTTTATGACCGACAGAATCATGGATTTCGTGGCCAATCAACATCCGCTCGCCCTGCCTCGCCTGCTCCTCCTCTGTCACAAGTTGTCTTTTCATTTTCCTGTATTCTTCAAGTAAAGCGCCATGCTTTTGTATTAATACTGTTTGCCGAATATGGATCGATTGATAATACACCAAAGACAGGAGCAGCAGAAGATAAAATAAGCCTATCCAAGCCAGTTCTGAAATCGAAAGACGAACTTCAGCCACGATCAATAGCATAAAGCTTATTTGAACACCAATGACAATCAAACTTTTTAACCGTGGTAAGTAAAAAACAGCCTCAGCGAGGACTAACGCCTGAACGAATAATAAAAAGGGATAAAACCCATTTTCGTCCGGATAAAAGATAACAGTAGTCGCCAATATTTGGATAAGGAACAACGCCATTTGCATCATTGATTTTCCTGCAAACAGGGGAAGCAAAAACAGCAAGAGAAAAAATAAACAAAGACTCGCAAGTTGAATTTCGTTTAAATGAGTGGTCATGCTTGCTATCGCAACCAGCCATACAAGAAAATGGATCCCAATCCAAATAAAATACGTTTTATTCATCCTACAAACTCCTTCCAGGCGTGCCCGCAATCCAATTAGGCAACCAACCTGAAAAATGTGCGAACTTACTTATGTATAAACGAAACCACTTTGCCTTAGAATCACGCTTATAGCTATCATCATTCCTCTGGCCCATTCCAAATCCTCTCCACATTTATTAGGTTTTTGCCTTGAAACACGAGCTCATAAATATCGGGCATCTCAAGGCTTTGCCAAAAAAGAAAATCATAGTTTCGGTTAAAGAAATTCATCATTAAAACCATGATATTGCCGTGAGTGGCTACGACAATGTTTTTTCCTGCATATTCTTCCAACACGTTTAGCAGTGCTTGAACGCCCCGCTTTTGAGCGGCTACGTTCGATTCTCCCCCTTCCCAAAAAAACGTAGGGTCTTCCCAAACTTTTGCAATCGCTGCTTGAAAGTCCTCCATCGGCTTTTCAGACAAACGCCGTTCCTTAAAGCCGTCTTTTATGATTACTTCTTTCCCGATTCCGGCAGCCACACATTCTACCGTTTGAATCGCACGCTTATATGGACTGGAAAGGACAACGTCAATTTTTTTCCTTGCAAAAAGCCTTCTTACGTTCTCGCTAGCGGCCATCCCTTTTTCTGACAGTGGCCTTCCAAGCTCATCTGCTGTGTACGTTGAATGGGCGTGGCGGACTAAATACACATTCGTTTGCAAATGATCGCCTCCCTTTATGTAGCTCGCATTCCTTTGACTTGAGACAAACGGAATCAATCGTCAGCAATTACTCTCCTAAAATCTCACGTAAAAACAGCTCACGATTTTCTAAAAAATGCCGTGTCAATTGGTAGTGTTCCGTTTGCTCATAGTCAATCTCTTTGATCACATCCTGATCAAAACTAAAAATCGTTCCATGTGGATAGCCTAATAAAATCGGAGAGTGAGTCGCAATAATGAATTGGCTATCCCCTGTCGAAACCAAATCATGTAAAATCGCTAAAAACGAAAGTTGCCGCTGTGGCGACAGAGCCGCCTCAGGCTCATCTAGTAGATAAATTCCTTTTTTATTGAATCGATTCGTAAAAAGGGACAAAAATGCTTCTCCGTGTGACTGATGATGCAAGGAACGCCCCCCGTATGCATCGAATGTACCGATTGCATCAATATGGGAAGCAAACTGATAGAAAGACTCAGCCCTAAGAAAAAAACCATTTGAAACTTTTGGCAACCATGAAAGGCGAATATAATCACCAAGCGCAGATTCTGACGCATCCACTTCATAATAATTGTTGCGTCCGCCCCCCGCCGTATTAAAATCGCATTTATCGGCAATCGCTTCTAGCAATGTTGATTTTCCTGAGCCATTTTCGCCGACAAAAAAAGTGACATGGCTCTTCAAATCAAGCCTATGAAAATGTTTCATAACGGGAATAGAAAAAGGATACGATTGAAAAGAAGAAATTTTTTCCCGCTGCAATTCAATCCGTTTTAAGAACATGTATGCCCACCTACCATTCAATAATCGTACTTTCCACCATGGATCACCCATTTTTTAGCCAGCGCTTGTTAGAATGCAGAGCACCCTTGCTTCTTTTTACATTGTACAAAAAAAGCTTGTCGCCTGTCCTAACAAAACCGAAATGCAAACGGCAAAGTCGTGCCTGGACGTAAAGTTGTACTCCTTTATGTTAAAAGGAGCAATTAAAAAGAAGTATAAAAATCATAATTATGTTATCCTATTGTCCCACCAACCTAAAAGGAGTTTCGGATGATGAGCAACCTTACAGCTAAAAGCTTTATTGATGAGTTGCAACTCCATCAGAATGAAGCGGACAAAGAAAAAATGAAAAAATTCTTTAAAGGGTCAGACAAAAACACGACGTGCTTAGGGTTAAACATGCGTACGGTGTTCCAAATTGCCAAGCAATTCACGGACATGCCCCTGACAGAAATAGAACAGCTCTTAGAAAACGATTATTATGAAGTAAGAATGGGCGCCGTCAGCATTATGGATTTCCAGGCCAAGAAAAAGAAGCTCAACAATGAACATAGACAGGCCTTGTACGACCTTTACATTCAAAGGCATGACCGTATCAACAATTGGGATTTTGTCGACCGCGCCGCTCCTTCTGTAGTCGGAACATATCTACTGGATAAACCAAAAGATAAGCTGTACGAAATGGCGCATTCCTTGAATATTTGGGAGCGGAGAACGGCGATTGTAAGTACGTTTAGCTTTATTAAAAACGGCCATTTGGAAGATACATTTTCTATTGCCGAAATACTCATCAACGATAAAGAAGAGTTAATCAACAAAGCGGTCGGCAGTTTTATTCGTGAAGCCGGAAAGAGAGACGAGGAAAAGTTAAAGTCATTCTTGAATAAACACGCCCGCACGATGCCTCGGATTACGCTTAGATATGCGATTGAGAAGTTTGATAAAAGTACACGGGACTACTATTTAAGCTTAAAAAACAATTAACATGATAAAGCGAATCAGCCAAGAGTCTGAACTTTCATCATTATGCCTTGAATACAATCAGTAGTCTGCGCTATACTATAAAAAATAACGACATTAGGCCAATGAAGAGAATCCAACTCGGAGGCGTTTTCGTCAAGGGGAAGCCTTTCCCCCTAAGTTAACCGGACCCGCCCGTTACCGCGGAACTAAGTGGATTGGACAGTTATGCTGTTCGGTCAATTTGGGTGGCACCGCGAGAAAAGCGCTCCTCGTCCCAATCGGACGAGAGCGCTTTTTGTATTCTCATTAAAAAGGAGTGCGTTGCCATGTTGGACATCAAGTGGATTAGGCAAAACCAAGCAAAAGTGCAAACAATCGCGGACCAAAAGGGGATCCCCATCTCCATCTCTCAATTAGTTAAGTACGATGACAGACGGCGAGCCCTGCTCCACGAGTTGGAACAGCTGCGCCAAGATCGGAATCGGCTCAGCCAAGAAATTAGCGTGTTCATGCGGAACAATGAACGTGAGAAAGTGGACCACCACAAAAAACGCGTGAAAGAAATCAACCAACGCTTACACACTATTGAAGAGGAGCATAAAGAAGTCGAAGGCCATTATAGACAGCTCATGCTTTATGTACCCAATGTTGTGTCACCGGATACGCCGGTGGGCGTATCCGATCATGACAATGTGGAGATAAAACGGGTCGGCGAACCGACAACGTTTGCTTTTGAACCTAAAGATCATGTAGCGCTTGGAGAGCTCCATCAGATGATTGATCTCCCCCGCGGCGTTAAGACTGCCGGCAGCCGCAATTACTACTTGACGGATATGGGAGCGCTCTTGCACCGGGCAGTGCAGCAGTTGGCCATTGACGTGTTAGTCCAAAGAGGATTCAAGCTGCTTGAAGTGCCGCTCATGGTCCGGACAGAGGCCTTGCTGAATACCGCACACTTCCCGCTTGGCCAAGAGCAAACGTTCAAAATGGCAGAGGAGGACAAATGGCTGGTCGGTACATCTGAAGTCCCCCTTGTGTCGTATTACGATCATGAAATGATAGACGTCGCAGAGCCGATCAGACTTGCTGCCGTCTCTACCTGCTTCCGCAACGAAGTGGGGTCAGCAGGAAAAGACGTTCATGGCTTGTACCGGTTGCATCAATTTGCAAAAGTCGAGCAAGTCATTTTGTGTGAAGCTAATTTGGATACGTCGGAACAGCTCTTTCAAGAGATTACGGCCAATGCGGAGGAGATCCTGGCGCTCCTTGAACTTCCTTATCGCATCATGGCCGTATGCACCGGCGACATGTCTCAAAAAACCTATAAACAATGGGACATCGAAACCTGGATGCCAAGCAGGCACGGGTACGGAGAGACTCATTCCGCCTCTAACCTGCTGGATTTTCAAGCTCGCCGCTCAAACATTCGCTACCGAGATCGAGACGGCAAGACACAATTTTGCTACACCTTAAACAACACGGCCATCGCTTCTCCCCGAATATTGATTCCACTGCTGGAAAATCACCAGCAGGAAGATGGTTCCATTCGGATTCCTCAAGCTTTACAGAGATACATGCAAGGGCTGGAACGCCTGGAGCCCTGATAATCAAAGGCAGCCCCTGTGCACAAGAGGGGCTGCAGGTTTTATGATCCGGACACATCGAGCAAGGGAGTCTGTCGGTTGAGACTAATCCCTGCTATTTTTCCAAGCCATATAAGCGATCGTTAATACGGCCCCAGCCGGAAACACTAGCCAGCCGGGATGCCAGGTATCCCAAATAAAACCGATTGCCAGAAAAATAACCGTCGCCAAGGGCCAAATTACCGCATGAATCCAACCATGTTTGCTCGATTTCTCATATTCCTCGTTCTCCTTTACATATTCTTCATTGTTTGCAACTAATCTTTCGGCTTCCATCGCCGATCCTGCAATAATGAATAAATATACGGCCAATGCCCATATCACCGGCATTAGTGCCTGAAGCCGATCACTTCCTGCATTCCCTGTGCTGTTTGTTAAAAAAGGGATCGCAAAGCTTAATATTATGATTACGATCCCAGTGACAATCAAGACTCCATACCGTTTGCGATTGGCGGAGCTTTTCTGTCTAAATTCATGAATAAACGCATCATCAAAAACTAACGGCTGCATTTCGAGTTTCTTATACTTTTTTACGCTAAAACCTTGCCATACCAAGATTGCTACACCAACAGCAATAACCATCATAAACAACACATAGCCAAAAGCTTCTTGAAAGGTCATAGGCAATACGATCGAGGCGATAAGAACAGCCACTCCCGCCGCGATTTTTTGCGCCCCCTGCTTCTTCTTTAGAAGGTACGCTTCCACGACTTCTTGGCTGGCATAGTAGCCTTCCTCATTCGTCCCTTGTTCCCCGGGGGGCTGATCTTCATCTTTTAATAAGTAATCGAGCGAAACCTGGAATAACTTGCTCATCTTCACGAGCTTTTCTGTTTCCGGAAAGCCTTGACCGTTCTCCCATTTACTCACCGCTTGTCTGGAGACTTGGAGATGCTCGGCAAATTCTTCTTGGGACCATCCTTTTTGCGCCCTCAGTTTTTTTAGTTTTTTATAAAATTCCATTCTCTTCACCTCACCCTTATCGTAAACCGACAGCCACTATTTATCTATCTATCAGAGGTTGCAACCTTGCCATTTTCCGGTTGCACCTTCGCTTTTTTTGCGTAGCATCGCGATTTTACTAGTTGCAAACACTCGTTAAGCGAGTTTTTGCAGGTGAGATAGCTAGACAGTAATTCAGTAATCAGACCCATGATCATACTCTTATTTTATACTATTTCCTTACCTAAAATCGTTTGAACTTTCTTATGTTCATGTATAATAGGTATTTCGGATTATCGTGTGGAAGAGGGCTAAAAAGAACCATCCTCCATAACCTTAGTCAGTGGGGAAATGTCAGCGCCATAAACTTCCTCATAGACCCATTTATAGGCAGGAGGTTGCAGCTGTATATTTTGTAGGTCATGCATTTTATCAAATGTAGTGGAAACTTCTTTGAACTTCTTTTTCTTTTTTTTCTTACGATAACCCTGGGTAAATAAAATTTTTGCTCTAAGGGCTTCGAAAGAGTAACCACGACCAACATGATTCATTGTCTTAATTAAACGGTTTAAGGACTCGGTATAGGCATTGGTAATGGGAGAATCGAAATAGTTGAATATCTCTTCTTACCAATTATTCATTGACTTTATCAGGTCTTCAAAATATGTCATTAATTCTTTAGGAACATTTGAAAGCCAGTTTTGGTACAGTTTATAGGCTTCATCAATTGATTCAGCCTCATAGATGTCAAAGAAATGCTCTTTAAGTTCGTATGCTTGACCAAGTAATGGGAACTTATTAGTCCATACTTGCAACTTTATTTGATCATCGAAGTCGTTAAGGTCTTTTCGTCTTTTAAGAAGCACATAACGATCTCTCATGAGTTGTCTACGTTCTTTGGCTGACATATTTTTACGGTTAGCTTTTCGGATTTTCTCTAAGGCTTCATTTGCTAATTTAACAACATGGAACTTGTCAATTACGATTTTGGCATGTGGTATCATTGTATTAACAGCACTTTTATAAGGATTCCACATATCCATGGCTACAAGTTCAATTTTATCAATATCCTGAAGTTTTGATAGGTAACTGATAACTATATCTTTATTACGTTTTCGTAAAATATCAATTACTGACTTGTTTTCAACATCTGTGATGACACAACGATAATTTTTAAGCAAATGGACTTCATCAATACCAAGCCATTTAGGAGTTCTAAAATCAGTATGGGCTTCAAGTTCAGTAACGAAGTCATTAAAGATGTTTCGTACAGTCTTTTCATCAACGCCTATATCATCTGCAACGCTGGTAAAGGTCTTTTCAAGACTTGCTTTTTGCATCCAATCTATAAGTCTATTGGTAACAGAACGGTTGACATCCATATCAGGGAGGTCTTCAAAGAAGGTTTCCTTGCAATCCAAACACCTGTATCTTTGTCGCTTAACAATTAAACCTACACGTTTAGCGTGCATAGGCAGATCGAAGAATAACTGTTCCTTTTTACCGTGTTTATAGTAGTTAGGAACTGACCCGCATTTGGGACAATGTGAAGAGGGTGAGTTAATAGATTCCGCTAAAAACCTGTAATCATTTTCACTTTCTTTCATATCGAGAATTTCAAAGTTAGGTAGGTTAAGAATATTGGGTAACATCTTTTTTCTCCCTTTCAAAATATACTTTTAAAATGAATTGTCGAGATGGATTAAAAATGAAAAAGAGCTGTCAAAACAGCTAATAGCATTTATAATATTAGCTCTAATAATTCATACAGATTTACTGATATTTTATAGCGACCACAAATTCTACAAAAGGTAATGTTGTCATTACTAAGCCTAATATACCTAATAGAAAGACGTTAATTGTACCATTTATTAATTTGTCACCATCCCATAGCTACCAAAATAAAGAATAGTAGCATAAAGCAACTTATTTTCGAGATTTTTTTCCATAATTCTTTGTCCAAGGTCTTCCTCCAAATCATCAATAACGTCCTAAATAAGGGTAAAGGTATATCTGATGATTTTGGGTTCATTTTTCGGAAAACATATCACAACCCGCCATAATGACGCGCTTTCATAATGAACTAGAATAATAACACCAGTCTTTTTCACCTATTGCTCTTCGAGAGATAAAGATAAATGGTCATCGGTGCAAAAATAATGATGAATAACACGCATATGGCAATACCTCCTACGATTTCAGCAGTGGTAACTGTTCCAGACATGAAACCTCTCACTGTAGAGGTTACAATACTAATCGGATTTATATCAACAATGACTTGAATCCATTTTGGCATCGTAGCTGAATCTACCAAAATATTACTAGCAAACAAAAGCGGATAAATAAAAATCATACTCGACCCTGATACAGATTCTGGGCGTTTAGCAATGACGCCAATGGTTGAAAAAACCCAGCTCACACTAAATGCGAAGAAAATAATAAACAAAATGGAAAATATTGTTCCAGACAAGCCACCTTCCGGACGAAATCCCAGTAGAAACCCTGTAGCTAATGCGGAAAGTAATGCAATTGTATACCTTAATCCATCAGTAATTAATGGCCCAAGTATGGATGCTGGTTGCCAAAATGGCATGGTCCGAAATCGATTATAAACACCTTTTGTAATATCAAGACATATGGTTGTTCCACTGTAGACTGTTAAGGGCACGACAGTCAAAATAAGGATACCTGGCAATAGAAACTGAATGTACTCATTAGTTGATCCTGCAATGGCTCCACCAAACAAATAACTAAAGATAAGCAGCATAATTACAGGACCCAGAACAGCTTCAATAACATAGCCAAATAGGTTATTTTTTGTATTTTGTACCGTTCTCCACATAAAGGTTCGTGTAGCTTTTAAAGCACTGGTACTTTTGGGTGATGAATTCCAGTAGGATAATGACTCGCTTAAATTTTTCGTTAAATTCATTGAACGACCTCCTCGTGTTTCGACTCTGTTAAGGCTAGGAACACTTCTTCCAGGCTTGGTTCACGCATTGCAAAATCTTGAATGGGAATCTCATTGATCAAGAGCGTGTGAATCACGTCATTCGCGAGCCTTGTTTCTTTTACGGGTATCTTGAAAACAAGAGGATCTTCATCTTGAAATACATGTAAATCGTGATGATCAGCTAAAATGCGTCTAATCTTATTGTATTCATAATGTTTTGTTAATCGTAACGATAAGGTTTTTTCACCAATCGAAGCTTTCAGTTGGTTTGGTGTCCCTTCAGCAATGATTGTCCCTTTATCAATAACGGCGATTTGATCAGCTAACTGATCAGCCTCTTCTAAGTATTGAGTGGTTAACAATATAGTCGTACCCAATTTTATGAGCGTGCGGACCACTTCCCAAACTTGAATGCGACTATGGGGATCTAGGCCCGTTGTTGGTTCATCAAGAAAAATAAGGTCCGGTTGGGTGACGATGCTTGCTGCAATATCCAATCGACGCCTCATGCCCCCAGAATAATTTGCTACCATACGGTTCCTGGCCTCAAAAAGATCGAAGGATTGAATCAATTCATTAGCTATTGAACGAGCTTGTTTATGGGAGTGGCCTTGAAGCCTGGCAATCAATATTAAATTTTGTGAACCCGACAATCCCTCGTCGAGGGCAGCAAACTGCCCCGTCAGGCTTATTTTTTTTCGAACGTCTTTTGCGTTTTTGACAGCATCTAATCCTTGAATGAATGCGGTTCCTCCATCCGGTTTTAGTAGAGTCGAAAGCATGTGAATGGTAGTTGTTTTTCCAGCACCGTTTGGGCCGAGAAGTGCAAATAACTCCCCTTTTTTACTTGTAAATTGATACCTTTTACCACCTGATTTTCATTATATGATTTTTTTAGGTTGTTCACCTCTATTGCATATTGCATTTTGGCTAGCTCCTTCTCAATTTTTGTATAGACTCTCTAAGAATGCCCTGAAAAAAAACCAGGGCATTTATTTGAAATCAGGATCTATTACATAAAGTCACTTTTATGTTCAGATACCCACTCAGCAAATGTTTTTGCTGGACGTCCTGTTACTTCTTCGATCGTTGGTAAAATGGTATAACCAATCTCAGGCGGGTTTTTACTCATTTGAACCATAAAATCAATACTTTCTTCATTGTGACCCATCTTTTTCCACTCGCCTCGCGCTTCTTCTTCGGTTAATTCTTCAAATTCAATCTCTTTTCCAATGCCTTTACTAATGATCTCCACTTGTTCAATAGTGGAAAGAGCTTCTGGACCAGTGAGTGTATAAAAGTTTCTATGGTGTCCATTCTCAAGAAGTGTTTCAACAAAAACTGCTGCTATATCAGCTTCATGGATAATGGCTCCGCGAGTTTCGCCTCCAAGCGCACGAACGACTCCTTCTTTTCGAATCGATTCCTGCCAGTCGTCAATGGCGTTGGCCATAAATCCAACGGGTTGCACAAATGCCCATTCAAGACGACTGTTTTTAATTGCCTGTTCCACTGGTCCATCACCGTATACCGTCAGTAATGATACTTTTTGAACCCCAGCCTTTTCTGCCAGCTCAACGACTTGAGGATTGGTTTCCAAAGTCGCATCAGCTTGATCACTGGAAGTAATCAAGTATAATGCGGTAACACCTTGGAATGCTGGTATCAACGTTTCAGGGGACATAAGATCTCCTCCTACAACCTCAACGCCTTCCGGCAAACTAGCTCTTTTTGGGTTGCGCGATACCGCTCTTACTTGCACTTCTTTATTAATGAGTTGTTCCACCACATGTCTTCCTACTGTTCCTGTAGCACCTGTCACTAAAATTGTCATTATACATTCTCCTATTTTTGTTTAGTTTAGGTATTTAATCAAAATAGAGCTTTTGAATGTCATTTATCGTTTGAGCCAAATCATCCTTCAGGTCATTAGGGGATATGATTTTAACTTTTGCTCCGTAACTTAAAATGACAGAGACCGCGTAGTCTCTAGAGTAAAAAATGGTTTGTACGTCAATGAAATCTCCGTGATGGATGAATTTCTCTGGAAATTGCTCAAACACTCTCGGCTGTGCTGTTAAATCAAAGCGAAGGTGGGCGTTTGTGCCTTGTTTATGTTCCTGAACCGGACGTTTGTACTCTGCTTTTGGATGAAATGGCTCATCGAGCACTTCTAGATTGGCCATCCTAGATACTCGAAAATAGCGTTTGTCTTTTCGTGACAGACAGTAACCGTCCAAGTACCAAACCCCCCGTTCCCATAAAAGATTCAACGGTTCTATTTTTCTCTCTGAAACTTGACAGGCGGCGTCGGTATAGGTTAAAGAAATTCTTTTCGATTTATCGACGGCTTCCATCAAGGGGAAGACCATCTCTTTCTCTCCTTCGGAAGCGCTTATACCGAAAATGATTTTGTCCTGACGCTCTCCATTTAACAGGGCAGGCTGCAAGCTTGAGAGTTTGTTAATCAAGGTTGTGAATTTGGGCCCACTTACAGAGCTTTCCACACTCTTTAAAAGGTTGTAGATCACGGAAAAGTCATCGATAGAGAAGTGCTGCTTAGTCAAGAAGAACCCGTTCATTAGCTCAAAACCACCATCTGTTCCAGAGAAAGAAGCAACAGGAATGCCGGATTGATTAATCCAATCAATATCACGATAAATGGTTCGAACGGAGACCTCGAACCTGGAAGCCAATTCCGTAGCTGTCACTCTTTTTTTCGTCATCAATTCCATCGTAATACCGAGCAAACGATCTAGTTTCATCTTTGCCGCTCCTTCTCAATAACTTTTTTATCACTTATTGATATTTATATGATTCATTATATCCAACTCCCTTCATTCCGGCTAAATGAAGAATAACTCATCAAACCTGACATCTTGTATGTCAGGTTTGAAAATCTTTTCAAAAATTTTTATTGAAGTTAAAACTTTTGTATATAAAAATGTTGTTTTGTGTCCTTTATGGAAATCCATAAAAACCATTGAGAAAAGCTCTAGATTTGGTTTATAAACTCGTCAATAAGTGTATTAATCATTATTATAGACTGGATAAAAAAACATGAAGTTATGGTATGCACGTGTTTCACCGAGGAACAATCTTTAGAAATGCAAAAGGATCACTGATGAAAGAAGGGGTTGATTCTGAATACATATTTGAAGAGAAAGTCAGTGGGGCAAAAACAGAACGTTCAAAATGGTAGAATTACTTGCTTATGCTATATAAATCAGCTAACTCCCCTTGGGAAATAGATACCTTTCTTTTCTCGGTATTCTTTTATTCTATTTCGCGTACGAACAGCACCTTCAAATTTAAAATGAGGTAAAACTCATTTTACACCATCATTAGAAATAAGACGAAAAGGCAGCCAAACGTTTTTTACAACCTATTCGTCTTTTAAATATTGTATTGTTTACAAAGTGAGAATTTTTATGGAATCCCACACGATTATCCGATTTAGTGTTATGTGAACATTAAACTTTTAAAACGGATTTTCCACACGATAATCCGAATACCCGTATAATAATCATATAACTATTCGATTTACGAAATATTCCTCCAACTAGACTTATCATCTTTTTGTCTGTATGATCTTTGTCTGTATCATCTAATTTTGAAAGGAGCACTCAAAATGAAAAATGTTCAGAAAACATTACACCGCTCAGATATCCCTGTTGAGCAGACCTGGAATCTTAATGATTTATTTGCCACAGTGGAGGCTTGGGAAATTGAATTGACCGCCACTTCATTTTTACGGGCGTAAAAATCACGATCCGGCAACGGCGGGCATGTGCTAATCCGGGTTGCGGATATCGATTCGCTATACCAGCACATGACTGAAAATTTGCGTCGCGCCTATGGCAAAATTCCGACCAAGTGTCATTTTATGCTCTATGCGGACAGTATTTTGCACTTCAACTTTAAATCTTTGATAGGCTAGATGGTGTAAGATGTTAGAACTTCAGATTTCCTGTGGGAAAATCATTCGCAAATATTTGGACTGGAGGAGGCGACCTGGAGACAAATGCCTTGTTCGTCAATATGGACAACGAACAAATCAGCACAAGAGCCTTGCAAGACAAAATGCACGCCTTCGGTAGCGCAGCGGGCATTTTCGGCGTCAGAGTTTCCCCGCACACATTTCGACATACAATGGCAAGTTCTATATTTTGAACGGTGGCGATCCATTTACCCTCAGACGTATCTTGGGGCATGCATCACTTAAAATGGTAGATTATTATGTAGAGTTGTTCAGCAGCGATATCAAGCAGCAGTATAAAAAGTTTAGTCCAGTGGAAAATATGAAGAGAATCTTATGAAAGATCAGAGAGAAGGCATTGTTGCCTCGCCATTCGAATACTTCCACCACTTTCCAGGCAGGTGCGTCCTACCAAAGGCAGAGCTCGCCTGCCAGTCGATCGACTAGCCAGACAAAAACAGCCCCTTTTTTTAACCGCTCCACTTTGTCTGATCCCTAGCAGATGATACGTCCTTTCAAGTATCTGTCAGTTGTCACCTCAAGTTCCGTCCTCAGCGTCGCCGAAACATTCTGCGAAACACTCCAACAAGGGCTGACAGCTAACGGATAAGAACGACGTCTCCCGCCCCTCCCCTCGCTCGGCTTGATGCCGACGGAGAAGTTCCGTCACCGATTGCCTGACCTGCTGACGCTCCACCGTCGGGGAAAAGTGTAATCAGTCTGTCTCCAGCCATCCACTGAAAAAAGGAGGATGCCAAACTGTGTAAATTGGTCGCTTGAAGTCAACCGCAGTTTACTTAACATCCCTGCACCTCCTGCCAGTGCGAACAGGAACAATCCGCGAAAACGTCGATAATACGAGTTGCTCCATTCAATTTTGAAGCAAAGATTTTGTCAGATTCGAAATTTCCTCGATAATTAGTCCCGGTTCATGGTGGTGCACATAATGTCCCGCGCTGTCTAAAATTACTTGTTTGTTGTTTGTAGACCATTCTGCTTCCGCCTCCCAAGAGGACCATATGCGGTACTTCTCCATCTTCCATGCGAATCTGCTACAACAAGCAACCGCTTATCTTAACAAAACTCCAGCAGAGCAGTATGCAGCAGATGGATTTGGCTACTGGAATGCCCCACTTCATATGACGGATGAAGAGTTTGCGTCCTTTGTTGCAGCCATCAATGAGTTGCTGGACAAGGTTGCGGCGAATAAGCCAACTTCTGAGCGTAAAACGCGTCTTTTTGCTTCGATGATGATTCCGCAACTTCAAAAACCAACAAGTAATGGAGAGTAACGATGAATACTCAATTTCATTTTGACTCTACTGAAGTCGTCTTGACGTTTTCCAAGTTAGTAGCCATTACAGGTCTCAAGCGCAAACTGACAATTCCTTATACGACATTCGGTCGTGACCCTCGAATTGGCCCCTTCGTCTTTTTACCAGCGTGTTGTTGTGGAAACAGATCAGCCTGAGCAGATTAAACAGCAGTTGTTGGCTCGTTGTCAGCATTTGAAAGCTATATGACATTCAATGGACCACTTGATTTCAATCATTATTCATCGTTTCTGATACCAATATCTTTAAGATATACACTCCCTGCCTGGGTTTGATCAAACACAAAACTAATTTCCTTTAGTTTCGCCGGTTCAAAAACCGGATTATTTTTTTGCAAATCACTCATGGCAATCGAATAATTTTGAAACACCGGTTCCTTCGTTGGATTCAAAGAAGTGAACGGAAGTTTGAGAATGTTTCCCTCCAGCATTGGTAGCAAATATGACTGGCTGCTCAGCAGCATGACGGCTTCATTGTCTTGTCTATCCTTGACCGCAATCGTCAAATCGACAAGCGCTTCCTCCCCATCCATAGCGATATCAAGTCTGCTGTCCGCGAGCGAAAAAACGATAGCGGTATTTTCACCTGCAGTTAAATCAGCATCCTCCAATTGAACGGTAAACCGTGCAATCCCCTTTGTGGATGAGTCCCATCCAAGCTGAACTGCACTGTACAAATCAGGAGAAAATTTCATGTTCACCTTTTCCTCCGACCACAGCGTTAAATTCTCTCCGGCAAACTTTCCGCCAGGTAAAGTAGTCGTACCTGGGTCCGCATCTTCTTCGAAGTTTCCGATTAAAGTGGTATTAGAATCCCAATAATTCGAAATATACATCGTATCAGGGAGCCAGTCGCGGGCATAGCCAAGATCTTGAAACACACCGCGAAGTTCATGCTCTTCTTTGAGCGTCGCGTCCAAAAATGAGGATATCAGCACCTTTGCTGCTTCCAGCTGATCTTCCTCTGGCATGAGCTGGGCTATGTTGAACACGTTATTGCTTAAGCCGATGCTGTCATGCCTTCCCCATTCGGTGTTGAATTGCCCATGATTGGCTCCGTAAATATATACCGAAGACTTGAAATAATCAGTGTCCTCCGTAAAACGTATACGATGAAATTGGCTTGCCGTTCTGAATGAACTGACGTCCATATCATGAGCACCATGCAGGGCAAGATAGTTGACATCCTCCAAAACAAGAGGCTTCCCAGCAGGCTTGTACAAACCATCTGTGCCCGCTATCGCAATCAAAGAACGGTGTCGTAGCTGTAATCAAATTTTTGGGTGGCATCCTCCGGATAAGCTGACATTTTGTTAAAAGCGGCCGCAGTTGCGATTCCTTCTGCACCACGTGAATGACCGATCAAGGCGATCCGACTCATGTCGACTTTTCCGAAAAAGGGATGTTCTTGCGTTTCACTCTACTCTTCCCAAAGTTTCAAATGTTCGAGAGTTAACCATCCCTTTGCCGGATTTTCATTCTCCAGCGTGTTGAAAATGAGCAAATCATCATAAGGAGAAGCATTGAGAAAATTTTGGTCGATAGATACAAAGATATACCCTTTGCTGGCAAGCAGCGTTCCCAAATATTCATAACCCCAGTCGGAATACTCCGTAGCAATATGATTGCCATGAACAGCAATCACCAAGGGAAACGTTCCTTCCCCATCCGGATACCAGACGAGGCCGTTCATCGGCATCTGTTCGGGTCCGAAACCAAATGTTTTCTCCCTGCTTTTGGACCAATTGTCTACAAAAGCTGAACCATTCACCGATTCCGTCAAAAGCGAGTCTAATCGGTTAAAATCGTCACGATAATTGTTTTCACTACCATATGTCACGAAGCGGACCTCGTATTCACCCCGTTGTGCCGGATTGTCCATTGAAGCTGCATAGCGGTCGTCAGCTTTCATCGTTTGCAGTCGGTACGGCAAGGGAAGATCGGGATTGCCGCTGTGAAGCAGCCAATATCCTCCTGTACCTAAAAAAAGTATTGTCAAACTTCCCAAGCATACCAAAGCGATCTTTGACTTTAATTTGTCCCCTGCGTATTGCCTCGTACTCCATCCATACAACAGTGCTCCCAGGATAGAGAGTACAATAATCGTGCACAAAGCAAGGACCAATCCTACTTCTAATGTATTGATAAAGCAGATGACTAGTAAGATCAAAGAAGCCAGAGCGGTCCAGACGTAACGAGTGGGAAGGCGTTTGATAAGATGGAATATGCCAGCTAAAAACCCTGTAATCAGGACAACAGCTATAATGGAAACCATCGTTCCAGTCAAGGTATCCCATAACCCGCGAGAACCTAACCAGTTAAAAGCGTTGGTTAAATAGGTCAATCCAACCGCTGCACACAGCGCGAGGATGGCTCCTTTCCATCGATAGGTTAAGCTAGCACGTATGCTCAGCCATTTTCTTTTCTTTCTCCATTCATTTTGGGATTTTATCCGTTCTATGCGAGCCATCTATTTTTGACCTCTTTCTCATATAAGTTCGACTGTGGCGTAGTTATTGACTCTATGTTCGATTTTGAAATCGTTCCAGCAAGAAGTTCCCCACTGAACAGAAGTCGATGTTACTAATCAAAAATAGCGTATAGCACCTATAGTTTTTTTGTCAACTTACATTAGAATAATCCCCACGGTGATCAAACGGATGACCATGGCGAGAATCAGTAAAAGGTTTTTAACTCCCGGCTTCTGCTGAACTTGTATGCGGCGATCAGGAAGAACATCAATGCGAAGGCCAGCAAAATAACAAGGTTCAACAAGACATCACTCAGCATACCGCCCTCCTGCAGTTGACCAATCGTTTCAAGGAGCCAATATTGCGGCAAAAATTCTGCGATACTTTGCATGTAAGTTGGCATGACCTCTACCGGAAACATGCATCCGGCCAAAAGACTGGTAGGAATAATGATCAAGGTCTGCCAGGCGTTGGCCTTCATCGAATTGTCCGCCAGTGCAACGATCATGAGAGACAAGCTGACCGCTACCAGGGCAAAAAACACCAAAACGATAAACAGCAGCCAAGCCGATATGCCCGGGCTCATTTGAAAAAAAACAATCATAACGAGCAATGTCACTGCAATTTGAAGCATCATGACCAGCATGTTTACCAACATATTGGATGCTGTATACATATTGCCCGTTACAGGTGCGCACAACAGCCGCTGATAAGTCCGATTTTCTTTTTCCTTGATCATCATACCGGATAAACCGACTGCAGAAAACATCATCAAAATAAGCAGATAACCAATCGACTGTTTAGACATGCTGTTTGATACGGATTGATCGTCAATTTGAACAGCGGACAACTGAAAATAACTTTCTTTATATTGTTCATACAGCGCCCTGAAATCGTCCTCTCCTTGCGCCGCGTTACCTATAACCGCAATTCTGTCGATCCACATGTTGACATACGACTTGGCATATGACGTGACCATCTCACCTTGAATCGATACGATTCGGGCATTTTGAGGATTCCCGCTGCTCAAGCTTCGGGCAAATCCGTCCGGAAAAACGAGTACGGCATCCAGTTCCCCCGCCACAAGGCGTTCATTTATTTCCGACTCGCTGATGACTTCTATCGATACATTATCCAGGTTGTTTACGAAGGCGATCGCATCTTTCGTTAGACTTTGCTCGCTATCTT
Organism: Shouchella rhizosphaerae; assembly: GCF_900142675.1. Taxonomy (GTDB): domain Bacteria; phylum Bacillota; class Bacilli; order Bacillales; family Bacillaceae_D; genus Shouchella; species Shouchella rhizosphaerae. The sequence continues at coordinate 80,983 of NZ_FRBS01000001.1, read as the reverse complement.
GATTGACGACCCCGATGTACAATTCACTGGTTGGCGAATTTGAAAACATAAGCGAGGCAAGCACGAGGCCGATGACGGGCAACAGCAAGTAAAGCAGCCAGTTCCGATAATTTTTAAATGTCGTGATCAACGTTTTTCGCACAAGCCAAATCGTTTGTTTCAATTTACAGTCCCTCCCGCCGACGCAGCAAATAGGTTGTCGCAACTAATAACGATGCGGCTCCGCAAATATTAAACAGCATGGCCTGATTGGCGGCAGAGCTCGCTTCTGTGTAAATCAATTGGAAAATCCCCTGATTCGTCCAGCCGAGCGGAGACATATTCGCCAACACACCCAGAAAGCCGCCAGCATCTTGAATGGCAAAATAGGCGCCGCCGAAAAAGGCTTCCAGTTGAACGATGATCATAAGCACCACGCCGGATGCGCCGCCTTGGAGCAAATAACCCAGCCCGATACCGAGTGAAAGGGCAAACAAAATTTGCGAGAACAAGACAGCAAATACCACAGCAAGCCGCTCTCCCCAATACGCTTCGAACATCATCGAGCTAAAAAAGACAATAATAATAACGAACAGGGCGTTCAAGAAAAACGTTCCAGCAATTTTGCCGATAAAAATTTGCAGTCTTGTCACAGGTGCTGCCAGCAGACGCATCGCGGTATTTCGCTTCCGTTCGCTCTCCATCAACTGCCCGGCCGTCAAAGCACTAAAGAGGATGATTAATGTTGTCATAGTGATCGCATAATAATCCATTGCACCCGGCTGCCTGTCGGCATGTAAGGAGACCTCCTCTACATAATTCATTGCATTGTCTATGCTTTGCGTTGCCGCATCGTCCACTGTAATCACGGTTTCAAGGTTGTATCCCATAGCAAATGCGGTAAGCATTCCCTTAACAATACTACTTTCAAGTTCACTGCGATCACTGCCATAATATTCCATCCCGTCGCTAGAAATGGTCACATACCCGGTGTAACGACCGTTCTGTACATCCTGTACGGCTGTTTCATAGCTCCCTGCTTGTTCAAAAACAATCCCAGCCTGCTCCGTTTCTCGAACAAAGGACTCCCAAGATTCCTGAATCATGCTGTCGCTGGTTTCAAGCTGAGCTAGCAACTGTATTTCATTTATCTCAGCACTACTGTTAAAGGCATTGCTGAGCACCGTCCCCAAAATGAACATAAGCAGAAGAGGAGTCGCCAGCATAAATACCAGTATTTTCGGATCTCGAAACGTCTTCAGCTCTTTCAGTGCGATTCGTAAAACGTTCAACGGTTGCACCTCCCTAACTTCCTGTTTATCGTGTTTTATTCGCGCAAACTTCGGCCTGTCAGCGTCAGAAAGACCGTTTCTAGATCAGGCTGCGTCGTTTTAACCGAAAGAATTTCCACCTCTTCACGGATTAACGTGCGAATAATGTCATTCATGTTGTTCACTTCCGCAGCCGTACTTATGATGACTTTGTCATCGGTCATATGGGCGGTGTTTACGCCCACAATGTCTCTCAATTTTTCTGCACGGAAGTGTTCCGCGGATCGGACCTCGATTTCAATTTGAGTTTGCTCCGTAATAATGCTCTTGAGCTGTTCCTTGGTCCCTTCCGCGATAATTTTCCCATGATCGATAATCGCGATATGTGAGCATATTTCCTCTACTTCGCCCATGTAATGGCTTGTATAGATAATCGTGCAACCCGCTTCATTCAACTTTTTTACGGATTGCAAAATATAGTTTCTCGTTTGTGGATCGATCCCCGCCGTCGGTTCATCCATGATGATCAATTGGGGCTGATGGGCGATGGCACAGGCAATATTCAGTCTCCTTTTCATGCCGCCGGAAAATTTCTCCGAGTAAACATGCTGTTTGTCACCGAGTCCGACAAAATCCAACGCCTTTGCCACACTCTTTTTCAATTTTTCTCCCCTTAATCCGTACAACCCGGCAAAAAAGGCAACATTTTCATAAGCGCTCATGTTCTCATATATGGCCAGTTCCTGAGGAACAATGCCGATGTTCTCCTTCGCAAATTTGCGGTGCTTGGCGATATCTTTTCCCAGCAGTTTGATCGTCCCGTCCGCAACGCTCAGCAACGAAACAATCATATGAATGGTCGTGCTTTTTCCGGCTCCGTTCGGACCGAGGAACCCGAAAATTTCTCCCTCCTTAACGGAGAAGGAAATATGGTCTACGGCGATGAAATCACCGAACTTTTTCGTCAATTTCTCAATTTCAAGCACATTCATCGTGCATCCTCCCCTTCATGTATAGGGTTATCATATAAAAAAGGATGTACCTGCACCAGTGCACAAGTTCATCCTTACCCATGAGATTCTTCACTTTTTATCATATGGAATCAGTGTTGTTACCGAAAAGCCGTTTGATCCGTCGACAATAACCGTTCCTCCGACGATGGCAGCCCTTTCTTCCATACCGATGATACCCATTCCTTTGATTACTTGCCTTTCCCCATTGCCGTTATCGGAGATCCTACATTTAATCATCGTATTCAACACTTGAATGTGGACCGTCACGACGCTGGATCGTGCATATTTCATCGTATTTGTTAACGATTCCATCATGTTGTCCTCGAAGATCTTCCAGTGAATCGGGGCAATCATATCGAGATTGCCTTCATGCGTCAAGTAAATTCGAATCAGATGCGTTGCGGAAAACTGCTCGGTGAGCCGTTTCATGCGGCGCAGTCCAAGCTGTTCCGTGAGCGGCTTCATATTTTTGAGCACGAGACGAATGCGTTCAATGCCTTCTTTTGAGATATGGATCGCATTTTGCAGCAGTTCCGCCGTTTTGGTCGGATCCTTATCCATCAGCCGCTTCGCTGCTTCCATTTGAATCAAAGCTCCTGTCATGGAGTGGCCGATTTGATCGTGAATCTCCTGCGACAATCGGTTGCGTTCCTCCAATTTATAGGCATGCTCCGCTTGTCTCATAAATTCTTCATTTTGCGTCAAACGCACCGTTAGCTGATGTGTGTCGTTTCTCATCCGATCCGTTTCATCGGATAAATACTGCACCTTGCTTTCGTAAATGTTCAGCATCGTCAAAAACACAAAGCCTAACGCGGCAAACAATCCGTAGTCCAGCAGCCATTCATTGGGCAGGACGACAAGCGGGATGAACACAATAGCCGCTCTGAGCCAATAATTTCGAAACAGCTGTGCGGCCAACTCATACAAATTAACAGGAATAAGCACAACCAAAAGCGGATACAGAGCATAATGGAAAACAACCAGAACAGCGATGGAGCATGCTATCAAGACGAGCTTCAGGTATCTTCCGATCAAATGAAAGGAAATATTCAAGCTTACATAGATCAGGATAAACAACGTCATCCATGGCGATACAACAGCACCGGACATAAAGTATGAAACGACAGCATAGAGCAGCAGCATGACTTTGAGGCTGATGATCCACAATTCCAACTGGTTATGCTTCATCTACTTACCTTCCCCGGTCAAATAATAAATCGCGATTTGGGTACGATGCGCGAAGCCGGTCTTGCCCAATATCGAAGTAACGTGGTTGGCAACCGTCCCTTCAGATATAAACAGCTTTTCTGCAATTTCTCTGTTAGTCAAACCTTTCGCGATCAAAGCCATAATCTTCAGTTCTCTCTCGGTGAACGGGCTAGTGTCAAAGCTGTATCCCGCAATTTTCGCCCCATCTTCATATCTCGGACTAAGGCTAAATCCGGATCTCATCTTATCCAAAACCGTATCTTGCAACACATGGTGGCCGTTGTACACTGTTCTTATCGCATCGCGTATTTTTTCAGGATCGTTATTTTTCAGCAAATATCCGCTGGCACCGTATTTTAATGCATCCTCAATGAAGGTGTCGTCATCAAAAGTGGTTAATATTAAACACTTAGCAGAAGTGCTTTCCCTGATAAGCTTAGTTGCTTCCAGTCCATTCATGTTCGGCATACGTATATCAAGCAGAGCGACATCAACAGCATACCGTTCACAATATTTTACAGCTTCCTTTCCATCCTTAACCGTCGCAAGCACCTTAAATTCCTCAAACGTGGATAAAATAATTTTCATCCCTTCACGTATAAGGGAGTTATCATCAGAGACAATTACTTTTATTTTCAATAGGGCTCCCCCTTTCTGACAATTAACAATATTATACCACATGCTTACTAGGAGCTCTTAAGACGACTTTTCCGAGTAAAAATAGGCACTTTAAGTGTGCAAAATCACTTGATATGCATTATCTTATATTCGCACATTGTTTAATTGATTCCACAATAACTATTCGCTTTACTTCCCCTGCTTTGAGTCAGTCTCACTCACTTGTTCAGCGAATATAAATACTTACATGATGCTCCTACCTAATGGATGACTGCTGAGTGAAAATGCGTAAACAATTGTTGATTTCGTTGAACTAGAATCCTTCTCTGAAACGCTGTAAAAATCCTCCTCTCAATGTGATGAGATTATCCATACCTAAAAATTTTCTGCTCTTTTTGCTTAAGTCTAAACATTTTATTCGATTCCATTTACCACCCAATGAACAAAGACAAGACTTTTAAGTAACTATGCATTTCTATCTTATTCAAATATTGAAATATGAATTGTTCCAGTTCAATTTTGACTCAAAAGCTCTGCTAAACTTGAAATCTCCTCGATAATAAGCTCGGGCTCATGATGATGCACATAATGTCCCGCATTGTCTAAAATAATTTGTTTATGGTTTGTAGACCATTCTGCCAATTCTTCCTGAGACTCCGCCCACCCCTCGATCACTTGCTGATTGCTTCCTGCTGTGAACCAAATTAGTGGTAGATCGCCAAGATGACCACCATCGACCACTTTTTTGGCATTTGATTGCAGATGCATCATTTCGTCAATGACTGTATCATTCGAAAAATTCTTTAATAGCATGGCAAGCTGCATCTCCTTAAGTGGCTCAGGAATGTCTTGCCCATATCCTTCTTCTGGTACCAATAATGTTTCTGCGACAGATTGAACGTGGGACAAAACTCGCAAAGCTCCACTAGTTTTCAACGTTTGCATGAACTTTTGCATTGTTTTGGAAGGTGTATTATAGGTTTCGTAAAATGTCGGATTACCTGCATCAAGCAGAACGATACCGACGACTTCATCCGGATGCGTTTGGGCGAAGCGAATAGCCTCAAGAGATGCAATAGAGTGCGCAACGAACAGATAAGGCCCCTTCTCTCCACTCTCACGCAGGGAGTTGGAGAGCTCTTGCGTAATAGTGTCGATATCCCTTGGAACCGATGTTTGATCACTCCAGCCATAACCAAATCGATCATAAATGACCACCCTGGCTTGCTTAGAGAGATTCTCATGCAGCGGATAGAAATCTACATATGGATTTTCCGTGCCATGCCCCGATGCCAGCACAATGGTAATATCCCCTTCACCTTGTTTGTACATATGCATCTGTTGCCCATCAAGCTCAACCATTTCGCCCACTGGCGGATATTGGATCGCATCGGCCTTCAAGCTCTGATATTGATAGATGAAACCCGCACTTCCTAATACAACGACCACCAGCATCATACTGAGCACGACTTGAAACCATCGTCTCTCCATCCATTTTTTCTTTTGTTCTAAAATCATAATCATCCCTACTTTCATTTATTATCGGTTCATTCAAATGAACGAGACACTTGCAATAAAAGATCATTGATGTTATTATCATTTTATAGAATAATAATAACATGTCAAGCTATTATACTAAATACGAGGAGGTTCCTATGAAAAAAACCGATCTACTGCTTCATCCCGTACGCATGCGTATTATTCAACAATTGCTTGCGGAAGAACCTCAGACGATTTTGCAATTGGCGGAAGTGCTTGGTGATGTGCCGCAAGCGACCTTGTACCGCCATATGAAGATCATGTTGGAAGCCCACTTGATTGAAGTCGTCCAGGTTAACAAAATACATGGTCAAGAGGAACGCGTCTATGCAGCTGTGAAAGAAAACTTGTCCATTCCTGAGAGCGAAGCATACTCCGCCTCCCAGGAGGATCATCTGCGGTACTTCTCCATCTTCCATGCCAATCTTCTACAACAAGCAACCGCTTATTTGAGCAAAACGCCGGTAGAGCAATATGCGACGGATGGCTTCGGCTACTGGAATGCGCCACTCCATATGTCAGATGGAGAATTTGCGGCATTTGTTGCTGGTGTCAATGAGCTACTGGAGAAGGTTGCGGCAAACAAGCCAACACCTGAGCGAAAAACGCGTTTATTTGCTTCTATGATGATTCCTCAACCTCAAAAACCAACAAGTAAAGGAGAATAACGATGAATACTGAATTTTACTTTGATCCTACTGAAGTCGTCTTGACGTTTTCAGGGATAGCAGCTATTACAGGTTTTAAGCGAAAATTGACGATTCCTTATACCGCAATCAAATCTGTGCAGGCTGGCTCGTTCCAAGAGCGTGTTACAGCATTACCGACTGGAGGTGTCTCACTACCCTTTTACCGGACAGGACGCTTCTTCCATAACGGAAAACGTACATTCATGGCTTACTCAAAACGACATTCGACTGTGATCCTCGAATTGGCACCTTCGTCTTTGTACGAACGTATTGTTGTGGAAACGGACCAACCTGAGCAAATCAAGCAGCAGTTGATGGATCGTTGTCCGCATTTATTTTAAAGAAAGATTTCTGAAATACAGCAACCTAAAAGAAATGTGGAAATCGTTCGTTTGCTATACTATTATTCGACCAATCGAAAGGAGTTTTGAAATCATGGACAATCTTACTGCTGAACGCTTTATACAGGAGTTACAGCAACACCAAAACGAAGCGGACATCGAAAAAATGAAGAAGTTTTTTAAAGGTTCCGATCAAAACACGAAGGCCTTAGGTCTAAACATGCGTACTGTGTTCCAAATTGCAAAACAATTTATGAATATGCCTTTAACGGAAATCGATCTACTTTTAGAAAGTGATTATTATGAAGTGAGAATGGGTGCCGTGAGCATTATGGATTTTCAGGCTAAGACAAAAAAACTCCCCGACGACCACAGACAAGCATTATACGAACTTTATGTAGGAAGGCATGATCGAATTAACAACTGGGACTTCGTCGATCGTGCCGCTCCTTCTGTCGTTGGAAACTATTTGCTCGATAAACCAAAGGATAAACTGTACGAGATGGCACACTCCTCTAATATTTGGGAGCGAAGAACAGCGATGGTAAGTACATATAGCTTTATCAAAAAAGGAAACCTCGAGGACACCTTTGCCATCGCTGAAATACTAATAAACGATCCGGAGGAATTGATCAACAAGGCAGTTGGCAGTTTCATTCGTGAAGCAGGTAAAAAAGACGAAGACAAGCTGAAATCTTTCCTGAATAAACACGCCAGCACCATGCCTAGAGTAACATTAAGATACGCTATAGAGAAGTTTGATAAAAGTACAAAGGACTACTACTTAAATTTAAAGAAAAGTTAAAACTATGATGAAATCGATCATTAGAGGAAGAGAGGTAGCTAATGATGAAACCTTTATCAGGAAAAGTAGCGTTAGTTGCTGGAGGAACCCGGGGCGCAGGCAGAGGTATCGCAATTGAGTTAGGGGCAGCAGGAGCAACCGTCTACGTGACTGGCCGTACAACACGGATGAGCCCCTCAGAGTACAATCGTCCAGAAACAATTGAAGAAACTGCTGAACTCGTTAATCAGGCGGGCGGCACCGGAATTGCCGTACAAGTCGATCACCTCAATCCCGCTCAGGTTCAGGATTTAATCGTACGAATAGAACGTGAACAAGGTCAGCTAGACATTTTGGTCAACGATATCTGGGGCGGCGAATATATGGTAGAGTGGAATGTCCCCGTCTGGGAGCATTCGCTGGAAAACGGTTTACGCATGCTACATTTGGCCATCGACACCCATATCATTACAAACCACTACGCACTGCAGCTGTTAACCCGAAAACCGCACGGACTAGTTGTGGAAGTCACGGATGGGACAAAAGCCTATAATGAAACAAACTATCGTTTATCACTATTCTACGATTTGGCGAAAACCTCCGTCATCCGAATGGCCCAATCTTTGGCGCATGAACTTGCCCCCTACCAAGGAAGCGCACTCTCAGTATCGCCGGGCTGGCTGCGTTCTGAAATCATGTTGGAGGAATACGGCGTAACCGAAGCGAACTGGAGAGATGCGCTCGTACGGGAACCACATTTCATCATTTCGGAAACGCCACGCTTTATTGGCCGTGGGATCGCGGCATTGGCTAGTGACCCAGACGCCGCACGCTGGAACGGACAATCTACATCGAGCGGTGAACTTGCGAAAGTGTACGGAATAACGGATCTCGACGGCTCTAGGCCCGATGCTTGGCGTTACATCGTTGAAGTTCAGGATACGGGCAAACCTGCAGATGCTGAGGGGTATCGGTAAAACTCAGCCCTTGAATACATGAGCAGTCTAAGATATACTTATAAAAAAAGTCACCTCAGGCCGTTGAAGAGAATCCAACTCGGAGGCGTTTTCGTCAAGGGGAAGCACGTTCCCCCTAAGTTAACCGGGCCCGCCCGTTACCGTGGAACTAAGGGGATTGGACAGTGATGCTGTTCGATCAATTTGGGTGGCACCGCGAGAATAGCGTTCTTCGTCCCAATCGGACGAGAGCGCTTTTTATATTCTCAATAAGGAGTGCGTTGCATGTTGGACACCAAATGGATTAGGCAAAATCAAGCGGAAGTGCAAGCTATCGCGAACCAAAAAGGGATCCCCCTCCATCTCTCAATTGGTGGCATACGATGACAGACGGCGGAGCCTGCACCAGCAGTTGGAGGAGCTGCGGCAGGATCGCAACCGGCTAAGCCAGGAGATCAGCAAGTTCATGCGGAGCAATGAACGTGAGATGGCTGACCGCAGTAAACAGCAAGTAAAGGAAATCAATCAACGCTTAAGTACTGCGGAAGAGGAGCACAGAGAAGTTGAAACCCATTACAGACAACTCATGCTCCACGTACCCAATGTAGTGTCGCCGGATACGCCGTCGGGCAGCTCCGATCATGACAATGTAGAGGTAAGACGGATAGGTGAACCGACGAGGTTTGATTTCGAGACCAAGGATCATGTCTCGCTTGGTGAGCTCCATCAGATGATCGATATCCCCCGTGGTGTCAAGATCGCGAGCAGCCGCAATTACTATCTTACTGGCATGGGAGCGCTACTGCACCGGGCGGTCCAGCAATTGGCCCTCGATGTGCTAATTCAAAGAGGGTTCACGCTGCTTGAGGTGCCGCTCATGGTCCGGACAGAGGCTTTGCTTGGTACCGCTCACTTCCAGGATGGCGGAAGTGGATAAATGGCTGGTGGGTACTTCAGAAGTGCCGCTTGTGTCGTAGTACGACCATGAAATCGTGGACGTCACCGAGCCCATCCGACTTGCTGCCATCTCAACTTGCTTCCGCAATGAGGTAGGATCGGCAGGAAAAGACGTTCATGGCTTGTACCGGTTGCATCAGTTCTCCAAGGTGGAGCAAGTCATTTTGTGTGAAGCCAGTCTGGAGACATCGGAACAGCTATTGCAAGAGATCGCAGCCAATGCGGAGGAGATCCTGTCGCTGCTGGAGCTTCCTTATCGCGTCATGGCCGTATGCATAGGCGACATGTCTCAGAAAACCTACAAACAATGGGACATCGAGACCTGGATGCCAAGCCGTCAAGCGTACGGTGAGACTCACTCCGCCTCCAATCTGCTGGATTTTCAAGCCCGTCGTTCGAACATCAGATACCGGAATGCAGACGGCAAGACGCAATTTTGCTACACCCTGAACAATACGGCCATCGCTTCGCCCCGTATATTGATCCCACTGCTGGAGAATCACCAGCAGGAAGACGGCTCCATCCGGATTCCGCAAGCGTTGCAGCGATACATGCAAGGGCTGGAATGTCTGAACCTCTGATAGGCAAATAAAAGACAGCCCCTCTATCCGCAGAGGGGCCGTTTCACGTCCAGTAACTAAATAGTTTGAACGAATAAAATACATTCTATTTCAAGTACGGTTACCGTTCATTTCAAAAGGGCAAAGGCAATATCTGGCTGTTCGATCATTAAAAATCTTGCGAAGTAAACGTGCCTCGACGCACAATTCCAACGTCCGATAAACGGTTGCCATTCCCAGTTTGGGAAGATGACTTTTAGTTAGAAGGAACACTTCTTCTGCGGTTAAAAGCCCTGCTCCTTTCTCCATAAAGGCATGAATGATTGCTGTACGTTGCTTTGTCCATTTAATCCCGCTTTTCTCAATTCTGTCTTCCAGTTGTATCACGTAAACGCCTTGTGCTGATGCTTTCATCAAGGTTAATTCCTCCTTGCAATATGCCAGCTGCGGGCCCGCTCGTACTGACCATATAGCTTGGCAAACATTCCGTCTGCGACACGAAGCTCCGCCGGAGATCCAATCTCTGCAACCCGCCCGGCCTCAAGCGTGATGACTTGATCCGCCGCCGCAAGGGTAGCCGGTCTGTGGGCAATGACGATGACCGTTCTGCGGCGGTCGCGCGCGAGCCGCGCAATCGCTTCGCTTACGGCCCGCTCGTTCTCCGGATCAAGCGCGGACGCCGCTTCATCGATCAGTACGATGCGCGCTTGCTTAAGGAAGGCGCGCGCAATCGATACACGCTGCCGTTCTCCCCCGGAGAGCCGCGATCCCCCTTCCCCGACACGGGTCTGCCACCCATCGGGCAGCCGTTCGATGACCTCGTCCAAACGGGCAGCGCGTGCGGCTTCGTTAAGCTGCTCAAGCGAAGCGTCCGGGCGCGCAAGCCGAAGGTTCTCTTCAATGGAGGAATCGAACAGATATACCTCTTGGAACACGATGGCGATATCGTTCAACAACACACCGGGATCAAGCTGCCGAACGTCCACGCCGCCGACCCGTACGCATCCGGCATCGGCATCGAAGAACCGCGCAATGAGCCGTGTGACGGTCGTTTTGCCGGATCCGGAAGGTCCGACCAGCGCCGTCGTACTGCCTGCCGGACAGCGAAATGTAACGTCGCTCAGCGCTGGCGTGTCGCCGTAGGAGAACGTAACTTCGTCGAACTCGATCCCCGCATGCTCCAGAGTAGTCGCCGCATTCGGCAGGCGAGGGAGGGAGGGCGTATCCAGTATGGACTGAACGCGAACAGTTGCATTCTCCATGGCTCGCAGCGCGCCGATCAGCTCGATCAAATTGCCGAGCGGCTCCAAAAATCGGACCGCCAGCACCAGCAGTACGATCGTATCCGTGAGTGCAAGCGAACCGGACAGCAGCAAGTATGCGGAGAAGGCCAGTATAGCGATAAAGCCACCGAGCACAATAGCCGTATACGACAGATCCGGCAGCATGACACGTCTTAGCCCTCGGCGGTATGAAGCCCGATGTTCATCCAGCGCTTCCCGCATGCGCATGCCCCCCGACTGCCCCTGTCCCGCCGCTCGCAGCACCGTCTGGGCTTGACCAATCTCAATCGCGCGGCCGGCGATTTCCGTGGCCGCTTCTTCAAGCTCGATATCGGCCTCCGATGCAATACGGCCGGAATGCCGAAGCATCAGCAGCGCAATCGGAATAATCGCTAGAAATACGAGCGCCACTCTCCATTCCAGCGCCATGGCGACTCCGATAATTGTAAGTGGGACAAACATGGAGACAATGGCTGGCGCCCCGATGACGACAGCCAAATGTCCGATATTGCCGGCGTCCGCCGTCACGGCGCGTGCCAGCCGCGCCTTGTTGGCGGCGGTGAACCAGCCTAGCGGCAACGTGGCGACATGGCGCATCACATGATGGCGAAGCGCCGCCGCCAGCTCCATGCTGGCGGCAAAGCCGATCGGCGTCGCGATGACCGTGAGCACCCAATACAGAAGAAGCCCGACGGAACCCGCAATGAGCCAAGGAGCGGCCGCCTGGAAATCCGGTTCGGCTTGCAGCAGCGCCCGCAATATCGGCACCAACAACCCGAGCAGCAGTCCTTGCAGGATGGCCAAAACAGCCTGCAGCGCTCCTATGCGCAGCAATATGCTGCGATCCGGCCATAAGTTGTACAGTTTGCGAATCATTTACGACTCTCCCTTCTGCTGCGCGTTCCACATCCGCGCGTATAATCCGTCCTTGGCTAACAGCTCCTCGTGCTTGCCCCGCTCAACCAGTCGACCGCCGTTCAGCACGAGAATCTGATCCGCGCTCTTAATGGTATGAAGCCGATGCGCAATGACAATGACGGTCTTGCCCGTCGCGAGCTTTGCCAGCGCCTCCTGAACGGCCGTCTCCCCATCGGGATCGAGCGAAGCGGTCGCTTCGTCCAACACGACGATCGGCGCCCCGGACAGGATCGCGCGCGCGATCGTGAGCCGCTGTTTCTCTCCGCCGGAGAAGCCGCCGTCTCCGCTGCCCAACACCGTATCGTATCCCTGAGGCAGACGCTCGATCACATGATGAATATGGGCAGCCCGCGCAGCCTCGCGCACTTCTTCGTCGCTGGCATCCTGACGGCCGATGCGGATATTCTCGGTCACGGTATCGCGCAGCAGGATGACATCCTGGAACACGAGCGACATCGACGACAGCAGCGTCTCCGATGTCATATCGCGCACGTCGACGCCTCCGATTGTAATCGACCCGCCCGTCACATCGTAAAATCGCGGCAGCAGACTGGCCAGCGTCGACTTGCCCGCCCCCGAAGGACCGACGAGCGCCGTAACGGTGCCCGGCTCGCACACCGCGCTGATCGACGACAGCGTCTCGGTTGACCCGTCATACGAGAAAGACACGTCGTTCAATTCAACGCGATAGGATGCCGGTTGCTTGGGATGCGCTGGCTCCGGCAAGGCCGGTTGCTGCAGGAGCTCCTCAATATTGCTGGCGGCAACGCGGCCTTTTCGTATCCCTTGCCCGCCCTGAATGGCGGGCATGATCGATGTCGGCAGGCCAACGGCAATGACGAGAAACGGCAGCAGATCGGCCATCGCGAGCTGGTCTGCGCTCACAAGCGCAAGTCCGGCAATCATGACGACGCCGAGCACCGTCATCTCGGAAGAAAGCAACCGCGATGCCGCAGAGCTGTACGTCGTTTCCTTCACCCAGTCGAGCATGGCGTTCGTATGCTCCTTCACGGCGGAGCCGAATCGTTCATTCATGCGTCCGCCTGTACCGAACGCCTTCACAACCGCAATGCCGTCCGCATATTCTACGCTCGCCGCGCTGATTCGCCCTTCTGCGGCCAGCAGACGGGACATATGGGTCGTAGCCGAACGCATGGCGATCCGATAGCTTATAACCATGAGGAGCAATACAGCCATGGAGATCAATGCCATACGCCAATCCACCAGCAGCAAATACGCAAATCCTGTAATCATGGCCGCGCCTGCCCCGACCAGCTCGCCAAGCGCGTGCGCAATCAGTTGATGCATCTCCTCCAGGTCGTTGGTCATCCGTTTTTTTATGGCGCCCGAGCCGCTGGCGCGGAACCAGCCAAGCGGCAATACGCCCAGCTTGCTTACGATGCGTACTCTCACGTCATGCAGCAGCGCCGCGTCCGCATAATGCCCAAGCCGCGACGAAGCGAAAATGAACAGCAGGCGGACCCCTGCTCCAATCGCACCGATCGCGACCCACATCCATACGGCGCTTCCGCTAGTCTCCCCCGCACCGAGCATCATGCGTGCAATTTCTGCAACCGCGATATAAGGAGCGAACCCGGCAGCCGCGCCGATTGCCGACAGAATTGCACACCAGGCAAGGTGCAGATGAACGGGCCGCAACAACCGCCACAGTGCGTCGGATTTTGCAAGTTGCCCGTTCTCGCCCCCAGTAGATGAATGAAGCATGTCATTCATTGAATGATGACCATGCACATGATCGTTACCCATCAGTTCCCCCTATCCGTGTTGATATACCAACACCTATTTATGAGTAAAAGAATATAGCTGCTATACACTTTATATCTAAAAAGCCTATTCCCCATACTTCCCGGAAAAGTTAAGTGATTTCCGCTGTCACGTTCCGCAGTGCCTTCCCTGCTCCATCTCAAGCCCGCTTAATATGCCAGCTTCGGGCTCTCTCGTATTGGTTATACAACCGGGCATATATTCCGCCGGATTTGCGAAGCGCTTCAGGGCTCCCTACTTCGGCAACCTCTCCCCTGTCGAGAGCGACGACGCGATCAGCCGCAGCCAGCGTCGATGGACGGTGGGCAATCACGATTACGGTTCGCTCGGGATCGCGAGCCAGTCCCGCAATCGCCTCGCCAATGGCGCGCTCATTCTCCGGGTCGAGCGCCGATGCCGCTTCGTCGATCAGTACGATGCGCGCCTTCTTGAGGAATGCGCGCGCGATCGATACCCGCTGCCGTTCTCCGCCGGACAGCTGCGCCCCCGCTTCGCCTACCCGCGTCTTCCAGCCGTGGGGCAGACGCGCAACCACTTCATCCAGCCGAGCGGCGCGGGCCGCTTCGGCCAGTTCATCTTCGGTTGCATCCGGCCGGGCCAGCCGAAGATTCTCTTCAATTGTGGCGTCGAAGAGATAGACTTCCTGAAATACAATCGCGATGTCGTTCATCAGAACGTTATGGTCAATATCGCGGACGTCCGTCCCGCCGACACTGACGCTGCCGGCATCGGCATCGAAGAATCGGGCGATCAGCCGCGTCACCGTCGTCTTGCCTGAGCCGGACGGACCAACCAATGCCGTCGTGCTGCCGTGAGGACATTCGAACGTCACATTCGTCAGTACAGGCTTGTCGCTATACGAGAAAGTCACGTCGTTGAACGCAATATCGGTCCGTTCCAGCCGGCGCACCGGCCGAGGATTGTGCGGCAGCGACGGCGTATGCAACACAGCCTCGACACGCCTTGCAAGATAGTCCATCGCGCCAAGACCCGAAGCGTGATCGATCATCCCGCCGAGCGGCTCAAGAAAGCGTACCGCCAGCACGAGCAAGGCAATCGTATCCGCCATGGAGATTGTTCCGGCAAGCAGCAGCTGCACACCGAGTACGACTGCCGCAATAAAACCGATCATGACTACGCCGCTGTATGACAAATCAGGAAACAGCATGCGCTTCAATCCACGGCGATACCGCAAGCGATGGTCGGCAAGAGCGTCCCGCATGCGAACACTGCCGGTCGTGCCGTGTCCCGCTGCCCGCAATACCGGCTGGGCCTGACCGAACTCTATCGCTCGACCGGCCACTTCGTTCGCCGCTATTTCCATATCAGCGGATACCTCATCAACGGTTCGCCTGGAGCGGCGCAGCGCGAATAACGATACGGGTATCGTGACGAGCAGCACCAAGGCGAGCCGCCAATCCACCATAAAGGTGACACCAACAATCGTAGCAGGCACCAGCACGCCGGTAATCGCAGGAGCTCCTACCGTCACGGTCAATTGCGACAGGACACCGGTCACATTCGTGACCGTACGGACGAATTCTCCCTTACGGGCAGCGGTAAACCAGCCAAGCGGCAGCGTCGTCACATGACTCATCAGATGATGTCTGAGTTGAACCGCAAGCTTCATGCTCGCGGCGAACCCAATAGGTGTAGCCAGCACAGTCAGCACCACATAGACCACAAGTCCCGCCGCCCCAGCAATCAGCCAAGGGGCGGCTGCCTCGAAATCGGGGCTCGGCTGCAGCAGCGCACGCAGAATCGGGATCAGCAGTCCGAGCAGCAGCCCCTGCAGCACTGCAAGAATGGCGCTCAGCAGCCACATGCGAACCAGCAGCTTCGGATCCGGCCAAAGACGATATAACTGAACAATCATACGAATCAAGCGGATTCCCCCCTCTTCTGCGCTTCCCACATCCGAGCGTACAACCCGCCTTCGGCAAGCAGTTCTTCGTGCTTGCCGCGCTCGGCAAGACGCCCTCCATCCAGAACGAGAATCTGGTCTGCGCTTTTAATGGTATGAAGACGATGCGCGATGACAATGACCGTCTTGCCAGCTGTGAGCTCGGCCAATGCGTCTTGCACCGCCGCCTCGCTGTCGGGATCGAGCGAGGCCGTCGCTTCGTCCAGTACGACGATGCCGGCGCCCGAGAGAATCGCGCGCGCGATCGTCAGACGTTGACGCTCTCCGCCCGACAATCCTCCCCCGCCAGATTCAAGCATTGTGTCGTACCCGTTCGGAAGACGTTCGATTACCTCATGAATCTGGGCAGCCTTGGCCGCCTCATAAATGGCTTCATCCGTAGCTTCCGGGCGTCCGATGCGGATATTTTCCTTCACGGTATCCCGCAGCAGCATAACTTCCTGAAATACTAGCGACATGGAAGAAAGCAGCGTCTTGGAACCGATCTCGCGCACATCCGCGCCGCCGATACGGATTGCGCCTCCCGTTACATCGTAGAAGCGCGGCAGCAGGCTGGCGAGCGTCGATTTGCCCGCGCCGGACGGACCGACCAGTGCGGTGACGGTACCGGGCTTGCACTCCGCCTCGATCTCGCTTACCACCTGAGTAAGTCCATCATAAGAAAAGGATACCTTCTCATGTGCGATGCGATTGTCCCGAGGTTGACGAGGCTCCGAGGGCTCGGGCAGCGGTTCGCGGGACAACAGGCTGCCGATGTGGCCGGCTGCCATACGCGCCATACGAACGCCTTGCGAGCCATGGATCAGCGGACCGAAAGCTGTCGGCAGCCCCACGCCTACAACGAGGAAAGGGAGCAGATCGGCAACCGCAAGCCAGCCTGCGCTCACGAATGCCAGTCCCGCGGACAATACTACGCCAAGCAGGACCATCTCCGAGCCCAATACCCGGTTCATGGCGGAACTGTTCCGATGTCCTGCTACCCAAGCTCGATAAGCCTCGGTGTGTTCATTCATCGCTTCGTCGAAACGGGCCAATATTCGGCCCTTTGTACCTCCAAACGTCTTTACGACGTTAATTCCGTCAACATACTCCACGCTTGCGGAACTGATCCGTCCCTCTGCGGTTAACAATCGGGACATGTGCGCGGGAAGCGATCGCATCGCCATCTTATACGTAATTGCGGCCAGCACCGGGACTGCGAGCGTAATGAGCGCCATCCGCCAATCCACAAGCATCAGGTAAGTGAAGCCGACAGCAAGCGAAACGGCTGCGCCGACAACCGCTCCCAACGCATGGGCGAACAGTTCATGCATCGCTTCCAAATCATCGGTCATCGCCTTCTTCACCTGTCCGGAACCGGCGGCTCGGAACCAGCCGAGAGGCAGAACGCCAAGCCGCTTCACAATTTGACCTCGGAGATGATGCAGCATTTCTGCGTCGGCGTTGTGGCCGACATGCGTGGACAACCCGAGCATAATGAGTCGCAACGCAGCGCCTGCGGCGCCGATGCCGACCCAGATCCACACTGTACTGGCAGCCTCTGCGGCATTGGCGGCTACGAACAAGGCTCTGGCGATCTCCACAATGGCCAAGTACGGCGCAAAGCCGGCTACCGCGCTCGCCCCGGTGAGGAACGCGCACGTGATCAAGTGAATCTGGATCGGGCGCAACATGCGAAACGTATCGCTTATCGGCAGCATACGCGGAGCTTCCTCCCCGGCCAAGTTGCCGCTGCGATTGTCATCTGTCGAACGATTTTTCTTTGGGTTATTATATTGTCCTCCCAATCAGCACACCTCCCAAAAGTATATAGCTGCTATACACTTTGACCGAACAAAAGCTCTCCTCACCCTTACAGACGAGGGAAAGCTTTTTTATTTTAGCTGAATAGCAGCGACGTCAATATCAGCCGGTTGTCCGTTAAACGAGTAATGCGCTATTCTTTGACTATTGTACAGGGCCAGTTCTTTGGTATAGGAAAGAGGAATAAGAATGGCCTGGTCGTTGATTTCGTTTAAAACCAAATCATAAATCTCCTGAATCTGCTCTTCATCTGTGCTGACATTAAGCGCATCTATGATCTCGTTGCCGTTCTCTACGAGCGCCAGCGCCTGGGCCGCAGGATAACCATGTCTGTAATCGGGCTTCATATTTGTCATCGATGTGTGGGGATCCCAGGCAGAGCCGTAAGTTTCATAAAAAGCGAGGTCAAAATCGGCCTTTGCGAACTCAGCGTGAAAAGTCATTTTTTCCATCCCCTTTGGCTTGATGTCCATACCGAGTTCATTCCATTGCGCCGAAATCGCCAAAAGTAAATCATCGATCATGGCATCTCCCTTAATATACAGAATCTCGCCTGCCAAGCGCTTGCCGTCTTTTTCCCTGACGCCGTCGCCATCCGTATCCACCCAGCCAGCGTCTTCTAAAATCAACTTGGCTTGATCCATGTCGTATGCATGGGGAACAAGTTCCACGTTGCTGTAAGGCATTGCAGGATCGAAAATACTGTCGGCCTTCGTTTCAATTCCCGTAAATATGCTTTGTACAACTCCCTCTTTGTCGATTGCGCGGCTGGCTGCCAGTCGTACATTCCGATCATCGAAAGGCGCTTTGGACACATTAAATGCAAGATACCGCGTGTTGCTGGCTATCCCTTCTGAAATCTGCGCTCCGTAGCCCGATTTTTTCATTTCATTAAAACGATCATAGGACATATGCCGTGTTCCTACGAGAATGTCTACTTCCCCATTGCGCAAAGCCAGCAGCTTGGTATCGTTATCCGGAATCACCTTCACATGAAAGCGTTCGACCTCGGGCTCCTCGCCCCAATAATGCGGATTTTTAACAAAGGTGTACGTCGTCCCGTCCGTTTCCCCCTCATACATGTAAGGACCCGTTCCGAACGTGCCCGTTCTGAGGACATCTCCCGGAGAGCCGTCCGCATTGAATGCATCGGGCGATACCATCGCCATTGGGTTCATCAGTGTAAAATCCTTTAGCGCTCCATAGTAAGGGGCTGTAAGATGCACTTCAACCGTATGAGTGTCGATGACAACAATCTGGTCCAGGAGTGTAGACACCGTTCCCAGACCTCCATTCATTGGTCCGAGATTCGCCGGGATTACCTCCAGATTTCGTTTGACCGCTTCCGCATTAAAAGGTGAGCCGTCGGAAAACTTCACTTGTTCTCTTAAATGAAATGTATAGATCAAGCCGTCCTCCGATATCTCCCAGGACTCTGCCAGACCAGGAATGATTTCTCCATCCTTATAACGGACAAGCGTTTCATAAAAATTGACCATGTAAAACTGTGGACCGTAATTGGCATTTACCGTTAGCGTTTCAATCGGGTAAAAACCTCCGGCAAAATCCCAGCTTTCCGTTAATGTAATCTCACCCTCCGTTTGTTCGGTATTTGTCTGTAAGCAAGCAGTTAAAACAAATAGCAATAACGCTATTACAACGAGAGCATCAATCATTTTTCTCATGGGAATCGTCTCCTCTTAGCCTACTACTGTTAAAGGGTCGCAGCCATCCGATGTTGTTGGTTCCGGTATTCCGGAGACTTCGGAGGAAGCGACTCAATCATCTTCCTCGAATACTCATGTTTAAAATCATCATAAGAAGCAGCATGTTCAACCCGTTCAACGATAGATCCATCTTTCATCACAATGATGTGATCCGCCATATAGATCGCTACATCGATATCATGGGTAATAAACAGGAATGCGCCTATTCCGTCATTTTTTAGCTGAAGAATCAAGTCGAGAATTTGCTTTCGGACCGTCACATCCAGCCCGCTAACGGATTCATCAAAAACAATAAACTTTGGGGATATGCTCATTGCGCGAGCAATACAAACCCTCTTCAATTGACCGCCGCTCAACTCATGCGGAAGGCGGCTAAGCTGATCAACGGTTAAGCAAACTTTGTCGGCCAGTTCCAGAATTTTTTGGCGCTCGCTTTGTTTGTCCATCTTCTTCAAACACCGGATCGGCTCGGCGATCGAATCAAATACCGGAAGTCTGGGATCGAGTGAGCTCTGTGCATTTTGCAACACCATCTGGAGCACTGCCCTTTTCTTGCGAAATTCTCCTGGACGCTGCAAGGCGATATTATTCCCCTCCAGACATACCTCGCCGCTTGTCGGTCGCTCGATCCCCAGCATCAGACGGGCCAAGGTGCTTTTTCCGCTTCCGCTTTCGCCTACAAGGGCGTAACTGGTTTGATGATCCAACGAAAGCGATAATGGTTTCACCGCATCGATAGTTCGTTTATTTCCTCGCTTGTCTTTTACTTGATATTGCTTGGATACCTGCTTCAGCTCTATCACAGTCCTGCTCCTTTCATTAACCTGGCTCCCAGCAGTTCTTTGGTGTATGCTTCCCGAGGTGATGCGAAGAGTTCGAAAACAGTCCCGCGTTCAATGATCTCCCCACTTTTCATAACCACCATATCATCCGCAAGCTTCGCGGCCACGCCCAAGTCGTGAGTAACCAAAAGAAGCGCAATCCCCTTTTTCTTCAATTGATCGAGTTCCTCAAGTACAATGCTTTGGTTCTTCACGTCCAAAGCCGTGGTCGCCTCATCCGCTATAAGAATCTCCGGCTTGTGAATCAAGGCTACTGCGATCATGATTCTTTGCAGCATTCCTCCACTTAATGTGTAAGAATAACTGTTCATTAATTGTTCGCAGCGCGGCAAATGCATTTGCTCCAGTGCTTGAATACCAATCTCATACGCTTCTTTTTTGCCGATTTTTCGATGAACCCTTATCGCCTCTACGATTTGCGCGCCGATTTTAATTGTCGGATTGAAGGCGGTCATCGGATGTTGAACAATCATCGCTATTTTGCTTCCGCATAACGAACGCATTTCTTTTTCTTTAAGGGTTAGCAGCCCCACCTCCCTATACCGGATGCTCCCGGAAACTTCGAATTTCTTCCTATTTAATAACCGCATAAGCGCCTTGCAGGTCATCGTCTTTCCGCTTCCGCTTTCCCCTACAAGAGCTAGTGCCTTTCCTTGGCGAAGCGTAAAATCTACATGCTTGACAATCAGACGGCTCGGCTGCTCCTTAAGTCCAACACAAAGATTTTTCACTTCCAACAAACCATTCATTCGCTCACCTCCTCCGGAGAAATGATGTCTCTAAGCGCTTCTCCGAATAAATTGAAGCCCGCTGCCGTTACCAGAATACAAAGGCCAGGGTAAAGGACAAATGTCGGATGAGAATAAAAACTCGCCCTGGCTTCGTTCAACATCGCTCCCCATTCTGGCGTGCCTGATTCAAAGCCTAATCCTAAAAATGAAAACCCGGATATCATGATGATCATGGAAGCCATTCCCGTGCTCAGGTACACCAGGAATTGGGGAAACAGATTAGGAAGGATGTGTCGAAATATAATTCTTCTGTGATTGCACCCGGCTATAATGCATGCAAGAATGTAGTCCTTGCTCTTTTCCAGACACGCATAGCTCCACACCACTTTGGCATACCAAGCCCACAGCGAGAACATCACGGCCACAACGATGCTGGGTATTCCTTGTCCCAACGCCCCGACAAGAGACAGTACGATGACCAGCGATGGAAAAGCCATAAATAGATCACAGATGATCAGTAAAGCCCGTTCCAAACGCCCGCCTAAATAAGCGGCTGACGTTCCCAGTATTAATCCAATGCCCCCTAGCGCCATCAGTGTCGGTACGGCAATGCCCAGCGAGTAGCTCGCCCCAAGGAGCAGCCTCGATAACACACAACGTCCCAGTTGATCCGTACCGAGTGGGTATTGCGCGTTTGCGGATAAGAATCGGTTCACGATATCAATTTTGTGCGGGTCATTGGGTACAATCAGCGGAGCAGTTGCAGCAA
Source organism: Shouchella rhizosphaerae (assembly GCF_900142675.1). Taxonomy (GTDB): domain Bacteria; phylum Bacillota; class Bacilli; order Bacillales; family Bacillaceae_D; genus Shouchella; species Shouchella rhizosphaerae. Next base: position 59,282 of record NZ_FRBS01000001.1, on the reverse strand, counting down.
CCAGGCTTACCAATGCGATCATTACAAGTCCTGCCAGCGCCTGCTTGTTGTTAACAATTTTTATAATCATAAAGCCCCTTCCCCCTTGTCCATCATCCGGGGGTTGAGCCGCCAATTGACGATATCCGCAAGCACTCTGCCAAAAACAAAAATAAGGGCAATGACCAATACACAACCATTGATCGTCGGTAAGTCCCGAGCCATAATCGCGTCAATCAGATACATACCGACGCCCTTCAAGGAAAAAATGCTTTCCACGATGGCACTTCCCGCAATCATGTGACCCATGTATTGACCAAACAACATAATGAGCGGCGGCAGAGAATTCCTTGTCACGTGAACCCATACAATCCTTCCGTTGCTCAGTCCCCTTGCTTTCGCATAAGCAACATAATCCTTATTCAGATTGGAAAGCAGCGTCGCGCGAAATAAGCGAATGGATATCGAAGCAACCGGAACAGCTAGAACGAGAGAAGGAAGAATAAGACTCATAAGATTGCCGTAGTCCACAACCTTCACAATTGGAAAGGTTACAGCGAACAAAAGAAGTACCAAGAATCCCAGCCAGAAGTTGGGCAGTGAAGCACCCAATATCGTTGCTATTCTAACAACGTGGTCAAACCAACTATTTTTTCGCAAGGCAGTGATAAGGCCAACAGGAATGGTAAAGACCACCACCCACAATAGGGACAGGCTAACTAGTTGCATGGTTACAGGCAGCTTCTGGCCAATATCGGATGCGACTGTATTTTTTGTCTGTAAAGAAACCCCTAAATCCCCACGCAAACTGCTGCCTAACCATTGTATATATTGCTGGTATAACGGCCGATCCAGCCCCATTTCCGTACGAATTTGAACAATTTGTTCTTCCGTCGGATGCAAAAATACATTTCGTGCATAAGCTTCAGCGGGATCAACAATTGAAATATTGGCCATTAAAAACGAAAGTGCCGTCACCCCCAAAAGAGTAATGATCAGGCCTATGCACCTTTTTAAGAAGCCCACCATGAAATCTGTTCCCTTTCCTATGAAGAAGATAATCATTCTCAATTACAAATATTTTTTAATTCCATCATGTTTGATGGAATCTGACTTCAAAGTATTAAGTTGCTATAGGCGTTGCTTAAAAAAATTATTTTTTTGTTATTTCCTGTAGTTTATGTTCTATTCGGCTAAAAAACTGTTTTAAGAAACGAACTTGTTCTACACTTCCCTCGTCGAGTGCCGAACAAAATAATTCATCAAACTCCTCGTGGAACTTCAAATGATTAAGATGCGTAACTTCTCCATCCGGCGTTAGTTTTAATAAAAAACGCGATTGATTACGTGCATCACGTTCTTTTTTGACAAGTCCTTTCCTTTCCAGTTTCATTAATATTTGCGAAACAGCCCCAATCGTTACGCCAAGCAAATCCGCCAAACCCGACACATGAATGCCTTCATGGTCATGAATCGCGGATACGATATGAATTTCTGCGTAATAGATCTGCTTCCCCTCCTTCGTTTTTAAGAGATGCGTCGTTTTCTCATAATCCATGTACGCGTAGACTGCACCTAAGAATGCATCACTTAATTCTTGTTTTTGCCACTCCCTTGCCTCCATCATCCTCCACCGCCTTATAAAGCAAAATTCATTTCTACATTTAAAGATAGTATATAGTTGCTATATACTTTTTGTCAAGCTCCCTCCTGACAAAACGTTCATATACGAAACATTGTGAGCAACGCTCACCCCTTGAATACAAAAAGGGAGCCGGCTGAAAAAACGGCGCTGGACACGCGACGGCTCCGTTGGTCGGGTAAGCTAATCCTCCCCGCCCGTCCCCCTGTTATCTTACTTGACCTAATGTACTAAGACGGTTAAGGTTATCTCGGGTAAGCTCAACTTGTAAAGCATTTAAATTTTCATCAAGCTGATTGCTAGTACTAGCCGCAATAATCGGAATTGAAGGGAAAGAAGACTCACGTAGCCAGGCCAGTACAACCTGGTTTGGCGTGACACCTAGCTCTCGCGCAATTTCTATCAACTCTTTCAGATTTGCCTCCGACTCATCCCCACTATAGGCGGATGGAAGCTCCCCGCTACGGTTGTAGTAGCCCCCCAGCAAGGGCGAATAGGCCAAGACCGAAATGTTCTCCTTCTTGCAATAGACGAGAAGCTCTTGGGTTGCGTATTTCTGCACGCCAAAGTTCGCCACCTTATTGGGGTGCAGATACGTATGACGTTGCTGAATACAGCAATAATGTGCCCCTTTCTGTTCTTGGCTAATCAGCCTCGCCTCTGCTAAACGAAACTGTATAGTTGCTGCAGCCTATAAAACGGACTTTGCCGAGGCGGACTAACTTCTCAAACGCTTCGAGTGTCTCCTCTAATGGGGTTTTTATATCATCGATATGAGCATAATACAAATCAATGTAATCGGTCCGTAAACGCTGCAAGCTTTGGTCTATGGCCCGCTCTATCGATTGTTTCGACAATCCTTCTCCATCACTTAGTCCCCCTCCAGGTACAGTCGGTAGAGCACCAACCTTTGTGGCCAGAAACAAGTTGCTACGATTCCCTCTCTCCTTCATCCAGTGGCCAAGGAGCCGTTCGCTCTCACCGCCTTCTCCCCCTTCGTTCCAAAACGCATAATTATTCGCTGTGTCCAAGAAACTTCCACCAGCATCGACGTATTGGTCTAACAGCCTCTCAGAAACAACTTGCTCCGTTTTTGTGCCAAAATTCATACATCCTAAGCAAAGCTCGCTTACCGTTACGCCTGTTTGCCCTAAAAGTACTTGTTTCATGACGATTCACCTCTTCTTTTTTATGTAGTACCTAAACTTTCCTCCCATGATCGATAAACCGAAATTTTCTTCTCCATAATTGCTAACGTACGTTCAATACCCTCTAGTTGCTTCTCCAACTTTTGTTGATGTGCTTCCAGCAGTTTACGTCGATCAGGAATGGTGGCCTCTCCATTCCGCACCATTTCAGCAAAATGCTGCATGTCTTTAATTGCCATTCCAGTTGAGCGCAAATTCGTTAGCAACGTAAGCCATTCCAGATCATGCTCACTGTAAGTTCGGCGCCCTGAATCGGTACGGGCAATATAGTCCATTAACCCAATGCGTTCGTAATAACGAAGCGTATGAACGGATAAGCCTGTTTTCTTCGACACTTCTTGAATGGACCAACCATCCATGCTACTCCCCCCTTTGAATTTTAATATTACAAATTAAAGCGCACTCAAAGTCAAGAGAAAAAATACAGTTTTTTGATTTTCGGTAACAGAAGCAAGAAGCTCTTCCACGTTTTTTTGCTTGCCTTCTATCATCTTTTCGTTTTATAATGAATGAGTAAAATTTCACTCATAAAAGTGAGGAGGCAACTACAGCTATGCCCCGTACCAAAAAACAATTCGAAGAAATGCGTAGCGCAACTCGTGATAAAATTCAATCTGCCGCCATGCACCTGTTTGTTCATCAAGGTTATGGCTCGACGAATGTGCAGCAAATTGCCGATTTAGCTGGTATCAGCATTGGCTTGTTATACCGACATTATAAAAACAAAGAAGTCCTTTTTATTGAGTTGGTGGATTTCGCAATGGCCGGGCTGCAAGCAGTAGTTGATTCATTCCGCACGGGGGATTCACCTAAAAAACAACTTGAGCAATTTGTAAAAGAAATATATACCGATTTGTCCACAAGTGACGACCTTGCCAACTTGATGGTTCTGATGACACAGTCCTTCTTCTCAGGAGGTGCCAGCCAGAAACATCATGAAATCGTGGCATTGAATAAACAAATGCTAGTGGCGACAGCTGATTTAATCAAAAGAGGACAGAAAAAAAATGAATTTAAGCAAGGACCGCCGGATGAAATGGCAATGCATTTTTTTTCAACTATACAAGGACTGGCCATTATGAAAATTACATTAAAAGAACGATTTATAATGCCTTCAGTACAAATCATTATTGCTGGACTTTCTAAGGAAGGAGAAAAATAGCATGAACATTCGCCCGCCATTCGAAGTAGTTAGAGCAGATCAAATGCCCCATGATGCAAGAAATCAAATGGCCCATATATTTGCCGATGGATTCAGCCAATGGCTCGATTATTTCTCCAATGACAAAAAAGTAATTGCCAACGCTTTTGCCCATATGTTCAAAATGGACCAGTTTTATGTAGCTGTATCTGGGCAGGAAATTGCGGCTATGGCAGCATGTACCGACTGCCATACCTTATCGTTACAGTTGGACAGAAAACAGCTAAGAAAATTCCTGGGCCTTTATAAAGGGGTGTTAGCAGGGATCATTTTAAAACGGGCGTTTGAAAAACCTTTTGAAGATCCTCCGTCTAACACCGGATCAATTGAATTTGTCGGCACCGCTCTTAAATTTAGAAGCCAGGGGGCAGCTTCTCATCTTATCGATACGATCATGGAAATGACACCGTTTGAGCAATACATTATAGAGGAAGTAGCCGATACCAACTTGCCTGCAATGAAATTGTATCGCAAGCTCGGCTTTGAAGAATACAAACGAAAACAGCTTTCCACCTCTGCAGCTAAAAAAAGCGGTATTCAATATATGATTTCTTTAAGACATGTGAAAAATAAGCAAACCACTTAGGAAGAGTACTACAGGCCACGATTAGGGATTTTGCTTTCTTTTATATGTTCATTTTAAACATCTGTTTTTTTGCAAGTGATACCAAACCATTTCGCGGCGAGATATGCGGCACGGGCAACCCACTGCGCACTCCCCTAACTAGTAAACTTGCTAGGAAATTGCCAGTTTAATTGTTTTGGTTAGCGACTCCCCATTCACATAATTCCTCCAAAACAGGTAATAATGTCTCTGCTTTTTCAGTGAGGCTGTACTCGACTTTAGGAGGGATTTGCGGATACTCTTTCCGTTTCACCATGCCATCAGCTTCCAATTCTTTCAGTTGCGAACTTAATGTTTTATAAGTAATTGTTCCTATTTGCCTTTTCAACTCATTGAAGCGTACCGTTTCGTTTTCCGCCAAAAGGTAAATAATAACCATTTTCCATTTACCGCCAATAACAGACAATGTGTAACCAAAAGGCGTATCTTGAATATGTTTCACTTTGCCTTTGTATTCAGCCATACTCATCTTTACACTATCCTTTCGGGTAGTACCTATCAAAATAGTGCGTACTACTTTTTAATTTACCTTACTTTGAAGTAAAGGAGAAAAACGATGACACAAAAAACAGTACGCTTATTAATGCCCCAATGGCAAGGAGGAAACAACCCTAACTACTCTTTTGGAGCCGAACTGCTTGCTTGGCTTGCTCCAGACAATGATCAACCTCTTATTCATGTGCCTGTTCAAGCTTATGATGGTACTCCGCTTGAGAACGAGAACGGTATGAATGGGAGAACGCAGTTGCTTGCACAGTTAGAAGCTGCGCAGCATATCATCAAGGCCCATAAACCGGATCGTATTGTCATGTTTGGTGGCGACTGCTTAGTCGAGCAGGCCCCATTTGCCTATTTAAACGAACGATACGGCGGAGAATTAGGATTGATTTGGATTGATGCTCATAGTGATTTAGTTAGATATGTCGGATATGACAATGCACATTCGTTACCTCTCGGGAATCTTCTGGGAGAAGGAGATGAGGAGTTCGCAAAACATGTGAAAATCCCTTTAAAACCAGAAAATGTCTTTATCGCGGGATTAGCGGCTCCTACAGAGCAAGAAATGGAATTGTTTGCAGAAGCGTTTCAAAGACTGGGTATAGCTCCTACAGAACCAGATACAGAAGTAATTCAAAGACTCGGTATTAGAACGGCTGGGACTGAGGAGTTAGCAAATAGTACTGCATCCATTAAAAAGTGGATTAAAGAAAGCGGCATTAAGCACCTGGCCATTCACCTTGACTTAGATGTCCTTGACCCAAAAGCATTCCGTTCTTTGTTATTCGCCAACCCTGAAGCACCTTTTAACCTTACTCCGGAGGGAACGATGCAAATCCCTCAACTGATTAATCTGATTAAAGAGCTATCTGAAGAAACGGATGTCGTCGGATTAGGAATAACGGAGCATATGCCGTGGGATGCTATTAATTTAAAGAACTTACTTCGGCAAATCCCACTATTAAATAAGTAAGTTTTACTATTTCACGCTTTGACGTGTATAAAAAGAGTACCTCCCGAAAACTGTGAACGCTCATGTCACTGGCAGTCCACTCTCGCCACTGATGACATGAGCGTTTATCTTCAAAGATAGTCACTGTACGTAGTGCCTACTTAGCCTCTTCTACAAAAAAGCTCGCCCCCCATACTTCTTTCGACCGGACCAAGCGGCAATTTAGTTAACGCTTTACTTATGTTCTTTAACAAAAATTAAATCTGTATGTCATTCAAAATAAAAATTAGGGATTGAACGCCACGTTACGTGCTGTTTTATAATAAATTCAATCACTTAGATTTGAAGGAGGCTAGTGATGTACACAATCGGCCAGCTGTCCAAGAAAACAGGCGTTACAGTTAGAACACTTGACTACTATGACGAGATTGGCTTGCTGAAACCTGCTGCCGCCACAGAAGGCGGCCACCGTTTGTATGGCGACCAAGAAGTGATGCGTTTGGAGCAAATTTTAGCGTTAAAATACTTAGGATTCTCTTTAGAAAAAATTCAGTTTATTCTGAGGGAACCTCCCCCATCGTGGGAATCAGCGCTTACCGAGCAGTTGTTAATGGTCGATGAAGAAAAGAAAAGGCTTGATGACCTTCAACGCTCATTGCAAGGAATTTTATATTCGATTCAGATTGAAAAACAGGTAAATTGGCCGCTGATTTTTGGCGTTATGCAAATGTTTCAGCAAGGTGAACGAGAAGCAATAAAAGTGCTCGATCGGTATATGAGCCGGGAGGAACAGGAAAAAATGCTGTCCGTTAATATGGATCAGCAAAAATTGGATCGGTGGGTAGCGCTCATTTATGAAATTCGAGAAAACCTCCACGAACTGCCTGACTCTCCGATCGCCCAAAAACTTGCTGAACGCTGGATGGAAGGAACCTATGAAATGTTTGGACGTGATGACGAATTTTTAGGCAATGCCTGGAACGCAATAAAAGAGGAAAGTAACGGTGTTATGTTTTATCCGATGACTAAGGAAGTGGTGGATTTTATTTCAGAAGCAATCAAGGAAAAAGAAAGGAAAGCAGGTGAATCGAACGGATGAATGCAGCGATTCAGTTAAAAAAGGTTAGAAAAACGTACGGAAAAAAAATAAAAGCGGTTCAAGATTTGTCATTAACAATAGCAGAAGGAAGCATTTATGCCTTGCTAGGACCGAATGGTTCCGGCAAATCAACAACGTTTCGCATCCTGACCACCTTGGCATCGGCTGATCAAGGGGAAATCCACTATTTTGGCTCTCCCAAAATCAATAAACAAATGATTGGATGTGTCGCCCAAAACTCAGGCGTCGACCCGACAGCAACAGGAAGGGAAAACTTAATGCTGCAAGGCAGAATTTACGGCCTGCCTAAGAAGGCGCTCAAAGAAAGAGTAAATGAGCTGCTTACTGTCTTTCATTTGCAAGAGGCCGCCGATCGACTGAGCAAACATTACTCTGGTGGAATGAAAAGAAAGCTGGATCTCGCAATGGGGATTATTCATCGCCCGAAGCTGCTTTTTCTTGATGAACCGACTACCGGACTTGACCCCGAATCTCGCGCGGAGCTGTGGCAAATGATCAAACAGTTGCAAAGCGATGCTGGCATGACGGTTTTGCTGACGACTCATTATATGGAAGAAGCCGACGAGCTAGCTGACCGGATCGCATTTATGAATGAAGGCAGAATCGTTGCTGAGGGCACACCAGATGAGATGAAAAACAAGGTCGGCGGGGACACAATTACAATCGAATGCCGAGAAGCTCAAGTAGCTGCGCAAGTGCTCGCTGCAGCTTATTCCGTCCAACAGCCGGAACAGCAAGATGAATCGACATTGCATGTCGTTACAGAGAACGGAGCTGAGAAGCTCCCCAATGTTATCAGACTACTGGAAGAACAACATATACCAGTAGATTCTATTAAGGTATCAAGACCAGATATTGGGGATGCCTACCTGTTGTATACAGGAAAAACATTAAGGAAGGACGAGACTTCATGAAGCTGTTTACGGATACGGCATGGGTGTTCATGCGTTATTTGAGAGGCTTGCTCCGCTCCCCTTTTGTATTGATCATAACCGTGGTACAGCCAATGTTGTGGATGATTTTGTTTGGCCATGTCTTTTCCAGCATAGGGAGTATTCCTGGTTTTGCTGCCAGCTCTTATATCGATTATCTTGGTCCAGGGATTGTGATGATGAGCACGATGATGGCTGGAGCCTACAGCGGTATGGGCGTCCTGAGCGACTACAAAGATGGAGTGCTTGACCGGTTGTTGATTTCACCGATAAGCCGTCTCGCTTTGCTGCTCGGCTCCTTACTGCAAGATGCATTAACCTTATCCTTTCAGGCTGCGCTTATGATTGGTGTCGCCGCGATACTAGGCGCCAGCTTTAGTGGAGGATTGTTAGGCATTGTCCAGCTCATCCTGATTGCCGTGCTACTAGGACTTGCGATGGGCGCTTTATCCATCTCACTTGGGCTGATCGTCCGCAACGAATCTAGCTTAACCGCTGCCGTCAGCTTTGCGACGATGCCTTTATTGTTTTTGTCAGGCTTGTTTATGCCTTTGCAATTAGTGCCACATTGGGTTGAGGTCATCGCCCGTTTCAACCCGCTAAATTGGGCGGTTGAAGCAGGACGGGAAGTGCTTGGCGCACAGCCTGATTGGAGCCTTGTCCTACAACATGGAAGCTACCTGCTTCTTCTCTTTGCAGCTTCATGTCTGCTTGTTGTTGGAGCATTTCGCCACTATCAACGATTGATTTAAACAAACGATCAAGGAAAAAACTACGTATTACGTAAATGTCATCATCCCTAAACGCCTAGAACCACCATTTAAGTGAATAGCATCTCCGTTGTAGCGAACGGAGAGCATTCACCAAATGGTGGGTTCCTTTTTTCCGTAAGGCGTTTAATTAGTGAGTTTATCGGCCTACGAATATGTTCTATTTACTTAGAACGAGCTTTTACTGCAATTAGGTGGGACTCTATTTAGAATTCATCAGGTTGATTCTTGTTCATGCTTCTATATTGAATAAATTCTTTAGCTCGCGTATATAAAATGATACTGGCAAACAATCCAGCTAATCCAAAGGAGAACAGAATCCATTGAATTGGGTAAGCGGCAGCTATTAAAGCACTTAAAACAGCATACGCAATAGGGTCAAACCCATTCATGGCAAGATAAACTAGGCTAGTAACCCTGCCCATGATGTGCTGTGGTGTCTTTTCTTGAACACCTGAAAACACTGGAATATACGTAAGTGCATATCCACCACCAATAAAGAAGAGTAGGACAGTGAGTAAATACAGATTAGTTGCTTGGCTAAAGAGAATAAAAAATACAAGCAAAGCGAACAGAGATAAAAGTGCTAGGTATCCCTTACGATCAATCTGTACTTTTGCTAGTATGGATGTTCCTGCAACAATGCCTATACCTAATGAAACCTCCATAAAGCTTAAATTAAGTGGCGTTCCACCGAATGTGTCAACGAGAATAGGGATAGCTAAATGTAACCCTCCAAATACAAAGAAGTTACTAAAGATTAACACCATAATGCCCGTCTTTAAAAATGAAGAGGACATTACATATCGAAAACCCTCTTTAATATCTTTTAACGGTGACTCTAAATTGTCACTGTCAACAGAAGCCTCTTGAATAAATGGTGGGAATACGAAAAAGGCTGAAAATCCAATAAGTATTGTAGCTACCAAATAACTGATTGAGGCATCACCATACTCCAAAAGGACTCCGGCTAAAATAGGACCTACAAGAAAACATACTTGTGTGATACCTTGATATACAGCATTTGCTTTTTGAATTTGAGAGTGTTTTACAATCTTAGGTATCATAGATGTACTCGCAGGACCGAAGAACGCATCCAAAGCACCGAAAACAGCAGAAATAGCAATTAAAGAAAACACACTTATATAATCATAAGCTACCAAAAATGTTAACAGTCCTAATACAGGAAATTGAACTAAGTTAGTTGAAAACATAATAGTTGTTTTCTTAAATCTATCAGCTAAAAAACCACCAAATACCATCAAAGCAAGTCTAGGTACACTCGATGCAATTAACACGATTCCCAGTATACTTGCCATACCTAAATCCGAAACGATGTACCACGTAGTGGTGGTTAAAAACATACTAAATCCTGATATAGCAAACATGTTTGCTATAGATAATAAAATAAACGTACGATTTTTATAAAGTGATAATGAAATTTCCATTAAAAATTGTCCTCTCAAGTAGATAGTTAGACAGACAGACCGATCGGTTTGTCTGTCCTAAAAAATAATATCAATTACGTTACGTTAAATCATTCTTTTCTTCTTCCCACGTAATTTTGTATTCGTTAATCTTTTTTTCAATATTCAATTCAATATCCATGTTCTGGAACATAGCAGTTACTTCTTCTGTCCTCTTTCTTCGGTCTTTTTCATAATAATAAAACGCATCTCGGTAATCATGATCTCTGAGCATTTTTGCAAGTACCATCGAATCTTCTAGACTAAATGAAGCTCCTTGACCTAAAAAAGGATTCGCTGTATGGACAGCGTCTCCAACGAGAACAACACGACCTTTTGACCACATAGGTAAATCGTTGACCTCGTAAATACTCCTAGGGAAAAACATCTCTGTGTTTTCTATCATACGCCGAAGGTTTTTAGTCACTTTCCAATCATTCATTTGTTTAGATATAAACTCTCTAATGGTTTCTTTATTGGCTTTCTCAAAATATTTTGTAGGAAGTTTCTCAGGACGCATAGAGAAGGCTTGCCATAGAATATTTAACTTGTTTGTAGGATGTGCTTTTCCAAAAATAAAGAATAGATTTTCATCGTAGTATAAATAACTACTGGATTCATCCCATTCAAAATCTTCGACATACGAGACCCCTTGAAGTCCCCACATACCGCTATAATCTAATTTAGCGCTTGATGCAACAGCTTCTCTAGTTGTTGAAAAAGTTCCATCTGCCCCAATAAGAATATCGGTTTTTATTGATGTTTCATCTTCAAAAAAAGCTTCAATTGAATTAGAAAGTTGCTTTACCGAAATCAACTTTTTGCTGTATTTAATTTCTATCCCTTGACGCTGAGCTTCTTTTAAAAGAGGATTTAAGATATTTGACCTCATAACATTAATTAAAGGAGCATTAAAGTGTTTTTCATTGTAATTATTTATGATTGCTTCCACTTCATTTTCACTGTTTATTTGACAAATACTTTTTATGATCGTTGAATTAGCAATGACCTCATCCTTACACCCTATTTCACCTAAAACTTTCACTCCATTTGGAGACAGTAAAAAACCTGCACCCGTTTCTATTTCGGCTGATCTACTTTCATAAATAGTACTTTCAATGCCTGCCTTTTTTAAAAATAATGCGGTAGCTACCCCTGCAACACCACTTCCAATAATCGCTACATGCTTATGATTCATGACATTTACTCTCCTCTCAATAACAGACAGACCGTTCGGTCTATTGTAATATAAAAAAATATATTTAACAACAGGGATTCGAAGGAAGCGAAATTTATGCTACCTTCTTACCCCATTTAAGAAAATATCTATGGCTTTCTTATGAAAATTATTCTCATTTTCCTCAAAATCATCATAATAATGTTTATAATCACTACTTATAAATAATAGACTCATAAGAAAATAGCCTAATACGCTCGGGTCTTCATTTTGGTTGATTTGTTTAGACGTTTGGCATTCCTTAATAATATCCACAAAAAAATCAAGGTATAGTTTATCTATATTTTTAATCTTTTTCATGACCTCGTCTGATTTGAACGCACTAAGATAAAACTCTTCTGTTGCTTTATGGTAATAAAGGTTAACGCTTGACTTGGCTACAAATTCTGAGAGTGTATATAAAATATGGTTTGAATTATTTTGTTTTTTTTCAGCTTCTATTTTCCAATCTTTCAGCCATTGATTAGCATCTTCTTCAAGAATATATACAAACAGATTTTCTTTGTTTTTGAAATGGTGATACAAATTCCCTTTACTTGATTGTGCAGCTTCTATAATTTGATTCATTGAGGTTTCTGAAAAACCTTTTGTTTGAAATAAATTTCTAGCTGCTGAGATGATCTTCTTTTTTTGTTCACTCATTATAGTGCTCCTTATATTGAAGTAGTAATTATAAACATAATAGTATGGAATGGATTACTTCGCAAACAGGAGTCGCTTATACACTAGTAATTATAGCTTTTATTGCTTCATTTGCATTAACAATATATGGATTAGTCGTAGTTCGAGGTTTTGAGAAAGCTGCCAATCTGTTTTTATCAATAATAATCATCATTTCTGCACTTGTTTTATTATAGCAAGAATAAATTCAACCTACCCCGTTACAAGGATTGGTAGTTCAGTAAGTCCGGTCTAAGCAACTACATAGCCGATGCGTTCATTTCTCACCGCGCGAAAAACTTCGTCATTTGTAACCGCTTCAATTTCTTATATACAAACTATGCTGTTGGTGATAAAATAATTTCTATAGGAAACAATTTTATTTTTATTGAATACAAAAGGAGGACATGACTCATGGATTCTATTGAAACAACTATTCCGTCTTTTGATGGTACAAAGCTTTACTTTGTAAAAAATTTGGTAGACAATGCGAGGGCTGCCGTCGTCATTGTTCATGGCTTATGTGAGCACGCCGGACGCTACGACTATTTGACGGAAAACTTAAACGAGCGCGGCTTTAATGTATACCGTTTTGATCATCGCGGCCATGCCAGATCAGAAGGCAAACGCACATTTTATAGCAACTTTCACCAAATTATTGATGACGTGAATGTAATGGTTGATCAAGCATTGCAGGAAAGCGCCAATAAGCCCGTGTTTGTGATTGGACATAGTATGGGTGGCTTTGCGTCAGCAGCATTTGGCACTAAATACCCGGGCAAGGTAAAAGGAATCGTGTTGTCAGGAGCACTTACCCGCTATAATACCCAAGTTGCAGGGGAACTCCCGCTTGCTCTTCCCGCGGGCACTTATCTTCCGAATGAACTTGGCAGCGGAGTGTGCAGCGACCCTGAAGTTGTAGCGGCCTATGCGAATGACCCGCTTGTAGAAAAGCAAATTTCCGTGGATCTGTTTAATCGTTTAGGTGAGGGTGTAGCGTGGCTAAAGCAGTATGCTGAAAATTTCGTTGATCCGGTCTTTGTCATGCATGGTGCGAATGACGGCCTTGTCAGCGAGCAGGATTCCCGTGATTTTTATGGAGATATCGCATCCGCTGATAAATCTTTAAAAATTTATGCTCATTTGATGCATGAAATCTTCAACGAGCCGAGCCGCGACGAAGTCATCGCAGAAGCGATTGCGTGGCTAGAAAAACGCATCTAATTGTAAAGGTCTGTGAAATACGTAATCAGAATATGTTATGATCCTTTCTAAAGGAACACGATTTAACTATGGAAGGGATTTATTAATGAAACTAGAATGGATGGGGAAGCATCGAGCCCTTATTGAGAAGATCATTAAGTATGGCAACGCCTATTCCAATACTTATAAGCAGCAGCGAAGCTATGGTACAGATATAACGTTTTCCGCAGCGCAGATCCAAACTTTGGAGTATATTCTAGAAGCTGAGGAGAAGGATGAGAAAATGTCCGAAATGGCTGCGCGCCTTGGAGTCAGCCGCAGCACGTTCTCAAAGAATGTTAAACACCTAACAGAAAAAGGCTTACTGGAAAAGTATCACTTAAGCGGAAATCGTAAAGATATTTATGTTAAGCCTTCTGCCAAAGGACGCGAAGTGTACGAACAATATACGCGATTTGTTTACAAGCTCTGCTTTGAGGAAATCTTTCAATACGCAGACAAAATTTCAGAGGAAGACAAGGAAAATTTCATCCGTATTTTAGATTTATTCGCCGATGTATTGCTCTGGTACGGTAAAAAAGAACAAAAGCCGCGAAAGCTAGTAAAAATTGATGATCAAAGTAAACCCGATTCACCTATGTAAGAAAGTGTAAGCAAGCTTGTTTAATTGATCAGACAGCATCCCGCAAGACCAAGCTCGGAACGTTTAATCCTTGCGGGATGTACAACTGCTAGCTCACTAGTCCAACGGTTCATAAGGATTTACCGCATGGATATGATAAAATGGTCGTCCTGATAGATGAGGGATAATTCGTCAAGTCACTCTATGCATCCATTTACGTGGATTAAGAGCTTTGTTCAGCTCCTTTAGCGTTTCGCGGCCGCCATGAATTAGATTCTCGCAGCATGTGCTCGTTCAATTGTCGTTCGTAAGATTATCTGTAAATAAGATACCATTCCTTCTTGCCCAGTGCGAAAACTTATTCACAAGCGGGAAGAAAACAGCCTGTTGCGACTAATGCCTAGCTTAAGATTTTACCATGAGCAACGCGTCTCCTTTTTTGTTAGGTTTTGAATCGTTCCTTTCAGATAAAAAGACATCCAGCACAAACACTGGATGTCTCTTTCCTTTACAACGGCAATGGTGCGACCGCTGAGATGAGTTGTTTTTCAATTAATTCCTGCCAGAACGCTTCTGGGATTTTCTCTCGTAAGGCTTCGAGGTCTTCCTTAATGCGATCGGGTCTCGTTGATCCAGGAATGACCGCAGCAACAGCTGGATGCGCTGTTGAAAACTGTAGCGCTGCTGCTTTTAGGCTGACGCCGTAAGACTCTGCTACTTCTGTTACTTTGTTGATTTTCGTTTGAACGTCTCGTGGGATCTCACCGTAGTTATAGTGATCTCCGCCAAGTAGGGCTCCCGAGCTATACGGTGCACCTACAACAATGGCTGAATTCGATTGCTCGACTTCAGGCATCATTCTGCGCAGTGTGTCTTCATGATCAAGAAGGGTGTATTGGGTTGCTTGTAAACTAATAGTTGGATGCACTTCTTCAAGTTGAAGGGCAAGCTCAATTGGGATTGTTGTGTTTACACCGAGACCCCATCCTTTTATGACACCTTGTTTCTGTAAGTCATCAAGTACAAGGAAAGCACCTGTTCGCGCTTCTTCAAATTTGGCGATCCATTCGTCCCCATGAAAATCAGGTGACAGATCGTGTACAAACACAAAGTCCAGACGATTGGTCTGCAGTCTTTCCATGCTTTGATCAATGGAGGTGTGCGTAGCCTCTGCAGAGTAGTCTGTTGTCATTTTATTGGTTCGACCATTCGTAAAGAGGCCTTCTTTTTCCTCCGTTTCGTCTTCAATGACACGACCGATCTTTGTACTTAAAACATAGTCATCTCGATTTTGCTTGGAGAGAAACTTCCCTAAACGAAGCTCTGCCAGACCTGCCCCATAAAATGGTGCTGTGTCATAATAACGAATGCCTGCATTCCAGGCTGCTTCGATCGTCGCTTGGGCTTCTTCTTCTGGCACTTCACGAAACATATTACCAAGTGGTGCTGTTCCAAGTCCTATTTTTTGGGTCAGTAATTCTTTTATGTGCTTCATGTGTCATTCTCCTCCGTTTCATTCATATGCATCTTTTACCGTTCATCTTAAGGTTTAAACCTCCCATAAGTAGGATATTTCTTCCTTAACAAGCATAGGAAGGGCTAACCCTTTCAAGATGATCAATCTTGAAAGACAAGGAACTTATGAAATTGGTTTGAACCATGTCAGCCAAATCATGCCACTTAGACCGGTTTCTTATTAATGACATGAAACGGAGTGTAGATGAAAATTTAACACGTATAACGTCCACATAGATTATAAAATTCGTTCTACTCTATATCCCTCTTTTTCTAATAATGTAGGGATACTTAGTTCAAGAATAACATGGGATGTACCGACAAAGACAAAGAATGTCCGATCTTGATTGAACTGTATGGTTTGATCAAGCTTCTTTGACATTTTTAGATTACGTTGATCATGTAACTGCGATAAACAGGCTCACTGTCGACAATCACACCGTCCATATCAAAAATGACTGCATATGCGCCGTCTTTTTTCATCCTTTTACTTCCATTTCATACTAATTAACTGCTTGATTTTCTCCACTTCTGTTTTGCCGGTCTCTTGGTCAATCAGTGATGTATACAAATGAGGAATCACCGTTTTTGCCCCGTTGTCAAGACAGACTTGAACGATGCGCTCGACATTGTCCACATCAATTCCCCCTGTTGGCTCAAAGATTGTTAAACCGGCATTGACAGCCGCCTTGACCATTGCCGCGACTTCGTCAAGACGTTTTTCACCATCGATCGGATAAAACTTGACAGAATCTACGCCAATTTCAGCAAGCATGGCCGCAGCCAGTTCACAGGAAACGTTTTCTTTAAAGTTAGAACTGCTTGGACCAGTAGAAATATAGACTTCACCAGCTGTCCCAGATGGTTCGATGAGTGCATTGACGAGTGTAGTCGACGCCTTTAGCTCGCTCATCCGCCCACGTGTATAGCCGGCTGCTGGAAAGACTTGATTGATATGGTTTGGCACCGTCTTGGCGGAAACATCAGCAACCATTTTCCACATTGCAGGGTCGCCAGCTCCTAGTCCTACTGAGACAGGAATATCGTTGTTTTTATACAATGCCACCTGTTCAATTGCTTCTTTGGCTGATGGAAAATGTTTGACCATTACGCCTATGAGCACACGGTCTCCTGCTACTTGCACTAGCTCTTTTGCGTTTTCTACATCTTTGGCCAATACGTTGAAAATGACTTTTTCGTTCATGAGGACTGCCCCTCTTTCAGTATCCGTTTGATTTCACTTGCAATGATGTCTTCTTGTCCTTTCAGTAAAGGACGGGGATCAACCGATAATATTCCCACATTTACATAATGATGCCGTAAAAAGATGGCTGGGTTGCCTGATTCAAGCCGGTGGAGAAGCTCTGCAGCTGTCATGCCTGCTTTGTTGGCATCGACTTGAATTTGCGCACGGTAAATGGCTCTTCCCGCCTCGTCTTGTTTGATCGAACAATGCAATCCTTTCGCATCTGCCAAAGCCTCGGTCAGCTTTGTCATACGTTCAATCTGTTCATCGCCATTGTCTTCCTTAGACGGATATTGTTTTAAAGCAGCAATAAGCCCGGCAACCCCTTCTTTCCCAACTTTCATTGGCCGGCCAACTCCTTTATATTGCATGCGGCACGCTTCCATCCATTTCTTTTTCCCGCAAATCAAACCAGACGTGGGACCTTCCAATGCTTTTCCACCGCTGTAAATAACGATATCTGCGCCCATTCGGATATATGCTTGAAAATCTTCTTCTGCCGCTGCATCAACAATGAATGGTAACTGGTGTTCCTTCGCAATCCTCATCATTGTTTCAAGCGACTGCATGCCTTTTTGAACAGCATGATGGGATTTTATATAAAGAAGTGCGGCTGTTTTCTCTGTAATCGCCTGTTCGATATGATCTGGCTCGACCTTATTCGCATTGCCAACCTCGATCGGTTTCCCGCCACCGATTCGAACCATTTGCGCAATGCTGGCCCCAAAATGAACTTGCTGGCCTTTTTGAATAATTACTTCATTTCTGAGCCCTTCGGAGTCCGGCATTCTTTCGATTAATGAAAGATTTTTTCCGGTTATCACCGAAGCTGTGGCGATGGCAATTCCTGCGGCTGCCCCGCATGTAGGGCAGCCGTCTTCCGCGCCTGTGTATTCTGCGATCACACTGCCGGCGAATTCCATCATTTCATCGATATCGACATAATCTTGCGCGGCACGCTTTAGCGCATCTGCAACTTCATCACTGACTGCAGACGCACCTAGAGCCGTCATTTTCCCACTTGCGTTAATGACTTTACGAAGACCCAACTGTGCAAAAAAACTCATCGCTCACTCATCCTATTCTAAAGAGATTGGAAATATTGCGCCAAAAATCATGGCGCCTAAAATCGCTCCGCCTGCTACTGGCTTTTTCCATATATAGAAAATCGCCGCACCAATGGTTGAACCAATTCCGATTGGGATCGAAGCACTTGCTGCAGAAAGGACGATTAACGGTCCGAGAAAGCGGCCCGATGTATTTCCGGCGCCCATCATAATATCAGCACCAAACGTGGAATTGGATTGCCCGACTGTTAATTTGCGAATCGCTAAAATGGCATAGCCAACGAGTGCCCCTAACACAGCGCCTGTTAGCAAGGAAAGGATAAAATTTTCAATTGGGGCTGTGATACCCGACGCTAGCAGGATTGCCGGCACACCTATGCCAAGACCGGTTTGCAAGGATCCGCCAATGTCTAATATCCCTACAAGCGCCCCTTCCAACACGCGGGCGAATAAAAAGCTCGCGCCAAAAGCGGCAGCTGCCCCATAGCCTGCTCCTTGAATCCCAGCTTCCAACATAGCGACAATTGCGACATCATTAAAAGCGCCAATTTTATACACATAGTACATATGCGTTCCGGCAAAAATGCCTGACGAAAGAAGGGCGACAAAAATGGGAAAGGACCAGTCCGCATACCAAAATGTTTTATACATATCTTTTTCAGCGAGAGACTTTGATTGCGTTGTCACCTTACTTCACCTCTAATCCTAACAGTTTATGAAAGTCTAAAAGCCATTCTGGTGGAGCCATGTTCATGCTCTCCAATAACTGAATATCGAAGCCACGGAAAAATGCGCTTAAAATAAAGAGAACAATAACTGAAATAAGCAATGTCTTCGTTACTTTCGTCCAACCGCTATCATCGACTCCCTTGCCGATTAATATGCCAAGCACCACACCTGGCACGGCATTCCCCATAATCAAATGGGCAGCACCACCGAAAATCGTCCCCCAGAAACCAGAGCGCTTGCCAGCGTCTAATGCGGCCAACCAGAAAATGACGGGCATAATCGGATCGATTAACAAATTGGCTGCCGGCACAAGGACGTGGACGGCAATCGCTTGCAATGATTCCGGAATCGCAGAAGCTGTCAAGTTCAAAAAGGCAACGACGATAATCCCAATAATGCCGCCTGAAATCGCCATTTTTTTCGGATTATGTAGCGTATCTTCTGGGCGCTTGCCTTTGCGCATTAATACCGCTGCCGCCCAGTTAGGAATAATACGGTGGTCCACATCCTGTGTGAAGGCACCTGCCCCGACAGAGGACGCCCACGCATTAAAGAAGAAGCCTAATCCGAATGAAAAGTGGGACGCCGCATCTCCCGCGCAAGCATTTAGCTCCCCAAGTGTCCGGAATGCCCCCATTCCTTGTGCTTTTGGTGCATGGAACATCCGGGCGGCCCCAGCACCGACACCAACACCGACAAAAGCACCAATAATGATTGATTTTATTGCTACCTCTATCATCTCCATATGTTTCTCCTCCGCTATTTATCCGCTACTTGTCTATTGCGGAAAATATGATTTACAATCCCATCAGGCGACTCGATTTTTTTAAAAGGAATCTCCTCTACTTTCAGCAGTGTAATCTTTACATCCACTTCTAACTTGACCGTATACTCGCTTCTTTTTCTCGGGAAGAAAAAGAGCAAAAAGCGCTCCGTGTACGTATGCTCAATCGCTTCATTGACATGGATGCTTACAGGTTCAATCCGGATAATCATCGCTTTATACTCATCCATTACTTTTCTCTGGATTTTCCCGAGCGCCGTGTTAATGGCAAGCTCCTTAGACTTTCCTTTGCCGCTTACTAGAACGGTGTGCTGGACCATCTTCTCCATCATGTTACCCTTGCACTTTCTTTAAATAGGCTTCCGTAATTCTCTTGCCAAGCTCTTCTGTATCCATAAAACCAAAACCGAGTACTTTTTTTCCTTCATTAATGGCTGTGATGCCTTCATCAACAGAACGCATGCCATAATGTGCTGGGTAGCCGTATTTTGTTTGTGCAGTGATGGCACCTGCTCCACCGCTTCCACAGAATGAAATACCGATATCAGCATTCTCTGTATCCATAACATCACCAAGACGCATGTCCGCGCCAACACCGGGAATGACAATCGCCTTCCCACCAGCAGCTTCAACGCCTTTTGCTACATGATGTCCTTTACCTAAGCGATCCCCGATAACCACAACAACTTGACTCATTTTACATTCCCCCTCCAATGATTAATCCTTCATTTTAGCTGTTTCAAAATGGATAGAAAGCAAGTATTTCTCATCCTCATGCAAATCCGTCAATCTGTTGCACACTTTTTCTGCCATTTCGATTGATTGCTTGGATACTTCCTGAAATAGATGTTTATCGATAGGCTCGATCCGTTCCTTATGCGTGGAACGGTAGACCATCGCTGAAAGATGGGACAATAACGATAGCTTCTGCGCGTCTGTCGTCTGAATATGCTCTTGCCTTAATAGGTTTTCTGTAAATTGCATCACTTCCACGCACAGTTCGTAGTTTTCACTCTTGCGGTATAATTCTTGCACTTTCCCTTCCATTTTCCTTCGTGTATGCCACCTTTCCAGTCTTAACGGTTATATACGGGGTAAGCACTTGATGATAGCTCAGTTGTTCACCTTCTGAATCAATAAGTGTAGACATCCCTTCTTCTTTAAGGCCGAATATCGTCACATCTGCTATGGTCCCAAGGCGAAATGTTCCTTGCTCTGTTAAGTGAAGCGTGTCGGCTGCTCTTTTTGTTACAGCGGCAACCACATCTGTCAATCGGTACCCTAGTGCAAGAAGCTTGGTCATCGTCACCATCAGGCTGCCTACTGGAGTTGCATAGTTGTTTTTATAAATATCTGTGCTTATCGTAAATGGAAGATCATAGTTGTCCTTAAATCGTTTCATTGTTTTATAGCTAAAGCTCGAAGTGCCATGCCCCACATCGAAGCGGACGCCTCTTTCAATCGCACTTCTTGCTTCCGGAATCATGTCTCCTGACTCAGTTAAAATTCCATGCTTCTTTCCATGAAAAGCATGCGTGACAATATCCCCCTGTTTAAGAAGGGGAAAAATCTCCTGTAAAGGCGGCGGTGGATTCCCGATATGGACCATAATTGGCTTGCCAAGCCGGTCTGCCAACTGTCTGGCATGGACTAATGGCTTGATTCCACTGTTTTTCACAACGGAACCGCTCATACGCGCTTTTATGCCTACAAGGCTCTGCTCTTGTTGGAAAATTTCGTTTGCTTCTTTTAGCGTCATTAACTCGTCTAATTTGGCAAGCTCAGATAGGCCATTACATAAGCCCTTTCGTGACAGGTTTAAAAAGGCCAATATTTCTGTCTTGCTTTTCTCGATCACGGTTTCCTTAAAAAGTGGATAGTTCTCGTACCCCGCACTGCCAGCATCCACGATTGTTGTGACTCCCTGATCGATCCCTACTAAATCGGGCTCAATGCCCAGCTCGGTATAATCTTCAAACACATGGGCATGCAAGTCGATAAAACCTGGTGCAACATAATGATTGGTTGCATCGATATACTGAACCTCTCCACCTGCCTGTATCACATCTTCTACTGCCGTAAAAACACCATTGACGATGCCAATCTCTTTTTTGCTAATCGTTAAAGTTTCCGGGTCAATCACGAAGCCGTTCTGGATAATAATGCCTTGAATCATATAATCACTTCCATTTTTTCAAGTACTGTAAAAGAGTAATAACCTCAGCTTCATGAACATGTAAATCTTTATCCTGTAAAATTTGCTGCACGCTATGGAACATTTCCTCGTCGCTGTCTAGCATTTGATTATTTGCATAGAGGTACTGGTCATATTGCTTATCAAAGTAATAGCGGTGAACCATTAAAAAAACGTGCATCATAAACGCATTTTTCCATCTTTCTTCTGATTTAATTGGAAAGGCTTCCAACAATGCGTGAGCAGCTTCAAAGCCTTTTAAAATAATTTCCTGGCTGAGGTTCTCACTATCTTCACTGATCGTAAACTCATTGTTCTCCAACAGCTCGTTCGTCTGCTCGTCGTCTGAACCGATCATCGCTCGTACTTGTTTGCGAATTTCTTCGATATCTCTTTTTGCAGGCAGCGGCTCGACAACGACAACAGGAACGGCGGCTTCAACAGGAAAAACGCTGATAATCAAATCCACCTCTTCAGCCTGACAAATCTCTTCCACTTCAAGCAAGGAACAATAACAGACAATATCGACGGCAGGAATTTCTTTTTCTACCCGATTTTTGATTAACCGGGCAACCCCTCTTCCTGTTGAACATACATATAAAACTTTTACTTTCTTTTTTCGTTTAAATGTATTTTCATAGGAAACGAGGAAGTGCAGAACAATAAAAGAGATAAAAGAATCTTGGGCTATCAATGTGTGTTGTTTCACATACTTTCGACAAGATTCCTTGACGCTTTGAAAAAGAGACGCATGGTTTCTTTTCACTTCGTCCTCCATTGGGTTCATTTCATTTAAATAAAATGAGCCATTTTGAAGCCTCAGTGACAAATGAGAGAGCAGATTGCTATAAAGTTTAGGGTCTTTTTTATAGTCAATTCTTTCTTGTTCGCTTACATACTGGATCATCTTCTCTGTGATATCGACTACATCGATTTGTTCAGATTCTTTTTCCATGATTCCGGCTACATACGCGTATTCTTCCTCGAGCAACGGCAACTGCATATCTGTGTAGACTTTCTCCATAACGTTCACCAGAAACAAGGAGAGTTCATCTTGATCATGAGAAGGCTGCAACATCCGATAGCTATGAATGGCACGCCCCATCGTTAATCTTTTCACCGAAAACGTGAGCCGCAGTAGGAATTTCAACAAATCAGAGAGCCGCAACAAAGATGCCAAGGATGGCGAATAGAACGCGCTCATATGATTTTCAGCCATTTCATAAATAGGTTTTAATGGCTCTTCCAATATCGTGCCAATCTCGATTTGCCGCTCTTTTTTCGTAATTCGAGTCGTTAGCTTATAGATTTGATAATCATCTAAGCTGTTGTAAATAATATGCTCAAGCATCAGCCGCAGCTGAAGTTCATTGCCATGAAGGCGATACCCTGTTCTTTGCTTCCGCTCCAACTCAATATTCCATGACGTTAAAAACTCGTCTACATGATTCAAATCGCTTAAAATCGTGTTTCTGCTGACCGCTAGCATCTCCGATAATTGAGCAGCGGTTTTATAATCATTCGTCCATAATAGGGACAGAATAATCCTTCTGACACGCATCGTTTGATCGGGGTAAATTTGCGATCGCTTAAATTGTGTCAAAATCCCCCTTAATTCAGTCCGCTCCCGATCACTGCATTGAAGCCAAATCCCCTTGCTTGTCTGGGAATTCACCGTCTTCCCCTGCAACTTAAACCATTTGCGAACATTTTCAAGGTCATACTTAATCGCTCTTGTGCTCACCCCAAACTCGATTGACAAATCTTTGATTCTAATCGGAGCTTTCGTATTCAACAGCTTATTTGTTAAATGAAATTCCCTTGCGCTTAGCATGATTTCACCACTCTACTAGTAGTCGTGATTCATAATCGATTATAGATCAATTATAAGTACATTTACCTAGATCGGACAGACAAAATTACTTCCCCATCCTTAGTGAAATCCCTTGAATATTGGAGCAATTGCAGAAAAAATGGCCAAAAAATGGGAGCAGCGATCAGACTTGATCTCTACTCCCATTCTTTCTTTTAATGCTTGTTCCTTGTCCTGCAATGCTAGAGCACAAGAGGTTTACACACTAGAAATTATGGTTTCTGTTTAATAATCCATACATCACGGCCAGCAAGCTCCTCTTGTTCACCATCTAGCGTGCGGCCGCTCAGCAACTCAACGCCAGCACGTTCGCCAAGCTTGATGTTGACAGGGTTCTCGTTATGATTAAGTACGAAGAGATACGATTGACCTTCCTTTGAACGAAGCGTCGTTTCCACTCCTACCGGCATCTCGTTAATGAGAGGGTGAATGCCAATGGAAGAGCATAGCTGAGACAACCAATCTTGCAGGAACGACGCTTCTGGGCTAGTCGCCACATACCAGGCTTGGCCTGCCCCAAATTTGTTCACGGTCAGAACCGGCATGCCTCGGTAAAAATCGTCGCCGTACACCGCTTTGACCTCTGCTCCTTCTGAATGGATCAAGTCGCAAAGAATGCCGCACTCGTATTCCGATTTTAATCCGGGAGCTTGATCTGAGAGGACAATTCGGTTACGTTGACTCGGAAGCAAGGCGTCAATTTCCTCCGCCCATATGCCAAGCAGTTTCCGCAGTTCGCCAGGATATCCGCCTGTTTTGACAAGATCATTTTCATCGACGATGCCACTGAAGAAGGTTGTGATGAGGGAGCCGCCGCCATGTACATATTTTTCTAGCTTGTCAGCTATACCTGCTTTCACCATATACATCACTGGGGCAATGACAAGATCATACCTACTGAAATCGGCATCGACGCCGACGACGTCCACCGAGATGCCTAAACGGTAAAGGGCATCATAATATTTATGGACTTCGTCCACATAGCGAAGATCGATCGACGGGCCGCTGGACATTTCGACCGCCCACCAGTTTTCCCAATCAAACAGCAATGCGACTTTCGCCTGAACGTTAGCATCCAAAAGCGTATTTCCAAGCTTGCCGAGCTCCTGCCCGAGTGTGGCACATTCTCGAAAGACGCGCGTATGCTCATGGCCGACATGCTCGATCACGGCACCATGATATTTCTCGCAGGCGCCGACTGAGCGGCGAAGCTGGAAAAACAGAATCGTATCGGCGCCCCTCGCCGCTGCTTGGTAACTCCATAGCCTCATGACACCAGGACGTTTTAGCGAGTTGTACGGCTGCCAATTTTGCTGGCTTGGCGTCTGTTCCATCAGCATGAACGGCTGTCCGTGCTTCAAACCGCGCATCAAGTCGTGCATCATCCCCGTGTAACTGTGAGGCGTATCGAACCGTGGATAATTGTCCCATGATACGACATCCATATGCTTTGCCCATTTATGGTAGTCTAGTTTTTTAAAGGCGCCCATCAGATTCGTCGTGACAGGAATGGACGGCGTATGCTTTTTGACTGCTTCGTATTCCAGCTTGTAACATTCGAGCAAACTGTCGGAATGGAAGCGCATATAGTCGAGGGAGATTCCTTGGAAATTCGTCTCCGTCCGCCCGTTCGCACCTGGCCACTCCTCGCTCAGTCCGCTCGGCAAAACGATGTCTTCCCAACTATGGAACGTGTGCCCCCAAAATCCGGTATTCCATGCTCGATTCACTTCATCAAGGGAACCGTAACGCGCCTTCGCCCATTCCCGGAAAGCGGTTTCACAATTGTCGCAGTAACAATTGCCTGCCCCGCCATACTCGTTGTTAATATGCCAAATAAGCAAAGCCGGATGATCTTTATAACGCTCGGCAAGCTTTTCTGCCATGCGAACTGCATACTTGCGGTAAGTCGGGCTGTTCGGACAAGAATTATGACGTCCGCCAAACTTTCGTTTGCGCCCGTAAAAGTCGACTTGGAGCACATCAGGGTACTTGCGCGCCATCCAAGCCGGATGGGCGGCCGTGCTCGTCGCAAGGCAGACGCCAATCCCGTCTTCATGCAGCTTATCCATCATCGTATCAAGCCAGCCGAAGTCATATGTATTCTCATCCGGTTGGTTTTTTGCCCAAGCGAACACATTGAGCGTCACCACGTCGATTCCCGCCAGTTTAAACATGCGTAAATCTTCATCCCAAATCGATGAATCCCATTGGTCAGGATTGTAATCACCGCCGAACCAAATCTTCGGTTTTTTCGCATTAATCATCTTGCCACACCTCACCATATATGATAAAACTGCATTTAATAGTTTAATCATATGTGTTGTAATCACTAGATCCAATATAAAATTGATGTACATGGATATAAGAATATGGAGGTATGTAAGATGCGTCGAGCCGTCCCTGCCACCCCATCGGAGCTGTTGCCCTTGCAGCTAGAGACAATCGGCATTCAATATGACCAAGAACCGGTAACAAGGCCACACGGGTACCCATGTTACCATTGGCTTCAAACGCTGGCAGGAGAAGGCGAACTGTCAATGAACGGGCGCACCTGGAACATGCCAGAACGATCAGGCATTCTCCTCGCGCCAGGCACACCCCACCACTACAAGCCAAGAAGCGACAGCTGGCAAACCGGTTACATTACGTTTCACGGGAGCACGGCTGGGAACATCGTCCAATCACTCGGTTGGAGCATCATTGAACACTTTCAGTGGGGAGCGGGCCACGATCCAATCACCGGCCAAATGAAGAGCTTGCTTGCCTTTGCCGAATCTGGCGGCGATCCGTCGGGATGGCGCTACTCCGCCGACTTATACCGCTTTCTGACGTTGCTTCGAACAGAAGCCCGCACCGATAAACGGCCGCCTATCTCCAAACGACTAGACCGAGTCCAAGACTTGCTTCACTGGCTCGAACAAGAATACGCCAACCCAGAAATCGGATTGGCGGAGATGGCGGCACAGCTCGGCATCGGGAAACGGCAACTGAACGAACGCTTTCGCGATCTATTCGGCCAGACCGCATACGCTTACTTGATCCAATTAAGGCTCCGCAAAGCAAAAGAATGGCTTCCTTCCCGTCCCGACTGGACCGTTCGCCGCATCGGAGAAGCGGTCGGCTTTCGCGATGCGAGCCACTTCGTCGCCACGTTCCGGCAGAAAGAAGGGATGACGCCAGAGACGTACCGGAAATTGTATGCCGCAAAGCCGGGGAAAAATAGGGAGTTGGATTAGTGGGGGGGCTGCCAGCACTCTTCTTACGACTCCTATTCCCTTGCAACTCAAAATCGAGATTGTGACTACCTTCCTTTTAAGGTGACAAGAATGGTTGTAGAAGTAACGAAATCTTTTTACCTTTATAGATCTGGTGAAGATCATAATGTTGCTTTTTTGCCCAAAACTAACTTTTTTTCCGCAACAATGAACAGAGATTGGAGAGTAAAAAATTCACTCATAAAGTATCTGCTGTATTTTGTTCTGCGTAAGAAACGGGCTTGTAAAACTAAAAACTTGCATATCATCTTTTTTATATTCATTCTTTTTCAGAAATAGTTTTACAAAGTCTAGGTCATGAGTAGAGAAAATAATTTGCTTATCAATCTGACCCAACACATCGCAAATTGAGTATTGATTTACATCATCCATATTTTGAATGGGATCATCAATTGCAATGAAATCGAGAGCATTGATATTTTGAGCTTCATTAATTGCTAAGAAAATAGAAATCGCTAGTACGTTTAGTTGCCCGGAACTCAGAATATTTTGAGCATTACTTTCTTCGAATCTATCCTCAAAAACAACTTTAATAGACAGTTTTTCATCTGCCCCGTCGAATTGAATTAGATTATTAGATGGAAGCGGATTTAAATACCTGTAATACTTCTGTATAGGAGAATTACTATCATTTAAATAATCTTTTGTATCAGAATCGAAGAAATCAAATAACTTCATTTTGTAATTTTTCAGGGAATCAGCAATCTTATCAATTTCAATTTTTTTGTTATTAAGATCCTCAACTGTATTTTTGACTTCTTGAATTTGAGTTTGAATTTCCTGATTGTGCCTAATTACATACTGCACTTGGTTTATATCCGATAGTCTGCTTATCTTCCTTTCATTACTGGATATCATATTTTTATTTTTTGAAATTAACGATTGAAGTGGAATATCATATTGTTCAGGCTTTAAAAATGATTGCAGACGCTTTAAAATAATGTGGTCATCCTGAATTTCAGAATACAGTTTTTGAATATTACTTTCTATTTGGTTCCGATGTTTTACTACTCTATCGCTCGCTCTTGTCATTCGTTCAATCGACTGTTCTACCTCGTTTTCTGTTTTTATTTTCTTTGAAGAAGACTCGCTATCTAAATCCTTCAATTCTTCTTTAAGTTTTTCAAGAGAGATTATTAATTCAATGATTTTTTGCTGTAAAATAATTTCCTCTCTTACTTTACTTAACTCGTCTTTTAAATCGGCAGTATCAGCTTGACTCAGTTCTTCAGAAAACAAATCGTTGTTTCTGTAGTTGTTGTACTCCTCTTTTAAACGATCTAGCTCTAAATTCATTTTAGTAATGCTATTGTTCGTTTCGTTGATTCGCTCGGCTATTTTAGCTAACTTATTCGAAATCTTGGTATTTAATGAGATGGCTTTACTTACGTAAGAAGTATCCTCTTCTAACTTTGTTGTATATAAAAGAATATTATGATCAATGCAAGACTCCAGGTTTTCTTCAGGGGTAGAAGAGCACACCGGGCATTTCTCCAAGCTATTTGCAACAACGTAACCCTTTATATCTTTTATGTTTGCAATAAGTTGAAGTAGTAAATTATCCTTATTTTCTTGTATTACAAAAGATAGTTTTTCTTTCAAAACCAACAACTTTTCTTTTCTCTTTCTCAGAGTTGCCTCTTTTTTTATGGAAAGTTCCCGGTTAGCGGGCAATTTTTTTTGTTGTTCTAGATTTTGTTCTATTGTAGTCTGAAAAGACAACGCAAATTCTAAGGAAGAAGCCTGCTTTCGTAAAACGCTAAGGTTCTCTCTGACTTTATTTAAGTCTATGGAATTCATGTCATAAGCAGCTAACTCTTGCTCCTTTTCTTGAATAATTGTTCGCGTTTGATTGTACTTCTGAATGTTCTCCCTTTCTTTTATAAGGGAACTTGTTCTCTGATTTATTTTCTTCAAGAATTCTTTTATTTCTTCTCTTCGGGTCTCCAAATTTTCATGAATTGATTCTTTCTTAGAAATTTGATTTACAATTATGCTGACAGTATAGAAACGCTCTAGATTCATCACCTCGTAAAGTTCTAAAAATTCCTCAGCGTTAATCTTATCAGCCAGTGCCTGCCTGTTTGATTGAGCAATTTGAGTATCCAGATCGCTATCTAGTTCAGTAATACCAATGTCGTATAGTTTCTTATTAAACTCAAAAATATCGACTTCCTTTTTTACCTCTTCCTTTCCCTTTATCGAATTCTCAAGTGAGATAATTTGATTACGTATAACCTCAGATTGCTTGATTAAAGAAGTATGTATTTTCTTCATGTTATCAGACTCATTTAGTAAAGCCCTAAACCCCATAATGTCCGCTAACGCTCTGAATCGTTCAGAAGGTTCTTCTGATGTAACAAAATCTGCGACTTGGCTTTGAGATAATATAAATGTCTGTTTAATTAGTTGTCCATAATTACCGCGTCCAAAACTTGTCTGATCTAAAGTCCCTTGTTTTAAGAATGTTTCAACATCTACTTGCCCTCGATATAGCTTTCCATCCCTACTACTCAAGGAAACCTGCGTATTCCCATAGTCGTTTCCATGATCAATATTTCCAGTGACATTGAACCATCGGGTTAATGTGTTTCCTTCGAATTCAATAGAAACTGATAAAATCTCATTCTCTTGAAATTTACACCGTTTGTTAAATATATCCCTCTTTACTTCTGCATCGGTGCCATTCATTCGCGAAATTTTACTTGTAAAGCACCACTCGATGGCGTCAAAAAATGAACTTTTTCCAAATCCGTTATCTCCGTGCAGAATGGTTATTTTTCTCGTTAGATCAAATGAAACTTCCCCATAATAATTCCTGAAATTTTTAAGAGTTATTTTATCTATTTTCATAGCGCTGCTCCACCATCTTTAATAATTTATTCATCAACACATCCAACTGATCTAGGCTCAATTTATTATGCTTCCCATCACTTTCTTGAAGAAAATGAATGATTTCTTGTAGATATATACTTTCATCTTCTAACGTTACTTCATTCTTAATCGGCTTTTTGATCACCCTAAATTCGTCTAAAAAGGGAACTCGGTTCAAGTCTAATTCACTACTTATTGCATATTTACGCAGCGCCTTAGTGTCTCGTTCAATTTTATAGTTTGTTTCAAAATCAATTTCACTGCCAAAGCAGAATAGCAAATATGTATTCCAGATATTTTCCTTACCCTCTAGTAAAATCGATCTTATTTCCATTGAGAATGATTTTATCAAATTTATTTCCTTGCTATAATGCAGTTTTTTTAACACCACATTATTTATAGAAGATTTATAAAATGAGGCTCCTAATTTTTCGATTTCTTTGATGTCGAATACCTCAAAACCATTTTCAAGTAACCTGTTATGAGTTGCGT
This sequence comes from Shouchella rhizosphaerae, assembly GCF_900142675.1. Taxonomy (GTDB): domain Bacteria; phylum Bacillota; class Bacilli; order Bacillales; family Bacillaceae_D; genus Shouchella; species Shouchella rhizosphaerae. The sequence goes on along the minus strand of NZ_FRBS01000001.1, from coordinate 29,115 downwards.
TAAAAATATCCATCATCTCACCTCATTGCAATACTTATTCCATATTTCTTGCATCTTATCTTGGAAACAATCTTGTTCATTCAAGGCTTCCGAGAAGTCTAATTTCATTTCCGTTCCTGGGATGATGTCAACATAATATGTTACTTTATTAAGAGGTTGCTCATTTTCAAATCCTTCTATTTGAATCTCGGAGAAGCTTTTAATTTCACGACGAACTGTTTCTGTAAATCTCCTGTCCCCGTAATTTTGAAATACGATTCTAAGCGATTTATCCAACAAGTAAAGATGATCATTTGTATCAGATTGTTGTATGATAGATTCAAGCTTCTGTAAACCTGCTTCTAAATTATTTCTTGATTCCAAGCTTAAGAATGAAAATAAAAGATTTGAAACCGTGCATTTCTTAGTTAATAGGTTATTTGAATCAGTGAATTCTAGAAAGGAATCCTTGACGATCATCATGATGAACACAATATTGAAAAAATCGAGTAATTTTTGCTGCCTGTTTATCTCATTCAAGTTGACATAAGCTGAGCTTTTAATAGTACCATCCACATAGCGCTCAATCAGAGATCTAATATTGCCTCCATTATCAACCCATTGTTTAAGATACTCACGATAGGTATATAATTTATCTTTGAATGCATCTGCATGAGCACAGGTTTCATTATTACTAACTATAGAATCAATAACTCTAGAAATAGTTGATTTGTTACCATGCTTTTCAGTAGTTTGCTCCACTGCGTCTAGACATCTTGTTCTGATTTCACTCAAAATTTCTTCTAATTTATCCCTGGTGATAAGTAACCTTTCCGCACTATCTCTGTATGTACATCTTGTGCATAAGTGACCAATTAAAGTGTTCAGATCCTTTGGATGAACCCTGACCCTGTCCCCAACATCGTGGAATAGCCACTCGCTGAGTCTCATACACAAATGATCCTCAAACACCTCTAATTTCTGAAGTCCCGTTCCGGTATGCAAATAAAATCTTCTTAGTAGTTCCTTGGTTTTTTCTCCACATTTTGTTTCATAATCATAAACCTCTCCATTCTTATCACATACAGGAGCACTGACTTTTAAAAACAAATGATCGGTATCCGCTATGTCCAAATCGTAATTTGAGTTGCCTGTATACACATCGAAATCGAAATCTCTGGTTTTTATAATATGGTAACTCGAATATAGCTGAAACTGAGTTAAATACCCATCTTTTTGCTGGAGCAGTTCAGCCTTGGATAACAATTTGTCAATCCAACTATCGTTTCTTTTTTCCGTCCTTCCTGCTATTGGTGAACGATAGTATAAGCCCGATGCGGGACTGGAAGTAGCGTTCATTTTTACTTTTTCGCTAGTCTTCACTTGGACGAACCTTACCGTATTATCTTTTCCAACTACAATATCATCCAGATGCTCTATAAAAATGTAATCCCACTTGTCCTTAAGCATGTCAATTATGTACTCAATCGCAACCAGAAATTGATAATAAAATCCCGAAATTGCCACTATTCCTCCCGTCTCTTCCGGTACAACATTTGCTAATAATTCAGCGATCTCATTGCTAGATTTACCAATTACATTATTTCGCAAAAATGTTACGTTCTCAGCGACTTTGTCTTCTTGGTTTTCAATATAGTGCTTAATAATTTTATCTATTTTTTCCATTGTGAATTAAACTCCTTAGAATCATTGTATCCTCTGTCAAAAATATTCGACATCGAAAGTCATAAACCCTCCAAAAGTAACCATTTTTTCAGTCTCATATACTCTTGCTTTTCTTATTGGTTTAACTAACAAGCATGGAGGAAACCAATATGTACGCCTATCTTTTTTCTCATTGATTATTCTTTTCAGATTTTCCACTCTCCAAGAGGCCCTCCAATTGGGACTCTTGGGAGTAGTGTACAGGCAGGAATAGCAAAATGTCATTTTGCGAGAAAACAGCATGAAAGCAGAACTTCCACTGGCATTTTTTAGTAGTTCCTTCCGACAATCGAATGGCGCTATACAACAGTCTTAGAGAAAGGAGATACTATTGGCCAGAAGAGAAAAAACGAACAAGATCACCGTCAAGTTGCCCAAATCACAGTACGATTCACTCAAGAAATACGCGGCTTCCAAGCATTTCAGCATGGCAGACTCAGACGGGCTTTCATTCAAAAAGGGATGTCCATCGAAGTCTACACCCAGGAAATTGATTTCATTACTACTATCATCCGTCAAGAGATTGGCGTTGCGATAAACGGCCTCGGCAATCGATTAGCCGGACTGGCCAGCAAAGACCTGATCATGTCCGCCGCGGCATACTATTCCACGGTTGCGATTATTGCCGACCTCATCGATACGCACCGTTACATCACCTTTCTAGAAATTGAACGGACATCGTTAATTGGCTGTCGAGTACACCAAGATGAAACTGAACGATGCCGAAAAGCTGTGTCCTTTCCGGCGATGCCTTCGATCAAAATCTGGAACGACTGCCGGGAGGAGATACACCGATGTCAGCGCTGATTTATAAACAGCACTCTTTCATCCCAATCAGCCGAAAACGGCTGTCAGCAATTATGTGCATATTGATTATATCGTCACCCGTCCCGGTGCAGTTAAACATCCAAGAAAGAGCCACGGGTTGTTTGGAAAATGAAGCCTGGAACGCTCAAAGCCTTTGATTCTTGGCAAGAAGTCGCCCGGATCGCCCTTCAATGGGGTAAACGCCATAATGACGGATGAACCACTTCATTGCCCGAAGAATGCCATTCATTCTCGGTTAGCTAGCTACCTTGTTGGCCCCCATCAGCGAAGTAAGGACAGACAGAGCCGCCGCCTTAAATCTTACGTTCTTCATATTCAAAAGGCGCTTCGCATGAGTAAATCTTATGGAAAAATCCTTTATATGGAATATCTTCTTCCAAGCATTTTATTAGGTACGACAGTTCTTCGTCGCATTTTGCCTCTTCTCCATTGTTTCGCATCACCTCAAATGCGTCTATCATATTTTCCATAAGTATCGCTTGAATAAATAAAGGAAGTTGCTCCAGCATAAAATCATCGATTTCCGTTTCAGATCGGTAACCGTCGAGAACGTTTTCAAAATAATCGTCCATAAATTCCCTGCGTTTGCTGTTGTCTTTTTCAAATCGAATCCAGCCAGCGCCAATCGTCCAAAGATTCGCCAAATCGTACATATACCAACAGAAGCAAGAGTTATCAAAGTCAAAAACAGTAATATCGCCATTTTCAAAATCTACGTGATAATTACCGTCACTATAATCAAAATGAACCATGCCATAATGGTCGGAACTCCTGTTCAACCCCTCCAATGTTTTCAGAAGCTGAAACAGTTTTTCCTTAACCAGAGATAATGAATCCGGGAGCAATTGATCAATATATGCTCTATTATATTTATCAAAAAAATCGTACCTCCGATGGACCGGTTTATATTCTTTTGATAAGTGGTGCAGCTTACCAAGCGTTTTACCGCAATTATAAAAGTATTCAGCGATAGGCGCTCCATCCCGATAACGATAATGGTTTTCTGCGAGCTTCTTCCCTCTGGCTCGTTCAAACAGACTGACAAAGAACGTCTGGTTCTCATATGCGATCTCTTCCACTAGATTCCCTTTTTGGGAGTCGACGACATTTGAAACGCTGCCGCCGTGATCGTATAAATAGCGAACATATTCCAGCTCGCTTAAAAAATCCTCCTTCTTTCTGTCGCTTAAAAATGCGATCCTAAGCATTTTTTCCTTTTCACCTGCCTTTTTGCATGTGTATACTAAATTCCTACCTCCATCATGGGGCGGAATTTGAGAAAAGGAATAACCTTCCAAACCAAATAATTCCGGAATTTTAGAAATCAATAATTTTTCGGCTGTATTAATCGCCGCATGAAATGCTGTGCTCATCGGCTTTTCCTCCTTTTTTCTTTCCCATACTTTCAAGCAACATGCTGAGCATCTTGTTACGTAAATATTCCGCTCTATTTTCTACAAATGCCGCCTCCTTTTAAAGTAAGGTAGCTGTCCCAGCACTCGATGAGTCATTCTCCACTTTCAAAGGCTACTTTGATGGCATAAACCGGATCGCTTTGATGCTTGATTCAGAGACCGGATTTTGCCGAAAAAAGCCCTTAAAAACATCTATCTCGCATAAATCAAAAAATTTCTTGACGCAAAAATACCGCAGCAAACAACCGTTCATCGCTGTCTGCTGCGGGCCATTCAAGAATTTTGCATAAAAATAACACACCCTAGAGTGTGCTACCGTTGCTTTTGACCAACGCTTCAGTATTCACGAAAGGTTACTTTTTGGCATACTGAAGAAAAGGGCACTATCCCCATTAAATCAGTATTACGCCCATATTCAGTTTTAAGTAATGGACACCTCAAAAGTTGCAGTCATTTAAATACAGCTCCTTTCGCTATGCAAAGAATAAAATCTTAGTATAAAGTGTACCATGTTTCGGCGCCAGCAGTCCATATTTCAAGAATGTTCTATTTATATGCCAAAGGCTTGGTTTAATGATAAGGATCAGTTGCAATTCTTTTTATGTGATATAATGGTCAAATTTTAGCTTTTTTGGAATGAGCGAGGTGTAAAATCATTACAATCTGTTCTGTATTATTCATTTAATAAGCTTCTTTAGTTTAATTTTTTACAATTCAATAATTAAACAAATAAAGAACTGTCGAGGCCCCATTCCTCTCTGCTGTTTTGCACCGAACTAAAAATAAGTTTAGCTTTGTGCCATTCCCCCATCTACTGTTTAGATACTGCTTTTCTCCGAGGCAAGGACGATCATGCCTCTCTTGCCCAACACAGCTCAGTGGAACGTTATCTTTAGCGGATTCAAGGACTTAATCCAAACGACTCTCCAAACAGATTGTCGTAAAACAGCGGCAAGAAAACCGCTGTTTCAACCAAAAAATAAAAATGGTAGTGGGAGCTTATCAAGCCTCCACTAGGATTATCACGTCTTACTTAACGAGTAACATTTGTCAATTGGCTTCCCCATTCACCGATAGGCTCAAGCCAGCTAACAATTCTGTCATCAATTAAACTAGTAAGAGCTTCTTCGTATTCTTTGCGATAAGGCTTTGGAAATTCTTCCTGTATCCAACGATCTCTTGTACCTTGCCAGATTTCATAAATAACAAGATCATTCGAATTATCGATATCATCGGAGACGATGGCCGTTACGAAGGTAGGTTCGTTTCTGAAATTGTTAATCATGGCAAAGAGACTGTCGCGAAAAATTTCTTTCTTACCTGGTTTTATTTTGAAACGGATATTTAGAATAACTTGATTTGTGGACATAGGCACACCCCTTTAACATGTTTTTGAAACCTCATTCCTTCCCTATATCGCACAAGAGTCATTATGAATCAAACGTGTCAAATTGAAAAGTACACACTTTTTAGTTATATAGTAACCAAAAAGTAATAATTGTGTTTTTCATTGTAGTCATACACGCGCATTCCTTGATTAAAAATGAAAACTAAATTTTTGGGACTATGGTGAGCCACTTCGCTCAATACCTTTATCCACTCCAGAAATCCTACAATGTTATTATTGGTTATTGTAAATTAGCCTAGGCTTGGGTTTATGAATGTTAATTCAGATAAAGACTAGAATGTCCCCACGCCTTTCGTGGGGACATTCGTACAGCGTTATACGTTTAATCCATATGCAAAATTTCGAATTCATCTTGGGCGAATGAGCTCTCTGCATAAATCCCACCCCAATTGCAAAGTGCTTCCAAAATAGATTCAAGAGATTGACCAAGTTCAGTAGTTGAATACTCGACTTTCGGAGGTACTTGATTATACATTTTTCTGAGTATGAGCCCACTCATTTCTAATTCTCTAAGCGTTTGAATTAGCATTTTTTGAGTAATAGTTGGTATCAGTCTCTTTAACTCACTCGTCCGCTTTGGGCCTTTTATCAAATAATATAAAACGAGAGCCTTCCACTTTCCTCCAATTACATCTAAAGAAACCTCTAAGCCACAGTAATAAGTTTTCATTTTGAAATAACACCTCCTGTTGTCAATATCCATTTTTCCCCTCATATTTTCGATAATTTATTAACGATTAGAAGTAATTTTATCTCTCTGTGCCTCATCCTGTGAAGAAGTTTGCTGACTCTCTTTCCAATCAAGGTTATTAAGACTTGAAAATTTAGTCCATACACTCCTTTCTATTGATAAATTAACATGGAGCACTTGCTTCAGGAATGGTAATTAAAATCACCAAAACGGACCATCATTGCTCGGAATCGGCAGCATTGATGGTCATTTCTTTCACAAAGCGTAGTGTGTCAACAGCCGACCCGTTCAGCCACTTCTGGCTCATCCTCTGTATACCAGATCAGACGCATGCCCTTGCCATCTTCACTGTCAAGAAACTCAAGCTCCGTCGCCGTCTGTTCTTCATAATAACGGGTCGATGTCAGTGGCAGCAATGACAACCGCATTCCATTGTCCAACTTCATATAGAGCTTATCCTGTTCCATATATACGTCTACATCAAGGGAACCTTCCGTCTCGCTGGCAAATCTGTACTTACCAAGCAGCGTTTCCACATTCTTTGGGTCAAGCGGAATCACTTTCTTTGTCTCCAAAGGCCTCGGTACATCGTATTCTTCTCCAGCCATAATCTGTTCGATGCTCTTCACTAGTTGCTGCGTATAAGCATGGTCGCGCTCTCCGTTTTGCAGCATAATCAATGTCATATCTCGATCGATATAACGTTTAAACCATGTAGAGTAGCCCGGCCATCCCCCGGTATGGTGGACGAAACGCCCCAGCTGCTCGTCACGCTCGATCAGCCAACCCATCCCATAATTGAATGTCTCGCCATTATTCATCTTCACCGGCGAAAACATGAGTTGACGCAGCATTGGACGAACAAACTCATCATTATACAAGGCTCGATCCAGTCGCAACAAATCGCCCACTGTACTGTTGACCATTCCATCTCCTTGCAAGCCGTCTAAATAGTGTACGTAATGTAGTTCAGGCACTTCATCAGGCAGCACATATCCGCCATGTCCAATCCGATAGACGTATCCCCAAGCATAATCATCAGGCACAGGACCCGGATCCACCCGGCGATTATACACTTTCGTTCGCGTCATTCCAAGCGGTTGAAAGATCTGCTCGTCCAAAAAGTCGCCATAACGCTTGCCACTAATCTTCTCAATCAGGATAGCTAGCATAATATAGCCCGTGTTGCTGTACATCCAACTGTCATTAGGAGCGAACAACGGATCAGGCTGATGCTTAATCAGCATTTGCAACACATCCTCATTGCGAGCATAACGCGTAGGATCCCACACGTTTGCAAATAACTCCATGTAATCAGGCAAGCCTGATGTATGGTTTAACAGATGCCGTATCGTAATCCCTGGATACGGCAGTTCGGGAATCCAATTAGCGATCAGATCATCGCAGTGCAATTGCCCCAGTTGCTGCAAACGGATAATACCTACAGCCGTAATCGGTTTGGATACAGAAGCGAGTTCAAACATGGAGTCCGTTGTTAAATCGCGTGCGCCCCCGCTTTTGTATTCTGCTATTCCCATCGCTTCACATAACACTGCTTCCCCACCAACAGCTACAAGAACAACACCATTGAAACTTCCTTGCTGTTTGACGTCTTCGAATAATGCCTTGAATTGTTGTTCCACCTTTTCTTTTTTCACTATTTTGCACCTCCGTTTAATTGTGAGTGAACGATCACATTCTACGAAACTTTCATGATTCTCGGGTAATAATAGGAGCACTCGCTGTTAGCTCGCCTTGCTCAGTCAACATATATTTAGAAAAATAATGTGCCAATGCCTTATCCAACCATGCTGTCTCCTTTTCATTTAATGGCATCTCCACTAATTGGTCAAGTTGGGTAAGCTGTTCCTCATCCAAGTTTCTCAAATTGTCGATTGCCTTCTGATCAATGTAAGTCATTGCCCAGTTCACGTATGCACCGATCACGGTCTCAGCTTCCTGTGAATTGCTCGGACCATGCGATAATCGTTTCACATCTCGGGAGAAGCGCACCGTTTCCGCATCCATTTTCTTTAACGCTTCCGCTGACCGATCAAATAGCGTTTGTGCTGTATACTCGGATAGATGGTTCGCCACCCACTCTCGCTGCATATCTTCTTGGTTCATATTGCGAATCAGACTGAACAATAGCGGATGCTCCAATTGATCCTCAGACTGAACGATTGCCATCATACGGCTTATCAGTTCAAGAGATTGTTTTATCTTTACAAGCTTTACTTCAAACGCTTGCTGTTGCAACCTCAACGTCTCAACCAGAGATTGATCAAATTTTGGCAGTTTCAACAGTTCACCTATTTGGGTTAGACTAAAGCCAAGCGCCTTCAAACTCAATATTTTCTGTAATTCTACCATGTCCTCAATCTGATATACCCGATGCCCGTTTGCCTGTCTAAGTGGGTTTAAAAGACCTAACTCTTCATAATAGTGGAGCGTTCTCACTGGGACGCCCGTCAGTTTCGAACATTGACCAATTGAATAGGTTTCATCCATTTGACTGCCTCCTTTTATCCTGATTGTAATACCTACAGTAACTGTAGGCGCAAGCTTTATTTAGTATGGTTTGGTAGATAGAGATAGGAAGTCTAGCAAGTGACATTAAGTGCAATATAGCTTACCATTTTGGATGGAGAGGTGAATGATGAACAGAAAACGAGCCTTAGGTATATGCTGGTACCTAATTAGATTTAGCTCATATTGCCTTAAAACATTGAAATAATCCCGAATGGAGTTGAGTAAATGAGTGCTGAAGTTATTGCTATTAGTGGAGTAACTGCTGGAGGAAAGACGACTTTGGTTAATCAGTTAGTAAAGGAATTTCCGAGCGCATGTGCTTTTTACTTTGATCATTATGAATTCGAAAATGCCCCCGATATGAAAAACATTCTAAACAAACCAGCTGATTATTTTAATGCTTATAGATTAGATAGGATGATAAACGACTTGAAGGAAGCACAAGATAAATATGATTATATTTTTCTCGATTATCCAATCGGTTATGAAAACAAACAAATGGGTATGTACATAGATAAAGTCATTTATATAAAAACCCCCTTGGATATCACCTTTGCAAGGTATCTACTGAGAGATTTTGCGAATTCCTCTGGGAATGACATTTTAAAATGGGCTAAATGTTATTTAGAAGAAGCAAGACCGCTATTTATTACACATGAAGAGATCGTCAGCAAACATGCGGATTATATAATGGATGGCACTCTTGAAGCAGAAGAAAAAATAGCAAAAATCAAACAGTTATTAACCTAGAGATGATCTGACAAAAATCGTAGTGGAGACAAAAAACCCATTACATAAAAAAAGCTCCCTACAAAGTAGAAAGCATCTATGACCTTGCGAATTGTTCTGAATGAGGTTTTTTTCGGTCGTCACACGGCCCGGCTGCTAACCTTTTGGCGGCACTGCCGCGGCAGGGCGCTGCATGAATTTTGGGATTAACACCAACGATAATAACGCGACTGCAAAATGCAAGGGATTGGCCACGGTTCCAATATGAGGCTCCATCGGATTTGAGGCCGTGTTGATGGTCATCAGTACAGCCATTGCCAAACTCAAGATTGCATAGTATATTACTGCCCTGGACGATCTCTTTTGCCAAAAACGGTAAATGAATGCCCCTATTACATTAGCGAAAAATGCGGATAATGTAATCGAAAACCCATTCAACATTTCGAATTGAAAATCATTGGCCGCGATAATTCCCCAGGCCAGCAGATTAGATACAATGGCTGAAATCACTCCTGCCGCAGAACCCGCAATTAATGTTCTACCTATCGTAGCGGAACTGGCTATCTGTTGTTGTGTCGTTGTCTGCATGACAAGCAACTCCTCTCTTTTATTCACTTATTGGTATCATGTCCTTGTGTCGGAACGGCTGAATCAAGAAGCTGTGGCTTCCGCAGTGTAAGACTGAGAACGATACCTATGGCTGCCAATATTGCAGTCAATAGAAACGTATCACTGTAAGCTGCGGCAATACTTTGTAACTCCACATTCATAGTCGTCTCATTCATTCGAAAGGCTAGAAATCCCGTAAGCCCCGCTACCGCGAAAGATGTTATTACATGCTGCGCTGCTGTAGTGAGTGAAGTAACTCTTCCGACGAGATCAAGCGGAGCGGAATTGAGGACGTGAGTATTTAGCGCCATCATAATAAGCCCCATGCCGGAACCAATCATAAACAAGGGCAGCAAAAGCATCGTCAGCCCAGCCTCCGGTGAAACGTGCGATAGCCAGAAAAGCGCAGCCGATACGGCGGTTAAACCGATCAGCGCCAACGGACGGGCGCCTACCTTGTCAAACAGACGCCCCCCAACAGGCGTGAAAAGGATCGAACCGACCGCTTGAGCAAGCATGATCAATCCCGTATCAAGCGGCGAATATCCCCGAACAGTCTGGAGATATACCGGAAACAGGACCATCACGCCAAACAATGCAATTTGCACAAGCCATAAAAGCAGAATACCTCGTGTGAAATCAGAAGATTTGAACACACGCAATTCAAGCAAAGGCTGCCTGTGCCGCAGCTCTGTTACAATCAATCCGACCAATGCCGCGGCTCCGACAGTAAGGGCAACCACAGTGCGGGTGGACGTCCAGTCTACGGCCCCTTCGCCTACTCCAAAGGCCAGCATCGAGAAAGCCAACGGGGCCAGTATCATGCCAAGTGTATCGAGCTTTGGCACTTCACCCTGCGGAAAGGCTGGCAACCATTTCATCCCTAACGCAATGGCTATAATGCCAATCGGCAGATTAATGAGAAAAATCCATTGCCAAGATACATAATCGAGAAGCCAACCCGATAATACAGGACCGAGCGCAGGAGCAATCAGGATAGGGATACCTAGCACACCCATTACTTCCCCTATCTTATGGGACGGCGTCAGCCTGTATATCACCGCCATGCCAATCGGAGTTACCATGCCTCCGCCAATACCTTGCACAATCCGGAAAATAATCAATTGCTCAATGGTTTGCGCCATTCCACATAGTACGGATCCCAAGGTAAAGAGCGCAACGGTTGTTAAAAAAATACGCTTAGCTCCGAATTTGTCCGTCATCCAGCCTGCAAGTGGAATGACAGCAGACAACGCCAGGGTATAGCCGGTGAACGTCCACTGCACGACAGCCAATGTACTCCCAAACTCCTGTTGAAACTTTGGAAAAGCCACATTGACAATGGTGCTGTCCAGTATGACCATCACCATGCCAACGACAACGGCAATTAAAGGACCGATAATCGTTCGTATGGAAAAAGCCTGCATGTCAGTCAAATGAATCCTCCCTTCCATACTGTGATTTTTAAAATCACAGTTTAAAGTAAAAAAACTTGAGATATCTCAAGTTACATTATATTCATAAACTGTGTGTTTGTCAATCACAGTTTGGGGTTTAAAGTTATTTTAATTTCCCTCGTTGATTTTCTTGATCAAATCCGCTATTGTATGCCGCTCTAAAACCTGAATTAACTGTTTTTCCGACTCATTAATCACGGTAGTGAACATTTCCCGGGTTTCTTGGGCAAAAGGCCCGCTGGTGGTTGTATCAAGCAAACCCGTATAAAGCGGATCGACCACCTGAATCGCCCGGTATACATCAGCAAAAGAGATATCCTCCGGTTTTCTGCGAAGGGCATAGCCACCCTCTCGCCCTTCTCTTGCCTCAACGATTCCCGCCTTGACCAGTCGGGACAGGACGCGGCGCGTTAACGTGGCTTCACTGCAAACATGTTCAGCAATTTCATTGCTGGCACAATGCGACTTTTGCTGGCCGGACATGAACACGAGTGACTGAAGGGCATAGCCCAACCATTTGGGCGTTGCTGTTGGCGTGTATTTTTCAGTTGGCATTAAATTAACGTCACCTCATTACATTGAAAATCAGTAATTCTATTGTAACAGCAGACATCGACCGACGCCAGTTGTTGGCTCTTGTTTTATCCCACTTGTCACCTGACCCGAGTGGCAAAATTGCGGTTACGATAATCTGAACGCTCATCATGAGTCGACAATCGTAATCATTCCCAACACCATAGACCTAAAACTTCAAACTGAATTGATACTAAGTTGCTTCATGTCTCACCCCAAATTGAGGCACCATCAACTAAATTAAGTTATCCTGCCGATAAGCAGAGCAAGGCCGCCGATCGATCGACTGTAACCTCGTCCTGTTGTATTTATTTTGTTCTTATACCGGTAATTTTACATTCGTACTCCAGATGAGAATTCACTGTTTAGAAAAATATAAAATTGCCGGCAACACCACATGATCAACAATCTCTTCCAATTTTTGAGGCGACACCAATCCATTTTCAAGCATAAACGTATAGCGAATTTGCTCAAAAAGAATGAGTTTGGTCGCTTTAGGTGGGAATTTTGTGATTTCCCCCCGTTGTATGGCCCGTTGAAGAACGTCATCCATAATCTTAATATTGGATTTCGTTGCTTCGGCCAACATCTGGCCTGTCCGTTCTCGCTCCTGCTGGTTCATCATTTCGGAAAACAGCATTTTAAACAATCTAAACGGTCCATTGTTGGACTCCAAAATAAAATGTTGACCAACATATACTAAATGATCGCGGAGACTGCCCCTGTCAAAATCCAGATTCTCGAATCTCGCTTCTGCTTGTTGCATCCGTTGGCGGACAGCGGCAAACACTAAATCAAACGGGGTATCCCAATAACGATAAACCACTGAACGACTGGTATTCGCCTCACGAGCAATACGCGTAAAATTAATCGCACTATACCCTTCCGTTTCCAGCAGGCGATACGTTGCTTCATAAATATCATTTTGTAATTTGTCGCCGCGGCGGCGGCTTTTATTTGGTTCCGTCATCATTCTTTCTCTCCTTGTACGTTCATTATACACCAAACTGTATCTTAAATAAATAAGATTCACATATGTATCTAATTGACCTTTTAAGATACAATAGTGTATCCTAATTATAAAATAAGATACAGAAATGTATTTAAAGGAGAGGTAATAATGAAAACTATTGTTTTAGGAGCATCCCATGGAGGTATTGAAGCAGTTGAGGCATTACGAATGATGTGTCCAGAAGTAAACGTTCAATGGTATGACAAAGGAGACTTCTCCTCCACTTCGGCCAAGGATCTTGAATCCATTCAACAACAAGGAGTAACCATCTTCAGCAACACTGAAATAACGAAAGTAGAACCTGGCAAACACCAAGTGGAAATATTCGATCATGCGACAGGGGAAACGCGCAAGGAGGGTTATGACAAAATCATTTTAAGTCCTGGTGCAAAGCCCTTTATTCTTCCTGTCCCTGGACATCATTTAAAAAACATCGGTACGATGAGCAGTCGACAAGATCTATTTAATATGAGAAAACATGCTGCAGATCCAAATATTAAAAACGTTGTTATTGTTGGCGCAGGATACATTGGGACTGGAGCAGCTTCATTATTTGCCGAATCAGGGAAAAAGGTTACGTTAATGGACATCAACAATCGTCCTTTAAGCTCCTATTTAGATAAAGAATTTACGGATGTACTTGAAAAAGAAATGAAAGATCGAGATGTGGAATTGGTACTAGGCAACTCGATCACCGAATTTGTTGGCGATGAAAATGATAGAGTCATCGAGGTTGTAACTACAAAAGGCACCTATTCAGCTGACTTAGTCATCTTGTCTGCCGGTAATCGTCCCAACACGGAATGGTTGCGAGGCGCAGTGGAATTATGGCCGGATGGCAGAATTAAAACAGATGAATACATGCGTACAAGCGATCCCGATATTTTCGCCATTGGGGATGCAACAACGGTTTGGTACAATCCCGGTAAAATGCGGATGAATGTTTCATTAGGAACCAACGCGCGCCGTCAAGCACATTATGCAGTAAAAAATTTATTCGAAGCCATTCATCCGCTTCCTGGTGTACAAGGCTCTTCAGGTGCGCATATCTTCGATTATTATTTCGCTACAACTGGTTTGAATGATAAAACGGCAAAAAAGCTTGGCATTGAAATAAAATCTGTTTACTTGGAACAAGAGACGCCCTTGTTTTCTCCGGAGACGATCGTTATGTTCAAGCTGGTTTACGATCCAACAACTTTAGAGATTTTAGGAGGACAAATCATGTCTAAAGTTGATTTGACTGCTACTATTAATACGGTCTCCCTTGCGATTCAAACTGGATGCACATTAGAACAATTGGCCTATGCCGATTTCTTCTTTCAACCAGAATTAAATACTCCATGGAATGTAATAAATACGGCAGGATTAAAAGCATTACTACAGGAAAATTACTACAGGAAATCTAGTGTATGAAAAGGAAAAATCCATTGAACCGCCAGCCTTGGCCACCTGACTTCCAGAGCCAGGTGGCTGACTTTTTGAGGTTCATATTTGCTTCGCAAAGTATTTCTTTCGCTGAAGATTATCCAAACCCAGTTCGGAAATTTGTTCAGCCCCAGTGTCGGCGATCCGGATAAAATGGCGCAGCAGATTATTGGCCGAGTCAACCAGGGAGAGGGCCCGCTACGTATGGCGTTGGGCAGTGACGCCTATGACCAAATCCGGACAGTCCTTTTGGACAGACTGGCCGCTCTGGAAGCACAGAAAGAGCTGGCTTACTCCACGGATTCAGATGATGTGGTAAAACCCTTGTAAAGGACACCAAAAAATTCGGCATCCACGATAACTGGTATGCTCCTCTGCAAGTAGCCGGTTTATTTATTAAACTTGCTTACTTAAAGGGGAGCATTTTTAAAACTTGCCGTTACTTTGATACAGTTCTCCGTTTCAACTACAGAGCGGGTTACGGGACAAACCATCCGTGTTAATGGTGAATTCATTTAGGACGTGCTGAAAACTTTATGGTACGATTTGAGGAAACGATTAGAGCTTTCTGTCCGTTAAAATATTGATTTATGCCAGCGTATCACACCAGCTTGAGGGATATAATGACGATGTATTAAGAAGAGGAGAGAAATCATTTTGACGATTGAACGTTTTCAAATCCAGGTCTCTGATGAAATCCTGAACGATCTGCAATACAGAATCAATCACATCCGTTGGCCGGATCAATTGGAAAATGCGGATTGGGAACGGGGCACGGAATTAAATTACTTAAAATCGTTAGTTTCGTATTGGAGGGACCATTATGATTGGCGCGCACAAGAAGCCAAGTTGAACCGCTTCTCCCAGTTTCGCTGCAAGATCGATGGGATCGACGTGCACTTCGTACATGAACGCGGCAAAGGTCCTGACCCTTTGCCCCTGATTCTAACTCACGGATGGCCCGACAGTTACCTTCGTTACCACAAAATCATCCCGCTACTTACAGATCCGGCCAGCCATGGTGGCAACCCCGAGGACTCTTTTGACGTAATCGTCCCTTCATTACCTGGCTTTGGATTCTCCAGCCGCCCTAAACACCTCGGGGTCAACAATTTTCGTGTCGCCGAAATGTGGGCTAAGCTCATGACCGAAAAATTAGGCTACAGTAAATTCGCTGCCGCCGGCGGGGATATAGGCTCCGGTGTGACTAGATACCTGGCGGCAAACCATCCCGAACGGTTATACGGAATCCATCTGACCGATATCGGGATTATCCGAGATCTCATAGCTTCATCTGACCAGGGCACGCTTTCGGAAGAAGAACGGCAATACAAGAATAAGGCTTCGGCATGGATGGCTCAGGAGGGCGGCTATATGTCCATTCAATCGACGCGCCCCCAAACCCTCGCATATGGACTTTCCGACTCGCCCGTAGGTTTGGCCGGTTGGATGACGGAGAAATTCCGATCATGGAGCGATTGTAACGGCGATCTTGCGCAAAAATTCAGCGAGGATGAACTCCTTACGCATATTATGGTGTATTGGGTGACGAACACCATAGGATCGACAGCGCATATGTATTATGATAATGCGCATTCTTTGCCGCCAATCGGCTACATCGAGGTTCCGACTGGCCTTGCCCTATTCCCGGCGGATATCCTGTTGCCGCCTAAGGAATGGGCCATGCGCAACCTGAATGTAACCCGCTGGACTTCGATGCCTCGCGGCGGACATTTTACCGCTCTAGAGGAACCAGAGCTTTTTGCCGATGACATTCGCGCATTCTTCAGATCTTTTAGAACGAAAAGCTGGTGAATCAGAACCGTTTCGAAACAAATCTAAATACACTGTCTAGCAGATAATAAGAAAAGTAGATAGATCGTGGTCATCCCCTGATCCTGCATCATGTTACCGCTCAGTTCCCCTGTCGGGAAACGAGCGGCTTGCTCTTGACCTTGAAGGCACCTTTGGCGGAATGACAATCCTTATCAACCACGGTTTTGTTACAAAAGGTATTTACTTTAATTAAATACCTTTTTAACAAAGTCAATAAGCTTGGACTTTAAGGCATCACCGTGCTCTCCCCTATGGTACATATCTGTGCCGTGATAACCACTCTCATCCACAATTAGCTCTTTATCCGTTGCTCCAGATGCTTGATATAATTGGCGCACTTCTTTTTCAATTGAGCCTC
This sequence comes from Shouchella rhizosphaerae, assembly GCF_900142675.1. Lineage (GTDB taxonomy): Bacteria > Bacillota > Bacilli > Bacillales > Bacillaceae_D > Shouchella > Shouchella rhizosphaerae. The sequence goes on along the minus strand of NZ_FRBS01000001.1, from coordinate 12,535 downwards.
CATAATCGCCAGGTGAAAAAACAAACATGGACGGTGCTTTAATCTTCTCAACGCTCGGCATTGAATCAAGGGGCCCACATTGTGCAGGAGAAGAAAGAATAATCAGCCCCTCAATAGGCAGCGCCTGACGAACGCCTGCAATGATTGCTGTACTACCGCCACATGATGCTCCTGCCAAAAATACTCTTTTTGCACCCAATCGCTCGAGTTCACCTAAGGCTGCATCTGCATCACGATCTATATTCTGATTATCCTCCGGAAAATTCTGTGAGGCACCGTGATTACGATATTCAGGAATAACAACCAGATACCCACTGTCAGCCAGTTCAGTTCCCATGTCTAGAAAAGAGCAAATGTTATAGCCTTGCTCGTGTGCAAGCAGGACTCCTTTATCTCCACTGCCAAGCACAAGTGCAGACAGATACACCCCATCACTGGTTGTTAATGTAGTTGCTTTATTTCGCAGCTCATCCGGAACACAAGTATTCACAAGATGCCCGTTAGAAGACTTCACCGAACGGTCCGGCCAGGCAGGATCATAATCAACCGGTTTGTTTGGTGGTATGTCCTTCACTTCGGCAACTGGTGTTTCAGGTACAGCATTTTCTACAGATTTCGTATTTTGAGGTTGATCAGATAAAGATTGATTTTCATTTGAAGATATAGGCATTTTGGTGGAGCATCCTGTAATCGTTAATAATAAAATGAGCAATACAAATACCATTTTTGTTCTTTTAGAAAATACGTTCATTGATTTTCTACACCACCAACTATTACTGAAATTATAAGTGATTATTGAGCCTATTCCATTCGTTCTACTACAAACCCGTTCTGCATACAGATTTGGGTTAAGGTCCGCGTCCAATGTCACCTTGCCATCCGTAACTTCGCATTTGGGATGGCCCATTAAGGCCGAAGCCAATGTGCTTTTTCACGTCCCATTAGACCCCATAATCGCATGAATCTCGCCGCCATGAACCTCCAGTGTAAGCCCTTTTAAAATCTACTTCCCGCCAATCTTGGATCTTAAATCCTCAATCTTTAAGGTTGTCATTCTCCCTAACTTCCCTTCCCTAGAGTTATTCGGCACGCGCCAACAAATCACTCATAAATTTTCCGATCGTTCGTAACTCCGTCTCAGAATAGGATTCGAAAATTGGTAAAAACTTTTTTCTGGTTTCTTGAGGTACGTCAGCAATAGAAGTCAACCATATCCCCAAACAGCTGTTTGATAAATTCAAGCTCACGTTCGTTGTATCTTTCCAAAAACTCGTACATCCGTTGCTTTTCCTTCACGTGGAGCTCCTCATGAGCAGCAAACAGCTTTTTGCCGACAGGCGTTAGCCGAAAATACACTTCCTTTTTGTTATCGTTGAGTTGGGCTTTTCGCACCCAACCTGCTTTAAGTAATTTATTTGTAATTTTGGAGGTATTCCCTTTGCTTACATTTATCCTTTCCGCGAGGGTTGTGACATTGATTGGCTCCCATTCACCGATACACGCAATCGTGTGCAGTTCCGTCATATTCAAAGTGAATTCCGATTCAATATGCTTCCGGATATCCTCCAGGTATGTGGCAGTTATTCGAGTTTCATATTGCTCTTTTCGCTCAAGAAACTGAACGAATAATTCATGAATGGCGTTTTTGTTTTTATTGGCAGTATCCATGCTTATGCTCGCTCCTTGACTTATTTATTATATTATATCATAGATTGTTTTCTGGGAAACAAAGAGAAACAAATGGATATGCTTATGTTGAGATGGGGGTTGACAGGATAAAGAGTGACCCAGTACACTATTATTGTTTCATATGAAACTAAAATTATATATAACCTTTATCACGCCTTTTTTTATAAGCAATAAAAGAGTTTCCAAAGAAACAATAATTAATGAAGGAGGTGCATACCGGCCTATGGAAATCGTGAATCCAAAGACATTGACGGAAAAGGTTACATCTGTCATTTCTCATGTTGTGGTAACGACTGCCTCCAAACTGGCCTTCATCTCAGGTCAGGTTTCTGTGGATGAAACAGGATCATTGATCGGTTCAGGGGACTATTACACGCAAGCGATTCAAGTGTTCACCAATCTCAAGTATGCATTGGAAGCCGTGCGGGCGGATCCATTGTACATTGCAAAAATGAATATTTTTGTGGTAAACCACAACCCGGAATTGATTTCGATTATTTTCGAGGCAGGATTTCATGTGTTTGGCCCTAACTGGCCGAAGACAGCAAGTACCTATATAGGCGTTCAAGCGCTAGCCGATCCTGAATGGCTTATCGAAATAGACGCTATCGTGATCTTCCCATAATGTTTAAGAAAAGAGGTTATTGATATGAAATATGAAGTCATCCTTATCGGTGGCGGTCCTGTCGGCATGATGTTGGCTGGGGAATTGGCATTAGCCGGTGTAAAGGCCTGCGTCATTGAGCGACTAAAGGAGACAACTCCTTATTCACGGGCGCTTACCGTACATCCACGCACCCTGGAAATTTTAGATATGCGTGGAATGAAATCACAATTAATCAAGCAAGGCCGTTTACTTTCGAGAGGCCATTTCGCCGGACTAGAAACCCCCTTAGATTTCTCGGTATTGGATTCCTCTTCCAATCACACTCTCTTTTTACCGCAGAGTGAGACGGAGAAGGTGCTGGAGGAATGGGCGCTTAGCCTTGGCGCAGAGGTCCGGAGAGAGGTTGAGGCTCTATCTGTGCACCAGGATGAGGATGGGGTTGACGTTAAGATCGCCGGGCCTCATGGAGAAACAACATTACGATCAGCTTATGTGGTAGGTACGGATGGAGCTAGAAGTTTGGTTCGCAAACATGCAAATATATCGTTTGAAGGTACAGACGCGACATTCACGGCTATTCTGGGGGATGCCGTTCTATCTGATTTGGCTCCTATGAGTGTCATCTCCCGGATTACAGAACAAGGCTTGGTCAGCATCATGCCGATCAATGATTATTTCTATCGGGTCTTGATGATCGATATGGAGAGACGTAACATCTCTAAGGATGAACCCGTAACATTGGAAGAGTTTCGTTCATCGCTCATCCGTACAACCGGAAGCGACCTAGGATTGAACGATGTGAAATGGATGTCCCGTTTCGGAAATGCGACGCGGCAAGCGGGACGCTATCGGAATGGTCGAATGTTCTTGGCGGGAGATTCGGCGCATATTCATTTTCCGGCTGGTGGACAGGGAATGAACGTTGGCTTACAAGAAGCGATGAACTTAGGCTGGAAGCTTGCAGGGGCAATCAAAGGCTGGGCTCCGGACTGGTTATTGGACAGTTATCATGCCGAACGTTTCCCATGGAATACGGCTTTGCTCCGGAATACCGAAGTCCAAACCATGCTTCTGGATGTGACTCCTCCCATCACGGAACTGCGAAGCATGCTGGCTGATCTGATTCAAATACCGGAGGCTAATTATCAAATCGCTGCACAGATTTCCGCCCTAGATGTACATTATGCACCCGACGCCGAAGCCCCTTCCCATCCTTTAAACGGGAAACGGTTCAAGGATCTTCGCTTAAAGCTGAAAGACGGGCAATTGATAAACGCCTATTCGCTCCTGCACAAAGGTACTTTTCTTCTGTTGCATTTCCATTCTAATGAACAGAATAGCAGTCAATGGGAAACGTATAGCAACCTTCAAGTTGTACATGCCTCTTTGGCTGATGCTGATGCGGATTGGAACGACGTCCATACAGCGCTTATTCGGCCGGATGGACATATTGCCTGGGCGATTTCTTTATCCGAGCCAAATCCAATGCAAACCATAAACGAAGGAATCACTCGCTGGTGCGGAGACATTACGGATTAGGAATTCATTTGAGGTGTGTAACCGCCTCCCTACCCAGCTAGGGCCAGGTCTGTAGATGATTGAACAAGCACTGTCCTTTCCATCAATGGAATCAAGTTCTTGTCTTCAGGTTAGGATAAAACTGGATTCCTTAAATTCTTCCAATTCTGCAGAACCCATCATCACAGCCTTGATCCTGCGCTTTACCACTATTTGTGATACGGTTCTCCTCGTGTCTTTTAGTTGTCATGCATCATCTTCCGAAACTAGAAGATGATGCATTTTAGTCGTTTGCCATCAAGTGCAACTTCAATTCATTAATTGCATGCCTTTTTAAACTTCATCCAGATACTCTCCGATACCTTGACTGCCGGCACTCATTCGCGCCCTCAAGAACGTCACTATTACGATCGCAATAGCGACTCCAACCACTCCGACCCATGTAATGGATGATAGAGACACTCGGTCGACCATAACGCCTCCGATTGCAGCACCCGCAGCCATGGACAACTGCATCATGGATTGGTTCAGACTTAGCATGATTCCAGAATAATTCGGTTCAATCCGAACTAGATTGACTTGTTGCGTTGGACCGGAAGACCATGCCGCAAACGACCACAAAATCAAGAGGATGACAATCGGCAGCCATGCATGCGTATAGGTAACGGTTAAAGAGAGGAGAAGCAGCGCTATGACGTGCAAGAGCATCCCCCCTGACAGTGTCGGGAATACCCCCCATTTATCCGTGCTGAAACCGCCGAATTTGGATCCGAGCAGGCTAGCGATGCCGAACGCCAACAGCACTCCACTCAGCATCCCTTCTTTCAATCCGGCAACATCAAGTAGATACGGTGAAATGTAGGTGTAGGCAATCGAGTATCCGCCGAGCCAGAAAAAGGTAATCGCAAGCCCTAGCGCTACGTTTCCTTTTTTCAAAAGGGCAAGTTGTTTGGACAATGGAATCGGTTTATCCCCTTGAATTCGAGGGATGATGGCGTACAGAACGAACATAGCCACCAGACCGGCCAGTGCCAATATACCAAAAACAGCTTTCCATCCAAACTGTGCTGCAACGATACGTCCTAGAGGCACGCCGATAATCAAGGAAGCCGTAAAGCCCATGACCACGGTAGCAATCGCGCTTGCTTGTTTGCCTGGAGCAGCAATTTTTGCGGCGATGTCCAAAGCAGTTACCACGACCATTCCCGCGCCTAGAGCCATGATGACGCGAGCTGCGAGAAACGATGCATAGCCAGGCAAAACGAATGACAGTACATTCCCAATTACGAAGATACCTAGCGCCCAAACCAGCAGTTTTTGTCTTTCCACCTTAGCAGTCAACGCCATCAGGATCGGGGTACCAATGGCGTATACAAAGGAAAAAATCGTGACTAACTGCCCCGCAGAAGTAACGGAAATACCCATTGTATCCGAGATTTTATCTAAGATGCCAGAAATAACGTACTCTGATGTACCCACTAAAAAAGTAACTAAAGCCAATAAATAGACTTTCCACGTGTTAGACAATGCATTCACTTCTCCTTTTTTTATTGTTTTTACAGTTACCGATATGAGGATCCTTTTTAATTTACATATCGCGATATGTCGATATGTAAGGCCGAAAAACTGAATACGTTTAAGGTATTCAGTATCAGTATTCAGTTCAGATTAGAGTTTCTGATTCAAATATGCAGCCAACTCACTGATCTTCTCTTCATCTCGTTTGTAGTACGTGTATTTGCCGATCCGCTCAGTTCGAATCAGTCCGGCCCGTTGTAGAATGAACAAATACTGCGATGCTGTCGACTGTGTCATGTTCAACTTATCCTTCACTTGACTGACACACACCCCGATTTTCCTCATATCCACTCCTTCATGGGGCACAAAATGTTTTTCAGGCTCCTTGAGCCACTGTAAAATCTGTAATCTCGACTCGTTAGACAACGCTTTGAATACTTCAATTGGATCCATGCCTTTTATTATATCTACATTTTGCGATATGTCAATCCTAATTATTTCGCTTCTACTCTCGCTCATTTTATTCCTCTATGGCGATGCCGGCAGCTCTTAAGTGCCCATAGGCAACGATTTTACTAAACTGAGATGAAACCTCCTCTGTAGAAAGGGGCTTATCGTTTTTAATCCACCAAATGACAATTCCCATGAAAGCCGATCCGAGGTATTCGATCAGCAATTCATTGGATATCGCTAATGGGGCGTTTTCCTGAGCAGGTTTCCACCCCTCCATTAATTTATCCTTAATGATCGTCTCCATTTTCGCTTGAAACGGATAGATTCGATTCTCTTCAATTAACATGGAACGGTAAAAGGTCATGTTTAGAGAAATATGCTCCAGTGGCGTTTGATAACTTCTCCCTTTTTTATTTGCTGTGCTTTTGGATAAAGGGTTTTTTAAGTATCCGAAGCGAACGATCAGTACGTGTAGGCAGTTCATACAGTGCCTAACAAGTTAAAGGAACAGTAGGAAACAAATCAGCATCTAAGGATTCATACTGTAAAGATTACATTGGTTATATTTATGTGATGTTATGCGGGAGCACATCCAGCTAATATGGTACCGGTAGCCGGGGTATTACATTTATTGTAAATCCTTTTATTATAAAGATTCACTCTTTTCTTCTTTGGATTTATTAAACTTCTTGCACAATTTAATAATAAGAAATGAAGAAATAAATAAAATAAGACCAACTTCATTAAAATGGAAATACACCTTTAACACATCCATAAAAGAATTTAGTGGATAGGAACCGTATAGAAGTAAAACTGGAAACACTGTAATCAGCATTGCCATATAATGAACAATAATTTGCTTTATAAAGCTCCATTGTTTTATTTGATATATCACGCTGGCTAGACCTAGAAAAAAGATTACTAGACTATAAAACAGAAAAGTTTTTGCCGTGGCTGCAGATCCATGTAACATATTCCATATTGAAATTATTAATAGAATAACAAAAGGAACTAAACCTCTAATCAGCCCTTTAAAAAATAGTTGCATTATAAAATTCCTCCATTACCTACCCATTTTACTTCAGATTCCCAAAGAATTTTCTAGATTATTAACTTTTATAAATTATCACAAATATTTAAAAACTCCAAAAAGTATACTGTGTAACCGCACACAGGATGATAGTGAATCCTCTCATTACTTTTAAGCCTTCGCATAGATGTTGCTTCTTTCTAGCTTCGTTTTGTTTGGCCAATATTCCTCCTGGCCCTGTACCTTTTTTCTCTCTTTATTGTACAAAAAAGCCTGCCGACTGTCTCGGTAAAATCGAGACTTTGTCGACAGGCTGAAGCTCCCTACAAAGTAGAAAGCTCTCGTGTAATAGGCATTGCTATTACTTAGGTTTGGCACCTAATACCGGTGGTCGGGGTCGAACCGACACTCCCGAAGGAACACGATTTTGAGTCGTGCGCGTCTGCCAATTCCGCCACACCGGCCCATTTTTTGAGAAGCTAGGTTGCTCTCATCAACTGACAAGAACTAATATACCACGCATTGGTAAGATGGTCAATACTTTTTAATAAAAAAATAACCATCAGTATAAAATAAATTAGAGAGCAGCAAAAATGCTGCTCTCCTATACAATGAATGGTTACTTGATAAAACACAAAGCGACACCATATCCCTTGTCCTCATCGTACGCTTTTGTAAGACGCATGACTTTTATCGGTCCATTTTCTCCTGGCACGCCTATTCCACCGTTGGCTTTTACATAATCTCCTGGCTGGACGGAGTCAGAGACACGGACGTGAATTTGGCCTGTTAGCCCGACGATATTCCACTCTTGGCGTTTACTGCGTGGAGTGTAAGGCAGGCTTGGATCATATTGGGGATTTTCTAACGGCAGTTCAACAACCTCTTCTGTATACGTAGGAAGCGTATTGCCGTCTTCATCGACATCATACGTGCGGATTGTTTGTGGCTCATAGACCATGCCGCCAAACTCGTTAGTTAAATATCGGCCTTGCCAATAAAGTGCCGATTCTCCAAGGACCACCCCTGCTGTTTCAGAAATAGCGCCAAGAATATCGTCTCCTTCCTCAGCCACGCGGATTTTATCTCCATCAAGAGTGACAAGCAGGCCAGTGGCAATGGGGTTTCCATCTATGCTTTCGAAGTACTCGGCATAATCGGTAAATGTCTGTGCACTTGAAAGCGTGCCCGCAGCTCGGACTGTACCAGTACGGCTATTAAGCTCCCACTTGATATTGGCGCTGCTTGGGTTGCCTGAAGCCCCATACCCGCCGACTACAGAATAGCCATTTGGGTTGGCTACTAAATTACTCGCAAGTACCATCGAGCTAAACGCCCCTCCTGACTGGCCAGCAACCGCGCCGCTGGAGCTAAGGATGCCGCTCCGAGGCCCTTGCGCCCGTGAATTGCCTGCACTTCCTAGGACGATTGCCCCTTCGCCAACTGCGTGGGAATTAGATGAGGCAGCCACCATCGTTTTAGAAGCTGAAGCTGTTGGCGACGAAGTGCTAGCAAGTATGATCGATTGTTCGGTGGAAGGTGCCCCTGTACTTGAAGCAATCCGTGCGCCTCCTTTAATCACTGTAATTGGCTCTTTATAGGCCACACCACCGCTGCGGACAGCATACTTGTATCCAGTCACGGATACACCGCTAATGTTGACAGAGTTTGTCGCCGCTTCCACTGCATTTTCTCCCTCTCCCTTAGAATTAATTGCATTGACATTGGAAATGGAGACGTTGCTATGTCCGCTGCCGACGTATATTCCGTTATTTTTGCCTGCATCATAAATATGAATATTTGACAAGGAAATGTGGTCGCCACGGTTTCCTCCACCAAATACAATGATAGCGTCGCTGGCGTTATGAAAACGGCTTACGTTAATGCCGTTAAGGGATACATTTTTCGCTTTATATTGAATCGCAATGACAGGCGTATTGCCAAAGTCGTAGGATAGATCGCCAATTGCCGTAAAGTTGGTAATGCTAACATTGGTATAAGCGCTAATCACAAGAGCACGGGGATCTGTATTGTTCTGGAACCCCCTTTTTTTGTTTGGGTGCAGCGATACGAGATTAGTAGCCGTAATATGATAGGCCGTTTTTGAGTCAGGATCATCGCCGGTATGATGGCCGATATGGCGGAAGTTATAGCTACGTGTGTCTTCCCTAGAAATATGCCCAAGAATATGGACATTGTTCGCTGCACTGGAGTTGGCATGGGCTTTAATTTCAATACCCCCATAACAACCCATAGAGTAATTGTTTGATAGAAGCACATGGCGGCTTCCGTCATCGATCTCAATTCCATTTGCATTTCCTCTACTGTTAGGTTCATAGGCATAGCAATTGGAAATGGTGATGTATTCACTATGGTGAGTGGTAAATCCATCATCGATCCAGTCAGTTGCTTTACAGCCATCAATCCAAACATATTGGGAAGGCCCCGAATCAACGGTCCCATCTCCACCATAGTGGTAATCTAGACCGGTCGACGTAACGTCAAATCCATGCAACGTGCTGTTGTAGGCAAATACATCCTTTACCCAGCCGTACTTTACACCATGGAATGTTAAGCAACTGGAACGGCTACCTCCGGCTGGCTCTACACCCCTTCTGCGGTTACCGTCTAAGCTTAGATGACGAACGGCAATATACTCGGCACCATTGTCCTTATCCTTTACCGACACCGTCCATTCATAACTTGGCGCATGATTAGGCGTTTGGATCGTTGTTAATTCCATCCCTTGCCCTTCTAACACGGTTCGACTTGGTAGCTTGACAGTGGCATAATACCGTTTTGGCCCTAAAATCAGTTTGACATTTCCGTCGCCTAACGCTTCTTCAAAATACTTCGTTTGGTCACTTTCTTCTTCCCCTTCAGGAATAAAGTCATCGATGTAAACTATCCTTGCATCCTCAATTTGTTGCAGCGTTTTCGTCAAATGCTCAAAAGCCTTGTCCTCTTCCTTTGCCTCGCATGTTTCCCATTCGTCGTTTTTCATAAAGGAAAACGCCTCCTTCTTTTATTCTGCTAGTAAAAAGCAGTTACGTTTAAAAGAGAAGGAAGCCATCTAAAAACAAAAAAACTGACATTAAAAATGTCAGTTTGCATACGCGCCCGAGAGGATTCGAACCTCTAACCGCTTGATTCGTAGTCAAGTACTCTATCCAGTTGAGCTACGGGCGCAATTTTCTTCATGTCGTTTCATAAGATGCCGAGGGCCGGACTCGAACCGGCACGGTAGTCACCTACCGCAGGATTTTAAGTCCTGTGTGTCTGCCAATTCCACCACCCCGGCCTATCTAGGACTACAACTTATTTTTAAATTGGAGGCGGCAACCGGATTTGAACCGGTGATAAGGGTTTTGCAGACCCGTGCCTTACCACTTGGCTATGCCGCCGTAAAAACTAAAGCGGAAGACGGGATTCGAACCCGCGACCCCCACCTTGGCAAGGTGATATTCTACCACTGAACTACTTCCGCATATGGCTGGGCTACCTGGATTCGAACCAGGGATCACGGAATCAAAATCCGATGCCTTACCGCTTGGCTATAGCCCATTGCTATTTAAATGGGGCGGCTGATGGGAATCGAACCCACGAAATGCCGGAACCACAATCCGGTGCGTTAACCACTTCGCCACAACCGCCATATTGATACATGCTTAAACGATTCAAGTTGGCAGGGGCAGTAGGAATCGAACCCACACTGGAGGTTTTGGAGACCTCTGTTCTACCGTTAAACTATGCCCCTATGAAAATGGTGGAGGGGGACGGATTCGAACCGCCGAACCCTGAGGGAGCGGATTTACAGTCCGCCGCGTTTAGCCACTTCGCTACCCCTCCAGTTTCAAAAGACAATACTTATCATATCCATAATTGATCAAAATGTCAATGATTTTTTGATAAGTGATGCCGGCCAGAGGACTTGAACCCCCAACCTACTGATTACGATTCAGTTGCTCTACCAATTGAGCTAGACCGGCCCAAATCGTATGATGGTGGCTCGAGACGGAATCGAACCGCCGACACACGGATTTTCAGTCCGTTGCTCTACCAACTGAGCTATCGAGCCCTTCTACTTAAATGGCGGTCCGGACGGGACTCGAACCCGCGACCTCCTGCGTGACAGGCAGGCATTCTAACCAACTGAACTACCGGACCATTTTTTGTTTTTGTATTGGTTGCGGGGGACGGATTTGAACCGCCGACCTTCGGGTTATGAGCCCGACGAGCTACCAGACTGCTCCACCCCGCGTCGTTAGGAATAAATGAAATTTTGCTGTACTATTGGTTGATAGAGGAGGCTGTCTCTTCCTCTGCTAGCTTTTTCGGGGATGTTTGGTGCGTCGAGACAACTCGCTTGCGCTCGTTGCTCCACCCCGCGTCGTTAGGAATAAATGAAATTTTGCTGTGCTATTGATTGAAAGAGCATGGCTGTCTCTTCCTCTGCTAGCTTTTTCGGGGATGTTTGGTGCGTCGAGACAACTCGCTGCGCTCGTTGCTCCACCCCGCGTCGTTAGAAATAAATACAGATTTTACGTTACTCTAATTTGATTGCGATGGTGGAGGATGACGGGCTCGAACCGCCGACCCTCTGCTTGTAAGGCAGATGCTCTCCCAGCTGAGCTAATCCTCCATCATTTCCTACAATTCTATTTATTCTCTTCAAAAATGGTGACCCGTACGGGATTCGAACCCGTGTTACCGCCGTGAAAGGGCGGTGTCTTAACCGCTTGACCAACGGGCCTTTTATGTATGATGGCGGAGAGCGAGGGATTCGAACCCTCGAGACGGTTTTACACCGCCTACACGATTTCCAATCGTGCTCCTTCGGCCAACTCGGACAGCTCTCCTAATGGCTCCACAGGCAGGATTCGAACCTGCGACCGATCGGTTAACAGCCGATAGCTCTACCACTGAGCTACTGTGGAACGATATGTAAGCCCGGCAACGTCCTACTCTCGCAGGAGGAAGCCTCCAACTACCATCGGCGCAAAAGAGCTTAACGGCCGTGTTCGGCATGGGAACGGGTGTGACCTCTTTGCCATTGTCACCGGACTCTACTTCAGATAAGCTTCGGATTTCTTCGTCCAGTTCGTGTCTCTCAGTCGGTCACGTACGTTTGGGTACGCTCCCTTCTTCGAGCACTCCTGTCCTCGAACTCCTCGCTTCTCTTCGTAGTTCTTTTTTGACTTCAGATAAGCGGTGAATCTCTTCGTCTTGTTCGTGATTCTTCTTCAGTCACGTACGGTTGTACGCTCCTTCAGTCGAACACTTTCAATCCTTGACCTTCTTGCTTCTCTTTGTCAATCGCTTTGCTTCAGAGGCGGCGAATGACTTCGTCTGCACTGAAGCGTAAGGATGAAAAGAATGGGTGATTCTTTCAAAACTAAATCCGAAATAGACTCAATTGTCAAGAATGTATATAGGATAAGTCCTCGACCGATTAGTATCAGTCCGCTCCACGTGTCGCCACGCTTCCACTTCTGACCTATCAACCTCATCATCTCTAAGGGGTCTTACTGGCTTACGCCATGGGAAATCTCATCTTGAGGGGGGCTTCATGCTTAGATGCTTTCAGCACTTATCCCGTCCATACGTAGCTACCCAGCGATGCTCCTGGCGGAACAACTGGTACACCAGCGGTATGTCCATCCCGGTCCTCTCGTACTAAGGACAGCTCCTCTCAAATTTCCTACGCCCGCGACGGATAG
>NZ_FRBS01000011.1 GCF_900142675.1 Shouchella rhizosphaerae | reverse complement strand
GCTTATCTGAAGTAGAGTCCGGTGACAATGGCAAAGAGGTCACACCCGTTCCCATGCCGAACACGGCCGTTAAGCTCTTTTGCGCCGATGGTAGTTGGAGGCTTCCTCCCGCGAGAGTAGGACGTTGCCGGGCAAATACTAAAGACACCTGAATAGGTGTCTTTTTTTGTTTGTGCAGGAAGCAAAAGAGTGCTGCTTCGAAGAAGCCGAGTTAAATGCTTATTAGGAGTATATGGAGATAAGCTCATATAAAAAACTACGTGAATAGGCTTCACTGGAAAAGCCTCATGCCCTCCTGCGAGACGTAGGGATCATTTTCGTAAAACAACATGAAAAACATCTTGAAAAAGCTTCATGCCCCACTTCCCCGTAGGAAATAATCCCGGAGCCAGGACGTTGCCGGGCAACAGCAAGACACCTGAAGAGGTGTCTTTTTTGTTATGGGCAGGAAGCAAAAGAGGGCTGCTTCGAAGAAGCAGAGTTAAATATAAATAGGCTCCATGAATAAGCTTCATTCGAAAAGCCTCGTTGTCATGCAGAAGCAATCGTTTCCGTCTTATAAAAGCATTGTTCAAACACCGTGCAGCTTTATTGAAATAGCTGACATTCGACAAGCTTCTTTGTCCGTGCTTGGACGGTCTCTAGAAATTGTTTAATAAAAGGGATCTCATCGCAATCCATTGTATGGATTCGTTCTCCCCACCATTCCGTTTCATACCGGCAGATCATGCTCAAGTTGTACAGCACGAGATAGTAAATAGCCAATTCAGGCAATGGCAAGTGATTGGCTTTCAAACGGTGGATGAGGGGGGAGCCATCTTTATCAAAATGAAAAGGGGGAGCCGCATTTCTGGCTGCTTGGGCATTGGCAAAGCGGATTTCGACTTGTTGTTTTGTTTCTACTACGGTAATTGCTTGCGTTTTTGGCACGAGCTTACGCATTTGCTCAAGTGCATATTGTTGAAAGCGGCTAGCAGTCATATGATACAAGTCAAGCAAGATCGGCTCAAAAACCATTCTATCGGTGGCAGCCCATTTTCCTTTCATAAAAGGTTCTTCATTAACGAGGAATGCAAAACAAGCATGCATATCAGGAAGTTGCTTAAGTAAAACTTTCATTGTGTATTTATTCTCCGAATGTTCCATGTGAAACAATTTTTTTATCATATGAGGATAAAGGCCGTTTCGTTGCTCCTTCACTTCGTCATCTAAAAAAGAGTAGCCTTGCTTCTTTCTTTTTCTTGTTGTGATGCCATGGGCGAGCACAGCAGCATTTTCAGGGTAATAAGGGTCGACCGATAAAACACAGGACTTGATTAGCTGTGAAAGGCCATAAAATAAAAGCATTGGCTTGATCGCAAAAGGAGCGATTTGCGCTTGGGCTAAGTACAAACAACCATGCTGCAGTTGGTACATAAATCGGTAACAATTTTGGTAGCTCATAGAGGATGCATCATCGTATGAGTGGCTTTGATAACACTCAAATAAATAGTTCCGCGTGAAAGATGCTGAATCAAAAAAAGTTAAACGCTCCACTTTATATACACTCCCATTTTTTTGCACACTGAATTCAGAAAAGTAGTACTTAAACCCTTGTCTTGACAGTAGTTTGCCCAATTGTTAAGCTACTAATAATATTTTCAGGCGTTTGAGGGGAGCTAATCTGAATGTGGGAAACAAAATTTCAAAAAGAAGGATTGACGTTTGATGATGTTCTCTTGGTGCCGGCTAAGTCGGAAGTGCTGCCAAGAGATGTTTCAGTTGCCACGAAACTAAGCGAGAATGTGAAATTGAATATCCCGATTTTAAGTGCGGGGATGGATACAGTGACAGAATCGGAAATGGCGATTGCGATTGCCCGTGAAGGCGGCATCGGCATTATCCATAAGAACATGTCCATTGAAGAGCAAGCTGAGCAAATCGATAAAGTAAAGCGGTCTGAAAGTGGCGTTATTACCGATCCGTTCTTTCTTACTCCAGATCGCCAAGTATTTGACGCGGAACATTTAATGGGAAAATACCGGATTTCAGGCGTGCCCATTGTCGATGAGGAGCAAAAACTTGTTGGCATTTTAACGAATCGGGATTTGCGCTTTATTGAAGACTACTCGATCAAAATTGATGATGTCATGACAAAAGAAGGGCTTGTGACAGCGCCTGTAGGGACAACACTTGAACAAGCAGAGAAAATATTGCAACAGCATAAAATTGAAAAACTGCCTCTTGTCGATGACAATGGCATTTTAAAAGGGCTCATTACAATCAAGGATATTGAAAAAGTGATTGAATTCCCGAATTCTGCAAAAGACAAGCAAGGACGTTTGCTTGTTGGGGCAGCGATTGGCGTGTCTACTGATGCTGATGCTCGCATTGCCGCTGTTGTAAAGGCAGGCGTAGATGCGATTGTCATTGATACTGCTCATGGCCACTCTAAAGGTGTTCTGGATAAAATCAAACAAGTTCGCAATGACTACCCTGACCTGACGATCATTGCAGGAAATGTAGCTACAGCTGAAGGAACAAGAGCACTCATTGAAGCAGGTGCCAGTGTAGTAAAAGTTGGCATCGGTCCTGGATCTATTTGTACAACAAGGGTTGTGGCAGGAATTGGCGTTCCGCAAATAACAGCTGTGTACGATTGTGCGACAGAGGCAAGAAAACATGGTGTGCCGATTATCGCTGACGGCGGTATTAAATATTCAGGTGACATTGTTAAAGCACTTGCTGCCGGTGGACATGCTGTCATGCTTGGTAGCTTGCTTGCTGGTGTGAGCGAAAGCCCAGGGGAAACAGAGATCTATCAGGGCCGCCAATATAAAGTGTACCGTGGCATGGGCTCACTTGGAGCAATGGAAAAGGGAAGCAAAGATCGTTATTTCCAAGAAAATAACCAAAAGCTTGTGCCTGAAGGGATTGAGGGCAGAACGTCCTACAAAGGCCCTCTAGCTGACACTGTGCACCAATTAGTCGGTGGCATCAGGGCTGGCATGGGCTACTGCGGCACACCGACAATTGATGAGTTGCGGGAAAATAGTCAGTTCATCCGTATTACCGCTGCTGGTTTACGGGAAAGCCATCCTCACGATGTGCAAATCACCAAAGAAGCACCAAACTATACATTGTAAAAAATTCCACATTTTTTTACCGATAGATAGGGACTTCCCTATCTATTTTTTTTGGTGCCACCATGTTAAAATAGCAAATGTGTGTTATACAAGCGGGGGTGTAAAGGTGAAACAAAAGGGTTTACCAAGCTGGACAATGCGTATAATGGCTGCATTGGCTATGCTTGCTTTCGTACTAGGACCAATTAAGCCTGCCAGTGCGCAGTCTTTAACAGTAGATGCCAGTGCAGCGATTGTCGTTAATGCCGATACTGGACAAATTTTATTTGAACAAAATAGCGATGAACAATTGGCGATTGCCAGCATGACAAAAATGATGACCGAGTACATAGTGCTTGAATCAATCGCCAATGGTGACATCTCTTGGGAAGATGAAGTAACGATCACCGATCATTTGCTTCCATTGTCCCACCAAAGAGAGCTATCCAATGTTCCATTGCGCCAGGATTATACGTATACGGTAAAAGATTTGTACGAGTCCATGGCGATTTATTCGGCAAACGCTTCGACGATGGCGTTAGCGGAGCATGTGGCTGGTACGGAAGCTCAGTTTGTCGCCAAGATGAATGAAAAAGCAGAAGAGCTAGGGCTAGAAAAGTATGAGTTTATTAATGCGAGCGGCCTAAACAATGCTGACTTGCAAGGTGAACATCCAGAGGGGACTCCAGCCGATGGGGAAACAACGCTTTCTGCCCGTTCTGTTGCCCAACTTGCGTATCATCTGTTGAAAGATTTCCCTGAAGTGCTTGATACGGCAAGTGTGCCTGAAGCGGTATTTGATTCTGGCCCAGATGAAAAAATTGATATGCAAAATTGGAACTGGATGCTACCAAACAGCCCTCATTATTATGAAGGGGTAGATGGCCTGAAAACAGGATATACGGATGCTGCAGGCAATAGCTTTACGGCAACAGCTGAACGCGATGGTGTCCGCCTTATTACTGTAGTAATGGGAACGGATACCCGGGATGACCGTTTTAACGAGACGAAAAAACTGCTCGATTATGGGTTTAATCAATTTGAAGAGCATCGGATCATCGATGCTGGAACGGAACCGGAAGGCGGTGTCGTTCCCGTAGCGCGTGGGAAAGAAAAAGAAGTCCAACTCGTGACAAACCGTGATTTAACTTTTATGCTCGGAAAAGGGCAGAACGAAAACTACTCCGTTGAAATTGAACTGGATGAAAGCAAAACGAATGAAAATGGAGAACTTGTCGCTCCTATAGAAGAAGGGGAAACGGTTGGGACATTAAAAGTCATCATGGACGAGCCAGTTGATTATCTTCCAGGCAGCCAGCAAAGCGGGATTGAACTTGTTGCAGCAGCAGATGTGGAAGAAGCAGGCTGGTTCACCATGTCCATGAGAGGAATTGGCGGGTTCTTTTCAAATTTATGGTCCAGCGTTTCTGACACCATTAGCAGTTGGTTCAGTTAAGCGAATGGACAAATAGCATCATGGGATAAGAAAACAACGAACAAGTCGATCACAAGCAGGGCGCATGCCCTGCTTGTGTGCTTTTCTTTCTCCTATGAATTTTGGTAAAATGGATAGGAGTAACGAGGAGGTCGTTTAGATGTTAGACGTGAAAAAATTGCGCAGCGATTTTGAAGGCGTGAAAGCGCAGCTAGAAAGACGTAACGGCACGATTGAGGGGCTTGAACGCTTCTCCCAATTGGATGCTTCACGCCGCACGATGATACAGGAAGTCGAAGAGCTAAAAAGCAAACGAAATGACGTATCTGAGCAAATCGCTGCCTTAAAAAGAGACAAAAAAGATGCTAATTCGCTCATTGCGGAAATGAAGCAAGTCTCTGAACGGATTAAAGAGCAAGATGAGCAGCTCCGCAGCATCGAAACGGAATTAGAAGCGCTCTTGCTCACGATTCCGAATATCCCACAGGAAGACGTCCCTTATGGCGAATCAGAAGAGGATAATCGGGAAGAGCGTAAATGGGGAGACGTGCCTGACTTTTCGTTTGAGCCGCGTCCTCATTGGGAACTGGGTACAGCGCTCGATATTCTTGATTTTGAACGTGCCGCAAAAGTGACAGGCAGCCGGTTTACAGTTTATAAAGGGCTCGGGGCACGCCTAGAACGAGCGCTCATTAATTTTATGATGGATATGCATGCGACTGAGCATGACTATACGGAAGTACTGCCTCCTTATATCGTCAATCGCGCAAGTATGATTGGTACAGGGCAATTGCCTAAATTTGAGGAAGATGTTTTTAAAATTAGCGAAGAAGATTATTTTTTGATCCCGACTGCAGAAGTGCCGGTCACGAACTTGCATCGCGGGGAAGTGCTGCAAGGAGAGCAGCTCCCGATTGCTTATAACGCCTACAGCACGAATTTCCGCTCTGAAGCTGGTTCTGCTGGGCGCGATACGCGGGGGCTCATTCGCCAACACCAATTTAACAAAGTAGAGCTTGTTCGTTTTTCTTTACCGGAGGATTCCAACAACCAGCTCGAAATCATGACAACCCACGCCGAAAACGTGTTGAAACGCTTAGGACTGCCTTACCGGGTCGTTACGTTGTGTACAGGGGATTTGACCTTTGCCTCTACAAAAACGTACGATCTGGAAGTATGGATGCCGAGCGCCAATACGTATCGTGAAATTTCTTCGTGCTCCAATATTGGTGACTTCCAAGCAAGGCGCGCCAATATCAAATTCCGCCGCGATCCAAAAAGCAAGCCTGAGTATGTCCATACGCTCAATGGTTCAGGAGTAGCGGTTGGCCGTACGGTAGCGGCCATTCTTGAAAATTACCAGCAAGAAGATGGCTCCATTGTCATCCCGGAAGCACTACGGCCATATATGGGTAATGTGAACATTCTTTCATAAAGAGAGCTGCAGCGTGCTGCAGCTTTTTACAAAGGAGCTAAAAACGATGCATGTCGCTGTTTTCCAAATGGAAGTATTAGCAGGAAAGCCAGACCAGAACCGAGAACGTGTTAAAACGTGGGTTGAGCAACTATGCCGTGAGCAACTAGAGCGGCCGCTCACGATCGTGTTGCCTGAGTTATGGACGACTGGGTACCAGCTTGAGGACCTTGGCGAACTGGCGGAAGAAGAGGGAGTGGAGACGATTGCATTTTTGCAACAACTCGCCCGAGCGCATCGCATTCATATGGTTGCCGGTTCGATTGCGACAAAGAAAGACGGTGGCATTTACAATACAGCGCTTGTCATCGATGCCCAGGGCAAGCTTGTCTATACGTATGACAAAGTCCACCTTGTCCCTATGCTGAATGAACCTGCTTACATGCAAGGCGGAAGCGTGCCCCCTGCCTTATTTGAATTAGATGGTGTCAAAATGGCGGTCCTGATTTGCTATGATTTGCGTTTTCCCGAGTTGGCGCGCCGTCTTGCATTAGAAGGGGCAGAAGTGCTTTTTATTGTTGCTGAATGGCCGTTGGCGCGGGCGATGCACTGGAAGGCATTGCAGCAAGCCAGAGCGATCGAAAATCAGTTTTATCTCCTTTCTTGCAATAGCGTCGGCAGCCACAACGGAACCGATTATGCAGGCACATCGATGGTGATTGACCCATGGGGGGAAATTATTGTCGAAGGTAGCAGCACTGAAGAAGAATGGCTTCAATGTAAAGTTGATTTTAGCAAAGCTGCTGAAGTGCGGGAAAGAGTGCCGGTGTTTTCAAGCAGGCGACCTGATTTATATCGGTAACGATTCCAATGGGGGTGGGTTGAATGAAGATTACATTGGCGCAAGTAATGGAATTGGACATTATGAAGCCTGCCATCATTAAGACTGCACAAGAACAGTTGCCATACCGACAAGTTGAATGGGTTTCGATTACGGAAGCACCAGTGGAAAACTTTATCAGGCAAAATGAGCTTGTCCTTACGACTGGCATCGGCTGCAACCAAGAGCCGAAGGCGTTTTATGCCTTTGTGCAAGATGTGATTAAGTCGGAAGCGTCAGGGCTTGCAGTGGCGATCGGCCGGTTTGTGTTCGAATTGTCCGAAGATGTCCGCACCCTTGCTGAGAATGAGCAGTTTCCGATTCTTTTTTTGCCATGGGAGATCCGCTTTGCCGACATTACACAGGCAGTAACGGCCAAGCTTGTTGATTCAAAGCAGGACGATTGGCAATTTACCCAAAAGGTACAACAGGAACTCTTGTCTTTAATGCTTGCTGGGAACCATTTGTCTGCTCTAGCAGAACATGTTGCTGGCTATGCCGCCGTACCCATTGTTATAACGGATGCCCAAGGGCGAATAAAAGGGAAAAGCCATGGAGCTGAACCGGTGGTAGGCCTAGTTAGTAAAGTGTACAAACACATGCGCACTAGCGGCCAGGAAAGTGAGCATCACCCCCTTGAACGAAAAATCCAAACGCTCCATACAGATGGCACAGACGTCCATATATTGCCGATCATCCAAGCAAATGAGCAAATTCAAGGCTATGTATTTGCTGTTAATAGGGATAAAATGGATACAAGCGACCTAGCGACAGCCTTTATATTGCTCGAACATGCCGGGACAGCCGCTGCATTTTGGTTTCTGCAAGAGAACACAGTGCAAGAAACAGAAGCACGTATGCGCAATCATTTCGTCGCCGATTTGGCCCAAGGGTTGATTGAAACGGAAGCACAACTAAAAACACGGGCTGAAGCGCTAGGATATGAGGTTTCTGTGCCATACATCGCGATAGTAGGCATGCTGCACAATATGGAAGAATTGTATAGCCGTTCTGATCAAGTAGCCTCCTTTAAAGACTGGCAACTAAGCATGGTCCATTATATCGAAGAAGAGATCTACTATGCAGGCGTAACGGTTGAACGGGAAACGATGTCGACGTTTATGGATGGGCAGCTATTGATTTATTTAGCCGTTCCCTGTGAAGATTACCGGACGACGGTCAATGGATTTCTTGACTTGCTTGATCGCCGTTTGGCCCATTTGCTTCCCGATGTCGAAATAACGTGGGGAATCGGTGACCAGCAAATAAACACCTATGCATTTGAAGACCGGTACCAAGAAGCGAAACAGGCACTATTGCTTGGTATCGGCAGGAAAGGGCAAGGAAGCCGGATCTTTTATACAGATACGCGCATTGACCGTGTCCTTTATAAAATAGGGCAAGAGCGAGAACTGCGAAGCCTCGTGTTAGATTATGCGGCACCGTTGTTTGCCTACGATGAACAAAGGCAAATGGACTTGGTCGGCACATTTGTCGCATACCAAAGAAACCAAAACAAAGTGACGCAGACAGCGCGATTTCTTCATTTGCACCGCCAATCGCTGTTATATCGACTTCGGAAAATTGAGGCGCTGACTCATTTATCTTTAGCGAATCCTGATGATGTCTTTTTGCTTGATCTTAGCATTCGTATATCGATGATCCAACACCACATGCAAACGCCTAACTCCTAGACCGTTGCCTCGCGCGAACGCGTTAAAACGGATACGAAACGAAACACTGTTCTCGTCTCCAGGCACTTTCTATCAGTCTAATTAATATCGGCGGCGTTGTTGACCACTACCTGTAAACAATGGCTTTCATGGAGAGGCGAGCGTATCTCCTGGCGGGGAGGCCACTTTGACTCCTTTTCGTATCTCTCCTGTTCTTCATGTCAAGCCAAGTTCACACCCGAACTAGTGGATGACTGTAGGCCAACGTAATTACTTCAATGAAAGGTGAAACTTTTTCAGCCGATATTGGAGATTTTGTCTGCTCATGCCAAGATTTTTTGCAGTTTGGGAAACGTTGTTGTTGTTTTCTCTTAACGCTTGTAAAATATAGAGCTTTTCGACCTCTGCCATTTTTTCTTGTAATGTTTTTGCAGGTAAGTTGCCTGTTTCTGTGTCTTTCACTTCTTTCTGATAGCGATTGCGCAATCGAAACGGCAGGTTGTGTATGTGAATTTCTGTTTCATCACTAATGAAATTCATTGTGCCTTCAATTGTATGTTCCAGTTCTCGCGCATTTCCTGGCCAATCGTGCTGGAACAGAATCGCCTTTGCCTCTTCGCTAATCGTCTTCACATTCATCTGAAATAGCGTGTTATACTTGTGAATGAATTCCTCGATAAGCGGAAGAATGTCTTCTTTTCTTTCACGCAAGGGCGGGATAAATAAAGTGACGACGCTGAGACGATAATACAAATCTTTGCGTAAGCGCTGCTTTGCAATCATATCTATCGGATCTTCATTAATGGTAGCAATGATTCGAACGTCGACTTTTTTGTCTTTGGTATCGCCGATGCGACGGATGGTTTTTTCCTGAATAACGCGTAATAATTTCGCCTGTAACGCAGGGTCGAGAGAATTTATTTCGTCCAGAAGCAATGTTCCGCCATCAGCTTGCTCGAATAAGCCTGGCGTGTCCAATGCCCCGGTAAATGCTCCTTTTTTCGTTCCAAATAATAAACTTTCCATTAAATTTTCAGGGATCGCTGCGCAATTCTGTGCTAGAAAAGGGGCGTGTGATCTCGGGCTAGCATAGTGAATGCTTTGGGCAAATAACTCTTTCCCTGTCCCTGTTTCTCCAACGATTAGCACAGAAGACGACGTGCGGGCGGCTCGTTTTGCTTCTTCTATAACCGCTAAAAAGGCTTTGCTGTTGCCGATGATTTGGTCAAAGGTATAATGGCTTTCTCTTTTTCGCAGCACGTTTTTCTTAATGACATGATCCAATTGGGTCATATCTTTCGCTATTTCCACGGCAGCCGTAATTTTTCCATTTTCGATAAAAGGAAAGGTATTGTTAATGGTTGTGATTTCTTCCCCTTTATTATTAAAATACGTTTGTTTGACATCCTTCGTTACTTTCCCTGTCTTTAATGCTTGTACAAGTGTACTGCGTTCATCGTCGTGAAATGTAAAAACTTCTAAAAGATTTTTATGGAGTACATCGGTGTCTACCATCGATTCGATTTCCATCATTTTTTTATTGTATATAATCGTATTTCCATTTTGGTCAATAACGTGGATACCCACATTTATTTCGTCTATTAGCATTTGATATAGGTGATTCAGTTGTGCTAAATTTTTTTGTGTTTTATTTTTTTTCAAAATACCCCTCCTTTAAAAGTGAGTGTAATCGATAAACCGATAAAGCGCAAAAAAATTTTTCGTTTATCCTTCTCACCATGCAAAAAATTTTTTCTGCAATCTTGTTAAAACCGTTTCAGCATCTGGGTTCATCGGTTGGCATGATGTTTGCATATAGAAACAGTGAGTACAGAATGGAAACGAGTGTGATTCACAACCTATAAAGGAGGAATGTTTTTATGGCGATTGAAAAATCAGATCACATTATGGAACAAACAAATGCTTATGGGGCGCATAACTATCATCCGCTGCCAGTTGTGATTGCTGAGGCAGAAGGCGTGTGGGTGAAGGATCCTGAAGGAAATAAATATATGGATATGCTTAGCGCTTATTCAGCTTTGAACCAGGGACACCGCCATCCAAAGATCATCCAGGCATTAAAGGAACAGGCTGATAAAGTAACATTGACTTCCCGTGCTTTCCATAATGACCAGCTTGGTCCATGGACCAAGCGCGTGGCGGAATTGACAGGAAAAGATAAAGTGTTGCCGATGAATACAGGGGTAGAAGCGGTTGAGACAGCGATTAAAGCAGCTCGTCGCTGGGCTTATGAAGTCAAAGGAGTCGAAGAAAACAAAGCAGAAATTATTGCGGCCAAAGGCAATTTTCATGGGCGGACATTAAATGCGGTCTCCTTATCGAATGATCCGGGAGCGACCAAACATTACGGCCCTTTTGTGCCAGGGATAAAAAAGGTAGCGTATGGGAATGTGGAAGCGATTCGTGAAGCCATTACTCCAAATACAGCGGCTATGATTATAGAGCCCATTCAAGGAGAAGCAGGCATCATCATCCCGCCTGAAGGTTACTTACAAGCTGTTCGCGATCTCTGTACGGAAAACGATATTCTCTTTATTGCTGATGAAGTGCAAACAGGTTTTGCACGGACTGGAAAAATGTTTGCCTGTGAATGGGAAAATGTCGTTCCAGATATTTATGTGATGGGAAAAGCAATGGGGGGCGGCGTTTTTCCAGTATCAGCTATTGCTGCCGACAAAGACATTATGGATGTATTTACGCCAGGTTCACATGGCTCTACTTTTGGAGGAAATCCACTAGCTTGTGCTGTTTCTCTAGCTGCCATTGAAGTGATTGAGGAAGAAAATCTAGTGAAGAAATCATTAGAATTAGGAGAGTATTTCACAACAGCGTTGCGGGCAATTGATAATGATGATTTAACAGCCATTCGAGCACGGGGATTATTTATCGGCGTTGAATTCAATCATCCTGTCCGTAAGTATTGTGAACAGTTGAAAGAAGCAGGGGTATTATGCAAAGAAACACATGAAAACACGATCCGCTTTGCTCCGCCGCTCGTCATTACAAAAGAAGAATTAGATTGGGCTATTGAAAAAATAAATTATGTTTTATCAAAAGAGAAGCCTGTTAAATAAGGCGTGACAAATGGAAGCAGTTGCGGTCTAGGCGATTCAGATGGAATGTATGAATGATTAAAAGAGCTAATCCGCATGGATAATGGAAAAACAAAAGGATTTACAGGCCATCGGGCCCAGCACAATGATGCTGTTGGCCCGACCAAAGGCATTTCAGCGCCAGACGCCTTTACAAACGCACAAATGATGGCATGGATGAAAATAGAGCCTTATCCGTATTGACTATTTGCGTAAACATGCGACTGGCTTCATATGGTCGGGATTCGAAAAGCAGCTGAAGCTACACATTTTAGGGCGTGGGCTTAGCTTTTTACTGTTTCTAGTGTCTACATAAATGTAAGCGCTTGCCTGGATTTGTTAGAGACATACAAGGGGGAGAAAAATGAAGAAAGACATTTCGTTTTGGTTCGCACTGTTGCCACTCATTACCATGATTACAGCAATGGCTGTGACAATCGTGGGATTAGAAGGAGACCCTCACATTCCATTGATGATTGGAACCGCCGTAGCTGCATTAATGGCAATGAAAGCAGGTTTTAAATGGAATGAAATTGAAGAAAGCATGTATAAAGGGATTAAACTTGCTTTACCAGCCGTTGTCATTATTATTCTTGTCGGATTAACGATCGGTGCATGGATAGGTGGGGGAATTGTCGCAACAATGGTCTTTTACGGATTAAAAATAATGAGTCCGTCTTTCTTTTTAGTTTCAATCTGTGTCATATGCGCTGCCGTGTCTCTGTCGATTGGCAGTTCATGGTCTACGATGGCAACGATTGGCGTAGCTGGCATGGGGATTGGTTTAAGTATGGGAATACCGGTGGCAATGGTCGCTGGGGCAGTGATCTCAGGAGCGTATTTTGGAGATAAACTTTCGCCATTATCCGATACAACGAATCTTGCTGCTGGCTTAACAGGGACAGACTTGTTTGAACATATTAAATGTATGCTTGTGTCCACGATTCCTGCACTTCTGATCTCGCTAATTGTTTATTGGTTTCTTGGCAGAAACGAGGTAGAGGGAAATACAGCCAGTTTTGCTGACATAGAAAGAACAATGGCTTCACTTCAAGAAAACTTTGTGCTCTCTCCTTGGCTATTAATTGTACCACTAGCAGTAATCGTATTCGTGATGTTTAAAGTACCAGCAATTCCAGCATTGGGTGTAGGAATCGTATTAGGATTTTTCAGTCAAATCTATGTCCAAGGAGATGCATGGAGTATTGCTGTCTCCACACTTCAGAACGGTTACGTGATTGACACAGGTAATCATATGGTAGATGAATTATTCAACGGCGGTGGAATGGAGGCCATGATGTACACCGTCTCTTTAACGATTGTGGCGATGACGTTTGGAGGCGTACTTGAAAACACTGGCATGCTCCAGGCAATTGTTCAGCAAATTTTAAAATGGGCAAAGACAGCGAAACGCTTAATTATCACGACGGTTCTTTCCAGTTTTGCCACCAATGTTTCTTGTTCGGAACAATATATTTCGATCGTTGTTCCTGCTAGAATGTATGCAAAATCGTATGAGGACCACCAGTTGCATTCGAAAAACTTATCTCGCGCCGTAGAAGATGGAGGGACATTGACGTCTGTTTTTGTGCCATGGAATACATGTGGGGTATTTATCTTTGCTACATTAGGCGTACATGCTTTTCAATATGCACCATACGCTATATTAAATTTCACTGTACCGCTCCTATCGATTATCTTAACTTTACTTGGAAAATCCATTATATACCGTCATCCGAATAAAACAACAGCTCATTTAAAGCAAACAGAAAAGACAATCTAGAGAAACGAACGCCATGGCCGTCTCCCCGTATCATTCGAATTGTATAGGCATATCCCCTTTAGGTGGACATGTGTTTAAATCGTCTATCTGGAGTTTTTTAATATACAGAGAATGAGAGTTGACCCAAAAATAAGAGAGATTCTCTATCTATTTCTGGATGACAGTTGTGAAAAGAGTGATAAGGTTGTTATACTGTGAGCTAATGTTTTTTTAGGGGGATTTTTTTGAATCGGTTATTTGCTTGGCGCGTACTTTTTGCCTTACTTACAACCATCTTTGCACTAATTGGTTATTTTAGTAATACCTATTATTTGCAGCCCTTAGCTACACTCTTCAGTGGGTTAATGATTTTGACGATTGGTCTTTCGGAGTTTAAAAAAGAGAGGCCATTTTTAGCTTGCTTTGTATTTGTTCTTTCTGGTTTTTGTATTTATGTTGGAATTTTTACGTTTATAAGTTAACCCTGATAGTTGGAGTATCGACTAAAAGTTATCTTTGTCTCGGTGGATGATGGCGGGTAAGAAACGCCATCTTTTTCAGATGGAGGCAAGTCACACGAGGGATCCGCCAAAATGTCTACAGAAGCGATCGAATTTTCATACATTCAAAATATTGCATAGCTTCAGCTTATGAGTAGAATGAAAGAAACGAATGACCTACTCAAAAGGAGGCTGGTTTACATGTTCCCGTTCACATTGGAGGAGTATCAGGTCCGCTTGGCAAAAACAAAGGAACGCATGAGTGAAAAAGGCATTGACGTGCTGTTGCTCACTGACCCAGCCAATATGAATTATTTATCCGGTTATAATGGCTGGTGCTTTTATGTCCATCAAATGCTAGTCGTCTTAATTGATGAGGACCAGCCGATTTGGATTGGGCGGGGCATGGACGCGAACGTTGCCAAGCAGACAACTTGGTTGATGCATGAACGGATTATTCCGTACCCTGACGATTATGTGCAATCGGATGATCGCCACCCAATGGACTTTATTGCCAAAGTTCTGGCTGATATTGGCCAAGGCAACCGCCGCATTGGCGTCGAATCAGATACGTATTACTACACGGCAAAAGCACATGAACGCCTGACGCAACGCTTGGCGGACGCCCGGTTTGTCGACGCGACTAACCTTGTCAACTATGTGCGCATCATCAAGTCAGACATGGAAATCCATTATATGAAATGCGCAGGCAAAATTGCGGCCAAGGCGATGTATGCCGGTATGAATGCCATTAATGCGGGCGCACGGGAAAGCGATGTCGTTGCAGCCATATACCACGCACAAATTGCCGGGACAGAGGAGTTTGGCGGCGATTATCCGGCGATTGTCCCACTTTTGCCGTCAGGCGTGAAAACAAGTGCTCCACATATTACGTGGTCTGACCAACGCTATCCGAGCGAAGATACAGTCATCATTGAGTTAGCTGGCTGCTATCAACGTTACCATGCTCCACTCGCAAGAACAGTGACGATTGGAAAACCGCAACAGCGTGTTGTAGATGTAGCCAAAATTGCCGTTGAAGGGCTCAATGAAGTGCTTGCATGGATGAAGCCTGGAGTCACGTGCGAAGAAGTGGAAGCCGTCTGGAGGAAGACAATTGGGCGCTACGGACTGGAAAAAGAAGCGCGTATTGGTTATTCAGCTGGATTGAATTATCCACCTGATTGGGGCGAACATACGGCAAGCATTCGAAAGGGAGATAAAACGGTGCTGCAAGCCAATATGACGTTCCATATCATCCCTGGCATGTGGTACGACGACTTTGGCGTCGAAATTAGTGAATCGGTACGGGTGACGGAAAATGGCTGTGAGCTTCTTTGTGATTTTCCGCGTCAGCTGTTGACCAATGATCCAAATGCATCTGCTTCATAATTGATTGGGGGGCTTATCATGACAAAAATGAACAACGCCAAGTTTGCTACGAAAGCAGTATGGGCAGGAGAAAAAGACTATTTGGTCCACGGAGCGACACAAGTGCCGGTTATTCCGAGTGTGGCTTTTGGCTATGACGATATGGACGAATGGTATGAAGTGGCCGTTGGCAGAAAAAAAGGCCACATTTATGGCCGCAATACAAACCCGACCGTGCAAGCGTTTGAAGATAAAGTCAAAGTGCTGGAAAGGGCGAATGCAGCAACTAGTTTCTCAACGGGTATGGCGGCTATTTCCAACACGCTTTATACGTTTTTAAGGCCAGGAGACCGCGTTGTGACAATTAAAGACACATATGGCGGCACCAATAAAATTTTCACTGAATTTCTGCCAAAGTTAAATATCGATGTTGTTTTTTGTGAAACAGGGGATGTTGAGCAAATCAAAAAAGAAACGGCTAAAGGCTGCACGATCGTTTATTTAGAGACGCCCACCAATCCAACTGTAAAAATTACTGACATCCGCGCTTGCGCAGAAGCTGGAAAACAAGTTGGCGCACTTGTTGTCGTCGACAATACGTTTGCGACGCCAGTTAATCAAAATCCACTCACCCTCGGCGCTGATCTCGTTCTCCATAGCGCAACAAAATTTTTAGGAGGCCATGCAGATGCCCTTGGAGGGGTTGTCGTCGGTTTAGATGAGTCTCTGATTGAAGCAATTTACCACTATCGGGAAATCAACGGGGCAACAATGGATCCTTGGGCCGCTTATTTGATATTGCGCGGTATGAAAACACTTGAATTACGAGTGAAACGGCAAGCTGAAAATGCCGAGAAGCTCGCTGCTTATTTGCAAACGGTCGAAGAGGTCGAAACTGTTTTTTATCCTGGCCTCATTGACCACCCTAACCACGAAATCGCCAAAGCGCAAATGTCTGGTTTCGGCGGCATGCTGAGCTTCGCTGTTGCTGGCGGTGTCGATACAGTGCGCCACTTATTGCCAAAGCTAGCATTTGCCAATCGAGCTGCAAATTTAGGGGCGGTTGAGACGACAGTAGGACCGGCACGGACAACAAGCCATGTCGAATGCACGCCACAAGAGCGTGCAGCCATGGGCATTCCTGAAGGATTAATTCGCGTATCATGTGGCATTGAGGATGGAGAGGACATCATCGCTGACTTTAAGCAGGCATTCGAGGCTGCCAAAATAGAGGCCTGAACATGAATGTTGTTGGAATCCGAGAGCGAGCTGAACAATTGCAAGATCAGCTTATGACATGGCGCCGGCACCTGCATAAACATCCAGAACGTAGCTTTCAAGAAAAGGAAACCGCTGCTTTTGTGGCCCAGGTGCTTAGGCGTTTGCCTGGGATGGTCGTAACGGAACAAGTCGGTGGATATGGCGTCGTTGCTGAACTTGCCGGAAAGCAAGGAAAAACCGTGGTTTTGCGCGCTGACATGGATGCATTGCCGATCGAGGAACAACTGCCACATTCATTTGCTAGCATCAAAAAAGGGACGATGCACGCTTGTGGGCATGACGCCCATACGGCGATTTTACTTGGCGCAGCGACGATTTTAAGCGAGCGGCACCAGGCAGGATACCTAAACGGCACAGTTCGGTTTTTGTTTCAGCCAGCCGAAGAGAAGATGGATGAAGCCGGGAAGACTGGCGCTATCTATATGATAGAAGCAGGGGCGATGGCTGGAGCCGATATCGCCTTTGCGCTTCATATGTGTCCGTGGCTGCGTCCAAATGCGATTCAAGTCCATAGCGGTGCGAGCATGGCCAGCTTTGATGCATTTAAAGGGACGATTACAGGCAGCGGGGGGCACGGCGCGTATCCTCATTTAGGCGTTGACGCCATATGGTTGCTTTCGCAAGTGCTGCCGGCGATTTACGGACTGACTGGTCGCTTTTCCTCCCCGCTTGAACCGGCCGTGATTAGCATTGGCCAAATCCATGGCGGCAAAGCAAACAACGTCATCCCTGAAATCGTTGAAGTAGAAGGCACGATCCGTTGTTACAACGACGATGTTCGCAAAAAACTTACGGAAGAAGTAAGCAATGCTTTTGCTGTAGCCAATGTATTTGGCGGTGAAGGCGCATGTACAGTCAAACGAGGCGAGCCGGCGCTCGTGAATGACAGTGAGGCGATTGCGCTAATCAAACAGGCGGCCCACCATCTTTATCCAAATGACCGTATTGTTACTGGGCCTTACGGGTTAGGAAGTGAGGATTTTGCTCATATGGCCAAAACGACAAAAGCGGCGATGTTTTTCTTAGGTTGCCAGCCTCGACATGGCGAGTTTGATTTGCATACGCCACAGTTCCAAATCGATGAAGCTTGCCTTTCAAAAGGAGCTGCGCTTATGGCAGGCGTATGCGCGGATGCCTTAAATAAAAAGGAGTGAGTGCGACCATGAAATTGGCGATTCTTGGTTTTGGCGTTGTCGGCCAAGGGTTGGCAGAAATTTTGGCCAATCAATGTGAAAAAACGAGGCAGCAAACGGGAATGGCGCCTAAAGTAGTGGCAATTTCCGATTTTAAAATTGGGTCATTGTATGATCCAAATGGTCTCGATCTCGATAAAGTGCTTCACTTGGCAGCAACCGTTGGCTCATTAGAAGACTATCCTAACTCCGCTACGCTTGTGAGGGGTCTTGATGCAATGACGACGATCGTGCAGACCAATGCGGATGTCATTGTTGAAGCAACGTTTACGGATATCAAAACAGGCGAACCAGCCATCACACACTGCAAAACGGCATTTGCGGCAAAAAAGCATGTAGTGATGACAAATAAAGGGCCGATAGCAATGGCTTACAAACAACTGTCAGAGTTAGCGGCTGAAAACGGTGTCTACCTTGGTTTTGAAGGCACGGTTATGAGCGGAACGCCGGCTTTACGCTTAGCCCGTACAGCACTCATTGGAAATACGTTTACGGAAGTGAACGGAATTTTAAATGGGACAACGAATTATATGTTAACACAGATGGAAGACGGGATGTCTTATCATGACGCTTTAAAACAAGCTCAGGAAAAAGGGTACGCTGAAGCCGATCCGACAAGCGATGTGGAAGGCTACGATGCTTTATACAAAATTGTCATTCTGGCCAATACCGTTATGGGAGAAGCGCTGACGCCTGACGATGTGGAACGGGTCGGTTTAAAGACGTTATCAGCTGCCGAGATTCAAACCGCGAAACAGCAAGGGAAGACCTGGAAAATGCTTGGCACAATTCGAAGAACCGCTGACGGTATGAAGGCGGCTGTCAAACCGATATTGCTTGATTCAAGCCACCCCCTTTCATCAATTGCCGGCGCCACAAATGCGATTACGTACAGCTGCGACCTAGCGGGGGATATTACGTTGACAGGGGCAGGGGCAGGCAAGAAGGAAACTGGCTATGCCTTGTTAAGTGATTTGGTCGATTGCCACTTTTTTATGGAGGAGAATAGAAAAGTGACGAATCAGTAAAGGAGGCGGTCCAATGAAACTGGATTTAAGGCGGCAACAAATGCTGCTCGCAGGCGAATGGGTAGACCGGACCGAAACAATGGAAGTCCGAAATCCAGAAAATGATCAGTTGGTCGCAATTGTCCCAAAAGCATCAAAAACAGATATGGAGCAGGCAATTGCTCGTGCAAAGGAGGGGGCGAAAGCATCGGCTTCTCTTCCTGTTTACAAGCGAATGGCCATTTTAAATCGAGCTGCCGATTTTGTTGATGCCCACAAAGAACGATTTGCACGGACCATTGCTACAGAAGGGAGCAAAACGATTCGCGAAGCACGGAAGGAGACGGGGCGGTGTGTCGAGACATTGCGACTGTGCGCGGAAGAGGCACGCCGAATAACCGGTGAAACGATTCCGTTTGACCAGTCCCCAGGGGGAACAGGGCGCTTTGGTTATTATGAACGACATCCTCTTGGCATCATTGGCGCCATTACGCCTTTTAACGATCCCCTGAATTTGGTCGCCCATAAGATTGGCCCAGCTATTGCTGCAGGCAATGCGATTGTGCTAAAACCGGCAACAGCAACGCCATTAAGCGCACTCTTGTTAGCCGAAGCCTTTATGGAAGCAGGTTTGCCAAAAGGGATTCTGTCCGTTATGACCGGATTGGGCAGTGAAGTTGGCGATGTGCTCATCACCCATCCTGACGTGCGAATGGTTTCCTTCACAGGGGGAATGGAGGCTGGGCTTGAAATTGCCAAAAAGGCAGGTTTGAAGAAAAAAAGCATGGAACTTGGCTCTAATTCACCAGTCATCGTCCTTGAGGATGCCCAGATTGAAGACGCAGTAAAAGCAAATGTGAGCGGTGCCTTCTGGGCAGCGGGGCAAAACTGCATAGGCGTGCAGCGCTTGTACGTCCACGAAGAGGTTTATGACCGCTTTAAGGAGCTGTTTGTCAAACAGTCCTGTGCTTACTTGATGGGTGAGAAACTATCTGAAAAGACCGATATGGGCCCCCTTATATCTGAAAAAGAAGCAAAGCGTGTTGCGTTCATGGTAGACGATGCCCTGCGGATGGGCGCAGCCCTTTTATGCGGAGGCAAGAGGCGCGGCGCTTTTTATGAACCGACTGTACTTGAAAACGTTCCAGATGAGTGCATGCTCGCTAAAGAAGAAGTCTTTGGGCCAGTGGTCTTGCTTTATAAAATCAAGTCTCTTGCAGAGGGAATTGAAAGGGCCAACCAATCGGACTATGGCTTGCATGCGGGCTTATTTACAGAGAATATGAATGCTGTTTTTCAGGCAATTCGAGAGCTGGAAGCAGGCGGTGTCATGGTCAATGATAGCTCCGATTTCCGCATTGATGCGATGCCATTTGGAGGAACAAAGCAATCAGGATTAGGACGAGAAGGCGTAAAGTTTTCTATATTAGAGATGACAGAACAGAAAGTGGTTTGTTTTAAATTACGCGATAATGGGTAAAGAGGTTGGGAACAGATTGTTCCCAACCTCAGCTTATAGCCTAAGCCTCGGATTTTCTATTAGGCTATGTGATTGGTTTTTAAGTATAGGTAGATAAGCCGCTTCAGTGGGAAAGAGATTTTTAACGTTAAGCCGGTCTTAGAAATTCGCCGTCGAACTGGATTTTTAGCATCCTAGTACTTTCTTTTTGTTTGCTTTATGTGTATGTCAGGATTGATTTTTTTCACTTGTTCTATGAATAACTGCTTCTCTTTAGGAGAAATTCGAATAAGATTAGAGTGACTGTATTCGATTTCAATTTTGTTGCTTGAGAGCGCAGGGGAAGCGAAAAAATCCTTTGTAAACCTCATCGCGTTAATTGTATTGATGTTGATTGTTTTCTTATAAAAACCAAACACAACGACGATGGTTTTTGACTTTGGTTTAAGGACATACTTTGTCCTGAAAAATATCGAAACAATCAGGAGCAAAAACAGTACCAATACGGGCTTTTTTATAAAAGCGTTTTGCACTGGGAAAGCGGCTACATTCAAGTCAAAGACAATATCGATGCTTAATACGATCATGAGGGAATACATGATCACTGAATAAGTGATTCCTTTTTCGCTTTTAAAAACCAATTACGGCCACCGCCTGTTTTTGTAAGAATGATATCATATGAATGAGTGGTCTATTGGCTGCTAAATAGCGAATGAACTAGAAAAGCGAGGTATTCCTTAACCAAGCTTGTGCTCACCGAGGGAGAACAAGGATAAACGCTTTTGTACTAACAATACCAACATGCTAAACTAGCATAATTAACAGAAAAAAAGAAAAAGGGGGATGGCTATGACCATACGAATAGGGACTGCCTTTGTAGCAAGTGCTGTTCTCGTCCTCGCAGCTTGTAATAATAGTGAAACAGGGACGAGCGACCATACAGGCGGGGCGGATGGTGACAATGTTGAAACTTACCAAGTGGCTACCGATAATAATTTTGTCCCATTTGAGTTTATTGATTTAGAGACAAATGAACTAACAGGCTTTGACATCGAATTAATGAAAGCGATCGCTGAAGAAGCTGGTTTTGCTGTTGAATTTCAGCAAATGGATTTTTCTGGGGCATTGTCGGGGATTGAACAAGGAAGTTATGACGCTGCCATTAATGGGATGACCATTACCGAAGAACGTAAAGAAAACATTGATTTTTCCGACCCTTATTATGAATCGGGCTTAGTCCTTACGGTAGCAGAAGAGGATGATGTGATCGAATCGATAGACGACATTACTTCGTCCACAAAAGTGGCGACAAGGCTGTCATCGACGAGCCAAACGTATTTAGAAGATAATACGGAGGCGCAAGTGGATGCTTACCCTGAAATTACAGAAGCCTACCAAGCGTTGCTTGCTGGCCACGTCGATGCCGTTTTATATGACATGCCTAATGTGCAGTATTTCATGCAACAGCAAGGAGAAGGACAAATGAAAATGGTAGGCGAGCGTTTAACAGGTGAGGAATATGGGATTGCCTTTCCAAAAGGCTCAGACCTCGTTGAACCAGTAAATGAAGCGCTGGCGACGCTCATGGAAAACGGCACGTACGGCGATATTTATGAAAAGTACTTCGGAGAACGACCAGAAGGCATGTGAAACATCGCTATGCCAGCTTTCATCAAGAGGTGAGATAAAAAATGGATTTTGGGGCATTGCCTTTTTTATGGGAAGGTTTGAAATACACGGTTTTAATTACGCTCGTCGGTGTTTTTTTAGGAAGTATCGTTGGCTCGATTTTCGGATTAATGCGCCTATCTCGTATTGGATTTGTGAGAGCAATCGCAGCGATTTTTGTGGAAGCTATTCGAGGGACGCCTTTGCTGGCGCAAATCTTTTTTATCCATTTCGGGATTCCAGGTCTGTTGGATTTACGGTTTGATCCGCTTTATACTGGTATTTTTGTCATTGCGATTAACTCAGGCGCCTATATTGCCGAGATTGTCCGCGGCGGGGTACAATCGATAGACAAAGGGCAAATGGAAGCTGGCAGGTCGCTAGGTTTAACAGGGAGTCAAACAATGCGCTATATTATTTGGCCTCAAGCCATTAAAGTGATGATCCCTCCATTCGGCAACCAATTTATTATCAGTTTAAAAGATACGTCGCTTTTATCGACGATCGCCGTTGCCGATTTAATGTATCAAAGCAGAACGTATACTGGCTTATCTGCTTCGTATTTTGATACATACTTGCTTGTCTGCCTGTTTTACTTAGCGATCACGATTCCGGCTTCCCTTTTATTACGCTACACAGAACGGAGACTGGAACGGACATGATTAAAGTAACGGATTTGCATAAATCGTTTGGAGACCATGAAGTACTAAAGGGAATTACGACGGACATTCGCGAAAAGGAAGTCGTTTGCATTATTGGCCCGTCTGGCTCTGGGAAAAGTACGTTTCTCCGCTGTTTAAACCGGCTTGAAGACATCACATCTGGGGAAGTCGTCATTGATGGCGTCAATATTGCCGACCCGAAAACGAATATTAACGCTGTGCGCCAGGAAGTGGGCATGGTGTTTCAACATTTTAATTTGTTTCCTCACAAGACAGTATTGGAAAATATCACACTTGCGCCATTGAAAGTGCGGGGCATTGAAAAAGGGGAAGCGGTGGCGGCAGCCAAGAAGCTTCTTGAGAAAGTCGGTTTAGAGGATAAAGCAGATGCTTACCCGGCCAGCTTGTCAGGCGGACAAAAACAGCGTGTGGCGATTGCAAGAGCGTTGTCAATGAATCCGAAAGTGATGCTGTTTGATGAACCGACGTCCGCACTGGACCCTGAGCTTGTCGGCGACGTCCTTTCTGTCATGAAAGAATTGGCATTGGAAGGGATGACGATGATTGTCGTCACACATGAAATGGGGTTTGCCCGTGAAGTCGGTGATCGCGTTTTCTTTATGGATGAGGGTCGCCTTGTTGAAGAGGGCACGCCTGTAGAGATTTTTGAACAAACGAAAAACGAGCGGACAAAATCGTTTTTAAGCAAAGTCTTGTAAACATAAAAGCCTGCTTTCGGCCATCAAAATGGCCAAAAGCAGGCTTTAACGCGTTTTTAAGAATAAGCAGGTTGGTGTTCGCCAGAAGAAATTTCCTCCATATAATGGCATGCTCCGGCATGGCTATTTGCCATTCCTTTGGTTGTCCGCAATTCAGGGACTTCTGTTTTGCATTTTTCTGTTGCAAATGGACAACGTGTATGAAAACGGCATCCGCTTGGGGGATCAATTGGCGATGGCACGTCGCCTTGCAAAATGATGCGCTCTTTTTTTATGCTCGGATCCGGTTTTGGAATCGCAGACAGCAACGCTTTTGTATACGGATGCTGAGGATTATCGAAAACCGATTTTTTATCGCCCATTTCCACAATGCGGCCAAGATACATGACAATGACGCGGTCTGAAATATGACGGACGACACCTAAGTCATGGGAAATAAACAAATACGTTAATTTTAGTTCCCGTTGCAATTTTTTGAGCAAGTTAATGACTTGTGCTTGGATCGATACATCAAGCGCGGAAACCGCTTCGTCGCAAATGATCAATTTTGGATTCACAGCTAAGGCTCTGGCGATTCCAACGCGTTGACGCTGGCCGCCACTAAATTCGTGAGGGAAGCGATCAATTTGGTGTTCGCCTAAACCGACCGTTTTCATTAGTTCGCGAATAAGCCGATCATGATCCCTGGCAGGCGCAACGCCTTGGATGGCCATCGCTTCTGAAAGCACTTGGCGAACCGTTTGCCGCGGGTTGATCGATGCATACGGATCTTGGAAAATAATTTGCAAGTCTTTGCGTTTTTTCCGCATTTGGTTACGGTTCAATGAGAGCAAATCTTCGCCTTGGAACTGGATTTTTCCTGAAGTCGGTTCGTCAAGACGGAGAATTGCCCGGCCAGTTGTAGACTTTCCGCAGCCGGACTCACCTACAATCGAGACCGTTTCGCCTTCTTTGACTTCAAACGAAATGTCATCAACCGCTTTGACATGGTTGACCGTCCGTCCTAAGAAGCCCCCTTTAATCGGGAAATATTGCTTTAAATGGTCAACTTTTAGTAGCGTATTGCTCACGTACATTCACCTCCGGCTTATCCCATTTATCCGTGTAAATCCAGCAGCGGATTTGGCTGCCGTCTTCATTTGTTTCGAGTTCAGGCAGCTCTTTGCAAATGTCGCTTGCAAATGGGCAGCGAGGCGCAAAACGGCAGCCTTTTGGCATATCGGCTGGCGCTGGCACAGAACCTTTTATAATAGACAGATCGCCTTCTACGTCTTCATCATGGCGCGGCAACGATTGCATAAGGCCGACTGTATATGGGTGGCGCGGTTTTGTAAACAAGTCATGGACAGAGGCGTACTCCACGACTTGTCCACCGTACATCACGGCGACGTTGTCGCATGTCTCCGCTACAACCCCAAGGTCATGAGTAATCATAATAACAGACATGCCAAGGCGATTTTGCAAGTCTTTAATTAACTCAAGAATTTGCGCTTGAATCGTCACATCGAGTGCGGTTGTCGGTTCATCCGCAATGAGCAAGTGTGGGTTGCACGCAAGAGCGATTGCAATCATGACACGTTGCCGCATTCCGCCTGAAAGCTCAAACGGGTATTGGTCAATCCGTTTCTCAGGAGAAGGAATGCCAACCAGTTTCAACATCTCAATGGAACGAGCGCGTGCTTCTTTTTTGGATAAATGTTCGTGAATGCGAAAAGACTCACTAATTTGCTGCCCGACTGTAAAGGTCGGGTTTAACGATGTCATCGGCTCCTGGAAAATCATCGAAATTTCGTTGCCGCGAATTTTCCGCATTTGCGCAGGCGTTTTTTTCAACAAATCATCGCCCTTAAACAAAATCTCCCCACCGACCACTTTTCCTGGATGTGAGAGCAAATTTAATATTGATAGGGACGTAATGCTTTTACCAGAACCCGATTCCCCAACAATGCCAAGCGTTTTTCCTTTTTCCACATCAAATGTCACACCATCTACCGCTTTTACTTCTAATTCCTTTGTGAAAAAAGAAGTACGTAGATCACGTATTTGCAAGATCGGATCATTAGCCAATCGTCTCACTCCTTTCTCTTAAACGATTTATTCCGTTTCAACCCGTTTGTTTACGAATCGATAGGCAATGTCTACAAGCAAGTTAACAAGGACGAATAAAAGCGAAGCAACTAAAATGCCACCTTGCATGACAGGAAAGTCACGGTTGTTAATCGCGTCGTAAATTAGCCGGCCCATTCCGTTAATGGCAAACACGCTCTCGGCGAGAACGGCACCGCCAAGCAAGCTGCCAAAGCTCAAACCGACTACGGTAATAACTGGAATTAACGCGTTTTTTAAAGCATGTTGATAAATAACAATCCGCTCCCTAACCCCTTTGGCACGGGCCGTGCGAATATAGTCTTGGTTAATAACTTCTAGCATGCTGGAACGAGTCATCCGGGCAACAATCGCTGCCCCTGAAATGCCAAGCATAAATACAGGTAGCACAAGTTGCTCAAAGCTGCCCCACCCAGAAGGAGGAAACCAAGCTGTATCGATGAATTTTCCGATAAATGGAATGTTTCCTAATGCGAACCATTGGATCAGCACAAGGCCAAGCCAAAAGTTTGGCATGGACATCCCAAACAAAGCCAACACCATAATCGCAGAATCACGGAATGAACCACGCTTTGTGGCAGACAGGACACCTGCAATCAAGCCAAGAAAAATACTGAGAATCGTACTGTATATCGAAAGTTCGAGCGTTATGCCTATTCGCTGAAGAATTAAATCAGAAACAGGCTGTCCATTCCGTAAAGAATTCCCTAAATCGAATTGAACTAAGTTGGTCATATAACGAAAATATTGAACTGGATAAGGGTCATTTAGACCGAGTCGTTCATTAATGGCTTCGATTTGTTGAGGCGTAGCCGATTCGCCTGCAAGTACTTGAGCGGGGTCGCCAGGAATAAAATGCATTAATGAAAAAACAATTAATGTTACCCCGATGATAACAGGTATGAGCTGGAGCAATCTGCGGACTAAAAACTTAAACATAGGTGCACCTCTTTTCTATAAATTACTTTGTCTTTGGATCAAGCGCATCACGAAGCCCATCGCCGAACAGGTTAAAGGCGAGGACAAACAAGACAATTGCTAGTCCAGGGGCGTAGGTCATATGCGGAGCCTGGAACATGTATACTTTTCCGCTATTTAACATCGCACCCCATTCAGGGCTAGGAGGCGAAACGCCTAAACCAAGAAAAGAGAGGCCTGCGGCAGATAAAACACCAGTTGCAATCGATAAAGTCGATTGTACAATTAATGGCGACATTGTATTTGGTAATATATGCTTAAAAATAATGCGAGTATCGCTAGCACCCAGCGCTTTTACAGCATCGATATATTCTAATTTTTTGACAGATAGTGTTGAGCCTCTTGCAATCCGTGCAAATACTGGAAATGCGCTGATTGCTACCGCAAGAATAATGTTATTCAAGCCAGGCCCGAGTGTCGCAACGATTGCAAGTGCAAGGATAATGCTTGGAAATGCTAAAAGAATATCCATAATCCGCATAATAATCGCATCGAGCTTACCGCCATAGTAGCCAGAAATAATGCCAATAACGGTTCCAACCGTGCCGGCGATGGCGACGGAAACGAAACCAATACGAAACGTAATGCTTAAACCGTGTAAAATACGTGAGAACACATCACGGCCAAAATCATCGGTGCCGAACCAATGTTCAGTAGTAGGTCCTTGTAATTTAAGTGCAAAGTCTTGTTCATTAATGCCTTGTGGAGCAATCCAAGGACCGATGACGGCTAAGATTGCTAGAATAATAATCAGCGATCCGCCAAAGACGGCAGACTTGTTCGACAACAAACGACCTAAAAAAGCCTTCCAATTTCGCACCCAAGGCTTTTGTGCAACTTGGCCGATTGGCTGACTTGCAGTATCCTGAGACATATTCAACTTCCTTTCTTTTCAACTTATACGCATCATCTGATTATACAACACGTTTTAAAACGAAAACAATCTAAAATAGCAATCTTAATATAGTATTTTAGCGAATAATGTCGACATATGCAAAGGGAATTTTCGGATTTGAACACAGTTTTATGGAGATTTATCGAATCAGGGGTGAGTCACTATAAATCCAGTTGGCATCCTTGAGACCGATTATGAAACGAATGGGAACATACTTTCCGATCCACTCTTGTGAACCAAGAGTGGAAAATGGTCGCTATTATAATAGGAAAATAAAAGAAATGCGCTGAAGAAAGCAATAAAACATAGTATATTACCATTAAAATCAAGTAAATCAATATATTAGTATAAATAATTATGACTAAAGTCCCGATTAATGTGAATGTTTAAAGCAGGACATTGTTTATTTGTGTAAAATAGTATATAGTGAAATTTGTTTTACAGAAATTTAAGAGAACAAGGGGGATAAAAATAATGAATGTAAAAAAACCGTTATACGGTGTTATGGCTTTAACTGTAGCTGCTGGACTCGCTGCATGCTCCAGTGAACCAGATGAAAACACAAACACGGGCGGCGGAGAAGGCGCAGAAGAAAGCGGACAAGGCGGCGATCTTGTTGTAGCAATGAACTCTGACATTGTTGCCTTAGACCCGCACCAAGTCAATGACGTGCCATCTGGCCAAGTCCAAGGGCAAGTTTATGAAACATTAGTCGATTTTGACGAAAACATGGAACTACAACCAAGTCTGGCAACGGGTTATGAGTGGAATGACGAGGGAACAGCGTTGACGTTCAAATTGCAAGAAGGTGTTAAATTCCATGACGGCGCGGAATTCAATGCAGAAGCCGTTAAAAAGAATATTGAACGTATTACCGATGAAGCACTTGCCTCACCACGGGCGTTTTTATTTGAAGAGATTTCAGAAATTAACGTCATCAACGACTATGAAATTGAGTTCGTGACGGAAGAACCGTTTGCGCCACTCATTTATAGCTTTGCTCATAACGCTGGTTTTATGATTAGCCCTGACGTTATCGACGCTGACTATGAGGCGATGGAAAACGGCGAGCAACCTTCGACTGAAGTGAATGCAAACCCAGCAGGAACAGGTTATTTTAAATATGAAAGCGGCCAAATCGGTTCTTCTGAACTTGTCTTTAAGAAAAACGAAGAGTATTGGGGCGAGCCAGCAAAACTTGATTCTGTCACGTTCAAAACGGTTCCAGATGGCAACACGCGTTTAGCGGAACTGGAAACAGGAAGCTCTCATTTTATTGAACCGCTTGACGTGTCAGGTGTTGCTCAATTGCAAGCAACAGACGGCGCACATTTGTTAGAAACGGAAAGCATTTCTGCTTCTTACTTTGGCTTTAATACTGAGAAAGAGCCTTTTGATGATGTCCGCGTCCGCCAAGCAATTGCAATGGCGATTGATAAAAATGTAATTGCTAACGATATTTTAGACGGCTATGAACTTCCGGCAACAAGCCCAGTTTCTCCTGGCGTTATTGGCCATGATCCAAATGCAGAGCCGCTTTCTTATGATGTAGAAGCTGCGAAAGAATTGCTTGCAGAAGCAGGCTATGAAGATGGCTTTGAAGTAACACTTTCTACGAATGATACAGCGGCACGTGTTGATTTAGCGCAATACATCCAAAATCAACTAGCTGATCTGAACATTACGG
Organism: Shouchella rhizosphaerae; assembly: GCF_900142675.1. Lineage (GTDB taxonomy): Bacteria > Bacillota > Bacilli > Bacillales > Bacillaceae_D > Shouchella > Shouchella rhizosphaerae. The sequence continues at coordinate 9,059 of NZ_FRBS01000011.1, read as the reverse complement.
TTGACATCAATATCCAAGAATGGGCAACATATTTGGATGCAACGGCAAACGGTGAACATGAAATGTTTATCCTTGGCTGGAGCTCAGCTACAGGAGATGCAGACTACGCGTTAGCGCCGCTCTTCCATTCTGATAGCATGGGTGAGCCAGGCAACCGTTCGTTCTACTCAAATCCTGATTTGGATGCGATTTTAGATGAAGCTGCCAAAGAAATAGATGAAGATAAGCGTAATGAGCTTTATGCTGAAGCACAAACAATCTTAAATGAAGAAGTGCCAGTTGTGTTTACAACAACGAAAAAATATTTGAATGGCGTCCGCGATGAAGTGAAAAACATTGCCGTTTCGCCTGCAGGCGACTTCTTGTTCCACGACACGTATATTGAGCAATAAAAATGAAGGGCTGCCAATGTTGGCAGCTTTCCAGCCTGTCGACAATGTATCGGTTTTTACCGAGACAGTCGACAGGCTTTTTTATATTTAAAAGGGGAGAAAAGGTGCAGGGTGATGAAGGACGTTGTCCAAATAGTTGGAAGATAAGCTTATGCAAATGGAAATGGTGTGGACTGATTAGCTGGTAACAGAGGATGAGGCTCGATGCGGCCTTTGACTTTGATTTCATGGAACTAGTCGAAGATCTTACTCAAAGGATTCGGCCGTTCGAGTGTCGGTCCTGGGGTGTTGATTAGAATAGTGTACATCTAATACATCTTTGGCATTTCTCCGATACACCATACGATCAAAGAAGTTAAAACCATTGTGCCTACCGTTGGTTATTTAAGTTGGCTTTGGGGGAATAGATTACACATTTTTCTACGTTTAGGGAAAATTATACGTGTTGATTCGGAATAGCGACGTGTTTGTATCAAATCTTTTATCACATTCAAATGCTATGGGACAAAGGATTTGTGTGCCAGAAATAGGTTCGATTCGACGCCGATTAAAGTAACGCTTACACAAAATGATCTAATAATCAAAATAGGCATATAATTAGATATAGCGCTTCATCTTCAAGTTTAATGACTGCCTACAGTGATCCTGCAAGACCTAATACTTATGGTAGGATCCTTTATCAAGGTCGAGCTGGTCGCACAACGCCTTTCCATACGTATCTAAACACTCATTTGAGCCAAATTCGCAATAATGCTAATGTTAGAGAGAGCGTGGCTTCTCATGAACTTGGTCACATGTTGGGGCTTGCTGATCGTACGAGTGGTAATTCAATAATGAATACAAATCGTAATCGCAGTACATTGATACAAGGTACTGCAACTGATATAGCTAACGTAAATAGAAGATAAATGAATAGGAGGACATAGAATGAATAAAAAATTTATAACTACTTTAGGATCAATTATATTAATTAGCACTTTAGTTGCTTGTAATGATTCAGAAGAAACGGTTTACCAGATGAATGACGATTCAGATGAATACATTCCGGGAAGCTTAGAAGAAATCATTCAAGACACCGAAGTTATTGTCAAAGGAAAGTTTACTGAATTTATAAAAACTGAAAATCTTATTCGCACGGCTGATGATCCTACTCAACCTGCTGATGAGTTGTATGCAGAGGGGCACTTTTATGACTTCGAGGTAACAGAGTCATTAAAAGGAGACGTTTCAGATACCATTCTAACTGCTATAGGTGTTTCCGACACAATTCCTATTCTAAGTGACAACGGAGAAGATTTGGGAGAAGTTGTAGTCGAAATGATTGATTACGAAGAAATTGATATGGATAAAGAGTATGTTTTGTTACTTCAAGACAGTAGTTATATTGAAGAAGGTCTTTATACAGGTGCTTGGAGCGCACATGTAATAGAGATTGAAGAAGATGGAAGCGTCGAATTCAATACTAAAAGAATGCAGGGACAACTGGATTCAGATTTAGAAGTTGAAACTGAAGGTGATGTTACGTTCATAAATCGAGTTACTGAACATAGAGATGATATATCTGTAGACGTTCATCAAGAGTATCAAGTATTTGACGACTATCTTGGAAATGCAGATATTGACAGTATTTCTGATTTAGAAGAGTTTATCTCAAACAATTAGTTGGCGTATCATAAAACAAAATAAACAAGACTAGAGTTCTCTAGTCTTGTTTATTTCTATGTAGTGTCCGCTAGTAACTTCATTCATCCATCTCATCAAATGTATCAATTTCAACGTCAGAACCAAATAACGAACGTAATTTAGATTTTGCACTATCAATTATTCCTACAATTTTTCTCGTGATAGACCTGTCACCTTCCAATTCAAATTCGTGAGTGTAACCTTGATCGTGCGTTTGTATCCATTTCATAACTATTTTCTCCCTTCCCAATCTCGCTTAATACGGCAGATTGTGTCTCTTGAAAGATCAGTGTCACGATGAATGTCCATGACTGACACACCTAAATTAAGCTTCTTTATTATTTCATCATAAATTATTTTGGCTTTCCCCGTTGCATTTGGATGATATTTGACCTTGCATGCCGAGTTATTTGATAACCATGCTAAATATAGGGAATATTGTAATAAACAATTTATCAATAGAATGTGAGTAAGCATTCATCACATGTCTAGAAGATTGTTTTTAGTTGTAAGTAAAAACATTTAGCTATTGACCAAGTCTCGGTAATATCGAGTAGTCTTGCTTATAATAAAAGATAGAAAAAAGTGTACAGGGTAAGCCTACCGTTGGTTTTAGATTCATTGTACTAATCTAAAAAGGCCGAAACAATGAAATGTAGACGATGTTTGTTACTACGATGAAACTTGAAAAAGCCACCAAGAGTTGGAGGAGGAACACTCCTCCACACTCAAAAACATTTAAATCTTTATGATCAACAAAACGCCTATGAGAATCATTTTCTGAAATTTTGTCTACAATCTAAGGAAAAACATTACAATCATTTTTGACTACAGGCTGTTTTTTTGGTTTCCCTGTACTTGTGTTTTACAAGGTTATCTGATATGATATTTCCTGTCAGTTAAACGGAGGAATACCCAAGTCTGGCTGAAGGGATCGGTCTTGAAAACCGACAGGCGGGTCACACCGCGCGGGGGTTCGAATCCCTCTTCCTCCGCCATATTCGCATATACACACGACCACTGGAGTGGCCGTGTTTTTCTTTATCATTATATAGTGATAACAAGGAATCGTTTAACACGATCAGGAGTGTGATGGTCATCGATGGATCAAGGAACACATGAAAAATGGATGAATGTGGCTTTAGAAGAGGCAGCAAAGGCAGAGGAAATCGGTGAAGTGCCGATTGGCGCAGTGATTATAAAAGAAGGCAAGCTCATCGCCTCTGCCTACAATTTGCGTGAGGCCAACCATTCAGCGCTCGCCCATGCGGAACTGTTGGCGATTGAACAGGCAAACAAAAAACTAGGCGCTTGGCGGCTGGAAGGCTGCACGCTATATGTCACCCTCGAACCATGCCCGATGTGTGCTGGCGCGATTGTGCAATCGCGTATTCAAACTGTTGTTTACGGAGCACGGGACCAAAAAGCTGGCTGTGCTGGCACATTGATGAATCTTTTACAAGAGGAGCGTTTTAACCATCGTTGTGAAGTGATTAGCGGCGTGCTGGAAGAAAGATGTGGAGAGAAGTTGTCGGCATTTTTCCGGAAACTGCGCGCTGACCAAAAAAGGAAAAAACAGGATTTGCAAGAAGGCCGTTAACGGTTGCATTTGTCTAGTCGATCTAGTATACTTGAACTTGCACCTTACCTTTAGGTGCTTACCTTTATTTACAATTTGCCGTGCTAGATGGGGAGGTAGCGGTGCCCTGTAACTCGCAATCCGCTATAGCGAGGTTGAATCCCTTTTTGAGGTTTCGGTGCTGCAAGGCCTGCCCTGAGTAAGTGGTGTTGACGTTTGGGTTCTGCGCAACGGAAACCCATGAACCCTGTCAGGTCCGGAAGGAAGCAGCAGTAAGTGGACCCTTCCGTGTGCCGCAGAGGTGCCTGGATCGAGCTAACTGCTCAGGTAACGCTTGTGGCGCTGTTATCGAGGAAAGGTGCACGGTATTTACTATATTTTTGTAGATGCGAGATAATGTGTGCCGCATAGCTTAAAAACGAAATGAATGAAACGACGTTCCATCGGTCAGTATTGCCTGGCTGAATGGGGCGTTTTTATTTTAGCCAAAGACTTTTCATACTTGGCAATATTATATAGAAACGAGCGGCAGTGACCTGCCGCCGCTCGATACAAGTTAGACTGGAAGAATGTTATCGATTACGCCATAGTCTTTTGCTTCCGCAGCGCTCATAAAGTAGTCACGTTCGCTGTCGGTGGCGATTTTGTCAGGCGTTTGTCCAGTCCTTTCCGCGATGAAGTGGTTAATTTCTTTGCGTTGTTTCAAAATCCGCTGTGCGTAAATGTCCATATCAGACGCTTGCCCTTTCATGCCGCCATGAGGTTGATGAATCATGACTTCTGCATGGGGCAAAGCGCAGCGTTTGCCTTTGGTCCCTCCTACTAGAAGAACAGCTGCAAATGAGGCGGCCATCCCGGTGCAAATCGTTTGGATATCTGGTTTGATGTAGAGCATCGTATCGAGGATGGCAAAGCCCGCAGAAACGGAGCCGCCAGGGCTGTTAATGTAAATGGAAATGTCTTTTTCAGGATCGGTAGAGGCAAGGAAAAGCAGTTGGGCTGTGACGCTGTTCGCAAGAGTGTCGGTAATTTCATCGCCGATAAAAATAATCCGGTCTTTCAAGAGACGAGAGTAAATGTCGTAACTCCGCTCCCCGTAATGGGTTTGTTCCATCACATATGGAATCGGTATGTTCATCAAAGTCGCTCCTTTTTACTTAAGCAGCCAGCGCCTGTGGTGCTGGCGTTTGCATTTTCATATCCTTGCTATACAAAACAGACGCTGGAACGGTCTCATTTACCAATTGCACAATCAATGCGGTATTTTCTTCAGTCAGTGCTTTTACAAGCAGTTGGACATGCAAAGCTTGCTCGTCTGCCAGTTGCCAGTCCTTCTCCAAATGTCCGCGCACATGTTTGGATACGTTTTGCCGTGCCCGAAACAGAGTGGCTTTCACAGATCCTAGTGACTGCTGGCACGCCTGGGCAATGTCTTTTAACGGCCATTTGTACACGTCTGCAAGCAAAAACATGCCTAGTTGCTTGACTGTCAGGCTTGATACAAGCGGTTTAAGCAAATAATCAATGTCTGAGCCGGCGTTAAACATGGCAGCACTTCCCTCAACCAAAGGTTTTTGCGAAGGCTGCCTTTTGGTTTTACGGCAGCGGTCGATAAATGTATGCTTGGCAATCGTAGTGAAATAAGCATTTGTGAGTCGAGTTAAGCCTGCTTTGTGCCAATGGGACCAAGCTTTGAGCCATGTGTCATGGTATAAATCTTCCGCTTCCCAGCGATTTTTTGTTAAAGCCAAACAGTGATTCTTTGTACTTTGGGCGTATTTATCCCAAGCCTTTTGAAAGTCAGCTGTGCGGTTGCTTGTCATCGAAGCACCTCCTTTCTTTTGCTTTCTATATAAATAAGAACGTTCTTGCGAGCAAAAAGGATACGGGCAAAACAAGTTTTTGTGGAGCGCTCTTTAAACCAGAAATAGAAAAGGCTATAATAATGATACCGAATGAAGAAGAAGGGGGGAGCCGATGAGCTATCAAGCCCTTTACCGTGTGTGGCGCCCACAGTTACTGGAAGATGTTGTTGGGCAATCACATATTACAAAAACACTTAAAAACGCACTTTTGCAACAAAAGCTTGCGCACGCCTACTTGTTTTCAGGCCCACGGGGGACGGGGAAAACGAGTGCAGCGAAAATTGTCGCCAAAGCGATCAACTGCAAACAAGCTCCAGTCGCAGAACCTTGTAATGAGTGCGATGCCTGTGTAGGAATTACGACTGGTTCGGTTGTCGATGTGATTGAAATTGACGCGGCTTCCAATAATGGCGTAGATGAAATACGTGATATACGCGACAAAGTGAAATTTGCGCCGAGCGAAGTTGCCTATAAAGTGTATATTATAGATGAAGTCCATATGCTTTCAACAGGGGCTTTTAATGCCCTTTTAAAAACATTAGAAGAACCGCCAGCTCATGTGATTTTTATTTTGGCAACGACGGAGCCCCACAAAATTCCGTTAACGATTCTTTCGCGGTGCCAACGCTTTGATTTTAAACCAATCTCAAATGAAGCGCTAATCAATCGGATGAAGTTCATACTTGACAGCAACCAACAGCCTTATGAAGAAGAGGCGATTGAGCTGATTGCCCGAGCAGCTGATGGAGGCGCCCGTGATGCCCTTAGTTTGCTTGATCAAGCCATTTCCTTTTCAGATGAAAAAGTCTCTACCGAAGATGTTTTAACAATTACCGGCGCTGTTTCCCGAGAAGCGCTGCATCAATTGGCAGCAGCGTTGGAAAAGCAAAATGCGCGCCTCGTCCTGGAAACCATTGACGAAACGCTCAAAGGCGGAAAAGACCCGAAAAGGCTTTTGGAAGATTTGCTGTTATACTATCGAGACTTGTTGTTGTATAAAACAGCGCCTGAAACAGCCGATTTGTTTGAAAGAGCTGTGCTTGATGATGCATTTGTTCAAGTGGCCGAATCTTATAGCAGGCCGTTTATTTATGCTGCCATTCAGAGCCTTTCGGAAAGCCAACAAGAAATGAAATGGGCGCTCCAGCCAAAGATCGTGCTTGAAATGGCTGTGATGAAATTGATGCAGCTTGCACCTGCTCAAGACACGGCGCAAGTGGGCAATGAAGAAATGCGCGCACTGCAAGAAAAAGTGAAGCGCCTTGAAGAGGAGCTTGCCTCAGTCAAACAGGGAAACACATTTGATAAAAGCGAGCCGGCGCCTGCCCAAAAGGAACGGCGGCGTGTGCAGCCAAGGGCGCCACAGCAAGGAAAGGCGACTCCTGCCGCTGCGCGTGAACTATTAGAAAACGCCAATAAAGCCGATTTGCAAGAGACGGTAAGCCAGTGGGGCACGATTATGGAGAAAATAAAAGGGGAGAGTGTGCCTGCCCATGCATGGCTAAGCGACTCTAAACCCGTTGCCGCTTCGGACACGAAGGTACTGTTAGCGTTTCAAAATGAAATGCATCGTGATATGATGGATACAAAGTTTCGAGGCGTTCTTTGCCAAGTGCTAAAGCAAACATTTGGCAATCGCCATGATTTTGTGACATTGCTGAACCAACAATGGCAGCAAATAAAGGCTGAATATATGAAAGACAAACAAACTGATCATCCGCAAGAAGCTGATCCGTTGATTGATGAGGCAGTTAAGCTAGTTGGCGAAGATTTGATTGAAATCATTGATTCCTAAAGGAGATGGATGGAAATGAAGAACATGGGTAATATGATGAAGCAAATGCAAAAAATGCAAAAACAAATGATGAAAGCACAAGAGGAGTTAAAAGAAAAAACTGTTGAAGCAACTGTCGGCGGCGGAATGGTGACTGTTATTGCTTCCGGGGACAAACGGATTTTGGAAGTGAACATTTCTGAAGATGTCGTTGACCCTGATGATGTTGAAATGCTACAAGATCTTATTATTGCCGCAACAAATGAAGCGCTGAAGAAAGTCGACGAATTGGTTGAACAAGACCTTGGGAAATTCACTAAAGGACTGAACATGCCAGGAATGTTCTAGGGGGCTAAGAGATTGCAATACCCGAGACCGATTGCAAAATTAATAGAAGGGTTCACGAGGCTCCCGGGAATTGGGCCAAAAACAGCAAGCCGCCTTGCCTTTCATGTCCTTGATATGAAGGAAGACGATGTGCTTGAGTTTGCGAAAGCCCTTGTCCATGCAAAACGGGATTTAACTTACTGCTCTCAATGCCATAACATCACAGATACGGATCCATGCCAAATTTGTGAAGATAAGCATAGAGACCGTACAACGATTTGTGTTGTCCAAGAATCACGAGATTTAATTGCAATGGAGAAAATGCGGGAATACACCGGGCTTTACCATGTTTTACACGGGGCGATTTCGCCGATGGATGGAATCGGGCCAGAAGATATTAAAATCGCGGAACTGATCAAACGTTTGCAGGATGACGAGAGCGTAAAAGAAGTCATTGTTGCCACCAATCCAACCATTGAAGGAGAGGCAACGGCGATGTATATTTCACGCTTAATTAAACCTACTGGCATTAAAGTGACGCGCCTAGCCCATGGTTTGCCTGTCGGTGGCGATTTGGAATATGCTGATGAAGTAACGCTTTCTAAAGCAATTGAAGGTAGACGCGAATTGTAAGGTGGCATCTTGATGTTAGGTTTTCGAAAAAAAGGCGTTCTTCGTAAAGAAGAAGAAGCAATGTTGTACGAAATGTTGGAACGCCAAAAAGAATCGATCGATTATCAAAAGAAGCTGTTAGCGCATAGTGTAGACCCTTCTGAAGAATTAGTGAATCAAGTGAAACGAGCCGAGGCGCTTTATTCCCTCCTTCTACGGGAAGCGCGAGTCCGCCATAGGCGAAAACAAAAAGGATCCTGATTTAGGGTCTTTTTTTGTTGTGTCGATCATACAGTAAAGCAAGACGAGCTCTCTTTGAGGTGATAGGATGGAATCTTGGCTTATATTGTCCATATTAGGTGGTATTGTCGTTTTGCTCTTGATTATAGGAGCGCCAGTAAAGCCATTGCGAGTAGCTGGACAAATCGGCGTCCGGTTGATTATCGCCACACTGTTGTTGTTCTTGCTAAACTCATTTGCAACCGCAACGGGTTTGTTTATTCCTATTAATGCCATTACAGCAACGACTGTCGCGCTACTTGGTTTGCCAGGGATGCTTTTGCTTGTAGCTGTGCAACAACTCATTCTTTGAAACCGCGGAAAAAATGATTCTATCTTTTTCCAGCGGTTTTTTTGTTATTTCTTATTGCATTCCTCATTTAATCCATGTTATATTACTTCTTGCGCCACAAAAGAACAGTAGTTTTAAAGTTTTTTTGAAAAAGATATTGACTTTATTGGCGGAAACATGATATATTAATTGAGTCGCCAAGAGAGAACGGCGACAAACGAGTCCTTTGAAAACTGAACAAAAGCCAAGCGTAAAA
>NZ_FRBS01000012.1 GCF_900142675.1 Shouchella rhizosphaerae | reverse complement strand
TAGTTATTAATATATGCGGGTGTAGTTTAGTGGTAAAACCTCAGCCTTCCAAGCTGATGATGTGAGTTCGATTCTCATCACCCGCTTTTCCTGTTTAGTAAGGGCCTGTAGCTCAGCTGGTTAGAGCGCACGCCTGATAAGCGTGAGGTCGGTGGTTCAAGTCCACTCAGGCCCATCACCTTACGGAAATAGGTTGGGCGCTTTGAATAGGAGAAGTACCCAAGTGGCTGAAGGGGCTCCCCTGCTAAGGGAGTAGGTCGCGTAAGCGGCGCGAGGGTTCAAATCCCTCCTTCTCCGCCATTTATGCTACAACTGAGCTTTGGTATGCGGGTGTGGCGGAATTGGCAGACGCGCTAGAATCAGGCTCTAGTGTCCTAACGGACGTGGGGGTTCAAGTCCCTTCACCCGCATTTCAAAAACTCTTTAAGCAACGGCTTAAGGAGTTTTTTTGTGTTTGGTATGTTGGCACTCAGGGACGGGATCAACGCCACCTGGATGAAAAGGATGGCATTTTAAAATTCGTTTTATGGCAAGGTAGCTCCCTTTAATGGCCCCGTGTGTTTCGATTGCTTCAATTCCATAGGCAGAGCAAGTTGGATAGAAGCGGCAGGATGGCGGGGTAAGCGGTGAAATAAACCGTTGGTAAAGACGGATGATTTGAATGAGGAGCTTGCGCATTTGTAACTTCCTTTCATTCTATATGCTTAAAGTATAGCAAAAAATAGCGGGCAGAAACAGCTATTGGCAATGGACAAAAATTTAGTCGTTTTGTGATGCAGGATTTTCGCTTGCTGTGTCTAATTGTATCGATAACCGGAAGCGAAAGGAGGGGCGCGTTTATTGGTAAATTCCTAATAGAAAGGTGTGAGTGAGGATAAAACGACTTAAAGATGAAAAAGGGTTTACGTTGATTGAAATGCTTGTTGTGTTGATGATTATATCTGTTCTCCTTTTAATTGCCTTGCCGAATATGACAAAAAATACAGACTTGGCTGGCGACAAAAGTTGTGATGCTACACGAAAACTCGTTCAGACACAAGTGTCCGCTTATGAAGTTGAACATGGGCAATTGCCTCGCTCCCTTGATACTCTTGTTCAAGAAGGGTATGTTGACCAAGTAACTTGTGCTTCAGGAAAAACACTCCGCTTAGATGGAAAAAATGTTATCATCGTTTCGGGCTGATGATGGCTTTACGTTTATTGAATTACTCCTCACGATCTTGCTTCTGTCTGTATTGCTTCTCCTTCCTATTGTTTATATTTCCGAAAACGAACCGATTAATGAAGAAAAAGCAGCTATTGCCAAACTCCGGGAAGACCTTGTTCTTGCTCAGCATATTGCGATGACAGAAGGAAAAAAGGTAACGGTATCCTTTGAAGAAGACCGGTTAGTGGTGTTTGCTGAGAAAAAAGAGCATAGCACGTTCCGTTATCCACTTGTACTCGAAATGGAAACGGTGACTATGTCTATTAACGATGTTGTTTTTTTGGAAAACGGCCATCCGCAAAGATCCGGTTCTTGGAATGTAGCGACTTCACATGTTACAGCTAGGTTCAGCCTTCAGATCGGAAAGGGGCGTGTGTCTTATCGGGAATTGTAAGGGCTTTGTGTTAATGGAAGCGTTAATTGGCTTAGGCTTATTGGCTTTGGCCACTGCGTTTCTGGTGCCCCTTTACGCGTGGGTCTATGACGCGCGAAACAAATTAGCTGATGAGATGACGATGCTTGTTGCTCTTGAGGAAAAGCGCCATCATTACTATTTCCAACAGGGCAGCCAAGACTGGCAAGGTACGGCCTATGACAATATTTTGATGTATTGCGAGGAAAGTGTGGTGAAGGCAAACAGCCAGCTTTGTGTATACACGCTTAAAAAATGAGGGCGGTTTTACATTAATCGAGCATATAATTGGCTTGCTTGTGCTATCAGTTGTTGTATTTTGCTTGCCGTCGCTATTGCAGCTAGCCGGTTACAGCGATCCTGGTGAACCGTTTGACGCACAGCCTTTTTTAAACCATGTAACTAAAGAAGCAAAAGAAGCTGAACTCATCACTTGGAAGGACGACGCCTTGTTGATTTATAAGGATGGGTCAGCTGTTAGTTATGAGTGGCGGCCACAAAAACGGATCCAACGTTTTCGAGACGGCAAGGGGGTGGTCATAATGGCAGAAGCAGTTGAACGGTTTGGCTGCGAGAAAGCTGGTTATGGCTTAAGCTGTTCGATTACTTTTGAAAATGGGAAAACGACTACACGTTCGTTTTGGACGGCAAAGGATGTGGCTTTCAATTTTCATAAAAAATGAACGAGGCGCTATTTTGCCGCTGACATTGTTGACATTCCTTGTACTGGGCGGCTATTTTTCTTATCAATTGTTCCATTATGAACGGGAGCGCCTCTTTTATGAACAACAGCTCCAATTGCTTGAATTGGAAAATGCCCTGCAATTGGCGGTTTTGGATATTCTGGCAAGCGAGGGAGATGAAACTGAAGACAAACACTATCCAATGGGGACGGTGTCGATTGTGCAGCAGGCTAAGGAGGACAAGAGCGTTTATGAGCTTGAAGCAACTTTGAAGAATGGTGCTACAAGAAAAGCGCGTTTGGCTGTCAATGCCGATTGGGAAATGGTTTCATATGAAGAAGGGCTGTAATTTTGTCTGAATGGCGAACAAACTGGTTACACTAAACAGTGAGGTGAAGCAAATGACATTCCAGGATTTGTTGAAGTTTGCGACACAGGAAGCGGTGAAGCGAATGGAAAAACCAAAAGCTATACGGCAAGAGGAGCGCAGCAAACGAAAGGCGGAAAAACAACCACTTTCTAATTGGGCATTTGGCGTGTTGCCGATGGCTGTTTCAATCACCAGGCGTCGATTGAAAGAAGGAAGGCGCAGTTAGCGTTTAAGGTGTCGATAATATCACTCAGACTGATAGAAAGCGCTTGTCAGCTGAGATGCCAAACGGAGTGAAGATGCGAATAGAACAGGAAGTCAGGAGCAGTGGTTATCTTGCGCATGGAACGCCAGTCTCAAAGCATCTGAGCGAAGGGAGCATTGAAGGATGCAAGCGTTTGTCTACAGTCTGAGGCTTTAGCGTGTGCTTCCTTTTAAGAAAGCATTTACAAAAAATCGGCTTAGCGTATATAATGAAAGAGATGATCGCTTAAAGAAGGAGGGCAAAGAGCATGGATCGCATGTTTCGGGTTTTAGGATTTTGGACGGGCATATTTGCGGTATTATTTTATATTGGGCATATGAATGAAATGGCTTTGCTGTTTTTTGCGCAAACCGTCATTTTGATTGCGCTAGGCTACCTAGGGCTGTCTGAGAGGGTATATGTTTATATTTTTGCTGGCTATTGCACGTTATTTTTTGTTGGCTTCACGTATTATTCCGTGTTTATCCTTGTTCCAAGTTTCGGACATTAACCTACATATGCAAAAACAGCTGCTTTACATGGTAAAGCAGCTGTTTTAATAGCCGTTCAGAAACGGATTGTGGTCCATTTCTTGGCCTATCGTTGTCAACGGCCCATGTCCAGAAGCGACGATGGTTTCTTCTGGGAGTGTTAGCAGTTTGTTGTGTATGCTTTGCACTAATAATTCGTGGTTGCCGCCGAAAAGGTCGGTTCGGCCAATTCCTTGTTGAAAGAGGGCATCGCCAGAAAAGACAATGTTTTCATCGGCAACATAGTAAGATACGCTCCCAGGAGAATGGCCAGGCGTATGAAAAAGCTTGAAAGAAAAAGAACCGACTTTCAGCGTGCCTTCATCCTTGAGCAAGTGATCTGCAGGCTTTGTTTTAATCGGCTGTCTTCCCATTCGAGCTGAACCATTTTTCAAAGGGTCTAACAGCCATTGTTTTTCTGCTTCATGAAGATAGACAGGACAGGCAAATGCTTGTCTGACTTCTTCTAGTGCGCCAATGTGGTCAAAATGGGCATGTGTAAGCAAAATCGCCTGTGGTGTTAATTTTTGTTCGCGTATCCAGTTGACAAATGCAGCTCCGTCGCCGCCTGGGTCAAACAGTACAGCCTCTTTTTCCTCGTTGTAGAGGACATAGGCATTTGTTTGTAAAGGGCCAAGGGGGATTTGTGTATACATGTCTGCCTCCTAATGGTTTCTTTATGTTCTACGATACATCGTAAAAACGTGATTCTGCAAGGAAGGCGACTCGACAAATGGCATGAAAACGGGTACAATAAAAACGACCATACATACTAGTAAAATGGAGGCTTTCGCTATGGTTTTAGCCATCTTGTTTCTCTTAATCGCCATTCTGTCTGTCTTTGGCGGAATTGTGAGCGTAAAAAGGAAAAATTTCTTTGCTGCTGGCTTTAGTGGCGTGGCTGTTATCGTATTTGGATTTTTTTCAATTGCAACATTGTACGCGATTATTTTTCAAGGCACCGGCGTACCTCTCGAATAAGAACGTACAAAACAGAAGCCCATTTCCGTCCTATTCGGTAATGGGCTTCTAGCATGTATATGATTAATGGAACATTTGCTGATGTAAATAAAAGATGCCGCCATTGACGAGAGAAACTTTGATTCTCGGCTCATATAATTCTTTTAACGCTTGTTTTTCAGCGACATAGCTTTCTGGTTTGTCTTCTTCTTGCTCATAAAAAGCTTCAAGCAATGCATCATCGCTTTCCCACCGCTCCATTGCCGATTTCGCCCAATCCTTTGGTTCTTGCTCAGCAAACGTACGAATCATTTTTTGCAGGCGCTTCATTCCCGACTCGACCCGAATCATTGGTGATAATGTAAAACAATAATCTGGGATTTTTGGTGTGAGTGTTAGAGACTCAAGCCTTTCAAAAAACTGTGGCACAATTTGTCCATGGATGAGGTTTAAGCCAAGCGAAAGCAAAACATCTTTTTTGCGGTCGCATTGAAACGCTACGTTGGCATTCATGCAAAGCCACGGATGTAAAGGGTGTGAGCTTTGTCCTACAGGCTGTTTTTGTTCATACATACGGACGAATGCGCCAAGTTTCTTGGCTGATTGGAAAATTTGTGCTAACCGGACTGAACCAAAATGAACCGGTTCGCCTTTAATGCCTTCTGGACAGCGGTTGTTGTCCGTAATGAGTGTTAACGTCATCGGATTTGGCACACCACCAGTCTTTTCTAAATAATGCCAGTAAAAAGGGCGGTTCATCAGCTCTTTATCCAGTTCAACCGAGAGCTGGACTTTCAGGTGACTTGGCGATTCTTCTAGAATGGGACTGCCATTTGCAAGAAAGTAACGGCGCAAGTATTGATGGATATCAGGCGGTCTCATGGCCATCGTCCTCCTTTCCTTTTTCAGCGCGGAGTTCTTCTTGTGCGTCCGTCATAATCGCAGCTAAGTGATCAAATTTAATTTTCATTTCACCATCTGAAGTAGACTGGGCCATGACGGATTGCACATACTCTTCTATTTCAGGTAGATCAATTCTTGCTAGAATGTCATCTAATTCACCGATCACAGACTCAAACAAATGGATTTTCTCGTAAAGCAGCTCAAGAATATGTTGCTCAACTGTATGTTGGACAGCAAAATTATAGATGCGGACATCATGCTCTTGACCGAGGCGATGCAAACGGCCAATTCGCTGTTCGACACGCATAGGATTCCAAGGCAAGTCATAGTTGATAATATGGTGGCAAAATTGAAGGTTGATTCCTTCTCCTCCTGCCTCAGTGGCGATCAGCACTTGTGCATGTTTTTGGAATAGCTCCCGCATCCAATCTTTTTTGCCGCGTTTGAACCCACCGCGAAAGGGCACGCTTGTAATGCCATGTTGTTTTAAAAACCATTGCAAGTACAGTTGGGTGGCGCGGTATTCGGTGAAAATGATGACTTTGTCATCAATTTTTTGAATCAATTCGAGTGCTTTTTCGGCCTTGGCGTGGCCATCAACTGCAGTCGCTTCGTTGAGCAATTCGACAATCGCCCCTGTCTCTTTTTCCTCTTGTTCGTATTTATCAATCATGTTTTTCAGCGTAACAAAGACCGCTTCGCGGCTAGAACATAATTCTCGCTTTAACGTAAGCAACGTAAAATGGTTGATCGTGCCGTGTAACGATTCAAGCTTTTCATAAAAGTTTCGTTCACTTTGGCTAAATGTAATCGGCACTGTATTAACGACTCGTTTGGTCCATTCAATCCCTGTTTCCTCACGACGGTTGCGAACCATTACTTTTTGCATGAGGGCACGGAGCTGTTCATCATTTTTTGCGGAACGGTTATTGGCCCGGTATTGCTGTTTAAAGCTCTCGATATTGCCAAGGTGGCCGGGCTTTAATAAAGACACTAAATTAAAAATTTCCTCCAGCTTGTTTTGTACAGGCGTTGCTGTTAACAGCAGGCAAAACTTCTTTTTCAACAAACGGATAAACTCGTAGTTTTTTGTTTTCGGGTTTTTTAGTTTATGGGCTTCATCGATAATGACCATATCGTATGGCTGGGCGAGCACAATCTCACGGTGTGGCTGGCGTTTTGCTGTGTCAATCGAGGCGACGACCACGTCGCATTGCTCCCACACATATGCTTTTTTTTGCGGAATCGCAGGAATGTAAAATTTGCTGTTTAGCTCGATCGCCCATTGTGACACGAGTGATGCTGGCACTAAAATAAGCGCTTTTTTGACTAGGCCGCGAATCATATACTCTTTTAAAATTAGACCCGCTTCAATTGTTTTGCCTAGTCCAACTTCGTCTGCGAGAATCGCTTTGCCATTCATTTTTTCGATCACGGTTTGCGCGGCTTCAAGCTGGTGCTCGTAAGGTTGTAAAGCCGGCAAATAACGGGGCGCAAGCAATCCTTGAAAGTCGGGGATTTGCTCGTGTTGTTCTGCTTCATATGCGAGTTTGAACGTTTCAAAGTTAGACCATGGCCCGTCGTCGGCCAAACGTTGTAAGAACCGAACATTCCAACTATCATCAAAGTTAATGTTAATATCCAAGTCGGTCACATCCTTTATTTCTTGGAAATTGCCGCCGCATTTTTCAAAAAATCTGTTGCGAAACGGACGATCGGTTGTTAGGATAAGAAGTGAACATGTCGTCTGTTTAGTATGTACATATTCCAATCATTTGATTCGGCAAACGCAACTGAATAAAGCGGATGATGGTAAAGGGAGAGACTGGGCATTTACGCCCAGCGCCGAAGGAGCAAGCATTTTGCGAATCTCTCAGGCAAAGAAGACTTTTACTTGACGCATCTCTGGAGAGCGCTTTTTATAAGCCACCTACGAAGACAATTCGGCTTTTGGCCGAGGGAAACTTTCTGGTTCAAGGACAGGGTATACACAGCTTGTGTTTGCCGTGTCCTTTTTTCGTCTATTGAGGGGACTTATATGACTCAATGGCATGGTTTAAAAATCGAGGAGGGTTCTTTATGGAGACTAAGCTGTTACGAACACCGCTTTATGAACTTTACGATCAGGCAGGAGCGAAAACGGTTGACTTTGGCGGCTGGGAATTGCCCGTTTCCTTTTCAGGAATTAAAAAAGAGCATCACGCCGTTCGAAACGCTGCTGGGCTTTTTGATGTTTCCCATATGGGCGAATTGCTTGTGGATGGGCCTGATGCGTTAAA
Organism: Shouchella rhizosphaerae; assembly: GCF_900142675.1. GTDB lineage: Bacteria > Bacillota > Bacilli > Bacillales > Bacillaceae_D > Shouchella > Shouchella rhizosphaerae. The sequence goes on along the minus strand of NZ_FRBS01000012.1, from coordinate 8,036 downwards.
CAGTTTGCAAGCACTAGTAACGAACGACTTGTCGAAATTGCAAGATAACCAAGCCCAATACAATGCAATGTGTACGGAATCAGGGGGGACGGTTGATGATTTAATTGTTTACCGCCGCAATGAAAATGCGTATTTGCTTGTGCTCAATGCGGCCAACATTCAATCAGATATTGAATGGATTCGCGCCCATGTATCGGGGCAAGTGACCCTTACAGACATTTCTAATGAAACAGCTTTGCTAGCTGTCCAAGGTCCAAAAGCATTAGCGGTTTTGCAGACGTTGACGGATGAGCCTCTGTCTGAGATTCGCCCGTTCCGCTTTGAAGAAAACGTTATGTTCGCAGCGATCCCTGTATTAGCTTCCAGGACAGGCTACACAGGCGAAGATGGCTTCGAGCTTTACGTAAAAGCAGGCGATGCGGCTGAACTTTGGCGGGCGATTTTAGCAGCGGGCGAACCGTTTGGTCTTCTGCCATGTGGGTTAGGAGCCCGTGATACGTTGCGTTTTGAAGCGCGGTTGCCATTATACGGGCAAGAGCTGACAAAAGACATTAGCCCCATTGAAGCTGGCATCGGTTTCGCAGTTAAGACTGATAAACAGGCTGCTTTTATTGGCCAACAAGCGCTTAAAAAGCAAAAAGAACAAGGGCCGAGCCGCAAGCTAGTCGGAATTGAAATGGTGGATCGGGGAATTCCAAGGACTGGGTACCGTGTCTTTTATCAAGGGCAGGACGTCGGCTTTGTCACGAGCGGCACGCAATCGCCAACGCTTGGCAAAAATGTCGGTCTCGTACTTGCCAAAGCTGATGCGGCAGCTATTGACACGGAACTTGAAGTAGAAGTACGAGGCAAACGCCTCCGTGCTCGAGTCGTAAAAACGCCGTTTTACAAGCGTACGAAATAGGAGGGGTAACTGTGAATACACACCGCTATTTGCCGATGACAGAGGAAGATAAAAAAGAAATGCTTGCTACAATCGGCGTTGATTCGATTGAGGCGTTGTTTGCCGATATTCCAGAGTCGACCCGTTTTAAAGGCCAACTTGCAATAGAGGCAGCGTTGAAAGAGCCAGAATTAATCGCTCATTTTCAAAAGCTTGCTGATGAAAACCAATCGATTAAAACGTACACGTCCTTTTTAGGGGCAGGCGTCTACGAGCATTATATCCCGTCGATTGTTGACCATGTGATTTCTAGGTCTGAATTTTATACAGCTTATACACCGTATCAACCGGAAATTTCCCAAGGTGAGTTGCAAGCCATTTTTGAATTTCAAACAATGATTTGCGAACTAACTGGCATGGATATTGCCAACTCTTCTATGTATGATGGGCCTACTGCACTTGCTGAAGCAGCGATGTTATCGTGTGGGCATACAAAAAAGAAGACGATTCTTGTTTCAAAAGCTGTCCATCCAGAGGCACGGGCCGTTTTGAAAACGAATGCGTACGGGCAACGTTTGAATGTCATTGAAATTGACGCTAATGCGAATGTGACTGATATCGAGTCATTAAAGGCGGCTTACAATGAAGAGGTTGCTTGTGTCATTGTCCAACACCCTAACTTTTATGGCAGCCTTGAACCTCTTGCTGAAATCGAGGAAATTGTCCATCAAGGCAAAGCTCAATTTGTTGTTTCCAGCAACCCGCTTGCCCTTGGTGTCTTAAAGCCTCCTGGCGACTTTGGGGCGGACATTGTCGTTGGCGATGCACAACCGTTTGGGATTCCGGTTCAATTTGGCGGACCTCATTGCGGCTATTTTGCGACAACGAAAAAATTAATGCGTAAAATCCCTGGAAGGCTCGTAGGGCAAACCGTCGACGAAGAAGGGCGGAGAGGTTTTGTTCTGACGTTACAAGCCCGTGAACAGCATATTCGCCGTGAGAAAGCAACCTCTAATATTTGCTCGAACCAGGCGCTTAATGCATTGGCTGCATCTGTGGCGATGACTGCCCTTGGCAAGCAAGGTGTGAAAGAAATGGCAAAACAAAATGTCCAAAAAAGCGCTTATTTAAAAAAGCAGCTTAGTCTTGCAGGCGTTGACGTAGTAGGCGACGGGCCCACATTTAATGAATTTGTCATCAACTGCGGCCAGCCTGTCAAAGACGTAAATCGCCAATTGCTGGAAAAAGGCATGATCGGTGGTTTTGATCTCGGCAGTGTCGAGCCAGAACGGAACGGGCAAATGCTCGTTTGCGTGACAGAACTGCGCACAAAAGAAGAGTTGGATCTCTTCGCGAACGAAATGGGGGCGCTCGTATGACACAAGCAAAAGATGTTGCATTGATTTTTGAATTAAGCAAACAAGGACGCGTTGGCCATAGTTTGCCTAACTTGGATATTGAAGAGCAGCCGCTTGAATCGCTGCTCCCTGAAGCATATGTACGTGAGGAAGAGCCTGAGCTGCCTGAAGTGTCTGAGTTGCAAATTATGCGCCATTACACCGCTTTATCAAAACGGAACCATGGCGTTGACTCTGGTTTTTACCCACTTGGTTCGTGCACCATGAAGTACAATCCGAAAATCAATGAAGACATTGCCCGTTTGCCTGGTTTGGTGCATGTCCATCCTTACCAGCCGGAGGAGCAAGTACAAGGATCGCTGAAGATGCTCTATTCGTTGCAAACCGCACTTGCGGAAATTACAGGCATGGATGAAGTGACATTGCAACCAGCAGCAGGAGCCCATGGTGAATGGACAGGGTTAATGATGATCCGCGCTTATCATGAGGCGAATGGCGATAAGAAGCGTACGAAAGTGGTCGTTCCTGATTCGGCCCATGGGACGAACCCAGCCTCGGCGACTGTTGCTGGCTTTGAATCAGTGACAGTACGTACCAATGAAGCAGGGCTTGTCGATTTAGACCATTTACGTGAAGTGGTCAACGAGGAAACGGCTGCCCTTATGCTGACCAATCCGAATACGCTTGGCTTGTTTGAAGCAGACATACAGGAAATGGCTGATATCATTCATCGTGCAGGAGGAAAGCTGTACTATGATGGAGCCAACTCCAATGCGATACTAGGCATCGCTAGACCAGGGGATATGGGTTTTGATGTAGTCCACTTGAATTTGCATAAGACGTTTACAGGCCCACATGGGGGCGGCGGTCCAGGCTCAGGACCAGTGGGCGTCAAAAAAGAGTTGGTTCCCTTTTTGCCTAAGCCAGTGTTAGTCAACGATAACGGCTTTTTCCGCTTTGATGCTGATCGGCCACAATCAATTGGCCGTGTAAAACCGTATTACGGGAATTATGGCATTAACTTGCGCGCCTACACGTATATTCGCACAATTGGTCCAGACGGATTGCGGCAAGTCTCTGAAAACGCTGTGTTAAATGCCAATTATATGATGCGCCGGCTAGAATCCTATTATGATTTGCCGTATGCACAACATTGTAAACATGAATTTGTTCTATCGGGCAAACGCCAGAAGAAACTTGGCGTACGGACGCTTGATATAGCGAAGCGGCTTCTTGATTTTGGCTATCATCCGCCTACTATCTATTTTCCGCTTAACGTCGAAGAATGTATGATGATTGAGCCAACTGAAACGGAATCAAAAGAGACGCTGGATGAGTTTATTGAAGCGATGATTCAAATTGCCAAAGAAGCAGAGGAATCGCCAGAACTTGTCCAAGAAGCGCCACACCATACGGTCATTAAGCGCTTAGACGAAACACTTGCAGCGCGCAAACCGATTTTGCGCTATGAAATGAAAAAAGAAACGGTTTAAAATGAGAAAGCAGCCGAGGCACAAGGGGCCTGGCTGCTTTTTTCAAAACAAGTGGTTCATTATTTCTTTTTGACTTTGCCTGTCCAGTTGCGGAAGCCGCCTTTTAAATAAGAAATGTCTTGGACGCCCCGCTTTTTCCGCAGAAATTTTGCCGCTTGTTTGCTTCGTGTGCCTGATTGGCAATACAGATAGACGGGCTGGTCTTGGCGGATTTCGCTTAACCGCTGCCGCATTTGTGAGAGCGGAATATTGCGCGCTCCTAAAATATGGCCCCCCTCATATTCCCGTGTTTCCCGCACGTCAATTAGCTGTGCTTTGCGGTAGCCTTTAATAAATTCGTCTTGGCTCAATGTCTTCAAATACTTCGGTTTGTAAAAACGAGATGCAATAAAAACGATGAGCACAACTGTGAGGACAATAAGAATGATTGTTTGTGCATCCATAATATGAGGCTAGATTCTCCTTTTGCAATATCGACTATCATTATTATAAGCGTGGGTCTCCTTTTTTTCAATAATTGTAGCAGGCAGGAGAAGTGGCTTTTATGCTTACGGAGAATTCCTTAGTTTGGTAAACTAATAGAGGAATGTAGCAGACACTAGGAAAAGGAAGCGATTTTATGAGTGAAGTATGGCGCTTTATTGATTCAAAAAAACAAGGGCCTGCTTATAATATGGCCCTAGACGAGGCGTTGTTGAATTGGCACAGCGAAGGAAAAATCCCCCCGACTATTCGTTTTTATGGCTGGGAACCTGCGACGTTGTCAATTGGTTATTTTCAGCGTGTCGCCAAAGAAATCCGAATGGAAGCTGTTAGAGAAAAACAGCTCGGCTTTGTGCGCCGCCCTACAGGAGGGCGCGGCGTGTTGCATGAACATGAGTTAACGTATAGCGTGATTGTGTCAGAAGCCCATCCAGCTATGCCAAAGACAGTTACCGAAGCATACCGCGTCATTTCCACAGGGTTGCTTGAAGGATTTAAAGCATTGGGCCTCAATGCTTATTTTGCTGTTCCTGATAGCGAAAAAGAGCGTGAAGCATTAAAGAAGCCAAGGTCTGCCGTTTGTTTTGACGCCCCGTCCTATTATGAATTAGTCGTGGAAGGGAAAAAAATCGCCGGGAGTGCGCAAACGCGGCAAAAAGGCGTGATATTACAGCATGGTTCGATTCTACTAGATATTGACGAAGAGAAATTGTTTGATTTATTCCAGTATCGAAGCGACCGGTTGAGGGAGAGGATGCAACGCGCTTTTTCGCAAAAAGCCGTGGCGATTAACGCCCTTAGAAAGGAACCTGTCACATTAGACGAGGCAAGCCGAGCGTTTAAACAAGGGTTCGAGAAAGGCCTAGGCATTCAATTGGTCCCTTATCAGTTAAGTGAATCGGAAGAAAAGGAAGTCCAATTGTTAGCGAAAAGCCGTTATGAGAGCGATGAATGGAATTTCCGCCGTTAATTCGCTACTTGAATGGCTGAATCGCGCTATGCTAAGATAAACGTTGACTCTTTTTGAAAGCCCTGTGGAAAGGACGTGTTGCTTTGCAATACGAAAAAGAACGCGCCGCTTATATACATGCATTTATCAGGACAAAACAAGCGATGCTCCGTGAACAATTGGAAGGCGTAGCGGGCGATGAAATGGAATTGAAGGAAACGTTTTGGGATCATGTCACCGTCAACTTTTCCAATAGCCACGAGATTCAAGAAACGATTTCCAGCATTAAACAACAAGCCGAACTTTTACATGAACGGGAACGTAGTGGCGCACTAATTAAAAAACAAATGCGGACGTTGCGACGGTTAGCTGATTCTCCCTACTTTGGCCGAATAGATTTAAAGATCGAAGGCGAAGATCAGGCGGAACCGATTTACATTGGCCTCGCCTCGCTAATGGATGAAAACGATAGCGATTTTCTCATTTATGACTGGCGTGCCCCGATTTCTAGCGTCTATTATGACTCAGAAATTGGCCCTGTTACCTATACGGCGCCAGCGGGTACGGTCAAAGGGGTGTTAGAGAACAAGCGGCAATATGTGTTTCGCCGTGGCGAGTTAAAAGCCATGTTTGATACATCGCTTGCGATTGGTGACGAACGTTTAAAGGAATCTCTTAGCGAAGGCGCTTCCCGTTATATGAAAACGATTGTTTCCACGATTCAAAAAGAACAAAACCAAGCCATACGTGATGAAAAAAGCCGGTATTTGGTTATACAAGGAGTAGCAGGCAGCGGAAAAACGTCTGTGGCGATGCAGCGTGCTGCTTATTTGCTTTTTCGCCATCGTTCTCACATCGAAGCAAACCAACTTGTTTTGTTTTCGCCGAATGAGTTGTTTTCCAGTTATGTGTCGACTGTTCTTCCTGAGTTAGGCGAAGAAAATATGAAGCAATTGACGTTTCGTGGTTACCTTTATAAGCGACTTGGGCGTGTGTATGAAGTAGAAGACGGATTTGCCCAGCTTGAATATATACTAGGCGCAGCTAAAGGCGAGTTGTACCGAACGCGAATGAGAAGCATTGCTGTAAAATCAGGACGTGCATTTAAAGAAAAACTGGATGCTTTCATTGAAAAGCTGAAAGAAGGGGGACTATTCTTTAAAGACATCCGTTTTCGCAAAAAGACACTGATACCAAAAGAAGATATTGAAACGTATTTTTATTGCTTGGACCACGGCATTCCTTTGCAAAATCGGCTTAGGCTCACTGGGGAATGGTTGCTAAAAGAGATCGCCAAACAAGAAGGGAAAGAACGTTCTGAAGCATGGGTCGAAAAAGCCCGTGAGCTGTTAGACAATGAAACACTGCTGCGAACGCACTGGGAAGTAGAAAAGGCAACTGCAAACGAAGAGGGGTTCGGTACCCAGGAAAGACAAGAACAACTCATTGCTAAACAACTGGTGCGCGAGGCGTTTGAGCCATTGAAAAAGCGGATAAAAGCGCTGGCTTTTATCGATAGTGAAAAGCTATACGAACAATTTTTGTTTGATGATTGCCATCGGGATACGGAGGGGTTTGCTGCCGTTGCCTTATGGTCTAGCAGTGAAATTAGTAAAAAGCGGATGCCTTATGAAGATGCAACGCCTTTTCTCTATTTACAGGACCGTATTAAAGGGTTACAAGTAGACCGGTCCATTAAACACGTCTTCATTGATGAAGCACAGGATTACACTCATTTTCAGCTCGTCTATATGCAAATGCTCTATCCAGCCGCCCATTTTACAATTGTCGGCGACGTCAGCCAGACGCTTTATTTCCACGGACCAAACCAAACAGGCTTAATCGGTGGCGACGAGGCTGATGCCAAATACATGGCGTTCTATAAAAGCTACCGTTCTACTGAAGCCATTATTCGTTTTGCTCGGGAGATGCTGCCGAATCCAGAGGAGATTATCCCGTTTGAACGGCCAGGTGATGTGCCTGTTTTAGTGAAGGGAACAAGCCGCCAAGCTTTAATAAAGCCTGTTAAAGAATGGGTGGAACAAATGGGAGAGAGAGGCTACAGGACGGTTGCCGTAATCGTCAAAACGGCGAAAGAAGCAAACGATGTCCATGCCCAACTGAGCGAATGGCTCGACATTCAGCTCGTGGCCAAAGACCATCATGAATACAAAGAAGGAGCAGTCGTTTTGCCTGTTTACTTGGCGAAAGGAATTGAATTTGATGCAGTCGGCGTATTTGATGCGTCTGCAAGCCATTATGCTTCTTCCCAAGAACGGTACCACCTTTACACAGCATGCACACGGGCGATGGACCACTTAACCGTTTTTGCCGCAGGCGAATGGTCACCATGGCTGAAGCCGATCCCGTCCCATCTTTATGAAGAAAAACAAGCGCTCTCCTAACGGAAGCGCTTGTTTCAGCCTGTAGACAAACGCTCGCATACTTCGTCATTTGTCTCGGTCATATGTTCATGAACACTTGTTCTATTCACATCTTCCCTCGCCTGCATTCCTCGTCTGACAAGCGTTTTCTATCAGCTGACGGAGTTGTCCCAAAAGGTCATAGATAAATGACCTTTTGGGGTGGCTTTTTTGCATTTAGATAAAAAAGCACAAAAAAACCGCCCAATCGTTTAAAATGAAGGTACCACTACCAAAATTCAAACGAAAGCAGGCGATTTTTTTGCGTAACCCAAAGGTCACTTTCCAAGAGTATACCATGAATCAACTCTATCTGCCTATGGATTTTTCCGATCTTATCCCCGAACATCATGTCGCGCGTGTGGTCAGTGACGTGGTGGATGGGTTGGATGACGATTTCTTTGTTCGCGCGTATGAAGGTGGAGGCAGACCCGCCTATCATCCGAA
>NZ_FRBS01000013.1 GCF_900142675.1 Shouchella rhizosphaerae | reverse complement strand
CACACCCGTTCCCATGCCGAACACGGCCGTTAAGCTCTTTTGCGCCGATGGTAGTTGGAGGCTTCCTCCCGCGAGAGTAGGACGTTGCCGGGCAATATTTTATTTGCAATGGAGGATTAGCTCAGCTGGGAGAGCATCTGCCTTACAAGCAGAGGGTCGGCGGTTCGATCCCGTCATCCTCCACCATGCTTTGCTCTGTATTCTCAAGATTCTATTTTTAAGACAGGCTTTAAAAAGCTACTTGACGAATTAAGTGTAAAACGTTATTTTAGTAAACGGAGATATTTTTCAACAAAAATCAACGTTATTTTTACAATTATGCCGGTCTAGCTCAATTGGTAGAGCAACTGACTTGTAATCAGTAGGTTGGGGGTTCAAGTCCTCTGGCCGGCACCATTAATCCAAGTTAAGTCAGAGCCATTAGCTCAGTTGGTAGAGCATCTGACTTTTAATCAGAGGGTCGAAGGTTCGAGTCCTTCATGGCTCACCATAATATTGTTTTGCGGGTGTGGCGGAATTGGCAGACGCGCTAGACTTAGGATCTAGTGTCTTTATGACGTGGGGGTTCAAGTCCCTTCACCCGCACTTACAAAATTTATAAATTGCGGAAGTAGTTCAGTGGTAGAATATCACCTTGCCAAGGTGGGGGTCGCGGGTTCGAATCCCGTCTTCCGCTTTTTGTTTTTGCATCCCGTGCCGGGATGGTGGAATTGGCAGACACACAGGACTTAAAATCCTGCGGTAGGTGACTACCGTGCCGGTTCAAGTCCGGCTCTCGGCATATTGCCAACAATTTAATTGCGCCCGTAGCTCAACTGGATAGAGTACTTGACTACGAATCAAGCGGTTAGAGGTTCGAATCCTCTCGGGCGCGCCATTTACGGGAAGTAGCTCAGCTTGGCAGAGCACTTGGTTTGGGACCAAGGGGTCGCAGGTTCAAATCCTGTCTTCCCGACCATTACTATGGGGCCTTAGCTCAGCTGGGAGAGCGCCTGCTTTGCACGCAGGAGGTCAGCGGTTCGATCCCGCTAGGCTCCACCAAAAAAAGTGTTGACATTCACACTCAATAATGTTATATTAATTAAGTTG